>NZ_CP089538.1:2062500-3279356 GCF_021233055.1 Spirosoma oryzicola | reverse complement strand
TTGGCGTCTATTTTGTTCGTGTTGAATTAATCAACAAACTACGATGAACAGCCATGTTTAGTAAGGCTATAAATGCATTTTTATTATCGCTGGTTGCTACAGCCGGGTTTTCCTGGTTTATGTGGTCGCTCTGTCAACCCAGTAAAAAAGTGGCTGACAATGCCGGCGTAGAGCACATAAAATCGCTGGTGAGCACCGGTGACGAAGGAGATGTCGAGGAGGCCGGTCTACTGCCTCCGATCTTCGAATCTGACAAAGCTACTTCAGCCAAGTCAGTTGCTTCAGTTCGGGCCGTAAACGCTTACCCAAAATTGACGTTTGACTCACCGGTTGAGTACACACACGCCAACGATGGCTCTAATCGGGTGTTTGTGGTCGAACAGGTCGGTCGTATCAAAATGTTTGATAACAACCCTGATGCTACGTCCTCCCAAACCTATCTGGACATTCGGAATAAAGTCGCCTATGGCGGGGAGATGGGGCTATTAGGACTGGCTTTTCACCCAAAATTTAAGGAGAACGGGTTTTTCTTTGTGAACTACACCAAGAATAATCCCCGCGAAACGATAGTAAGCCGGTTTAAAGCTTCTTCGACCAATGCGTCACAGGTTGATCCTAATTCCGAAGTGATCCTGTTCCGGTTCAAACAACCGTACTCAAATCATAACGGCGGTAAAGTGCTGTTTGGGCCTGACGGCTATCTGTATGTAGCAACGGGTGATGGCGGAAGTGGGGGCGATCCGCAGAACAACGGACAAGATCGGAGCAGTTGGCTTGGTAAAATACTGCGTGTCGATGTAAACAGCACCGAAAAAGGGCACTACGGTATTCCCGCTGACAATCCATTTGCCAACAACAAGGAGGGATTGCGTGAAGAACTATTTGCGTACGGTTTGCGCAATCCGTGGCGGATAAGCTTTGACGAAAAAGGTCAGCTATGGGCGGGCGACGTTGGTCAGAATGAAATAGAGGAAGTTGACATCATCACAAAAGGAGGAAATTACGGCTGGCGTGTTAAAGAAGGCCGTGAGGACTATAAGGCCGAAGGGAATTCCACTCCTAAGAACCTGATTGCCCCGATTTGGCAGTATCCGCATCGGGATGGCAATATCTCTATAACGGGTGGTATCGTGTACCGGGGAGCGCAGAATCCATCGTTACGCGGCAAGTATGTTTATGCTGATTACGCGAGTGGCCGGGTTTGGGCGCTTACACCGAACGGTACGAAGTCAGCTTCGAATCAGGAAATCGTACCCAGGGCAGGGGCCATATCAGCTTTCGGCGAGGACCAGAAAAACGAGTTATACTTGTGCGATCTGGGAGAAGGAAAGATCCTTAAACTCGTTGAGAACTAGTTTTAGTAGAGCTGTAAGTAAATTGATTGTTTAATTTTGGTTACGTATTTTAGTCGTTCAATCGACAGGTACTCACCATTATGTTCAATCGTTTACAAGCGCTTATTCGTGATTATTTCGGATTTTCTCACAAAGAAGCCAGAGGGACGTTGGTACTGATTTCCCTTACATTGCTTTGCCTGCTAATCCCTTTTTTGTATCGCTTTGTTGCCGATCCCAAATCCGTCGATACATCCGTTGCTGATCAGCGCAAACTAGATAGTCTGGTGAGCCTGATGCAAGCGGAGGAAGCTCGACAACCCAAGTTTGGCGCAAGACCGGAAAACGAAAAGACCACTGCGGAGCGTTTCAGCGAGCCAAAACTCTTCGCGTTCGATCCGAATACTGTTAGCGTAGCAGGCTGGCAGCAACTAGGATTGCCCCGCTGGCTGGCCGAGCGAATCGACAAATACCGTAGCAAAGGAGGGCAGTTCCGTAAAAAAGAAGATTTACTGCGTATTTATGACTTTCCTCCCGATCTGTACGATCAGCTAGAGCCATACATAACGTTGGCCGAGCAGCCTGCAACGAAAAAATATGCGGACAGCCGGACAACCGATAAACAGGTTTCAGCCGGGAAGTCATACGCCACCGATGGGTATAAAGGCAACAGTCACGCTTCTTTTGCAAAACCCGCACTACAACCATTTGACATCAACACGGCCGATACCACTCAGTTGATTGCCTTGAAAGGAATTGGCTCCAAACTGGCCGGACGAATCATTAAATTCAGGGATGCGCTCGGCGGTTTCGTCGCGACGGACCAGTTCAGGGATATATACGGACTTGACTCGTTAGCCCTGGAGGAGTTACAGAAATTTGCAAAAATTCAATCCGCACCGCGCCGGATCGCAATCAACACGGCTAGTGCTGAAGAACTGGATCGTCACCCGTTTTTATCACGTCGGCAGGCTGAGGTCATTGTACGCTACCGGGAGCAGCACGGCGCTTACAGTTCCGCTGAATCGCTGAAGCCAATCCGGATTCTGGACGCGAAGACAATCGAAAAGATCGGTCCATATTTGGAGTTTTAACCAAAGAATGGTTGAATTTTGACCAACCGCCAAGACGATCAGGTCAAAATTCAACCACCTATCAGAAGTTTGGTTTCAGCAGATACTTGCTGTAAAAATCATCGATTGCTTTGACAGCTTCGGTAGGTGTGTCTACAACAGTCACCAGTTTCATATCTTCCGGATTGATGTTATGTTCCTGACCCAACATGACGTCGTTGATCCAGTCCATTAACCCACTCCAGAACGAACGGCCTACCAGAACAATAGGGAAACGAGCGATTTTACGGGTTTGAATAAGCGTCATAGCTTCGAACAGTTCGTCAAGAGTTCCTAACCCACCGGGCATGACAACAAACCCCTGCGCGTACTTAACAAACATTACTTTCCGGACGAAAAAGAAGTCGAAGTTGATGCTTTTATCTGGATCGATGTAAATGTTGCTGTGTTGCTCAAAAGGAAGTTTGATGTTTAAACCAACTGATTTCCCGCCTTGCTCAAAGGCTCCTTTGTTACCCGCTTCCATAATACCCGGACCGCCACCGGTGATTACGCCATAACCGTGACGTACCAGCTTAGCCGCAATCTCTTCCGTCATTTTATAGTACGGATTATCAGGTTTGGTGCGGGCCGAACCGAAGATAGAAACACACGGGCCGATTTTGGCGAGTTTGTCGAAACCTTCCACAAACTCCGCCATTACTTTAAAAATTGCCCAGGAGTCGGCTGTTTTAATTTCGTTCCAGTTACGATCCTGAAAGGCGTCTTTGATACGTTGTTCGTCAGGAGTAAGCAGTAACTCGTCGCGCTTTGGTAAGTCTTGCGTAATGCGTTCGGTACTCTGCGTTTCAGAGCGGTGAACATTTTCTTTTGTTTCTTCCATTTGGGTAATAAAAAAGGCAGTGGGCGCGAAACGTACTCACTTCGTTAATAATCAGACTACTACCGTCCTGTGTTGAGTAATAAAATAAAGAGTCAGCAATGAGTCTAACCGCAATTTTTATTAGGGCGGATTCAAATAACGAATAATTTTGCCAAAACGTTTCGTCAGAAACTAGATAAATAAGCTATCCGAATGAATTGATAGCTGAGCCATATGACCAGCATCAATCAATCCATAGCCAACTTTCTACTTATCGTATTGTACTATGCCTGAACACATTGCACTCGGTGCCGATCATGCCGGGTTTACCTACAAGGAAGCGATCAAATCGTGGCTTGAAGACCGTAACTACACCGTAACTGATTTTGGAACTTACTCAGCGGATTCGGCTGACTACGCCGACTTTGCTCACCCGGTTGCGTCAGCGGTCGAAACGGGGAAAGCAGAACGGGGAATCTTGATCTGTGGGAGCGGACAGGGCGTATCCATGACGGCTAATAAACACCCGAACATACGAGCGGCTTTAGTCTGGCAACCCGCCATTGCTCAGCTTACCCGCCAGCATAACGATGCCAACGTGCTTTGCTTACCGGAGCGCTTCATTTCGCTGGACGATGCGCTTCAGTGTGTGCAGCTCTTTCTGGCCACCGAATTTGAGGGAGGACGTCACCAGCAGCGGGTAGACAAGATAGCCTGCTGATTGACCGAACAATGCTAAAGAAGTTATTCGCCCGGATCGTCGCGCTACTCATGGCGGCTGTCCGGGCGAACTGTTTATTTTCGGCGGCTCTCCAGAAACGCTTCGATACGATCTAAGGCTACCGTCAACTCATCAACGCTTGGCAGGCAAACGATGCGGAAGTGATTTTTATCCAGGAAGTTAAATCCGGTTCCGGCTACGACCAGCACTTTCTGTTCCGTCAGCAGATCGTAGACAAACTGCTCGTCGTGGGCAATGTTGAACTGGGTTAAGTCGAGTTTCGGGAAAATATACAGGGCACCTTTCGGCTTCACGCACGATACACCCGGAATGGCCGTCATACGGTCGTAGGCCAGCATAATTTGCTTATAGAGCCGTCCCGCTGGAATAACCAGGTCGTTGATACTTTGGTAGCCACCGAGGGCCGTTTGGATAGCGTACTGCGTTGGTACGTTGGCACAAAGGCGCATACTGGCCAATAACGTTAACCCTTCAATGTAGGATTTGGCCCGTTGTCTGGCCCCACTCATAATCATCCACCCTCCGCGAAAACCGGCAGCCCGATAATTTTTTGATAAACCGCCCATCGTGATGCAGAGCGTATCCTGGATCATCTTGGCTATCGGGTAGTGCATCGTTCCGTCGTACAGAATCCGGTCATAAATCTCGTCGGAGAAGACAATCAGTTTATGCTTTTCAGCGATGCGAGCGATTCCTTCCAGGACACTCTTATCGTAAACGGCACCGGTCGGATTATTGGGGTTGATGACGACGATCGCCCGGGTTCTGGGCGTGATTTTGTTTTCCAGATCGATTAGATCAGGGTTCCAATCGGCGGCTTCATCGCAGACGTAGTGGACGGGTTTCCCCCCACAAAACGCCACAGAAGCGGTCCAGAGTGGATAATCTGGGGTCGGAATAAGCACTTCATCGCCTTCGTTCAGCAATGCCTGCATCGATAACATGATCAGCTCGCTGACACCGTTGCCGATGTAAATGTCATTGATGGTAATGCCCGGCAAGCCAATGTTCTGGGTATAGTGCATAACCGCTTTGCGGGCGGCAAACAACCCACGCGAATCGGAATAACCCTGGGCGTTGCGGATATTCAGGATGATGTCATGAACAATTTCGTCGGGAGCGTCGAAGCCGAACGTTGCCGGGTTACCAATATTCAGGCTAATGATTTTATAGCCCTGACTCTCAAGCTCAAGCGATTTTTCGTAAACCGGCCCTCTGATATCATATTTTAAATGCGTCAGCCGATCGCTCTTTAATATCTCATCCATGCTGCAAAGCTACGAGGCTCGTTTCCCAAAATCAACTGGTGGTTAATAGCGCTTCCTGTAGAAAAACTCAAGCTGATAATTCACGGTCTCGGTTGCCTGGGTTGTCGGATTAACAACAGTTCCGGAGGATTTAAACGGCCCGGTAGACATTTCGCCCGTAGACCGTGCATACTTAAGTGTATAAGGAGTCACTTGACCAGAGGCTGGATTGGGGCGTAGCGTTAACAACGTATCGCGAAACGACCATCGACCTTCTTCGGTGCTTTTGGACGAAGAATTATACGGGGAATACTCTTCCGAATACGTCGAATCGGATCGAAAGGTATAGGTATCGGTGCCGAGATTGGTGCTGACCGTTCCATTCAACGTAGAGTAGGAAGCGGGCAGGTTCGAAATGGTGTAGCGGTTGATATCCCACTGGCCGACAATTGGGCCTGAGTCAGCCGCTACCTCATTTTCTCTTGAACAGGCGGCAAGAACGCTCGCGCAAAAGACCGCAAGCAGAAAAAGTAAGGATTTTTGTTTCACGGGATTGAAGGATTCATTACTCAATAGTTGCCTGATCGCGTTGGCAAGATTACAAAAAACGGAGCGAATTGTCTGCTTATCGTTTAAACGTAATTGCCCGGCCTTCCTGAGGTACTAAAAACTGGTTTTCTGGAATATGTTTTTCCTGGAGTGCTTTCCTCAAATCGTTCGCTGGCTCGTAGAGGCCGTCGTCGCCCTGCTGGAACGTACCAAAGTGAATGCCCACGGCTTGCTGTGCTTTCGTATCCAGAAGGGCCTGGACAGCACCGGCTGGCGACACATGGACCGGAGCCATAAACCATTCGGGGCGGTACGAGCCAATCGGTAAGAGTGCCACTTTAATGGGACCGGTCGAACTACGCGATGCCTGTTCGCCAATGCGTTTGAAGTGCGGACCGTAGCCACTGTCCCCGCAGAAATAAACCGTACCGAAACCCGTGTGCAGCAGATAACCGCACCAAAGCGTTTCGTCGCGGTCGCCCATGCCCCGGTTGCTGAAATGCTGCGCCTGTACGCAGGTCAATTGTAAGTTGTCGTTTACCCGTAAGGTGTCATTCCAATCTAATTCGCGCGTTGTCCGACCGTCTACCGACTTTGGCAGATAGGATACACCAAGTGGTGTGACAAAAAGCGGGTTATGCGCTTTGACCAGTTTTTTTAGCGTCGGTAAGTCAAGGTGGTCGTAATGATTGTGGCTGAGCAGCACTACGTCGATGGGCGGTAGTTCGTCAAAACGTAAGCCCGGCGGACGTTTACGCTTGACACCCAGCCACGAGGTGGGGCCAACGCGTTTCGACCAGACAGGATCGGTCAGAATATTAAGGCCGTTTGTCTGAAGCAGAAATGTAGAATGGTTGACGAATGTAACGACCAGGCTATCGCCTTCGACGCGTGTGGCTGGTCGTGGCCCCACGAAGGCGTCGGGTTGCTCCGGCCACGGGCCTTTGTCGCGGTGCAACAGCCACTTTAGCACTCCCCCCGATGTTCGTTCGGGCATGTTCGGGTTGACAAACTTTTTGCCGTTAAAGTGATCCGTAACCGGGCCTTTGTAGTGCGGGGCGCAGGCTGTCAGCGCCGACAGGAGCCACAGAAAGAGAATGAAGCGAGATCTAATCATTAGTTAAAATAAAACCAATTGTCCGGTACCACCCCGTTCGTGTTCCAGCAGCCACTTTTTACGCCAGAGGCCACCCGCGTAGCCGGTCAGCGAACCGTTGGAGCCAATGATCCGGTGGCAGGGAACGACAATCCAAAGCGGATTTTTTCCGTTGGCAGCGGCTACCGCCCGAATCGCTTTCTCGTCGCCGATACGCCGGGTTAGGGCCAGGTACGAAAGCGTTGTGCCGAAGGGTACGTTCAAGAGTGCTTTCCAGACCGTTTGTTGAAAGGTGGTACCCGCCGGGTTGATCAGGAAGTCGAACGTTTTGCGCGTTCCGGCAAAGTAATCTGCTAACTGCTGGACGGCCTGGCTGACGGGTTCGGGAATGAATGCCGAGACGGGTTCGTCGACCGAAACGTTCACGCAGGAGATGGCCGAAACCCCGGCTTCATCCCCCGTCACCTGAACAAGACCCAGCGGTGATTCAAAAATGATGGTCGTCATTGTTATGGAAAGTTAGCCAATATCGGGGATTTTCGTCGTAAACCCTATCTTTGCGGACTCAGTAACTGATTATGACAGAGCAGAAAATTTCCTTACAAGACATTATTGCCCACGCTAAAGAATACGGTTTCGTATTCCCATCTTCCGAAATCTACGATGGTCTCCAGGCTGTATATGATTATGGTCAGAATGGCGTCGAGCTGAAAAATAATCTCAAGACATTGTGGTGGAAGGCAATGACCCAGCTCCACGATAACGTTGTTGGCATTGACGCGTCGATCTTTATGCACCCGCTCACCTGGAAAGCGTCGGGGCACGTCGATTCGTTCAATGATCCCATGATCGACAACCGCGATTCGAAAAAGCGGTACCGGGCCGATCAGCTCATTGAGCAGAAAGCTGAGATCTACGAAACCAACGGCGACGAAGAAAAAGGGAAAGCCCTGCGCGAAGAGCTGGCCCGGCTGCTGGGTAACGAAGACCTCGACGGTGTTCGGAATCTGATTATTGCGGAAGGAATCAAAGATCCGGTTTCGGGCAATGACAACTGGACGGAGGTACGTCAGTTTAACCTGATGTTTTCGACGCAGGTGGGTTCGCTGGCCGAAGATGCCAGTCTGATTTACCTGCGCCCCGAAACGGCACAGGGGATCTTTGTGAACTTTCTGAACGTACAAAAAACGGGTCGGATGAAAATTCCGTTTGGCATTGCTCAGATCGGGAAAGCGTTCCGGAACGAAATTGTAGCGCGGCAGTTCACCTTCCGGATGCGGGAGTTTGAGCAGATGGAAATGCAGTTCTTTGTTCGGCCTGGTACCGAAATGGAGTGGTACGAACGCTGGCGGGATACGCGCCTGAAATTCCACCAGGCATTGGGACTTCCTGCGGAGAAACTCAAATTCCATATTCACGAAAAATTAGCGCACTACGCCAATGCCGCCGTGGATATTGAGTACCAGTTTCCGTTTGGTTTTCGGGAAATGGAAGGCATTCACTCCCGCACGGATTTTGACCTGAAATCGCACCAGGAGTTAAGCCGTAAAAAACAACAGTATTTCGACAACGATGTTGATCCGGCAACGGGCAAGCCATATGGCAATTATGTTCCATACGTGGTCGAAACGTCGGTAGGAGCGGACCGGTTGTTCCTAGCTATCTTTTGCAACGCGTTCACTAAAGAAACGGTCGGTGAGGGCGACGATCAGAAAGAGCGTACCTACCTCAAACTGCATCCGGCGCTGGCACCGGTGAAAGCGGCTGTATTCCCGCTCGTGCGCAAGGATGGCCTGCCCGAAAAAGCACAGGAAATTGTCAAGAGTCTGCGGTCGGAGTTTCGGATTATCTACGAAGATCGGGATGCGATTGGCAAGCGTTATACCCGGCAGGACCTAATTGGAACCCCGTTCTGTATTGCGGTCGATTATCAGTCCCTGGAAGATAACACGGTTACGATCCGGTACCGCGACACCACCGAGCAGATCCGCGTTCCAATCAGTGAACTCAAAGCGCGCATCGGACAGGAAGTGTCGATCGAACGCGTTCTGGAAAAAATGTAATCACAAGTCAGCTTTTAGCGCATGAAAATGGGCTCCGTCGATAGTGACGGAGCCCATTCTTTTAAGACAGGTGTTGCAAGAAGCGAAAAACCGCTGACTTAATTCAAGTGTGGCATATTATTGACTAACTGCCGACGAACGCTGCTCCAGCGCCGACGTGATACGGGTAATACGTCGCCGGTGCTTAGGTGAACCAACCCACCTGTATCGGTGCGTTCCAGCCGCTCTACGTACCGACGGTTGACGACGCAGTTACGGTGCAACCGGATAAACCAGTCGGTTGGCAGTTTGGGCATGTAATACTTTAGCGTACGTGGCATGAGCATCCGACGTCCATCCATCCAGTTCAACCAACTGTAGTTGGCAACTGCCTGCATATAGACCAAGTCTGAAACAGGAAACGACTGCCGCCCTGTCTCACGCAGGTATAACTTCAAGGGGGGCCATTCAGCGGGTGTAGTACGGGCCGAAGCTGTGACAGAGGATACGTAGGTCATAAAAATTTACATTTAGCGGTGCTTGCCTGTTAGGCCAGAAAAGAAGATATGCAATGATACTACGTATGAATTCGAACGACTTGTTCATTCGTAACAAGTGCTATAAAATTTGTAACATACCCACTAATTGGCTCACTTTTACGAGCAAATGGTTACCTGCCGCTCAATAAAGAAAGTCCCGGATGCACATCCGGGACTTTCTTTATTGAGCGGTAAACGCAGGAGGATCGACTAGTTAGGTCGATTTGTGGCGGTTTTGTTCGACGTATTCGGAGGGTGTCAGACCGTGGTGCTCTTTAAATACCTTCGAAAAATAAGCGGGCGTGTCGAAGCCAATGGCATAGGCAACATCGGAAATCGGAACATTCGTCAGCAGCATTTCGCTGGCCCGGTTCAGTCGCACCGCCCGGATCAGTTCATTAGGCGAAAGACCGGTCATCGCCTTCACTTTGCGGTTCAGGTGCATCCGACTCATGTTGACAGCCGCAGCCAGTGGCTCTACCCCAAAGGTTGTATCTCCCAGCCGGGCGTTAAGGACTGCGTAGATTTTGTTCATGAACTCATCTTCGGGAACAGCACTGACGGTTGGTACGTGCCCTTCACTCAACAGCCTTGTTCGGAAGTGCTGACTAAACCGCCGTTGCTGTTCCAGCCGGTTTCGAACGCGCCAGCGAAGTTCATCGACCTGAAAAGGTTTGGCAATGTAATCATCAGCGCCTGCGGCTAGCCCTTCAACCCGGCTTTCGATGGACGATTTGGCCGTTAACAGCAGCACCGGAATATGGTTGGTGATGGGATTGCTTTTCAATTGCCTACACAGTTCATACCCGTCCATCTCGGGCATCAGCACGTCGCTGATCACTAAATCCGGACCATCGGCAAGGGCCGCTTCGATGCCTTCCTGACCATTGCTAGCCCGCTGGACCCGCCAGTCGGAACGAAGAATGTCCGTTACAAACTCGGCGATGTCGTCATTGTCTTCTACCAGTAAGAGGTGGGGTAGGTCGGTTACGGCATTTTCCTCGTCCAACGGCTGCAATGACGGCTCGGGCAAGTGATTGACCAAGTCGGGCGTGGAGGCCGCAATTGAAGCTAGAGCGATTGTGGGCTGGCAGGGCAATTCGACGGTAAAGGTCGATCCTTTGCCGGGCTGACTTTCCACCTGAATCGTTCCCTGCATGATATCGACCAATTCTTTAACCAAGGCCAATCCAATACCCGAGCCAACCAGTTCGGGTTTGTCGGCTTGATTGATTTGGTAAAATCGGTTGAAAATCAAAGGTAATTTCTGATTTGAAATACCAATACCCGTGTCTTTAACGATGATTCGTAAACTATTGATTGAGGTTGGTACGTCAGCCGGAGCGCCAGGGTCTACCGCCGTGAATGTAAAGAAGTTGACGTCGATCGTGCCATTCTTGTCCGTGAACTTTAAGGCATTCGCCAATAAGTTATTGATAATCTTCTCGACTTTGTCGGCGTCGAACCAATACATCCGTTGCGCCAGCTGGTAGTAGACGCGCAGCTTGATATTTTTTCGCTGCGCTTCCTGCTCAAAGGAACTGACCGTGCGCTCCAGGAAATCGGGCAGATCGCCCTGGGTAGGTACAACGGTCAGGCTGCCGGTTTCGAGCTTTGCCAGATCAAGCAATTCGTTGATAAGACGCAGCAATTGGCTCGCGTTCCGGTACACCATGCCCAGTCGGCTATGCTGGTGCGGATCGTTAACCTCTTTGAGTAACTGCTCAAGTGGACTCAGAATAAGCGTTAACGGCGTGCGAAACTCGTGTGTAATGTTAGCGAAGAACCGGGACTTGATTTCATCAATGGTTTTTAGCTGGATGGATTCCTGCTCCCGTAATTCCATGCGACTTTGAAGCCGAACCCGATTGATCCGTATTCTGACGAACGCGATGATAGCGCCTACCAAAAGAAGCGCGTAGAAGGCATACGCCCACCAGGTAGACCAGGGAGCTGGTTTGATGACAACGCGAATCTGATGGGTGTAAGGACTCCACACCCCCGATGTGTTTGATGCGTTGACAACAAAGGTGTAGGTTGCCGGTGGCAGATTCGTGTACGTAGCGGAAGCCTGGTTACCGTTATACACCCAATCGTTATCCAGTCCGATCAGTTTGTACCGATACTGATTTTTACTGCTGTGGTTAAACTGCAACGCGGCAAAATCAAACGACAAAAAGTTCTGCTGGTGATTAAGGATGATCTCACGAGTTTCGTTGATGTCCTGCGTGAGCGGAGAATCGGGGACGGTTGCATCGACAAGCTGGTTGTTAACCCGAAGGGCTGTCAGGGCAACAACGGGCTTGAAGGCATTATCGATGACACGGCGCGGATAAAAAGCAACGTAGCCATTTGAACCACCAAAAATAATACGGCCATCGGGCAGGGAAATGTCGTGGAATCGGTTGAACTCATCGCCGGGCAGTCCATCGTCGGTGGTGTAGTTGCGTACTTCGAACGTGCGCGTGTCGAATCGGCAAAGGCCCCGGTTGGTGCTGAGCCAGAGATGACCGTCCGCGTCGGGGCGAATGCCATAAATAACGTTGTTGGGTAGACCATTCCGAACGGTAAACGTACGGATCGTGCCGGTATGCTTATCCAGACGGCACAGACCGTTGCCGTAGGTTCCTATCCATAAATAATTGTACTGCTTCGGATCTTGGGCCAGGCTGAGTAACGAATTGATCGGGAGAGCGTTGGGATCTTCGGGATTCACACGCCAGTGAATCAATCGCTTATCTGCCAGGTCGGCCCGAAGCAGACCATGACTTTGCGTAGCCAGATAAATGCGGCCACCGTCAACCTGCATGGCCATAACTTCGTACGGGTGACCCGATGGCAACGGCAAAGGAAAAGCGGTAAACGAGCGTTTGGCCGGATCGTAGCGTACAACGGCCCGTCCGTCGGGTGCCAGCAGCCCCCAGAATTCGCCTTCGGCTCCAACAGCCAGCGCCGATAGTCGGAAAGCGCCCTTGGTCAACCACTTGGCTTCAATACCCGTAGGCGGAATGGGTTCAAACTTCCAGAGCGATGAATTATACCGGAACACGGGCGTTTTAAGTCCACCCACCCACAGGCTCTTACTGCGGTCGAGTTGATACCGTAGTGTAAAAGGGTCCTGTACTCTGATTTCTGGTGGAATGGCGGTAGCCGGCATACCGTACTGCTGGCTTATCCAGTCCGTCTGGAAATTGATCGCATAAGGCCGGGCCTGAAAAGGTCGTTTGTTGAGGTCATATTTAGCCACACCCTGACCGTTGGTACCAATCCACAGCACGTTTGACCGGTCAATCAGCATCGACAGCGGGAGGCTATGAACAACCGATGGAGCCGTCGGTATTTCCAGGGGCGTTAGCCCTGTTTTGTCGTTGTAGCGATACAGATTTACATAATCGTTTCCGTGATGGTCAACCGTGAATAGGGGAGGGAACGTTGGCTGATCGGGTACAGCAACGACCTGCCGGGTTTCACCGCCGTTCGGGTTAAAAACGGCAAACTGCCCCGGAAAGCTAAGCAGCAACTCGCCGTTTTTGCGTTCGTGCAGCGCCCGCACGTCATTTCGCGGCAAGCCATTTGCCGTCCGAAAAACGGTAAACTGATGCGCTCTCGGGTCATAGCGGTGAAGACCGTCGGCGGTTGCCAGCCACAAATATCCGTGGCGGTCAACGAGCAGAGCGTCAATCCGGTGCTGAACCGTGTCGTTTTTAATCGCCCAGTTGCGTTGACTGATTCCGCCGTCGGGGCCTAGCAGAAAAAAGCCATTGGATTGTGTAGCTACCCATACATTGCCCTGCTGGTCGGGGTAGATAGCCGTCAGCAGATGATGATTGACGATGCTGCGAAAAGCGGGAGAATCGGAAACCCGACGCGTTTGCTCGGTTGTTGGGTTAAACTGATCGACGTTGTTGTTTTCCGTACGGGTCCAGAGCGAACCCCGGCTGTCTTCCTTTATTTCGTAAATACTGCTGAAAGAAGGAGACTGCGCATTGTGAGGGTCGTGATGGTAGACCTTGAAACGGAGACCATCGAAGCGGCACAGCCCATCGCGGGTAGCCAGCCAGACAAAGCCCCGCCGATCCTGGAGCATTGATTTAATAAGCCCTTGCGGCAGGCCATTCTGCATAGACAGGTAATCCGGGCTTGGTCCAAAGGCCCAGCTTAACTGACCAATCAATAGAAAGGACAGCACGAAAAAAACACCGCTGGAAGATCTACGCATACACCCGAAGGTTACCTGTTTACATAGGCTCACTGGATAAACGAGTAAAAAGGCTAAATTAGCGCTAGCAGCTGTGGCTTTTCGATGTTTATATGCTATTCGTATCGGGTAGTTGTCTGCTCCCATTCGTTTCGTTTTAGGACCAAAATCCGCCTATGCACCTAGTGCTTAAAACCCATGTCAATCAGCCCATCGCAACGGTATGGAACGGCTTTGACCGAAGCCTTTTCAATCGGCTCAGTCCGCCCTTTCCGCCCGTTGAGGTCGTGCGTTTCGATGGTTGCCTTCAGGGCGATGTCGTTCATCTGCGGCTTAATTTCCTGCTTGTCAAACAGGACTGGATTAGTTTGATTGTCGATCAGCAGTCAACGGATCAGGAAATCTATTTTGTTGATCAGGGCACGCGCCTGCCTTTTTTCCTTACATCCTGGCACCACCGCCATCGCCTGTTGCGTGACTCCGGAAGCGGAACAGTCATTGTTGACGATATCCGGTTCAAAACTCCGTTTCTGGTGACGGATATCCTGCTGTATCCAGTAATGTGGCTGCTGTTTACTTATCGAAAACCGATCTATAAAAGGACGTTTAGGTAAGCGTTTGTTTATTAATTGGCTTATTAGTTTACCTGCATATTACGTCAATGAATCGGGTTTTGCAAAAAAAATGTATATTAACCGGTAGGTTTAGGATAAAAAAGGCGATAGGACTGAGCGAGGGGGCTTTTTAGGAATGGATGTTTTTATGAGTGCCCGGATTCTGCTACTTTTGTCAGTACGGCTACTTGACCTATTTGCATGAAACTCCCCAACTTGACAACCCGCATCTTTCTGGGTATGGTACTTGGTATCCTGATCGGCTATTTGTTTCCGGCCACCGATGCAGGATTTTCGGGAACTGATCTGAACATACTTTCTAAAATTTTTCTCCGGCTCATCAAAATGATTATTGGGCCGCTGGTATTTGCTACGCTTGTGGTCGGGATTGCCAAACTAGGCGATTTTGGTACGGTAGGACGTATTGGCTTAAAAACATTAGCGTACTTCTATTTTGCAACCATCCTGTCCTTAGTGGTTGGCCTTCTGGTGGTTAACATCATGAAGCCGGGTGAAGTGATGAGCTTACCCTTACCCGCCAAAGGTACCGATACGGGGGTTGAGGTTCAAAAACTCACGTTCGATAATTTCATTACGCACATCGTCCCGACAAGTTTTTTCGAAGCGATGGCAACGAATGAAATTCTTCAAATCGTTATTTTCAGCATCTTCTTTGGTATCGCTGTTGGTTCAGTAGGTGCACAGGGGAAGATTGTCATCAAAGCGCTGGATGCCCTGTCACACATCATGTTCAAGGTAACCAGTTACGTCATGTCCTTTGCCCCGTTTGGTGTGCTGGGTGCTATTGCCGCCGTGGTGGCTCAGCAGGGACTGGGTATTCTGACGGGCTACGTTTATTTAATTTTCTGCTTTTTCGGCGGTCTTTTGTTTTTTGTTTTCGTCGTTCTGGCCTTGATCTGCGTGGTGGCTCGCATTCCGTACGTCGCTTTGCTGAAGGAAGTTCGCTCGGCTATCATCCTGTCATTTAGCACCGCCAGTTCGGAAGCGTCTTTCCCGCAAACCATCGAAGCATTACGCCGGTTTGGCTGTTCGGAGCGGATTATCTCCTTTGTGCTGCCGCTGGGCTACTCGTTTAATCTGGACGGGTCGATGCTGTACATGACATTCGCAACGGCTTTCATCGCGCAGGCTTATCACGTGCCCCTTAGCCTGGAGCAGCAAATTACGATGATGCTGACTCTGATGATTACGTCCAAGGGAATTGCCGGAGTGCCACGGGCATCGCTGGTCGTTATTGCCGGAACGATGTCTTTGTTTAATCTGCCGATCGAAGGATTGGCCTTGCTACTGGGTATCGACCAGGTGCTCGATATGGGCCGTAGCGCGACGAGCGTAGCCGGTAATGCCGTGGCTACCTGTGTTATCTCAAAATGGGAAGGTGAATTCCGGACACAACCCATTGATTCAGAAGAGACCGCTACCGTTTAATCAGTCGTTTGCCGTTCACACAGCCAGTTCAATGTCAAAAAATGACGCTATGTACTTTTGATCGTTCTAACCGATCTGTACAAAGGTACTAAGCCTTCTTTTTATGACTCAATCCGCCGTGCTGGAGACCGAACTGGCTCCTTTTTTCACTACCAAAGCTCCTTTTCAGTTCCCGATCAATTTTCGGGAAGGGTTCGTTAAATACTGGCCCATTGTTTCACTGGTACTCCTGGTTATTGCCTTGCCGGGTATCCTGGTCTTTCTGGGTCTGGGAGCCGCGCTGGTTCCCGTCGCCTACGTCGGTGGAATTGGTACCGGATTCGGCTATACGATTTCCATGGTCTTATCGCTAGTCGGCCTTGTATTGGGTATACTGGCCTTACCGGGGTTGTTTAACCGGAAGCGGTCCGGTTGGGTATTCAGTTATTATGCCCAGCTCCTTAGCATACTAACCAGTGTGTTCGCCTTTAGCCTGCTGGGTATTTTGATCGGCTTGATTTTTCTGATGCTGCTGTTCCAGGTGAGAGATTATTACAACTGATAAAGAGTAACGGTAAAAGCCTTTTAAGGCCACAGCTTACGAGTTGTGGCTTTTTTTATTGCCGTCCGTACAGCCCGGTGACAGTTTATCCGTAATTTGGTTGATCTTACCTTGTCTATATCCGTAGTTTGGCTGGAGAAAGTGTTAACAACTTACCTAAACGGAATGAATATTCTCGAAACCCACCACATTGTCAAGCAGTACGCCGAGCATCGGGCATTGGACGACGTCAGTCTGACCGTTCCTCAGGGATGCATTTTTGGATTGCTTGGTCCGAACGGCGCTGGTAAAACGTCACTTATCCGGATCATCAATCAGATTACCGCTCCCGACTCCGGCGAGGTTATCCTGGGCGGTCAACGACTCAATCCGGACCACATCCGGCGAATCGGCTACCTTCCCGAAGAACGGGGGTTGTACAAAAAAATGAAAGTAGGGGAGCAGCTGCTTTATCTGGCCCAGCTGAAAGGGCTAAGCGAGAAGCAGGCGATGGAGAAGCTCAAAATCTGGTTTGTCAAGTTTGACATCAAGACTTGGTGGACTAAACAGATTCAGGATCTTTCGAAAGGGATGCAGCAGAAAGTGCAGTTTGTGGCTACCGTCATGCACGAACCCGATCTGATTATTCTCGATGAGCCGTTTTCGGGATTTGACCCGATCAACGCCAATCTGATCAAGGACGAAATCCTTGAATTACGCGACAGCGGCAAAACAATTATTTTCTCGACGCACCGCATGGAGTCGGTAGAAGAACTCTGCGACAACATTGCCCTGATCAACCGCTCGCACAAGGTACTGGACGGTTCCAAGCGAGCGATCAAAGAGCAGTTCAAAACCCATACTTACCACGTCGAATACCAGGGAACACTAAGCGCTCTGCCGTCGGCCTTCGAGGTGTTGGCTACCCGCCCGGTCGATGAGGGCTTTTACCGCGCCGACATTCGGATTCCGCCCGATGCCGCCGTCAATGAACTGATCCGTATTCTGCTCGATCAGGTTGCTGTTCGTTCGTTTGGCGAAAACATCCCAAGCATGAACGAGATCTTTATCCAGGCTGTGGGCGAAGCCATAGACTAATCAAACCAGCGATGCGGTTGGTCGATACGGGCTAGCTCAGTAATACGCTCAAACTACCTAATTACGAATCATTCTGACCTTTACTTTATTAAGCAATGAATATAATTGCCTTGATTATCAAGCGTGAATACCTGACCCGAGTGCGTAAACGGTCGTTTCTGATTATGACGATTCTGGGGCCGCTGCTGATTTTTAGCTTCTACGCGATTATTGGCTGGGCAGCTGTGAGTTCGATCAACCAGAAGAAAATAGCGGTTGTTGACGATAGCGGTCGGTTTGTTAACAAGTTTAAAAACGACGACGAAACTGTCTATGCCTATCCGAAAGAATCTTTGCCGGAAGCCAAAAAGTCATTCGTAAAACAAGGATACGACGCGCTGGTATTCATCCCGAAAAACGTCATTGAGGAACCAAAGTCCGTTCAGATTTTTGCGGAGAAAAGTGTTAGCTTGACCTTACAAAGCAACATTGAGAAGGCGATTTCAAAGGAAATTGAAACCATCAAACTAAGCCAGGCGGGAATTACCCAGCAAATCATTCAGGATGCAAAAGTGAATGTCGATGCGCAGACGATTAGCCTGAGCGAGGAAGGAGAGCGAAACAGTAATGCGATTGCCATGACGATCATTGGCTATTTCTGCGCCTTTATGATCTACATATCCGTATTTATTTACGGAACGCAGGTCATGCGCGGGGTTATGGAAGAAAAAACCAACCGCATCGTGGAAGTGATTATCTCGTCGGTGAAGCCCTTTCAGCTCATGTTAGGGAAAATTCTGGGCGTGGCGCTCGTTGGACTTACCCAGTTTATGCTGTGGATTTTGCTGACCGTTGGTCTTTTTTCGGTGGGGGGCGCTCTGGTTGGCGACAAGGCTGATCGGGGACGGCAGGCCATGCAAGCGTCGGGAGCCGTGACACAGGCACCTGCTATGGCCAGCAGTCAGGCATCGTCGGGCGCACTAACCAGCGTCGTTCGTGCGGTTGAGACGCTTAATATTCCGTTGATTGTCGCTTGTTTCCTGTTTTACTTCCTGGGGGGGTACCTGCTTTACAGTGCCTTGTTTGGGGCGATTGGGGCCGCCGTTGACAACGAGACGGAAACGCAGCAGTTTATGTTTCCAATTACGCTGCCAATCATCGGTTCTATTGCTGTAGCGCAGTTCGTTATGCGTGATCCTGACGGGGCGCTGGCATTCTGGACATCCATTATTCCGTTTACCTCGCCGGTGGTGATGATGGTCCGTATTCCCTTTGGCGTACCAGTCTGGGAATTGGTATTGTCGATGATTTTGCTGGTGCTGGGCTTCATGGGAACAACCTGGCTGGCCGCTCGGATTTACCGCGTTGGTATTCTGATGTACGGCAAAAAAGTGACCTACAAGGAACTGTCGAAGTGGTTATTTTATAAAGCATAAGGAGGTCGTCTGTTCATCGTGTCGCCTTGCGCGTTCGTAAAGCCCACCGGACACGATGAACCAACGACTACAAACCAAACACCTTGCTTGCTCGCCGTTTCTAATCTTACCAAAGCCTATAATGGCCGTACTGTGCTGACGGTACCGGCGCTAACGTTGACGCCCGGCATCCATTACTTTCGGGGTGGCAACGGCTCCGGAAAAACTACGTTTTTTCGAACGGTAGCCGGGTTGCTGCCTTTTTCGGGGACGATTATTCTTGACAATCAGTACGAAATCAGCAAGGCCCCGGTGGCTTATCGAATGCGTGTAAATTACGCCGAAGCAGAACCGCTGTATCCAGACTTTCTGACAGCCCGTGACCTGGCTGGATTTGTCGGCAAGGCGAAACAAGCGCCTACCCATCAGGTCAATAGGCTGGCCGAACTGTTGGGCGTGGATAAGTTCTGGACACAGACCACGGGTACGTTTTCGAGCGGAATGCTCAAAAAATTGTCGTTGCTGTTGGCTTTGCTGGGTAATCCCCGACTCGTTCTGCTGGACGAACCGTTGACCACACTGGACGTGGCTACGGGCGCTAAGCTGTTCGATTACATACGGCAGCTTACGACAGATCAGTCCGTTTCGTTTCTGCTAACCTCGCATCAGGATGTTAGCTTAACCGGCTTGTCTATTACGCGTGTCTGGCAGGTTGGCGATGGAGTTATCCTTCCTGCAACCTGACCGGCTATGCTGACTACACTTAATCGGATTTTTGTCGTTCAGTTTTATAATCAAAACGCCGGTACGTTTCTGGTCGTTGTGCTGATCGCCTTTGGTTTCCTAAGTGGAAATGAACATAAAGCACTGATTACGGCAGCACTGGGATCACCCTTTTTCCTGACGCTGATCTTTCTGCTGTGGAGTTTGTATCTGCTGAAAACAATCGCATTTATCCGAGACCGATTAACCGCACCGGAGAATTTATTTCTGCAAACATACTGGCTCATTCCCACCCCGACGCGAGTAGGGATGTGGCTGGCTGTGCAAATTGCTGTGCTGCTGCCTGTCATAGCCTATGCGGGCTGGATGCTGCAAGTAGCGGCTTTCTACCGGCGATGGGACTCATTTGGCGCTATCGTGCTTTTTATTTTCGTTCTGGTTGGGGTCGGAGCGGGAGCGGCTGATTATCGACTACGGCATCCGTCACCGTCGTCAATCCGGCTGCTACAACTGGCTATTACCTTACCGTATGAATTATTTTTCCCGGTTTATTGGCTGCGTCACGAACCATTGTCCTTTTTGCTGACCAAAGCGTTTTCTGGTCTTTTGCTAGCGGGCGTTTGTCGACTGTACCCAACCGACGATTATGACCAGCGGCTGTTGCTCATCGGCTTGTTGCTAGCCGTAATCGCACATTCTCAGATAGGCGGGCAGGTCAGTGCGTTCGAGCGACGGTATCTGTTGGTACTGCCGAATCTGCCGCTGTCGTGGCTACAGCGATTCAGACGGTATGTCCTGACGTACAGCCTGATCTGGCTACCTGAATTGCTGATCGTCATCCGCAATTGCCCAGCGGATATACGGCTCGATTATGTCATTTGGCTTTGGCTGGCGGGCTGGGGCTGGTTACTTTTTTTGCACAGCCTGGCGTATAAGCATGAAGCCTTGCCCGAGCGCTGGCTTTCCGGTGTGTTTGCCGGATTTATCGGTGGTTTACTGTTTATTATGTTTGGGCTACCCGTAGGAGCATGGCTGACTGTAGGATGGGCAGGTGCAATCGGGTTTTGGTACCGCACGTTTGCTCAACAGGTAACGGATTCATAAAAAGAGCCCGGCTGGGTTCTCCAGTCGGGCTGATGCACGAAATATAAATAAGGCCAGACAGCTATTTCCGTTTCGACCGGCTGTTTTCCTTGCTGATCGTAAATTGGTCCTGAATGGAGCCATCACCGGCAATCATGGTTGCTTCCAGCTTGTCGCCGTCCACTTCGATGTACATCGAGCCACCCGCTCCGTCGTACGAAACGTCCATTGCGTTGTGGGGCCACTGCGCCGTACCAGCTGATACGTGTCCACCACCGGCACCCCCGTCGCCGTTTACGACGTATATCGTTCCTTCATTGGCCGTTGCCTTCCGATGTTTGATAAAGTGCGTTGCCTTCACCGACGAAGTAGCGGTTGTCATCTGCTCTGCGTTTACGCTGGGATGGTTATGCGTACTCGCGTCGAAAGTGGGTTCGTCGCCATAATGCCCTTTCAGCAGGTCCGACCGCTCGTAAACGTGGCTGTGCCCGCACATAACCAGATCGACATTGTACTGTTCCAGAACGGGCAGCAGATTCATCCGAACATCTCGAAGCTGCTTTTCTTTGTCTGAATCATGCGTGCCTTTGGTGTACGGCGGATGGTGCCAGTAGGCGATAATCCAGGTGATGTTTGGATTGGTCTGAGCAGCTGTTAGATCACGCTTAAGCCAGTTAAGTTGTGGACTTGTTTCACCGAACCGTACGTTGGATGCTTTCGATGTGCTGTCGTCATAACGGTCAGAGTCAAGACTGACAAAGTGAATATTGCCGTAATTAAACGAATAGTACGCTTCTGAACCGGATGGAATGCCGCCCGCTTCGGCGTTGGTCGGGTGAGAAACGACGCCAAAATAAGGGATATTCCAGTTTAGGCGTAAGTCGTTGTTACCGGCATAGTCATGGTTGCCGGGCGTGGCGAAAATGGGCGTTTGTCTCATGAATCGATCGCCACTGTAGCCGGTATCTGCACTGAAAACGTTTGTTTGATATTCCTTATCCAGCCCCCGATTATAAGCGTTATCGCCCAGCCACAGCCAAAGATCAATGTAAGGATCGCCCATTTGCTGGACGTAATTCTTGAACGCGTTTTTGACAGTATACTGCCGGGCCGACCGATTGCCGAAATCGCCTAATGACCAGATACGCGTTTTCTTTACCGTACCTTCGACCGGAAAGGTGTAGAAATAATGCTGATCACTACCTGCCAGCGGTGTCGTTTCCGTACCAATCGAATAGAAGTATTTTGTGTTAGGCTTCAGGCCCGTCAGCGTAACTTCATGGTCGGTGCGGTTTTCCGCTTCCGGAGTCGATTTGTTTAATTTATCGGCGGAAGTGCCGTAGCGGACAACACCAAGGGAAGCCGAATTTGTCCGCCACCGGAGGGTCATGCTGGTAGGGGTCGCTTTTTGCAAATAGGGCCCTCGCACCAGCGAACCTGTCTGTTGTGCAGAGGTAGCCGTCGCAAACCAACCGAGCAAACTACAAATCTGTAAAAGCCGGTTAAGTCGAGTTACATGTATCATACTAGCTTAAGAGGAAATTTCAGCACAAAGCTATTAGAATGGCCGTGAAGCTAGATTAACGATGTGTGAACAAATAATCAATCGCACTTTCAGTCCGCTCAACGGTCACGTCGCAGGGAGAGGGGCGCGTTTTCGCAAAAGTACAAAGCCTGGTTGGCCCACATCGTAAAAAAGTAGATTCCATAAATGGGAATGTTTCGTATAATCCTATATTTGACTTTGGTATACCAGGTTAACCTAAGTTCCTTAAAGTCAATTTAATCAGCACCATACCTACAGCATGAAAACAGCTATCAAAGCTCCTGTAACTTTATTTGTTTCGTTCGCTTTATTGTCGGCCTGTAGTAATCCACAAAGCGACATTACACCCGCTACATCGTCGCAACCCGCATCATCCGTTAATGCGCAGACGGCAGCTGTCGCGAAGCCGGGCCTGTTGATCCAGACAACGGAGTATTATCCAAACACAACGGGTGGTAAAACAGTCATGTTGAACGGAAAAGAAATTCGGTTGGGGGGAGGGCTCAAAAATGAGTACGGATATGATACCCAAAAGCGGCTGACTCAGGAAAAAACCACGAATGCTACCTGGTGGAAGCAGCTTTCGTATGAATACACACCCGACCTCGTCCAGCGCTATTTGGATTCGGATCGGAAGGACTACCTAAACACATTATTGCTGAACACCAGCGGTTTTTTGAAAGGTAACCAGGAGGCCGGGGAATACGTCTATGACTCGGAAGGCTACTTGATTCGGTATACGGGCAATGGCCAGCAGGACACCTACACGATCAAAAACGGGAACGTTGTCGCCAAGGAAACGGTCTACAACTCGGGTCTTGTGCAAAAAAACACCTATGAGTATGACCTGACCAAACCGAGCATTCCATCCCCACTGACATTCCGGGGGAAACAAACCCAGAATTTGGTGACCAAACAAACGATGGTATCAACAACGGGCAATGTGGCAGCGTCGGAAATGACGGTCTTCTCGTTTTACTACGATTTTGACCAGCAGGGACGAGCTATTCGGGAGTTTATCGTGTCGAGTATCGATCCTTCTTCGCCGTCGAAAGTGCGGGAGTTAGTATACCAATAAAAAAACGGGTGGTGTCTGGTTTACAAACCGGACACCACCCATTTTTTTATTACGGAAACTTCGGAAACTTGCTGAAATCCGGTTTCCGCTTTTCGAGAAACGCGTCTTTGCCTTCCTTGGCTTCTTCCGAAAGATAGTAAAGCAGGGTTGCATCGCCCGCCAGTTGCTGAATACCAGCCTGCCCGTCAAGTTCGGCGTTGAACGAAGCTTTGAGCATCCGCAGGGCAATCGGACTTTTTTCCAACATTTTCCGGCACCAGGCTATCGTCGTTTCTTCGAGCTGATCGAGCGGAACGACTTTGTTGACCAAGCCCATATCCAAGGCTTCCTGAGCGTCGTACTGATCGCAGAGGTACCAGATTTCGCGGGCTTTTTTCTGACCAACAATGCGTGCCAGGTATGAAGCGCCGAAACCACCATCGAAACTACCGACTTTAGGGCCGGTCTGACCAAACCGGGCGTTCTCAGCGGCAATACTCAGGTCGCAGACAACGTGCAGAACGTGACCACCACCAATGGCGTAACCCGCTACCATCGCGACAACCGGCTTTGGAATCCGACGAATCTGCATCTGCAAATCCAGCACGTTCAGGCGAGGAACCTTGTCTTCGCCTACGTAGCCGCCATGACCGCGTATCGATTGGTCGCCACCGCTACAGAACGCGTCGCCACCTTCGCCGGTCAGAATAATAACGCCAACGCGCTCGTCCTGCCGGGCGATTTCCATCGCTTCCGACATTTCTTTCACGGTAAGTGGGGTAAACGCGTTGCGTTTGTGGGGGCGGTTAATGCTGATTTTAGCGATACCGTCGTAGTAGCTGAACAGAATTTCCTGGTACTCTTTGATGGGTTCCCAGGGATAGTTACTTTGCATGATAGAGCGAGAAAGAGCGAACGTAAATGCGTGAGAAAGCAGCTCTTTCAATTCGCTTTTTCACGCATGCATTTTACTCACTATACGAAACGTCGTGATACTGCACATCCCAGGTATGGTCCGCCATCATGCGAACCGTGGCAAGGCAGCGTTCAAAGGGGAACTTACGGCCCCATTCGGTTGGACCGACCATCGAAAGCAGATCGGTACCATTTTTGCGCTGATAAAAGTGATACGTGTGACCTACCACGGGCTCAAAACTCATCTGCGCTGCGTAAATCCGTTCGGATATTTCGACGCGGTGCCGAATGGCGGTTGCCTGTTCGGCCAGCAACTGCATCTGCTTGTAGAGCTGACTAAGCTGCATGTCGGTTTGCTCGCGCATGGCCGCCACAGCCCGACCGGTGATTTTGCCTTTGTCTTCGGGGCGAATAATAGCGCCACCTGCTGTGTGGGCATACTCCAGTAGTCCCGGTGCTTCGGCGACTTTGTCTGGCGAGATCGGATTGACAATTACTTTTGCTTCTTCCATACTGTTTGGGTAACCGCCCGGCGAACATGTTTGTTCGCTGTCGTTGAATGACAAAAAAAACTCATATTTACATCACGAAAGGATGTGGTTGGCAAAAGTACAACGAACCAGCATCTAAAACACCTTACGAACAATGGACCGACAGGAGTTTTTTCGAGTGGCCGCCACGGGTGTAGGCACTCTTTTACTAACGCGCGCCAGCGCAGGTTGCTCATCCAACTCGACGGAAGAACCCGCTCCGGACGCTGAGCAAGGGATTGATTTTCTGGTTGATCTGAATGCTGCTGACAATGAAAACTTAAAGCAGAAAGGCGGTTATGTCGTCGTCAACAAGGTTATTGTTGCCCAGACAAATAGTGGCGAATACGTTGCTGTCTCCTCGAAATGTACGTACCAGGGAACCGAATTGGTGTACCGGGCTAAGGAAAACCAGTTCTATTGCCCGCTTGATTTATCGCGGTTTGATGTTACGGGTAAAGTTATTTCAGGACCCGCTACGCTGCCGCTGAAACGATACGTTATCGAAGAGGCCGCGAACAGCACACTGCGCGTACAGTCTTAATTGAACCGATTAGCGCTCACTGGCTTTTCTGACGCAATGGTTTTAGACCCTACGTTTCCTGATAACTGGCCCGACCCCCTGACTGACTACGAAGCGCAGACACAGGCGTTTTGTCGGGCCTGGTTAAGCCACCAGTCGAGTTTCACGCTGCACACGTCGGGGTCAACGGGTACGCCTAAGCCAATTGTCCTCACGCGGGCGCAGATGCGGGCGAGTGCGCAACTAACGGGTCGTGTGCTTGGCCTTCAACCAGGGGACAAGGCGCTGGTCTGTCTGAATACGCGCTACGTAGCCGGGGTTATGATGCTGGTGCGCGGACTCGAACTGGGGATGCCCATGACGATTCAAGAGCCGTCGGGCAATCCGCTGGCGCTTTTTGATTCGCCGGGTACACACTTCGACTTTACGGCGCTGGTGCCTTTACAACTGCAAACGGTTCTGGAAGCAACTCCGGAAAAACTCTCCATACTGAATACCATGAAAGCAATTCTGGTTGGGGGAGCGGCTACCAGCCCTTTACTTGAACGCGAGTTGCAGCTTATAAAAGCGCCTGTTTTTGCGACCTACGGCATGACCGAAACGGTGTCGCATATTGCATTGCGCCGGCTCAACGGTCAGGAGCGGAGCCATTGGTTTACGGCACTGGACGGGGTCGAACTGGGTGTCGATGAGCGCGGGTGTCTGCATATTACATCGGCTGCGACCAATTTTGAGCGGGTTCAAACAAACGATGTGGTCGAATTTCGTAGCCAAGCCAGCCTAACGCAATTTCAACTGCTGGGGCGGGCCGATACGATCATCAACAGCGGTGGCGTAAAAATACAGCCGGAACAAGTAGAGCGCGTGGCACAGGAAGCACTGGCGATATACAGGCAAGCTGGTACTGCCTCTCCCGGAGAGGACCAGGCTAGTTGGGTGCCCCGCTTGTTTGTTGCGGCTATGCCGGATGATAGGCTTGGTCAACGGGTCGTTCTGGTGCTTGAACAACGCGCATTAAGCCCCGAGCAGTTTCAGACCGTTCAGGAGTCGATCCGGCTTCAACTCGGACCGTATGCGGTGCCCAAAGACATGGTGGTTGTTCCTGAATTGGCCGAGACATCGACCGGAAAGATTGATCGCAATGCCACAATTGCCCGAATCCGTTAACTTTGCGGCTCGTTGTCCTGCGCACAAAAAAGCATGTCGTTCACTACTATTCAAATTCGCTACCAAACCGCCCGGTCGTTGCCCGCGCCTTACGCTTACTTTTACACGCTGACGGCGCGCTCGTTGGCGAACAAGTCGCTGGACATCAAACTGTCTATCACTTATCCCGATCGCGATAGTATTGATGATGATGAACTGATTGCCGAAGGATACACACGGGACGACGATTTCATGTGGTCGGGGCAGTTACCGAAGGCATGGCTGCAAACCGTAACGGAACTGGTCAACAAAACGAAACTGGATCTTTTTTCGGAAGAGGAACTGGACGAAGACGATGACTATTGGGAAATCTCGGTTGAACCAGATAATGGTAGTCTGCGAAGAGGACGGCCAAAAAATGCGGATAGCTGGCAATACCTGATGCAGGAACTAATTCAGGCATCCTACGAAGCGATTGAACGCGAGCGCCCCTTTGAGTTAACATACCTCGATCTGACGAACCGCCAATCGGAAACCGAGATTCGGCTAATTGCTTCGTTTGTCGAACGGACGGTCAAGATCGTAACCAGTCAAAACCGGCGCGAATCCACGAAAACACTGCCCTGGACAACCTTACAGCACGTAATGGCCGAGGTATACAATCACGATTACGAACCCGATGAAGCTGAGACGAAGCGTCCTAGACGTGACGGACAGTGGCTGAACCTGGGAGACGAAGAATGGTACGATGTGGGCGAATTTACTTCATTGACAAAGATGCTTCGGACGCTGTAGTTTTTACGTCGGAACAACGTAAAGTCAAGCCGTAATTCTCCAGACATCAGCGACAACCATACCTGCTACGTGTGTCTGGCGCTTTTCGAGCGACAATCCGCCTTCGGCCAGAAGCCGCGGCCAATCCACTAATTGTTTTGTTTGAATGTTTGCCGCAAGCCGGAAAAAGTGGATCATCGTCCATAATAACACGATCTGCCACCAAACGCGGGTTTGCACAAAATCCGTAATAAGCCAGCGCCCGTTGGGTCGAAGCGCATGACGCAGGCGAGGAATTAACCACGACTGCACTGTTTTTTCGGTAAACAGATCGAGCAAAAAGGGCGTGATAACCACGTCAAACTGTTCGTCCGGGTGCAGACTTAGCTGATCATCGACCCGGAATTCGACCGTACCCGGCAGGGATTTCTGCGCCATTCGCCGACTCGCGAGGGCGACCATTTTTGCCGATGCTTCCAAGTAAAGAACTCGCCTGGGCTTACACTGAACCAGGATCTGCTCGAGTAACCAGCCCGTACCACCCCCAACCAAAAGAATCGATGCCGCTTCAGGAATGTCGGTCAGGAACGTTAGTTGAGCCTTTTGCAGCTTCTTGCCAAAAACAGCGGAGGCTAATTGATCGTAGATGGGGGCAACCCAATCAAAACCAACGTTGGATCTGGGGATTTTCTTCATCGCAGCAAAAAGACAAAAGCCGGTACTTTAAGGTTATAGGTAATGAATTTCGATTCTATGTATGTGACCAATTAGCCTACAAACAAACCGTACGATAAAGCTATTTTGGTTACTTATATAAACGATAATACATTACCACACCAAATCCTGTATCATTTTTCTTCCATGGCAACCTTCACAGCTGAAATTTCAACCTATTCCGTGCTTTTTGTGCATGGAAATAACCAAAGTCAAACACCGTATCGACAACGATTTATTCATTTGCGGTTTAAGGCTAATGCAGGACCGCTGGAGTTTTACAGCCTGAGTTTCGTAGCTGAGGCTAAATACGCTTCAACCGGGATGATTGAGAAACTGAAAACGGGTGCTTTCCGGGGAAGTACTACGATTCCAATCGCCGAATTTCCGAATTATTACGACGTTTTGCGAAATGAAAAGCCCGTATCGATTCGGTTCGATTTCGACGAAGACCCAAGCATGACACCGGTGGGCGAACTGATACCGCTGACATCGTTTACAATTTTTACCAGTGACGAGCCACTTGGCGAAGGCTCGGAAGGGCTCAGCAAATAAATCAGCAGGGGCAGGTTTATCCTGCCCCTGTGCGTGCTATGCGTCAACTGACGTTTTGACGGTGTGCTTACTTTGTCCTTTAAGGAGCGTCTCGTCGCCGTGTACCTGAAGCAATACGGGTTGTGCCGAAAAGTTTTGAACCGTTACGTCCGACTGTGTCGTGGTGATTTGAAGTAACGCCCCCCGGAACCTGATTTTAAAGGCCAGCGACTGCCACTGGTCGGGGCAGTACGGATTCAGCACCAGTCGGTCGTTTTCTACGCGCAGGCCGCCAAACCCTTTTACGACAGCGAGCCAGGTACCGGCCATACTTGTGATGTGGCAACCGTCTTCGGTGTCGTTGTTATAATCGTCAAGGTCGAGTCGGGCGGTGCGCAGGTACATTTCGTACGCTTTGTCGCGCATGCCTAATCTCGATGCCAGAATGCTGTGTACACAGGGCGAGAGTGATGATTCGTGAACGGTCATCGGCTCGTAAAACGCAAAATTACGCTGGATCGTATCGGTGTCGAATTCGTCTTCGAAGAAATACAGCCCCTGAAGAACGTCAGCTTGCTTGATAAAGCACGAACGCAGAATCCGATCCCACGACCAGTGCTGATTAATAGGCCGTTGTCCTTTCGGAATATCAGAAACGGGCATTAAATCTTTGTCCAGAAAGCCTTCCTGTTGCAGAAAAATGCCGCGTTCATCGTCTTGTGGCAAGTAAATCTTGTCGATGATCTGCCGGACGGTTGCCATTTCTTTCTCTTCCCGGAAATGAATCCGATCAATCAGTTCAGCGTACTTTTCAGCGTCCAGTGATTTGACGATCTCGACGGCCTGAATGGTGTACCGTAGGGTCCAGGCTGCGATATAACTCGTATACCAGTTGTTGTTGACGTTGTTTTCGTATTCGTTGGGACCTGTCACGCCCAGCATAACATACTGCTGTTTCGCCTGCGACCAGTTGACGCGCTGGCTCCAGAAACGGCTGATGGCAATAAGCACTTCGAGGCCGTAATCAACAAGATACTGCTTGTCGCCTGTGTAGCGTACGTAATCGTAGATAGCATACGCGATAGCTCCGTTCCGGTGAATTTCTTCAAAGGTGATCTCCCACTCGTTATGGCTTTCTTCGCCATTCATGGTTACCATCGGGTACAGCGCGGCTCCTGCCCGGAAGCCTAACTTCTTTGCATTCTCAACGGCTTTACCCAACTGTTTGAACCGGTAGACCAGCAGGTTCTTGGCCACTTTCTGATCCGCCGTCGACAGGTAGAACGGTAAGCAATACGCTTCGGTATCCCAGTAGGTTGAGCCACCGTACTTCTCGCCCGTAAAGCCTTTGGGACCAATATTCAGCCGTTCATCTTCGCCCGTATAGGTCTGATTGAGCTGGAAAATATTAAACCGGATGCCTTGCTGAGCGGCAACATCACCGTCAATAATGATGTCGTTTGTTTTCCATTTGTCTGCCCATGCCTGCATCTGCTCGAATAGCATCTTGTCAAACCCTTTTCGGCTAATCCGTTGCAGGCTGTAGTGCGCTTCTTTGGTAATCGTGTCCGGATCGTAGTTCAGGGACGACAGGTTGACGGCGTACTTGTAAATTACCGTCTCCTGGCCTTGCCGACAATCGAGCGTCATGCGATTGGCAACGTATTTCTCGTGCTTGATCGGCTGCGACTGGTAATCTACCTTGACGCCGTCCTGCTCGATCTCAACGCACATGCCAGTCGCTACGTGAAAGCCGGTTTTACGGGTCCGCAACTCGATGAACGCTTCGCCATAACCCGTTTCTTTGCGCACTTCATCCCAGAACGTTTCGTCGTAGTTGGCATCCCGGTTGCGAATGGCACCGTCGAGGTAAGGAGTAAGCGTAATCTTAGCGTCGAAGTTGAGCGGTTTGATGGCGTAGCGAATCGCCCCGGCTTCGTCGTCAACAATCGAGCAGAATCGTTTTGAGTTGACCTGTAATTCTTTGCCACTTTTGAGGACGGCCACGAAAGAACGTTCGAGGTAGCCTTCCTGCATGTTTAACACCCGCCGAAAGTTACGAACCTCACACTGGTTAAGATCAAGGGATTCGTATTCAATATCGATATCGATACCAATCCAGTTGGCGGCATTGAGCACTTTTGCGAAGTACTCGGGATAGCCATTTTTCCACCAGCCGACGCGGGTCTTGTCGGGATAATAAACGCCCGCTACATAATTTCCCTGAAGCGTTCGACCCGTAAATTTCTCTTCAAAATTGCCCCGCTGGCCAAAGCGACCGTTACCCAGGGACATTACACTTTCACTGATTTCGTTGTACTGATGGTGAAACCCATCTTCGATAATACACCAAGGGTCTTGAGTAATGTAATTTTTCATTCAGTCACAGGTTAAAAGCAATCGGCTGCCAGGTAACGTACAGCCCACCGCTTGACGGCAAGGCGTCGGGGGTTTATGGTAGTTTACACGTATTTTATGGAAAATCGCCCAAGGGCTACCAACTCAAGCCGAGTCGGTTGTACCGGGCAAAAATAAGTAATTTCCGCATTTTCCCTACTGCGTAAGGCCCGACTGAGCTAAGCTGAACAGTTCGACATCGCGTTTGGAATCCAGGTCGATAGCGCCCGCTTCAAACGGCACTTCGACGCAATCCTGGCGGTGTTTGATAATCACCCATTTGGCTCCCTTGTCGCCTTCCAGTTTCAGCATTTGCTCGATGTAACGCCGGTCGAAGAGTGCCGGGACTCCTAGCTGATCATCGTAACGGCAGGCTACGATCCCTTTGTTTTCGGCGGTATAGCGTTCGAGCATGTATTGCAGCAGTCCAACCGATACGAGCGGCTGATCGGTCAGCAGCACCATGACAGCCTTGATGGATTTATTCGTTAAATAAAGGGCCGCCAGCCCGGTTTTGAGCGACGAGGCCATACCCGTTTGCCAGGCTGCATTATCGACAATCGTTACGGGAAGGCCCGCCAGTTCGGGCACAATGCGTTCGCGGTTGGCACCGAGAACAACAACGACCGGTCCCTTTTGCAGGGCCAGCGCGGTGTCCGTAATCCGGCGAATAAGCGATTGACCTTTGTAGGTTAACAACTGCTTTGGCTCGCCACCCATGCGGGATGAAGCACCTGCCGCCAGTATAATCGTTCCAATCTCCAAGAGAATTTATGTTTGTAGACAAACTAAAAGAGCCAAAAAGAGAAGTGAACAAGCACCCAGTTCAATTACTGTTGTCTCTTTGTGTATGTCTTTACGTTGCGTGTGTGCTTTACTTAAACAATGGTATTAGCCAAGAGGATTGTTCGCTGACCAAACACTTCGGCTGGATACCCGACTTCGACTAATGACAAGCCATCAGCGGGAGCCGCGCGTCCGGCTCTCTTACGATCTCTGTCGAGAATGATTGCCTCGAAACCGGCAACGCTGAGTCGGCCTTGTCCCACGTCCAGCAGTGTACCGACAATTGCTCGGACCATACCCCGCAAAAACCGGTTTGCTTTGATATGAAACGTTAGATTCCCGGCTGCATCAGCGATCCAATAAGCAAAGTCAATTTGACAGTTAAATGTTTTAACGTCTGTTTTTACTTTACTAAAACTTTCGAAGTCAGTGTGGTGCAGGAGCCGTTCGGCCGCCTGATTCATTCGGTCAATGTCAAGCGGTAAGGTAAAAACATAGGCTAAACCGTCCCGAAAAGGGTCTTTACGGCGAATAATTGAATATTGATAATACCGATAGGTAGCCGTATACCGGGCATGATCGTCGGCCCGAACCGGGAAGCAGTCATAGACGGCGACGTCATTCGGGATGAGGCTATTCAGTGAGCGGAGCAAATTCTTGGGCAACGAACCCTCTATTTCGAAGTGGGCAAACTGCTGGCCCGCATGAACGCCGGTATCGGTCCGGCCACTGCCCACGATAGCGATCGGCTGCCGAAAAACGGTGGTCAGAGCTGTCTCCAGTACTTCCTGTACGCTTAAGCCGTTTGGTTGGCGTTGCCAGCCGTGGTATGTTGTACCCCGATAAGCTAATTCGAGAAAATAACGCATATGAAGGGCAAAAATACAAAGCGATCTGCGCTTTTGCCCCAATAGGAAAGGGCTTTAGTGTAAAGCCCTTTCGACCCCTACCTAAAGCCCTCATCAAAAGAGGAAAGAACGGAAGTTGATTGCGAATTAGTATGCATACCATACTACGGCACTCGGTAGTGCTAACCCTCCGCTCAATCATTGCGTTACGGAAGCGAGTCAAATAGACTCAATAGTGAGGTAACGGTACCGATGCGTTTTTACAGACGATCCACTTCAAAGCGTAACTCATCAACCAGCTGTTTTAGTCGGTCTGTGTTTGGTGGTGGGGCTGGCATCTGCTGACTCACGAAGGCCCGTATTTCCCAGACTTCTACCACATCTTTCAGCGCCACTTCCTGATTAGGAATCCCCGCCTTATCAACCGTGAGTAGCAATGTTCCCTTGATTTTCACCTGATTGTAGACCCGGCGGCATAAAACGCCTGTCCCGTCGGGGCGGGGGTGTTGGGTAAGCAGTACGTACAACTTTCCGTCGGCAATGTCAAACCAGTTCCGGACAAATTGACCCACCAGCAGCGCACCCGGAAACACAAAGTCGTCACCCGCTTCAAAAGCCCGGTAGTTTCCTTCCGGTAGTGTCGGTAAATGCATAGCCGGAAGCCGGTGCAGAAAATCGGATTGCTGGTACCGTTGACTGTATTCCGCAAACTGCGGTTGCATGACCACCGGGATCGTTGGAGCAATGGCTTGAGGAGGGACCGGGCGGCTGGCCGTCGTATCGCCAAAGCGTCCAGAGCCTTCGTAAACATTATTAAAGGTCAGCGGTTCCGAGGGGCGGTTCAACGCCGAGGTCGTGGTATGTCCGTCTGCGTTGCCAAACAACCGATCAACGGGCGAGCGGCCCGGTGCTTCGGTCTGAACGGGCTGAAAATTTACGGGTTGTGCCCGCTCATGAATTGGCCTTTCCTGCGTCGGGTGCACCGGGGGCGTAATGACGGGTGGAGTCGGAGCCGACCGAACGGCTTCCTGAGGTCGGTAGTATTTGTTCAGTACCGATGAAAGGGGTTGCGGTTCGGGCGTTTGGGGGGCAGGGTGGGCTACGCCACCGGGCTGAGAAAAAATATCGGGAAAGTCAGGATGCTGAAACGGATCGTCATCACCTGGATTGATATGACCGTCGGAACGAATGATCGGTCCCTCGCCCCGGCCCATGCTGGTGTCGGCCAACCGGGCAGGCTGCCCGAGCGGAATACTCAGGTTGGGTGTTTCACGAATTTTGCGCAGGTCCTGGCGGGTAAGCAACTCAACTGTCGTGTTAAACGCTTTAGCAATCGCCTGTATATTTTGCTGATTCGGATTGGCACGCCCTTCTTCGTAAGCGCCCAAGAGCGAACGTTTTATATTTATTTTTCGGGAAAATTGCTCCTGCGTTAGCCCGTTGAGTTTACGCAGATAGCGGATGTTTTCACTGACGAGCGTCATCCAGTTGGGGTGCTAAAGTTTTAGCTAAGATAGCCGATTCACGATATAAATGCCAATATCGGGCTTTCTGGCCAATTATTTGTACTTTTAGACTATCCTCTGGTTACTCCGCGCTCTTCCGCATGACTACTGTATTTTCTAAAACCGACCTCAGCAAAACGATTAAAACGGTTTTTACCCGGCAGCGCCAACACGCTCGTCAAATGGCGTTGACGACCGCCCAGCATCGGATTGAGCGAATCACACGAATCAAGACGTGGGTGATGGCGCATCAACTGGATATTCAGCAGGCTATGTACGATGATTTTCGGAAACCTTCCGCCGAAGTCATGATTGGTGAACTGATGTCACTGTACGCCGAGATCAAATACACGTCACAGCGTCTTCGGCAGTGGATGAAGCCACAGCGTTTGCCAACTCCTCTGAGTCTGATAGGCACTACGAGCTATCTGCATCATGAACCAAAGGGCAACGTATTGATCATCGCGCCCTGGAACTATCCGTTCGTGCTTACCATACGACCACTGGTGTCGGCCATTGCTGCTGGCAACGTGGTTATGATAAAACCGTCGGAGTTGACTCCGCATACGGCTGCCCTGATCAAACGGATGATTACCGATCTGTTTCCGCCGGAAGAGGTAGCCGTCTTTGACGGCGATGCGGAGGTGGCGCAGGCGCTGCTGGAATTGCCTTTCAACCACATTTTCTTTACGGGCAGTCCGGCTATTGGGCGGGTAGTCATGGCTGCCGCAGCTAAGCATTTAGCGTCGGTCACGCTTGAACTTGGCGGTAAATCCCCCGCTATCGTTGATGAATCGGCCAACATTGGTCAGGCCGCCGAGCAGTTGGCCTGGGGAAAGTTTTTAAATAACGGTCAGACCTGCATTGCCCCGGATTATTTACTGGTGCATCAATCCATCAAAGAACCTTTCGTAAAAGCCTTTGGTGAGGCTGTTCGAAAAATGTACAGCCCAACGAACGATACGGTCGAAGCGTCGGATAGTTACGCCCGGATTGTCAATAAGCGCCATTTTGAGCGGATTCGAGCCTTAGTGAATGACGCTGTTGCTAAAGGGGCGGTAGTTACACTGGGCGGGAAGATGAACGCGGACCAGAATTTTATTGAACCCACTCTTCTCGACAAGGTGACCGACGACATGGGCATCATGCAGGAAGAAATTTTTGGCCCTGTATTGCCCTTGTGTACCTATACAAACCTCGACGAAGCCTTGCAGCGTATCAATCAGCGCGAGAAGCCGCTTGCCCTTTACATCCACAGCCGGAACCGCAACAACACGCAATACATTTTGGACCGAACGTCGGCGGGGGATACGGTTATCAACGATACGTTGCTTCAGTTTGGAAACGTTGAGCTACCTTTTGGGGGCGTAAACAACAGTGGTCTGGGTAAATCGAACGGCTATTTCAGCTTTCAGGAATTTTCCAATCAGCGGGGGGTGATGCAGCGTAACTTTGGTACGATGAAGTTTATCTATCCGCCCTACACCGATAAAGTAAAGAAACTCATCAACTTCATCGTGAAGCATTTATAGGCTGTAAAGGCTTGGACCAGTTCTCCTCGACGTTAAAAAAATTGAGCCATTCACTAGCGAATGGCTCTTTGCTTAAAGTTACGGTGGTACTACTGTCATTAATAATCTAAACCAGCGGGTAAATGCCTGGCTTGCTCAATGAAGCCAGAAAGCTGCTCTAGTGTAGGTGGACGGTGGGTAAGCTGTTTATGAGTATTGATCTCAATGACTTTGGCAAATAAGTTTTCGGGGACACGCCGAGCCAGTTCTTTGACCGTATCCACGCCGGCTTCTTCCAGCAAGTCGCTGTACACACCGCCAACGCCGTGAATGCGAGACAGATCGGCCCGGTTCGCCAGCTCTAAAACTACACTTACGTCGGTCTCCAGCAGTGACGCCAGTTTTTTGCGGTCGCTGGGTGTTCGAGTTGCTTCCAGAAGCTCATGGCTATACGTGATACCCTGTGCTTTTAATGCATTGATCACAACGTCTGTACTGCCTTTCAGTTCGTTTATTGCTACGCTCATTGGGGGTTACCGGTAAGAATTTGCTGAATAACTATGGGTTAGACGAGAATTTATTGTGAAGTAACGAAGCTAAATATAAAATAATGTTTACTTATTTCAATGGCTGACTATTTTCCAATAATCTTCTTTATTTCCGTATCCGGGAGCAGGGTGACGAATTAGTGAGCAGCTGTTTTTCCGGTAAACTTCGTATCATTGACACGCATGTTACGAAGACCTGTTTTTACCGCTATCCTTCTGCTTGTCGTGCTCACGGCGGAAGCCCAAATCTTTCCTGTTCTTGACCAGAATCCAGCCAGTCTACGCTGGTATCGGCTGAGAACCCCTCATTTCAACGTACTTTACCCAAGGGGGCTTGACTCCACGGCTCAGCGAACGGCCCAACGAATCGAAAGCTTGTACGAACCCGCCAGCGCGTCACTCGAGAAAAAACCAAGACGAATTTCGCTGCTGATCCAGAATCAGACCACCAACAGCAACGGCTTTGTCACGCTGTTTCCGCGCCGGTCGGAATTTTTTGCGATACCTCCCCAGGACCCCGGCTTACTGGGAACGTTCAACTGGCTTGATCAACTGGCCGTTCACGAGTACCGGCATGTGGTTCAAAATGACAAAGCGTTGCAGGGGTATGGTCGATTTCTGTATACCGTATTTGGTAATTCGGGCTTATTTCTGCCGTTGCTGACGGTGCCCGACTGGTTTGCGGAAGGGGATGCGGTAAGCACCGAAACGTTGCTGAGTACGAGTGGGCGGGGTCGTATCCCTAATTTTGACGTAGGCATGCGGGCTAATTTGCTGGCTGGTCGTCGCTTCGACTACCCAAAAGCCGTTGGGGGTTCGTATCGGGATAACGTGCCCAACCATTACGTGCTTGGCTACTTCATGACAACTTACCTGAAGCGTACGTATGGTCCCGATGTGTGGAGCCGGGTGCTAAATCGAAACTACCGCCGGTTTCCCTGGCCGTTTGCGTTTTCGGCCAGCATTAAAGACGAAACAAAACTGCGTACCGAGGATTTGTACCGCAAAACGATGGATGACTTAACCGAAAGCTGGCAAAAACAGCAGGAACGGCTAACCATCACTCCCGCGACTCTGCTTCCGGTCGAAGCCGAAAAAGCCGACAGCAAACGGCCTGTATTCACCAATTACCAGTATCCGCAATTCCTGACCGATTCAACGATTCTATGCGTGAAAAGCGGGCTTGGTGACACCCCCCGACTGGTTATTTTGGGTAAAAACGGTACCGAGAAAACGATTTTTGTGCAGGGTTTTCCAAATGATCCGAGTATGCTGTCGGCAACTGCCAACAAGGTATGCTGGATCGAATTCGGTTATGATCCGCGCTGGGGGCAACGCATTTACTCAAACGTTCGGCTGCTCAACCTGACCACCGGTACGCTGACCCGTCTGACGCACCGCGCTCGGTACACTGCGGCTGCGCTGTCGCCCGACAATTCAAAAATTGGGGTTGTACAAAATACGGAGCGGTATAAAACACAACTGCTCGTGCTGGACGGCAAAACGGGAAAGGTCGTAAAGATACTTTCCAATCCGGAAAACGAGTTTTTTCTCCATCCCCGTTGGTTGGCGGACAATAAGACGCTATCCGTCGTTGCGCTCAAAAATAACCGGAAAACAATTCTGACGATCGATACCGAGACCGATGCACGCACGGAGCTATTGCCGTACGCGAATGAAAACCTGAGTAACCCACAGCCCTGGCGCGATTATATTTTTTACAATTCGCCCCGCTCGGGTATCGACAATATCTACGCCGTGAATGTCCGTACAAAGCAGGTCTCTCAGGTCACGTCACGACCCTTGGCCGCTTATCATGCAACGGTGTCGCCATCGGGAACCGCACTCGCCTTCGACGATTTTGCCGCAACCGGCTACCGCATTGCCCGTATGCCGCTGAATCCGTCTGACTGGAAGGCTGTTCCTACCAGCCCGAATGCGCCAGGGCAGGTGCAGCCCGTTCGCTTCTTTGGTTCGTTGCCGAGCATAGAACCGGGGGCAAGCCAGGGCCGCCAAATTTTAACCGACTCGGTACCCGTATCCGCGCCTTACCCGTCCACTCGTTTTCGACGGCTGGCCAACGCGGTCAACGTCTACAGCTGGGGACCAACTATCAGCAGTACCGGGCAGGCATTATCGGTCGGCTTGAGCTCACAGGATTTATTAAGTACTACCCAGATCGGAGTTGGCTATGGCTATAATCAAGCGGAGCGGGTCGGAAACTTCTACGCCAATCTAAGCTACCAGGGCCTGTACCCAATTTTTGACCTGAGTTTTCAGCATGGTAACCGCAACACATCGCTCTACATCGACCGGGTTGCCCCCGCTGATAGTCTGCGCTCCGATCAATGGCAGTACAACCAGCTTACAGCAGGGATTCGACTCCCCTTGCAACTAACCAATTCGAAATACATTCAGGGCTTAAACCTGTCCGCTTATTACAGCTATTTACAAGTTTCGGGCTATGATTTGCCCTTTCGATACATAACCGACGTTGGTTCGGCAGGTTCGCTGAATGCGCTGACTTACGGCTTTAGCTATTCAAGAGTATTGCGCCAAAGTAAACGCGACGTAGCTCCGCGCTGGGGCCAGACCATTTCGGCCAACTGGCGAACGACACCTTTCGGGGGGCGCTTAACCGCCGAACAGTGGGGGATTCAGGGAAACGTGTATTTGCCCGGCATTGGAAAACACCAGGCTATCCGGTTGCGGGGTGGCTATCAGGAGCAATCCAGGGGTACATACCGGTTTAGCGCATTGGTGTTTTACCCACGCGGACAGTCTTATATTAGTGATGATCAAATCACGGCTGGTAGCGTTGAATACCGCTTGCCGATAGCCGATACGCACTGGTCGCTGGGGCGTTGGCTGTACGTTCAGCGTATTAAAGCGGCCGGGTTTTTTGATGCCGCGGAGGGGCAAAGCCTGATCGAAGTGCGCGATCGATTTGGCCGAGTGAGCGGGTACCAAACAGAGCGTCAGGGCTATCGAACAACGGGTCTGGATGTGTCGTTCGTCTTCAACGCACTTCGGCTAAGGACGCCATTGGAGGCCGGTTTTCGCACAATTTACAACATCACTACGCAGCAATGGCTGGTTCAGCCGCTCGTCATTGATATTGGTTTCTAAACGATTATCGGGTTGGCGAATATACAATTTGCCAACCCGATAATCGTATTACCACTTCACGCTCAACCGCACGCCCCCGACACCGTTCCGGGTTGGCGCGGCATTGTAAAATCGATTGCCGACTGCATTCAGATCGTAGCCAAGCGAGTACGTCTGATTCAGCAGGTTATCGCCACTAGCGTAGATGTCCAGCGTCCAGTGTTGGCCCAGCGGTCGGCGGAACCCAACGGTAGCCTGTAACAACCGGGTTGGGTCGGAGGTGACGGTGTTGGCGTCCGTAAGGGGGAAGGGATCCAGAAACTGAAAAGTCACGTGGGCATAAACGCCCAGTCGGGTTTCGGCATCCAGACCCGTCACGAGCGTTGTTGGCGCTACACCCGGTACCCGGTTGTTCGACAAATCCGTAGTGCCCTGCTGGTAATCCCGGAACCGATAGTTGGTCAGCGTCATGCTGTGCCAGATGCGCAGGAGCGAAAATGACGAGGCTTTATAAGGGCTGATAAAATCGTAGGAAAGCTGTGCTTCGAGGCCACGTTGGTCGGTACGGCCCGCGTTGACAAAGAATTCAGCTCCGGCAGCATTGGACCGTCGAACAATGGTTTGGCGGAGGTAAAACTGGTATAGCGTTACATCGAACCGAAACCGACTGTTGAACGCCGAGCCACGTAGTCCCACCTCATAATTTGTTCCCAGTTCGGGGTCAAGCGTGGTATTGAAGCCACCCGCCGATGGCCGAACTTCCTGGCTGGATGGAGCCGAATAGCCGGTGCTGATACTGGCAAACGCGGATAAGTTATTGCCAAACGTGCGCAGTAACGCTACCCGAGGTAGCCAGACGGGCGAAAAATTGCGGGTAAGGGTTGTGGCCGGTAAAGCGCCTGCTGACCGAACCGGGAAGCGGGTAAAGCCATAGCGTACATCGTTTCGGCTTAATCCTGCTGTTAACCGGAAACGGGCAGGAAGTACCGTTTCGGCCTGGGCAAAAACGGTGCTCTGTCGGGCGGTCAGTTCTTCGTCCGTTTGAATGGTGTCGGGTGTGCCACCCCGGTTGCCAAAATTGCGGTCTACGGTGAAATTACGCAGCAACTCCGCCCCAACGGTAAAGGTAGTCGGGAGCGGACCATTCGGGAATCGAATCTGGGTGATGGTTCGTCCGCCGATTCCCTGATCCGTTCGTTTTTCGTAGTTCGTAATGAAGGGATTGGCAAAGTCCGTTGTCGAACCGTAAATAACGGTTGTGTTTTGAATCCGGTCGTTCCAGCGGTATTCATGCGAAAAACCCAGGTAGCCGACTTTTTGATAGATACCTGCTTGCTGAGCCGCACTGCTTGGTAACGTCGCCGTTGCCGGGCGCGATGCCCGTGGGTTAGCCCGAAACTGCGCTTCTGTTAGTCCGCCCGGCGTCTGGTAGTGCAGATCCGAATAAAGACCGAGCACTGATATCGTTCGCTTCGGACTGACGCTGAACGAGCCGATCAAGCTTATGTTGTCACGTACTACGGCGCTTTGTTCCCGGTAGCCATCCGATTGAAGATGGTTATAGCTCAGGCTGATGGCCGAATTGTTTTTGCCGGTTTGGACGGCGACCCCGTTGCCGTATAAGCCATAACTACCACCCAAAGCCGATAATTCGATGTTCGTCTTTCCCGCCGGAACCCCTAATCCGCTGAACAGAACCGTACCGCCCGTACCCGCTCCGTACAAACTTCCCGATGGCCCTTTAATGACTTCAATCCGTCCTAACGCCCGAACGTCGAGCGCATTGAGGGGAGTATTGCCCCCTGCATCCGTGAGCGGAAGTTCATTCCAGTAGGTTTTAACGTTTCGCACACCAAAGGGGGACCGAATGGCACTGCCCCGGATCGCCAGCCGGTAACTACCCGGTGACCGCTCATCGGCCCGTACGCCCGGCAGGGTGTTCAGAGATGGGACGATGGTAGGCGTTCCGAAGCGTTGATTCAGGTCACGTCGGGTCAATAAGCCGACGGAAGCGGGTGTTTCCAGCAAACGTCGGTTTGTCGCGTACCCACGCACCACCACTTCGTTCAACTGAAGCGTGTCATCTAAGGAACTGGGCGTAGGGGTTTGCGCGAAAAGTAACGCAGGAGAAGTGATCAGGCCGCTTAAAATAACAGCGGACAGGTAGCGGTTTAACATAGAGTTGAGCAATAAAAAAAGGAAGGTACTGGCACTAAGCTGCAAAGGTCAGCACGTAATCGGACAAACGTGCTTGTTTGCTACATTTTTGTGAATGATTCCATGCATGAATGTTCTACTTTTCCAACACAAGGGCAGAACGGAAAGGTTTCAGGCCGGTTCGATATGAACCAGCACATCGTACACGGCTGGTTTGGCTTCCATGATGGCGGCTTTCACGGCATGGGCAATTTCATGGCCCTGACTAACGGTCAACGTACCGGGTACGGTGAGGTGCAGGTCGATGAAATACTCAAATCCTGTTTTGCGAACCCTGAATTTTTCAATGCCTTTTACCTGAGGCACGGTCATGGCGATGGTTGTCAGTTCCTGTTCCCAGTCGCCAGCGGGTGCTTCGTCCATAATCTCGCCAAACGAAGGCCGGAAAATCTGGTAGGCATTGAAAAAAATAAAGCCCGATGCCAGCAAAGCTGCCCAGTCGTCCGCACTTTCGTAACCCGGTCCACCAATCAGGGCGATGCTGATTCCCACAAATGCCGTTAACGACGTAATGGCGTCGCTGCGATGGTGCCAGGCGTCTGCTTTCACGGCGCTGCTATCAACCTCGGCTCCCACTTTGGCAATGCGCCGAAACAACACCTCTTTGACCACCACAACCCCCGCCAGCACAAACAACGTAAATGGAGCGGGAATAGCGTGCGGCACCTGAATGTTCTGAATACTTTGGACCGCAATCAAAATAGCCGCTCCCACCAGCGCCATGGAGACGACAATAGCGGCCAGCGGTTCGGCTTTTCCGTGGCCGAAGGGATGGTTCTGATCGGGCGCTTTGGACGCAGTACGCAAACCTACCCACACAAAAAGCGAGGTGACAATATCCGTGGCCGATTCCATCGCGTCGGCGATGAGCGCGTACGAATGACCTAACCAACCCGCAAGCCCTTTCACCAGGACGAGGCCAATGTTGACAAAAATACCGACGAGTGTTGTTTTCTCCCCCCGTTTGGCTTTATGAGGTTCTAGCGTTGATGCGTCCATGAGGCACTTTGTATAAAACGATAAACAGCAGAAGCCAACAAAGATCACGGGAGAATTGCAAAAAATTAAGAAAGTAACCCGGATATTCGTGTTCAGCCTGGTTTTGTTCGTTAACCGGGCATGAATGCAGGGGCTACTTCGGCCATTGCTGTAATGGTTTTACACCTTGGTTGACTTTGGAAGCTGACCGCTGGGGTACGAGCAGGACGGTCAGTGCTGTTTTTGCGTTTGCCGGTAGCTTGGTTTCAAAGCCAACCCGTGTTGTACCGGGGTTTGGCGCGTCGTAGTCATGTGGCGGATCGGTGGGCCAGGTCTTCAGCGTTACGCGGGCGGGTTCCTGTACCAGCAGCCTGAGTACCTTGCCATCTTTCGTTAGTTCAACGGTCTTATCGTCTACGATCGTAACGGTGGCCGGTGTAAGCAAGGTCCAGCGAGCCGTTGTTCCATTGGGCAGCGTTTCCAATTCATCCCGAACAACGACGTAGGCTTTGTCGACAATCGCAATGCCGCGATTTGCTTTTGGCAGCGCCCCTTTGTAGATATCGGTAAGATCAGTTGTCACGTTCATAAACGAAGACGTTTTTGAAGAACTGGTTAGGGGTGCTTTCCCCTCGACACGTTGTAGCTGATCGTTAATCGTTAAGGTGTTGTGCGCAAAATTGTTGTACCGAAACACTTGCCAGCGTTGCGAATCCTGCTTGCCATTCCACAGATCAACGCCTTTCGACTCCAGCGATTCGTAGTTCTGCATACCGAAATCCATCGCCCAGCGAACCCCGTCTGCCTCCATAACGAAGGAGCCAATATCCATGTGGGCGTGATTCGTTGACGCACTACCCCCTTTCATCGCCACGTAGATCGCGTTGGGGTCAGACCACGATGTTCGCATCAGGGCAACCGGTGTTTTACCCATGCCTACCCACATCGTCGATTTGGGTTCTGCGACGGTCGATACGCCAACACCGTTGCTCCACAGAATAGCCGCTGGCAGAAGTCGGTTTTTCAGGTGTTGCTTGGTGTCGCTATTCATCAAACGGCTGCGTTCTACCCAAAGTAAGGAAGGATCGTTGCGCTTTTGGGCAAACCAGAACATGGCGGGTTGCAACTCACCACTCAAACCGGAATCCGAGAAGTTAAAGGCATTGTTCGATGGCCCGGTCATGTTTTCCATAAAACCAGCGGTTTCCAGAAAGCCCGGTTTAGCGGACAAGCCGAAGTCAGTGCCGAACGCTTTTTCCATTGCGCTCAGAAACATGACGTTGAAGCTGGTTCCGTAGCCCCAGTAGCCGTATCCTTCGGGGTAAGCACCGCTTGGGCTGTAATCGCCCATTGGCAAAACGATAGAGTCAATGGCGCGGTTGATAATCCGCTTCGCCAGATCAGGCTGGTCTTCGTAGATCGCTAGTGCTCCGTAAGCCATGCCCGCATTGCAAACCTGGTTCCAGTTGTGACTTGCCTTGAGCCAGCTGTTGTATTGGTTATTCAGTGATGGCTCCAACCCTTTTTTGAGAATCGCTTCTTTGATAACCGAGCGTGACTGGTCCGATAAGTCATTGTGTAGCCAGTCGTAGCCGAGCGAAACGGCCATCGTCATTTCGGCCACGTCCAGAAAATGCAACGGATTCCAATCGCTGAAAGCCGACACCGCTTGCAATTCCTGATCGGCGCGTTTCAGGTATTTGTCCTGATGGGTCATTCGCCAGGCGTAGGCAAGGAAAAACAACCGGCGCAGGGCTTCCCTGGATGTAGACAGCAACCGGCGACCAACCTGAATGCGTTCCAGCGGAGCGGCTGCTACCAATCCATCCGACTCGTTCAGGATCGCCTGATGAAGCTTGCCCCACGTTTTGTCGGCACCGACCGTTCGTTTGAGCGCGTCTTCTTCGCCCTTGCCCAACAGAATGCGTGGGTGATCGGCCAGTTTGGGCGTTGTTGCCAGATGATCGACCTGCGCGGAAGCGGAATTTTTTGTTAGCGGTATAAGGGCGACGAATACGAGAAGCAGCGATAGCGGTTTCATGCAGGAGCGCAGTTGAGAGTAAGTAGCTTACGGGTTATAAGCGGGTTGTATCCCTTTTTTTACTCACAAACAGTACGACCCAATTGCCACTCGTCGCTTTAGCGTTGTATGCCGGAAGCAGCCCGGACTTCGGCTATTTAGGTAGCTTCATGCGGTATAAACGGAACGGGTAATCGACTTTGTCTTCGCCGTCATTGTAGCGTTTGGTGCGGTGAATTTGCGCGGCTGTCAGGTACAGATAGCCGTCCGAGCCGATCCCAAAGCTATCAGGCCAGAGCAGGCGGCTATCGCGGACGAGCGTTTCGAGCTTGCGGTCGGGGGTGAGGTAGCGCACCGCTTTGGTGGGCGAATCGGTCAGATACACGTTTCCTGCTTTGTCGGAATACATCCCGTGCGAAACGCCCGTTTCGGCCATCGTTTCAACGTACGAAGAAACCTCCGATGGACTCAACTTTGGATCGTTAAGGTACTGCGTTTCAATGCGAAATAATTTTGTCTGTGTGATGGGTCGGTAATACAGGTATTTGAAATCGTCGGTCAGGGCGATGCCGTTGACGTTGCTGCTGAAATATTTTCCTTTGGTGTCGCGGACTTCTTTGCCGTCGATTTTAAGGTGAAAATCAGGGTCGGCTTTGGTCGATTTGTCACCTTCCAGCAATGAGCGGCTTTTCCCCGAGTTTAGATCAAGTACGACAATAGCCGCTCGACCAGGGTCTGACAGATACGCCACTTGCCGACGTGTATCGACGCGAACGTCGTTGAGCGCGCTTTTCTCGCGGGGAATGTCTTCGAAGCGATAAATCTTTTCTACCTGGTTTGTCGCCAGGTTGATTTTCATCAGTTTGATGCCCTGAACAAGCGGTGGCTGTTCGGCGGGATTCGCCGGGTCGAGTACCCAAAGTGCGTTATTCTGATCAACGAACAGCGCCTGCACGTTAATAAACCGATTCTGTGGGTTGAGCGAATCCCACTTGTTCCACTCCTCATTCGGGTAAGGACGACGCTGTCCGTTCACGATTTCCGCCAGGCCGTAATCGTAATCGGTAGGGGTCTTAGGGAACGTAACAAAAATGCGGTTTTCCTTCGACACACCTACGCCAATAGGCTGATGTTTTCCGAATTCGGCAACGGTTTCGAGTTTTGGCGATAGAGCCGGTTGCGCGAACAAGCTGTAACTACTTGATAGAAGCAACGCAGTAAGGAGCGGAGTTTTCATATAAACCTCAGACGTAAAGAATACGGATGTAACGCCGGACAGAAGAGAAGGTTTATGGAATTTACGCCATCCTGGTCGTCCGTTCCATTCGCTAAGGTTCGGTCATATCGCCTAAACTTCGCCGTTCAGCAGACAGTTGAAGATCGACGTGCGTGAGCCTAATCAACGTTATGAACTATTCGAAATACGCTACAATCATAGTAGTCAGTCAGCTCTTTATTGGTGGGCTGGCCGTGGCACAAAACCAGCCATACGCAACCATTGGCCAGGTTGTCCGGATCGATCCGCAAGTAAACCGACTTATTCCGTCCGATGCCAAAATTGAAATCATCGCGTCTGGGTTCGGGCATCTGGAAGGTCCCGTCTGGGTACGCGACAGCAGCTATCTGCTCGTGAATGAAACCAAAGCGCAAACCACCTATAAGTGGTCGCCCAAAACGGGCTTGTCGAAGTTTGTCGAGCATAACGGCTATACGGGCCGACTGCCGTATAGCGAAGAACCCGGCAGCAACGGCATGACCGTCGACTCAAAAGGACAACTAATCGTCTGCGATCATGGCGACCGGCGAATTGCGGCCATGCCGCTACGGGGTAAGGGCGGTAAACGAACGCTCACTGACAATGCGCAGGGTAAACGGTACAGTAGTCCCAACGACGTGGTGGCTCATACCAACGGCAGCCTGTATTTTAGCGATCCGCCGTATGGGTTGCCGCAGCAGGACAAAGATCCCGGCAAGGAAACAACCGTCAATGGCGTTTACCGCTATGCGCCGAACGGGACGGTAACGCTCTTGATCAAAGACCTGGCTTTACCGAACGGACTGGCTTTTTCAGCCGATGGCAAGACGCTGTTCGTGTCGCAGTCCGATTCGACAAAGCCGCTGATCATGGCCTATCCCGTAGTCGCTGACGGTTCCGTTGGCAAAGGCCGGGTTTTCTACGATGGGTCGTCACTGCCAAAATTTCGCCCCAAAGAAGTGTTCGACGGCCTTAAAACAGACCGGGACGGCAACCTCTGGACATCGGGGCCCGGCGGCTTATTGATTATATCGCCAGCCGGTAAACTAATTGGCCGCATCGACACGGGTGAGGTTATTTCCAACTGCGCCTGGGGTGACGACGGTTCGACGCTGTATCTGGCTTCCAGCATGTTTTTGTGCCGGATCAAAACCAACGCGAAAGGGATCCTGCCCGGATCGAAGTAAGGCGTTCGTCGTGTTCTTTTCTTCGGGTTAATTCGGGAGTTAATGGCTCCTTATGGCCGAGTTTTGAACCAAAATAACGTACTGGAAACAAGCCGTTGTTGGTAGCTTGAGATCAAACTGGATCTGCCGCGATTTGGGCTGGGTCCATGCTTTCACCGTAGACAGGTTACATTCGCTTTCTTGTTTTTACTTTCATGAAACGTCAACAGCCCAATTATTACAACTAAAAAAATAATCAATGTTGGTAGGCTTGGTGGGTTCACATTAACGAGAGCGTGCGTAAGGGCTACAAGCATCCAGGATTTTGTTTTTCTGTAAAATTCGGCCATCCCTGCACTTCCTGCCGCAATCAGTACTAAGAATTGGAATGGATTTTCCGTTATAAGCCGATTTGGAAATGAGTAATGCCAAGTAAACCAAAGTACCGTACTTATTAAAACTACAGTTAAAAATGAATATTTACTGAGTTCATTTCCTAAGAAAACCCGCCATCCCAATTCCTCTAACAGTGTGTAGTAGAGGGCATATACCGACCACAAAATAATCAGCGAATAATCGGTCTTACCTAGTACGATATTGTTGATGATTGTGCCGATGAAAAATAGGCCAAGTCCAACAAATTCAATTTTTCTAACCCATTTGGTTTTACTGAAAAATTCTACTTTTAGAGGGGTTTTATACAGAAAACTTACCACTATTGCTGATAAGAATGGTCAGAATCCGACATTCAAAATCCACTTGATTCCGTGTAAAGGCAAAATAGTTTGAAGTAGATGTAAGCAATAGGAAATGCCAAAGGCTAAAACAAAGTATAAGGTGATTTTTAGGGTGACTGCCTTGTCGAAGTTTAATTTGCCTGTTTTCATAGTGGATTGTTTTTGGCCTGCCTACGTTATTTTTGTTGTCTGGTGATACTACTGTCCCCACTTGCCGTCTGTCGAACGTCTACTGCGAAAGGCACACCGCACCAGCGTCCCGGTTCGCATTGTGTAGTACTGAACTGTGCCTGGCTTCCAGCATGTTTTATACCGAATCAAGAACCCGCGAAAGGCATTCTGCCCGGATCGAAACAGGGTGTTTGGCGTAACTCGTCTGGTTGATCAAAAAACCAACGGCTCTGTCATATCCGAGTTGCGGACCAGAATGACATACTGAAAATAAGCCGTTGTCGGTAGCTTGGGATCGAACTGGATCTGCTGCGACTTCGGCATGTAGGGAGCGTACTTTACACGGATAGGCGTCGTCCGGGCGAATGAACCGGGTCGGTCGACGGCAAAGAGCGTCAGGGTGTTTGGACGGGTAGCGGCTCGCATGGCACCGGTTCCTTCGGATTGCATCAACTCACTGTCGTTGTTGAACTTGTCAAGGCGTGTGTAGGGCTTACCTTTATCCTGCCAGAAAGGAGGCAGAAAAGCCGTTGGTACCATCGAGTAGGAGTCCAGGTAGCTGAAGGTGATTGATACAATCTTGTCGTGCAGATACAGGTCGGATTCTTTCAGCATACAGGCAAACGATTTTGTCCGGTTCGTCAGCGGACTTTGCAACACATGAAAAAAGCCCCAGAATCCGTACAGCTTTTCGTTGTTCAGCGTTGGTAACAGCGTTTTGAAATTCGTGAAAATCGTTACTTCGCGGCTTTTGATGGTTTGCAGATAACCGACGTTCGTCAGCAGATGGTGAAGGGTAGGCGCTTGGGGACCAAACGTTTTCTGGTAGGCTTTTTCGTTCTTTTTCCAATCGTCAAGCCAGGTCAACGCTAGGTTGGCGGCCAAACTGTCGGCGTCTTTTTTCGTCAGCTTTTGAACAAGCGAGTCGGCCAGTGACTGGGCGGCTTTGGGTAGCTTTTTACCGCGTATCAGTTCGGTCAGGTGTTCGGCTACCAGCGCGTTGTCTTGGATGCGGTCGATACCGACAAACTGAATCTGGCGCTGAGCGGGAAGCGTTTGGTTCAACGCCCGGATTTTCTGAATCTTCCGGAAGAAATCCTTATTCGCCCACTGGGCTGTCTGCTGGACCCAGCTCCTGAATACCTTCTTCAGGGTCGCGTCGTCGCCAGTTTTGAGGTAGTCGTTCAGGTAATGCGCTTTGGTCGCGTCTACCTCGGCAATGTAATAGCGGATGCCCAGCTTTCGATTCAGGTGTTTGAGCAAGTCAAAATCAACTTCCTGTGGCTTCTGGACGCCGTGCGATTCGCCCAGCAAAAAAAGTTGGTTCTGGTAAAAAGCGTCATCGAACAGCGTAAATTTTGGATCGTTACCCGTTGCGATTTCTTCCTGTGGGATAGTGCCGTACGAAAGGCTGTCGGACTGCGCCTGGACGAAAGATCCGGTCAAAAGGGTTAGGAATAAGCAGAAAAAAATGGGCGAAAGGCGGATTGGAAAGGCGAAAAACTGCATAGCTGAACTAGGTTTTGAATCGGTTGAATGATACAAAACTCAGTCAGCGGAAACGGCGCTGCAAGGGGGTGGGACACGCAGTACGGTACAGGGATAAAATGACGTTTCCGGGCCGTTTGGGACGGAAAGGGATGAATGGGAAGCCGAAAAATGGTTGTCTTTAGCTAGGAAAGAGCCGGACCGCCTATCAATGGCGGCAATGTCATACGTTGATCGAAGGCTTCCAGATAACTCCGGGAAACGGGGATCTTAACCTCAGCGCCGGTGATCGTTAACTGGTAGCCCCGTGCGTTGCCTTCCGTCTGGCTAACGGCTTTCAGATTGACCAGAAAAGCGCGGTGGGAACGAAAAAACTGCGGATAATTGCTGAGCGTGTCGGCGATTTCTTTGAGGGTGCTTCTCAGAACGGTTTTCTGCGGCTGAGCCAGATTTAACCAATGCACATCGACATAGTTTCCGACCGATTCGATATAAAGCAACTGGTCGGGTTGCAGACTCAAGCGCTCCTTCCCGTTTTCAGAGGTAAGCACAATCGGGCTGGATTGGACAAACTCCTGACCCTGTATCACGCTGACGGTAGGGGTGGCCGCAACGGTTACCGCCGTCTCCGCGCGTTGACTAACGAACTCGTTCAAGGTCTGCGCGTGGGCCAGATTCCGTTTAAGGCGTCGTTGTTCTGCGACAAATACCCCCAGCATGATCGGGAAGAATCCAATGACGGTAACGGAAAAATACATCTGCCCAAAACTTGGCCGGGACACATTCAACAAACTTAGAATAAGCTGATTACTGCAACTGATCAGGAACAGAACCAGTAGGACGTGCGGAATGTGCCGACCCACGGTCCACCGATCTTCGTTGTAAAAGGCAGGAACCAGCTTTGGTATAAGCACGTTGGCTAAGAGTACAACCCCAACAACGCCGACCGAAACCAACGCCGTCATCATCAGTCGGTCGAGGTGGCTGAAACTACCGCTCAGTAGACTGGTAAATACGAAAACGTAAAGGCCGCCCTGCCAAGCCAGTTTGACGTGGTTACGGAAGCTAAATTCTTCGGCAATGGGACGGTTCAGGAACGAGCGTACAGATTGAAGCATACCGACAAAAATAACAAGACGAGTACGGTTTCAAAAATCTTTACGCCTGGGTTATAAGTGCGTATCTTTGTGCTATGCTTTTGGAACAGAAACAACAGGAACTAGATACCCTCGAATCCACACCGGCTACGCTGCCGGTTATGGAAGCTTTTTATACGCTTCAGGGGGAAGGCGCTCACACCGGACGGGCGGCTTACTTCATCCGGCTCGGCGGCTGCGACGTAGGATGCCACTGGTGCGACGTTAAAGAATCGTGGGATGCCGACGCGCATCCGAAACAATCCATTGAGGCTATTGTGGAAGGGGCCTTGCAGTACCCTGGCCGCATGGCAGTCATAACGGGTGGAGAGCCGCTCATGCACGATCTTACCGACCTTACAGCCGCGCTGCATCGCGCCGGTTTCCAGACCAACATCGAAACGTCGGGCGTGTGTCAGGCCGTTACCGGCTCGTGGGACTGGATCTGCTTTTCACCCAAAAAATTCAAAAAGCCCAACCCGGCTATTTTTCAGAAAGCCGACGAACTGAAAGTAATCATTTACAATTCGTCTGATTTTGCGTTTGCCGAATCGTTTGTACCGCATCTGCGACCTGATTGCAAACTCTTTTTGCAAACAGAGTGGAGTCGTTCCAATGAAATGCTGTCCCGCATCGTTGATTACGTTAAAGATCACCCGCAATGGCAAATTTCGTTGCAGACACACAAATACATGGACATTCCGTAAAGGAAAAAGTTTGGCGCTTCTGGATGGGTACGTTTCGTAGTAAAGATAATCAACGTGTTTGTGCGGACACGGTGTTGACATGCCGCACCACCGCACTACAGACGAGTAACCCCGAACGCTACGTTTCCCGCGCTTTACTTTATTCGCTGCTGATTGGCCTGTTGCTCTTTCCCTGTACATCGCTGCTCGCGCAGAACGCTAAAGCAAAGGAGCTCTATAATCAGGCAATCAAACTATTCGGCGAGCGCAAGGCGAACGAAGCGATTCCGTTCATGGAGCAGGCTGTCAAGCAGGACCCTGACTTTGTGGATGCGTACCTGAAACTTGGGCAACTTTATGAGTTTACCCGCCGGTACGAACCCGCCGTTGCCGCTTACCGGAACGCAATAAAAATTCAGCCCGACAGTCCGGCGTCAGGAGCGGCCTACCAATCGTTGAGTAACACACTCCTTCGGTTGGGGCGTTACGCGGAAGCGTTGCCTTATCTGGAAAAGTTTCAGACACTGTTTCCGCCCCAGTCGGTGCAGGGAAAACGCATTGGTCGTCAGATTGAGTCCGCGCGGTTTGCGCAGGAGGCTGTTCAGCATCCGCAACCGGTTGATCCCAAGCCGCTGTCGCCTGTCTTGCAAACCACACCTTCGCAGTATTTTCCCGTACTGACCGCCGATGAGCAGACGCTTGTTTTTACGGCCCTCAAGCCCGAAGGGGACGAGGACCTGTTGACCTCAACCTTCAACGGCGAAACCTGGTCACCGCCGGTTTCGCTTGACGCCAGCATCAACACGCCCGACAACGAAGGTACCGCTAGCTTGTCAGCGGATGGACGGATGCTGGTATTTACGGCTTGTCAGGGGCGGAAAGGGTTCGGCAGTTGTGATCTGTATCTGAGTCGCAAAACCGGCAACGACTGGTCAGCTCCCGAAAATCTTGGTTCGTCAGTAAATACGCGCTTTTACGAGTCGCAGCCGTCGTTATCCGCGGATGGCAGACGGCTTTATTTCGTGTCGGACAGGCCGGGCGGAAAAGGGCGACGTGACATCTGGCGCAGCGATCTGGACGGCGAAGGAAACTGGCGGGAGCCGGTCAACATTGGCGAGCCGGTCAACACGGCTTTCAACGAAGCGTCGCCGTTTATTCACGCCAATGGGCAGAGTCTGTTCTTTGCGTCGGAAGGGCATGTCGGGATGGGCGGGTACGATTTATTCGTATCGGACAGCTCCGCAACGGGCTGGTCGTCACCTGCTAATCTGGGTTACCCAATCAACACCTCCGAAGACCAGGCTTCGTTATTTGTGGCGGCCAATGGCAAGCGGGCTTATTACTCATTTGAGGAGCAGAAAGACGGTGTTTCGCAAAAGTCGAGACTGTACGCGTTTGACTTGCCCGAATCGCTGCGGGAGCGGGTAAAGCCCGTGAGTTACCTCAAAGGAATTGTCGCCGATGCGAAAACGAAAAAGCCGTTGGCCGCTACGGTCGAATTGATTGACTTAGCCACGAACCAAGTTGTTTCACGCGTACAGGCCGATCAGCAGACGGGTCAGTACACGGCTGTGCTGCCCAGTGGTGGTGAGTACGCGTTGTACGTCAGTGTGCCGGGGTATCTGTTCAAAAGTCTTTCGTTCGACTTCACCCAGAAGCGGGACGCGGGCGCGGGAATGTCTATGAACGTACCGCTTGAACCTGCCATTGCGGGCGAAACGGCTAAAGAAACGCTGAACAACCTATTTTTCGAAACGGGTCGCTACGATCTTGCCGACAAATCACGTACGGAACTGGATCGCTTATCGGCCTTTCTGAAAGCCAGCCCCGCCGTCAAAATCGAAATTGCGGGCCACACCGACGACCGGGGTGACGCAGCAGCGAACCTGACTCTTTCGCAGAAGCGAGCCCAGGCTGTTGTGGCGTATCTAACGAAAACAGGTGTTGATCCGGGTCGAATACGGGCCGCGGGATTTGGGAAAACCCGCCCACTTGTGCCAAATACGAGCGACGAAAACCGCCGGTTGAATCGCCGGATCGAGTGGCGCGTGCTTTGAGAAAGCTTTGGCGTATGGCTTTTGTATCGGGATCAACCAAAATAGATCGGTTGTTGCTTACACGGTTACGCTCTTTTGCTTTCCTGCGGGATTTTTTTCAATTTTGTATATGTTGTCTTAATGCTCTCCTTTTTTAGGGAACGGTATTTTGTTAAAAAGAAGACAACGTAGTACCAATCACATGACTTCCGAACACGTTAAGTGCCTGATCATCGGCTCCGGCCCAGCTGGCTATACAGCGGCTATATACGCATCGCGGGCTAATATGCACCCTGTTATGTACCAGGGACCACAGCCTGGTGGTCAATTGACCATTACCAATGAGGTAGACAATTTCCCTGGTTATCCGGACGGTGTTCAGGGACCGCAGATGATGCTGGATTTAGAGAATCAGGCCCGTCGGTTTGGTACGGATATTCGCTATGGCATGGTCACCAACGTTGATTTCTCGGGTCCTGTACACCGGGCCATCGTTGATGACAAACACGAGATAACCGCCGATTCGGTTATTATTTCAACCGGGGCTTCGGCCAAATGGCTAGGTCTGCCATCTGAGATGCGGCTAAACGGTAAGGGCGTTTCGGCCTGTGCTGTTTGCGACGGCTTTTTCTTCCGGGGGCAGGATGTCGCGATTGTCGGGGCGGGGGATACCGCAGCCGAGGAAGCCAGCTATCTGGCTAACTTGTGCCGCAAAGTATACATGCTCGTTCGCCGGGACGAAATGCGGGCGTCGAAATTCATGCAGCAGCGCGTTAAAACCGCTCCAAACATCGAAATCCTGTATAATACCGAAACGGTAGAAGTGCTGGGCGACGATGAAGTGTCAGGTATCCGGGTAAAAGATACGGTAACGGGCGAAGAAAACGTTCTAGACGTGACCGGCTTCTTTGTTGCCATCGGTCACAAACCAAATACAGATATTTTTAAAGGGTACCTTCATCTAGACGAAAACGGTTACATTCTGACCGACAAAGGAAGTACCCGCACCAATATTCCTGGTGTCTTTGCCTGCGGAGACGCCCAGGATAACATTTATCGTCAGGCTATTACAGCCGCCGGAACCGGTTGTATGGCTGCCCTTGATGCTGAACGTTATCTTGTCACTGTAGAAATGCAGGAGCAACAACTTGTTCATTAACTTACTAGTTTGCAGCTACCCGTTGTCAGTAGGCTGATCCATAAGCGTACCGACAACGGGTAGCTGCAAACTCATCTTTGATACTGATGAGAAAAACGGCTGTTCGATGGCTCCTAGCCGTTGGCTGTCTGTGTGTTACCCTAACAACACAGGCACAGGAACGGGGGCGGTTTAAAAAGAACCTTACGATTACACCCAAAAATCAGGCTAACCCGAATGCACCCATCGTTGATCAGCCTCAGAAAGCGGACGAAGCATTCGAACAAGAAACTACCCAACTGCGCTTTAATAACCAATTCGAACCCAAAAAAGAACTGAATAAGGTCGTCAGCGAAGACACCAGCACCATCGACCAGGGCGAATCCAGCGTGGTTGAAATAATTGACTCGGTCCTGGTCGGCAACGAATGGGTTAAAATAGCGGACTACTACGCCGTTTGGGACTCCCGCACCATTGACCCCTACAACATCAATCCACTGGAGTTTAACGAAGCTATCGATCTTAAGCTCTATGACCCACCAGCCAACCACTACTGGTCAGCGCCCTTGAACGAGGGCAAAATGACCTCTACGTTTGGGTATCGGTGGGGCCGCTGGCATACGGGTACCGACCTAGATCTGGAAACGGGTGACCCGGTCTACGCGGCTTTTGATGGGATTGTCCGGGTTGTAGGCTGGGATGGCAACGGGTATGGCCGCTACGTACTGGTTCGCCATTATAATGGACTGGAAACCCTCTATGGACACATGTCCAAACAAACCGTTGAGACGGGGCAGCTTGTCAAGGCAGGTGATCAGGTGGGGCTTGGTGGAAATACCGGTCGGAGCTTTGGCGCGCACTTGCACTTCGAAACACGTTACGAAGGCAACCCGTTTAGTCCGCTCAACATTTACTCATTTCCGGAGAATACAATTAACTCGGATCATTTTCTGCTGACCGGCTCGGTATGGGATTACCTGCGGGGAGGTCGCTCGTCGTCGTCGGAATCTGGCTCCCGACCGCACATCAAACGGACGGTGTTACACCGGGTCCGTTCGGGAGAAACGCTTAGCTCGATTGCCAGTCGTTATGGCATGTCTGTGTCGGCGTTGAGTCGGAAAAACCATCTTTCTTCCCGGTCACGTATTCGTCCCGGTCAGAAACTGCGGGTCAATTAACGGAGTAGAAAATTGACGAATAGATTTTAAAATGCCTGCTTACTGTGTGTAAGCAGGCATTTTTCATTTATAGTTGGTTGATCTTAACCAGTTGGTATGGCTTCTGGCGAAGTTCGGTCAACAGTTCGTCCAGGTGATCGTATAACTTATCAGTACGACTTGGCGCTGTACCCAAGTGCATCAGTAGAATAAACCCGTTCAGGCCACTACTATTCCGTTGTTCGTACGTACGAATCGATTGCAGAATAGTCTCGCTGTCCCGGTAATTACCTGCTTCTGGTGTGGTATAGTCTGCGTGGCTTAGCGTTCCGGGTGTGTAATTGACTAGTTGTAAACCCGCTTGCCGAGTCCAGGTTGAAATGCTGTCATTGTACCATTCGTAAGGCGGAAGAAACCAGGTTGCTTTGCTGCGCTGAATACCGAATCGGCCTAAAGCGGTATAATTCGCCTTTAAATCCCGCAAAAACTGCTCGCGCGTGACCAGCAGACTATCGCGCTTGGTCCAGTCGCAGTACAGTAAATGCTGATCGGAGTGAGGGCCGATGTAATGCCCATCGCGACGAAGCTGCTGCACGAGCGAAGCGTTGGCCCGGTTGCGCAGGAAACGTCCGGTCAGAAAAAAAGACGCCTTCACCTTGTGTTTGCGAAGCACCTTCGCAATGGTCATACCACCATCGGCAAATTCGTCGCCCGTAAACACCAAGGAAAGTTGTCGGCTGCTGGTATCACCCTGAATTTTAGCTCCTTTATCGAAGGTGGCTTTTGAATCGGTAATCGACGGTTGACCTGCTTTTGGCGTCAACCGGGCTAATTCTACGGTTTTGGGCCGCTTTTCGGACTGTTTGGCTGCCAGCAGGTAAACAAGCGAAGCGGTTCCGTCCATCGTGGGTTCGTTGGTGCTGTAGTCGCCAAAATCGTCGTGGTAGACCGCCAGATCACTCTGAAAAAGGGCGTACTCATCGGGCTCTTTGAGCGTGATACCGATCAGATTCTTGTAAATACTGCCACGTACGGGACCATCCACCAAACCGCCATCGATCGGATAGTTTTTTAGGTGCGTAAAGGCAGAATGCGGGTCGGCGGGCGTGTCAGCCATAGCCGGTAAGCCGTATACAAAGCTCGTTCCCCACGGATTGCAGCCAAATAGCCAGTCGAAATTCGCCTGTTCGAGCGCGGCATACTGCTGATCATTCGTTAACTGACGATACCAGTAACATTGGGTGGCGAACGAAGTAGTCAGGTTGTTACTGCACCAGATAAACGGCACACCCCGGTAAAAAGCGTTTTGCCTGGCTCGTTGCCAGACGGTTTCAATGCCGCGTTTGTAAAAATCGGTGACCGGTTTGCGCTGGCTGATCGGAAGTCGTTTAGCGAGTTCGGCGTGACCGATATTGACGAAAGGATACCACTGATAATGGCGGGCCGTATCGTTGTCGATCCAGGGTGTGACCGGCTCCTGACGCGCAAATTTAAGAGCTGTGCTCCGCCACTGAACGGCCTGTTTGCTAGCCGAACCCGCTACATTCAGTTGTTCTACGGCGGCCAATTCCATATCATCCGTATAATTATCCTCTTCGTAGAAATAAGGTGCGCGACCCGGTGCAGTCTGGCTATTGCCGGGCTTTTGAATGCCAAGCTGATAAGCTGATTGAGACCGTTGGCGAAGCCGGTTTACGTAGTCACGATCTACGTAGTCCGAAGGACGATTGCGCATGAGCTGATAACCGAGGGCCAGTGCACTGCTGACTTTGCCAGCGGTAGACGCTACGCCCGTCGCCCGGTTTTTGTACTTGAAAAGACCCTGTGGTTCGCCGGTTGCAAAGTAAACGGGACGCTCGAACCCTTTACCGTACAGCTTATCTTCCTGAGGAATCCGCAGGCCAGCGTGGTCGCGGTCATCGCCGAGTTGGTTGAACAGCCACTCGTCGGTCGGGTGCATTTTCAGGAGCCAGTCGAGGCCCCAGCGCGCTTCGTCAAGAACATCGGGCTGACCGTTTGCGCCCGCAAGTCCGTTGGTTTGGTGCTGATCCGCAAAAGCCGTTGGAAAGTCACGCAAGGCGGCCAGCAAGTGATAGGTCGCATTGGCCGATGTTGTGACATACTGCAAATAGTCCGACGCATCGTGCCAGCCACCCGACGCGTCAATGTGCGTGCTATCGGGCATGGGACCGTACATCGTATAGCCGTCATGGGTGTGACAGGAATCCTTTAAAAACGGATTGAAACCGCTGCGCTGTTGCCGCATGTAACGCAGACAAAAATCGGCAGCTCCATCATACACGTCCTCGCCGATGCGAAACGCGGGCGAACGAGTGCCTTCATCGGTACGAAGGTAATAGCGGCCCGGTTGCCGGAAGGCCGAGAAATTGAGTCGGCAGGTTTGGCGAAAAGGCCCGTAAGCACCAAAGGCCGGGCTAACTTCCCGCTGCCAGACCACCTGATTCGTTTCCGCATTGACGATTTGAAAGCGAGCCGTTTTTTTGTCGGTCAGGCTGGCCCACACGGCGTTTTTGGAACTGGACGGACGGTAGCCTAACAGATTTATCCGAATAACAGCCGTTTCGTCGGAACGAAAGGCAAAAGCCGCCAGCGTGATGACCACAGCCAGCAGAAGCAATAAACGATTGATCATAAGAGGAAGCCACGAATCAGAGAGCGTCTGATCTGTTCAGGCAAGATACGTGATTTTACCAGAGAAAGAAGAAAGAACGACGCAAGCCGCGCGAATGTCTGACGCTTGCTGCCCGGCTTTATCCCATTCGATAGGATATATTTTTTCGCCTAAACTTGCTTGTTAGACGCCTGTTAAAGAAGTGTTACGTGTTGTAACATCAATCTATGGATCACGTCGAGTGTGATTTATAGATTGATATTAATTCTTACTCAATGTTAAACAGTTGAAAAACGAATGAAAAATTTACTTACGCCTGTAGCAGGTGTTGTACTGGCAAGCCTTATTGTTGCCTGTAGCAAAGATGAAGCGTACAACACCCAGATTCCAGAAACAAACCAACAGCCAACGACAGCCCAGGTAACGGGTAGTGTGTTTGAGCCAGCATTAGTTCCTGCAACGGATGCGCGCATTGCCCAATTGACCGCTCCCGCTAACTTCACGGTAACCAAATTTGCGGATGGTTTGGGTAAACCCCGAATGCTGACCGTTGGTGCGTCGGGAGCCGTTTACGTGACCAGCCGGGATGCCGGAACGGTAACGTTACTCCGCGATACCAACAACGACGGTGTGGCTGAACAGAAGCAGGTTGTTGCCAACATCAAGAGCGTGCACGGCCTGACCATCAACGGAAATCGCATGTATCTGGTGTCCATCAACGATGTGTACGTAGCCAACATCAACGGCGATGGTACCTTGTCGGAACCGCAGCGCATCATCAATGATTTGCCCGATGCCGGTCAGCACCCGAACCGCACGATTGCGTTTGGTCCCGATGGCAAAATGTACATCACCGTAGGCAGCACCTGCAATGCCTGTGCAGAGCCGAACGTAGAGCACGCGACTATATTACAGGCAAACGCTGATGGATCGGGCCGTAAGGTATACGCCAAAGGCCTGCGCAACACGATTGGCTTCGGCTGGCACCCACAAACCAAAGAAATGTATGGTTTCGACCACGGCATCGATTGGCTAGGCGATGAACAGCAGCAAGAGGAGATTAACCTGATCAAAGAAGGGGCTTTCTACGGCTGGCCGTACATTTATGGTGATGGTCGATACAACCCGCATCCACGGCCCATGGGCGACACGACCTACGCCCAGATCCTGGCTAAAACTACGCTGCCTGTGCTACAATACGAAGCGCATGCTGCCCCACTCGGTATGGTCTTTTATACGGCGAACCAGTTTCCAACGGAATACCAGAACGACGCGTTTGTAACCATGCGCGGCTCATGGAATCGCACAAAGCCATCAGGTTATAAAGTTGTGCGGGTTCACTTTGAAAACGGTAAACCCGTCAGCACGCAGGATTTTGTTACGGGATTCCTCGTTGACGGTAACCAAGCCCAGTTTGGCCGTCCGGTTGGTATTGCCGTACAAACGGATGGCTCGCTTCTTTTCTCGGAAGACAACAACGGTGTTATCTATCGCGTAAGCTACCGTCGATAAGCGCACCGCGACAACCGCACACAGAAAAAGCGTAGCCAGGAATCTGGCTACGCTTTTTCGTTATTCTGCCAGCTGTTTGTCAATCTCGGTCAGTAAATAGGTTTTGGGATCGCTGAAATACTCCCAGAACATGACACCCGCCAAGCCGTTCTTTTTTACGTAGCGGCACTTTTCTTTCACGGATTGCTCGTCGTCGTAGGAGACAAAACGTTTTAAGTCGCTATTGTAAAGATAGGGCGCTTTGGCGTGACGGTCCCAGTGGCGTTTGTAAGCCGGATTGGTCAACAGGCTGTCTTTGATAAACGTATAGCCACCACCCCGTTCAACTTTGGCGATGGAGCGTGGATGCACATCAGGATCAGCGTTCTGTAACTGCCACGCCCGACCGTAAAAGGCAATGCCCAGCACCAGTTTTTGGGCGGGAACCCCGGCCTGCTTGTAGAGCATCACCGCTCGGTCACCCGACTGCTCGTTGTCTGCCTTGCGCGATGGATACAGGTTGGTGTGGTGTCCCGCCAGTAGTCCGCCCGTAAAATGGTCGTACGACATGACATTGATGTAATCCAGGTACTGGTGCGCCTGCGCCATATCCGTATGCGTGAAAATCTCGTTGAAGCCCGGCATGGCTGTCGTGACGAGGTAATTTTTGCCCGTCTGCTGCTTGAGACCGTTTAGCTGCTCGCGCAAGGCTTTGAACAGCAACGTAAAATTTTCCTTGTCCTCGGGCCGAAACACGTTGTCTTCTCCTTTCATACCGGGATATTCCCAGTCGATGTCGATGCCATCCAGTTGGTATTGCCGGACAATATCAGCCGCCGAAGCCGCAAAGGCCGTCCGGGAGGTATCGCTTAAAACCGCATCGGAAAAGTTTTCGCTCCAGGCCCAACCGCCAATTGAAATAAGAATTTTCAGGTCGGGATTACGACGTTTGAGCGCGTTCAACTTCCGGAAATTAGTGGAGTCGGTAGCGAGGTTGTGCAGCCACGCCCGGTTGTTTTTGATGTCCACGAAGGCATAATTGATGTGGGTCAGCTTCTCGGCGGCAATCCGGTCGGTATCGACCAAACCACGAAAACCGCCGACGTAAGCAAGTACAATCGGTTTGGTTTTGGGCGCGGGCCTGAAGCCAATAGTCAAAAAGGCCAGGCTGAACAGGGCAGGGAGAAAGAAAAGTAATCGAACCATGAGCTATAATGCGTTTGACTATAAAGGTAACTGGTTGATGAAATCTCATGGTTTATCGGCATTATTCAGTAGCTAGCCTTTCTTAACCGCCAGTAAGCTGTACGGGTCATCCCCCTTTTCAGTCAATTCAGGCAGCGTTTTCTGAACTTGGTGACAATTGCCTGTTAACCGCTCTGTCGACACGTTTGCTTTGCAGCGTATTCCCCGATTTGGCATTGGCGTCAAACCGGACTAATGCAGAGGTGAACGTCTATTCTCGATTGTTATGGCCATAAAGTACCTACTGAAACAGCGCCGTACAGACACGTTACAAGCGCTTTTTACTCTTTTACTCCTTATCAGTTTTGCTGCTTGCAAGAAAGAGCAGGAGAGTCAACCCGCCCCCCAAGTACCGTCAGTGAGTGTGGTGCACGTTGGCGGTAAAGACTATGCAACGCGTACAATCGGCAAGCACACCTGGACAACAATCAATTATGACGGTCCCGGTGGGGTACCATACCGCCCAGGAAACGAAAAACCGGAATACGGCAGATACTATACGCTAGAAGAAGCCAGCGCTATTGCACTGCCTGCCGGATGGCGATTGCCCACGATACAGGACTACACAGCACTCGCCGAAAGTCAGGGCGTGGTCTTTACCAAAAACCGGGCAACTGGTCAGGAGGCCATCAAAAAGCTAACATCTACGGCCAACTGGCGAACGGTCCGTGGGACAAATGCATCGGGTTTCGATGCACATCCTGCTGGCTACAGCTTCCGGAACGGCGAACCTATGGACGGCGATATCAGTGAATTCTGGACTGCCGACGGCAGTACGTTTAGCATTCAGGAGAGGGCCACAGGCGACGCGTATACAATCTTATTCTATGCAAGTGATAGCCCTGCTTATCGTTTTAACCTGCGGTTTGTAAAAGACAATTAATCGTGCTTGGTTGTCCTGGTCAATTTTACCACTTGTAGAACGGCACCAAACGTTTTGTCTGGCGTTTGGTCGCTTAAGTCGCCGGTAGATCAAGAATTTGATTTCTTTAATGTCATCAGTAGTTAAGGTTACTAACTTAGTGGAAAGTATAGGCATTGCCTTACCGTACTCTAGGCAATCAAACGTTTACATACGTTACTTTATAGTAGCCTACGGAAAAAAGTACTTAGCGTAGCTTACGGATTTGATGTTATACGCCGTAAGCTACATTCGTCTAGATACAATTAGTTACTGAATACAAGAACTGAATTTTTCATAGTCTCTCGGGCAAACATGAAAATTGTTGTTGCAAGCAAAGGCGATCCCAACGATATAAAAACTTGGTCTGGAATACCGTACTACATTTACAAAGCACTTGAAAAGAAAGGTCACCGAGTCTATGGCGTAAATTTACTCGCTCCCTCGGAACCCTGGTACTATACGCTCTACAAACGAATCTATTACAAGCTTTATAAAAAATGGCTCTGGGTGGAGATGGAGCCTTATTACCTAAAGAAGATCGCTGAGCAGTTTGACCGGGAAGTAAACGCAATTAATCCTGACCTGGTCATCCTGATTCACGGGCACTTTCTGGCCTACACGACTTTTAAGCAGAACACAGTGGTCGTCCATGACACCACCTTTGCTCAAATCATTGACTATTACGCTGATTTCACGGTACTCACTCCCCGCAGTATCAAGAATGGCAATGCGGTGTATCAACGGGGGCTCGATCGGGCTACCGCTGCCGTTTTTTCGTCGGACTGGGCTTCGCAGAGTGCGCTTTCCCATTACAGGGTGGACCCGTCGAAAATTCATACCATTCCGTTTGGGGCCAACTTGTCCCAAATCCCGCATACCGATCACGTTGAGCAATGGATCAATAATCGGCTCGACGCAAACACCTGCAACTTTTTGTTCCTGGGTATTGACTGGGAGCGAAAAGGAGGACCTGATGCACTACGGTTTATAATCGAATTGAATCGGCTGGGAATCAGGAGTTGCCTTGTTATCGTAGGATGCCAGCCCGATATTCCGGAAACGAGTCGGCAATACGTGAAACTGCTTGGATTCTTGCGGAAAAACGTTGACGACGAAGCGCAAAAGCTGGAAGCGTTGTTTGTAAGCGCTACGGCTCTGCTGCTTCCCTCATTGGCCGAGTGCTTTGGTTGTGTTTACTGTGAAGCCAATGCTTATGGATTGCCTGCACTGGGCCGTGATACCGGTGGCGTATCCGAAGCCATCAAAGAAGGGGTAAACGGGCTGTTGATGAAAAACGACGAAGCGCCCGAAGCATTTGCGCAGCGCTGGGCACGGATCTGGTACAATAAAAAAGTGTATTCCCGTTTGGCCGAAAGCGCGCGCCGTGAGTTTGACGAACGACTTAATTACGACGTATTTATTAACAAACTCGTGTATATCGTTGGCGAGGAACAGGGCGAACTCGCGTTGCCAGCCTAAGCAGCGGTTGCTTGTAAAACAGGGGTGATTGCGGTGAAAAAGTTGCCGCAATCACCCCTTTACATTGCCGGATATACCCCTCTTTGAAGCCGTCGCCAGTATGTATTTTTGTCCAGTAAACCTTAACAAACAAATACTCATGGCAACGCAAATCTTTGTAAACCTGCCCGTTAACGATCTGGATAAGTCAATTGCGTTCTTCACCGAACTCGGTTACACATTCAATCCGCAATTCACCGACGAGAAGGCAACCTGCATGATTATCAGCGAAAACATCTACGTGATGCTGGTTGTCAAATCATTCTTTAAAACGTTTACGCACCTGGACATCGCTGATGCCACCAGCGTTACGGAGTCAATCATTAGCCTTTCTGTCGAAAGCCGGGAGACCGTCGATAATTTGGTAAACAAAGCTGTAGCCGCCGGGGCAACGACACCAAACGATCCCGTGGATCACGGCTTCATGTACGAGAGTGGTTTTCAGGATCTGGATGGGCATCTGTGGTCGCTGTTCTACATGGACCCCAGTGCAATCAACCAGGAGAAGCCTACTGCAGAAACCAATGCTGCGTAACGTTATTGGCGATAAAGGTCTTATTTAAGAGTTATGTGTTTGACATTGCGGTGTCGGTTTCCTAAAACCGACACCGCAATGTACTCTTTCCCAATCAATTCACGGATTAATAAGCTATACAGACGACAGACATCTTACAGAGTCGGAAGCAAAGCCCGAACGGCTGTTGCCGTGCAATAGCCATCAGGTAGGCGTTCTAGTTTAAAGCCAGCGAAGAAAACCGGTTTGTGCGGTGGGGTGTCGATTTGGCTAGCAATAGTTCGGCGGTGCGAAGCGTCTGAGCCAGCGTGTACACCACTTCTCGCTCGTAGGCTTCTACTACGGCATCGACCGTGAAGCCACTGACCTGAAACGTCAGCATGGATCGATTCAACGGTAAGCCTTCCCGAAGAGTGGGCTTGAGGACAACAATAATCGACTGATTGTCCTTGTACAGATAAGCGTCGGCTACAAAAGCCAGTTTGGCAACAGCAGAAATTTCACAAGTTACGGTAGGCATAATAACTATCAGTTTTGTTCTGCTAATATATAACTTATAACTAAATTGGTAACATTAAGTTTGCAAATTTTTTATAAAAAATTCTATTAAAAAATAGATTCATACTAATTCGGCTGAATTTGCAGTGAATAGTCCGTTTGAACTACAAGGTTGCTTCCGAAACAGCACCAATTGTTTTCTGATGGTTTTCGCCCTGAATGACGCGCCTGCCGATCAACAGAGCCACTAACCCGCTAAGGGCACAGCCGCACATAACCCCAACCATCGGTATTGCCGTATGATTATGCAGGACGCTAACTAGTCCGGACACAACAGCTCCAAATGCCATACGAAAGCTTCCCATCAGCGCAGCCGCACTACCGGCGTGACGGCTGAACGGAGCCAGCGATAAGGCGGTCGAATTGGGCCCGGTCAACCCTTGCCCGCATAAAAACAGGAATAGCATGACAATCAGACCGTACTGACCAAACCACCCCGCCCAGGTACCTAAAACCATGAGCAGCCCTACGGCGCATTGGTAGAGCAAGGTCACGTAAATAATTTGTTCACTAGTGAAGCGTTTCAACAAGAATCGGTTCATTTGCGTTGGGGCGATCAACGCGACCGCAAGGGCCGAAAAAAGCCAGCCGTACTGCTGCTCACTCATCCTGTAGAGGTTTATAAACACATCGGGTGATCCGGAAATGTAAGCAAACGAGGCCGATGTTGCCGTGCCGCTTACCAGCGCATACGTCAGAAACTGAGGCTGCTTGAGGACCATAAAAAAGTTGCCCAAAACGGCGGCTGGCCGGAGCGATAAAGAGTCGTCCGGGGCTTTCCCGTTGGGCAGTGCAAAATGGACACCTACCAGAATAAACACGGTTATTACGGCAAGGATCAGGAAAATCGAATGCCAGCCCCACGCGACGGTTGTGTAACTGCCAACGGTTGGGGCAATCATGGGCGATACGGCCAGTACAAGCGTCAGCAGGGACATGACCTGAGCGATTTCACTGATGGGAAACAGATCGCGCACCAGCGCCTGAGCTGCTACCAGTCCAACACAGCCACCCAGGGCCTGAAGGAGCCGCATAAGAATAAGCGTTTCTATGGAGGTTGTCAGTGCGCAGCCAATGGAAGCCACCAGATAAAGAAGTAAGCCCGCGTACAAAGGCAACTTCCGGCCAAACCGGTCCAGCAGAGGACCGTAGATAAGCTGTCCGACAGCAATACCGACCAGATAAGCAGTTAACGACAACTGGACCTGAGCGATGGATGTATGAAGATCTTTTGCAATGGCCGGGAAGCCCGGCAGATACATATCAATCGAAAAAGGACTGATTGTCGTAAGCGTACCTAAGATCAGAATAATAACAAAATGTTGTCGGCGAGTCATAAACGCTCAAAAGGATGTACTTTCTTCTAGAGACGTTCGACGGTAAGGGATTGTTCCTGAACCCGGTAGTTTGTGCGTATTGGCTACGAGTGCGCAACTCAAACACCGTAAAGAGCGGTTGAGCAATCATTCGGGCTATTTTAGGAATGACCGTAGCGAATTTTGTCGGCGTTGATGCTACTTTAGGTACTCTATTGTTCGCACAACCGCTATGAACATCAATGCTTATCTAAATCGACTTCTTTACGCAGGACCGGTCGATACAAGCCTGGCTACGCTACGAAAACTGCATTACCATCACCTACTGACCATACCGCTCGAAAATCTGTCCATCCATTACGGAGAAGCGATTATACTGGAACCTGATGCGTTGTTTACGAAAATTGTCCAGCAGAAGCGGGGTGGGTTTTGCTACGAACTGAATGGCTTGTTCTACGAATTACTGCGCGCCATCGGCTTTCAGGTTCGGCGTATATCGGGTCGCGTCTACGATCCGGAAATAGGTTTCAACGCTGAATTTGATCATCTGGCAATAATCGCCCACGTTGACGGCATCGATTGGCTGGTCGATGTTGGATTCGGACGCCGGTTTCCGTTCTATCCCATGCCGCTACGACTGAACCTGATTCAGTCGGATGCGAGCGGTCGGTATCTGCTTACGGAATACGATGCGAACTACTTCGCTATCAATCAGCGGGATAGAACGGGCGAATGGATTCCAGCCTATCTGTTCACGCGTACGGCCCGCGAACTATCGGATTTTGCGTCAATGTGCCACTTTCATCAAACATCTGCCGATTCGTATTTCACGCAAAACAAGCTATGCACCATCGCCTTAACGCACGGGCGCGTCACAATGACAGATAGCGCGTTGAAAATTACGAGCAACAATCAACTGATCAATAAAGCCGTTCGGGATAAGCCGGAATTTGAGCACCTGCTTTATCAATACTTTGGCATTCAGATGGCTCAGCCCGATGTTCTAGTTTAGCAGGGGCTGAAATAGACCCCGCTAAACCAGAACCCGTGAACGAACAGGCATTGCCTAATCGTCCCGGCCTGTTAGTTTTTACTTGGCTTTCCAGCTATTATTGCTGGGGTCGGCATCCATAAAAATGCCGCCTTGCAGCGTTACTGCCTGTACTTTCTTCTTCGTGGTCAAATTAACGGTCGCTTGCTTTTGGTTTGCTTTCCACAGGTTGGGCGTTTGGTGAAACGTCTCCGTCGTGCCATCGGTGTAGGTCACAACAATATCGACAGGAGCCACGTAGCCGCCGATATTTTCGAGCGAAATGGTGCATTTGCTCGCTGAAGGGATAACCTGCCGAATGCTGTAGTCGATGTAGTGATTGCTGAAAAACCAGTTGTTCCAGAACCAGTTCAGATCCTGCCCCGACGCGTCGTTAAAGCTATAAAACATATCCCAGGGCGTAGGGTGTTTGCCGTGCCAGCGGTCCATGAAGTCGTGCAGCGCTTTTTTGAACACAGCATCACCCAGCAACTCTTTCAAGGCGAGATAACCAATGGCGGCTTTACCGTATTCGTTGTTACCCAACGCAGCACCACTCAGGATATTGGCGGGAGTAATGATCGGCAAGTCCTGTTCAGCGGAGGGGTCTTTGCTCCAATAGGCCACGCGAAACTGTTGGAAGTTGCGGGTAGCTGTCTCGGTACCCAAATCCGCCTGACTAATCAGGTATTCGAGCGCCGTAACCCAGCCTTCGTCCATGAAACCGTAACGGGTTTCGTTGATGCCCATGTAAAACGGAAACCAGGTATGCGCAATTTCGTGCTCGGCGACAAAGCGGGAGAAATTCAGGTCGTCCGTGGTGGCATCGTTTACCATCATGGGATATTCCATGTCGGCAAAACCCTGAACAATCGTTGTTTTGGGGTACGGATAGGGAATACCCGGCCAGTTGTTCGAAAACCAGTCGAGTGAGTGTCGACCAAAATCGACCATCTGATGAAAATCCTTGGCCGTATCCAGAAAAGCCGCCTGCACGCTGGCCCGTCGCTTGGTGGATTTATCGACCACCACGCTCGACGCGTCCCAAACGTAGTGGTTACTGATGCACAGGGCGACATCGGGAACGTAACTCGCGCTCCACTTCCAGGAATTTACAGCCTGTGATTTCGTTACATTTCCCGCCGTCATTTCAGCCAATGTCGCGATGTGGACAACCGAATCGGTGCGCATGGATTCGTTCAGGCGCTTGGCGTAGGTCGGTTGCAACACCTCGTCGGTATTTAATAGATTGCCGGTGGCCCAAACGACGTAATTTTTGGGCACATTAACCGTAAGGCTGTAATCATTGAAGTCGTTGTAAAACTCCTGCGCTTCCGTAAAGTCGGTTCGATCCCAGCCGTTGTAGTCATCATACACGGCAACGCGCGGGTAGAAGTAAGCCAGAAAGAACGTGGTGGAATCGAGCGCGCCCTCGCGGTTGCTTTCCACCGATATGTCGTAATGCCAGTCAAGCGATAGTTTTACCGAATCGCGGGGCAACAGCGGTTTGGTCAAGCCAACCCGTTTGACCGTAGAGCTACCCGCATCCTGCCAGGTTTTCGACGTATTGTTTTCGGCGTATTTGTCGATGTGAATCCCCGATGTGAGGTAGTTGGCCGAAACGGCTGATTGTCGTATTGCTCCGGGCTGGTGGCTGTTCAGAAACAATTTGAAAACGAGCTGCCGTAACGTGTCGGGGCTATTGTTGACATACGTAATTTCTTCCGTTCCCCGAATCGTGCGGTTAGGCGGTGCTGCCGTGATCGTAATGGCGTAACGGGCGGAATTTTGCCAGTATTTTTTGCCGGGCTTCCCATCCATCGACCGCGTTCCTTTCTGGTACGCTTGTTTGATGTTACGGGGCATGTACAACTGCTGAGACTGAGCAGCAAATGCCATACCGACCATAAAACAGGAAAATAAAATTAGTTTTCTCATAAATAGACACTGGATCACTGATCCGGCGGATGCTGATTGAATCGGCTAAACTATCGAAAATCGGGCACTAAGAATTCAAGCTTTACACAAACGGTCAGTAGCGTTCGGGGCATAGTCGTATGAAAGCGTACGAAACGCTTTGTACTACGCAAAACAAAAACGTCCCGACTGTCAGAACAGTCGGGACGTTAGTAGAGAACCAGTAGTGAGTATCGTTAAACGCCCAGCGGACCACCGAGCGTTACGTCAGCATCGGAACCGTGAAGCGGATGGCGACTCGCATGGTGACTTCCCGGATGCTGCTCTTCCTCTTCTCTAGCGCGCGAGTTGACAAAGGATTCGGCCAGTGCCGTTAGTTTATGATCCGTCGTTTTCTCTTCCTCCAGCGTCATAGATAACAATTCCGCCGACTGCGTAAAGTCAAGGACGTTGGCCAGTGTCAGCAGAGAACCGTAGATCGCAATCTCGTAATGCTCGATTTTCTGAGCGGCAATAATCAAAGCCGCATCGCGCGTAAGCGAACCTTCTTCGGTTTCTGTAACGACCAGCCGGGCATCACTAATTAGCCCGTTGATGGCATCCGATGACTGCTCTTCGGTCTGGATGCCGATTATTCTGAATATTTCTTCCAAGCGATCAACCTGATTGGCGCTCTCGTCCTGATGTTGCAGGAAAGCCGAACGAACTTCGTTGGTTGTACTGGCCTCGGCCTGTTCACCCAGCGCATCAACGGCTCTTTTTTCGATGTAATAAACACGCTTCAACTCGCTGATGAACAAGTCGCGTAACCCTTCATCGGTTGACGAGTCGTTACCACTAAAAAAACTAGCTATTCTTTCTGTCAGCGAAGCCATACAAGGTGATTGAGTTAAGTGATAAACTGATTGCTTAAACCGATCTTTTTATGAATTGTTCGCGTGATGCCCTACCGCATGCTGACCCCTTCGCGCAGGATTTGTACCCAACCTTTCAAGACCTGCGCCGGCGCAGCACGGTCCAGCACCGCATACCGCACACTCACCTGATAGTAGTACAACCCGCTCGGCAGGTCCGTACCGTCACTCGACTTACCAGGCCAAGCTAGGCTTGCGCTGCTGCCTTCGTAGACCTTGCTGCCATTCCGATTGTAAACCACCAGGGCGACGCTCTCCACAAAACGAGGGCAACTCAAGGCCGCGAATACATCATTCTTGCCGTCGCCGTTGGGCGTGAATACGTTGGGCAACACAAACAACGGACACGCATCATTGCACACCCGGTTCGAGGGTAAACTCTCCACCCCCGAGCGGCTCACCGCTGTCACGTAGTAACAACCCGCTACGGTACTCAAGCTGCTGTGCTCGAAGCTAGTCGTTGGGGCGGGGATGCTCACTAACTCGGCGGGTGTGTCCTGCTCATAGCGACCGTAGTAAAGCTTATAACCTACTACATTTGGATCACAGGTGGGGCCGCTAGTGGGTGTCCAGCGCAGCTTGTTGGTAAAGCTGGTTTGGTTGCACAGGCTTTCGGGGCTTAGACTGGCGCAGTTCAGGCTATCCAACCCCAGCCGGGGAGGGCAGGGCCGGGTCGTGTCGGTGGGCGTGGCGCAGAGAATCTGGCTGTAGTTCTCCAAGGGAGACCGCACGGCCACCGCGAGCCGTGCATCGGTGTAGGTCCCCCGGGTCATCACCCGGTAGCAGTAGCTGCTGTCGGCGGATAACACCCGGCTCGTATTACCATCCACTACGATGTTGTCCGTACCCGTATCTACATAGGTGTAACTAGCCGTTCCGCTGACACGTACCTCAGCAATCTTGTTGAAAGGACCGGTGGGGCCTGACCGACTCCGATACACATCATGCACCTGATTGTCATTGCTCCAGGGCACACTCGCCTGCCAGCTCAAGGTGACTTGACGCTGAGCCGGAGCCGCCGACAGCCGCACACTCGAAGCGCCCTCGGTCACATCCAGCCGCGTCAACCCACCGCCCGGAGCCGTGTAGTAGAACTCCACCCGGTAGCGGTAGGCGTTGGCCGTCGTGTTCAGCGCGCTCGTCGAGCTGCCTTTGTCCACGTAGACCGTGTCAGCCAGCCCGGCTTGCAGATTGGTGTTAATGGTGGCTACGGTCACAAAGTCAGTACCCGTCAGGCCAGTGGCCCGCTGCAAGCGGTACTGGTAAGGAGCGCCCAGATCACCCGGTTGCAGGCCCAGCGGGCGGGTCCAGCGGACGGTAATTTGGCCCCGTTGTGTGTCGGTGCTGTCGACGGTGACCTGAGTCATGACCGGTGCCAGCAGGGGTAGTTCCAGACAGGCTTCGGTGGAGACCACGCTAAAGCCACCGTTGTTGCCGATGCCGGGGTTGCGGGCCACGATGCGGTAGGAGTAGCTCACTCCCCGACGCAAGGCACTGGTGTCAATGTAGCTGGTAGCCGTATAAGGAACCCGGATTATCTCCTGGTAGCCGTAGCTAGGGTCTAAACCGGTGGTACAGCTCTGGGATTGAATAGGCGTACAACCTTCTTTGCGGTAGATGATGAGCTGGGTCGTGTCGTTACCTGCGCCGAGTGTTGTCACGCGTCCGCAGCTGTAGGCACTCCAGTTGAGCTGGATGGCTCGTCCGGCAGTGGTGGCGGTGGGTCGGGCGGTGAGGTTTTTGACCGAGGGAGCGTAGAGCCGGATGCGCAGAGTGGCGAAGGAGACCAGCGAAACAGCCCCGCGTCCGGGCACGTCGTTGACTTTGAGGGTAATGTCGTAGGGCTCGGCTCGGGCCTGATTGCAGTTGGTTTGCCAGTTGAAGGTTACCGTAGCGGGTTGGGCCTGGGCTACTCCTCCGTTGATCAGGCGGGCAAACTCGGGCGGAATACGCAGATCTGGGGGCAGCGGTAAGCCATCGTTGTTGACGTTCAGCGGCCCTCCGAATCCTCGGATGATAACCCGTTGGCCGTCGGGGTCGGTGGCCGTGATGGCTTGCTGAATCAAAGTGCCGGCTTCTACGCAGATCTCCGCTCCCACAATCAGGGGTCGTTTGTTTGGCTGATCGACAACCGTAAGCTGCATGTCCCGAATAATCTCCCCGATCTTCACGCCGTTGCGCCACTCTTCGATGATAAAGGCAAAGTTGAATTGCCCCGCTTGGCCGGGGGCGTCCCAGCACAGATCACCCGTTCGGGAGTCGATGCTAAAGGTAGGTGGTGTACTGCCATCTTCCTTGTTGGTACTGAATTGTGTCGGGTCCAGGTAGGAAGGAATGATCTGGCTCCGACAGCCCGAAACGGTTGCCTGCGGCTTATACAGCCGGTACGCCAAGCTGTCGCCATCAGCGTCGAAAGCCGCCGGGTTGTGACAGAACTTCTGACCTACGCGCGCGGAATCCAGCGGAGGGTTGAGCATTACGGGTGTGGAGTTGACCTGTAACGCTGCATTGATCAAAATTGTAGTCGAAACGTAAAAAGAAATCTGGTCGGAAGAACTAGCGGGAGGAGTGTTTGAGGTTCCCGCGTTTCGGTTGATCAGGTAACTGCCGATGACGTACGTTCCTGGTCCCGCGTAGGTATGAATGACCGTGTAGGAGTTTACGGAGGATGTGTTGCCGTTGATGTACACGCGTCCTGAGCGAGGAACCGACAGGCTTGTACCGTCGCCAAAGCAGATCGGCGCTTCCGTGGCCGCAGTGGCCGCATCCCGGCCTCTGGGACTCTCGTCATAATAGGCCGTTAAGGTAATAAGGTAGGTCAAGGACGGACCGGGAAGGCGTCGGGTAGTAATTTCGCCAGCCCGCACGTGGGTAGCCTGGCTGACAGTTGGCCGCAGAAGTGCCAGCAGGCACAGTGCAAATAGCCCAATGTTGTAAACAAGACGCATAGAGTTATCGCATTTCAAGTACAACGCATTGGGCGGAGAAACGTATATATCTTTCTAAGATCGATTTAATCCGGTTGATTCGTATAAAGGCCAATGAATGGAGCTCCAAGTTGGAGATATTACGGCTTAAAAGGTAGATCTGTTTATTGGTATGCTACTGTTTATCAGCCTGTTATTGTTGTGTGAATAACGTTCGCCGATTCGGAGTAGCAGAGTAGTCTACCGTTTAAGCAATAAATAGAACCTTTGCCGAAACGTAGACAAGCTAGGTAGCCCGCACCGTATCGCAAAGATTCTATCTACCGGTCTGAGGAAATGGCGCTACTCTTTTCGGCGCAGGAAAATATTGTTGCTGATCGATTCGAGGTGTACATCCGCACCCCCTCCATTGGTGGTTCCTTCGAGCAGGTAGCCTACCATCGGGTGTTTTTGCTTTTTGTTTTTGAAATCAATATCCAGATTGGAATAAACTTCTCCCGTGATGGTCTTTACTTCCAGATTAGCCCCCTGGCCTTTAGGCCAGTTCATATCCACGTAACCACTGATGGTTTTGGCAAAGACAGCCGCTGTAGCTCCCTCGATATCAATGTTACCGCTGATGGTTTCCACTTTTAGCCGGGCTTTGCGGGGTAGAAAAACCTGATAATTGATGTCACTGCACAGGTAGTGACTCTGGCCATTGCGATCGCTGCGCCAGGTCGATGCTGCGCCGGGACAATCTTCGGCCTTGCCTTGTTTGATCAGCTCCTTGTCGAAGTCGGTCTTGACCGTAACCTCCTGTTCGGTACTGCCTGTGGTTACTAGCAGGGCGTCATTGAGTCGACCGCCATTAACGGTTACCGCTATACGGATAAACACCTCTGACTTGTCCCAGTACCGGATGCGAATGCTGTCACCAAACTTCAAATTAAGATTTACCCATTGGTCATTCGCTACGGAGAGCCTCTTTTCAATGATTTTCTGCGCAAACGCTGGACTGATCAGTAGGCTAAACAGGAATAGATATGATAGTTTTTTCATAGTAGGAAAGGGTGAAGAAGTCTTTATTTTTGCTTGCGGATGTAGATGTTGCTGTTGATCGTCTTGAGTTGCATCTCAACGCCACCACCGTTTGTTGTTCCTTCGATGATCTGGCCTCCACCAACCTTCGACATCCCGTCCTTTGTGCTTTTGACACCCAGATCGAAGTCGGTATACATCTCGCCACTAATGGATCGAAGTTGCAGATTCGCTTTCGAGTTAGCCGGTAAGGTGATGTCGATCGGGCCGTTGACGGTGGAAAGGGCTGACGGTTTCTCCTGACTCAGGGCGGAGAAGGTGATGTTGATCGGTCCATTCGTGGTGTTGGCTACGACCGGGCCCGTTACATTGGTCAGGTCGATTTGAGCATTGTTGGTTTTTACTTCTAAGTCGCCATCCATGTTGCTGATGCTGATGGCAGAGCCCTGCCAGTTCGATTGCTCGTACAGCACGGCTACTTTACGGGGTAATCGAATCGTGTATTTTATCGACCTCCGGCTTGCTTTCTCAATTTTGAGTCCACCGTTTTCCTGCGTTACCGCCAGGCCAATGCCGGAATTGTCAACGGCGCTGTTGTAGAGCGGTTTGAGTCCTTTCGCTCGTTCGGGGGGGGCTTCGTAGCCGGAGGTAGCCTGAATCAGCACCTCGTCGCTGTTGTGCCCTTCGATTTTAATGTCGCTGGCCGACATTTCGATGATCACTTTGCGGTCTTTGGCATTCGCTAGCTTTGTTTTGTATTCCTGAGCCTGGACAGCGGTTATGCACCATACGATACTGGTACTCAGTAGGAGTAACTTTTTCATGATTCGGATTAAATGGATTTGAATTAAGTGGTCAATGGTTGTTTTACGGCTACGACGCAGCGTGCGCCCGATCGGGTACCTTTTACTAGCCATTGTCGAATGGTTTTGCCCTAAAACCTACGAAGGCGAATGGCCGGTTTGATTCAGACGGTTAATGCTCTCGGCGGCTTTCGTGCGTACAATGTCCAGTACATGCTGATTTTGCGCCAATCGCTGCATTTCATTCACGGCCCGTTTTTCTTTGATCGCCACCAGTGCGTCGATGAGGGTTAGTTGTACATTCGGGTCATTCTGAATCTTGAGCGACTGGATGAGGGCTTCGCGGACGCCCGGCTCGTTTTCGAAGCGGATCAACGCCTGACAGGCCGCGAGTCGCACGTTTACGTTGGCGTCAAAATTCAGGGTGTTAATGAGCAGTTGCGTAATGTCGCGATCCACCTGCGCTAGCTCATAACTTTGGTTAACGGCCTGAATTCGTTCGCTGGCCGATGTGCTGGGTGTCTGACCGAACGCCAGTACTTTTTTGATGTCGCGGGCTGGCGCTTCGTCGGAGCTTTCCCCATAGGCCGCTTCGGTGCCTGCCCGGTCCCACAACCGTCGGTCGTAAAGCCGACCGCTGGCAAAACCAACCAGCAGTAAGGTTACGCCGGCGGCTATTCGCATGGTCCAGCTTGTCAGACTCCGCACGCGACCAAGGGGGGGCGTATCCAGCTTTGCTGCCAGTTGGGTTGTGCTGGCGGCTGAGGGCTGTTGCTTCCGGGCTTCGGCGAAGTAGCGAAACTGGGCCGTATGGCTTCGTAGGTGTTCAGGAACGTTTTCCTGCTGGAAGAACTGCCGCAACTGGTTTTCTTCCGCCACCGTCGTTTCTCCTTCGTAATATTTTTTCAGTAAGGCTTCAATGTCCAGCTTCATACGCATTGGCTTTTAAATAATTGTCCCGCAGACGTTGGCGGGCTCTCGACAAAATGACGCGGATGTTGTTGACCGTAAGGCCCGTAACCTGTTCGATCTCTTCGAATGAGTACTCTTCTACATCCCGCAGATGGAGAATGAACTTCTGCTGCTCGGGCAGTTCGTCGATTAGCCGTCTAAGCAACGTGGCGCTATCGGTTAGCTCCGTCTGCCGATAGGGGGAAACCCCTTCGGCCTGTATCGTCAGTAAGCTTGAATCGTCCGTCATCTTCTGTCTAGCCGGTGACTTTAGCCTGTCCAGGCACAGATTTTTGGTCATCTGTACCGCCAGGGCTTCGACACTCTGGTACGTATCCAGCTGTTGTCGGTTCGACCAAAGCCGCAGGAGCACGTCCTGCATAGCGTCTTCGGCTTCTTCGCGATTGCGGAGAAACATACTCGCTAGTCGAAAAAGTCGTCCCTGAACGGGCAGTATCCGCTGCTTAAAGGCTTGTAAGTCCATTTCAGAAACAAAGACGAGCGAGTTCGTAAAACATTACAGCGATTGGCATTATTTTTTCGACGTAGCTATTTTTTGATGGGAAAAGAACACTATTTTCGGTTCATAAACTTTAGGTATACCTTCGCTCCGATCTCCTCTTTTTTGACAACTAACCGGTTAAGCTTTACTTCTTTACTATCGTCTTAGTAGTCTCTTTTATGAAATGTATCGTCTGCTTTGCGTTTCTGGTAGTCAATCTACTGTTGCGTCCGTCTGTGTCTGCTCAGTCCGTCAACGTAGCGATCAACGTCGACGCGGCAACGGCGGGGTATCGCGTTAATGAGGATTTTGTCGGATTCAGCATGGAGCAATACACCTTATCTACGGGACGGTGGGGTGTATTGGGCAGTTTCTGGAAAGGAGGGACGAATGGCAACAACCGACTTAAGAATCTACTGGCCAACATCAGCAATCGGTCCGTGATCCGGCTGGGTGGTTTTACCGCTGATGATCGGATGGTTTGGCAGAACACGACTCGGGGAAGCAGCACAAACGTTCGGGCTACCTATCAGGACGACACCGACAAATTCTTTACGTTTTTGTCGGAGATTGGCTGGAAAGGCATCTACACCATCAATCTGCCGAACAATACGCCTGCCAACGCCGTGTCGGAAGCTACGTACATCATGAACAAATACAGCGCTCAGCTGCACAGCATCAGCCTGGGTAACGAGCCGTACCTGTACGCTGGCGTATTCAGAAGTACGGCTTACACGCCCGATAGCTGCCTGATCAAAGATTACCTACCCATGTACGATGCCATCAAAGCGGCCAATTCGGCGATACCCATCAGCGGTCTGGATTGCGGAGCCCGAAAATACTACGGGGCGATGAACCAGCGCTGGAACGACGTGTACACATCGTACCTAAACAATTCGGGTAGCACTCGACCTTTAGCCGCCCTCAATGTGCATAGCTACGGACTAGGTAACAACGCTACGACCTTGTCGCGGGATGCCGCAGCCGATACGCTTTTAAATTTTAACAACGCACCGCTTACGTTCAAAGCCAGCCTGTTGCCATACGTGACGCAACTGGCTCAGACCAAGAAAGTGCCGTTGCGGTTTTCGGAAACGAGCAGTGCCGCAACGGGTACGGCTGATACCACGAACGTATCGCACACGTACGTGTCGGCGCTGTGGGCTTTGAATTATCTGTACGAACTGGCGGCTAGTGGCGTCAGTGGTGTGAATTTTCATTCCTCGGGTTCCAGCGTTTACTCGGCCATCGACTGGGGAGCGAGCAGTACGGTGGCGTCGTACCGGGTAGCGCCTATTTATTACGGTCTGCTCGCGTTCGTAGACGGCGCAAAAAATGGGCGGTTGTTAACGGTCACGCCAACGACATCTGCCAAAAATCCGCGAGCCAGCTATTTCGCTACGTCGTCCGACGACGGGAAAACGATAAAAATTACGGTACTGAATAAAGACGTTACCAACACGATAAACGCGGGCATAACGATACCGGGTGTGTCGATCCGTACGGCAAGCTACCAGACGCTTTTGTCGCAGGCCGGTCGGTACGGGTACGCGGCCGATACGTATTACGCCAGCGCTCAGGTAGCCACCAGTGGCTTGTTCACGAAAGGAACACCCACCGCCCTGACGTTGCCGAATTCATCCAGCCTTGCTATTACGGTTGCGCCGATGAGTGCCGTTGTCATTACCCTCGAAACCAGTTCCCGCACGATGTACACGGTTAAATCCGGCAGTTGGAATGATCCGTCGATCTGGTCGGGTAATCGGGTGCCGAACAGCAGCGATATTCTCCAGGTGAACCATACCGTGACCGTTCCGGCTAATACGAACGTGTATGCGTTGCGGATTATTTATTCCGCCAGTAATCAGCTGCAACTCGGTTCGAACGCCAAACTGCTGCTGGCTTTGTAAAGCCGAACGCGTTATTAATCATTTCGTTAGCGGATAGCGAGTTCGTGCATCGTAGCCAGGTGGCTGGCTAATTCCGGCTTATTCGCAATCTGAGCCTTGATGTAATCGAGGGTTTCGGCAGGTAGTTGCGGAGTTCGACTGATGATGTCAATGCCTTCGGGCGTAAACAGCGTTTTCGAGAACTGAATAACCGCCCATTGTCCATTGGGATCTTGCAGGACAACGCTCCACCGGCTCCGTAGTAGACTTAAAACGCCTTTGCCCCGCCAGACAAAAGCCGATGCGTTTTTCGGATCGGGATAGTCAAAGCCGGTCAGCGTCTTGGTTTTTCCTTTTTTATGGTACGTTACTTCGTCCAGCAAAACGTTAGGATTCCCGTTTTTGGTCGTTAGCGAGTACGTGAACGTAGGGTTGATCTTGTCGCCCTTCAGCCACATCGGAAAGTTCGTACTGCAAATAAACCAGGTGCCAACTAGGGCGTGTATAATCGGTTTCATCGCCTAAGGCTTGGTTATAGCTTAAGTTTGATGCGTAGTTTGCCCAGGAGGGCCGTGATGCCCACAACCACTAACGCAAATAGCATACTTTTCAGCAAGCCGATAACGCCGACCGCAAGGCTTTGAGGCAACGAAATACCGGACAAATCAGCGACGCTGTAATACACGTACGGAATCAGATAGCAGGTCAGTGTGCTGGTTCCGGCGGGTCGGATCAGGTCAAACCAGTTCGCCTTTCCCCGCAAATCGACCAGCCAGTAAACGACCGCGTAAACCAGGAACGCAATGCCGCAGCAAAGAAATACCCAGGTTGGCGTTGCCTGAATTTTTGAGATGATAAAGAATTGCCGCGCAACGAACCCAGCCAGCAGAAGCAAGACGCCAATACCGGCAAAGAAAGTGGGTAATCGGTGGGTTTGTTCGGTTCGGTAAAGATGGGTCAGGAGTGTCGTGGCGAGAATGCCCGCGAAGGCGAACGAGTCAAACGCGCCGTTGCCCAGAATCCAGTCGCGGGGACCGTCGGGCCAAAGTGCGTGGAGCCAACCGGCATGACCCGCTATACAGACGAGCGAAAAGAACAGCCACAGACCGGCCAACAACAACGGCTGTTTGTGAGTGAACAGATACAGGATGGCGCAGGTCAGGTACGTCCAGCCGATCAGTCCCAGAATACCCCACCACTGCGCTGTCATCACCACGAGTTTGTCATTAGGACCGCCCCGAAACACAACCGCCAGGTAAATGAGCAGGACCACACCCAGCAATTGTAGACCCATGAAAAGGGCCTTAGCGCTTCCTTCGCCTTTGGGGTACTGGTTCCAGATCAAGAAGAAACCCAGCACCATCAGAATTTGAAACCATTCGGCGCTTATACCCGTTGCCCGAGCGTTCAGATCCGGCACGTTAACCGTAAACACGCCCATCACCAGTAGGGCAACCGACCGGATGACGATGTGCTGCACGATCTTTGCGTACGAATCGCCCTTGCTGAGCCGCTGCCGGATGGCGAACGGAATCGACATGCCCACGATGAACAGGAAACACGGAAAAACCGTGTCGGCAAAACCCAGGAAATCCTGATCGGAGCGGGCGTGTTCGAGCCAGACCGGAATACCAGATAAGGTCCAGAGGTCGTTCACAAAAATCATTGTCAGCATGGTCAGTGCCCGAAACACGTCGATGGAAAACACGCGTTTGAGCGACAGGTCTACCGCGCTAAGCTTTGGTTGAGAGGTTATCATAGCCAATGGACGTTAGTTTGCTTCGCCGAGTCGGTTAATTTCGCCGTAAAGCGCTTTGAAGCAGTTTGTTTGCGTGTTTTCGCCCGCGTCAGGATTCGTCTTCACCCCATAAAATTCGTCCAGAAACTGCCCGGCTCCTGACCAGATCGTTTGCATCATGCCCTGAAGCCGTTCTTTCATCTGGGGGGTTACCGACTTTCGGAATTTAACCATGTCCTGCGTTTGGGTAACGGCAAAAGCCGGTTTGCGCCAGGGGCAGGTGATCACGCTAAGTCCTTTGGTCGCGAAATAAACGGCGGTCTGGTCGGGCCGTTCGTAGTGCCAGTCGCAGATCATCACATCGGTGGGAATCAGGTCGATGGCGCGGTGCGTGTTGTTCATGCTGGCTTCCCACATGCCGATGCCCGTCGTTTTCCCGTCGAGAAGCCGGTCGCCCCAAATCCAAAGCTTCCGGTTTTTCTGCGCGAGGTGATTCCGAATTTCGCCCACTTCTCCGGCAAACAATTCAGCTTTGTCACGACCCGAACAGCGCGGACATTTATCGTCGCCGATGTAAAACACTTCGTCCATCCCCGCGTGAAAAGCGTCGGCTTCAAACACATCGCAGATTTCGTCTACCAGTTCAAAAACAACCTTGTGTACGCCCGGATGCAGCGGGCAGTAGCTCTTGCAATACAAACCGTCGGGATTGGGCCACACGTATTTTTCGGGCATTTTGACGTGCGGGGTTTCGTCAAATTCGGGGTAAACGCGAAGCAGGTTATGCGTTGTGCTGGCCCAGGATTGGTGACCGAGCAGGTTGATCTGCGGAATCAGGCGGATGTTGTTTTTCTGGCAGGCTTTCACCAGCTTTTTTACGTCTCGTTTCGACAAGGCGACGCTGTCACGGAGTTCGGGATGGCTGTCGAACTGGTAATTGAAGTCGATTCGCAGGATAAGCGTATTAACCTGACGCGGAGCAAGCTCTTCGTTGATGAATTTAAGAAACGTGTCCAGTTGCTTAGGCTGCGGAGCGGCAATGCAGAAGCCACGAACGGGCAGCAAGCTATCCAGTTTTGTTTGCGCCCAGGCCGTCTGGGAAATCAGGCCGAAAAGAAGTGCCAGTAAACGTATCGAAAATCGGGTCATGAGGAAGGTAGTTGTAACGTACTCTTTAGAAAGAGAATCAGCAGGCGATTCTATTCAACGTTCAGGAGAAAAACCCAGCGGCTTGTCATTTACCGGGCTATTTCGATTTTATACTTCTTTCCCTTCATTTTCTCCTGACTGATCTTCTCCAGTAAATCCTCAACCTTGTCACGCTTGACGGCCACAAAGGACATAAAATCTTTGACCTCGATCAGCCCAAGATCGCCTTTGTCGAGCTGACCTTTTTGCGAGAAAAAACCGACAATATCGACCTTGTTGAGCTTGTTTTTCTTGCCACCACTGACGTACAGCGTCACAAAGTCCGCTGGCTTCGGTAACGCTGGTTTTCCGGTTGGGAGCACTAACTCGTCTAGGGACGTGGGCAGATAAGCGGGTGTTTCTTCGTTCGGCGATAAAATAATATACGCCGTTCCGCTGGCGTGCATTCGGGCCGTTCGGCCATTTCGGTGCGTAAATTCCGCTTCGTGCAGGGGCAACTGGTAATGGATGACGTGCTTCATCTCGGGAATGTCCAGACCCCGCGCTGCCAGATCCGTGGTGACCAGATACCGCACGCTGCCGTTTCGGAACTGAATCAAGGCTCGTTCGCGGTCGGCCTGCTCCATACCACCGTGGTAGATGAGTGATTGAATACCGCGTTCGGCCAACTGGTCGCTGGTTTGGTCGCTGGTTTCGCGCAGGTTGCAGAAAATCAGGGCTCCTTCCGAATTCAACGAGCCAAGCAGCCGAAACAACGTGTCGAACTTATCCGCTGACTGAGCGTAAACAACATGCGTCGTCAAGCCCGTTTGCTCTACATTCTCGGGGGTGAACGTCAGCGTGGTTGGTTTGTAAAGCCGGACAAAATCGGGAATGCTGATGGTGGAGGTAGCCGAAACCAGCACCCGCTTCCGCAGATTGCGCAGACCGCCGATAATAAACGCCATTTCGTCGTGGAAGCCCATTACCAGCGACTTGTCGAACTCATCCAGCACCAGCGTGTGAATGCCGTCCAGCGAGAACGTCCGGCGCGTAATGTGATCGGCAATTCGACCGGGTGTTCCGATCAGCAAGGCGGGTGGGTTGCTTAAATTTTTAATTTCGGTTTCGACCGGATGACCGCCGTAGCACACGTTGACTTTGTAGCCCGTCGCCATCTTTTTCCAGACCTGTTCAATTTGCAGGGCCAGTTCACGCGAGGGGGAAAGAATCAAACACTGCACCTGGGGCTGGTCGGGGCTGAGCAACTGAAGAATGGGTAGCAGAAAGCCAAGCGTTTTTCCCGAACCGGTGGGCGCGATCAGAAACGTGTCGTTGTCGGCGAGAATCGCTTTCTGGGCGGCTTCCTGCATGGGGTTCAGCGTCGTGATGCCCAGCCGGGCCAGTATATCGGTTTGTTGTTCGGGAGTAATCATACCGTAAAAGTAGTTCAAAATGCGGGGGCTACTAAAGATAAGCCCTACCTTCGTCCTTTGGTAGACTGATACGACTATGACTTTCGACGCGCTGAATCTAAACAAACCGCTCCTGAACGCACTCAACGACCTTGGCTACACCACGCCGACACTTATTCAGGAACGGGTGTTTCCGGTGGTAATGTCAGGGCAGGATGTCTGTGGCATTGCCCAGACGGGAACGGGTAAAACGTTTGCGTATCTGTTGCCGAGTCTTCGACAGTATCAGTTTTCGAAAGAGCATCAGGTGCAAATCCTCATCATCGTTCCGACGCGGGAATTGGTGGTGCAGGTCGTTGACTCTATAAAGCAGTTGTCGACGTATCTGAACCTGATGGTTGTGGGCGTCTACGGGGGAGTCAATCTGAAAACGCAACTGGCCGAGGTGCAACAGGGGGCCGATATACTGGTGGCAACACCCGGTCGGCTGGTTGATTTTCTGACCAACGGTGCGTTGAAAATGAAATCGCTTAAGAAACTGGTGATCGATGAAGTCGATGAAATGCTGAACCTGGGGTTTCGGGCGCAGCTGAATGTGATCCTGGATCTACTGCCACCCAAACGGCAAAACCTGCTTTTTTCGGCCACGATGACGGACGAAGTCGAGCAACTCATCGGTAAATACTTTGCCAATCCGGTGCGGGTCGAAGCGGCTCCCGTCGGTACGCCACTGGAAAACATCGAGCAGAAAGGCTACGAAGTGCCTAACTTCTACACAAAGGTCAATCTGCTGAAGCTGCTCCTGGAGCAAAACCCAGCCATGACCAAAGTGCTGGTGTTTACCGCTACCAAACAACTCGCCGACGATCTATACGACCAGCTTTCGGATGATTACCTAGACCAAATCGGCATTATCCATTCCAATAAATCGCAGAACGCCCGCTTCAACGCCGTCGATCAGTTCAAGGCCGGTACGTACCGGATCTTGATCGCTACGGATCTGGTTGCGCGTGGTATCGACGTGGCCGACGTATCGCATGTGATCAACTTCGATGCGCCGGATGCTCCTGAAAATTACATTCACCGCATTGGTCGAACGGGCCGGGCCGATAAAAAAGGTATTGCCATTACGTTCATCACCGAAGCGGATCAAGCGCCCATCGCGGCCATCGAAGCCCTGATGAAATACCAGATCCCGCGCGAACCGCTGCCCGAACAACTCATTATATCTACCGAACTGACGGAAGCCGAACAGCCGAAAGTTCACATGAAGATCGTTGAGGTCAAAGCGCCCAAGCGGGAGGATGTCGGCCCGGCTTTCCATGAGAAACTGGCGAAAAACCAGAAAGTAAACGTTCGCCGGGATTACGAAGCCGAGAAGCGTTTGAAATACGGTCGACCCATCAAGCGGAGCGGTAAGAAATAACCGTCGCTGGGCTCCCTCATAGTCATCACAAGCTACCATTTACATGCCTTTTTCGTCGCTGGGTTTATCGCCGTCGCTGCTGAAAGCGATCACGGCTCAAGAATACACAAAACCGTTCCCCATTCAGGAGACGGCCATTCCGGCCATTCTGGAGGGAAAAGATATTTTAGGAATTGCCAAAACAGGTTCGGGTAAAACGGCTGGTTTTGTCTTGCCCATTCTCGAACAGTTCATGCGTCGGCAACTGCCAAAAAACGACGAGGTGAAAGTACTCGTGCTGGTGCCTACCCGCGAATTGGCGGTGCAGGTAGCAGAGGTTTTTCAAACGTTTAGCGCCAAACTGCCCCGACCCGTAAAGACGCTGGCGGTGTACGGTGGGGTATCGATCAACCCGCAGATGATTGCTGTGCGAGACGCTGAAATCGTTGTCGCTACGCCCGGTCGGTTGCTGGAGTTGATTTCTACGAATGCGGTTCGTTTATCGGCGGTACGCATTCTAGTCCTCGATGAAGCGGATAAAATGCTTGAACTGGGTTTTGCTGATGAGGTAAATCAGCTCATTGATCAGGTGCCGACACGCCGACAGACGATTCTTTTTTCGGCTACGTTGGGCGACGCGATTGATACTATTCAGAAAAATCTGCTGCGCAATCCGACTAAAATTGAAGCGGTAGACGAGGAGCAAAACCTGGATTTGATCAAACAAATTGCTTACCGGGTTGACCCCGAGCGGAAAGGACCGCTGGTGCGCTACCTGATCAAGACGGGCGCTATGAAGCAAGTGCTCATCTTCGTTTCCTCGACCCGAACCGCCGATAACCTCGTCGTAAAGTTGAACAAAAACGGCATCCGGGCTGCTGCTATCCACAGCGGAAAAAGTCAGGGTGCCCGCACCGAAGCGTTGACGACGTTTAAAGCCGGTCGGCTCACGGCGCTGGTTGCTACGGATTTGATTTCCAGAGGAATTGATATTCAGTTGCTGCCGCATGTGATCAATTTCGAACTGCCCCGCTCGCCCAAAGATTACATTCACCGCATCGGTCGAACGGGCCGGGCCGAAGCCGAGGGGGAAGCCATTTCGCTCATCACACCCGATGACGAACATCACTTTAAAATCATTCAGAAAAAGATGGGCAAGCGCGTCGAACTAGTCGATACGGCTGAGTGGAATGTAACGGGATATTGACCGCCTGAGGGCGTGGATTAAACCAATTTGCTCTATGTATGTCTTAGAGTAAAATGAAACAAGTGAATAGTAAGGTCGGTTGTTTCTAGTTGAAGTAATTAACCTATGAACGCACAAAAATCCACTGCTATGAAAACGATTCATCATAAGATTGGTCTGCTGTTTTTATTAGTAACCCTGTTGGGGCACACTAGCCAGGCGCAAAGTCGCTCCGGATGGGGACCCCAGACGACGGGAGCCGTAGTAGGAACAGGTGTTGGAGCTGTAGCCGGTGCTGTCATTAACAAACGCAATCCAGCAGTTGGGGGCGTGGTTGGTGGTGTACTCGGTGGCGCTTCGGGTTACGCCATTGGTAAGCAAAAAAAGAAGCGCTGGAGTCCGCAGGCGAAAGGTACGGCCATTGGGGCGGGCGTTGGTGGCGCTGCGGGTGCCATCATCAATCGGCGTAACCGAGTCGTCGGCGGTTTAATTGGCGGGGTCGCGGGTGGAGCCGCCGGTTACGCTATCGGGAAGCACGTTGACAATAAGCGCAAAAAAGAAGCGGCTGCCCGCGCTGCTGCCGAACAGGAAGCGCTGGCCCGTGCCGAAGCTGAGCGCGAAGCCGCTGCCCGCGTTGCCAATACTGCCAATAACGACCTGGCCCCCTATGTGCCCACGGCTCGTACCCGATCGGCGGTAGCGGCCACCGCGACACCAGCGGTTCAGCCTCAGGCTTTGTACAACCCCAAAACAGCGCCAGTATCCTACATCTTACGGGAAGGATTTCTGCCCAACGAATCCTACGGTGATCCATCTACGCCGTACGGTGAATCTGAATATCGGCGCAAAAGCTGGTAAGTAGTTTGTTTAAACAACATTTGTTTTACTGGACGTTTGCCCCGTTCGTGTCATACGCTGTTAGCGTAGCGGACACGAACGGGAGGTAAATGTCACACTCACTAAAGTCATGAAAACACTTTCTTGGATTCTAATCGTTAGTAGCCTCCTCACCGCTTGTTCACGGTCAAATGATCTGGCAACGGTTCAGGATCTCAATCGGCAGTTTATTGACGCCTGGAATAACAAAAGTTCGGACAAAATTACGGGCTTTCTAGCCGAAGATGTGGATTTTGTCCAGGGAGGCACCCACTTCAAGGGTAAATCGGAAGTATCCAGAAAATGGGTCAACGAAACACTGCCAACGCTGGCCGACCTGAAAACCAACGTCGTCAGTTCCGGTATAGATAGCCAAATAGCCTACGAAGCCGGTACGTTTTCGGTCGATGTATTGCCCGCCAGTCCCGATCTACCACATGGCATCGGCGAAGGGAATTTTATCCTGCTCTGGAAAAAAGGGGAAGATGGTGCCTGGAAGCTAAGCTACGCTCAACTCGAAGATTTGCCCGTACAGGTAAAGCGTTGATTGGTAGTGAGTTGTATAAAATATTTTTATAGTTTTTTGTCATCCGGCGGCCCGGTCGTTCCTCGGGCCGGGTGGCCGGAGCCAGGACAAAAAATACCCACTTCAGTTCGCCAAAATAAAATTTAGACAGTCAAGTTAAAGTACTACAGAAGCTATCTGCATTTAAACAAAACGTCGCATCCACACCGTCAGCTACTAAACTAGCCTGCTGGTGTGGATGCGACGTTTATTCGGTGAACTGTAATCGCTCGCTTACTTCGCTTTGGGGGTCGACGCTGCTTTCTTCGGACTCATCGAGGCACCTTTGTAGGCAATCTTGAACAGCGTTCCGTTCATATCGTCAGTGACGTACAGCGACCCGTCCGGGCCTTGCGCTAATCCGCACGGACGATGCTGAACAGGACCGGTCGGTTTCACCAGATCCGTGCCGGCGAAATTATCGGCGAAGATTTCCCAATTGCCGGAAGGTTTGCCATTTTTGAACGGTACGAACGCAACCAGATAGCCTTTGTGCAACTCCGCCGACTGGCTATGGAACGCAATAAACGCACCGTTCCGGTATTTGGCGGGAAAAGCGGTTCCGGTGTAGAATAGCAAGCCATTCGGACCCATATGGGCCGGGAAAGCCACGGCCGGATCGATGGTTTTTTCGCCACCCGTTTTTTTGCCATCACCGCCGTATTCGGGAGCCAGAATTTTCTTTTTCTGAATCTGATCGTAGTAGACATACGGCCAGCCCGCGTCGTCGCCCTTGTGTACTTCGTACATCGTTTCGGCGGGTAGTTCGGCGCTTTGCTTGGCCGTATAATACTGCGGGTAAAAATCGTGAAACTGACCACGGCCGTGCTGCATAACGAACAACGAGTTGCTAACCGGATTCCAGTCCAGACCGACCACGTTTTTCAGTCCTCGGGCATACCGAACCCCATCGGCGTAGGTTTGATTCGGCTTGTTGGCTTTGAACTGCCAGATGGCCGCAGCCGAGTCGAGGATAGGGCAGGGCATCATTCCTTTTCCCGTCCCGGCTTCCCGGCAGGCATCGTTATCCGACGCTACATTGACATAAATGTTATCCTGGTTATCAACCGCAATGGATTTTGACTGGTCCCGTTCTTTAACAATCAGTCCTGACACCAGTTTTTCGGGTTGATCCGGATTGATTACTTCGCCGTTTTCATCCAGTTTATAACGAAAAACGCTTGAATTTGAGGAAGTGTACAGGTAGCCGTTTTTAAGGTAAATACCCGTACCCGGATAATCGCCGAAGCCAACGCGCTCATCGATGACGCCATCTTTGTCGGTATCACGAAGGCGATAAATGCCTTTGCCATCCTTCAATTTGGCCAGTTTCACGTAAATGTCGCCGGTTTTACTGATGGCGATGTGCCGGGCTGAGCCCAGGTCTTCGGCGACGATACTGGCAGAAAAGCCGGTCGGTACTTTTAGCTCCGATGCGACAATGGTTTTTGTGACATGACGAGGTGATCGAGTCGGCGGGGTAGGCGTAGCGCCTGTACGCATACCAGTGGTTAACGCGGCCAGGAGGAAGGCAACCGCGAAGGAAGGTTTGTTCATACGAAAAGTAAACCTGAACGAAAAAAATAATTAGTTGAAGTAGTAAGCGGTTTTCGTCCCAAAAATACTAATCAATCGTACACGCAACCGTCAATAAGGGCGATCTGACTTGTTTTTTGACGGATCAGCGGTCTATTCCTACTCCGCTTTTCGACCTACGGTATGAATCGGTTACCAGCGCCTTTATACGGCAATCAACTGCTTATATGCTCACTCGCTTATTGGTATTGGGTACGCTGGGCCTGCTCGGAAACCTGTTGCGTCAACCTACCACTCACGACTTCTCACCGGAAGCGCGCATTGACCGTAAAGCCGTGGTCACGCGTCATAACGTCGTCGTTACCCGCTTTGATTCGATGCAGTCGCTGTCGGTCGGCAACGGCGAGTTTGCGTTCACGGTTGACCCAACTGGACTGCAAACCTTTCCCGAAACCTATCGACAGGGCGTTCCGCTCGGTACGCAGTCGCAGTGGGGCTGGCACAGTTTCCCGAACCCGCAGCAATACCGGATCGAAGAAGTGTACAAAGACTACCAATCACACGGGCGAATGATTGCGTACATGTATGCCTATTCAGAACCCACGCGGAAGAAACAGGCGTCGGATTGGTTTCGGGAGAATCCGCATCGGTTGCAGCTAGGCCAGATTGGCTTCGGGCTGACCAAAGCGGATGGGACACTGGCCAAACCGCAGGATTTGGGGCACATTCGTCAGGTGCTGAACTTGTGGACGGGCGAGATTCGTAGTCATTTTGAATTTGACGGTCAGTCGGTGGATGTATGGACGGTGGCTCATCCGACTCAGGATCAACTGGCCGTTCGGGTACAGTCGCCTTTACTCAAAACTGGTCATTTGGTGTTAACCATACGCTTTCCGTACGCTGCGGGCGGGTGGGAAAACAACGTAGACTGGCAGAACCCGGAACGCCATACGTCGCGACTTCGGCCAATAAACGCCAACGCAGCGGTTGTAGACCGAACGCTTGATACGACTCATTATTCGGCGGGTATCGTCTGGCGTTCGAAGGCTTCGCTTGAGCAAACGGAACCGCATACCTTCGTGCTGAAACCGTCCGGTCAGGAGACATCGCTCGACATGAGTTGCCGTTTTTCGAAGCGGCCAACCGGCGAAACACCTACGTCGTTTACCGACACGCAGACTCGTAGTCATCGAAGCTGGGCGCAGTTCTGGGAGTCGGGTGGGGCCGTCGATTTTTCGGGGAGCACCGACCCCCGCACGACCGAACTGGAACGACGCGTTGTGTTATCGCAATACCTGACCCGGATTCAGTGTGCGGGTTCGATGCCTCCGCAGGAAACGGGCCTGACCTACAACAGCTGGTACGGCAGACCGCACCTGGAAATGCACTGGTGGCACGCGGCCCATTTCGCCCAGTGGAACCGAATCGATCTGCTGGAACGAAGTCTGGGCTGGTATCGGTCGGTGCAAAAGAAAGCCCGCGCGATTGCCGAGCGGCAGGGTTTTAAGGGCGTACGCTGGCAGAAAATGACCGACGAGGATGGCAACGAAAGTCCGTCAACCATTTCGCCGTTTCTGATCTGGCAACAGCCACACATCCTGTATTTTGCCGAATTAGCGTATCGGCATCACCAGAACCGGGCCACGCTGGAGAAATACAAAGAGCTGGTGTTCGATACGGCTGATTTTATGGCCTCCTATGCTTACTGGGACTCGACCCGTAATCGGTACATCTTGGGAAAAGCGTTAATTCCGGCTCAGGAGCGATTCAAGCCCGAAGAAACGTACAACCCAACGTTTGAACTGGCCTACTGGCGGTGGGGACTTTCCGTTGCGCAGCAGTGGCGCGAGCGGTTGGGTCTTGCTCGCAATCCAAAATGGGACGACGTACTGACTAAATTGTCCCTCTTGCCGGTACAGGACGGCTTGTATCTGGCGGCTGAGAGCGCTCCCGATTCCTACACGTTTCAGCCGTATATGACCGACCACCCAACCGTATTGGGTGCTTATGGATTTCTGCCCGCTTCGGATAGGCTGGATATTGCTACGATGCAGCGCACCTTCGACAAGGTTATGGCGGTCTGGCATTGGGAAGATACCTGGGGCTGGGACTATCCGTTGGTGGCTATGACCGCAGCCCGGCTGGGGCGACCTAAACAAGCCGTGGATGCGTTGCTGATGAAGGTGACGAAAAATACGTACCTGCCCAACGGGCACAATTATCAGCGAGACAACCTCCGTGTTTACCTTCCCGGCAACGGCGGGCTGCTGATGGCGGTGTCGATGATGTGCGCGGGTTGGGACGGCTACGCGGGGCCCGCTTCGCCGGGCTTTCCGCAGGATGGAAGCTGGAAGGTGCGCTGGGAAGGGCTCAACCGGATGCCTTGAGAGTGTTGTGTTCGTTGACTGATCTTCCAAATCCCGCTCTGCCGGCTATTTCACGCTTTCGTGTAATCCGTACTGTCCAAAATCTGTAATGTAATACGGGCAGAGTGGTGTCGGCGGGTCCGTGGTGTCGGTTTTGAGAAACTGACACCACGGACCCGCCGACACCACGACAAAAGGATAACTGATTAACGTAAGTCGAACCGCACAATGCTATTTCGTGTAATGCATCTCAACCAGAAGATGTCTCTTCCGTCCTGCTCCTCAAGGAATTGCACAGACCCGATGATATTGGCCGAAACAAACGTTTCATAAACGCTTCGTAGCCAAAGTCGCCTTCGGTGTACAGCCAGTCAATTTCGCCATGGGGTCCGGCAATGTAACTATCCAGGCGGGTAGCGATAAATAGGTTTACCTGTCTCATCCTGGCGAAAGCGATTTGTCGAAGAAATCGAATCGCTCGCCAACTTCGCCGGTGATAAGCCTGGCCCGTGCCAAATTATTTCTGTAACTAGCTGCCAAGACCAGCGAATGGTCTGTGCTGTACCTACTCGAATGCCTAAACAACCCCTGATTGCTCACGATGCCATTGTGTTAGGCATCCTATTGGCCTTGCTGGCTTTAATCTTTCATACATCCCGCTCCGAAAACAAAAGCTGGCAGCGCTTTTACAATTGGGTTCCGGCTTTGCTGCTGTGTTACGTTTTTCCGGGGGCCTTGAACAGTTTAGGCGTTATTTCGGGCGAGCAATCGAGCTTGTACACCGTAGCCTCCCAATACCTTTTGCCGGCTGCGCTGGTCCTGCTCACATCTACCGCCGATTTACGCTCTATTCTTCGGTTGGGGAACAAAGCCCTGCTGGTTTTTCTGGCCGGAACGGTAGGCATTATTCTCGGTGGTCCCATTGCGCTGTGGATTGTCAGTACATTATCACCCGCTTTTCACCAACAGGCCGAAGAACAGCAGCTTTGGAAAGGTCTGGTTACGATTGCCGGTAGCTGGATTGGCGGAAGCGGTACGCAGATCGCACTGAAGGAAATCTATGGTTGTAGCGAAGCCCTGTTCGTCATTATTCTGGTGGTCGATGCGGTTGTGGCTAATACCTGGACGGCCTGCCTGATCTACGGAGCCGCGTATTCGGAACGCATCGACCGTTTTCTGAAAGCGGATAGCCGCAGCATCGAAGAAGTAAAACAACGCATTTTAAACTACCGAGAGGAGCGCGACAAACCGACCGATCTAACCGATCTGACAACGATCCTGGCACTGGGGTTCGGGGGAGCTGCTATTGCCCACGCCCTGGCCATTTATTTGACCAAAACGTTTCAACCCCACGCCGACTGGATGCGGGCGCATGGCCTGGAGCCGTTTCTGTCCAATTTCCTGTGGGTGGTTATTTTGTCAACCAGCCTGGGCGTTGGTTTGTCGTTCACCCGTGCCCGTAAGCTCGAAAAACTGGGTACGACCGATCTATCGACTCTGTTCATCTACTTCCTGATTATGACCATCGGAATGCGGCTCGACTTGTCGAACGTCAGCGGTAATGTTGGGCTGTTTGGGGTGGCCGTTATCTGGATGCTTATTCATATCCTGGTCATGTTTGTGGCCGCCCGCTGGCTAAAAGCGCCTTATTTCTTCGTAGCCGTAGGCAGTCAGGCCAACATCGGCGGGGTGGCGACGGCCCCGGCAGTAGCGTCTGTGTTTCATCCGGCGCTGGCACCCGTGGGCGTTTTGCTGGCTGTATTGAGTCATGTACTGGGTACCTACGGCGGAATTGCCTGCGCTTGGTTGATGCAACTTGTCATATGATTTCTTAGTTTTAGTAGTTTTTACCACTACTCATGATCCGTAAATATACCGCACCTGTGCTGTGGCTGGTCTGCTTGTTCCTAAGCGAGGCTGCTGCTAACGCACAGACTGTCACCCGTTCGCCTTATCTGCAAGTCGTTACGCCGACGAGCATAACCGTCCGGTGGCGAACCGACCAGCCAACGACCAGCCGGGTTCGTTTCGGGGCGAATGCTGACCAGCTTACGCAGGCGGTTTCTGATCCGGCTCTGACTACCGAACACGTCGTTACCCTGACGGGCTTGCAGGCGGCTACCCGTTATTTTTACGCCATTGGTACGAACACGAACGATTTGATGGCTTCCGGTGAACAGTATTTTCAAACGTCGCCAACGGCGGGTTCAACCGTTCCCGTTCGTATCTGGGCGCTGGGCGATTTTGGTAGTGGCACTGCCAATCAGTTTGCCGTACTGGAGAAATACCGGAATGCCACGAAAGACCGCCCCGCCGACATCTGGCTATGGCTCGGCGATAATGCCTACAATCAGGGTTACGATTCCCAATACCAGCAGAATGTTTTCAACGTGTACACCGACCTGCTGAAGCGCCTGCCGGTATGGCCTACCCCCGGTAACCATGAGTACGTGGACAATCCAAACAACCTGGATATTGATTATTTTCGGCTGGTCAATGTACCCCAACAGGCTGAGGCCGGGGGCGTAGCGTCGGGGTCGAAACGCAATTATTCGTTCGACTATGCAAATATTCACTTCGTGTCCCTCGATTCACAGGGTAATGACGGTGGCCGCGTGTATGACCCAAACGGTCGGCAGGCGCAATGGCTCGTAAAGGATCTAGCCGCTAATCGCCAGCCCTGGACGATCGTGTTTTTTCACCACCCGCCCTATACCAAAGGGTCGCATGATTCGGATAACGCCAACGATCTGATTCAAATCCGCCAGCAGCTATTGCCTATTCTGGAGCAGTATCAGGTTGATCTGGTCTTGTCGGGCCATAGCCATTTGTACGAGCGTAGCTATCTGATGAAAGGTCATTACGGGCAATCGACCACGTTCGACAAGAGTCAACACGCGGTGTCGACTGGCAACGCCCGCTACGACGGTTCGCCCAATTCGTGCCCGATCATGAATAAGCAGGCGGGTACGATCTACGTCGTTAACGGGAGTGGTGGGCAACTGGGCTGGCAGTCTGTGGGATATCCGCATCCGGCTATGGTGTATTCAGATAACCAGGTGGGCGGCTCGATGGTCATCGACGTTACCGACAACCGGCTCGATGCACAGTGGGTGGCTGCCGATGGGGTTGTCCGCGACAAATTTACCGTGCTGAAGAAAGTGAATCAACGTCGTTATTTTTTGACGACGCCCGGTAAGCCGCTTACCCTGACGGCATCGTGGCCCGGTAATTATACCTGGAGTTCGGGCCAAACGGGTAGGACGATCAACGTAGCGCCGACAGCGTCAGCGACTTATACGGTTACCGATCAATCCGGTTGTTTGTTGGATGCCTTTGCGGTGGATGTCGATAATCCGACGAATACGGATGTGCGGTTTGAGGGGCAACTAGCCATTTACCCCAATGTGGCTACCGGTTCCGCCACGATCAAAGTAGCCATTCCCAGTCCAAAAACAATTGATGTGCACGTCACCGATAGCCAGGGTGTTGTCATGTTTGAAAAACAATATGTGAACACTGCCCAAATTACCGAGTCAATAACTTTACCCGCGTCGGGGGAGTACCGATTTATCGCCCGCGTCGGCACCGACGTGCTTTCCCGAATCAGTTTCAGGTTGTAAGAGGCTGTCTAAATTTTGTCCTGACGAACCGAAGTGGACGTTTTTTGTCCTGGCTCCGGCCACCCGGCCCGGCGACCCGGTCTTGGCATCGGGCCATTTCGCCGGAGCCAGGATGGAAATGGTATAAAACAAATTTTTGAATAGTCTCTAAAAAAGAGTCTGGGGCGATGATAACGGCTTGTAACGAGCTTTACCGGTTGGTCAATGGCGACGAACTAGCTACGGAGTCAGCGGTGTACAGTTTCAATTGGATGATTTCGGTCGGAATAGGCTGCTTGTTCCAGTGCTGATGAATAGCCAGGGCGGCACCTAACGCGGTCGCCTGCGCTACCGAAGCGGCATACACGTCCGTTTGCGGAAAAGCCGTTGCCAGCAAAGCCATGTAAATCGGGTTTTTGCTGAATCCGCCATCCACAAATAACCGCTTGACGGGTGAATTTTCAAGCACCAGATCCGTCGAAATCAACTGCTGAGCCACGATGTCCAGCATCAGCTGATGATACGCTTCTTCGTACGTTTGAAAATGAGCTAGATCCCGGTAGCCGAACAGCGATTCCTGCATGGGTGGGTTTTTTACCTGATCGAAATTGGTGCCGGAATCGGGCCGGTTGGTGCGCAACGACTGGATGGTGCCTGGATTGTAGGCAACCGTTTTGTAATAGTCAACGGGCGCGTTGAAATACTCCGCCAGTCGTTTAGTCTGCTGTTCGTGTTCGTAACCCGCAAACAAGCGCGATGCTTTCACGGGATGACCTTTGTAATGCAGGTAGCACAAACAATCATACTGCAATTCTTCGGGTGAGATCGGGCTGGTATTGAACGGGTTCATGCTGATCGACCAGGTACCGGTTGAGATCAAGATAAAGGGTGCGTCCTGAAACGAAGCCAGGTACGGAATGAGAGCCGCCGAACTATCGTGCAGACCAATGCCAACCGGATACGGCAAGGTCGTATCGTGGGTCGATACCACGGCATCCGACGGGAAAATCGGAGCCAGACGTTGGTCGATTCCTTCCGCTTTTACCCAGTCGTGGTAATCGTTTTTTACGAAATCCCATAGCATCGTGTGACAGCCAATGCTGGTCAGATCCGAGAAGCATTGCCCCGTAACGAGGTAGCTCAGGTACTGCGGTAAGTGCAGCGAACACGTGGTGCGAGTAAATAGCGCCGGTTTATCGTGCTTGAGCCGATACAGCATCAGACCCGAATTCAGGCTATCCAGCGCGGGTGAGGCCGTTTGCACCGATAGGTCGCTTTCGCTGCCATAGGTTGCGTAAAATTGCCGCCGTAACGCTGCTGGAAATGGCTTGAGGTAATTGTACAGGTGACCCACTACGTTACCATCCGTATCCAGATGGACAAAACTGGCTCCGTAAGCGGAAAAGTTGACGGCTCTGATCGTGAATTCATTGAGTTTTTCAGCCTCCTGCAACGAATCGCGTACCCAATCCGCCAACCGCGCTACGTCTTCGCAGGGGTCACCGTCATCGTCGGCCGTTTCGTCAAACTGCGTCGTCTTTTCCCAGACAATGTCGTATTGCTCATTAAACAAAAACAGTTTTTTATTCGTCTTGCCAACGTCGAAAATGGCGATAACAGGCGTTGCAGGCATAGGGCGGGGGGTAGGCAATAAGAATGATCGAAAATACCGGTTACGGAACGCATGACGGTTGCGTTCCGTAACCGGTATCACTTATAAACCGGTGGCGATGGTCTTGGCACCGCGTTCGCCGATAAGCTTCTGGCGGACGGCTAACTGGCGAAATAAAGCCAGCGGTTGGAGCGCACCGCCCGCCCGCCGACGGGCTTCGGCTACCAGCGGTCGAATGTCGGTACGGAACGCTTCCTGCAAGATCTCCTGCGCCCGAACGACATCGTTGGCTTCCCGTGCTTCTTCCAGGGCCACCCGATCGACCAGCAGCGCCTGCGCGTAGGCCAGTTGGATCGCTTCAACGGATTGGAGCAAATCTTCCAGCGGGTCTTTCACGTTGTGCGAAGCGTCGATCATCCAGCCCAGACTCGTTGCGTGATCCAGACCGCGCGCGTCCAATCCGTCAACGAGTTCGTTGAAGATCAGAAACAGCTGGTAGGGTTTGATGCTGCCCGCCGTTAAATCGTCGTCCCCGTATTTGGAGTCGTTAAAATGAAAACCGCCGAGTTTTTTCTCGTTCAGCAGAATAGCAACGATTTGCTCGATGTTGGCATTGGGCAGGTGGTGACCCAGATCGACCAGCGTGTAGGCTTTGGGACCGAGCTTGGTGGCGTACAGCAACGACGAACCCCAGTCGCCAATCGTAGTCGAATAAAAATTCGGTTCGTAGGCTTTGTATTCAACGAGCAGTTTCCAGTCGTCGGGCAGGGCTTCGTAGATCGCCTGAAGGCTGCCTAATGTCCGGTCAAACGCCTTGCGGAAATTGAGCTGACCCGGAAAACAGGACCCATCCGACAGCCAGACCGTCAGCGAATCGGAGCCAAGCGCAATACCGTGCCGAATTACCTCGATGTTGTGGTCGATAGCCTGCTGCCGAACCGCCGGATCGACGTGCTGCAACGACCCGAACTTATAGCTGAGCGGCTGGTCCGGCTGATCCTGAAACGTGTTCGAGTTCATGGCATCGAACCGGATACCATGCTGAGCGGCTAGTTGTTTGATTGCTTCGGGGTCCGTCGGAATATCCCAGGGAATGTGCAGCGAAATGGCTCCGCTCGACTGGTTCAGGGCGTGCAGCAAACCGATGTCTTCGAGCTTTTCTTCCAGGGAACGCGGCTCACCGCCCCCGGCGAACCGCCCGAAGCGAGTGCCACCCGTTCCCAGCGCCCAGCTCGGAATAGCGATCTGAAAATCAATAAGTTTTGCAATGATCGCTTCCGCGTTCGCCAGTTCTTCGGTCCAGTACGCCAGTTTACGCTGGTGACTTTCCTGAAGGCTGTTGTTATGGTCGGCAATTTGATACGATTCGAGTTGCATAAGGGTTTAGGATTGAAGTTTATCGAACAAAAGCCATTGCTACGCCACCGTCAACGTTCAGTACGTTACCCGTCGATTTGTTCAGCAGGCCACCGACAAAGGCAAAGCACGCATTGGCAATGTCGTCGGGCAAAATGATCTCGTTCAAGAGGGTACGTTTGGCGTAGTAGGCAGGCAATTCCTCGACCGTTACGCCGTAGGCTTTGGCGCGACCTTCGGCCCAGGCTCCCGCCCAGATTTTACTATCGGAAATGACCGCGTCGGGGTTGATCACGTTCACCCGGATGTGGTCTTTGCCCAGTTCGGCGGCATTCAGTCGGCTCAGGTGCAGTTGCGCGGCTTTGGCCGATCCGTAGCCCGCGTTGTTGGGACCCGACACCAGGGCGTTCTTGCTGACGATGTTCAGTACGTCGCCCCCAATCGCTTGTTTGCGCATGATCTCGACTCCTTGCTGGGTTACCAGAAACTGGCCTTTTACGAGTACATCGTACAGCAAGTCCCAGTCTTTCTCGGTATGCTCTTCAATGGGTTTGGAAATCGACAGACCGGCGCAGTTGACCACAATGTCTACACCACCGAATGCCAGTGCCGCCACATCGTAGGCTTTCCGAATGCTTGCGCCATCCGTAACGTCGAGGAGCGCCGATGCGTAAGCGTCCTTGCCGTACTGCTGGTTGAATTCGTCATCGGCTCCTTTCAGCCGGTCGGCGTCGTTGTCGTTGATGACCACCACGGCCCCTTCGGCCTGAAACCGTTTGGCGATTGCTTTACCGATACCACCCGCACTGCCCGTAACCAAGGCAATCCGGCCCGTCAGCGGCTTGGGTTTCGGCATCCGTTGCAGCTTGGCTTCTTCCAAAAGCCAGTACTCGATGTTAAACGCTTCCTGACGAGGTAGCGATGTGTATTCCGAAATGGCCTCGGCCCCGCGCATTACGTTGATGGCGTTGATGTAAAATTCGGCGGCTACGCGGGCGGTCTGCTTGTCTTTGGCGAAGGTGAACATACCCACCCCCGGATACAGAATGACCACCGGATTTTTGTCGCGAATGGCTGGGCTGTTGGGATGCTTGCAGGTGTTGTAATAATCCTCGTACATGGCCCGGTAGGCCTCAAACGCCGGGGTTAGTTTCGCTTTGACAGCCTGCGCGTCGGACAAGTCGTCGTTGGGAGCCAGTTCCAGCACGAGCGGACTAATTTTTGTGCGCAGAAAGTGGTCGGGGCAGGAGGTACCCATCGGAGCCAGCCGGTCAAGATCCGCCGAGTTGATAAATTGCAAAACGCGGTCGTCGTCGGTAAAGTGGCCGACCATCGGTTGCTGATTCGAGCAGAACCCGCGCAGGATGGGAGCCAGTGCCGCAGCCTGTTTCAACCGGTCGTCTTTTTCGACGGATTCCAATTTCGTACCCCCGAAAATAGGCCCTTTTTTGCCGTAGTTTTCTTCGAGGTATTCGGCGCACCGTTCAATGACTTCCAGCGTGTTAACGTAGCTTTCGTACGCCGTGTCGCCCCAGGTAAACAAACCGTGCGAACCGAGGAAAATACCCTGGATGCCCGGATTGGCCTGAACGCACGCTTCCAGTTTCAGACCCAGATCAAAGCCGGGACGTTGCCAGTCTACCCAGCCGAGTGTACCACCGAATAAATCCTGCACAATCTGTTTGCCGTCCTTGGCTGCTGCGATGGCAATGGCTGCGTCGGGGTGGAGGTGGTCGATGTGCTTGAACGGCAGAAAACCGTGCAGGGGGGTATCGATAGACGGCGCTTTTGACGACAGATCGAAAATGCAGTGGTTGAACAGCTCGACCATTTCATCCTCGAATTCGAGCCCCCGGTAAATGGTTTTAAGGCTCCGCAGACGGTCTACGTACAAAGCCGCCAGTCCGCTGCGTTTTAGCGTACCCAAGTCACCACCGGACCCTTTTACCCACATAACTTCGGTGTCCTGACCCGTTAGCGGATCTTTAGCCGTCGCTTTGCAGGACGTATTGCCGCCCCCGTAGTTGGTCAGGCGCAGATCGGCCCCGAGCAGGTTAGACCGGTAAATTAACAGCCCTACCTCGTCGCCAGCCAGTTCTGCCGCTTTGGCTTCATCCCATAAATAACTGACGTGCTGAAATGATTTTGTCGTGGTTGACATAGTTGATAAGCCGCCGGAAGCAGCGGTGTGTGTTTCGCTTTTTGATTTGACCAAATGTAGTAGACACACGGAGAAGGGCTTTCCTGTACTGTCCTACTGTTGGTATTTGTTACCGAACCGTTACGTCGTGTTTTGCAAAAAGAATTCAGGTGGGGAAAGCAGAACGAGAACAGAACAAATCCCGAATCGAGTTTGTATACCTGAAGCGGGTTTACTCCGTTCGCTTTCAATAATGACTTTCTTTCGCTTTTTCGCGCTTGCGCCCGTTACCCTGTTTGTACTATTGACCGTTTTAATTTTGGCGAATGAATACACGTTTGCCCGCGCCAGTCGGCGAACCAAGGATATTGCGTACGTGAACGCTGATTATCCCGACTATGATGCCGAGCGGCATCAGCTTGATGTGTATGCGCCTACCGATAAAGTGGTTTTGGGTCGCCCGGTTGTGGTGTTTATTCACGGCGGAAACTGGAATAGTGGCCGCAAGAGCCTGTACGCATTTATCGGGCGACGATTGGCTAAGCAAGGTGTGGTGGCTGTCGTGATCAACTACCGGCTTTCCCCTGATGTAGAAGTACCGGAGCAAGCGGACGACTGTGCCAGGGCGGTTCGCTGGGCAGCGCAGCACATCTCCGAATACGGTGGTGATCCGGGTCGGATTTTTGTGATGGGACATTCGGCGGGGGGCGGACTGGCGGCCCTGCTCGCTACCGACGATGCGTATTTTACGAAACTGGGTTTGGATCGCAATCCCATCAAAGGGGCAATCCTCGATGATCCGGCGGGACTCGATATGTATGATTACCTGCAAAAAATGGAATACCCTGACGACGAAAAATACCTCATTCCGTTCGGAAAAGACCCGGCGGTCTGGCGGGCGGTATCGGCTCTGTACCATGTCGATGCCCGTACACCGCCCATGCTGCTATTTGTAGGGGAGCGTACGTATCCAAGTATTGCTCGGAGCGCCCGCAAGTTCAGTCAGCGGCTCAAGGAAGTGGGTGTAAAGTATGAGTTCACGGAGTTGCCCCGCAAAAAACACATCGCGATGGTCACGCAGTTGTTCTGGAAGAAGAACATCATCTATCAGGATTTGCTTCGGTTTGTGGCCGCCACCCAACGGTAGAAAACGCATAAAAAAACAGCCTTTCGTTTGCAAACGAAAGGCTGTCAACAACAGAAAACGCCCTGAATTAACGTGAATAATGGTTATTTTTTGTCGTTCCTCGGGATGACAAAAAACGACACAAAAATGACTATTAATTGATTGACTATCAATGAATAAAATTCATTATTTACGTCGAATTAACGACTTGAAGCCGCTTTCTGCTCAACGGGAATACTTTTAACGTCGGTGCGTTCCCGTTCGGTTTGCTCGACGTACACGGCATAGTCTGCCGGTTCGATCCGAATGCCGACGTGGTTTGCGTAGGCCTGCGTGAATTCCGCGCCAAAGTACAGGATGGCTGCCGTGTAGTAGATCCAGGTCAGGATAACAATGAGCGAACCGGCAGCTCCGTAAGCCGAACTAGTACTAGTCGTTTCGATGTACAGACCGATGAGGTAGCGACCCAGCATGAACAGCAAAGCCGTAAAGAACGCACCCCAGCGCACGTCTTTCCAGGCAATTTTGGCGTCGGGTAATACTTTGAAAATAACGCCGAAGAGCACTGCGACGACCCCGGTGCTAATAGCCAGGTTAATCGCACTGATCAGGAAAACGCCAAGACCTGGAATGTAGCGAGTAAGGAAACCACTCAAGGCCAGTACAAGACCGTTGACAATCAACGATACCAGGAGCAGGAAGCCCAAGCTGATGATTAACGACGACGAAAGCAGACGATCCTTGACGAGTTTTAACCAGCCGCGTTTTGGTTTCGCCTTAACCCGCCAGATCATATTGACGGAATCTTGAATTTCTACGAAAATACTGGTGGCACCCAGTAACAATGTGACAATCCCGATAGCCAAGGCCGTGTTCGTTTTGCCTGATAGCTCTACACTCTTGATCATATCCTGAATCTGTTTGGCCGCTTCGTTGCCCACCAGTCCGTTGAGTTGCGAAAAAATTTCCCCCTGAATAGCTTCCTGGCCGAGAAAAACGCTGATCAGCGAAATAATCAACACCAGCAGCGGGGCCAGCGAAAACACCGTATAGTAGGCAAGAGCTGCGCTTAGTTTCAGGCAGCGATCATCCAAAAAGCCGTTAAAAGAGTCCTTGAGTATCGGGACAATGTTGGCAAAGAATTTTTTGTTTGTGTCCTTTTCCATAACGTTTCGGTAGTAGTAAAAGCCACATGGGTTTGATGCGTGTCCAGCAACGGACACAGTGGCCTCTATAAGAGTAACCCAAAGCGTCACCGGTTGTTGGCGAAAATAAGCGAAGTGGTATGCATTAGAACGGTATAAGCGGATGATCACTAGTAATTCGGTAAGAAATGAACTGGCTTTTGGTTTCAGCTTCATCCGGGACCAAATCCTAACAGTTGATTGTGTTGACGGTCCTCCAAGTATAGGGAAAGCGTTTTAAGCGCATAAAGTCTAGGTGAATTGTTAACCAAATGGCCGCATCCTGCTGGGATGCGGCCATTTTTTGGTTGGTCAGCTGACAGACAAGAACCAGGTTAGCGGAGTGTGCCTGTTAACAGGTGCAAATCGGAGACAGCCAGGCGATAGGCTAGTTGTGCTGCGTACAAATCAACTTCGGCTTTGGTGAGGGCGGCCTGTGTTTCCAGCACATCACGCTTGAGCGCTAGACCAGCAATCAATCGATCATTCTTTAGCTTGAATTCATCGCGCCGGTATTGAGCCGCCTGAGCCGCAACGGGTAGCAGCGCTGCCGCCTGTCGGGCTTTTCGGTACGCTTTCTCGACTTCGCCGGTAATGTGTTCCTGGGTGTACTGCCGGTTTTCGTCGGCCTGCTTCTGCTGCGAAAGTCGCTGGTTAAGCGACGCTTTGCGCCGACCGAAATCAACGATAGTATAGCTTACCTGCAAGCCCAGAAAGTAATTACTCTGCGGAAGGTCGGAAATAACATTCTGGAACAAATAACCACCAACGGCCCCGACGGTTGGAATGTAATCCTTCCGGGCGGCCTGTACGCCAAGCGACGCTTTCTGGCTGGTCTGGTCGGCCTGACGAACCTCTAGATTACCGCTTTTGGCCCGCTCTAAAAACGTTTCGACCGGGGGAAGAACCGGCAGCGAATCGGCTAGTGGTGTTGGGGTCAAGGCCGTTCCAGTGGGTTGCCCCATCAGTTCGTTCAGATCGGCGGTATAGTCTTCGATCTGGTTGTTGGTTTGCAGAAGCTGCTGCTGCTGGTTCGCCAGATCGGCTTGTAATCCTACTTTGTTGACCGGGTCGGTTTTACCAGCCAGCAGGGCACTTTCCAGATCGTATAGCTTCGCCTGCGTCAATGCAATGGTGGCTAAAGCCTGTTGCTGCTGCTTCTGAGCAATCAACAGACCGAAATACAGTTTTTCTACCCCTTGCCGAATCGCCAGCTCCGCCTGGCTAACCTGCGTGTTGGCTAAATCAACGTCGGCCTGGGCTACTTTAATGCCGTCCTTAATTTTTCCGAGCAGGCTGATGGGTTGATACGCCAGCACATTGCCGAGAAATAGATGATGTTTTGCCCTGAACAAGGTCAGGTCCTGCTGCGGTAACGGGATGGGCGTTGCACCGGGTAACACGCTGATAGAACCGCGCGGCAAGGTCAGATCCTGCGTGACACCGTTGTAGGTGTACATGCCGTTGGCGACGATCAACGGGTAAAGCCGACTGCGCGCTTCCGTAATTTTATAGCTTGTTTCGTCCACCTTGTAGCGGGCAATTTTAAGGCGTCGGTTTTGCTGAATAGCTTGTTCCTGCGCCTGGGCAAGCGTGATCGTCTGCGCCCGGAGCGCTGGGTTGATGAATACGAAAATACAGAGTACGAATACGATACGACACTTCATAACTGACTGAATCTAGGTGGTGGCTACGGTAACCGTTTTTTCCTTTTTGACCGTCATCACAAACAGAACCGGTATGACAAGCAGCGCCATGACCATCGAGAAAATGACCCCCACGGCAAGGACACTCGCCAGCGGACTCCACATCGGTGAACCCGACAAAATCATGGGGACAACCCCAATCGCTGCGGCCATCGTCGTCAGGAAAATCGGACGCAACCGTCGTTTTCCGGCTTCTATCGCTGCTGTACGAACGTCCATGCCTTTTCGCATCAGTTCATTGGCGTAATCGACCAGGATAATGGCGTTGCGGACAACGATGCCCGATAAGCTGATGAGCCCCATGAAAGCGGTAAAGCCAAACGGGTTGCCGGTGAGTACCAGACCCAGCAAGGCACCGAACAGACTAAGCGGAATCGACGCCATGACGACCAGCGATTCTTTCAGGTTGCGGAACTGGAAAAGTAGGATCAGGAAAATAAGCACCAGGCTGATTCCCAGCGCGCCAACCATCTGACTGAACGTGGCTCGGCGGTTTTCATCTTCACCCCCGTATTGGATGCTGTAGCCAACGGGAAGATCAAGCTTGGCAATCTGGGGCTGGATGGCTTTCAGAATTTCCGAGGGTAGAACATTGCCGCTGGGCTCGCATTGAACCGTCAGCGTCCGAACGCCGTTGCGGTGCATAATGCGACCGGTTTGCCACTCGGGTTGCAGCGTGGCGATCTGCCGAAGTGGAACGCTGCTGCCCGTAACGGGCGATGACAGGTAGGTGTTTTCCAGGTCCGAAAAATTCCGGCGGCTTTCTTCGTCGAGCCGAAGGACCAGATTGATGGGCTGATCCCCTTCGTAAAGTACGGAGATCGGTGCGCCCGAAAAGCCGGTATAAATGCTTGTAGCAACGCCCGTTGTGGTGAAGCCTAGCCGGTTGGCTTCGTCTTTCAGGTTGATGCCGACACCGTAGTAGTCTTCTTTGAAATCCGTGCGCACGAGCGAACTACCCGGCGCACGGCGAACGATGGCCTGCACCTGTGCGCCAAGCCGTTTTAGCTCGTTGAGGTCGTTGCCGACGATCCGAACTTCAACCGGGGCGATGGTCAGCGAACCTTGCTGCATCAATCGGACGCGGGGCGTTCCCTCGGGAACAACAGCCGCTACTTTGTCGGTAAGTTCTTCGGCCAGCGTCTCGGTTTCTTCGGTCGTATGCGTATTGATCAACATCTGACCGTAATAGGTGACGGGTGGCTCCGGCGAAAAATTGTAGTAGAACCGGGGAGCGCTGGTGCCAAAAAAGGACGCATAATTGGTAACCCGGCTATCGTTTTTGATCAGGTTTTCCAGTTTGACAACAGCTTCTTTCGTTTTCTCTAGCTTCGTACCCGTCGGCATCCAGACTTCAACTACGAACTGATTTCGTTCGGCTGCCGGGAAGAATTTCTGCCGGATGGCCTTGAATAGCAGTCCCGACGCAGCGATGGACACAACGGCAAAAACAAGCGTAGCGGTCCGGTGATCGACGCACCAGCTAATGGCTTTGTCGTAGCCATCCTGCATGTAATCAAGCAGCGATTTCTTTTTAGGCCGAGCGTGTTGCTGAGTCGCATCAATGACCTGATGAAGTCCTTTCTTGATAAACGTGTAGCAAAGAAAGGGTGTCAGCAGCATGGCTACGATAAACGAGGAGGCCAGGGCAATGGAAACCGTAATGGGCAGTGAGAAAATAAACTCGCCCACCGAGCCGCTCAGGATGACCATCGGCAGAAACGACGCGATAATGGTAGCCGTGGCCGTCAGGACGGGAACGACCAGATCACTCGCACTGCGCCAGGCGGCTGTCCAGCGGTCAACGCCTTCGTCCAGCAGTTCGACGTAGTTATCGGCAATGACAATCGCATCGTCAACCACCATCCCCAGAACAACGATCAGCGCAGCCAGCGATACCTGGTGCAGTTCGATATTAAAGGTGTGCAACAGGGCGAAGGTGACAGCAACGGTCACGGGAATAGCCATCGCGGCTACGGCGGCAATACGGAACGGTAACAGAATAATGGTCACGATCACCACCGAGATGATCGCCAGGAAAAACTCGCGGATAAAATCGCTGACGCTGTGCTGAACAATCTGCGGTTGGTTGACCACGGTTGTCAGCTTGATGGAACTAGGCAGGTTGTGCTGAATCTCGGCCAGCTTGGCGGCTACGTTATCGCCAAACTGAACGATGTTATTGCCTTCCTGCATCTCTACCGACAGCATCAGGGCGCGGTGACTGTTGACCGTAATGCTTGATGTCGGTTCGGTATACTCGCGTTTGATCGTGGCCACGTCGCCCAGCCGTACGACCGCGCCGGTGGAACTGGTGCCAATAACCTGATTACTGATTTCCTGCTCGGTATTGTAATAGCCCTGCGCGTAAAGCGGGACTTGAGAATCTTCCGTCTTAACATTGCCTGTCGCTTTGATGGCATTCTGAGCCTGCAACACCTGAACGACCTGCGTCCACTTAATGCCGTACTGCACCATTTGCGCGGAACGAGCCGTTATGGTAATCTGCTCTTTCTGTTCGCCGTAACGCCGAATTTTAGACACCGCCTTGATCGTACGCAGACCGTCTTCAATCTGTTTGAGATTCTGGTCCAGTTCCGTATACGACAGATCATCTGATTCGATGCCGATGAGCAGGGCTACCGTGTCGCCAAAATCGGTGTTGACAATGGGTCCCTGAACGCCCTGGGGCAGATCCAGCACTTTGGCCTGATTCAGATCGTGCCGCAGTTTCGACCAGAAAATATCTGGGTTTTTAACGCTTTCTTCCAGTTCAACGTTGATGACAACGGCCCCGTCGCGGGTGGTCGAGTACGTTTTTTCTTTTCGGACTTCGGCGTAGCCAAACAAGTACTGTTCGATTTTGCGCGTTACCTGATCTTCGACCTGAGCCGAGTTGGCACCGGGGTAAAAAGCAACCACCAGACCGGAGCGAATCGTAATTTTGGGGTCCTCCCGGCGGGGCATGGTCAGCAACGAATAAATGCCAACCGCTACCGCCAGAAACACGACGCTAAGCGTCACTTGCGGATAGTGTAAAGAGCCTTTGATGGGATTCATTGTGCGGGCTGATTGAATTGAATCGACGAACCATTCTGGAGTTTCTGCTGTCCGCCCGTGACGATCAGATCGTTAGCCGAAAGGCCCGACGTGATTTCAACGTCGCTGGCGAAAACCTTTCCGACGGTTACTTTGCGTTTGAATGCTTGCTTTTTCTGAGGGTCCGCCACAAATACGTAGGTGGACTGATCATCGTCGCGCAGGACGGCATTGCCTGCCAACGTGAGCGCTTTTGTGGTATGCGATGAGGTCAGGCGAGCGTCGGCGATCATGCCGGGACGAATCTGAAGTCGGGGGTTGGGTAAGTCGATCTTGACCGAATACGTACGCGACGAAGGGTCCGCCACGGCACCGATCAAGGATATTTTGCCCTTGTACGTTTGATTAAGGGCTGGAATCGTTACCTGCGCCAATTGTCCCAGCCGGAGCTGACCTACTTCGGATTCCGGTACGGCCACCCGAACCTTGATCGGCTGAATGTCGGCAATCTGAAAAAGCGGTTGACCCTGTGGGATGATTTCACCGGGGTTGGCTCCCTTGCGGGCTACAATCCCCGAAATGGGTGCGTACAGTTTTGTTTCTTTTAAATTTTTCTGAGCCAACTGCTGCCGCGCTTTGACTTCGTCCAATCCCGTAACTACTTTCTCATAATCGCTGGGCGTCACGCTGCCGCGTTCTTTCAGAATGGTGAGCCGGTTGTATTCGTCCTGCACCCGCGCCACATTTGCGTTGGCGATGGTGACGCCCAACTGATAGTCCGTTGGCTCGATGGACGCAATCAGCTGACCCGCCCGAACCGTTTGGCCTTCCTGAATCGGAACCCGGTTGAGTTTGCCACCCACCATAAAACCTAAATTAACTGTTGTTTCGGATTCGGCCGAGCCGCTCAGAACCAGTTGACCCCCTTCCTGTGTATTTTTGATCGGACTGACAACAACCGGAATAGGAGCGGGAGCTTCGGGCGCAGCCGAGCTGGCATGCTGCTGTTTATCGGACGCTGACTGGCAGGCCGTCAGACTAAAAATCAGTAGGCCGCTGATAAACAATTGACTAGGAGCGTAGTTCATGGCTACTATGGCGTAATAGAGTAATGGGTAAGAACCGTTCGGCGATAAACGCGGTTTTTATTTACTTGGCAATGGTACAGCTATTCGTTGCGCAAATATTACACTTTTTGGTGTATTTTAGTTTCCTCTTGACTTTTAAACAGTGTCTGTAAAAATTAAAATGAGTAAGCGGATTCTAGAATCCGCCCAACGGCTGTTTCTGCAACATGGCTACAGTCATGTGCTGATCGATGATATTGTGCGTGATTTATCGATTAGTAAAAAGACGATTTACAATCATTTCAGCAGCAAGGCCGACATCCTGATGGCCTGCATGGATCAATTTGCCGCAGACTATCAGATCAAAGCCGAAGCGATTCTGAACGACGTTGATTTGTCGTTGCGGCAGCGGTTTGCGCAGTACCTACGCTTCATCGGCGTCAGTTTTGCCAATACACACCCAAACTTCTGGTCTGATTTAAGGCATTCAGAGCCAGAGGCTTGGGAGAAGTTATGCGTGTACAAACGCGAAATTCTATTGAAGCATTTCGGGCAGTTGATGGACGAAGGCGTACGTGTAGGGTACGTACGGGATGATCCTACGCGGTACACAGCGCTGATTGTGTACATCAGCGCCATGCAACAACTGAACGATCCGGATTATTTAAAACAGTTTCCGGCTGAGATGGTAGCGGCATTACCGGTAGACATTGCTGATCAAGCCGATCAGGTAGTTAATCTATTGCTCAGAGGAATGTTGACGCCTAAGTTCTACGGAGAAGCTGAGCAATGTAAGGAAACTTAAATTTATAAAAAGTGTAATATTCTATTCTTGCACTGATGATGACTCTTGAAGCAAACGGCTCAGATCAAGTTTATCCGAGGGCGTGGTATCCGCTCTAAGGACCCGTGCCATGTAATCGACCGCCTGCTTGGTGTTTTCCGCTGATTGACTGGCTACGCAATCGGCTGGAACGTACAAACCGAAATCACGCATGTAAGCATCGTTCGCCGAAAACTGGACGCACACATCGGCGCTGATACCCATTATAACGAGCTGCTCAACGTGTAGGTAGGTCAGTAACGCATCAAGCGTGGTGGCGAAGAAAATAGAATGCTTCGGCTTCAGTACGACATAATCTTCGCGGTCGGGTTTGAGAAGTTCAACCAATCGCTGGCCTCGAACGCCGTCGTTCAGACAGTGATCAATGAGTTCGTTAAAATCAGAGCGCCATTTGCCAAAATTGTCATTGGCATAAATGACTGGTATCTTTAATTCTTTCGCCTGCTTTTTCAGGTGGGCAATTTTCTCGGCTGCTTTCTCGGCTGGCTCCAGTACGTTTTCGCCACCCGGAAATTCAAGGTCATTGATCATATCAATGATCAGAAGCGCTACCGGGGCGGAATCTGGCGCATTGCCGTGTAGATCATCGTTGTTCGTGGCCATAGGGACGTTGAGATAAGGCATTGTAACTAGTCTTTGGACAACGTAAAGGCGGAAGTTGTTTGGGGTTTTTATAATTAGGCTTACAAGCTTCGGGCACCGAATGGCTATATAATTAGCAGTCAGTTGGTTAGCTATTGTAGTGAGCGCCGTTGCCATTCACTGCGTTTAGGTGTTGCCATCATAGCCCTGGTGGACTGCTTACGTTGCCGTCGCTCGCAGCATACGTCTATTTTAAAAACAGCGATGACTCTTACTCCGTTATGGTTGTAATCAGTCTGGAGGACATTCGCTATGGAAACGATTTATAACTGGCTTCTTGAAAATACCGGCAACGCTGGTAACTACTACACAATTCTAAATACCAACCGGGAAGGCGGGGCCGCCGAGTCGGCGACATTAACGATAAGGGTTCGTCGGACCGATGATTTTACCGTTTTGAACCTGCTTGTTTCTGACGGGCAAAAAAGGGAATCGCCGGAATCAGAACCTGGTAGCCAGGTTATAGAAAGGTATCACTTTGCCAATGAGCAGGCGGTCATAGCTTATCTGGCCAGCGGACAAAAACCAGACGAAGCTGATTCGGCAAAGGGTATCCAGGTGTCCGTACTTGAACCCACGGGTGAAGCCGGGGAGGTTACGTTTCCTTAAGTTTAAAGGAAGCGGTTCGTAACAAAAAACGCCAGTCCCAGAAGGGCTGGCATTTTTGGATTATCTACCTTAAAATACATGTTAAACTAATACAACAAAGGTAGAGCGTTGGCCAGTTGGCCGGATTAGAAGAGCATTAGAAAAAAATTAGGTAAACGTTAGAGAACGCTAACGGCTAAAAAAGTCATTTGTATCCATAAAAAAAGCCAGCATCGGTTTGATACTGGCTTTTCATGTATTACTCAAATCCGCTACACACTTCGACCCTGAATCAGGCGAAGAACAACGGCAATAATGGCGATAACTAACAGTACGTGAATGAGGCCACCTAAGCCAAAACTGTTAAATCCTAAGAAGCCCAGCAGCCAGATGATGATCAAGATGACGGCGATGGTGTACAATAAATTTCCCATGACAAAGAAGCGTTAGTTTAGTATGAAATCGGAACTGCTTACTAAACAGCATTTGTCGGGCTGTGGTTGAAAATTTGAGCGAATGGGACGACTTTTGTATGGAAAAAAGGCCGATTGAACAGAATCAGAATGGTTTTTAGGCCAGAATTTAAAACAACTGCTTAAAGCACGTTTGTCTGTCCGGTCCGGTAAGGAGCCAGTTGTACGGAGTCAGCGGATAGTTCCGTAACCAGGTAATCGATCTGGTCTAAATCCGCAACTTTCATGCGCATGACGCTATTCATTTTCTCGGCGATGGCCAATACCGCTACCTTCTGAGCCGCCCGAATCATGGCTTTTTTCGCCTGTACCGTTTCCCAGTCTGAGTCGGTCAGCCCTTCTTTGGGGTCAATGGCGTTTGTTCCCATAATGCACAGATCGACCCGTAACTCAGACAGCCGCTGGTACACTTCGCCCCCAACGCTCATTCGGCTATAGCGGGAAATTTGCCCGCCAATCATAATGATTTCCAGATTGGGCTTGTCCAGCAGCTCAACGGCTGTCAGCGGGTTTACGGTGATGAAGGTGGCTTTCAGATCCGTTGGTATCATCTTGATAAACTCCCGGATGGTTGTTCCGCCACCGATCAGAATAAGCATACCGTCATGAAGTAGCGTCAAGGCTTTCTCCGCAATCGTTATTTTATTTTGATGTGCGTACGTTTCCTGCAACTGTGACGAGTGATGATACGCTTTTGACATAGCACCCCCACGAATCTTGATCAGCTTACCTTCTTCCGACAGATCATTGATATCGCGTCGAATCGTGTCTTCCGACACGTTGAGTGTCGTAGCCAAATCCGTTAGGCTCATCCGCGTGTGGAGTCCTATCTGTTTAATAATTAACTCTTTACGCTCGTCCTTTAAGAAAGCAACTGACATGGGGCAATGAGGAAGTCATGTATTCGACGTAAAAGCAAAAATAAGGCTAAATCTCACCTATCGCTAGTTTGCTAAGTCTGCAAGGTACTTTTCTTCGTTGCATACGTTGCAAATGTAGTTTGTAATATTGCCAAATACACTAACAAAAATAGAACTATGTCGTATATTTTGCATAGAATCGTCTATATGATGGCAGAAAAATAAAATATTATTTGCAATAGGAGCGGTTGATCAATTATATTGCGCAAAGTTTGCAGAACATATTGCAAAGTTTGCATAGTTAAGACTTGCGTCTCGATTTAACCTATCAGTTCTACCCTCAAAGTGGCATTCTTATGAAATGTATGTTACCACCTTGGCAAGCTCGTTTGAGTAAGCTTCTTGTGCTATTGCTGGTGCTCAGTGCACCGGCTCTGGCGCAGACGATTTCTGGAAAAGTGACAAATACAAGTGATGGGGCATCGCTGCCTGGCGTTACCATTATTGAAAAAGGATCAACGAAAGGAACGGTAACAGACAGCGAGGGTAAATACACGCTCCGGTTGTCGAGCCCTCAGGCAACCGTGATCTTTTCGTACATTGGTTTTGTAGCGCAGGAGGTTAGCGCTTCCGGCCGGTCAGTAATCGATGTCGCTCTGAAAGAAGACGCTACGCAACTGGGTGAAGTGGTCGTTACGGCGCTGGGTATTGCCAAAGACAAAAAGGCATTGGCTTACGCCGTCAGTGAAGTAAAAGGATCGGAGTTTACGCAAGCGCGGGAAAACAACGTAGCCAATGCACTCTCGGGTAAAATTGCCGGGGTAAACGCAACGGGTCTGTCAACCGGACCGGGTGGCTCCAGCCGGATTATTATTCGGGGAAATGGTTCGCTGACTGGCGATAACCAGCCGCTGTACGTAATCAACGGAATGCCCATTGACAATACGGTACCGGGCGGCAGCGCGACGCCAAACGGTGGTCAGGGAAACGTGGACCGGGGCGACGGTATCGCGGGTATCAACCCGGATGACATTGAGTCGATTAGCGTTCTGAAAGGCGGTACGGCTGCGGCTTTGTACGGCTCGCGGGCGGCCAACGGCGTTATCCTGATCACGACCAAAAAAGGAAAAGCCCAGCGTGGAATCGGCGTTGAATACAACTCGACGTTCACGATGGAAAATGCGGCTGTTTTCCCGGATTGGCAGTATGAATACGGTCAGGGCGATAACGCGAAGAAACCAACAACGCAGGCCGAAGGGATTGCCTGGGGACGGCGTTCGTGGGGTGCCAAAATCGACGGTTCGGATTTCGTAGCGGCTGACGGCAAAACCCATCCGTATTCGGCTCAGCGAAACAACATCAAAAATTTCTACCAAACTGGTAAAACGTTTACCAATACGCTGGCCTTTACCGGCGGTAGCGATAAAGTGAACTACCGTTTTTCGGTATCGGATCTGGATGCAAAAGGTATTCTGCCAACCAACACGTATAACCGGAAAACCGGTAACCTGAACCTGAACGGGGCCTTTGGTGAGCGAATTTCTATTGAAGCCCTGGCGCAGTACACCCTCGAAAAAGGCCATAACAAAACGGGAGCCGGTGATGCGTTGGGTAACCCGAACTGGACACCCTACATGATCGGTAACACATCGGATATCCGGTGGCTGAGCCCCGGTTACGACGCCAACGGCAACGAAATTGCCTGGAATGACGCCGATATTGCCTCCAACAGCTACTTTGTGGTGAACAAATACAAACAGGACGACAGTAAAAACCGCTTCATCGGCCAAGTCGGTCTGACGTATAAACTCCTGAAAAACCTGTCGGTAAAAGGAACGGTTAGCCGCGATTTTTACAACTACAATTATAAATACATCCTGCCGACCGGTACGCGCTACATTCCCAACGGGCAGTACACGCAGCTGAAAACAGACGTGAGTGAAACCAATACCATGCTCACGGCGAACTACAACACAACCTTCGGCAACTTTGGCTTGTCGGCACTGGCAGGTATGAACCGGCGCGATTTCAGCTATAACCAGTTGAACACGAGCGGTCAGACGTTTATTATTCCGTACTTCTACAGCTCAACCAACCTGGCAACGGTAAGCACCGTTCCGCTGAATCAGCAGACGCGTACCAACTCGGTTTTTGCATCGGCTGACCTTGACTACAAAGGTGTTGCGTTCCTGACCATGACAGGTCGTCAGGATTGGTTCTCGACACTGAGTCCGAAAAACAACACGATTTTCTACCCATCCATCGGTGGTAGTTTCGTGCTGTCGCAGGCTATCCAATTACCCCGCGTCATTGATTACGCGAAAGTGCGGGCTTCCTGGGCGCAGGTTGGTGGTGCTACCCCCGATCCGTACGTGATCAACCTGAGCTATTCGATGGTGCCTAGCTCGGGACAGCCGCTTCAGAACGTAACCAGCAACGCCATTACCAATGCGGGCCTGAAACCATTAACGTCTACGACTTACGAAGTAGGTCTTGATCTTCAGTTCTTCAACAAAAAAGTGGGTCTTGATCTGACGTACTACAACCGGGCAACGACCAACGACATCGTGCAAACCAGCATTTCGTCAACGTCGGGTTACAATTCGGTTTACCTGAACGTGGGTAAACTAAACAACCGGGGTATCGAAGCGCTCGTAACGGTAAACCCAGTTCGCTCGTCGAATTTCGGCTGGAACCTGAGTTACAACGTAGCCTACAACGACAGCAAAGTCGTGAAACTGGCCGATGGGATCAATTCTATGCAGATGGCCACGTCGGTAGGTAACTGGGCGTACATCAACTCCATCGAAGGTCGCCCGTACGGGACCATCGTCGGTACCACCCGTGTTCGGGACGCCAACGGCAACATCGTCTACGATCCAACGACCGGCTTCGCGCAGAAATCAGCGCTTCAGGAATTAGGCAAGGGCGTTCCCCCGCTGACGATGGGATTGACCAACGAATTCCGCTACAAAAACTTCTCGCTGAATGTGTTGCTCGACGGTAAGTTTGGCAACAAAGTGTTCTCGGTAATGGAAGTTTACGCCAACCGGATGGGTAAGCTGAAGCGGACGCTGGAAGGACGCGAAAACGGACTGACCGTAACTGGTGTGACGGCCAACGGAGATGCGTACACCAAAACGATTGCAAAAGAAAACCTGCGTAACTACTACGACAACGACAAAAACTACACCGAACTGTTCCTGCACGACGGTAGCTTCGTAAAACTTCGTCAGGTGATTTTCAGCTACAACATTCCGGTAAGCACGCTTAAGTTCGTTCGGCTTCAGTCGGCCAGCGTCTCGTTCGTAGCGCGTAACCTGCTGACCCTGTACCGCCAGACCGACAACTTCGATCCTGAGCAAAGCTTCACCAACAGTTCCAACCAGGGTTTTGAATCGCTGGGTCTGCCCCGCACCAGAAGCTACGGTCTGAACCTCATCGTAAAATTCTAATGACACCCATGAAAAATCGATTCCATAAAATTGCCGCTTGTCTGGTTGCGCTTTGCCTGTTGCAAAGCTGTAGCCAGGGACTGGAAGAACTAAACGTCAATCCCGACGCATCCAGCGCGGCCAGCCCCGATTTCGTATTCACCAAGGCACAGTACGATGCCGTGGGCAACATGATCACGGGTTTACAGGGGACCATGCAATACACCACGAGCTACAACGACGTAGCCAGTTGGGGATCCAAGTACATTTTCAACCAGGGAACGGCACCGTATACGGTATTCAGTAATGCCTACCCGAACGAAATCAACGAGATCGGCGAAGTAATCCGGGGCCTGGAGAAAGATCCGGCCCTGGTGAACAAACTGGCGATTGCCAAAATCTGGCGCGTGTACAGCTTCTCGAAAGTTACGGACCTGTACGGCGACATTCCGTACACCCAGGCCGTGCAGGGCTACACCAGCAGTGTGTTCAAGCCAGCGTATGATCCTCAGAAAGACATTTACATGGATCTGCTGAACGAGCTTGACAAGGCGATTGCGATGTTTGACGCGTCGAAAGGAACGTTTGGCGCTGCCGATCTGATTTACGGGGGCGACATCACGAAATGGAAAAAGTTTGCGTATTCGCTGATGCTGCGGATGGGGATGCGCATGACAAAACCCGACGTTGCCCTGGCCGAAACCTGGGTAAAGAAAGCCATTGCCGGTGGACCGATTCTGGAAGATGCTGATCTGGCAAAGATTACGTACATGGCTTCGGGTCAGGTAATCAACCAAAATCCGCTGGCCTATTGGATGCTGAACAGCGATTACCTGAAAGCCGATGGCGTGAGCAACCCCGAAGGTGGCAAGTACTACGACACGTTTATCAATTACCTCAAGAAAACAAACGATCCGCGCCTGCCCGTTTTGTCGGTCGTGTATGTCAACGGTAAACCCAGCACGGACGTGTCGATCCAGAAAGGGATGCCCGCCAATATCGCCAACTCGAAACCAGCGGATTTCGTAACGTATTCGGAGCCGAATCAGAACACGATCCTGAAACTGAATTCGCCGATGCTGGTCATGACCAACGCCGAAGCGAATTTCTACCTGGCCGAAGCGGCTATGCGCGGCTGGTACACCGCAAAATCGGCTGCCACGCTGTACGATCAGGGCCTAAAAGCGGCCATGCGGCAATGGGCGTTGTTCGGATCGGATGGCGTGATTTCGCAGGCGAACATTGATGCCTACGCGTCGGCCAATGCGCTGGTCACGACCGCTACGATGGCAAAGCAGATGGAGCAGCTGTACACGCAGTTCTGGGTGTCGATTTTCCCGAACTCACAGGAAGTTTTCCTGAACTGGCGTCGGACGGGCTACCCGGCTCTGGTGCCTAACAACTACGTGGGTAATATTACAGGCGGGCAAATCTTCCGTCGGATGCTGTATCCGGCGCTAGAGGAAAACCTGAACCGGGAGAACTATAACGCTGCCGTTGCCCGGCAGGGTGAAAACAACTTTCTTTCACGTATTTGGCTCGATAAGTAAGCCATCATGATTAGTAAAGTGCCTTATTTTTTCTTTCGTGTTATTGACTGGGCCGATCTTGTGCCCAGTCAATTTTATAACACTTGTATAGGCTAGTCGCTATACACATTACCCCTTTCCTATGCCCATTAGACTTACGATTTTGTTGTTACTACTCAATTTGGGAAAGCCTTTCGCGCAAAGTGGACTGATTCCCGAACCGGTATCGTATCGACAAACTTCCGGCGATTTACGACTTAATCAACTGACCGGTATTGTGTCCGGCGCTGGCGTTTCTAATCAGTTTATCGGGCTTGCTCAGGCGCAGATCAGGGCGAGCACCGGGTTGACGCTGCCAACCAAAAAAACAAAATCGACTCTCTTCCTGTCGATTGATTCCATCACCAGTAAACAGCCGGAAGGGTACGCGCTGCAAATCACTCCGCAGGGTATTCGCCTGACCGGGCACGACGAAGCCGGATTGTTCTACGGCCTTCAATCGCTGACTCAGCTATTTTCGCAGGCTACATCGGGCATCGTTCCTGCCTGTGAAGTGACAGATTACCCGCGCTTTTCGTATCGCGGTATGCACCTGGATGTTAGTCGGCATCAGTTCCCGATTCCCTTCATCAAGAAATACATTGACCTCCTGGCGCTGTACAAGTTCAACACCTTTCATTGGCATTTGACCGACGATCAGGGCTGGCGCATCGAGATAAAACGGTATCCCGCCTTGCAGCAAAAAGCCGCGTACCGCTCCGAAACGCTGATCGGTCACAAAAAAGAACTACCGCACCGTTTTGACGGCAAGCGCTACGGCGGCTACTACACCCAGGCCGAGGTCAAGGACATTATTCAGTATGCCACGCAACGGCACATTACCATTATTCCTGAAATTGAAATGCCGGGCCATGCACTGGCCGCGCTGAGTGCTTACCCAGAACTCGGTTGTCTGAAACCCAATGGGCAGCCCGGCGGACCGTATCAGGCGGCTACGTTCTGGGGTATATTTGACGACGTGTTCTGCGCCGGAAACGACAGCACGTTTACCTTTCTCGAAGGGGTATTGGACGAGGTTGTGGCCTTGTTTCCGTCAAAGTACATTCACATCGGCGGGGACGAATGCCCGAAAACGCGCTGGAAAACCTGCACCCGCTGTCAGGCCCGTATCCAGCGGGAACACCTGAAAAACGAAGAAGAATTACAACGGTACTTTGTCCGTCGGATGGATATGTACCTGACCAAAAAAGGGCGGCATATCATCGGTTGGGACGAAATTCTGGAAGGAACCGAACACGCGTCGTCGCCGTCGTTGCGCATGTCGCCGGAGGCTATCGTCATGAGCTGGCGGGGCATTCAGGGTGGTATCGAGGCAATCCGGCAGAAGCACAACGCCATTATGACGCCCGAAAGTCACGTGTACTTTGATTATTACCAATCGCTTTACCCCGAAGAACCGCTGGCGGCTGCGGGGTATACGCCGTTGAGCAAAGTGTACGCGTACGAACCAATCCCGGCGGAGCTTCGTCCCGATGAAGCGGTTTACCTCAAAGGCGTGCAGGGAACCGCCTGGAGCGAGTACATGGATAGCCCCGAAAAGGCTGAGTATATGGTTTTCCCCCGCGCGATGGCCGTCGCCGAAATCGCCTGGAGCCCGCGCGACAACCGAAATTACGCGGACTTTCTTCGTCGGCTTCGTCAGCAGGAAACGCTCTTAAAACAACGGAACGTCAACTACGCCAACCGATTCGACGAACTGACCGATACGGTGTCTGTCAACGCAGCCGGTGGCGTAGATCTGAAGCTATCAACCACCTTACCCGACGCTACCGTTCGCTATACGACAGACGGTACGACGCCCACCTTAACGAGTGCAGTCTATTCCAAACCCTTATCCATTGCTCAGACGAGTACCGTGAAAGCCGCCGTTTTTCGGGATAGTAAGCAACAGGGACGCCTCTTTCAAAAGGCATTCACGATCAGCAAGGCCACTGGAAAGCCTGTCACCTTTACCCCCGAACCGATGGGGGGCTACCGACCCGCAAGCCCACTCGTAGCTGTCAATGGTGTGGCCGGAACCAGCCGCTACAACACAGGCGAGTGGATTGGTTTTCAGGGAAAAGACGCCGAAGTGATCATCGATTTACAGGCAACGCAAACCGTGTCGAGCATCGGTACGCACATACTCAATTATCATTGGCAACGAATGTGGGCACCCCAAATGCTCCAGATGGCCGTGTCTGAGGACGGAAAAACGTTTCGGGAGGTGTACCAGCAAACGCAGTTTCCCGTCAACGGCATCAATCCGGTGCGGGCGACCTTTTCGCCGGTCCAGGCACGTTACGTGCGGATACGCGCCACCAACAAAGGAGTCATTCCGGCGAATGAATATGGAGCTGGTGGTAAAGCGTGGCTACTGCTTGATGAGTTTAGGGTCGATTAACGCGTGCTTTCTTTGCCAGATCGATTCGGTATATAGTTTATTCTAGTCTAGTTTCTTATGAAGTTCGTTAGCGTCTTTGTTTTTCTTTTCGTCAATCTGCTGGCAACCAGCCTCTGGGCTCAGATCGGGGCTAACCACAACAAACCACAGCGCGAAGAGTGGCTGAAAGATGCCGGTTTTGGCATGTTCATTCACTGGAACGTTGATACGCAGCTGGGCGTCGTGATCAGTCACTCACTGGTTGGTGCGTCGCCGGATTACGTTGAGCGGTACATCAGCGAACTGCCGAAAACGTTTTATCCAAAAGACTGGGATCCCGAACGGCTGGTCATTCTGGCGAAAAATGCGGGCATGAAATACATCATGTTCACGACCAAGCACCATGCCGGGTTCTGCATGTGGGATACCAAAACCACTGACTTCGGAGTGATGAACACGCCCTACAAAAAAGACATCGTGCGGCAGTACGTCGATGCCTGCCGCAAGTGGGGACTGGCGGTTGGGTTTTATTATTCACCCGAAGATTTTTCGTTTGCCTACCGCAATGGTATGAAAGACATTACCCGCGACGACCATTGGGAAAAAGCCAAGCCGTTTCAGGCCAAGTACAAGCAATTTGTCGAAGCCCAGTGTCAGGAGTTGATGACCAAATATGGTCAGGTCGACTTGTTTTTTATTGACAGCGATGTACTGCGCGAAGAAGTGAAAGCTACCGTCTGGAAATACCAACCCAACTGTTTGGTGACACGTGGAGTGCTGGAAACGCCCGAGCAGTACCTACCCGGCGAAACGCTCAATACGGCCTGGGAAAGCTGCATGACGATGGGAACGGCCTGGAATTACAAACCAACCAACGACCATTACAAATCGGGAACCGAACTGATCGATATTCTCATCGAGTCGCGGGCGAAGGGCGGCTCGTACCTGCTTAACATCGGACCAACGCAGTGGGGCGACCTCAACGAAGGCCAGCAGGGACGACTGATGGAAATTGGGGCCTGGCATTTCATCAATCAGGAAGCGGTTCATAACGTCCGTCCGTGGATCGTCCGCAACGAAGGAAATATCTGGCTAACCAAAAATAAAGATGAAAAAACGGTCTACGCCTATCTGACCGGAATGCCCGACTGGCCACGCGGTGAGCGCCGGACCTTTCTCCTGAAATCCATCAAAACAACGCCAACCACAGAGGTAAGCGTGCTGGGGCAGACCGGCAACGTGGTGGAATACCAGCCGAAAAACGATGGCCAGACGCGCTTCGAGCAAACGCCGGAAGGGCTTAAAATCTCGGTTGTAAGAGCGCAGCGGATCTACAACAACCACAAGTGGCCGAACCCGATCGTGGTCAAACTAAAGAATGTCGAAGCATCTGTAGAACCTGCTCATTTCAAAACGGTTAAGGCCGAAAAATTGCCGAACGGTAACCTGAAACTAACGGCGGATCTGAGCAAGATGGGGAGCGGCAAGGACTACCGGGTTGGCTTCGAATACCGGCCTGTTCAGAGTTCGCTCAACGAGGAGTTCAACCAGAAATGGACCGAAACAGACGTGTACCCCGTCGCTAAAACGGGCGAGCAAAGTCTGGAAATCGTGCAGAGCAATATCAAGTCGTACGATGAGATCGAATACCGGGCCATTCTGTACCAGGACGGGTTGAAGATTGACGGCAATACGCAGAAGATCAGTAAGCTACGCTTGGAGTAAAGCGTAAAACCGGAACGTAGGAGTAAGCCAAAAACGCGCAAAACCACAGAAAACGATAACCTCAATCAGTTAATTCTCTCATGAAAGCACAACGTCGATCCATTTTAAAACGTCTTTTCTCGTCCATTGCCGGTGTCGCCGGACTAAGCGCAGCGACCAACGCGGTTGCCGCCAATGAATCAATAGAACTGGTGAAAACCGAAGCCGCTCCGCAGAAAGAAGCCTTCAATGTCGTGACGCAGGACGACGTACCCTTGTTTTCGGGTTCGACCAAGCTGGGCAATCTCGTTTTCGTCGCCGGAAAAGGCTACCACAAAGAAGGAGACATCAAGGTCCACACGGAAGAGGTGCTGAAAGAACTCGAGAAAGAGTTGATCAAAGCCGGTTCATCGATGGAGAAAGTCCTGAAAGTAAGCGTGTTCCTGCATGATCTGAACGATTACAAGGGCATGAACGAAGTTTACAAAGGCCGGTTTGGCAACAAGCCGCCGGTGCGCACGACCGTTGCCGTTTACGGGGGTGTACCGGGTAGCTCGCTGGTCGAAATGGATTGCATTGCCTATATCTAACTAACCTTCTTTCTTTTTTAACCTTACTCACATGTTAAGCAGACGAAAACTCATCAAGCGGTTATCGAGCGGAACGCTCGTTGGTGGATTGGTTGGCGGTGGTCTTCCGATAGCCGTCACGGCCACTCCAACAGCCGCCCCTAAACGTGATTTGTTCAAGGAGTTGGGCGTACGCACCTTCATCAATGCGGCTGGTACGCTGACCTACATGACCGGCTCGCTTATGCATGACGAAGTGCTGGAAGCTATTCAGAGCGGTGCCAAGGAGTTTTGTCTGCTCGACGAAATTCAGGACAAAGTAGGGGCTAAGATTGCGCAGATGGTTCATTCGGAAGCGGCTGTGGTTACCTCGGGCGCTTTTTCCGGTATGACGCTCGGGCTGGCGGGTATTCTGACCGGCATGGATCTGAAGAAAGTGGAGCAACTGCCTCACCTGGCAGGAACAGACATGAAAACGGAGGTAATCTGTCAGAAGGCCCACGACATCGTGTACAACCATGCCCTGACCAATACGGGCTGTAAAATCATTCAGGTAGAGACCGCTGAGGATGTCGAAAAAGCCATCAACGAAAAGACCGCGCTCATGCACTTTCTGCACATCGAAGCCGACAAGGGCAAGATCATGCACGAAGAATGGGTAGCGCTGGGCAAGAAGCACAACATCCCAACGTCTATTGACATTGCCGCCGATGTGCCGCCGGTTGAGAACTTATGGCGGTTCAACGACATGGGGTTCAGTTTTGTGGTTGTGTCGGGTGGTAAAGCCATGCGGGGTCCCCAGAGCGCCGGTCTGCTGATGGGTAAAAAAGACATTATTTCGGCGGCTCGTCTGCACATGCCTCCGCGCGGTTTCAACATCGGTCGGGGTATGAAGGTAAACAAAGAAGAAATTCTGGGCATGTACGTGGCGCTGGAACGATTCATCAACGAGGACCACGGTAAAGTCTGGAAAATGTGGGAAGACAACACAGCCCACATCGAAAATACGGTGAAAACCGTCAGCGGAGTTAAGACGGACGTACACGTTCCGCCGTTGGGCAATCATACGCCTACGCTCCGTATCTCGTGGGACCCCGGCAAACTTCATCTGACCGGAAAAGATCTACAGGAATCACTCCGGAAAGGCGACCCGTCGATTGAAGTAGGCGGCAGCGGACCCAGCCATATTGGCGTAACGGTTTGGATGCTGAAACCCGGTCAGGAAAAGATTGTGGCGCGTCGGATCAAGGAAGAACTGTCAAAAGCTGCTGTTTAGGTAGGTCTCTGGCGGGGTAGACCAAAAGCAGCCTCGCCGGGAAATCATTTGTTTATTCTAGAGAGATCCGATTGTGAAACAGGTCGTTCTTTGGCTGTTTATTCTCTTCGCCGGTAAACTGGCTTGCGCCCAGCCGTATAGTATTGTCATCAAAGGCGGACACGTTATCGACCCTAAAAACAAGATTGATGGCATCATGGACGTTGCCATCCGGGACGGTAAAATCAGTAAGGTCGAAAAAAACATCGATACGCAGGGCGTTGCGCAGGTTGTCGATGCCAAAGGATTGTACGTCACGCCGGGTCTGATCGACATTCACACCCACGTTTTTTTCGGAACGAACCCCGATCAGGCGTATAGCAACGGCCCAAATGCCTTGCCGCCCGACGGCTTTACGTTTCGTAACGGCGTAACGACCATTGTCGATGCGGGCTGCTCGGGCTGGCGCGACTTCCCGACGTTCAAGAGCCAGACGATTGATCGCTCGCAGACGCGGGTGCTGGCTTTGCTCAATATCGTCGGAAGCGGTATGCGGGGCGGTAAGGTCGAACAGAATCTGGATGATATGGATGCCCGTCTGACCGCTGACATGGCAAAACAGTATCCCGATCTGGTCGTTGGGGTTAAACTGGCGCACTACAGCGGCTACAACTGGACGCCCACCGAGCGGGCTGCCGAAGCGGGGAAGTTGGCCAACCTGCCGGTTATGATCGATTTTGGTGGGAGTACGCCAATGCTGTCACTAGAAGAATTGTTTACCAAATACCTGCGTCCGGGCGACATCTATACCCATTGTTTTGGGCAGCTAAAAACGCGTGAGCCGATTCTCGATGTGGCAACCGGTAAAGTAAAACCGTTTGTCTGGGAAGCGCAGAAAAAAGGCGTTTTGTTCGACGTTGGATACGGCGGTATCAGCTTCGCTTTTTCGCAGGCGATTCCGGCCCTGAAAAGTGGCTTTTACCCCAACACCATCAGTACCGATATTCACACGGGAAGCATGAACAATGCGATGAAAGATATGCTCAATGTCATGTCGAAATTTATGGCGATGGGGATGGATGTACCGAGTGTCATCAAAGCCAGTACCTGGAATCCAGCGCAGGCGATCCGGCGACCCGAACTCGGTCATTTATCCGTAGGTGCCGTTGCGGACATTGCGATTCTGAACGTTCGGGGAGGAGAGTTTGAGGTGCGTGATACGGGCTACTTTGGTTTCTTCGACTACACCGGCCATAAAATCGTCGGCAAGCAAAAACTCGAATGCGAAATGACCATCCGCAAGGGTAAGATTGTCTACGATCTGAACGGCATTGCCATCCCGGTCGTCGTAACGCAGACGCCCCGTTCGTAGCCCTGGGCGTCATCGATCTTAAGCGGAAAATCGGCTTTTGATCGGCGTATATCGGGGAAAAAACACGTAATAAAATAGGGCTAATGGTCGCAAACGTTCACTAATTGATGATTGGTCCGCTGACCATTAAACAACTATTTTCCGTTAAGTTTGAGCGTTACAAGACCAATACCGTAGCGATTAGACGGCTATGACTGTTCTGGTAAAAGCCTCATTACTCAATTGTTTTGCTTAAAATCAAGTTATTATGCAAGCTGATGTATTAACACCCGAAATTGCTTTTGCACAAACGGGCCTTTCGTTGCCACCCGCTCCTCAACCGCTGGGTGTTTATAAACCGTATCTTATCGACGGAAAATATTTGTACGTATCAGGACATGGTCCGGTACGCGATGACAAAAGTCTGATCATCGGTCGGATCGGTGCCGATATGGACATGGAAGCAGGTAAGTTAGCCGCCCGGCAGGTTGGCCTGACGATCCTGTCAACGATCAAAACGCACCTGGGAAGCCTCGACCGGGTTAAGCGCGTGATCAAAGTGTTGGGCATGGTGAACTGCGTGCCTGAATTCGAGCGTCATCCGTACATCATTAACGGTTGCAGCGAATTGTTTGCCGACGTATGGGGAACCGATAATGGGATCGGGGTTCGCTCAGCGGTGGGTATGGGCTCGTTGCCCGACAATATTCCCGTTGAAGTAGAAGCCTTGTTTGAACTGGCCGATTAATGGAGCAAACGCCCTGGTTTCAACTCAATGATGCCGATCAACTGGATACACCCGCGCTGGTTATTTATCCAGACCGCGTGCGGGAAAATATTCGACTGCTCATTGACGCGATTGACGATGTTTCCCGGCTGCGGCCCCACGTAAAAACCAGTAAGTCGCGGGAAGCGGCCCAGCTGATGCTGGAAGCGGGTATTCAGAAGTTTAAATGCGCGACCATCGCCGAGGCCGAAATGCTGGCCCTATGCGGTGCGCACGACGTGCTACTGGCTTACCAGCCCAATGTCGCTAAAATACACCGGCTGCTGGCGCTCATGAAGGCGTATCCAGACACCCGGTTTTCCTGCCTGGTTGATAACCTCACAACGGCGCGGCAAATTGCCGAACAAGCCGTCGAAGCGGGACTGATCGTACCGGTTTACATTGATCTCAACGTGGGTATGAATCGGACGGGAATACTTCCCGACGATGCCGTGCTGACGCTGTACACTCAGCTTGATAAACTGGATGGCATCAAACCCGTCGGGTTACACGCGTACGACGGACACCTCCGCAACCCCGATCTGGCTGCGCGTACTGCCGATTGCGATAAGGCTTTTGCGCCCGTGCAGCAGCTACGCGATAAGCTGGTCGCGCTTGGTTTCGAGTCACCCGTCATTGTAGCGGGGGGGAGTCCAACGTTCCCGATTTACGCCAAACGACCTGACGTAGAATGCAGTCCCGGTACGTTTATTTATTGGGATAAAGGTTACCAGACCGGCTTGCCGGAGCAGCCGTTCTTACCCGCAGCGCTCGTGGTAACGCGGGTTATTTCCTTACCCGATGCTGATAAACTGTGTCTGGATTTAGGGCATAAATCCGTGGCCCCGGAAGGGGAACTGGCGCAGCGCGTTACGTTCCTGAACGCTCCCCATTTGAAGGCAATCGGCCAGAGTGAAGAACATCTGGTTGTCGAAGCGGGTGTTGGTCACTCATACCAGATCGGCGATGTGTTGTACGGATTGCCTAATCACATTTGTCCAACCGTAGCGTTGTACGAGCGGGCCTTTACGGTCGAAAATGGAACCATTACCGGCGAGTGGCTGGCCATTGCGCGCGACCGGATGATTTCGGTATAAAGGATGCTTTAGCCTTGTCGTGGTGTCGGTGGTGTCGGTTTTGCGAAACAGTATTGTCCGAGATCCGTAAAACTCTCAACGTAATGCTGGTGGTGTCGGCGGGGCCGCCCGCGCGGTTCTCAAAACCGACACCACCAGCATTACTACAAGCACGAATACTTATAAATTACAGAAACAAGCATGTTTACAATTGACGCCCATCTCGACCTGAGCATGAACGCGATGGAATGGAATCGCGATTTGCGGCAGCCGGTCACTCGGTTGCGGGAGCGCGAGAAAGGCATGACCGACAAACCCGACCGGGCAAAAGCTACGGTTTCGCTGCCCGACTTGCGCCGGGGAAACATCGGATTAGTCGTTGCTACACAGATTGCCCGGTTCGTCGCTCCCGGTAATCCCTTGCCTGGCTGGCAGTCGCCGGAGCAAGCCTGGGCGCAGACGCAGGCACAGCAGATCTGGTACAAAACCATGGAAGAAGCGGGGGAGATGGTTCAAATCCGGGACCTGGCGGGTTTGGAACGTCATCTGGCGCTCTGGAACGATGGTACACCCAACGAGCACAAACCCGTTGGCTACATTCTTAGTCTGGAAGGAGCCGACTCGCTGGTGACAACCGCTTATGTCGAGCGGGCTTACGAATACGGCTTGCGGGCTATCGGTCCTGCGCATTATGGTCCGGGGCGTTACGCACAGGGAACGGATGCCACGGGGTTCATGGGGGCCGCCGGGCAGGAGTTACTTCGCGAAATGGAGCGGTTAAACATCATCCTGGACGCTACGCACCTGTGCGACGATAGCTTCTGGGAAGCACTGAGTCACTTCAACGGACCCGTTTGGGCCAGCCACAACAACTGCCGCGCGCTGGTGAACCACAATCGCCAGTTTAGCGATGACCAGATTCGGGAGCTGATCGCCCGTGATGCCGTTATCGGGGGAGCCCTGGACGCCTGGATGATGGTGCCCGGCTGGGTACGGGGTCAATCGACGCCCGAAAGCACGAACTGCAATCTGGCCGTTATGGTCGATCACCTTGATCATATCTGTCAGCTGGCGGGTAATGCCAACCACATCGGTATTGGCTCGGACCTGGACGGCGCTTTTGGAAAAGAACAATGCCCGTACGACCTGGAAACGATTGCTGATTTAGAGAAAATTCCTGATCTATTACGGCAACGCGGCTATACGGACGACGACGTTGCCAAGGTTATGCACGGCAACTGGCTTCGTTTTTTACGAAAGGCATGGCGCTAGTCGTTCTTTAGGCCGAATTTTTAAATCGCAGTGGTTGACTAGTCAGCTACTGCGATTTGCTTTTATCGCGCGAATGCAGGCATTGCGCACAAATGTCTTACCTTGTCCCGCGAGCGTTTTAGGCGCATTTTCACGGCACTATCGTTTAATTGAAGGCGGCTGGCAATCTGCCGGATGTCCAGCCCTTCCTGGTATTTCAGGCGAAGAATCATGGATTCTTCGGGCGTTATTTTGTTCATAACCCGCGAGAGTTGTAGCAGACTCTCTTCCAGTTCTTCCGAGTCGTTTACGCTAACAAACTGATTATCCACCGCATCGGAGTCATCATCTCGGTTTTCGTCGATGGTACTAACTGCCATACGGCTATCTATGCGAAGCTGATCCATGCAGTAGTTATACGAAATGGAATATAGCCAGGTCGAAAAGGACGAACGCTGTTCGAAGCGGTCGAGATGAGCAAACATCTTGAGAAAAATGTCGTGCGTGAAGTCCTGGGCTTTGTCGGAGTCTTTCGTTAGCGAAAGACAGCGGTTGTAAACTTTACTAACGTAGCGAGTGTAAAGCGTTTCGAAGCAATCGTTAGGGCGGGTGGTGTAGAATTGACGAATTACTTCTTCGTCGTTAAGAGTAAGCTTCATGTCAATTACAGTGTGAAAGGTGAAGACCGGGCCAGCTTTTTTTGTTTGCTGACGATGTAAAGTTGGCTTACCCAGCTGGCATGAGGGCTTACATTTCGATGAACTGTAGATTTTGCCCGGTTTTTGGGAGAAATGAATGGGTTTGGTATCTATTAATTATAGATTAATATCATAAAGTACTATAATTGTTACCGAAAAATGAGTAATATTACCGTATATATATAAGTAATAGATCTATGAAGGGCATTGTGTTTACAGAGTTTTTAGAAATGATCGAAGATAAGTATGGCTATATAGTAGTAGATCAATTACTTACAGAAAGTAACTTGCCATCGGGAGGAACATACACTGCGATTGGTACGTACGATCACAGCGAAATGGTGACGCTGGTTAGTAACTTGAGCCAGAAGGCGCAAATTCCTGTATCTGAGTTGCTTCGGTCGTACGGTCGATACATGTTTGTTACCTTCACCAGAAGTTACCGTCCTTTCGTTGATTACTCGCATTCTGCTTTCGACTTGCTTAAGTCTATTCAGCATTATATCCACGTAGAGGTTAAAAAATTGTACCCGGATGCTGAATTGCCTCATTTTACGGTCGAGCAGCCATCCGACAATCAGCTGCATATGTACTACGAATCCGAACGTAAGTTATCTGATTTTGCCCACGGTTTGATTGAAGGTTGCCTGGCCCATTTCGGTGAAAAAGCAATCATCAGGAAAACTAACCTCGTTGATGATGGCAGCCGGGTATTTTTTGAAATTGTGAAGGAATGACACAGGTAGACGATAGCAACCTACTAAGAAGACGTCTGGAGCGCGAAAAGCGGGCCCGGGTTGAGGCCGAAGCTATTCTAGAGAAAAAAGCGCTGGAATTATACAACGCCAATGAGCAGCTTCAACACCTCAATGAAAATCTGGAGCAGCAAATCCAGGCCAAATTAGCGGAGCTGCAAGAAAGCGAACAGCGGTATCGTCAGTTGATCGAGTCTGTTCAGGATATTATTTATAAAATATCACCCGAAGGCGTCTTTACGTTTGTCAACTCGGTCGTCGAAAAATTACTGGGCTATACCGAGCAGGAATTTGTTGGCAAACATTTTACCGATATTGTAGCGCCTGGTTACCGGAAGGCCACCCTTGCTTTCTACCAGTCGATGCTGGAAGAGCGTATCGACAGCACATATAGTGAGTTTCCGGTGGTTGCCAAAGATGGGCGAACGGTCTGGATTGGTCAAACCGTTCGGTTTATCGAGTTGGAAGGCAATATAGCAGAACTCGTGGCGGTAGCGCGCGACATATCCGACCGGAAACTGGCCGAAAGTCAGTTGCAACGGACCCAAACCCGGCTTTCAACCCTGATAACCAGTCTGGAATCCGGCATTCTGGTAAAAGATGAACAGCAGCGTGTCATTTTGGCTAATCAGCTTTTTTGCGACATGTTCGGCATCCAAGATGCTCCCGAGCAACTAATCGGGCAGGATTACTCGCGGTCGGTTGAATTTATCAAGGGTTCGATGGAAGACCCCGAGGCCTTCGCGCAGCAGGTTGAACAGTTAATGCAAGACCGGCAGGCCGTCACTGGGGAAGAAATCAGAATGGTGAACGGCCGAATCCTGGAGCGCGACTATATCCCTATATTTTTGAAGGAGCAGTACATGGGACATTTGTGGAAATACACGGATGTTACCGACAAGTACCTGGCTCGCGAACGCATTCGCCGAAGCGAAGAAAAATACCGGGGTATCATGAATAATATGGAGCTTGGTTTGCTGGAGGTTGATCACAACCAGACCATTATTCGTTCCTACGAGCGTTTCTGTCAAATGGTTGGTTACGCCGAGGAGGAACTGGTTGGTAAACATGCCGCTGACCTGCTGGTTGCCCCGGAGTTTAGAAATGTCATCAATCAGCAGCAAATTACGCGAAAGCAGGGGAATGCCAGCTCGTACGAAATGCAGTTGATTCGGAAAGACGGTAGCCGGATCTGGGCACTGGTCAGTGGTGTACCGATCCTGGACGAAGAGGGGAAGATTGTTGGCTCGATCGGCATTCATTACGACCTGACCGAACGCAAGCAACTGGAAGAGGAATTGGCGAGAGCAAAACGAATTGCGGATGAAGCTCGGCTGGCCGAAAAGCAGTTTTTGGCTAACATGAGTCACGAGATCCGAACGCCCCTCAACGCAATCATTGGCATGTCGCACCTGTTGTTCGATACCAAACCTGATCAGCAGCAGCGCGAGTATATCGATATTTTAAAAACATCCGCTAATTTTTTGCACAGCCTGATTTCTGATTTATTAGATATGACCAAGATTGAAGCTGGACGGATTGAGGTTCACGCTCGACCGTTCGATTTGACGGGCCTGCTGCGGTCCATCCAGAAAGTATTCGAGATGAAACTAAAGGATCGCGCCATTTCAATCGATGTCATGCTGGATGCCCGCATTTCCGGCGATTTTGTCGGTGATGACGTGATGCTGAACCAGATCCTGATGAATCTGGTCGGTAATGCCGAAAAATTTACCGAAGAAGGCAGTATTCAGATTACCGCCCGGCTGAAAAAACAGGAAGCCGCCAAATACTGGATTGAATTTGCGGTTGTTGACACGGGCATTGGCATACCGAAAGAAAAATTAGACTTGGTGTTTCAAAAGTTCAAGCAGGTAAATCCTCACGGGCATAAGCACAAAGGCACCGGGCTGGGTTTAGCCATTACCAAAGAACTGGTCGAAATTCAGGGAGGGACCATCGCCGTCAGAAGTCACGTTGGGGAAGGAAGTCAGTTCACGTTTACGCTTCCTTTCGGCAAAAGTGAAACGCCATCGGAACCGGTCGTAGTAGCTCCGGGCAACGTACCCCTGTGCGATGATACGCTGGGGTGCCACGTACTGATCGTGGAAGACAACCTGATGAATCAGAAGTACATCACTAGTCTTCTTACGAAGTGGAACGTACCCTATACGCTTGCTCTGGACGGTAAACACGCCGTTGAGGAAGCAAAAAAACAACGCTTCGACATCATTTTGATGGACATACAAATGCCTATCATGGACGGGTATGAAGCCTCCGTGGCCATCCGCAGTTCTCATAACCCCAATCAAAATATACCCATTATTGCGTTGACCGCATCCGCTATGCTTGACCAAAAAAACCTGGCTCTTGAAGCCGGAATGAATGATTTCCTGACCAAACCCTTCGAACCAGCTCAGCTTCGGTCGTTGTTGCAGCAGTACGCCCCCGCCGAAATGGTACATGATGGCGATACGATGCTTGACTGGGAGCGGCTGAATCTTCTGTATGGGTCCGATATGGAATACACGGCTGAGATGCTTTCCATCTTTCTATCGGATATTGTTCCGGAGATTATGGAGTTGCCCGTTCTTTGCCAGGAAGATAAACGAACGGAATTAGGCCAGAAAGTGCATAAGTTAAAGCCGACGTTTGGGATGGTTGGCTTATCGCAGCTGGAAGGAAAAATGGCACAGTTAGAAAAAATAGTAAAACAAGGGTCTAAAGATGAGCTGTTAGAAATCTATTGTAACGATATAATCGTAAAGGTTAATGAAATGATTCCGGTTATAAAGAAAGAGATACAAAAGATTACTCCAGCGTAAATCATGGCATTGACCTGTATAATTGTTGAGGATGAACTGATGGCTCGCAAATCGCTTCAGCGGCTATGCGAGAACCACGGCTCGCTAGATCTGATGGGTGTATTTGATAACCCGACTGAAGCACTGAGCTTTCTGGCAGAACATAGCGTCGATTTGATCTGGCTCGATGTCGAAATGCCTGATTTGACGGGCTTCGACTTGCTGGAAAAGCTGCCGTCCATTCCGTTGGTCGTGCTTACCACGAGTAAAACGGAATACGCTTTCGACGCGTTTCAGTATCAGGTGACGGATTATATAAAGAAGCCGATTACGATGCCTCGTTTCAACCTGGCGGTCGAAAAAGTGTTGGAGGTGTACCACCGATCCAAACTGGCGTCGGCCACCGAGCGTCAGGAAATATACGTTAAGAGCGAAGGTCGTTATATCCGAATACCGTTTGATGCCATCGCGTATGTCGAGAACATTGGTGATTACGTCAAGATCCATACGGACAAGCAAACGCACATTGTCTATACAACGATGAAGTACCTGGAAGAGAAACTGGGGTCGCAGTTTCTTCGCGTCCACCGGTCTTACATTGTTCATCTCGACAGGATTGTCGACATCGAAGAAAATACGTTGGTTATCAACAATAAAGTGATTCCGATCAGTCGCGCAAACAAACCCGAACTGATGAGCCGGTTAAATTTGCTGTAACGGAAGGCTAGCCAGCCAATTACTCGTTGGACCCAATTTTTAGCCGGACCAACGAGTAATTTTATGGGCTTCCTGTTTGATTTTGCTGGTCGAATAGCGACGTTTGCCCCGTCTTATCAGATGACATCACGCTATGAACGATCCGCAACTTACCCAACTGTTTCCCACCAACGACCAGATTCCCGCCGAATTTCGAATTGAACCTATTCACCAGCGTGCGTATTTGCTCAACGGTGAAATGAAGCAGTGGGACGGCCCTGTTTCTGAGGTGTATTCGCCTGTTTGTGTACCCGACGAGCAGGGTGAGCTACAGCGTCAGTTAGTCGGCAGTTTTCCCGTAACGGGACCACAACAGGCCCTCGAAGCCCTCGACGCGGCCTACGCAGCTTACAACAATGGTCGGGGCGAGTGGCCCCAAATGGCCGTCGCCGACCGCATTGCCTGCATGGAAACCTTCGTGGGGAAAATGCTTGAGCAGAAAAAGCTGGTTGTCAACCTGATTATGTGGGAGATCGGTAAAAACCTCGCCGATGCGACCAAAGAATTCGACCGGACCGTAACGTACATCTACGACACGATTGATACCTTGAAAACGATGGACCGTAACTCATCGCGGTTCCGCATCGAAGAAGGAATTATCGGGCAAATACGGCGGTCGCCGTTGGGCGTGGTGCTAGCGATGGGACCGTTCAACTACCCGCTCAACGAAACGTACACTACGCTTATCCCGGCCATTCTGATGGGGAACACGATCCTGTTTAAAACCCCTAAGCATGGTTCGCTGCTGCACTATCCGTTACTCGAAGCATTCCGGAGCAGTTTCCCGAAAGGCGTCGTCAATTCGCTCTACGGGCGTGGTGCCGACGTGATACCCCCCGTTATGCAGTCGGGTAAGGTCAATGTGCTGACGTTGATCGGGTCCAGTCGCGTTGCCGATCAGCTCCAGCGCCAACACCCGAAACTCAACCGGCTTCGTTCCATTATGAGCCTTGACGCCAAAAATGCCGCTATCATTTTGCCCGACGCTGATCTCGACGTAGCCGTGAAAGAGTGCTTGCTTGGTACGCTCTCGTTCAATGGTCAGCGCTGTACGGCCATCAAAATTATCTGGGTACATCGGTCCGTTGCGGATCAGTTTCTGAGTAAGTTCAATCCCGAAGTCAGTAAACTAAAGCCGGGTATGCCCTGGGATGCTGGTGTACAAATTACGCCCTTACCTGAACCCGGCAAGCCGGATTACCTGACCGAGTGCATCCGTGATGCCGAAGCCAGCGGAGCAACGGTTGTTAACGAAGGCGGGGGCCAGGTGTCGGCTTCGCTGTTCAAACCAGCGGTGGTTTATCCCGTTCAGGAAGGCATGAAATTATACCGCGAAGAGCAGTTTGGCCCCGTTATTCCAATCGTACCCTTTGATGATGTGGAAGAGTTTATCGACTACCTGATTACGGACGACCACGGTATGCAGGCGAGTATTTTTGGGACGGATAGCAATGCAATTGCCCAACTCATCGACCCGCTGGTTAACCTGGTAAGCCGTGTCAACATCAATGCGCAATGCCAGCGCGGACCGGATACGTTTCCGTTCACGGGGCGCAAAGATTCGGCGGAGGGAACCTTGTCCGTAGAAGATGCCCTTCGGTCGTTTTCTATCCGGTCGGCAGTAGCCACGAAAGATACTGCTGCCAACAAAGAAGTACTAAACGACATTGTGGGCGACCATAAATCGACGTTTTTGTCAACGAATTTCATTTTCTAACGGAACTGGAAGCGCAGTTGAAAACCGACTGGGTCATTTGGGCCAGTCGGTTGTTTTTTTGTGATTATCAACCCATATAAATACAACGAACGATTGCTCGAAGCTACTACACTTACTAAATCATTCGGCCCGTTGTCGGCAGTTCAACAGGTATCGTTTGTGCTCCAGGCAGGTCAGGTCATGGCGCTCGTTGGAGCAAGCGGTTCTGGAAAAAGTACGCTGCTGAGCATACTGGCTGGCTTAACGGACGCCGATGGAGGAGACGTCCGGCTGGACGGAAAACGGGTGCCAGGTCCTTCCGAAGTGCTGGTGGCGGGTCACGCAGCGATCCGGCTTGTCCATCAGGAATACCAGTTGATGCCGAATGTATCCGTTCGGGAAAATATCACGTATGCGCTCCGCTTCTTCGCGAAAACGTATCGCGACTACCGGGTCGATGAATTGCTACGACTGTGCCGACTGACGGAAGTGCAGAACCGGTTACCACGCCAGGTGTCGGGGGGCGAAAAACAACGGACGGCCATTGCGCGGGCTATCGCTGATAAACCCGCCGTGTTGCTGCTCGACGAACCGTTCAGCCATCTTGACTTACCAAACCGGCTCATCGTTCGTAACTTACTGTTTGATCTGGTCCGGCACGAAAATACGGCGTGTCTGTTTGTTACGCATGATGCCAGCGATGCACTATCAATTGCTCATACGGTAGGTATTCTGCGCGACGGAAAACTGATTCAGCTCAGCAATCCCGTCGACATCTACCGACGACCCGAAACGGCGTATGCCGCCCAGATGACCGGCCCGGTCAACATCTTGCAAACGGAGCATCTGCCCTTGTTAGGCTTATCGGCTGTCGAATACCCTTCGGCGCTTTTTTGTTTGCGACCAGAACAGGTCAGGCTAAGCGAAGCAGGTATTTCGGGAACTGTTCGAGCGGTGTTTTTTAAAGGAAGCCACTACGAAATCGAAGTAGAGCTAAACCCTGATTTTTGCTTGCGTGTACTGACGACCAATGACAGCCTGTACGCAGGGCTGCGCGTGAACATCCAGGTGACTGCCGATTCGGTCTGGCCGCTCCAACGCTAATTTTGTGGTAACTCCGCGCGTCTTTTTCGGTTATAGAGGGAAACAAACTGACAAAACGTTATGGAAAGTTCGCAGCACGATCATGAAAAAGTAGGCGAGCCCGATTTTTCGGCCAAGCCCGACGTTGAGTATCTGGTGGGAGAAGAACACGATGATGTTGACGCTTCGGGTGTTGACGACCACTCGACCGGTATGGGGGAGGATGACTACCTGGGTAAAACAAATCGCGAGGGTAATAAAGACGAATAATCATTTTTACAAAGCAAAAGGCCGCTCTTTTTCGAAGATCGGCCTTTTACTTTACAGCTATCGCTTGGCTTACAGCATTCGTTTGATCAACTGCTCAACGGAGATACCTTCGGCTTCGGCCTTAAAATTGCGAACGACGCGGTGGCGGAGAATGGGCAACGCAACGGCTCGTATATCTTCAATATCGGGCGAGTATTTGCCATTCAACAGCGCGTTACATTTCGAAGCCAGAATCAATGCCTGTGAAGCACGCGGACCAGCGCCCCATTCCAGGTATTGATTTGCATCGGAAGAAGCCAGCTCCGTGTTTGGACGGGTTTTGTGTACCAGCTTGACGGCATACTCAACGACATTGTCAACCACCGGAACCCGGCGTACTAGATGCTGAAACTCCCGAATTTCTTCGCCGGTAATGACGCGCTGTACTTCGGGACGTTTGTCGGTTGTGGTGCTCTTAACGATGTCCAGTTCCGATTGAAACGACGGATAATCCAGGTAAATGTTAAACATAAACCGGTCGAGCTGCGCTTCTGGAAGTGGGTACGTTCCTTCCTGCTCAATGGGATTCTGCGTAGCCAGTACGAAGAAAGGACGACCCAATCCGTATTTCTGACCGGCGATGGTAACGGAATATTCCTGCATCGCTTCCAGCAAAGCCGACTGGGTTTTAGGGGGCGTCCGGTTGATCTCATCGGCCAGGATAATGTTGGCAAAAACCGGTCCTTTAATAAACTTGAAATTCCGTTCCTGATCGAGTGTTTCCGAACCCAGGATGTCTGAGGGCATCAGGTCGGGCGTAAACTGAATACGGTTGAAATCGAGATCCAATGCCCCCGCAATCGTCTGGATAAGCAGCGTTTTGGCGAGGCCCGGCACACCGACCAGCAGGCAATGTCCCTGACAGAAGATAGCGGTTAGGAGCAAGCGAACCGTGTCGTCCTGGCCGATAACAACCTTCGAAATTTCCGCTTTTAACTTTTGGTAATAGGTAGTAAGGGCTTCCGCAGCCGCAACATCCGATGAGTAAGGCACAATAATACAGTTAAAGAGTTTATGGTTTACAGGTTTCCGCGTTGACCCTGACAATGCAAGTTAGCCGAAAACTGTAAACCTCAAAACGGAAAGCTATTCATTGCCGCCACCACTCAATGCTGCTGCGCTATTTTGCGTTGTTCCAAAGATGCGACAGTTTTGAAACTCAGGATCTACGCTGATGTAAACATCCGCCACCGATTTCCGGAACCAGTCATCAATGGCCCGGTTCTTTTTGTTAGTCAGCACGATATTCTGCAACTTTTCGAAGTCAAGCTTGAAATCTGCCGTGTGTGGGGGGACTTTGCTCTTGAAGTACAAAATCCGAACCGCACTTTTGCCGTCCTCGGTACGATACGGCAGGGGTGCCGAAACGCTGCCCACTTTCATCGTGTCCAGCATCTGGAACATCGCGTATTCCATCGAACCATCCATTGCCAGGCGGCTGCTTCCCGACTGTGCATCGCGGATCAAACCACCTGCATCTGCTGTGCTTTTATCTTCCGAAAAGTCGTGGGCTGCTTTGTCAAATTTAACCGAGTCAGCAACGATAAGTGTCCGCAGGCTGTCCAGATAGCGCGTTGGGCTACTCAGATCCAGCCGGTTGTAATCGGGGCGGAGCAGGATGTGCCGAGCGTGGTATTCCGCACCGCGCGTTTCCAACAATTGAATAAGGTGAAGACCAAATTCCGATTCAACAACGTCCGAAATTTCGTTTGGCTTCATTTTCAAAGCCGCCCCTTCGAAAGGAGCCACCATCATGCCGCGTTTGGCAAAACCAAGATCGCCACCGTTCTGGGCCGAACCCACGTCCTCCGAATTATCTTTCGCTAACTTGGCAAAGTCTTCACCGGCCTGCACCCGTTTTTTGATGTCCAACAATCGCTGACGCAGGGCTTCTTTCTGCTCCTTGGTCGGCTTGGCAAACCGTACAATCTGACCAACCTCAACGTCGGCGGGCATGTAGGGCAAACTGTCTTTTGGAATAGCATCGAAGAACTTACGAACATCGCGGGGGGTCACCTTTACGTCGGTCGTGATCTTCTGCTGCATCTTCTGCGCAACTTTCTGATCTTTCACCTGCTGGCGCAGTTCGCTTTTGAGCATTTCTAGGCTCTTACCATAGGCTTCAACAATGTTCTTTTCGGAACCGAACTGCTGCGCCATGTACTGCATCCGCTGGTCGAGTTCGCTGTCTACGATCTTATCGTCAACCACAACCGAGTCAATCTCGGCTTTGGCAAGCATCATCTTATTGATGACCAGACTCTCCAGCAACTGACATTTCTGGGGTGGTGTCTGGTTCTGGCCCACGTAGGACTGATAGGATTCCTCAAGATCGGACCGAAGTACGTAATAGTTATCGACCTTGGCAATGATCTTGTTCAGGCTTACCCCTTGTCCCTGGCCAAAAACCGGTGCGGTCAGGAACCAGCCAAGCAAGGCAATAAAAGCGCTACTGATTACTTTTTTCATGAGTTAAAGATACGCACAGAACAGAAACCGTCCTGCCTTTTTAGAAAAATTAAGAACTTGATTGTGAGTGCTGGACAACCTGCCTGGCAAGCTGAGCGCGTCCCCGATCTGCTGACTAGTGAATTACTTGCCTAACTTCCGAATCTCGTCTTCATTCACCTTCACCGGGTATTTCTGACGAAGCTGAGCAAGCCACTGTTTTTCGAGCAAAGCCTGGTAATCGTTGATGACAGCGCCCCTGGCTTCGGCAAACGTTTTTGCCCGAGCGGGTTCAACGCGGTTTATCGTTACCGAAACAGCTTTACCGGCCCGGTTGAAGGTGGTAATACCTTCTTTCCACTGGTCGATACTGTCGAGGTAAGGGTTGATTCCCTGCGCAAAAATACCTTCGGTGATCGTCACCGCCGGACCAGCGGAGGACGATGGTTGCCGGCTGTTGAGAACTTTAGCAATGTCGGCTTTATCATTCGAAAAATACTGGAACGAAACCCGGCGTTGGGCGGCCGCATCTTTAGGTGCATCGGCTGCCCGGCGGGGGGGAGCCCCCTGATAATCCTTTTCCGCAATGCGGTTCAAGGGAACACCACTCTTTTGCAGGTAACTCACAACGGCCCGAATCCGACCCGCCGACACCGAATCCCGCTCGGCGGCATCGTGCGCACCGGAAACTTCAACAACATATTCTGGATTACGGGCCATCGTTACGAGTACGTCGTACAAGGTTTCCCGCTGTTTAGGCGTCAGCATCGTCTGGTTACTGTCGTAGGTCAGGTCAGCCGCCGAGCGCTTGAGCTGGTAGGGCGGTTTGCCGGACAGCATCTGACGGGCCTGTTTCAATAAATCATCGTTCTGAGCGACAATGATCGTTGCGGCAGCCCGTTCCGGAAAACGATATTTCTCCGCATTCTGGTCAAAATACTGGCGTTGTCCCGTTGAATCGGTCATCGAGCGTTCCCATACGTTTTGCTCCATCACCTGCGAAAGCAGGACACCATCCCGGATCTCGTTCAGCAGCGAACGGAACTCCGGCGATTTCTTGTCCAGATTAGCTTCCTCCGTTGCCATTAACTGATCCCCTTCAAACCGGTCGAGCAATCGGCGCATCGCTATCGCTGGTGAACCCGTAACTGATGCAATCGGCGCAGCGGGTGCCAGGGCTGGATTACGCTGTGGTTGCTGTTTCTGCCGGACGTAATCAAAAAACTGGTTTACGGTTACGGGCTTTCCGGAGACGGCGAACAACGATTTGCTTTGTAACGCCGGCTCCAGTGGCTCGGTGTAGCGCCACTGACCACGCAGCAGACTGCTATCGGCCTTGGCTAACACCTTCTCAACGGTTGCTTTTTCTTCCAGAACAGGATATTCTTTCTTCAAGCGTTGCACGGTTGCCTGGCGCAATACATCAGCACGCGTATCGGTCATAACGCGCTGGCGCAACGAAGGAGCTAAGTCAGCATAAGGTTCCAGCCCTTTCCGCTCGATGAGTTTGATGATATGCCAGCCGTAATTTGTGCGAACCGGTTTCGATACGTCGCCGGGTTTCGTCAAGGTGTAAGCGGCCTGTTCAAACGCCGGAACCTGCCTACCGGTTTCAAACGCCGGTAGCAGTCCTCCGTTCGCGCGAGAAGTAATGTCGTCTGATACGGCCTGGCAAACCGCTTCGAACGATTCGCCTTTCTGGAGCCGGGCGTACGCAGCGTCGATACGATCCTGCGCTGCTTTCTGACCGGCTTCATCGGCACTGGGGCTAAGCCGCACCAAGATGTGAGCCACCCGTAACTTACCGCGACTTGGCCGACGGTCGTTTACCTTGATCAGGTGATAACCCGACCGAGTTCGGATGGGCATGGAGACTTGGCCGACGGGCGTGTTATAAGCCGCTGTTTCGACCGGGTAAACAAGTGAAAAAGCCGTGAAATAGCCTAAATTACCACCGTTGGCAGCCGTCTGACGATCTTGTGAATTGTCCTGGGCAAGCTGGGCGAAATCCGTACCGGCCAGCGCCTGCTTGCGAATGTCCAGTGCTTTCTGGTAGGCCGCCAACGTATCGGTGGGAGCCGCGTCTTCGGTTACAGGTACCAGAATATGGGACGCGTTGATTTCTTCCTGCATCCGTTGGTACGCTTCAGCGGCTATCGACTCCACCAGCACTTTGTCCGTCAGGTACGATTGCGCCAACTGGTTACGGTAGGTATTCATTTCCTCCCGAAAAGCCTCGGTTGTATCGCGCCCTTCGGCTTCGGCGGCCAGTACTTTCAGCTTCAGATTGGTATACAGATCAAAATAGTTCTTCACGTCGGTCCGCTGGGCGGAGTCGGACGAAAACTGATTTTTCGTAAACGACTGGAAAAAATCATCCGTAGTGAAAGCTTTGGTCCCCAGCGTCAGGATAACGGGCTGTGGAGGTGTTTGCTGGACCACGGGTGCGGTTGTTTTGCAGGCTGTTACGGCAAGAGCCAGCAAGATACCGCCGGTAAGTTGGCGCATAGCGTCGGAATGGAAAAGTAAGGTACTAAGTTACTGATTACTGGGTTGAGGGGGCATGCGTGCCTTGTCTCAATAGGTTGAAAACAGCGTTTTTTGTAAAAACATTCGCTCTGTTTAAGCAACGATTGAACGAAGGGCTTATTGGCGAACGGGCCGGATTTTCACCGATTTAAGCGTAATGTCATAGTCGAGTCGATAGTCGAAAGCGTCGCGAAGGTTCTGCCCCGTGAATACCGTTGGTACGTGCACGAGTTGCTGCTTTTTTTTGCGTAGTTCCGCTTCGTAAAGGTCGACGCTGCTTTGGCCCAATAAATCATCATCGTCAAACTGATCGACCAATTTCAGGCCAATGCCCGAAGCGGCCAGACCAGCGGCTACGTATTTGAGCGGAGTTAGGACTTCGGCTGCTGTGATCAGAAAAGCCGCCGGGCCAGCCACAATATTATGTACTTGCCGAACCCGATCCAGCATTTGCTTCGCCCGGTTGTAATCGTCCACTTCAATCAAGACCAGTGAGGCCACAATGCGCCCATTCTTCGGTAGTTCCAGGCTAATCGGTAGGGCTTTGTCGGGACCAGCCGCGCTAAGGTCCAACTGCTGGCCTTTCTGCACGGTTACGACGCCCCAACCGCCATTGACCACCGATACAGGTTTGTTTTTAGCGTCGTAACTGGTCATTGAATACGCCATCATCAGCTCATCGCGTCGGCTCAGCGTTTCTTCGAGATTCACCGCTTTCAGCGAACGGGGAGCCAACTCCGCTACGAGCGATGTCGGGCGGGCGCATCCAACCAGCAGCATTAAACTCAATAGACTTACAATGACTCGCATAGCTTCAGGACACTTAATCGGCAACTTCCTCAACAACGGATTCGCCCGACGACTGATCTCCGCTCGTCCACTGCCAGCGTTCATGGAGCCGGATTCGTCCGTCGGGCAACCGTTCGGGCGTTGACTGACAGTAGCCAGTCATCAGCTCACCCTGCACATTAACGTGCTGATAGCGCATGTCGAGCCGATGGTGACTATCGACTGTCGCAATCAGAAACCCCTTTACGATAGCCCCGCCACTGTATTCGGCCCAGACGATCTGATCCTGTTGGTGATAATGAAACAAGGTTTCTCCACCGACTTCACCATTCTCGGTGTTGGCAACGGAGCGAAAGGTTTTGTTGTCGTACATCGGAAGAACGTTGATAGGCAATTAGATGCTTGGCTCCTGTTGACTCAGGCAGTGAAAACTACCCAGACCCCACACAATATCGGTCGAGTCGATGCCGACGATCTTACGATCAGGAAAACACTGACCGATAATATCCAGCGCCGGTTGGTCAGCCGCGCAGCGGAACGTAGGTACGATAACCGATTGATTCGTAATTAAAAAGTTGGCGTACGAAGCCGGTAGCCGCAGTCCATCGCTGACAACCGGGTCAGGCATGGGCAGTTCAACAATGTTTAGTTGCTTACCGTTCAGAAGCCGCATCTGCTTTAGCTCGTGATGGATCTCCTGAAGGAACGGATAGTTAGCGTCGTTCTTGTCTGCTTCGTAAGCCGCGATTACCGTATCTTCGTTTACAAACCGCACCGTATCATCAATATGGCCATCGGTGTCGTCACCAACGATGCCTTCTTCTACCCAAAGCACCTGCTGAACGCCGTAATAATCGCACAGGTAGCGCTCGATGTCAGCCTGTTTCAGATGGCTATTCCGGTTTTGGTTAAGCAGGCAGGCCCGGCTTGTGAGCACTGTTCCGGCTCCGTTAAACTCAACCGAACCACCTTCCATAACGATGCCAGGCGTGACGTAATCGAGTCCACGATAGTGGGCAATCTCCACCGGAATCAGGTCATCGCGGTCGTAGGGCGGGTATTTCCCCCCCCAGGCGTTGTAGCCCCAGTTAACGATCATCCGTTGTTTCGTAGTCGGATTGATCAGAAAGGCCGGACCGTGATCGCGGCACCACGAATCGTTGGTCGGGTGGGGGAGCAGCGTCACGCGGTCCATATTCACGCCAGCGGCCAATAAGCGCAGTTTGGCCGCCTGCATCACAATCTCGTTATGCGCGTTAATGCAAACCTGTTCGCTTTCGGCGATGGCTTTGATAAAATCAATGTAGGCCGGATACATCAGCTCCTGCCGCTCTTTCGTCCACGACGCTTCGGTATGGGGCCAGCTTAGCCAGGTGGCGACGTGAGGATGCCATTCTGCCGGAAAGAAAAAGCCCTCGCGGGCGGGAATCAGGGGGCTTTCAGATGAAGAGTTCAAAGACATGAACGTTGGTGCCAAGACAAATTTAGGGGACAAAGATACAAAATCCGGGCGGGTCAACGGGGTGTTTTGTCGACTAATGCCTCAATAGTTGCTACCGAAAGCTCCGTAAAATCATTGACGATAAGAGCCGCACCGCTATTGACCAATTCCGCCTGCGTGTGCGTCGTGGCAAGCGCAACCACCTGCATTCCTCCCCGCAATCCGGCTTCGATACCCGCAAAAGCATCTTCAAACACAACACAACGCGCGGGGTCAACGCCTACCCGCTCGGCGGCTTTCAGGTAGATTTCGGGGTCGGGCTTGCCGTGACGAACCATGCTGGCATCAACGACCGTATCGAAATAGCGTCGGATTTGTAGCCCATCGAGCGTAAAGTGAACATTGCTCATAGGTGCCGATGTGCCAACGGCCAACTTGATATTCTGCGCTTTCAAGGCTTCCAGAAAAGCAATCAGACCCGGTGCCGGTTGCAAGTGCGAACGATAAAGCTCCCGGTAAATGGCTTCCTTTTCTTCCGTTAAGGTAATCAGCTCGCCACCTTCAACGGGGCGCTGAAACACGTAAGCCATCGCATCGGCGGAGACGCGGCCATTGATATTTGCCACGTACTGATCGCGGGTAATCGGAAATCCTTTGGCTTGGGCAAATTGTAGCCAAGCATTGATGTGAAAGTCGGTATTATCGACCAAAACGCCGTCCATATCGAAAAGGGCGGCTAACGGAGCGTCGGTCATGTATAGCGTAAGGTTGGAAATGCAAAGAAAATAGATTGCGACTTATTCAGTATCGTCCGGTGCCGAGACCGAAGGGGCTTCGGGCAACACATCACCCGCCAGCACTGCCGCTTCGTGGAGCAATTCGGTCGAAACGAGATCGTCGGTTACGGTTTCAATACGTTCATCAAATAGTTCCTGCCCCTCTTCAGCCGATTTCATGCCCACCAGCAGCCGTCCCACATACAGCAGGTTGAGGGAAAAGCGCAGTTCGGGAAGGATGCGACTGTGACGGGTTTGAGGTTCGTTCTGCATAGCGTATACATAACAAAATCCAGGCGAAAAAGTGACTGGTTCGCCTACATCTGCGCTAACTAGTCTGGATAAGGAACAGCTACAAAGCAATGATGTGACTACAGCTCCTTGATCTTCAGGTTTCTAAAGTAGATCGGTGCTCCGGCATGTTTTCCCTGTAAGCCAACGTAGCCACGCAGCGGCAAATCGGCGGCTGGTTTGTTGAGCCATTCGGGTACATCCGAACCATCGGGATTTTTCTGAGCAGACGTAAATTTTGTCAGATCGATTGTATTAATCAGTTGATTGTTAAGCACGACATAAATTGTCTTGCCCTGGCACGTTACTGTGCAGCGGTTCCATTCGCCGGGGTTTTTAACGAGCTTTTTGGTAGGAGCCTGATGACCGAAAAAAGCGCCGGACTGCCCATTGGTCGGCGCGTCGGCCCACTGCTTGTTGTGATCGTCGGCAATCTGGATTTCGACGGCGTTCGGAATCCAGTTGGTTGTATCGCTGCAATGAACGACAATGCCACTATTGGTACCCTCGGCGGTTTTAAAGAACAAGTCAAGAATGAAATCGTCGTAGGGCTTAGCGGTCCAGATTGCTTTGTCGGCAGTGGCTGTTAGTTCGCCTTCGTCGTAGCTCCAAACCCCCTTGGGGTAATTGGCGTCGGAAAGGTCCCGCTCGAAAAGCGGTTTCCAGCCGGCACCGTTCGTATTCGGATGCCCGGTCGGTGGCGTTTGGGCGAAAAGAAACGTTGAACAGCTTAAAAAAAGTAGAATGATACCAGTCTGAATGCGCATCGCAGAAGAAGTTGGAAAACGGGTGATCGGTTCTTTCGTTAGGCTACTTGGAGAGCGAGTCGAATATGGGCGAGGTGATGCTCGGCGTGCCAGACGATAACCGACAGTGCCTGGGCCAGTGTAAGGTGGCGCTGGCGAACTGGGTGGTAATACGTGATGGCGAGTTGGTCGGGCAGCAAGGTGCCAACCAGAAAAGCGATGCGCTGATGAATTCCTTTTAACAAGATAAGCGAATCGGCAATTGGCGCATGTTGTCCTTCGCTGAGGGCCGCCCAGGCATTCACATCGGCCATAACGCCAACGGTGTCGGGCGCTGTCAGGGCGTTTTTCAACCGCATAAAATGCAGCATGTGCGTATCCGCAACGTGGTGGACAAGCTGCTGGACGGTCCAGCTACCAGGTCGATACTGGCGGGACAGGTCAGCCGTCGAAACGTTGGCCAATACGAGGGCATAAGCATCGGGCAGCGTTGCGATCTGATCAACAAGCTGACGAATCTCCGCTACGGTGTAGGTATCCTGCGATTGCCAAAGACCAATTGGGTAACGAGTGGGATCGGTGGGTTCGGTCGTCATGGGTGAAACAAGAAGCGCAGCCCCGGTGGACTGCGCTGTGAATATAAGCATTAGGAAACAACTGCGTAGGCGGACTCACGGATCGGGTCATTCTGGCGGAAGCTTTTCATGATCCAACCGCCCCCCACTACGTCGTCGCCCTCGTAAAAAACGGCTGCCTGACCCGGCGCAATGGCAGAAACGCCTTCCTGAAACAGGACCTCTATTTTGTCGCCCGTTTGTGAAATGGTAGCGGGTGTACCCGGATCTTTGTAACGAACTTTCGTCACGGTTTCCAGCGGCCCATTGATCGAATCGTATTTTTGTAGGTTTAGCTTGCTAACGATCATGCCATCGCGGTACAAATCTTTGTCAATGCCCAGTACCACTTCGTTGGTGTCTTTCCGGATTTCGGTCACGAACATGGGTTGCCCAAACGCCATACCCAGCCCTTTCCGTTGCCCGATGGTATAGAACGGATAGCCCAGGTGTTTCCCCAGCACTTTGCCCGTGCCTTCCATCACGAAGTTACCACCGGCTACTTCCGCTTCCAGCCCCGGCACCCGCCGTTTCAGAAAACCCCGGTAATCGTTGTCGGGTACAAAGCAGATCTCGTACGATTCCGACTTGGTGACCAGTTCGATGAAGCCCCGGTCTTTCGCCATATCGCGGATTTCCGATTTGCGCAGATGACCAAGCGGAAGTTTCGTCCGGCTCAAACTTTCCTGCGATACGCCCCACAATACATAGGACTGATCTTTCAGCGTATCAACTCCTTTCGAAATAACGAAGCGGCTGTTTTCTTCGCGGATATGGGCGTAGTGTCCGGTGGCGATAAACTCGCAGTCGAGCCGGTCGGCCCGGCGAAGGAGCGCATCCCATTTGATGTGGGTATTACACAGCACGCAGGGATTCGGTGTCCGGCCTTCGAGGTATTCACCCGTAAAATGATTGATTACATAATCGCCAAATTCCTCCCGGATATCCAGAATGTAATGCGGAAAGCCGAGACTAACGGCGATGTTCCGGGCGTCGTTGATGCTGTCAAGGCTGCAACAACCCGTTTCTTTTTTGGTACCGCCCGAAGACGCATAATCCCATGTTTTCATGGTCATGCCGATAACTTCGTAGCCTTCTTCGTGCAGCATAACCGCTGCTAGTGAGGAATCAATGCCGCCACTCATGGCGACTAAAATGCGTCCGTGTTTGCTCATAATGATCTGCCAGGATTCAAAGTCCTGCGATTGAATCGTTCAAATGCGTCGTTGCTTCGACAACGGCGCACAAAGATACCAACACGAATTAACTTCTGCTTAGTTTCGGCGGTACGAGATTCGCTGAAGTTTGCCGGTGATTTATATTGCCGCCGGGCACCCAACCGTGAAATGGGTAAAGCAGGTTGTCTCTATCCTTTTGTCAAAAAGAATGGACTCTATGAACTATCGGACAAAATACCTGTTAAGCGGATTAATTGTCGTCATGAGCGTTGTTTCGGCGTTAGCGCAGAAAAATCCGGAAGACAAAGCGGGCTGGAAACTGGGTGCTCAAGCCTACTCGTTTCGGTTATTTCCGTTTACGGAAGCCTTGCGGAAAATTGATAGTTGTGGCCTGAAATACGTTGAGATTTATCCGGGTCAGACGATTGGCGGAGGGATCGACGGAAAGATGGATTTCAACATGGACGCAACAGCGCGACAGACCATCAAGAAATTAGTGAAAGATCGTGGCCTTACGATTGTAGCTTATGGCGTCATCAGCCCTAAGACCGATCAGGACTGGCAAGCCGTTTTTGAATTTGCCAAGGATATGGGTGTGTTAAACATCAACTCCGAGCCAACACCCGAACAAATGCCGTTGGTGCGCAAACTGGCTGAGCAGTATAAGATAAACGTAGCCTTACATAACCACCCCAAGCCGTCGCGCTACTGGCATCCCGATACGGTTCTGGCGGCCATCGGTGGTAGTAAGTACGTTGGCTCTTGCTCGGATATTGGTCACTGGGTGCGCTCCGGACTCGATCCGGTTGAGTGCCTGAAAAAACTAAACGGGCATGTACTCGGTATGCACTTTAAAGACGTGAAGCAGGATACGCCGGACGGAAAATACCATGATGTAGTCTGGGGTACTGGGGATAGTAAAGTGGAAGCCGTTATTGGGGAGTTGAAGCGTCAGTGGTTCAAAGGACCCATTTCAGCGGAGTACGAATACCACTGGGAAAACAACGGTCCGGAAATTGCCGAGAGCGTCAAAAACTTTCGGGCCATATACAATCGGGTGAATAAATAGTCAACCGGAGCCAGGATATTGCATGAAGCGCGTGGTGCAAAGAGCATGGAGAAAACACCTGCTCCTTGCACCACGCTTTTTGCGCTCTTACCTTCGCAGCATCAATTGACTTTATCATGGCTCTCGCAACACTTGTTAAAATTTCCAACGTTACGAATCTCAGTGATGCCCGGTATTGCGCCGGTATGGGCGTTGACATGCTTGGTTTCTCGATGGACACCGAGTCGCCCGACTATGTTGATCCAAAGAAATTTGAAGAAATAAAATCGTGGGTGGCGGGTGTTCAGATTGTCGGCGAAACAGCGTCAACCGATCCAGAAACCATTGAATCGTTGCTCGAAACCTACCAGCCCGATCTGCTTCAGGTAGACGAAGCCGCGTTGCTTCCTTATCTGGGCACATTTGGAAAACCACTTATTCTACGGGTCGATTTATCGCTCTTAACGCTTGATCAATTAGATAGCTTGTTGCAAACGGGCGCAGCCGGAGCGGAGTATGTCCTGCTTGAAAGTAAGGCCCCGCTTCATCTTGATGCCGAATTAAAAGGGGCCCTTCAGCGAATAGCCAATCGTCATTCCGTATTGCTCGGAACCGGTATCTCCGCCCAGAATGTCCATGAATTGCTAGCTGAATTACCGGTTCGGGGTATCGCGCTCAGCGGTGGCGACGAAGAGCGTCCGGGCAACAAAGAGTTCGGGGAGTTAATGGATATTCTGGAAGCAATCGAAGAAGAGTAGCGAGTTCAGACAATCGTAGATGGCTTAAGGCAAGGAGCGGCTATCATTTATTAGTCGTTACCTGCTACTATGTATTACCTACTATCATTGAAAACACACTTCCATCAAACCGCGCGTCCATTCTTCCTATTCTTTTTCCGCACATCCGGCTTCGTGACTAGGTTTACATCGGTTTTAACAACGAAAGCCATGAACAAACGATTAGAACGAATTTCTGAACAAGCCCAGATAGGCGGGGTATGCGCTGGTTTAGCTGACTATTTTGGAATAGATCGCGCCTTGGTCCGGTTCATTTTTGTGATCGGAATTTTAATCCCTCATTTCCCGTCTTTTATCATTTACTGTATCTTGTGGATTGCTCTGCCTGAACGTCGATTTGGCGGATCAGTGGCTCAATCAACCGTTTATGCAAACCCCGTTTTTTCTATGAACCCCTACAATCCCAACCAACCTGCATCACCCGACCGTAGCGTTATCGGAGGTGCCGTACTGATCCTGCTTGGCGTGCTGTTCCTGCTGGATCGTTATTTCGACATCGACTTTGGTGATCTATGGCCTTTTGTCTTGATCGCAATTGGTTTATGGCTCATCTTCCGGGATCGTATCAAAACACCCTACGATCCCAATAACAACAATACAAATAACCCTTTGTAATAGAGGTACCATGCGAGGGTATAGGCTGTGTGAATACACCTATACCTTTCCTAAATCTCCTTTGTCATGCAACGAAGAAATGGATTATTCTGGGGTATTTTTCTGCTCACGTTTGGCGTGCTGTTCCTGGCTCGTCGGGCTGGCTGGCTGGATGTTAACTGGCACTCGCTGGTCGATTTGTGGCCCGTGCTGTTGATTTTGGCGGGTGTAAACCTGATTCTCGAACGACGCGGCAATCCAGCGGCTTTTGTTACAACGGTTATGCTGGCCGTAGCGGTACCAACCACCTTGTTTGGCTTCTTTGCGCACGACAGAGATCACGATGGGTTCGGTATCCACTGGAATCAGGATGATGACAACAATGATGACGCTAACGAGTCCAGCCGTGATGACGACGATGATAATGAAAGCGATTATCGTTCAGAACGGGAGCAGCGGAAGTCGACTACGGTGCAGACAAACACGTTTACGGAGTCGATGGAGGCCGATACTCGTGAAGCGGTATTCAAAATGGCCGGAGGGGCCGGTCGGTTTGTCATTAGCGATCCGACCTCGGAGCTGATCAAAGCGGATACCCGCCAAAACATCGGTAGTTATTCCATGTCCGTAGATCGCGATGCGGTAACCCACATTCCGACGATTGAATTGAAGCCCAAGGATGATAACCAGGATTTTAATCTGAAAGACGGTAAGTTTGAAAACCGGGTAGACGTTCATCTTAATCAGAATCCCGCCTGGACGATGGACATTGCTTTGGGAGCCGGTCAGGGTGATCTGGACTTAAGCGCTTATGCCGTGAAGAACCTCAAACTGGCCGCCGGAGCGGCTGACCTTGATCTTAAACTGGGGTCAAAAGCCGATATGTCGGACGTGAAACTGGAAGTAGGGGCCGCTTCGGTAACCGTTCATGTTCCCAAAGAAGTCGGTTGCCGTATCAAAAAAGATGGTGCGCTAAACATAGAGCATCTGGACGAATTTACCGAGGTCGGTGGGGGTGTGTTTGAAAGCCCCGGTTATGATGCTGCCAAAAAGAAAATGCTTATTCGCTTCGACGGGGGTATTTCCAGCTTTAAGGTCGTACGCTATTAAGCTGGTAAATAGAACGGATTATTCTGACTGACTTTGTCGTGCCGCTTCTGTTACTCAGAGCACCTGAATCCGATGAGACCAGAGTCAGTCAGGATAATCGCGTGTGATCGGCTGCTAATTCTGGTTGTTCAACCGATTAAGCAGCATTTTATTAAACGTCTGCTCCGTTTTGTACAGCTCTGTTAATTGCTGTGCGCTGATAACTTTCAGGAACCGACTCATATACTCGTCATCAAGATCAGCCAGCTTTTGTTTCGTCGAATTGATTTCGCGTAAACCGTTGACCAACTGGTTGTCGTTGAGATTAGTACGGGACGGCTCGTTGTTAAGCTGACGAATCCGCCGGTTTAGTTCCTGCTTCTTCGCGTTGTATTCGTTATAAACCGCCCAGAACTGCGGGGCCTGATCGGTGCTTAGGTTCAGCCGGTTGGTGATCATACCGATCTTGGCGGCTTCTATCTTCTGGCGTCCGTTTGGGTCCTGTTGCGCGATAGTGACATTTGTTGTCATCATCATCGCTACTAGCCAACCAATCCATGCGTGTCTCATTGCGGTAAAATTAACCATTCTTTAAAGTCAGGAGCCGAGGCCCAGAGATTCCGATACGTTTTGTTCGTCAATGAGCTGCTGAATATCGGCGGGTTTCACGTTTAAATACTGAATTGCCGTCGTATCACTGCCCAGTGATGAATGAAGTTGCTGATTGTCCGCTAATTCATAGGGGTCGACTCCCTGGTCGTCAAGGTAAGCCGCAATCACCTCACTACTCACCCCCGTCAAGGCTTCATTTCCTAAAGACTCTTGTCGCTGCGGTAATGTTTTCCAGATCAGCACCGCAATTAAACTGGCTCCTGCCAGCGACGTAGCCGTTCGTTGCCAGGACCAGCTGATACTGAAGGCTGGTTTCGGTTTGCGGGTCACCCGAGCCTGTACGCGTGAAGGCAGCTGATCGAAGTAGCCGTCCGGAGCCCGAAACGGTTGCTGCCGAAGCGGATGCTCAGGGGGAAGTTCGTCAAGCCTGAAGTTGTTCATTTCGTTCATTGTCGTTCTGTGTACAAGTCACACAATTCGTTTCCTATTAGCGATTTGACAAGCCACGCGAGCTGAGGTTTAATCAGACGTGTCAGATTTATCCAGATAATCTTCGATTTTTTTTACCGCCAGGTGATAGGATGCTTTCAGCGCGCCAACTGATGTACCCGTGATCTCGGCAATGTCTTCGTACTTCATGTCGTCGAAGTACTTCATGTTAAAGACAAGCCGTTGTTTGTCCGGTAGCTTCAGAAGCGCCTTCTGCAACTTCATTTGTATTTCTTCACCGCTGGGTTCATTGCCCGACGTGACAAAATCAGCATTACTTTCCAATTTTTCCATCAACTCACCCTCTACGTCACCGATGGGCAGGAAAAAACGACGACGTTTTTTGTTGAGAAAGTTCAGGCATTCGTTGGTCGCAATGCGGTATATCCAAGTATATAACTGACTATCACCCCGAAACTGTTCCAGGCTGTTCCAGACTTTAATAAATGTTTCCTGCACCAGATCATCAGCGTCGTCGTGGTCAATGACCATCTTCCGAATATGCCAATAAACTTTCTGCTGATACTGTCGTACCAACAGATTAAAGGCATAATTCCGGCTCGACGGATCGCGGTATTTGGCGAGGAGTTCTGCGTCAGTCATTCGTTGTTTAATATTCAGCCTTCAGTTCTCAGTTGGCTGACCTAAGCCTGCATGAGGGGTCAACCAACTGAAAGCTGAAAAACCGAACACTTATTTTCTTGCCATTACTTTCTTCACCTGCTCAACAATTTTGTCGGCGGTGAGACCATATTTCTGCATCAGCTGGTCAGGGGTTCCGCTTTCGCCGAAAGTGTCATGGACACCCACGTATTCCAGCGGAGCCGGATTATGTTGCGCCAGAACATGCGCAACGCTATCGCCCAAACCGCCACTGATCATGTGTTCTTCTGCCGATACAGCGCAACCCGTTTTTTTCACGGAAGCGATAATTGCTTCTTCATCTAACGGTTTAATCGTATGAATGTTGATAATGTCGGCTTCGATTCCTTCTTCGGCCAGCATTTCGCCCGCTTTGATGGCTTCCCAGACCAGATGACCAGTGCAGAAGATCGACACATCCGAACCTTCGTTCACCGTCCACGCTTTGCCAATTTCGAATTTCTGATCGGCGGGGGTAAACACCGGAATAACAGGCCGTCCGAAGCGGAGGTAAACCGGGCCAACATGGTCGGCAATAGCGAGCGTAGCGGCTTTGGTCTGGTTGTAGTCGCAAGGGTTGATGACGGTCATGTTTGGTAACATTTTCATCATGCCCAGGTCTTCCAGAATCTGGTGGGTAGCACCATCTTCGCCAAGCGTAACCCCAGCGTGCGACGCACAAATTTTAACGTTCTTGTTTGAATAAGCAACCGACTGACGGATCTGATCGTACACACGGCCCGTCGCGAAGTTGGCGAAGGTCGTGGCGAAAGGAATATGGCCACCGATGGTCAATCCCGCCGATACGCCGATCATATTTGCTTCGGCAATCCCGCACTGCACAAACCGTTCGGGATTCTCTTTGATAAACGCATCAAGTTTAAGCGATCCCGCTAAGTCAGCCGTCAGGGCAACAACGTTCGGGTGGGTTTTGCCTAATTCGGCCATGCCCGCGCCGAAGCCCGAGCGAGTATCTTTCTTTTCGGTATATTCGTACTTTTTCATAATTTCTTCAGAGACAGCAAGGGCTTATGTTTAGTAATCAGAGTAGCCTACAGATAGCGGCAGTTGGTTGAGGGCCTGAGTAAGCTGCTCAGCATTTGGCGCTACGCCGTGCCATTTGTAGCTGCCAACCATGTAATCCACACCAAAGCCCATTTCTGTATGCATCAGAATCAACGTCGGAACGTCCGGGTTTTCCTGTGCTTTCTTGAGGGTTCTGATTACATCAGCCATGTCGTTACCCTGCATTTCGTCGACGTGCCAGCCGAAAGCTTTGTATTTGGCCGCCAGATCGCGGTTGTCGTTGACGTATTCCGTTTTGCCGTCAATCTGAGCCAGGTTGTAATCGATTACGGCGGTCAGGTTGCCCAGTTTTTTGTTGGGTGCAAACTGAGCTGCTTCCCAGATTTGGCCTTCCTGCTGCTCGCCGTCGCCCATTAATACGTACACGTGATTCGTGTCGCCATTGAGCTTTTTCGAATAAGCCGCTCCCGCTGCTACCGATAAACCTTGTCCCAAGGAGCCCGAAGCGATGCGAATTCCCGGTAGGTGTTCGGCGGTGGTGGGGTGCCCTTGCAGACGGCTATCCAGTTTGCGGAACGTAGCCAGTTCGTCGATCGGGAAGTACCCTGACCGAGCTAACACGGAATAGAAAACCGGCGATATGTGTCCGTTCGAGAGAAAGAACAGATCCTCATCGCGTCCGTCCATGTCGAAAATGACGGTGCCATTCTCATCCCGCTTAAGCTTCATTACGTCAAAATAAAGGCCGACCAGAAAGTCGGTGCAGCCTAACGAACCGCCTGGGTGACCAGAATTAACGGCGGCTACCATGCGAACGATGTCGCGCCGAACGGCGGTTGCAATGTGTTCGAGTTGTTCGAGTTCCATGTAGTAATGGTGCGGACGCCCACATCCGCATCAGGATTTAAGGAAACAGCACGGACGTGGGCATCCGCACTTACTTATTTCAAAATCTGATCGGCGTGTTGCTTGGTATCTACTTTGCCGATTATTTCCGTAATAATACCGTTTTCATCAATTAGAAACGTCGTGCGGACCGTACCCATGTACGTACGGCCATACATGGATTTTTCCTGCCACACGCCGTAGTCTTCAACGACTTGCTTGTCCGTATCGGCGACGAGCGTAAAGGGCAGATTGTACTTGTTGATGAATTTCTGGTGCGACTTCGTATCATCGATACTTACGCCCAGTACCTCGTAACCAGCCGCTTTGAGATCCGAATAGTTGTCGCGAAGGCTACACGCCTGAGCCGTACAACCCGTTGTATCGTCTTTGGGGTAAAAATACAAAACCACCTTCTTTCCCCGATAATCGGACAGCTTAATAGGCTGACCGTTTTGGTCGGTACTTGTGAAATCAGGAGCGATATCGCCAACGTTCAGACTCATATCTAAAAATCTATAGTTGCTGTTTTATACCAGTTCACACAAAAGAAAGAACCTTTCTTAAGCTACCCTTACCGTTTTTTTCGACGCTTTGGTGCGGCTTTAGGACGTGCCGCTGGTCGGGCGCGGGGGGCTTCAATCGTCGTGCTGTCGGAACCGATGTTGCCAGCCCGATCTTTCACCTGCACAAGTACTTCCGAGCCCGTTTCAAAGGGTTCGTCCGGATCGAGTTTATCCGACCAAAGCAACGCCCGCTTGTAATCGTACTGCATCAGCACCCATTCGCCGTTGACCAGCGCCCGGAAATCCGCAATACCCGACAGATCATCCCGGATCTTGGCCGTTATTCCCTTTGGCGTAGCGGACAGAATCTCGACCGTAGGCGGGTTCGCGTCCGTCATAAGCTGAAACCGGCCTAAGGAACGAGTCTTAAATTCGATTCGTCCTTTATTCCATTTGCCACCCAGGAAGCTGGCCCGTCCGCCACTGGTCCAATACGCTTTTGTGCGCATGGTATCGATGGCAATCGGGTAGTTCGGTTGGTACTGAATGGTTAAATAATCGTTGAGCGGAATCGTTGATTGGTTAATCTCTAATCCACCACCCGGTAGCGGTCGCATGGCCAGATGTAACGTGTCATAAAGCGTTTTAGGCGAAAAGGCCAAGCGAGTTGTGCCATCGACCACCACATCACCCCGTCCGGGAATAATGCGCTTTTTAAAATTAGTCCGCACAACACCCCGGCCAAACTGTACCGAATCGGGCAATGTCTGCCGCAAATCGATGAGATAAACCGCTTGATTGTTACGAACATAGCTAACCGCCTGCTCCGTTATCGTACGGCCCACGTGTAATTTTGCCATCGGAGGATTAGCCGCCGATATGTTCCTGACCGTCAGCTTTAGTACGTTTTCATCGGTCGTGATGGTGGCTGTTGGAATATCGCTCGTCTGATCTGATTCCGCCGGAAGGGTGGCTACCGAATCTGCTGGAAGCGGCTTTGTCGTTGTTATTTCCGGCAGAATCGTGAACGTCAGCTGGGCCGCATGATCGAACGCATCAAAAAGCGTCAGCGTTACTTCGTGCGGTTTGCCATCAAGCAAGGGTAAACGCCCCCGATAGGCGGCATTGCTTTGTAACTTGTAAAGGTTCAGTATGTTGCCGTCCGCAATGTACGCGCGGTGGTAGCGTTGCCCGCTCATTTGTTCCACTTCGTAATTCTCGTGGATGTTCATGTACCGGGTTTGCTCATTGGGAAAGCTATTCATGTTGTACGCAAAAACCTCGCGCCCATCGAGCCGGATTTCCAGACAACTGATTCCATTGCGATAAGGCGAACCGCTGGTTTTGTCGTAGCCCAGCACTTCTAAACCGATTAAGCCCGATGCTGTGATGGGCTGCGTGAGCGTGTAAGTTCCGTCAGACCGGCGAACGGGTGCGTAGGTGATTCGCTGGTATTCACCGTTAACGCGCGAGGTCGAGGTCATGGTTTTCAGCGCAATTCGCTCAAAATAAGGCGGCACATCATCCTTCAGTTCGGAGAAACCGTAAAGCAGCGGATTGATGAGGTTGTCCTTCGCGTCGCGCACTTCGAAGTGCAGGTGAGGACCGCCTGATCCGCCTGTATTGCCGGATGCTGCAATCACGTCGCCCTGCTTAACCGGAAATTGACCCGGTACGGGCCGTAAATCAATCTCGAACGTTTTCTTTTGGTATTGCTGCTCGCGGAGGTAAGTGCCAAGCGTGTCTTTAAGCGTTTTCAGGTGCCCGTAAACCGTTGTCAGGCCGTTGGGATGCTTGATAAACACAACATTACCGTAGCCGCCGGTAAAGACGGCAATGCGAGAAATGTAGCCATCGGCTGCGGCATGAACGTCCAAGCCTTCCTGACCTCCCGTTCGAATATCCAGACCCGCATGAAAGTGATTGGCTCGTAAATCACCCAATCCACCCGCCAGCGAATTAGCGGAACCCGGCCGGATTGGAAACATAAAATAACCGGCTGGGGCAATGGGCGGCTCTCCCAGGCGGCTCGCCGTAGCGGTTCCATTCTGTGGTGACTTGGCCGTGTCTATACTCGTCTGACCAAAGGTCATTCCAGCGGAGATCAGCATCGCCAGGACACTCGTAATACGTACTCGTTTCAATATAAAGGCATTGAAGACTTCTACTCCCCGTTTGCGATACCACAGAGGACTGTGTGATGCCAACAGGCAATAAAGAGTCGTTTATTTTACGTCAATCTCCAGCATTTTTCGATCTTCAATGTAAGCCGTCAACTGATCTCCGATTTGGACGGGACCAACTCCTTTAGGCGTACCCGTAAAGATAACGTCACCCTGTTGCAGCAGAAAATACCGCGAAACGAATGAAATCAGGTAGTCAATTTTGAACAGCATCAGACTGGTGTTTCCCTGCTGACGGGTTTCTCCGTTAACATCAAGACGGAAGTTCAGATTCTGCAAATTGGCAAATTCTGTCTTTGGAATAAACGGAGAGATAGGAGCAGAGCCATTGAAGCCTTTAGCCAGTTCCCAGGGTAGTCCTTTGGCTTTCAGTTTGCTCTGTACATCGCGGGCCGTAAAATCAATTCCTATCCCGATTTCGTCGTAGTACTTATGAGCGAACTTCTCGTCGATGTTTTTCCCAACTCGATTGATTTTTACCAGAATTTCAACTTCGTAATGAACGTCGTTCGAAAAGCTAGGGTAAAAAAACGGTTCGTTTTTAAGCGGTACCGCCGTTTCGGGCTTTAAAAAGATGACCGGATCGTCGGGCTGTTCGTTGTTGAGTTCCTTAATATGTTCGGCGTAATTGCGACCAACGGCGATAATTTTCATAGTGTAACGCGGACAGCGAGTCCGAGTTTTTGGCACAAAGGACAGTGATCGGCCCCTCAGCGTTTTTATTAAACTATTCTGACAGTTGCAAATCTAAGGACTAAAGAGGGCCTGACCGCACCCGTTTGTAAATATTTGAACAAATCCCGTATGTTGCGCGTCATATATCGTCAGAATAACCATTCAACAAAAACGCACAAAAATGAAAAAAGCCATCATAGCGATGTTGTCGCTTGTCTTTGCGGTAACCGCTTGCGAGAAAGTACCCCTAACTGGACGAAAGCAACTGATTTTAGTACCGAATAACGATATGCTCTCGATGAGCTTTACCCAGTATAAACAGTTCCTTGACACGAGCCGAGTTGTAAGCAACAGCGGAGATGCCCAGATGGTCAATCGAGTGGGGGATCGAATTCGACAGGCTGTTGAGAGTTACATGAACAGCAACGGATATGGCAAACGCCTGGAAGGGTTTAAGTGGGAGTACCACTTGGTGCAAAGTAACCAGGTCAATGCTTGGTGTATGCCCGGCGGTAAGATTGTCGTGTATTCAGGTATTCTACCGTACACCCAAAACGAAGCGGGGCTGGCAACGGTACTTGGGCACGAAGTATCGCACGCTATTGCGGAGCATGGTAACGAGCGTATGAGTGAGGGACTAGTTGCCAATGGATTGCTCCAAGCTGGTCAGGTAGCGACGGGTATTGCTTCATCGGCCAGAACCCCTCAAACGCAGGCGTTGTTTCAACAGGCTTTCGGCGTCGTAGGACCTTTGGCATATCAATACGGAGTAGGCTTACCGCACAGCCGCAAGCAGGAATCGGAAGCGGATCACCTCGGGCTGATCTTTATGGCAATGGCTGGTTATGACCCTCGGGAAGCCATTACGTTCTGGGAGCGGATGGCCAAGGCAAGCGGAGGTAAAGCACCCGCTGAGTTTTTGTCTGATCACCCGTCCGATCAGCGCCGGATTGCCGACTTGCAGAAACTACTGCCTGACGCACAGAAGTATTATAATGGATCAAGACGGAATAGCTAACAAAGCTGACTAACAAAAAAAGCCGGGTTCGTCCCGGCTTTTTTTGTTAGTCAGCTTTGTCTTTATAAAGCAGCTACAACCTGACGAACCTTCTCGGCGGCTTCTTTCAGCAACACGGCTGACTGAACCTTTAGGCCTGACTCGTCAATGATCTTCGCGCCTTCTTCGGCATTGGTACCTTGTAAACGAACGATGATTGGAACCGGAATGTCGCCAATCGCTTTGTACGCTTCCACGACGCCCGTTGCCACGCGGTCGCAGCGAACGATACCACCGAAGATATTGATCAGAATCGCTTTTACGTTTGGATCTTTCAGGATAATCCGGAATCCGGCTTCAACGGTTTTTGCGTTAGCGCCACCCCCTACGTCGAGGAAGTTAGCAGGCTCGCCACCCGACAGTTTGATGATATCCATCGTAGCCATCGCCAGACCAGCACCGTTTACCATACAGCCAACGTTACCATCGAGCTTAACGTAGTTCAGGTCATTGGCTGACGCTTCTACTTCGAGCGGATCTTCCTCTGAGATGTCGCGCAGATTGGCCAGGTCAGGGTGACGGTAAAGCGCGTTGTCGTCGAGATTAACTTTCGCATCAACGGCCAAAATCTTGTTATCCGATGTTTTCAGAACCGGGTTGATCTCGAACATGGAAGCATCCGTATCAACGTACGCTTTATACAGCGACGTAACGAATTTCACCATTTCTTTGAACGCTTCGCCTTCTAAACCAAGGCCGAAAGCCACTTTACGAGCCTGGAAGGGCTGTAAGCCAACCGCCGGATCGATCCACTCTTTTACGATTTTTTCGGGTGTTTTCTCGGCTACTTCTTCAATGTCCATGCCCCCTTCGGTGCTGGCCATGATAACGTTGCAAGCCTTGGTACGATCCAGCAGGATGCTGATGTACATTTCTTTCGGCTCCGATGCACCGGGGTAGAAAACGTCCTGGGCAACCAGCACTTTATTTACTTTTTTGCCTTCCGGACCAGTCTGGTGCGTTACCAGTACATTACCGATCAGGTTTTTCGCAATATCGCGTACCTCTTCAACGGATTTCGCCAGAGCCACACCACGCTGTTCACTACCGACGACTTTACCCTTGCCGCGACCACCAGCATGAATTTGCGATTTTACGACGACGAACTTTGAGCCGGACTGCGCCATAATCTGTTTAGCGGCTTCAACGGCTTTCTCGGGCGATTCAGCTACGATGCCTTCCTGAATCCGGACACCGTACTTTTTCAGAATTTCTTTACCCTGATACTCGTGTATATTCATGGCAACTGCAACAAGGAGAATTGTAAATCGTATTTTTGTGCGGCAAGTTAGCTAATAAAACGAGTTTTTGGTTTATTGATTACGGTTTTTGGTGGTTTAGCGTTCGAGCGGCCTTATCCATCAGCGAATCGAACGATCATAAGCCATTGGCCATAAACCACAAATCACAAACCGCGTGTCGCTTCTTCAAACTACTGATATACGCCGAAACTACGGTAATCTTCCTGTTCTAAAAGGCATAAACTTAACCATCGAAGCGGGCGAGGTGGTCTCCATCGTTGGTGCGTCCGGCGCGGGTAAAACAACGTTACTTCAGATTCTGGGTACACTCGACCGACCTGATGGCGGGGAGTTGCACATTGCGGGACAGAACGTGTTTGCCCTGGGGGATCGACAGCTGGCGCAGTTCCGTAACGAGCGCATTGGCTTCGTCTTTCAATTCAACAATTTGCTGCCTGAATTTACAGCCCTCGAAAATGTGTGCCTCCCGGGCTTTATTTCGGAGAAAGACGAGCGGGAAGTCCGGGAGCGGGCTGAGTCGTTGCTGACAACCTTAGGGCTGCAACATCGACTGAATCACTTGCCGTCGCAAATGTCGGGTGGGGAGCAGCAACGCACTGCGGTTGCCCGCGCGTTGATCAATAAACCGGCTATCGTTTTTGCCGATGAACCCAGCGGTAACCTGGATTCGCGAAACGCGGAAGAACTGCATCAATTGTTTTTTCGGCTCCGCGATGAGCTTGGACAGACCTTCATCATCGTCACCCATAACGAAACCTTAGCTGCGTTAGCGGATCGGACGGTCACCATTCGTGATGGGCTATTGTTTACCTAGACCATCAAAAAACAACGAAATAACTAAGGGGTTTTTCGTTGAGACACAGGTATATATACTTAAAATTCTGTAGAACTATTTTTAATAAATAGTTGATTTTTAATTGTTTAAAAATTTTCTGAAAAATTATTTTACGAAATAGAATGATTATTTTCTATTTTTGTTTTATAATTGTGTCGAAAAGAAAAGTTTTTCATAACGTTGAGTAAATCAGAAAGCCAAGAGAGTGTCTCGCTTGGCTTTTTTGTTTGTATAAAGTGAGGGTATCTTGCCAATAAGCCTCGTTGAACGTACCCACAAATAAGCGACTTTACAGAGAAACACGGATTAATAGATAAAAAAGAAAGGCTCCCAATCAGACGATCGGGAGCCTTTCTTATGAATGAACAGGCCGTTTGGCCTACTCATATCGGTTGATATTACATCATACCGCCCATGCCACCGCCGTGCATACCTGGAGCACCACCACCAGCTGGAGCTTCTTCTGGTTCGTCAGCGATTACACACTCGGTCGTCAGCAACAGACCTGCGATTGACGCAGCGTTTTCCAGGGCCAGACGGGTTACTTTTTTCGGGTCGATAATACCAGCTGCAAACAGGTCTTCGAAGGTATCGTTTTTAGCGTTGTAGCCAAAACCGTCCTGACCGTCTTTCACTTTGTTCACGATAACCGAACCTTCGCCACCAGCGTTAGCAACGATAGTACGCAATGGAGATTCGAGTGCTACACGGATGATATTAACACCGGTTTTCTCGTCTTCGTTGCTTCCTTGTACGCTGTCAAGAGCCGAGATAGCACGGATCAGTGCAATACCACCACCCGTTACGATACCTTCTTCGACGGCAGCGCGGGTTGCGTGCAGTGCATCGTCAACGCGGTCTTTCTTTTCTTTCATTTCTACTTCGGTAGCAGCACCGATGTAGAGGATAGCCACACCACCCGACAGTTTGGCCAGACGCTCCTGCAATTTCTCGCGGTCGTAGTCCGATGTCGTGTTTTCGATCTGCGCTTTGATTTGGTTAACGCGACCGGTGATATCTTCTTTCTGACCTACGCCATTAACAACAGTTGTGTTGTCTTTGTCGATCAGGATTTTTTCGGCTTGACCTAAGTAATCGATCGACGCGTTTTCGAGTTTGAAACCGCGCTCTTCGCTGATCACCTGACCACCCGTTAGGATAGCGATGTCTTCCAGCATAGCCTTACGACGGTCACCAAAGCCCGGAGCCTTCACGGCGGCAACTTTCAGCGCACCCCGGATTTTGTTTACTACCAGCGTAGCCAGTGCTTCACCGTCAACGTCTTCTGCAATGATCAGCAGCGGACGACCGGTTTGAGCTACTTGCTCCAGAACAGGCAGCAACTCTTTCATCGACGATACTTTCTTCTCCGAAATCAGGATGAACGGACGATCCAGTTCAACTTCCATTTTCTCGGTGTTCGTCACGAAGTATGGAGACAGGTAACCCCGGTCAAACTGCATACCTTCTACGGTTTTTACTTCCGTTTCAGTACCGCGTGCTTCTTCAACCGTGATCACACCTTCTTTACCCACTTTCTTCATGGCTTCGGCGATCATCGTACCGATTTCCTCGTCGTGGTTAGCCGAGATGGTAGCAACCTGAGCAATTTTGCCGAAGTCGTCACCAACTGTCTGTGCCTGTTGCGCCAGGTTCGCTGTTACGGCCGTAACGGCTTTGTCGATGCCACGCTTCAGATCCATTGGGTTTGCACCAGCAGCTACGTTCTTCGCGCCGATCGAGTAGATCGCCTGAGCAAGAACCGTTGCCGTTGTGGTACCGTCACCCGCTGAATCAGCCGTTTTCGAAGCCACTTCTTTTACCAACTGAGCACCCATGTTTTCCATGGCGTCCTTCAGTTCAATTTCTTTAGCTACCGTTACACCATCTTTGGTGATTGCAGGCGAGCCGAATTTCTTATCCAGAATTACGTTCCGGCCTTTAGGTCCGAGGGTAACTTTTACCGCGTCGGCCAGGGTGTCAACACCCTTTTTGATACGCTCGCGGGCTTCGGTATCGAAGAAAATTTTCTTAGCCATTGTGCTTTAGAATCAGTTTGGATTACAAAAAACGTTGCCTTGATAATCCCGTTAAAGAATTATCGAAACGCTTAGAATTAAAGAATTGCGAAAATGTCCGATTCGCGCATGATGAGGTATTCTTTGCCATCAACGGTGATTTCGGTACCAGCATATTTGCCGTACAACACCGTGTCGCCCACCTGAACCGTAAGGGGTTCATCTTTCTTACCCGCACCAACGGCTACAACCGTACCGCGCTGTGGTTTTTCCTTTGCCGTATCGGGGATAATGATGCCGAACGAGGTTTTTTCTTCGGCCGGAGCTGCTTCTACCAGCACCCGGTCAGCCAGCGGTTTCACGTTCACTTTAACGCTTTCCGTTTCTGCTACCATGACAATGAGTTGATTAAGGTTATTAACTGTTTGTGCAATGCATTACACGCTGTTTTGTAAGTGCCAATTTCTGTGCCAAGCCGATAAACTGTCAAATTTTCAGACTTTAGCCTGACATACTGCCATTCGCTAACTTCTGGTCGATTCATTCGTGCATCAATCTTTTTTAGCAAACACTATTTGGTTATTCAAGCTTTCTTCGGTATGTTGAGGTACCAATATGTTGACTAAAGTGCAGGATTGAGTCTATGAAAAAATTACAGTCCGATTGGTTTACGCAAAATTGGCTTGATGCCGAGTACCAGAAATATGTCTTGATGGCATACTTACAGGCCGTCCGACAGAACTTTACAGAAAACAAACTTTGCCCCGATTTGCCGGATCTACGAAATCACTACGAGGCTGGCGTGCGCTTTTCGCGGGGCAAAGGTACGTTAAATGCCGCGTTTCCCAAGCGTGCAGAGCGAGTTACCGGACCACCGCCCCGAATTGAATACAAATCTGAGGTAACGGACGATGAGTTCATGAACGAGATCGACACGATCATGAATTTTGCGCTGCCCCGCTTTCAGACGATGCTGACAGAAGGGCAGCAGCAGTGGGCCGACATTGCGGGTTCGTTGACGCTGTCGCCGGTTGGTTTGCTGCCACTACGACCCGAAGAAGGCTACTTATTTCTGCAAGCCACTAATCAGGCCGAGACGCAGATTTACTATTTCTGCCTGACGCTTTATTCTGAACAGGAGCCAGGTGGCCGTCTGGTTCGTTTTCAATTTGTAGAAGCGATTCGCCGAAGTTTTGTCAACACCGTTGAAAATATCAAACTTGATCTAATCCGGCGGCATCGGCATCTGCCTAATCCGGCAACATTCATCCTGGAAAGTCAGCGGACGTATCCGGTTCAGGAAACGCTTTTGCCCATTGCCCGTCAGTTGCTGGCGCAAGCGGTAGCCTAGTAACACCGACTCGTTTGCTGCCAAATAAAAACGGCTCTGGTAGACATGCTACCAGAGCCGTTTTAACAAAGTCTTTTTGTTTTATTTCTGTGGCGTCAGTGCAGACGTTGACGCGCCTGGTGTAGCGGCACCCGGTACCGCCTGGCTTGGTGCTGCACCCGCTGCCGGACTTGGCGTAGGCGCTGCGGAGCCAGGAAGCGTTTGGGTTTGAGCGCGATCTACGTTAACGCTGTTGATTCCACCGGCCTGGTTCCGATCAACCATAATGTAGGAAGCCAGGGATAAGACCATTACGCCGATGCCAAGGCCCCAGGTGATTTGCTCCAGCAGGTCAGTCGTTTTCTTGACGCCCATAAGCTGATTAGAACCTAGTCCGCCAAATTCACCGGCTAAGCCACCACCTTTTGAGTTCTGAATGAGTACAATCAAAATCAACAGGACGGTGAGGATACAAATGATGACAATAGTTGCCGTTATCATGAATGTTTAGTTATCACCGGAAGGCCGGTGCGTTTATCAGTAAAGAGTTATTTCAATGAATAAGAGTGGATTTATGAGTCGCTTGATTCGCTGGCTGCACTCGATAGTTCACTGATTTTTGCCGCAAAGTACGCTTTTTTCTCTGGATTTTTCACTATTAACTGTTCATAGATTTCGCGTGCCTTGTCAAGTTTACCTTGTTTTGCCAAGATTTTAGCGAAACTTTCCGTAACCAGACCGCCACCCGTAGGTTTGCTCCGCTTCGTTAAGTCTTCCTGGTCAACGGGTTCGTTGATTTTGGCGCGTACGGGCGAAATGCGTGGCTCTTTCTTAATAAAGTCTTCGATCAGATCAAACTGGCGTTTGCGTTCGAGATCAACCGGGGCGGGGGCCGGCTCGACCGCTACTGGTTCGGCAATCTGAGCAAGGTCCTTTTGCAGGGCCGTCTCGGTAAGTGTTGGGTCTTCAGGGGTTGGAATTGTTTCGTTTTCGGACTGCGCTGGTTCGGGCAGACGGATCAAAGGCATCTTGGGAAATCCGCCACTAAGACCTGCTTTTGATTTGAACAAAGCATAGCTTTCCTGCTGGTAATCCTCTGGAATAGGGACGTGCTTGGTCGAGAGTTCGTTTAATTTGGTCAGCAGATTCTCCGACCACTGAAACTCATTGTCGATCAATTTGCGCAGCGCATTACGGCTCAAGGCGTGAGCGGCTGCCTGCCGGGTGAAAGGAACTGTCTGACCTTTGAGGTGAATGGAAGCCGCTTTTGCCGTCAGCGTGTGTAACGCCTGGCAGTACGGGTAGGTTTGCAGGCTTTCCTGCAACTGGACGAAGTCGGTCGAAGACAGGTCATCCGGATGCGTGACCCAGTAGGAAAACGTTTCTTTGTCGATTGGCAGCATATTAATTCGTGTGTTACGGTTGGTCAAAAGTAAGTACGGATGGTAAGTTACGAATGATAAACCTCGATAAATTTTACCGGTCGACGCTCATCATTCATACCCGACGCTTACCAGTCGGCAGCTGTCTTATTAAAAATATCCAGAACGATCTGATCCAGAATCTTTGGTATTAAACGGCTTTCGTTTTGGCTAAGCGTCTGATTCTGCGGAAAATCCTGGTAGAACGAAAACGACTGCTCAAAGTTTTTGCTTTCGTCTTTGTTGTTGTAGAACCGGGCCAGCACGGTGATTTGAAGCCGGTTGACGCCCGCCTGGTCCTGCGCTGTTGGGGCAACTGCCAGCAGATCATAGCCGGTTATGTTTCCTTCCAGCACCATGTCGCCATTGTTGGGAACTACCTTAAGATTCGTGTACCGCTGGTAATATTCTTTCAGTCGTTCGTTAAAGGTCAGCGGCAAATTGGCCGGGCCACCGGCGGTGGCTAACACAAAATTGTTGACGGTCACTGTCTTGATGTCCGGCGACAGCGTCGTACCTGTAAACGAGTACACACCACAGCTGGTCGTGAACAGTGAACAGCCGACAACCAGCAGTAACCCGAGCCAATGTCTGCCGGATAGCCTGCCTAGGCTTACTGCTGGCCGCTGACTGGTCGCTGCTGGCTGACGTTTATTCTTCATCAATTTCATACTGCTTGATTTTGCGGTATAACGTTCGTTCGGAAATACCCAGTGCCTGCGCTGCGTATTTGCGTTTATTGTTGTTCCGCCGTAAGGCTTTTAGAATCATTTCTTTTTCCTGCCGTTCGAGCGAAAGCGAATCGTCTTCTTCGGTTTCGTGCGTGACATCCTCAACCGTCACGTCGTTAATGTCCCGGTCTACGTCATCGAAGAGCTGCACCGGCGGATGCGTATTATACGTTTCCGAGGGCGGTGGACTGTCAGGCCGGGTCGAACCGTTGACCGCCGGTAAGAAACGCGTTACGCTTGTTTCGGCTGGTGGATGGTCTGCGTCGGACTGAATCGAATCGAACAGATCTTTGTGGTTATTTAGAATTTGCCGGCCATCCTGTTCATTACCCAGCACATCGCGAACCAGTTTTTTGAGATCGTTCACGTCCCGGCGCATATCGAACAAGACCTTATAGAGCAACTCGCGCTCGGAAAAATTGTCTGATCCAGACGTGCCTTGCGCTTGCGGAAACAAGGCCAGCGTGCGGTTACTTGGCTGCTGCTGAGGCAGGTATTTGTTCAACGTTTCGGCTTCAATCGGTTTGTTTTGCTCCGATTCGAGGATCGATACCTGTTCCGCAATGTTCTTTAGCTGCCGGATATTGCCCGGAAAAGGAAAGCTCATCAGCAGTTGCTTGGCTCCCTCTGTTAGCTGAAGGGGTCTGATGCGATAGCGCTCCGCAAAATCGGTTGTGAACTTCCGGAACAGTAACTCAATGTCAGTACCGCGTTCGCGCAGGGGAGGGACGAAGATCGGTACGGTATTCAGTCGGTAATATAAATCCTCGCGAAAATTCCCTTTGTCAACGGCGTCCATCAAGTTAACGTTGGTTGCCGCCACGACGCGCACGTCGGTTTTCTGCGTTTTGGAGGAACCTACGCGGATGAACTCGCCATTTTCCAGCACCCGAAGCAAACGAGCCTGGGTGCCGAGCGGCATTTCGCCAATTTCGTCGAGAAAGATAGTCCCCCCGTTGGTTGTCTCAAAGTAACCTTTCCGGGAATCGACAGCACCGGTAAAGGACCCTTTTTCGTGACCAAACAGCTCCGAGTCAATCGTACCTTCTGGAATAGCTCCGCAGTTAATGGCAATGAATTGACCGTGCTTGCGGGCGCTTAGGCTGTGAATGATTTTAGAAAACGATTCTTTACCACTACCGCTCTCGCCCGTAATCAGTACGGTCAGGTCGGTGGCTGCAACCTGCATCGCTACATTGATGGCGTAGTTGAGGGCGGGCGCATTACCGATTATACCGAAGCGTTGTTTAACGCTTTGAATTTCTTGATTGTTCATGCGTAGGGCATTTGTCGTTATTATTCGTCTGCAACGGTCATTTGTTGGGCCTATTTGCCAAACGGCAACGAATCACAGGAACGACAATTAACGACTAACTACTTCTCCCAGCAGGGTAGCCGAGGTGCATTCGGTAACCAGCACGTCGACGTACTGTCCTTTGGCCAGGTTTCCTTTCGGGAAAACAACCATTTTATTCTGGTCATTGCGGCCACACAGGAAATCGTCCGAGCGCTTGGACGTTCCTTCGATCAGCACGCGCTGCACCTGACCGATGTGCCGCTGGTTGCGGATGGTAGAGTGTTCCAGCTGCTTGGCAATGATCTCATTTAGCCGACGCTTTTTGACGTCTTCCGGAATGTCGTCGGTGTATTTCTTCGCAGCCAGCGTACCGGGCCGTTCCGAATAAGCGAACATGTACGCGTAGTCGTACCGAACGTAGTCCATCAACGACAGTGATTCCTGGTGTTCAGCCTCGTCTTCGGTGCAGAAACCCGAGATCATATCGGTCGAAATACCACAATCTTCGCCCAAAATCTCCCGAATGCGGTCGATCTTTCCGATGTACCAAGGACGGTCGTAGGTCCGGTTCATGATCTTCAGCACCCGGCTGTTGCCGCTTTGCGCGGGCAAATGAATGTACTTGCAGATGTTATCGTACTTCGCCATCGTGTACAACACATCGTCGGTGATATCCTTGGGGTGGGAAGTCGAAAAACGGACGCGCAAATCGGGATGGATAAGCGCCACCATTTCAAGCAAATTGGCAAACGTGACAACCGGCTCGGATTCACCCTGCCATTTATAGGAATCGACGTTCTGACCGAGTAGCGTCACTTCCCGGTAGCCCTGATCAAATAAATCCTGCGCTTCCCGAACGACACTGTGGGCATCCCGGCTCCGCTCGCGACCCCGCGTGAACGGCACGACGCAGAAGCTACACATGTTGTCGCAGCCCCGCATGATCGAAACGAATGCCGTTACGCCATTTGAATTCAGGCGAATCGGCGAAATGTCGGCGTAGGTTTCTTCGCGCGACAAAAACACGTTAACTGCTTTTTGACCCGATTCCGCTTCCTCAACCAGTTTCGGAATATCCCGATACGCGTCAGGACCAGCGACGATGTCGACGACCTTTTCTTCTTCCAGAAGTTTAGTTTTCAGCCGTTCGGCCATACAACCGAGCATGCCGACGAGCAACTCTGGTTTCTGGCGTTTCAAGCCCGTAAGGTGCTTCAGGCGATTCCGAACCTTCTGCTCGGCATTCTCCCGGATAGCGCAGGTATTTAGAAAAATCAGATCAGCATCTTCGGCGGAAGAGGTGGTGGCAAAACCGGCATTGCGCATGACGGCGGCTACAATCTCACTGTCCGCAAAATTCATCTGGCAACCATAGCTTTCGATGTACAGGCGTTTTTTACCGACTGCCAGCTCATCTTTCAGCGTGCGGGGCAGATCAATGGCTTCCTTATCAGCAGGTTGTAATATTGTTAGTTCGGGAATAAGCGTCATAAGTGTCAGTAAGTCAGTATATTGATGGAAATCAAGATGATGGAGCATCACATTGCGTGCTTCCGATCTCATCAACTGAGTTACAAAATTACAAAGAATGCCGCAAAGATGCTGTCATTTTGGCAGGATTTACCCGTTAAATTCTCTTAAACTGGTATGGTCGGTAATCAGAACGGATAGCCAATACCAAAATTGATGACCAGCGGATTTGGGCCGCTCGACAACTGTTTTAACGAGAACTTGGGTAAGATGAATCGTTCGTCACGACCGCCGTCCTTGATATCGTTCAGGTATTGTCTGGCCGGGTCCCAAACTTTGATCCCACCGTCAAAGCGGACGACAAAGAAAGAAAAGTCGAATCGTAGTCCAACGCCGGTTCCAACGGCAATTTGCGGTACGAACGTGTTTAGCCGGAACACGGACCCCGGTCGGCTGTTGTTTAATGTCCAGACATTGCCTGCGTCAACAAAAATGGCTCCGTTGACATCTGCAAAGAGATGAAACAGCCTCCCTCGTAACTCGGCTGATCCTTCCAGCAAAATATTGCCCGGTTGTTCGAAAAGATAAACGAACTGGCCTGATTGTGTAACGTCTGGGAAGTTTGGATTACTGGAGAAGGGAAAAGCGGCTCCCGGTCCTAACCGGCGTGGTAGCCAGGCCCGTACACTGTTACTACCACCCGCAAAAAACAGTTTCTCGTAAGGAACCCCATTGGTAGGACCATACCCGTATACAAGTCCAGTATTAACCCGGAAAGCCAGCGTGGTACGTGAACGGATGGGATAGTAATGTCGGTAATCGACATTAAGTCGTAAATATTTATAGTACTGTAAACCAGCCTGTTGACCGTTCTCATCTCTCAGGCTGAAAAACTGACGCAGTTGCTGTTCAGAAAAGAAATTTAAGGTCGTTCCTCCCGACTCAACAACGGTACGCAGGAAATTAGCCCGCCGATTTTGGCCGACAGTATTGGTGTTATAGGTGTAGGCAAGGCTCACACTAGAGGCAAATGACCGTCTGAAACCCAAATAAATTGTACTGCCTAACCTGAATAATGAATCGACTTGCTCATAAAAGCTACTACTAACGAGCGAATCGGTACCAGCGCCAGCGTTGATTAGATTGATGTCAGCAATTAGAAAATTGAATTGCTTGGTTGGCGAAATTTGCCAGTTGTAAGCCATCGATGCCCGCAATAAGGATCGACGGAAATCGGGCCGAAAGGAATTATTGTAACTTATACTTAGCTGGGTTCTAGGATTATAAGTATTGAATAAAAACCGTAAACGACTTGGAAAGATGATTTGAGGAAAAATTAATGAACTGCTTATGCCCAGTTCCTGAGAGGAATACACTTGCCGTTCACTAATGGCTTTGGGCAAGAAGCCGGTTTGTGCTTCGAAACCGTAGCGAATGCTGGTTTCAAACGTTTCGAGGCCACCAAACAAATTACGGACCCGGAACGTCAGGTTGCCAAACCCACCGGGATAACCTTGACCTTGGTACAGAACCGTTACCCCGCTCTCCGCAGTAGCTTCGTATTTGTCTAACGGAGTAGCAGTGACGAGCGCCCGCAAGCGTCGATTGGTGGTATCGATGAAATTCAGGTTGACAAATTTGAATTGGTTCAGCAGAAACAACGACCGTTGCGTTTCGCGGTAATTTGTCTGGCTGTAGAGTTCGCCGGGGCGAATCCGTATCTTACTGTCTAATATCCGGGAAGAGATATTGCGACCACCCAATAAGTAGGTAATACCATTCCGCTTAACCGTGTCCAGTTCAGTTGACACAACGGGTGACTGCTGCTCGTCGGGGCTGATCCGCACTTCTACGTCGCCAATTCGATAAATGGGATGAGCTGACTGGCCGGGCGGGTTCAGGATTCGTAGGTAAACGTCAATGTTTCGGCGTAGGGTGTCCACTGTGGGCAGTCGCTCAGTGCTGCGTCGGGTCGTATCCAGATCGGTTACGGGAATGTACTGACGCGAAAATGTATAATAGCCCTGATCGCGCAGGAGCGACTCAATGCGCACTTTTTCGCCCGAAATATTGTCGAGATCAAACCGATCGCCCGATTTTAATTTTGACACATTGAGTGAGCTGCGCACCAGCGAATCGACGCGTGGGTCGTCAATTTCATATCGCACCGTTCGCAGGTAAAAGCCCGCATTTTCGGTGATCAGATAGTTAACGCGAATCTGCCGCCGGCGCAGTGTATCCAGTTTATAGGCGGTTCGGGCGTGGAAAAATCCTTTATCCGACAGATACTTTTGCATTTTAGCCGCGTTCGTCTGCGCATCGCGTTCTGCGAAGTACGAAGGCGGTTCACCCAGATTACGCATCAGCCAGTTTCCTTCTTCGGCCTTCAGGCGAAGTTTCTTGGCTTGCCGGCTGAAGCGCCGGTTTAGTTTCTTCAGCGCTTTGGGCTGGTTGGCCAATTGCTGGCTTTGCTGTTCAAATTCATTAGTTTTGGCCTGTAGCTCGCGCAACACCGCTTCGCGGTTGTAGGAGTGCAGACCCAGCTGATAAAACCAAAGGGGCGGTGTGATGGGTAAGCCAAGCGTACGGCGGTTGGGGCGCTGGGGAATAAGGCTCTCGAGTTGTTCGCGCGTGACCGTGCGGTTTCCTTTGACCGTCTGCGCGGTGAGCAGGTATTGATCGCCCTGTAACTTTTTAGAACTTAAACAGCCTGACAGTGCGACTGTCAGCATACATACGATAACGACGGACTTATGATGTAGGATGCATAATGTACGGCCCGCCAGCCAATCATACATCATACAGCGCACACCATCTATTTTTTTCATGCTTTCCAAAAATCAAATCAAATACATTCAGTCGCTACATCAGAAAAAATACCGTCAGCAGCATGGCGCTTTTCTGGTCGAAGGAGCCAAGAGCGTGCAGGAAGTGCTGCAATCTGATTTTCAGGTCGACCTGCTGGTGGCGACCGAAGCATTCTACAAAGAAAACACTCGACTGACAGACCGCCAACGAACGCCGGTCGAAATTGCGTCAGTGGCTGATCTGGAGCGAACGGGGACCCTTGAAAGCAACAACGCGGCTCTGGCTGTCGTCAGAACGAAAGAAAACCGTCCGCTATTGGCTGGACCCGACGAAATCGCGCTGATTCTGGATGATATCCGCGATCCGGGCAATCTGGGCACCATCATCCGCATTGCCGATTGGTACGGCATCCGTAAAATCATTTGCTCCGAAACGACCGCTGACGTGTACAATCCGAAAGTGATTTCGGCCAGTAAGGGTTCCTTCACGCGGGTGAACTGGTGGTACGGTGATATTGAGCAGTTTTTGAAACAGTCGGCTAAGGGGCAGATCGTGTACGGTGCATTTCTGGGTGGCGACGATGTGCATGCACTCGCTTTCAGTAAGTCGGGCTATCTGGTTATGGGCAATGAGTCGAATGGGATCAGTCCTGAGATCGGGCAGTACGTTACCAAGCGGGTAACCATCCCGCGCTACGGCGAAGCCGAATCATTGAACGTGGGTATTGCCACGGCAGTGTTGCTCGATAACTGGCGCCGTAGCCTTACATAAACGAACTCATGGCCGATTCATTCGCTAGTTCTTCGGCATGTTCTTTTCCGAGGTAACGGTCGATGAAGTAATGCGCTACGTACAACAAAGGCGTCAGTACGATGGCTGATGTTGCTTTGTAGATGTAATTGATGATGCCTACTGCTAGTACCTGCGTCAGCGACCAGTTGCCGAAAACATAGAACGCTATACCCAGCACAACGAACGAGTCAACGAGCTGTGAAACAAGCGTAGAACCGGTAGCCCGAAGCCAGATTTTCTGGCTTCCTGTGATTTTGCGCAACGAATGGAATACGTACACATCCAGAATCTGACCAACCAGAAAAGCAGTCAACGAACCAATGATAATGCCTAGTCCCTGGCGAAAAATCATCTGAAAAGCGTTGTCAATGTTGATAGGGTTTCCGGCTCCGTCTTTCGCGTTCACGTCAAGCCAGAATTGCGCCGGAGGAAGGTTCGTAACCGCGTAGATAATCAGAAAGCTGTATCCCACAAAACCTGCCGTCAGAAACGAAATTCGCCGGACACCCGCCTTACCGAAATACTCGTTAATAATATCGGAGGTGATAAAGACAAACGGCCAGATGATAGCCCCGGCGGTAAGATTAAAGTCCAGTACGAAATTGTCAAACAGATGAATTTGTGCGGGCCGGGTACCCAGTAACGTCTCAACCGAAAAGATTTTGACGCCGATTATTTCCGCAATCAGGGCGTTGGTCAGGAAAACAGCGCTTAGGAAGATGTAAAGATTCGTGCGTTTATTGGTGAACGAGTGGGAAGGCATGTCACTAAAAAATTTACGGTTTTCGTTCGCAGGCTATAGCTCTGTCAGAAAGAACAACAAGCTACAAATTTTTATCTATTTTCGCTTGTATACGCCCGCTGTTGCCGTTTTTTCGTAGCGGCTAGCCAGGGCCGGGGCGCGTTGAAACAATTTATCGATCACGTTTTCCCGATCAATGATGTAGTCGGGTGGGTCTTTTCGAAAATGATCGAATACGTTGATAACCGATTCGTAGTTATCCAGATTTTTCAGATCATACTTAGCCAGATCCCAGTTGAGGTAAGGTGTCGCCGGGCGGTTTTCCCGATACGCGCTTAAATCTTCGCCGATGATTAAAATATGCTGATTCCGAATGTTATCCGGAAGGGGCGAAGGGCGTACCTGTAAACTACTCAATCGGCCTAATTCGACGCCCGGAATAATTCCGAGAAGACCTTGGTAAAACAAGAGGAGAATCAGACCAAAAGCCACCGAGAAACCCAATTCAGCGAGCCATTGTTTGCGAATATTTTCAAAGTAATAAATGGCAAAATAAGCCATCGGCGGCACAAAACTCAGGAAAGACATGGGAGCCAGGAACGGCATGAGCGCAATCGTCAGAAACGCCGTAACGAACCAGACCATCATGATCTGCTGAACGCGCTGCTGAAAGTTGACGTAGCGGCTTGTGCTACTGAATAAGCTAAGAAAACCCAGTATACCCAGACCCAGTGGAATAAACAACGAAGCAAACAGGGACTGAAAGTCGGACAGCGAATATTGCCGAACCCGGAATACAGACGCCAGCAGGTTGCGGTTAAAATCGTCCAGGCTGTTGTTGAGATAATAAAACAGCACGGTAGCCGCAATTGGGAACAGAAAGCCAAACAACGCCAGCGAGTGCTGCCGAAAACTTGCTCCCGTGTAGAAAAGAAGTGACAGGGAGGCCCAAATTATAAACAGCGCCGATGGGAGATAAAATAAAGCCGCAATGCCAATGTAAAAACCGACTTCAAAAACCTCGTCGGTAGCGCCCCGGCGTTCCATTTGTTTAATAAGCGTGCCGAAAGCAAGCAACAGAAAGCTGGTGGACATCAGCACGGGCGAAAGCGTCAGGCAATCGAAGGACAGGTGCAGAAACAGCATGTAGATCAGGCCCGGCCAGAACGAGCGGTCGGGATACACATCGCGGTTGTTGGTCAGGTAGTTGAAATACACAATCTGGAATACCGAAACCACCGTAGCCGCCACGTGGAGTGCCAGAGTGGACCGGCCAAACAGCGTGTGCAAACCCCAGTAAACCACTGCCGACAGGGGGCTGATACTATCCCAGATGTCGCGGTAGAGCAGATTCCCTTCACCAATCTGTTCGCCCACCAACAGCCAGTTTAGCTCTGGTATCAACAAAGGAAACGGGTGCAGTAACAGCGGCAGACGAATCAGTAACAGTAAACCGAGCAGGCTTACGTATTGATACGGAAAGTAAGAGCGAAAAAAACGTAACAAAACAGTCGGTAATTCAGTATGTTGGTGGTGAGCAGGCGCATGAATTCAAGCGACAAAGAGCCTGAATTGACCCACTCAGGCGCGAACTCACCCTGCGAATTTACGGTCAATTTCGGCAGAACCGAAAAAGGTACGGATATTTGCGGTCCGGGAGTCCAGTTGAGTTGCCGGATTGTTCGCGAATAAACAGGTAGTGGGCTTATATGCAAACGGAAAACTATTCGATCAGTTGCCCGTTCAACTAGATACCCAGGTAAGATAGTATGGAATCAAAACGACAACAGAAAGTATCCAGGCAGTTGCAGAAAGATTTAAGTGAAATTTTTCAGCGTGAGGTGCCGCATTTGTTCAATGGGGCCTTTATTACGGTCACCAGTGTGCGCATATCGCCGGATTTGAGCGTAGCGCGCGTGTACCTGAGCTTCCTGGCTACGAAGAATAAGCAAATGCTGCTGGAAAGCATTCAGGAAAAAGGTAAAATTATTCGTCAGCATCTCGGCGAACGGGTTCGCCATCAGTTGCGCATTGTTCCTGATCTCAGTTTCTTCATGGACGATACGGCTGAATACGCCGACAAGATGGACAAACTATTCGCTGGTCTCGACATTCCGCCCGCACCAGAGGAGGATGAAGACGAAGAGTAAGCGAATTGGGCGTGAGTGAATGAGCGAATAATCGATCAGCGCTATTCACTCATTCACTTACCCACTCATTCACCCGTTGTATATGAACCTCCCCGCCTGGATCGCCCGACGCTATTTTTTTTCCCGCAAGAAACGCAGCTTTATCAGCTGGCTGTCTATTCTGTCAATGCTTGGTGTAGGCGTCGGAACGATGGCACTGGTTGTTGTCCTTTCCGTCTTCAACGGGATGGATGAGCTGAACCGCCAGATTTTTAAAACGTTTGAAGCCGACATGACCGTCTCGCCCAGGGAAGGGAAACGGTTCGTGGCATCGCCGGAACTCTTGAATCGGTTGCGTCAGACGACAGGCGTTAGCCTTCTGACTACTGTAGCGCAGGATAACGCTCTGGCCCGCTACGCTAACGGGCAAACCGTTGTCCGGCTTAAAGGCGTTGATGATACCTATCTACAACGAAAACAGCTCGATTCGGCCTTACTCGAAGGACGGTTGCGGCTCCGCGATCAGGGCGTCAACTACGCGATCGTGGCCGACGGGGTTCGCAATGACCTGAGTATTTCGGCGGTTGATATTCTGACACCGCTGGAAATCCTGTACCCGCAAAGTGGTCAATCGTTTAGTGTGCTCAATCCGGATGCATTCAACCGGGAAGCTTTGACGGTTTCAGGCGTGTTTTTTATTGAATCGAAGTACGACAACTTCGTACTGATTCCGGTCAATGTGGCGCGGTCGTTGTTAGGGTACGGGCCCAACGAAGTGACTAGCCTTGAGATTCAGTTAAAGCCCGGTACGGATGAAAATGCGGCTAAACAGGCATTGCAGACGATTGTAGGCGAAAAGTTGCTGGTCCAAAGTCGCGACGACCTGAACGTTGATCTATACCGGACGATTCGGATCGAAAAGCTTCTTGTTGCGATCACACTCTCATTTATCATTCTGGTGGCATCCATCAACATCTTTTTTACGCTGTCGATGCTGGTTATCGAAAAGAAAGAAGATATCCGAATTCTTTACGCGATGGGGGCCACGACGGGGCTGGTACGCCGAATTTTCATGACTGAAGGAGCGATTATTGCGCTGACGGGGGCTTTTACCGGTCTGGTACTCGGCATTGTCATCTGTCTTGCGCAGGAACGATACGGATTTATCGGAATGGGGACTGTCAGTTCGATAATCGACGCCTATCCTGTTCGGCTTGATACCAGCGACCTTGTGCTGGTAAGTGTGTTGGTCATCCTCGTTACGTTTTTAACCTCGTGGTTTCCAGCGCAACGAGCGGCTAGTGTGAAATAGACCGCAAAAACGAGTAAGGCCCTATTCACCGAATAGGGCCTTACTCGTTTTTGGCGCTGAAAACAAACATTTTTTGTCATCCCGACGCCAGGAGGGATCTTCGAAAAAGGACTAAACACCTGTTCCCGAAGATCCCTCCTGGCGTCGGGATGACAAAAGCACATTTCTTGTATAAAAACCTAAAATAGCTTTAAGGCTTATTGGAAAAGGTCGTTGTTCCTTCGGCTACGGTTATGACGTACGCTTTGCCGCCCTCGCGCTCAATTGCTTCGGCAACCTTTTCGGGATGTTCAGGGGCGTACGCAAACATGCAGCCTCCTCCACCTGATCCGTTGATTTTGCCGCCTAATGCACCCGCTGCGAGTGCTGCGTCGAGCATACGGTCGATCTTTGGAGTGCTGATCCGCTGGGCATCGCGCAAATTAGTCTGGTGCTGGGTTAAGAGCTGCCCGAACCGGATGTGATCGATACTTGCCGATGTAGCGGAGGCATCCAAAACGGTTAGGGCTTCGCGAAGAATGTCCCGATTCTCCAGATTTCCTTTCAGCAAAATATATTCATCTTTGGTCAATATATCCTTGAACTCAGCCGCTTCGGTAAGTGTAGCCTCGTGCAGCGAAAAGGCGGGATTTACCGTTTTAAGCCTCTTGATGATATCGAGCATACCAAACTTGACCCGTGACAGAATACCAATTGTATCTTTCGGCTCCTGCGAGTCGCCCAATACGAACGTGCCAAGCATCGGGTGAAATTTACGAAGGGCGATTTTGGGTGTCGATTCCAGGTAGATAACGTCACCAACGGCGGTTGAGTAATGGTCCATCATACCACCCGGTTCGCCAAATTCAAGTACTTCGGCTACGTAAGCCAGTTCCGCCAGTCGCTCCTGCGGTAGCTGACGAGGTTCGTCAGCCAGTTGCGTCAGCACGTTCAGCCAGGTTACGAGCAGGGCCGAAGAACTAGAGGTGCCGGAGTTGATGGGAATGTTGCCATGCACTTCACCGTCAATACCCTTGGAGAATTGAAATCCTTCGCGCAAAAGTATGTTGACCGCCGACCGAAAGTAATCCCGACTATTGGGATAAGCCAGTTCGGTACCATCAAACGGAATAGCAACGGTCGCATTAATGTCCGGTAGATTCAGTCGAAAACCGGGCTTATCGACCTGCTTCGCCTGAATCTGAATACGTCGGGAAATTGCAGCGGCAATCACCGGTAAACCCAGGTAATCCTGATGTTCGCCAAACAGGCAGATACGACCTGGCGTTGAAGCCGTCAGCGTCGACGCGACAGGGGTAGAATCAGTCGTAGGCATTACCAGCTTGTTTTCTTGTAGCCTACCGTTGCGTAGTACAGGATGAAACCAAACAAAGGCAATAGCATGGCATACGCCATTTTCGGGCTGATAGCGTCCGTAAGGTAGCCATGCACCAGTGGCAGCAACGCACCGCCTGAGATGCCCATAATCAGCAAGGCCGATCCAATTTTGGTAAACCGACCTAAACGGTTGAGCGCCAGCGGCCAAAGAGCTGGCCAGATAGGAGCCAGCCCAAAACCAAGCAAGGCTACGCAGAGCACCGACGTGAAGCCACTGGTTACCAGCGTTGCCGTTGTTAAGACAAGTCCGTAGATGGCTCCGAATCGCAGGGATGTCTGCTGAGAGATAACCCGTGGAATCAGCACGATGCCTAGCACATAGCCCGCCAGCAAACCATACAGGGTGTAGGTCGTGAAGTACTTCGCCTGATCGTTGTCAAAACCAATGGCTTTACCATAGTTGATAATGGTATCACCGGCAATTACCTCCGCGCCAACGTAGCAAAATAAGGCGATAACGCCCAAGACAAGGTTGGGGAACTGGCCTACGCTTGTATGCGATGTAACATCGGCGGGTGAATCATCCTGCTCTTCCGATACTTCGGGTAGGCTCGAAAAGCGGATCAGCCCGGCTAGAACGACCAGAACACCCGTTAAAATCAGGTAAGGAGAAACTACTTTTTCCAGAGAAGCTGCACCGGCAACGGCATTGCCGCTGGTTAACAATAACCCACCGAAAATGATCTGGCTGATGATTCCGGCCAGTTTATTGGCAATACCCAGGAAGCTGATGCGCTGGGCCGCACTTTCGCGGGGACCAAGAATGGTCGCGTAGGGATTCGAAGCCGTTTGCAGTACCGTCAGGCCGATGCCGATCAGGAAAAGACCAACCAGAAACAACGGATACGAAACCGATTTGGCCGCCGGAACAAAGATCAGCGTACCAACCGCCATGACCAGCAATCCTAATGACATACCGTTCTTGAAGCCGGTTTTTTTCAGCAGAGCCGACGACGGAATGGCCATAAGCGTGTACGAAATAAAAAACGCAAAGGCCACTAGGTTCGAGCCGACCGTACTCAGGTTGAACGCCTGCTTAAAAAAAGCGATAAGCACACTGTTGACCCAGGTGACGAAGCCAAAAATAAAAAACAAAGCGCCGATGATGATCAGCGGGATGGTGTAATTGGGACGAACCTGCGGAGGGGTGGCAGTTGGTGTCATGAGAAAGAGTCGCTTAGAAATGGAAAGAGCGCGCGATTGGTATATTTTAAATTTTTTTACAAATTAAGAATAGAAATTCGTTTCGTCGCTCAGAAGCTACCTAAAATTGGTCGTTAAGCCCGAAAATAGGTTTGTTCGTCTTCCACTTACCCCGCGTAAAATCAGGAATTTCAACGGGTTTACTGCCGCCCGCGATGCTTTCCTCCGACAGCGGGCTGATCGCGCTCCAGACGGCTGCATCGTACACGTCAATCGGCGGAGGAGTCTTGGTTTTGACGGATTCGATAAACGCCCGCATCACAAAAAAGTCAATACCACCGTGTCCGGCATTCTCGGCGGTTTGCGCGTGCCGTTTCCAGAGAGGGTGGTCGTATTTTTCCTGATAGGCAGCAAACGGCTCCCAGGTGTGAGCTTTTGGACTGACGCCTTCCAGGTAAATCATGTCATTGTCGTCCATCCAGATGCCCTGCGTACCCTGCGCCCGGAATCCCAGCGAATAGGGGCGGGGCGAGTTAGTATCGTGAATAATAACGATATTTTCACCGTTGGCGCACTCGACAACCGTGGTAACCACGTCACCGAGTTTAAAATTGACTTTAGCGTTGGGGTGATTGGCCCCGCCTTTATCGACGACGTATTTGTGCAAACCCCGGCTTTTGGTAGCGGTACTGGTCAGGTGCGTAAAGCGGTTCCCCCGGTTGATATTCAGCCAGTGAGCTACCGGTCCCAGCCCGTGCGTTGGGTAGATATCGCCGTTGCGATCCACCGAGTGTTGCGTACGCCAGTGTGCTTCCGAATAACCTTTAGCCCCGAACTCAACCCCACCGCCGTAGGCTTGTTTGCCATTGTTGAATTTTACCTCGCGTAGGTCGTGTTGGTAGCCGCAGTGCGCGTAGGTCATTTCGCCGAACATCCCTTGCCGGACCATGTTTAGAATAGCCAGTACGTCGCGCCGGTAGCAGACGTTTTCCAGGATCATGCACGGAACCCCGGTCTTCTCCGACGTATCGACTAAATCCCACGACTCTTTTAGCTTCACCGTGGCCGATACTTCTACGCCCGCGTATTTCCCGGCTTTCATCGTCGCCACCGCCATCGGTACGTGCCATTCCCAGGGCGTCGCGATGATAACACCGTCGAGATCATCGCGTTTGAGCATCTGCAAAAACGCTTCGTCGCCTTTCGAATACGCTTCGGGTAGTGGTTTGCCTTTCTTCTTAAAAATCTCGTTGGTCAGGGCAATGCTGTTCGGGTCAACATCACAAATGGCCGGAATGACCACGTCTTCGCGGTACAGGGCCTGCTCCACATGACTACGTCCCCGAAGCCCGACGCCAATAAAGCCTAATCGAACTTTGGTATCGGCAGGCTTTGCACCGGTTAAGATGGATGGAAAAACCGTGGCCGCTGTGCCCGTTAACGCAGCGGTTTTGATAAATTGACGGCGGGTAGGCGTAAGATTCATGCAAAAGCAGTTTTTAGAACGGGAAAGATAAGGAATTCGGCTAAAATAAGGACAGGATTGGCCCAATGAACGGAATGGATCGTCAAAAAATCCAGTTCGTTGGGCCAATCCTGTCCGCTAAAGAAGTTTATTTCGTTTAAAAATTCCACCAGACCGACCGTGGATAGCTCGCGTTGACGACTACCGGCTCACCAATTCGGGGTGTTGTTATGGGCAGGGCTTTTTCGGATGCCCGCGTTACAAGTCGTTGAATCGGCTCGTTCCAGGCGTGATAAGCCAGCGAGAACTTAGCCCAGTGAACCGGTAAAAGCGTTTTGGCGCGTAAATCCTCGGCCGCCGTAACAACCTCTTCGGGAAACATGTGGATGTTGGGCCAGTCTTTACCGTATTGACCGCATTCGAGAATAGCCAGGTCGAACGGACCGTACTTGTCGCCAATTTCCTTGAAGTGCGTACCGTAGCCCGAATCTCCACCCAGAAACAAGGTGTAGCCATGCAGATTAAGCACATAGGACGACCAGAGTGTTTTGCCCCGGGCAAGGCTACGACCCGAAAAGTGTCGTGCCGGAACCGCCGTTAGTTGAATGTCACTCGCTACTTGTTTGCCTTCCCACCAGTCGAATTCGACAATGCGGTCGGCTGGAACGCCCCACCGTTCGAGGTGTGCCCCTACACCCAGCGCGGTGTAAAATTTCTTGACCTTAGGGATCAGTTCCGTGATCGTTTTGTAGTCGAGGTGGTCGTAGTGGTCGTGCGAAATGACCAGCATATCAATATCGGGCATGTCGTCTACCCGGTACACATCCGAACCGGCGAATGATTTTCCGAAAAACGACACGGGCGACGCGTAGCCACTAAAAACCGGATCGACCAGTACGGTGGTACCGTTTGCTTTGATGAGGTACGAAGAATGCCCAAACCAAACAACGGTCGGTTTATCGTCGGCAAGTGACTTTAAATCGGTTTTAACGGAAGGCAGCGGCTGGGGCGGGGTATTGAACTTGTCTTTGTGGAAATAATCGTTCATCATTTGCCAGTAAGACCCGTCCTCGCGCATGACTGCCGTCGGTTCGAGGTTTTCAAAGACCCCGTTTTGGTAGTTTTTCGATTGCTTGATGCGCTCCAGACGAGTCGTGGCCGGGTCGCTGCCGAAGACGTCCTGTCGTAAAAAAAGAAAAGTGGAACCCGTGGCAATAGCAAGTATAAGAGCGAGTGTGATCATGGCGGTTTGTACGCGTTTCATGGTACGTCAACGGTAGCAATACGAGCCCGGTTCCGCAGAATGACGAGCGGAACAATACCGTGATGACAGGTGTTATGAAGGCGAATAGGGGGCTTTTTAGGTTGAATGTTTCGTTGAAACGGTCGAACAATTTTAAAAAACACCCTGTTACGAAGCAGAATAGCACACTGAGGAGTGTACTGGCTACACGCTCCGCCGTCTGCCTGTGTTGTACACAAACTTTGTAACGACAGGTTGATCGAATCCTGGTTTCGATTTTCTTTTTATGGATACACAACGGGCCAATGCCCCACGGGTTGCGGTGTTTCGCAAGGAACATTTCAACGCGGCTCATCGTCTGCACAATCCAAACTGGTCGGATGAGAAAAACACCCGCGTCTACGGTAAATGCAATAACCCCAATTATCATGGTCACAATTACGAGCTGATTATACAAGTTACGGGCCCGATTGACCCCGAGACGGGTTATGTGATTGACATGAAGTACCTGGGTGATCTCATCAAAGAACACGTTACGGAGCGCTTCGATCACAAAAACCTCAACCTCGACACCGAAGAGTTTGCCGACCTGAATCCTTCGGCCGAAAACATTGCTATCGTTATTTATACCATTTTACGCAATCAGCTAAGCGAGGGCTTAGATCTTAAAATCAGACTGTATGAAACTGAACGGAACTTCGTCGAGTACCCCGCTTAATGGCGCGAGTGCCAACCAGCAAGAGGGAGTGCACACGAATGGATATAGTCGTCACGAAAATTATTCCGCCATGGCAGATCAGGACGAACTCGTCGATGAAATTGGTGACGCGCACGGTGCTTCGTCCGTCGATACGCCCATGCGTCCCGATGCGTTTGACCTGGATGACGAGCTGAAAGTCGATCTGATCGAAGAGCATTTTCGGGAGATCATGAACATTCTGGGCCTTGACCTGACCGACGACAGCCTGAAGGGGTCGCCACGGCGCGTGGCCAAGATGTACGTGAAAGAAATTTTCCGGGGACTGAATCCGGCCAACAAACCCGCTCCGACGCTGTTCGACAACAAGTTTCGGTACAACGAGATGCTGGTCGAGAAAGATATTACCGTTCAGACCTATTGCGAACACCATTTTGTCCCGATCATCGGTAAAGCGCACGTAGCTTACATTTCCAGCGGTAAAGTAATCGGTTTGTCGAAGCTCAACCGCATTGTCGAGTATTTCTGCAAACGCCCTCAGGTGCAGGAACGGCTGACGGTACAAATTGCCGACGAGTTGAAAAAAATACTTGAAACAGAAGACGTAGCCGTGATCATCGACGCCAAACACCTGTGCGTATCGACACGGGGTGTGCATGATGTCAATTCATCGACGGTTACGGCATCGTACAACGGGAAGTTTGCCGAAGAAGCGACCAAGCAGGAACTGCTGCGCTACGTAACGCAACCCAGCGTAACGATTTAAGACTGCATACAAACAAAGTGTCCGGGCGGGGTGGTGTCAGGTTCTTAAACCTGACACCACCCCGCCCGCTCTGTCACTACCTGTCCCAATCAACACTAGTTATGCCTTCGATCCTTTCCGTTGCTGAAAATGGCCTAATCGGCAAGGAAACCGACCGTGCCATTCGCCCCGGCCCATCGGCCGATGTGTCTGTAACGGACGCCGTTTTTGAAGCACTCCGGCAACTAGCCGTCGATGCGGAAGGGGTCGATGGCTTATTGACTTTTTTCGTACAAAAGGGTCGCGAATACGTTCGGGTTCGGAAATACGTTGGGTTGGTGACCTTGCCAGACGGAACCCAGCTAGAAATCTTACCCAAAATCGGGCGAGGTGCTACCAGCCGTTCGATGCTGCTTTCGATGTTGCGACACCTGCAACACGGCCCGTTTCGTACGCTCTCGTCGGCGCATACCAATGCTACGCACCTGCCGCTGTGGGAGGTGTTTGTCACCGCTTTTCTGGACGCATTGGAATCGCTGGTGCAGCAGGGTCTTCAGCGGTCTTACGTTTCGGTAGAAAGCAATGAGCGGTTTTGGAAAGGACGGTTTCAATCCACCCGTCAGCAACGCGAAAACGCGCAACATGCCGAACGGCTAGCGGTGGTGTATGACGTGCTAACCGCCGATGTAGCGCCCAATCGAATCCTGAAAACGACGTTGCATTATTTGCAGCAGCGGAACCACAGCGCTCCGGTTCAGCAACGCATTCGGCAACTGGATGGGGCGTTGGACGGAATTTCGGCTTGTGGGTCCGTACAGGACGATTTGAAACTGGTAAAACGGTCGAATCGGCTGTTTGCCCGCTATGAACTGGCGTTGCGCTGGGCGGAAGCCTTGCTGGGTCGGCGGGCGTATGGCGTCAAAGTGGGGCTGACTGCCGATTTGTCGCTTCTGTTTCCAATGGAGCGTGTTTTCGAGGATTACGTCTCGCACGGTATCCGCCGGTACTGGCCCGAGGCCGACAAGGTGACGGTGCAAGAATCGCTGGCACATTTGGTTGACGAACACGCTGGCATGCCCAAGTTTAAGTTACGCCCCGATATTGTTATTGAGCACAGCGACCGCAAGTTTGTGCTGGACATGAAATGGAAAGAAGTGACGGGCACCGACCATTCGGGAAGCTACGGAATCGATCATGCTGACTTATACCAGCTCTTTGCGTACGGCAAAAAATACGAAGCCAGCGATCTCTTTCTGGTGTATCCGGCCAACGAAACGTTTCAGCAGCCATTACCCGTTTTTGGCTACGATTCGACTACCCGACTGCACGTTGTACCCTTCGATGTTCTGAATCCGCTGGTCAATGAAGTAGAAAAATTAGCCGATTACGCTTTATCGTTTCAATGATATGTTTCCTTTGCAGTCGGAAACACGTCACCAACCCGAAGCCGTAACGTCTCATGCCCCTCTTTTTAACGCTGATTGGAATACTTACCCTTGTCTTTTTAGTTGCATTTGTTCGTTTAGATACCTTTATTTCCTTTGTTCTTGTTTCGCTCGGTATCGGCCTGGCTTCGGGCATGTCCGTGCAGGAAGTCGGCAAATCCATTCAAACCGGCATTGGCGGTACGCTGGGTGATCTGGTATTGATCATTGGATTCGGGGCCATGCTGGGCCGCATCGTGGCCGAGAGCGGGGCCGCCCGACGAATCACCAACGTACTCATCAAGCTGTTCGGCATCAAAAACATTCGGTGGGGGCTGGCCCTGGCAGGTTTTGTCGTCGGGATTCCGCTTTTCTATAATGCCGGTTTTATCATCGTCGTTCCGTTGATTTTTACTATAGCTGCATCGTCGCGGCTGCCCTTGCTGTCCATCGCGGTACCCATGCTATCGGCTCTTTCAGTAGCGCATGGTTATCTGCCTCCGCACCCGTCGCCCTCGGCGGTGGCTGGACAACTTAACGCCAATATTGGGCAGACGCTTCTGTACGGGTTGATCGTGGCCATCCCCGCCATTGTAATCGCCGGTCCGATCTTCGGGAAAACGCTGGTCAACATGAAAGTGACGCCGGATAAAGATCTATTCGATATTCGCGAAGTACCCGACGAGAATTTACCCGGTACAGGCATCAGCTTTTTTGTCGCGTTATTACCGGTGTTACTGCTAACCACGTTTGGTCCGCTGAAAACAGTTTTCCCTGACTCGTCGCCCCTGAAAACAATCGTTACGTTGATGGCCGAACCGTATATCGGGATGCTAATATCCGTTTTAACGGCTGTGTATACACTGAGTATCCGTCGGGGCCAGACCATGAAAGCTGTAACGAAAGATCTGGAAGAAGCCGTTAAAGCCATTGCGCCGATCCTACTGGTTATTGCCGGGGCGGGTGCGTTGAAGCAGATTTTTACCGATAGCGGCACAAGCAAATACATCGGTACCATGCTGGCTGACGTGGCCATTCCACCGCTGGTACTGGCTTGGGGGATTGCTGCCTTCATTCGGGTGTGTGTGGGTTCGGCAACGGTAGCGGGCCTAACTACGTCGGGTATTATCTGGCCGTTGATCCAGAATCAGCCGATCAAACCAGAATTGATGGTGCTGGCAATCGGGTCGGGAAGCCTGATGTTTTCGCACATCAACGACGGGGGATTCTGGTTGTTCAAGGAATATTTTAACCTGAGTATCACGCAGACCATCCGAACCTGGTCGCTGATGGAAACCATCGTGTCGGTCGTTGGCTTGCTGGGCGTATTAGCACTTAATCTGGTCGTATAAGTAGTGTTTTTCTGTTTTGACCGTGGTGTCGGGTTTTCGAACCGCATGGGCGGCCCCGCTGACACCACAGAAAACTACAGCGATCAATCCATTTACAATTTCGTTTATTCGTATGACTACTTTTTTTCGCGTAATCGCCCTTTTTTGCGTTGGCGCCTTGCTGGCTATGACAACCGCCAACCCTACCCGTGTTGTGTTTTTCGGTGATTCGATTACCCAGGCGGGGGTTAATCCGGGCGGCTACATTGATCGCCTGAAATCGTTGCTGCCCGCCAATCAGTATGAATTAATCGGTGCAGGTATTGGTGGTAACAAGATTTACGATCTATACCTGCGGATGGATGACGATGTACTGGCCAAGAAACCCGATGTTGTCGTGGTGTGGGTTGGCGTCAACGACGTATGGCACAAAGCTTCGTCGGGTACCGGAACCGATGCCGACAAGTTTGTGCGGTTTTACGAAGCCGTCGTCAAGAAGTTACAGGCGGCCAATGCGCGCGTTGTGCTATGTACACCCGCTGCTATCGGCGAAAAGACGGACATGTCGAACCAGCAGGATGGCGATCTGAACCAGTACAGCCAGCTAATCCGTGATATTGCTAAAAAGAACAATCTGCCGCTGGTCGATTTGCGCAAAGCATTCCTAGACTACAACCTCAAGCACAACCCTGACAACAAAGAGAAAGGCATCCTGACGACCGACCGCGTTCACCTCAACGACGCCGGTAATCAGTTTGTAGCCGAACAGATGCAGAAAGTCCTGGCTACGCTCAAATAAATCGTATTCCATAAGCCCGTTCTGAATACCCATCAGCTTACTAGCGCGGTTGTGGTAGGAACGGGCTTTTTTACTCAACCATATGCTAACCAATCGCTTCGCCAATTATTCCTACACCGCTGTTGATCGCTTTCTTCGCTACGTTCAGATCGATACCCAGTCTGATCCGCAGTCAACGACGAACCCCAGCACCGAAAAACAAAAAGACCTCAGCCGTGTACTCGTGCAGGAGTTGCACGACATGGGCCTTTCCGACGTAGAACTCGATGCGTGGGGATACGTTTACGCCACCATACCCGCCACGACCGATAAAGCAAACGTACCAACCCTTTGCCTATGCTCGCACGTCGATACGTCGCCCGATGTAACGGGCGCGGGCGTGAAACCGATTATTCATACCCACTGGAACGGTTCCGATATTGTATTGCCCGATGACGCTACGCAGATGATTCGGGTGCATGAGCATCCTGATTTACAGCATCAGATTGGCAACGATATCATTACGGCCAGCGGAACCACCTTGCTCGGGGCAGACAACAAAGCGGGTGTCGCCGAAATCATGGACGCTGCCCATTTTTTGCTGACTCACCCAGACGTAAAACACGGACGAATTCGGTTGCTGTTTACGCCGGACGAAGAAGTCGGTCGGGGTACCGAGAAAGTCGATATGCAAAAGCTGGACGCCAATTTCGGCTATACCATCGACGGCGAAGCCCTGGGGACACTTGAAGACGAAACGTTCTCGGCGGATGCCGTCACCATCACCGTTCAGGGCGTTAGTACGCACCCCGGTTTTGCGAAGGGCAAGCTCGAAAACGCCCTAAAAATTGCCGCTGATCTGCTGGCTTCGCTGCCCAAAGAGCACCTGTCCCCCGAAACAACCGAGGATAAGGAAGGCTTTGTGCATCCGACGCGTTTTGAAGGTAATCAGGATCAGGCCGTGCTGGAATTCATCATTCGCGATTTTACCGAAGTGGGCTTGCAGGAGAAAGAAACGTACCTGCAAAACAAACTAAACGATGTGCTGAAAAGCTATCCAGGCTCGTCGGCGCAACTGCTCGTAAAAGAACAGTACCGCAACATGAAAAAAGTACTGGATCAGCATCCCGATGTGGTTGAGAACGCGCTCGAAGCCATCCGTCGGGCCGGCTTATCGGCTGAACGGCGGAGTATCCGGGGGGGGACCGACGGCTCGCGGTTGTCCTTCATGGGCTTGCCCTGCCCCAATATATTCGCTGGTGAACACGCATTCCACTCCCGGCTGGAGTGGGTGTCGGTGCAGGATATGCACAAAGCCGTTGAGGTGATTGTTAATCTGGTTCAGGTTTGGGAAGAGCGTAGCTAGTAAGTCCATTGCGTTTGTTCCCGTAAACAATCTACAAAAGGAGTAGGTTATTTTACCGGAACAAACGCAACGTATATGGAAAGCCAAACTGAATTCGATGCGCCAGTTGATGCTGGTACAAAGTCACCTTATGACGTTACGCACGACGTCGCAGGGCTCAAGACATTATTCGTCAACGTCTTTTTTATTGGTGAGCCAGGAGAAGGCAATCCCTGGGTGCTGGTCGATGCGGGACTTCCCGGTTACACGGGCCAGATCAAAAAGAAAGCGGAACAACTCTTCGGCGCTGGAACAAAACCCAATGCGATTATACTGACCCACGGCCATTCAGATCATACGGGATCGCTAAAATCGTTGCTGAAAGAGTGGGACGTGCCGGTCTACGCGCACATGCTGGAACTGCCTTACCTGCAAGGTAAATCGAGCTATCCACCACCCGATCCGGCTATCGGCGGGGGAGCAATGTCCTATATGTCGTGGGTGTTCCCAATCGGGCCAATGGATTTCGGGGATAAGATTAAGCCCTTTCCCGAAAATGGCATCATTCCTGAATTGCCGGACTGGCGGGCAATCCATACACCGGGTCATGCACCGGGGCACGTTTCTTTTTTCCGGGACAAGGACCGTACGCTCATCGCTGGTGATGCTTTTGTCACAACCAATCAGAACTCAGGCATTGCCGTAGCTACCCAGCGGGAAGAGTTTCACGGCCCACCCGCTTATTTCACCTACGACTGGGAAGCTGCTCAGAATTCAGTAAAAAAATTAAACAACCTCAATCCATCAGCTGCCGGAACGGGACATGGCGTATCCGTGCGGGGTCTTGATCTCGAATTAGGGCTGAACAAACTCGCGCACAACTTTGACGAGATGTCCATTCCGTCGAAAGGGCGTTACGTCAAACAACCCGCCGTCACCGATGAGCATGGTATTGTCGATATGCCTACGCCCGTTTCGTTTCACGTAGCGCGGGTAATCGGTATAAGTGCCGTCGTCGGTCTGGCTTTGTATCTGTTCTGGCCTGATAACGACGAGTAGAAGAGGTGAATAGATAATCCATGTAAAAAAGGTTTGGTCCTGCGGGATTAAACCTTTTTTACGTAAAAGCTAAACCCTTGTCTAAAGCCACTTTAGCCAACTAGCCCAGCGGATTCCCGACGACCGGCGAAGGCAATAAACCGGATTGTCGCTACTTTTGCGGAAAAGATTAGTCGTTATGGCTCAGAAAAAGCCAAAATTTTATGTGGTCTGGCGTGGGCGCGAAACGGGTGTTTACGATTCGTGGGACGCCTGTCAGAAACAAACGGCGGGTTTCGACGGTGCGCTCTACAAATCGTTTGACAGCAAACCCGCTGCGCTGAAAGCCTATAAGGATAAACCCCACCAGCACATCGGTCAGGGAAAAAAGCCGGAAACTACCAGTGCGAAGATACCGGGTTTGGTTGGCTCGCCCATTGAGGACAGTCTGGTTGTCGATGCCGCCTGGAACACGGCGACCGGCGATATGGAGTACCAGGGAATCTACCTGGCTACCAAGCAAAAGCTGTTTCTGAAAGGACCGTATGCCGATGGAACCAACAACATCGGTGAGTTTTTAGCAATCGTTCACGCGCTCGCGCTGCTGCATCAGAAAGGCAGTAATATCCCAATTTATTCGGACTCCCGAACGGCTATTAGTTGGGTAAAAAACAAGAAAGCCAATACCAAGCTTGAAGAAACGTCTCGGAACGAAGAACTGTTCGATTTGCTTGACCGGGCCGAAACTTGGCTTAAAACGCATCGGTACGCCAACCCAATTCTGAAGTGGGAAACAACCGTATGGGGCGAAAACCCCGCCGATTTTGGCCGGAAATAACGTAAACCAGACGGTCTACAACCAGACGAAACGCCACTGAGAATTGCTGCCAAAGCGGAAGCTCCCGTAAATCGTATCAATCAAAAAAATCCCGGTTCAGATCGTGTTTTCGTTCAAGCAGTTCACTATTCAGCAGGATCGTACGGCCATGAAAGTCTGCACTGATGCGTGCGTGCTGGGTGCGTATGCCGACGTAACGGGTTCCGAACCGGCGGGTTCCGAACCGGTGAATCGTATTCTCGACATTGGTACCGGGACGGGCTTGCTGGCGCTCATGGCTGCGCAACGAAATGCTACGGCTCTGGTCGATGCGGTAGAAATGGACGAGGCCGCTTTCGGACAGGCGCAGGAGAACGTGGCTGCCAGTCCCTTTGCCCAACGAATCAGTCTATTTCGGGAACGCATCCAGGATTTTAGCGTTGGCGATGGGCAATACGACCGCATCTTAACCAATCCTCCTTTTTATACTAACCATCTGCGCTCACCCGATGCCGCCGTAAACCGGGCGCTGCATACCGACGACTTACCGTTTGAAGAATTGGTCCAAGCGGTTCGGCAGTTGATACGCCCAGAAGGGCAGTTGTGGGTTTTACTGCCGCCTTACGAAAGTGGGCGATTGGCCGATTTAGCGCAGAAAGCAGGATTACAGCCTGTCAGACGGTTAATTCTGAGCCATCACACGCGTAAGCCAGCGTTCCGGTTCGTAACCGGGTATTCGTTCAAAACGGGTACGTGTGTGGAAGAAACGCTGGACATTTATGAGGTGGATGGACGGACTTATACAAGCGCATTCCGGGCACTGTTGCGTGATTTTTACCTGATATTCTGAATACCTTTGTGAACTTCGTGGCAGTTTGAGCATTTTGCGGCAAAATTATGTTCACGAAGAAAGAACAAACGGTTCGAATTAAATGACTGAATTGCTTCAATTAACCGTTCTGATTCCGCTTTTCAACGAAGATGAGTCGTTGCCCGAATTGCACGACTGGATTGTGCGGGTCGTAACGGAACAACAGTATACCTACGAAATCCTGTTCGTTGACGACGGCAGCACGGACGACTCCTGGACGGTCGTTGAACGGCTGGCGGGTGTCAATCCGAACGTTCGGGGAATTCGCTTTAACCGGAACTACGGCAAGACGGCGGCTTTGCAAACCGGCTTTCAGGCCGCACGCGGGCAAGTTGTGATTACAATGGACGCCGACTTGCAGGACAGTCCCGACGAGATCCCGGAACTGTACCGAATGATCGTGGCGGATAAATACGATCTGGTTTCGGGCTGGAAACAGAAACGCTACGATCCGATCACCAAAACGTTACCGACAAAGCTATTTAATTCCGTTTCGCGCTGGATTTCGGGCGTACAACTGCATGATTTCAATTGCGGCCTGAAGGCGTACAAACAGAAAGTAGTCAAATCAATTGCGCCAACGTTGTACGGCGATATGCACCGCAACTTGCCGATTGTCGCTAACTGGAACGGGTTCAGCCGGATCGGGGAGAAGGTTGTGCAGCACCGCGCCCGGAAATACGGTTCGACCAAGTTTGGCCTCGAGCGTTTCGTCAATGGCTTTCTGGATGTGCTGGTCATTGCGTTCGTTCATCGGTTCAGCAAACGACCCATGCACTTCTTCGGTACATTCGGCACCCTCTCATTTTTTGTGGGAACGGTGCTGGCCGTGTGGCTGATCGTCGAAAAGCTGATCAACATTGCGCAGGGCGCTAAATTTCGAAACGCGACCGATAATCCCCTGTTTTACTTCGGGTTGGTCGCTATCATTCTCGGTGTCCAGTTATTCCTGGCCGGTTTTCTCGGCGAAATGCTTGTGCGGCAATCGCTGAACCGTACGGGCGAGCACCAGGTAGCCGAGCGGATCGGGTTTACGGATCGAGTATCGGTTTAAAAATAGTTTTGTTGTTTACTATTGGTTGATTATTATCGAATAATAGTAACTTTGGAAGAGTAAATACGTATAGTGTATCCGTTTAAAAGGAAAAATTTAGGGTATAACATTCCTTTTGTATTTTTGGCTGATGCTGATTATTCCGTCCGATTCTTTTGTCAGGCCCAGATGTATTTGACTGACGAAATTGGACGGAATGTTTATTTCGGGGCGTTAACAAACATTGATTATTCCAGTTTTTTATTTAAAATAGTATGCAAGCATTTCTTGAGCCGACACAACTCGATCCTATGGCAAAAACTCCTTCTAAAGCTCACCCCTGGCATGGTATCTCGCCAGGTGATAAAGCTCCTGAAATTATAACCGCATTTATTGAAATTGTCCCGACTGATACGGTTAAGTATGAAATCGACAAAGAGACGGGTTATTTAAAAATTGATCGGCCCCAACAATACTCGAATATTATTCCAGCACTTTACGGATTTGTTCCCCGCACGTACTGCGGTGACGGAATTGCTCAGTTAGCTTCTGAACGGTCAGGGCGTACCATCGAGTTAGGTGACGGTGACCCACTGGACATCTGCGTACTGACGGAGCGCGAGATCACCCACGGTGACATCTTGCTGCAAGCTATTCCCATCGGTGGTTTCCGGCTGATCGATAAAGGCGAAGCGGATGACAAAATTATTGCCGTTCTGAAAGGCGACTCCATGTACGGTCAGTACAATGATCTGAGTGAATTGCCAATCGCCGTAGTGAAGCGCCTGCAACACTATTTCTTAACGTACAAAACGTTGCCCGATGAGCCGGCTGTTATGGAATTGGCCAGCGTATACGGTCGCGAGGAAGCCCTTGACGTAATCCGTACGTCTATGGAAGATTACGCGAATATGCCCGCTTAGTCAGACAAAGAAGTACACAAACAGATGGGTAGTTGGAAAAGCGGCAATGGCTGGCTTTTTCAGCTACCCATTTTCTTTTCCAAAAAAGCGGACGGCGTGCCCCGTTGATTCAGGAAACCACTTATCCGTCCATTTGCGCATTCAACATTTTTCTAAAAAAACGGCAACTATGCCGTGTAAATTTGTTTACTATGCATATTAACCTAGCTTATAAACATTGATTCATGCGACAGTTTCTTAAATATGTTTTAGCCACAATTGTTGGCTTACTCTTGTTTTCCTTCATCGGCTTTTTGCTGCTGATCGGATTGAGCGCGGCTTTGTCGTCCTCATCAGATCAGAAAGCCGAGGTGAAGGAAAATTCGGTGTTGAAGATCGATTTAGATAAACCCATTGAAGAGCGCAGTTCCGAAAATCCGTTCAACGGGTTTGGACCAATCAGCACGTCTGGTGATGCCATAGGTCTGATTGAACTAAAAAAGGCGCTTAAAGAAGCGAAAGAAGACGATAACATTAAAGGAATCTATCTTCACACCGAAAGTCCGAGCGCTGGCTGGGCTTCTGTCGAAGAGGTTCGCAATGCACTGATCGACTTTAAGCAATCGAAAAAATTCGTGTACGCCTATGCCGAAACGATGAACGAAAAAGGCTATTACATCGCTTCGATTGCCGATAAAATTTACCTGAATCCCGCTGGTGATCTGGAATGGAACGGTCTGGACGCTGAACTGTCTTTTTACAAAGGAACGCTCGACAAGCTGGGTATCAAACCCGAAATTTTCCGGGTCGGCGAGTTTAAAAGCGCCGTTGAGCCCTTCATCCGTGAGGACATGAGTGAGCCCAACAAGCGTCAGGTGACTTCCTTCATTAATTCGATCAACGACCATATGCTCGTTCGGGTGGCACAAAGCCGGGGGCTACGAGTAGACTCGCTGAAACGCTATGCCGATAAGCTTACCATCCAGAAACCAGCCGATGCACTCCGCACAAAACTTGTAACGAATGTTGGGTATCAGGACGAACTGGAAAGCGTAATCCGGAAGCAACTGGGCGTCGAAGAGAAAAAGAAAATCAATTACGTGTCGCTGGGCAAGTACCAAAGCTCCGAATCGACAGATTCAAAATCCGAGGGGTCAGGCAGCAACCGCATCGCTGTTATCGTGGCCTCTGGCGATATTCACACGGGTAAAGGCGAAGAAAACAGCATCGGTTCCGAAACCATCGTAGAAGAGATCCGGAAAGCGCGCATGGACGATAAAGTAAAGGCAATCGTGCTACGCGTGAACTCGGGAGGTGGCAGTGCACTGGCGTCGGATGTTATGTACCGTGAAGTGCAGTTGGCCCGCAAAGCAAAACCCGTAATCGGCTCTATGTCAGACTACGCGGCCTCGGGAGGCTATTACATGCTCATGGGATGCGACAAGATTGTGGCGCAGCCTAACACCATCACGGGCTCGATTGGCGTATTCTCGCTGCTGTTCAACACCGAAACGTTCTTTAAAGACAAGCTGGGCGTTACCTACGACCGGGTTAAATCAAACGAAAACGCCGATTTTCCGGCTGTGACGCACGAAATGACTCCGTTCCAGAAGCAGACGCTACAACGGGCGACAGAGCGTATTTACAACGACTTTACGAGCAAAGCGGCTGCCGGACGTAAACTGCCCGTTGACAGTCTCCGGGCTATTGCGGGTGGGCGCGTCTGGACGGGCACACAAGGGAAAGCCATCGGACTGGTTGATCAGTTGGGTGGTTTGGATGACGCCATTAAGCTGGCGGCTCAATCGGCTAAGCTGAAAGAGGGAGACTACCGGCTTAAATACCAACCCCGCAAGAAACCATTCTTCGAGCAGTTGATGAGTTCGTTTGGTGGTGATGAAGAAACCAAGATCCAGGCTCAACTCGGCGAACTGGCTCCTTACGTGAAGTACCTGAAAAAACTAAAGACAATGGAAGGTGTTCAGATGCGGATGCCTTTCGAGATGACAATCCGATAAGTAAGTTAGGTTTGCAACCCGGTTGGCCCATGTAGTCTTACGACTGTGTGGGCCTTTTTTTGCCCCACTTTTTTTACCTTGCATCAAGTAATGCCGTTCCCATGCAGACTCTTCCTATACACCTCGATCTGTTTGCGCTCATTATTTTGCTGGGTGTCGCGCAGGGCGTTTTTCTGGGTGCGTTCTTTTTGACGGGGGAACGGCGTAAGAGCCTGGCAAATCGCTGTCTGGGTTTGTTTACCCTGGCCATATCCGCGATCTGCGGTGAGATATTTCTGAACTACACCAATTATACCTTTCGGGTATTGTGGACCGGCGATCTGGCAGAGCCGTTCAACTTCGTGCTTGGTCCGTTATTTTACTTTTTTGTATTCAGTCGATTGTGGTACCGATTACCCAAGCACTGGCTCTGGCACCTGATTCCGTTTGCCATTTGGCTCGCCAATTCGGTGACGTGGATTTATCAACCTACTGAGTTTAAATACAATTCGTACGTCGATTCGCAGCATCCGGAACTGCCGTATATTCACGCCAAGCCCTACCTGAACGAAGATTTTACCGGGCTTCGACCGTATATCAACGAGATGACTTTGCTGAGTTGCCTTGTCTATGCGGTAGTAGCCTTGTTAACCATCCGGAATGCAAGCCAGCAGCAGGCTAATTGGCATCGGTCTACCGGTCTGACATCCTTGCGTACGCTCAGTTGGCTGTTTGCACTGGTGCCCCTGCTGATCATCCTCATCAAGCCCCAGTTTTACCATGATGTTGGTGACTACCTTCTGGCTACGTACATCGCGATCACGATTTACACGACCAGTTATCTGGTCATGCAGGGATCAGATTTTTTGCACAGCAAACCTGCGTCTGTTTCCGACCCATTGCCTGTAGCGTCCGAACCTGTCGTTGAGCCAAAGAAAAAATACGAAAAGTCGGCCTTATCGGAAGAAGTAGAAGAGGCTGTTCTGGCTCGAATCAGCCGTTTGCTCGAAATGGAACAACCGTATCTGGAAAGTGATTTGTCGCTCCCTAAACTCGCCGACCGGTTGAACACGAGCCCACACCACTTGTCGCAACTGCTGAATGACCGCCTTGGGCAGACCTTTTTCGACTGGCTGGCTACGCATCGGATTGCCGAAGCCCAACGGTTGCTGAATGACCCGGCAACGGCAAATCTGAAGATTGACGAGATCGCGGAACGGGTTGGCTATAATTCCCCGTCGGCGTTCCATACGGCCTTCAAGCGGCTGACCAATCAGACCCCCGCTCAGTACCGCGCTTTGCTGCGTACCAGCACAACCGGATCGTAACAAACCCAACTAAGCGATCTGCTGACATTGACGAAGAACCGAGACGACAGAACTTCGTCCCGGTCGGCAAGAACTTCGTAAGCATCGGGAGATAGGGCATTTAGAGCTTCCTGAGGCCAATTTTGGCCCATCGAACCAAACTGTCCTTACAATGCCCTCTGCTTCGCCACTACAGAATAAGCTCTCCTCTACGGAACAGGCTTCCACTATTGTACCGCCAACACTGCGTCGTTACGACCTCGACTGGCTGCGCGTCATTGCCATTGTGACGCTGTTGTTTTACCATACGGGAATGATCTACGTCTCGTGGGGCTGGCACGTACAAAGCAATGAAACAAGTCCGCCGATGGAAGAAGTGATGCGCTGGCTACACCGCTGGCGAATGCCACTCCTGTTCTTTATTTCGGGCGCAGGGACATTTTTCGCGTTGAAAAAGCGCACGTTTGGTACTTATGCGGGGGAGCGTGTCCGGCGGTTGTTTATACCGCTCGTGTTTGGGATGTTCGTGATCGTGCCCCCTCAAATTTATACGGAATGGATTTTTCGAGGGCGATTCACGGGTAGCTATAGCGAGTTTTATCCTGAAGTTTTTGGGTTTCAGCCGTACCACGATGGCGGGACGGGTGGAGCTTTTAGCTGGCATCACCTGTGGTTTGTGTGCTACCTGTTTTTGTATTCGATTCTGAGCATTCCCGTATTCCGGTGGCTGAAAGGAGAATCTGGACAACGCTTCACGGACCGGATCGGACGGTTAGTGGCGCGACCGGGCGGAGCGATGTGGCTGGTTGGTTTGCTCATTGTGAACGATCTTGCTCTGGGTGGGCTCTTCCCCAATGAGACTCATGCGTTAATCAATGACTGGGCGTACTTTATGCAAAACCTAATCCTGTTCTGGCTGGGGTATGTGTTGATTAGCCGACGCGACTTCTGGCAAATCCTGACTGACCAACGACGTTATTTTCTGGTAGGAACAGTCGTCTGTACTCTTCTTCTTTACAGCGCCCGGGTATTTATAGGTCCCGACAGTATTAACGCTTCTCAACTGCTGACTACGTTATACAGCTTTAACGGCCTTAGCCTAACCTGGTTTTCGGTGCTGGCAACCGTAGCTTACGGCTATCGCTATTTAAACGTGAACAAACCTATTCTTTCGCAGTTGAACGAAGCCGTTTACCCGTTTTACATCCTGCACCAGACCGTCATTGTGATCATTGGGTACTTTGTTCTGACAAGAACTCAATTGGGTGTTTACGATGGATTTATGGCAGTAAGCCTTTCATCATTAGTGATTTGTGTCGCCATTTACCTGCTGTTGATCCGGCCCTTCAAGCTTACTCGTATCCTGTTCGGATTGAAATAAACGGGCTTAGTATTGATTTACCAGCGCCGGTTTACGATTTTTGACAAATAGAATCCATCATAGCACGGAAAATCATGCCGTACGATGGTTCCTCGCCAACATTAAAACCGAACGTTATGCTGCGCACCGATTGGACCCGTGCCGAAATTGCCGAAATATACAATTCCCCCGTTCTGGACCTGATGTACCGGGCCGCTACCGTCCACCGTCAACACCACGATCCGCAGGAAGTACAGGTCTGTACGCTGCTGTCGGTGAAAACGGGCGGTTGCCCCGAAGATTGTGCCTATTGTCCGCAGGCGGCTCGCTATCATACCGCCGTGAAAGTACATAAGCTGATGGAGGTTGATGAGGTGCTAACAGCCGCACACCGGGCCAAAGAAACAGGTAGTACGCGCTTCTGCATGGGAGCCGCCTGGCGTGAAGTGCGTGATAACCGGGATTTCGATAAGGTGCTTGAAATGGTACAGGGCGTCAACGAAATGGGACTGGAAGTATGCTGCACACTTGGTATGCTGACAGAAAGTCAGGCGCAAAAATTAAAAGACGCGGGTCTGTACGCCTACAATCACAACCTGGATACAAGCGAAGAGTATTACGGAGATATCATCAGTACCCGTACCTACGACGACCGGCTGGACACGCTGGGTCATGCGCGTAAAGCGGGTATTTCGGTTTGCTCGGGTGGTATTATCGGCATGGGCGAATCTGATCAGGATCGTATCGGCATGCTGCATACACTGGCGACGCTGCCCCAACACCCTGAATCGGTACCGGTTAATGCGCTCGTTCCCGTAGAAGGAACTCCGCTGGAAGAGCAGCCTCGTGTGTCGGTTTGGGAAATGATTCGGATGATCGCAACGGCCCGGATCATTATGCCGAAAGCCATGGTACGTCTTTCAGCTGGTCGTGTTCGGATGAATACCGAAGAGCAAGCCTTGTGTTTCCTGGCGGGCGCTAATTCCATTTTTGCCGGCGATAAGCTTCTGACAACGCCTAACCCCGGCGAAGATTTGGATCAGCAGTTGTTCCAGACGCTGAATATTCGGCCCCGCAAAGCCTTTAAAAACGGCGATAAGCCCGCCGTTACGTTTGAGCAGATTCCAATGGCGGTGCATTGATCGATTTGTTGAGAAAATAAAGAAAGCGTATTATGATTGACAGTCATAGTACGCTTTTTCGCTTTGTAGCGAACTAGAGTTAAAAATTTGTTTAAATCTGTACGATTTTTTGTGGCTTAATCGTTGGTCAGAAAAAAGCGTATGATGCCTGCACGAGCGTATTCTTTTCTTGCCGGGGTAGTGCTAATCGGTCTATTGGGCGTAACCGCCTGTCAGACACCAACCGACGTCGTACGACCCAGTCAGGCCGTTGGTGTCAACCAGACCGTTTCGGTTTCCGACTGGATCGCGATCAATGCCAATACCTGGTCGGTGAGTCCTAAAGCGCCACAAATGCACATCGCTGGCTTCGTTGATAGTGCGGTGACAAACGCGGTGGTTGAAAATGGTCTGGTCGTTGCTTTCTATCGTCATTCGGCCAGCGACCACATTTTTCCCTTACCCGTTACGCTCGGTAATCAGTCGATCTCGTTTACGTATTATGCGATGAACGATAAAGGGATTATCAGCTTTCAGCAAAAGCCCGGACAAACCATCGACGGGGAATACCGCTGGATTGTTGTGCCGAAGGAAGCCGCCAAGCATGTAGACTGGACCAATTACGAGGTTGTAAGGCAGGAACTCGCCCTGGAAGAATAAAGTAACAGCATTGCCGGCCATGAACCAACATGCGTTCCTGATCATCTGTTAAACCTTTACCCCCTTTTTTAAGTCAATAGAGAAAATTTACCTGGTGCGGTATACCCGGTAACTACCTAAATTGACTCCGTATATGAAGCGTATTGCAAGCCTATTCTTGATCGCGTTCGGGTTGCCTACTCTAACGTTCGCGCAACTCAACCCTAGTCTTATGCAAGCGGGACTCGACGCCATAAACTCGGCAACCTTAAGCAACGATCAGGTTGTCCAATACTCCCGACAGGCCGTTCAGCAAATGGATGCTCAAAATCCGGTCGCTGGTCCGAATGATCCGTATACTCAGCGCCTGAACCGAATTGTCAGTCGGCATCGTACCGTCAGCGGATTGCCCATCAACTACAAAGTGTATAAAGTAAAAGACGTCAACGCGTTTGCCACCGCCGACGGTAGTGTTCGCGTTTTCAAAGGGTTGATGGATATTATGACGGATAACGAATTACTGGCTATCATGGGCCACGAAATTGGTCACGTTATCAATCACGACTCACGGGATGCGATGAAAAGTGCGCTTCGTCGCTCTGCCATCCGTAACGTAGCGGCATCCCAATCCGGTATTGTTGGGAAGTTATCCCGCTCCCAGGTCGGGGGGCTTGCCGATAACCTGCTGGGAGCCTCATTTAGTCGTCGTCAGGAAAGCGAAGCCGATGATTATAGCTACGACTTCCTGAAACGAAACGGGTACAATGTAATAGCGCTGGCGACGTCGTTCGAGAAGCTGGCTAAGCAAAATGGGGGAGGTGGAGGAAGCGTTACGCAGATACTGTCATCGCACCCCGATAGCAAAGCGCGGGCTCAACGGGTTCGTGACCGCGCTCGCCGGGACGGCCTGGTTCGCTAAGCGCTGTCGAATAGCGAAACGCCAAAAACAAATCAAGGGACACGGCTTTTGACCATGTCCCTTGATTTGTTTTTGGATCAGACGATTCTTAGAGTCGGCGTTGGTACTCGTTGCCGACAATTTTTTCGATCAGAACTTCGGCCAGATTTTGCGCGTGTTCTTTCCGAACCTCTTGCTTCTCTTTGGTTTCAACGGTGACGTTGATGATATGGTTGTTATACAATACGTGTAAAGCGCCTTCTTTCGGGTCCCAAACTGCTTTGTCGCCCACGCCTTGTACGGCTACGAAACGACCTTTACTAACGGCAGGTTTCGTTAAAGGGAGTGCACCTAACGTGCTATCACCCTGAACTTCTTTCGACGAGTCGCTTTTTGCGGTTGCATCCTGTTCGTCGGCGGGCATCTCAGAGCCGGTACCTTCAGGATGTGGCCCGGTCAGTGCGGGTTTCTCCTCTTCGCTTTCATGACCTTTTTTGCCCTGATACAGCTTATCAAACGTGTATTCAGCGACATACATGGATTCAAACGGCTTGGTTCCGCCAAAGGAAAGGGCTATTTTATTGCCGCTCCATTCAAATTCACAACCATTTTGATGGTCAAGTACTTCTATTTCGCTGCTTTCTCCAATGTTAAAAGCACCCCGCATGTATTCTTCGTCCAGAATGTTGCAGGGCTTTTGGTAGTTGGCATCAACACTAAGGGTCGTAACACCTACCACTTGTTTAGCTAAATAAGGACTGCCGGTACCTGCCGCGTTATTGGCGTTGTCAGAATCGGAGTTGCCGCAGGCGAAACAAAGTACAGGAAAAGCTAGAATCAGTGATTTGAGTTTCATAAGTTATTCTAAGAAAGCTTAAAAGTAGTGTTTTCTTAAATACCATCGAACGCAGTTAGATGTTTTCGTCGGTCCGCAACTTTGGTGAGATCAGCAAAAAAGCCTTCGTCGTAGCCTTCGTAGCCTGGCCAATAGCCTGATACTGAAAGCTATTTTATAAGTTAGTTAGGTGGGCGTTGTGCCATGGACAACGATGTGATTCGTGACGCAGCGATTGGGTAAGAATGAGTGAACAGCGGGGAAGCATGGGTGAACGACATTCATTGCGTAGCTTTGTGCCGAATTACCGTATTCATGTCGAATCCAGAAATTATTCAGCTGCCCGCTGGCCAAAAGGTATATTTTGCCTCCGATTTTCACCTCGGAACACCCTCCTCCGAACAGAGTCTTACCCGCGAACGAGCTATTGTCGCCTGGCTCAATGAAATCCGTTCAGACGCAGAAATGATTTTCCTGGTCGGCGATGTGTTTGATTTTTGGTTTGAATACAAGCGCAGTATTCCCAAAGGGTTTATTCGATTGCAGGGGAAACTGGCTGAACTGACGGACGCCGGAATACGTATCGTGTTGTTTACGGGAAATCACGATATGTGGATGGACTCCTATTTTACGCAGGAGATGGGCATCCCCGTTTACCGGAATCCCCAGTCTTATGTTATTGGCGACAAACGGTTTTACGTCGGTCATGGCGATGGACTCGGCCCCGGCGATTATACGTACAAAAAGTTAAAGCGCGTTTTTGAAAGCGGATTGGCCCGACGGCTCTTTCGGTATCTGCATCCTGACATGGGTATTGGCATAGCCCAGGCGTGGTCGCGTCGGAGCCGTATCAGCAATCAGTCGAAAGGAGAGGAGCATTTTCTGGGCGAGGACCGGGAGTGGCTCATGCTTTATTCCCGCGAAGTGGAAGCCCGTGAACATCACGATTTCTACGTTTTTGGGCATCGGCATTTACCCCTCGATCTGGCCGTATCGCCAACTAGTCGCTACCTAAATCTGGGTGAATGGGTAAACGCAAAAACCTACGCGGTATTTGACGGAGCGGACCTGCAATTAAAAACGTGGGGTAAATAGGGATCTACATAGGCAGAATCGGATCGTCCTACAGATCAACATATGGGTGCCTGACTACACCGATTAATTCGATTGCAACAAATCTTTTCGGGAGACGTTTTCCCGGGGGGCTTTATTGAGTTCGCTGCGCCACTCCTTGTTTTTAAGATCCCCTCGTTTGACGGATCGAATAAAGTTAGCCCAGGCGAATGGGTTCGTGAATGAGAAGGTCGGTGTTTGACTGCGGCCAATAACGGATTCCCGCCCAAAGAACTGTTGGTTGACAAAGTTCTGGTGGTTGGCCAGCGCGCCCATAGGCATGGTGGCTGCCTGCCGCATGATGGCTTCCGGACTTGTGTTTTTTGCCAGGTTTTCCCGCTCTTTTTCGTCGGGAAGCTTAAGGTTCACAAATGCATCTTTAAACAACTCCTCCGTAGCGTAAGGGTATACTTTTACCTCCGCCAGCGTCTTTACATCTTCCTGAAGGGCCACCACCGCCGAATACGTCAAATCCGCAAGTCGCGAGGGAATAATATGGTATTGCGTCCGGAAACCAACGTAACTGAAAATCACGCTATCGCCCGGAAACACGGGTAACGCAAAATACCCATTTGGAGCCGACAGAACTCCTTTACCTGCTTTGGGAATGTAGATGTAAGCACCCGGTAGCGGATCGTTGTTCCTCCCGCCAGTCAGGAAGCCCGTAAATGTCACCTGCCGGTCTTGCCCCTGCGCAAACGTATCCGTAAACAGGCCCGAAAGAACCAGTAGGCTTAACCCAAGAAGTATATGTTTTAGCGATTGCCTCATGCTTTAAATAAACACTGAACTATGACAGGCCGTTGAAGGACAGTCTAATAGACCGTATGGTGAATTGCCAGCAGCCAGTGTCTTATTAACGTAAACTACACAAAATAACGAATGATTTGGCAATTGCCGGTATTTAGCCAAATAATTTAAGAAAAGTTAAAGTTTCCGTCGTCGGCAAAAGCATGAATCGGCCTATTACTCACCAGCGAGATTTTGCTGCCTTTTTGTTTTCAGAAGATGTCAGCCAGACAAATTTACCCGTTTCTGGTAGTGAAGTCGGGCTGACTTTGATATAAGCGGAATCGCACAAGTGCCTATTTATAGAAAAAATGTATCCAAACGCAGTTAAGTAAGTCAAAAGCATGCTAATGACCAATTGAACACAAATCGACATGACAAAAAAACAAGCAGAACAATTCAACGATATGTTAAGCACACTCAGACGAATCGCTAAAGGGTATCAATCACCGGGTCAGCTCCGAAAGATCAGCCAAAGACAAAATAGAGTAGATTATACCGAAACCTTGGAGGGGTCTTATGAGAAAATGCAGCAGGAAGCGACTGAATGCGTAAAAGGTGTAAAGACAGTAGCTGAGAACCTATAAATCGACCAGAAATAGCCATCATTTAGAACCGCTACAGCCTGTGGCTTTATCCTACGGGTTAGGGAAAACAGGGTCGTTCAAAATTAGTGTACCGATTGCTAATATCGCCCGGCGCTCTATTGTGAGATTCTGTAACTTGACAAGGTCTTGTAGCAGACGCTTTATCCAACTATGAATATTCTTTTCACGTTCACCCCCAACAAAGTACAGTCGATCGCTAAAGAAATGGATTATGTGCCGCCGAAAGGATCGGGCGTGCAGTTTAGCGTTGATACACTGAAAGATGCAAATGGGCAGCCCGCTTTTTCCGGTGACGACTACACCGTTGTCTGGTTCAACGTCAACGCCACCCAAACCATTTTTACGTCGGACATGAACTACTATGTTGAGGTGGTTTTAGCGCACGAAGATTAACTGGCTTTCTGAACGATAAACGCCCGGATTTGGCTAAATCCGGGCGTTTATCGTTCAGAAAGTTTATTTTATTACCAGCTGCTTACTTTCAAATCGACAGCTCTGGTAGCCACATGGGTGTTAGAAGAACTGGTAGCCATTTTGCCAATTGCTTTGCAAATGATGGTAACGGCTTTCTCAATGCGTTGCCAACCGTCTTCACTACGTAAGTCGATCCCAATAACGGGCCGATCATTTTGGGCCTGTATGGTTAAATAGGACAAAGCGCCTAAAACAACAGCCGAAATCGCGTGATGATCACAACCTTCAATGAAAACCAACTGGTCAACCAACCGGGTCATTTCGTCATCCTGCGCTTTGCTGATGGTTTCAGCTAATGAGTCGTTCTCTTTTACCGAAGCTTTAAGTAATTCACGAGCCGAGCGAGATGTGCGAAGTTGACGGAAAAGTTGCAAGGACTGGCTCGACCAGATATTGGCTAGTTCACTGGGCTGGGCGGGCCTGATCTGCTCTAGCCAAGCGGGTGTATAGTGAGGAAATAGTCGCCCCATTCGCACAAAGTACTCCAATAAGCCCTCAATGCCACCAAAATAACGGTAGATCAGTACTTTACTCACACCAGCTCTCTCAGCAATGTGATTGATACCCACTGCTTCAATACCTCCCTCGGCTATGATCTGCTCTAATGCATCGACAATTCGCTGGATAGTCTGAGCTCGGTTACGTGTAATTTTTTCCATTATGTTTTCTCAAATGTTGAAAGCTTGGTTAAATTAGTTCAGGTTTAGGTTTGTAAATGCATTTTTATTCAAATATAGTTACTAAAATGAATTATAATATTATATTTATTATCCGGTAACAAAAACGTAAGTAAGGTATTTCTTTAACAACGCGTCTTTCACATTGTACACGTCATACCTATTTATTACCTGTTAGTAATTTGAGAATGCTGAATCCCCGTTCGCGTTGCAGACGGGGATTTTACTTTCCGAAGAACAGAAAAAAACGGTTTCCTATGCTCGTAATGCAGAATTATCGTTTTTAATGCCAGCGAGCAAAAGATAAACGGGTAAATAATAGATTACTTTAGGTTTCAGTTAACTACTGGAGATCAATAAGGGAGATTGCTATGCGTAACTGATAAAAACGCCCGGTCTCAAAGCGAACCAGGCGTTTAGCTCCTTCCTCTTTTTAGATACATGTTCTATATTATACAAAGTAAAGGTATAGAAAGTTTATAAAAATGTCATTTTATAAACAAAAACAGACTATCTATAGCGCGTTGAAGAGCATTCTGTATAGATTGATGGCCTTTCTGATTGGATTGATCAACAACGTTTACGAAATAAGCGCCTTCCTTTTCTTGATTCCGTTTTTCTGCCTTGGCGAACATTTACATACTGTCAAGAGAGATAATAAAAAAGCCGCTCTGTACAGAGCGGCCTGAGAAAGTAATGTGAAACCTGCTATCGATAAAGTTGAACGAAAATATCTGTTGAACCTTATTCAGCCCTATACACCAGATTAACTAGGCAAATAATTTCAGAAAGGTAATAATAAACGGGGCTGCCAATAAAAGCCCGTCGAAGCGGTCGAGAAATCCACCGTGGCCCGGAATGCTAGATCCAGAATCTTTAATGGCAATGCTCCGCTTGAATAACGATTCGACCAGATCGCCATAGGTACCCGTCACGACGATGATGCCCCCGACGCAATACCATTGCCAGGGACGTAACTCATCGGCATACAAGGCCAGTCCAAGAGCGATGATGCCTGCGGCTGCCGCGCCCCCAAGCGCTCCTTCCCACGATTTCTTGGGAGAAACCCGTTCAAACAATTTGCGTTTGCCAAAATAGGTACCGGCAAAATAAGCGCCGATGTCACTGGCCCACAGCAACAGCAGGCAACCCGTAATGATCATGGGATGAAAAGTGCCTCCGCGCAACGCTAGTATAATCAACAGGGCAAATGGCATCGCCACGTAGATGATGCCCAAAAACGTAAAACCGATATTGGTAAACGGTTTCATGTCGCGCTTCTTGTAAAGCTTGATCAGAAAGATCATCGACGAAGCCGGGCAGATGAGAAAATAGTTGCCAGTACCGATTTGGTCGGTTTCGATGAAGTAGGCCAGTATGCAGACCATGCACCCGACAAGCGTTCCGTAAGCGGTAAGCGGTTCGAAACCGTCGAGGCCCAGCAAGCGATAAAACTCCCGTTGGGTGAGTGCACTGATGACACAAAATAGCAGCGCGAACGTCCAGTCGGCATACCAAATCATGAAAATAATAAAAGGAACCCCTACAATAGCCGCGATAACCCGCTGCTGTAGGTTTGACATGCTAGCTAAACGTTGCTTCATTATCCAGAATTACTTTGGCCAAAATAGCGTCTTTTGCCAATACGTGAACTTCACTTTTTCCCCACCCGATCGTTGGATAACTACTGCTTTGTTTGTTAATTACCACCGCCGGAATATCGTGTTCGCTCAACAACGCCTTCGCCAGTTCGGCCCGGTGTGGTAAAGGGGTGATGTAAATAGACTCCCAGTTTTCGCTCATTGTTTAGCTATATTATTCATTAGGCAAATGGGATTGCCAACCAAACCGCTCAATTTAGTCAATTATTGCTTATTGGCCTGCCTGAAGTAGTACAAAAAACCAAGGGTGACAACACCCGAGACTAAGGCTCCCAACACCGGCACCGACTCGGTGCTTTCGATGTCTACCGGCACCATCTTACGCTGGAAAAGGTAAACCATCGCTACCGTAAAGCCATTGTTAACGAAGTGAGCCAGGATAGGTACCCATAGATTTCCCGACGAGACATACAGGTAGCCAAACAAAGCGCCTAGCAACATGCGGGGAAAAAAGCCCAGAAACTGCACATGAATTGCACTGAACAAGGCCGCTGCCAGCCAGACGCCCACGTGGACGTTGCCAGTCCAGTAGCTGAGGTTGCGTTGTAGAATACCTCGAAAAAGGGTTTCTTCACCAATGGCCGGAATAACCGCGATGACCAGCATGGCTATGGTCAGTTGCAGGGGTGTTTTAAACGTTGTAAGGTATTTGGTGACGCCTTCCAGATTCTTTTCTTTGTCCCGAATCCACTGTTCCAGCGGAGCTAGGGTTTGGGGAAGATGCAGTCCCTGGTTCCATTCGATGATGAGCCCGTCGAAGGGCATAAACGCAATCACGATCAAGGAAACCAACCCAATCCCGGCCACCGCCGAGATAGGACGGGCGTTGAACTGATCCCAGGTTCGACGCTCCGTTAAATACCAGTAGCCGAGCGACGGTAGAAGAAACGTACCGAGGTGATTGACGGCTTGCAGAAACATAAGTTCGTACCAGCCGGTAGGTACAGCCTGCGGATTGGCCGCCAATTCGGTTAAGTAAGCCTGCGCTTGAGTAGGACCTATCCCCTTGACGACCATCAGGAGACCGAACAGCAAAAGCGTACTGATGACCCCACCGATCAGCACAAAACCGACTAACATTATCAGGCCACCAAGCGTAGGCGGCCGCGATAACGGGCGTTCGGGTATAGAAAAGGGTTGCATACGTTCGTAAATTTATCCGATAGACCCTGGCTTGTCGAGAAAGACGCTGACGAATCGGCTGAAGTACCGTTTCCGTGAAACGAACCAAATCAGTCCATTGGACCGCAAGTTACGACAAAAAACGACCCTGACGGCGTTTAAAGCCAAATGCCATGAATTCTGTGTTGTGGCTAGGCCGTGCGCGGGGACCAACCGGACCCGGAACTACCGGTCGCTAAAGAGCTGCGGGCTTAGGCTTGAAGTAGCGCTCCATTTCGCACGGAAGCCGCTTGGATTTCGTACATTGCCGGTTGATTCCTCGCTGTGTATTCATGAATTTGTTGCCTCTGATAAGGCCTTACCTCATTCAGCCCCTTACGTATTCCACCATCGAACGCCGGTATTACCTGCTTGGGTTACCGGTTTTTGTGTTGCTGGGTAATTATTACCTACTGGGGCTTCGGTATATCCAGGAAGGGGCGGCCTTTGCCATTGGAACCGTTCTGTCCGTTTTAATTTATTGGTCATTAATACTGACGCTCAGGGTTGTGGTGCTTGGGGCACTCCGCCGGTTTTCTCAGGTGCGGCAGGCAATGCTTCGTACGCTGACCATGCTTTGTGTGGCCGCCGGAGTGACAACTGGGTTTGCCGTATTGTACGTCTGGTGCTACAGTCTGATTCCCGTTCTGGGTATTTCGTTTTCATGGGGTATCGTACAGCCTATCTGGATTGTCAGTTACATTTTCGACGTTTTTCTGTGCACGGGAATCAGCGTTTACTATACGTACTCGCAATGGGAAACGCACCAGTTTGAAAATGATCGCCTGAAGCGTATCGCGTTACAACACCAATTTGAAGCCTTAAAAGGCGATTTGAATCCGCACTTTCTGTTTAATAGCCTAAACTCACTGTCGGCACTCATTGGTGAAGACACGGCTCAGGCTGAGCGATTTGTGGACGATTTAGCGAGGGTGTATCGCTATCTGTTGCAGGCGGGTAAGCATGAACTGGTTTCGCTACAGGTTGAACTGGATTATACCCGGGTATACGCTAATTTGCTGAAAACGCGGTATGGTGATAGTTTGGCTATCAGCTTTCAGGTAGCCGATGACTATCGGGATCATCATTTGCCCCCGTTAACGATGCAAACATTAATCGACAATGCGATCAAGCATAACATCATGTCGGTCTCCAATCCGCTGGTGATTGGGGTAACGACTACGCCAGATGGAAGCCTGCAAGCCCGAAATATTGTGCAACGAAAGACAAATCGGGTAGAAACAACTCGGGCCGGACTAGCAAATCTAACGGCCAGATATCGTATTATTAGCGACGAAAAATTACTGATTCGCCAGGAAGGAGACTGGTTTGTGGTTACGGCACCGTTAATCAATCTGAATAAGGTCTGAGAAGTACGTACCCATTGACACCCGCAGGGATGGCTTTACAGTCTGTTCCGTTGTTTTTGCAGATCGAATGGCAGAAATAACAGCCCGGTCGGGATGAGGATGGGTATCCGCCGAATCGGTTGTTAGTTGCGCTTATATTGTACACAGCTCAGCGTAGACATGCTTTTATGCACTCATCAGTTCGACATACGATTCGCCAGTGGTTATCCCAGAGGCTACTGATACCGCGTTTTGGGGCAAAACCGGACGCGTCCGTCACCGAAGCGCAGCGGGCTTTACCGGGAAAGCAGCCCGCATTGCGGTGGCACGTTTTACTCATGCCCGTCTTTTTTATTCCGCTGGTTTCCTACTGGATCATTGGCCCGACGTACCTGTCCGACTGGCGGGCTTTTGTGGGCGGTACCGTGCTGAATTTCACGTTGACCGGCTGTTGTGTTTCAGTGCTAAATTATCTGACTCCGCGCGTAATTCAGCGTTACCCGAGCTTAACCCAGGTTTGGTCACGGGTCTGGCGAATGCTGCTGATTTTTGGTTTCGTCACGCCGGCCTTTTTGCTGCTTGGCATTTTTATCTACGAACATTTTCATCTGTTTGGCTATCAGCACGAGCCTGGCTTAACGACTAAAATTTTGTTGTACAACGCCCTGGTCAACGTAATTTCGGTGGGTATCGACGAAACCGTGTATTCGCTTACCAAATGGCGGGAAAGTCTTCTGGAACAGGAAAAGCTGAAGGAAGTGACGCTTCAAAGTCAGTACGAAAGTTTGAAGCACCAGGTCAATCCGCACTTTTTGTTTAACAGCCTTAATTCGCTGTCGTCGCTGATTGCCGACGAGCCGGAGCAAGCCGAAGAGTTTTTGTACGAGATGGCCAATGTGTACCGGTATCTGCTCCAGACCAATAAAGCCGTCAGTACGGAAGGAGGGAGCGAATTAACAACGCTGGAAACCGAGTTGAAATTTATTGATTCGTATTACCACCTGCTTAAAACCCGGTATCGGGCAGGCATCGACTTGCAGATAGACGTTTCGGCTGATCTGCTGACGCATCGATTGCCTCCTTTAACGTTACAAATGCTGGTCGAAAATGCCGTAAAACATAACGTTGTTGCGGCCAATAAACCGTTACTGTTGGAAATCAGTACGACTACACTAGCGCTCGATAGGATGGACCAGACTCCCATTCGTCAAATCTGTCGACCCGGTAAAGCGAGCGAGGGGATGGGCTGGCTGATTGTGCGGAATAATTTGCAGCGGAAAAATAACCGGATGGCGTCAAACCAGGTTGGGTTGTCCAACATTGCGGCTAAATATCGGCTACTCGCGCAGTCTGAGCCCATCATTCGGGATGATGATGGTTATTTTACGGTGATGTTATCGCTGTTCTCGCCCGAGAAGTCGTAAGCTCAGGCAAAGAGACAACGCTCAGGTGTTGCGTACGCAGCCTTTCCTAAGCGTTTACACCACTGAGGAACCAAACGAGTCCGTAAATCGTAATTCCGACAGTATAGATCATAACTTATTGCCTGCGTGGTTACTATTGGCAACATTCAATTACCGGATTTTCCGCTGCTGCTGGCTCCTATGGAAGATGTCAGCGATCCACCCTTTCGGGCGGTTTGTAAGGCCAACGGAGCCGACCTGATGTACACGGAGTTTATTTCGTCGGAAGGGTTGATTCGCGATGCCGCTAAAAGCGTGCAGAAGCTGGACATCTTCGAATACGAACGCCCGATTGGTATTCAATTATTCGGCTCGGACGTGGAAACGATGGGGGCCTGTGCCGAAATAGCCTCCCGTGCCAATCCAGATCTGATCGACATCAATTACGGCTGCCCCGTAAAAAATGTGGCTTGCCGGGGCGCGGGCGCGGCTCTGTTGCAGGACATTCCCAAGATGGTGCGCATGACCGACGCCGTTGTCAAAGCCACGCATCTGCCCGTAACGGTAAAAACCCGGCTTGGCTGGGACGACAACACCAAAAACGTGGGCGAGGTTGCCGAACGGTTGCAGGATATCGGCATCAAAGCCCTGACGATTCACGGTCGCACGCGCGTGCAAATGTACAAAGGCGAAGCGGACTGGACGCTCATCGGTCGCATCAAAGAAAATCCGCGCATTCAGATTCCCATCTTCGGGAATGGCGATATTGATTCGCCCGAAAAAGCGCTCGAATACAAAAATAAATACGGCGTAGACGGTGTGATGATTGGTCGGGCCAGTATCGGTTATCCCTGGATCTTCGACGAGATCAAGCATTTCGTGCGCACCGGCGAACACCGACTCGCTCCAACTATTGCTGACCGAGTAGCCGTTTGTCGGCAGCACCTTGACTTTTCGATTCGCTGGAAAGGTGAGATTGTCGGCTTATTTGAGATGCGCCGTCACTACGCGAACTACTTTAAAGGCTTACCCGATTTTAAGCCGTACCGGTCGCAGCTCGTTACGACGGATTCTTACGCCGGAGTCGCTGCCCTTCTGGACGAAATACAGGAAAAATACATGCCTGAACTGGTGTAAACAGTTATCAACAAGCAAGGCCCCACGCAACCAGACCGGGGTTGCGTGGGGCCTTCGCTCGTACGTTTAGCTCGCTAAACGGTTTCTTTCTGTGCTTCGGACCAGGCCGTATTGAGTGCACCCAAAAACGTTTCCGGTTGTTGCGCGCCCGAAACGGCGTACCGACGATTAAAGACAAAAAACGGAACACCCCGTGCGCCGACCTGCTGTGCTTCGTAAATGTCGCGCTGAACAGCTTCCGCGTACTGATTGCTTTCCAGCATTTGCCGCACATCTGAAGCGTCCAGGCCAATATCGGTGCCTAATTCCAGCAACGTTTCGTGGTCAGCCGTGTTACGGCCTTCCGTAAAATAAGCCCGAAACAGACGCTCTTCGGCGGCATCACCTAATCCGTGCGCTTTGGCTAGCTGAATCAGGCGGTGGGCGTCGAACGAATTGGCGACGACGGCTTTATCGAAGTCGTAGGTTAAGCCAACGTCACCAGCCATCGCCGTAACGCGATCATTCATCTGCCGGGCCTGATCAAGACTCCAACCTTTGGCTTCGGACAAATAATCGTTGATATTCTTGCTCGGATCGGTTTTCATAGCCGGATTAAGCTGAAAGCTTTTCCAGACAATCGTTACCTGATCTTTATGCGAAAACTCGTTGAGTGCATGTTCGAATTTGCGTTTGCCAATGTAGCAAAACGGGCACATGACATCACTCCAGATTTCTACTTCCATCGTTGGTTTGTTTAGGCGAATCGGGTGAAACGCCGTTTGTAGCCGACATAGTGAACCTGCTCCATAACCCGGTCGGTAGCGATTCCGTTCGCATTACCCGTTTGGTTTACGCGCCCAGATCAAGCCGTAATCCATCTGAGTCGGAATGTTGTCGGAAGTGGGTTCCAGCCCAGCCTGCACAAACCAGCTTCGGTATTCGGCCCGGCTGTAGCATCGACCCTTTGTTCCCCAGAACAATTGAGCGGAGTAGTCCGTAACCGGCAGTGGCCCGTCGAGCGTGTCGTTTAGAAAGGCATCGTGAACCCACAGTTCTCCGCCGGGGCGCAGCGCAGCCGCAAAGCGGTCGGCTAATAATTGACAAGTGGGGGTAGGCCAGTCGTGAAAAAGGCTCGCTGCCAGCAGGATATCCGTTTGGGGAAGTTCGTCCGTCAGCATATCGCCAGGCAGGAATGTTACCCGCTCGCGAAGCGTCTCTGCTCCCGGACGGCCACTTTGGCTTAATTCGTCCAGCAATTCGGAAGCGACCGATAAGACCGCTGGCCGGTCAAACAAGGTGGCTGTCGATGTCGGATTTTGCAGGAGCCATTCGTAGGTGTAAAAACCGGTTCCCCCCGCTACATCCAGTAAATGACCGTCGCGCTTCGTGATTTTTGACGCGACAATGGGCGATAATCGACGGGCGCGGCCCGACAGCCCAAGCGTTAGCTCCCGCGCGAGAGCCGGGTCGTCCATCGGTGATGGCCCTTCGCCTTCTTTAACAAACGTGATGCCCTGCGGAGCATCGAGCGGACCATCATTTTGAAGCCGGATGACCATTTCAAGGGCGCCCAGATCATCTTTTTCCAGCCCTACGTATCCAGCGACATTCGGCGTTTGCTGGCGGACTAGATAACGCCCTAATTCGGTAATCGTTAAGCGGTCTGATGCATCGTAACGGAGCAGATCCATTGCGCACAGCGCCGGAAACAGCACCATGGCCGGGCGTTCCTGTAAGTTCAGTCGCTCACGCAACTCGTTAACGGAGAGCGAAGTGTCACTAAGATAATCAAAAACGGGTAAATGGCTGACGGCTGCAATAAGTAAGCGGGAACCAAACATCGCCCGTAGGTGGCGGGTAATCGGGGCCAGATCTGGCTGAGAATCGTTGAGCATTGCGTTAATTGGTTTACAGGGCTTGTAATGACCTGAATAAGCGCCAAAGATAAAGGCTTACTTACGTATATGAGCGTAACAACTGGTATGGCATTGGCAAAATTGCTGCGTCAGCCACGCCGGAAGAAAAAGATTTTGGATTCTGGTCGAGAAGCCGGAAATTGAACGGCCAACACCCTACTTTTTATGTACCAAACGATTCTTGCCAATCAGCCCGTTACAATTGACCTTACGGCTGCTGGTCCAACCCTCAACGGAGCGCCCTTTGATTGGGATCTGGTGAAATTGACTGAGCGGACTATCCATATTCTGTACCAGAACCGCTCGTACACCGCCGAAATTCTGGAATTGAATCAGGCCGAAAAAAGCGTGAAGTTGACGATCAACGGGCACATTCATCAGGTTCAGCTAAAGGATCGCTTTGATCTGTTGCTTGAAAAGATGGGCATGAGCAGCGCGGCTATGGCCAAGGTAAACGATCTGAAAGCCCCCATGCCAGGATTAATTGTGGGGGTCAACGTGCAGCCGGGCGATACCGTGAGTAAAGGGGATAGTCTGCTGATTCTGGAAGCGATGAAGATGGAAAACGTCCTGAAAGCCAGTGGCGATGGCCTCATCAAAAGCATTCGTACGGCTAAGGGCGACCGGGTAGAAAAAGGGCAGGTGTTGATTGAATTTGCCTCATAAATAGCCTGTGAAGACCGTTGCGCACAGTAAAAAACAAGGGTAAAACGTCAGACCATGTGGGCTATGCCCAACGCTTTTCGTATCTTTGTCCGCAAAATTTCTCCTCATGACACCTTCGACGAACTACAAACGCATTCTGCTCAAGCTGAGCGGAGAGGCATTGGCGGGCCCTAGCGGGTACAATATTGACCCGATTGTGCTGGAACAATACAGCCGTGAAATTAAGCAGGTAGTAGACATGGGCGTTCAGGTCGCCATCGTGATCGGGGGGGGCAATATCTTCCGGGGCGTATCGGGCGAACGGTCGGGCATCGACCGCGTTCAGGGCGATTACATGGGTATGCTGGCAACGGTTATCAACGCGATGGCCATCCAAAGCTCGCTCGAAAAACAGGGTTTGTACACCCGTGTTATGTCGGCGATCAAAATGGAGCAGGTCTGCGAACCGTACGTCCGTCGGCGGGCTGTACGTCACCTTGAGAAAGGCCGCGTCGTGATCTTTGGTGCCGGAACGGGCAACCCTTATTTTACAACCGACTCAACGGCGGCTCTGCGGGCTATCGAAATCGAAGCCGATGCCGTTCTGAAAGGTACTAAGGTAGATGGTGTTTACACGGCTGATCCGATGAAAGACAAAACCGCTACCCGGTATACCACCATTACGTTTGAGGACGTTTACGAAAAGAAACTAAGTGTGATGGACCTGACGGCCTTTACGCTTTGTCAGGAAAACAATTTGCCCATTATTGTCTTTAACATGAATGAAACGGGCAGTTTGCTCCGGCTTGTTCAGGGTGAAGACGTTGGTACCCTGATTACAACTAAATTACCCGAAGAAACAGTATAAAATAGCGATTAGCGATCACAGTTCAGGGTAACAAATGCGTTTATCGCCTAACCGGTAATCTGTAAATAGAAACCACAAAAATGGAAGAGATCGAGCTATACCTCGACGATGCAAAAGATACGATGGAAAAGGCGCTAAAGCACTTAGCCATCGAATTAACTAAAATTCGCGCCGGTAAGGCTTCTGCTCAGATGCTCGACGGCATTCAGGTTGAATACTACGGAATGATGTCACCGTTGCACACCGTCGCATCGGTTAATACGCCCGATGCCCGGACAATCGTGATCAAACCCTTCGAGAAAAAACTCATTGGAGAGGTTGAGAAATCAATTCGGAATTCCAATCTCGGCCTGAATCCAAACAACGACGGCGAGCAGATCCGGTTGAGTATTCCACCCCTGACCGAAGAACGTCGTCGGGATCTGGTTAAGAAAGTAAAACAGGAGGTAGAAACGGCGAAAGTCAACGTGCGCAACATCCGCAAAGACACGAACGACGATATCCGCAAACTGGTAAAGGAAGGGGTATCGGAAGATGCGGTCAAACAAGGTGAAGAACGCGTTCAGAAACTAACGGATGCTTTTATCACACGGGTTGACGAGGTATTTGCCGTCAAAGAAAAAGATATTCTGTCGGTATAGACCGCAGAAAAGTAAGTGTTGTAAGCCGATTGCCGACGAGGTAATCGGCTTACATTTTTTAGAACAGCCGTCGTTTAAGTGCGCCGGGCTGACTCCAGATTACGGCACATCGTAAGCTGTTGGCCCCCATTTTTTCTACGATTCGAAATCGCCCGGTAGCTCGGAATCTGTTTTTAACGTGACCTGACGGAGAAGCTTTGTCGTTCCGTTGGGTTCATCGGGCCAGTTTTCGTAGATATAGGCAAGGTACACCGGTTTTTCCGAGACAAGAACCTGGTAAAACCCATCGAACAAGGCCGGATTACAAACAATCTGGAAATCGCTCCCGTCGAAGTTCGTGCCGCCAACGTTCGTCGCTTTCCCGATACCATTCCATTTCTGAAACGCATTCGCTTCTTGAAAGAATAGCGTAGCGCGCACGCGAATACCATGCGAGAGATCAGGACTAACAAGTTTTATCGTTCGGGAAAAACTTTGAAAGTTTTGTGTGACGAATACCTGGTACGATTCGATCTGAAAGTTGCTGGCAGCCATAGTGTTTACAAGTAGATATGGCCAAATGTATTGAAGGAGCTGACTTGCTGGATAAAGTCTTTAGGGAACGGTGAAAAGCCAATACGACCGCAGTCGAAATCGACGTTTCAGCACCATAGCTATAGTAAAAGTTGCCGTACAACCACTCGGCAATCTCTGTTCTGGACAAACAAGAGCAGGCGAGTACACAAAAACTTTAGCTGGCTTACGAGGCCCTGAAGGGCGTATTTGTGGTGGGCGAAATACCCACCGCTTTCAGGACGCGTTGTGCCTGCAAGACGTGCCGCTGCTCGTGAGCAATTAAAAAACGAAACGTATCACCCAGACTCAGCTTGATCCAGCGGGCAATTGAAATGGGTATGCGCGAGCCTTCCAGGTCAACCGCTTTCGCCCGGTCGAGCAGGGATTCCAATTGCGCCTGTTGTCGAAGAAATTCGCGCCGTACGTTTTGTGCATTGGGTTGGTCATTGGGGGTATGGCTTTTAACGGCTTTCGCTTTAAGTCGAATACGTCCGTCGGCACCGGGACGCATGGACGTGGCGAAATAGTTGCCGAGCCAACCGCTTCGAAAAAAGGCTCTTGCCCCAGAGCCACTTTGTTCGCCCTGAAGAATCGCTTGCTCAAGCAGCGGCAGGTAATACGATCCGTAAGTGTTCAGATGCTCCAGGCATTGCGCGACGCTCCACTCCGCTGGTCCGGGCCGTTCAAGCAACTGGGCCTCGGATAAAGGCGCAAAATGCTGATCGGCAAGCTGGCGTATTATCATTACGTCTTTCTGCAACTGATCGATCAAAACCTGACTCACGAAACGCGGCATAGCGGTTGATGTTTACCGCAAACTTAGGGTTCCTATCACACAAAAATCTTGGTGTATGTCAAGATTTTATTGAGAAGTGATGAAGATAGCTTTGATCCCGACGCTGTGCTTTTGGTAGATACATCCGTAACGGAAGACAAGTCGCTATTCGACAAAATGTATGAGTTAGCGACCTACGTTTTAGCACTACCCAAAAGGATCTCGTCGGTGTAATGTCGGCGGGGCCGTGGTGTCGGTTTTGAGAAACCGACACCACGGCCCCGCCGACATTACACCCGAACGGATTTAAGCAATTTGCTGAACGTGGCCGGGTCTATACCCAAATAAGAAGCCAGGTATTTTTGTGGAATTAGTTGAAGTACCTGTGGGCTACGGGTTAGTAGAATGCGAAATTTTTCCTCGGCACTGCACGTCGCCAGTTCAATCTGACGTTGCAGCACGCCGGATAAGGCCTGGGCCGTTGCCAGCCGCACCCACCGTTCAAGATTGGGATGCGTATCGAGCAGCCGGGTAAAGTCGGCGTACGAAATGCGCAGCAGATGGCTAGCGGTCAATGTTTCGAGGTAATAGCGAGAGGGTTGTTGCAATTGAAACGAATCAACCACGCCTGCGAACGAACCGGTGTAGGAAAACACCAATGTCGTTTCGGTTGATGCATCGTCCATATAAAAGGCTCGTTGCACCCCTTCCTGCACAAAATAAAGGTAATGTTCAACAGCCCCGGCGCTGGTCAGCAGGGTTTTTCGTTTGTAGTGCACAGGATGCCAGCAAGCAGCAAAAGCTTCCCATTCCTCGTCAAGTAAGGGCATCGTGCGGAATACGGTTGCTTTGAGCGCTTCTTTTTCCAAGGTATAGTTGCTGGATTATAAGCTAATGATCTGCTGGCAAGCGCATCGCTGTAAACCGGCTAGAGTAGGTCACCAATGCAGGGATGAATATACGGCATGTTGTCCATTGACACGGCAAAATAGCCCGTTCATTCCGCCGTTTTAGTACAAAGCCGTATCTTTGGGCTACGTACTATTGACTTTATGAACCAACCAACCCTTTTTCAACGCCTTCGCCCGCATTTGATTGCCGTGCTAGGGCTTCTGGTGCTGGCCGTTATATACTTCTCGCCGGTGCTTTCGGGAAAAACCTTATCCATGCCCGATGTGCAGCAGGCCTCTGCTTCGGCTCGTGAAATTCGTGAAATCGCAAAAGAAACGGGTATCAAACCACTCTGGACCGACGCGCTTTTTAGCGGTATGCCGGGCTACATGATTGACTTTCATTACCCGTACATTCTGGTTTACAAAGCCGTGATGGCTGTTGTCAATATACTGCCAAACACGGCAAGTATCCTGTTTGTGGTGATGCTGGGCGCGTACATTTTACTGGTAGTGCTGGGCTGTAACCCCTGGCTGTCGGTACTGGGTGCAGCGGCTTACGGCTTGGGCACCTTCGGTATCGTCAGTCTCGAAGCGGGACACGTATCCAAACTGTTTGCAATGGGGTACGGCGCGGGTATGCTGGCGGGGGTAGTTCTGGCGCTGCGCGGTCGTTACTGGGTTGGCGCAGCCCTGATGGGCTTCTTCCTTTGTATGGAGCTGGGTGCCAACCACATTCAGATTACCTACTACCTGTTCATGACCATCGGCTTGTACGTACTCATCGAAGGGATAGCACTTATTCGCGGTGGGCGAGGCCGTCAGTTGGGATTGGGTCTAGCTACGATTGTTCTGGCGGGGGCGCTGGCTGCTGGCAGCTTCGGTAAACGCCTATTAATCCTAAACCAATACACGAAGGAAACAATTCGGGGTAAGTCTGAGCTGACGGCGAAAACGACGAATCCGGACGGCAAAACACCAACCAGTGAGTCGAAAGGAGGACTGGATAAAGACTACGCGTTTACGTACAGCTATGGCAAAGCTGAAACGCTGACATTACTCGTCCCGAACGTGTACGGTGGTGGATCAGCGGGTGGTCTGACGACGGATTCGCAGTTTTACAAGGCTATGACGAGCCGGGGTGTTGATCCGGCTGCTGCCAAGCAAATGGCTGAACTCGGCGCACCAACTTACTGGGGTGATCAACCAATTCTGGGCGGTCCGGCATACGCGGGCGCGGCACTCTTGTTTCTGTTCGTGCTTGGTATGTTTGTCATTCGCGGTCCTGTCCGGTGGTGGTTGTTGAGCGCGGCTGTGCTGATGATCATGCTGGCGTGGGGGAAAAACCTGCTTTTCTTTAACGAGTTCCTGTTCGACTACCTGCCTTATCTGAATAAGTTCCGGGCGATGACGATGGCACTTTGTCTGGCGCAGTTGTTTCTGGCCGCCGGGGCTGCCCTGGGTATTCAGACGATTGTAAACGAAAAACTGACGCTGGTTCAGTTAAAACAGCCGTTGCTGGTTAGCCTCGGTCTTACGGCGGGGGTAGCGCTTGTACTGGCCCTGATGGGCGGAACGTTATTCTCGTTCGAAAAGCCGAACGATATCGATATGCTAGCCCGCTATTTTGGCGAAGCCGCTAAAGATTTTCAGCTAGCCCTCATCAGCGACCGGCAGAGTATGCTGCGCTCGGATGCGTTCCGGTCGGTTATTTTTATCTTATTGGCTGCCGGCGCTGTTTGGCTGTTTCTGACCAACAAGATTAAAGCGGCTCTGTTCTACCCAATCCTGTCGGCTATCGTTATCTTCGACCTGTTTGCCGTGGACAAGCGGTTTCTAAACAATGCGGATTTCGTGCCCAAAGCGCAGGTAGCCACTATTTTTGAACCAACGGGTGCTGATCAACAAATTCTTCAGGATAAAACGCTGGGTTTCCGGGTCTTCGATCAGACCGAATCGTTTATGGAAAGCAACCGGGCGTCGTACTTTCACCGCTCGATTGGTGGCTATAACACAACCCGCCTGCGTCGTTATAATGAATTGATTACGTACGCGTTTCAGCCCAATTTCCTCAACATCCTGAACATGTTGAATGCCAAGTACGTGATTCGTCCTAGCGAGCCTGATCCCGCTGTTCCGCAACAAGCATCGACGGGGCCGGTAGCTTTGCCGAATCCAGAGGTGTTGGGGGCTGCCTGGTTTGTTAAAACGGTGCAGCAGGTAGGTAGTGCCGATGAAGAGATGGCCGTTATGAAATCGCTCAATCCCCGCGATTCGGCGGTCGTTGACAAGCGATTCGCACCAGAGTTAGGCAACCTGCCCGCTACGATGGATCATACGGGTAGTACGATTGCGTTGACAAGCTATCGCCCCGACAAGCTTATTTATCAGGCGAATGCCGTTCGGAATGGGCTGGTTGTTTTCTCGGAAGTGTATTATCGGGGGAATGAAGATTGGCAGGCGTTTATCGACGGAAAACCCGCTCCCCATCTGCGGGCTAACTACACCTTGCGGGCCATGCATGTACCCGCCGGAAAACATACCATCGAATTCCGGTTTGAGCCGCCACTGGCTAAGATAGGTGATATGATCGATCTGATCAGCAATGTGTTGTTGATTGCCCTGATCGGTTTCGTTTTGTTCCTCGAAGGACGTAATCGACGCACCGAGCCTGTACTAGCTCCTGAGCCAGTTTTGCCATCAACACCCGAATTAGAACGCTCATCCGCAAAAACGACGAAAGCCAAAACGCGGTAATTACAGTCGAAAGTAAGACAAACGAGCGGCATAACAGGATATTTACTGTTATGCCGCTCGTTTGTTATAACACGGACAGAGTGTCCGCATTGCGAGTTGATCTATTCAGTAGCGGGTTTTGTGTCCGGTTTTGACGCTGTTGCTTTAGTCGGTTTTTGTGGTCGCGTTTTGCCGTAAGAGCCTCGCGTGATTTTCCCTTTCCGTGATTTTTTATCGCCTTTTCCCATCAGCAGTAACTGGTTTAGTGTTCGTTCTAGTTTGATTGGCAATAACTAAAAGTAGGTTATTTAGCTGCCCGGAACAAATTTCAAAGACCTTTATTGCTGTATACCAGTATCTTACAGGTGGGATGAGTCCGTAAGTAGCTGGGTGTGTTACAACGGCATGTTTGGAAAAAGGGTCATGAATTCAGTATAAAGCAATAAAATGAACCATAACGCGATGAATAAACTCATTTACACCTGTCTTCTGGCAATGGCGACTTCACTCCTGAGTTGTGATAAAGCCACTGTAAAACCCGAGATCATAACCTTACAAATCAGCGATCGTCGGCAGGATTGCGTGGGGGTAGGCCCTCAGCAATGTATGTTGGTGAAAGAAAAGGATGATACAGGCTGGAAGCTCTTTTACGGGGGTATCGATGGCTTTGCGTATGAAGAAGGATTCGAGTATAAGTTGATGGTCAGGCGGGAGACGATTGAAAATCCCCCGATGGATGGCTCCAGTTTTCAATATACACTAGTTGAATTAGTCGAAAAAGTAAAGAAGTAAACTAGGAAAATAAGGAATAAACGAGAAAGGCTTCCGTGCGCCCTATGTCTAAAATAGAGCGCACGGAAGCCTTTCTCGTTAGGGAAAACTTAGTTCAACGGCTGAGCATCAACGCCCGCAACGGTAATTTTAACGGGTTTGATTGCTCCTTTCTCGTCAAAATAAAGTCGGTCGATGCAGGTTTCGCGGTGGTTACCGTCGGTCTTCGTCAAGGGTCGGCGGTGGTAAACGATGTACCACTCATCTTTACCCGGCACCTGAATAACCGAATGGTGACCCGCGCCAGTTGCTACGGCCGGGTCTTGCTGAAGGATTTTGCCAGCCCGCTCAAACGGACCAAATGGGGAATTGGATACCGCATAAGCCACCGAGTAATTTGGGCCCGTCCAGCCACCTTCCGACCACATAAAATAATATTTGCCGTTGCGGACGAACATGGTAGGACCTTCTACGTAATTTTTCGGCGTTATCTCCCGAAACGTAGTGCCATCGGGGAAAGGCAGAAATCCGGTAAAATCGTCTTTCAACCGGGCAATATTGCAATGTCCCCAACCACCGTACAGCAAGTAATACTGACCGTCTTTGTCTTTGAACGCGTACTGATCGATGGGTTGTGCTCCGTTATGAATTTGGCCGACGAGTGGTTTGCCCAGATAATCGCGGAAAGGACCGGCTGGATTGTCCGCAACGGCTACGCCAATACCGCCCACTTCTTTTTTGTCATCGTGGATATCATTAGCCCCGAAGAACAGGTAATACTTTCCGTCTTTTTCAACGATAGCAGGGGCCCACATCGCTTTTTTGGCCCATTTTACAGCTGCTGAATCCAGAATACGGCTGTGTTTGGTCCAGGTTACGAGATCCGGCGATGAAAAAGCGTCGAAGAAAATCTGTTTTTCGTAGGGAGCCGAATAGGTTGGATAGATCCAGTATTTTTTGCCGAAAATAACACCTTCCGGATCGGCGTACCAGCCCGGAAAAACAGGGTTGCCCGACTTCTTACCATTGGAACTAGCCGGTTTTTGGGCAAGTGAAGGAATGGCAATCGAGACAAAGAGAAAAATAATGAAGAGCGCGCGGAAATTAGGCATAGTGTAACGTTAGTGAATCTACCGTAAAAGTAAGTATGCAGATTGATTCACCGGACGGCCAGTCGAAAATTGTCTACGTATTCGCTCTGGTAGATCGCCAATTGGCTGTAAACCGATGCCTACACATAAACAACCGCATACTTTTTTCCCGGTATCGACTTGACAAACCCCCGAAATTCAAGATTGAGCAGGACAGACGCCAGCCGGCTCATCGGAATCTGACTTTTCCAGCTTAAGTCGTCGATGTGCAGATCCGAAGTCTGGCGGAGCAATGCCAATACCTGACTCTCTTCTTCTGTAAGATCGACGGGAATGGGCGGTAGGCTTTTTTTGCGCGAAGAACCGCCTGCTAGTGGTGAGTCCGTCGGGTTTAGCGGGGGTTGATCCCAGTTAAGCGCTTCGATAATATCCCGAGGGCTGGTGTAGATCTGCGCTTTGTTTTCGCGGATGAGTTTGTTACAACCCGCCGAAAACGTCTGCATGAGCTGACCCGGTACCGCAAAAACTTCCCGGTGGTAATTGTTGGCGTATTCTGCTGTAATCAGCGCTCCGCCTTTTGCGGCTGCCTCAACCACCACAACAGCGTCGCTTAGACCCGCGATGATACGATTACGAGCCGGAAATAAGTGGGCGTCGGGCTTGGTGCCGGGTTGACTTTCGGTGAGCAGCCCACCCTGAACAAGCATTTCCTGCGCGGTTTTCTGGTGAACAGCGGGGTAAATAATGTCCGGACCACTGGCCATCACCCCGATTGTTGGAACATTGTTGACCAGGCTAGATCGGTGAGCGGCAATGTCGATGCCATAGGCCAGCCCGCTGATAACGCTGGCCCCATAAGGAGCAACAGCTTCGATGATTTCGTTGGTGACACGTCGTCCGTAGTCGGTGGCTTGCCGAGTGCCCACCAGGGCGATGGTACGTGGAGCGTTAAGATTGCCCGAACCCCGAAAATAAAGGAGTGCTGGCGCATCGTACAGTGTTTTCAGCCGTGCCGGGTACGCTTTATCGGTAAAAAACAAGGCGGTTGCCTCCAGTTTTTGAAGGCGGTTAACCACCTGTTCGGCTTCGAGCAGAACGCCCGGTTTCAGAATGGCACGCGCTGTAACGTCACCGATACCCGGCACCTTTACTAGTCGTGATAAGGGAGATCGGAAAACGTCGGTTGCAGAACCGCAATAACTAATCAGTTGCCGTATAAGGATGCTGCCAACGCCCGGGACGAGCGTTAGTGCGATTTGATGCTGAGTGTCGGTGGGCACAAACGATACGAAAAAATGTAATCAATAAACTCTGTAAAGGTTACTTGTGCAAGCTTACAGAATTCTGATTTGAAAACCAATTGCGTAGAAAAACAACCGGGTGCGATTTTCAAGCAAGTTTATACCAGGACGTTGCGCTGCTGAGGCTATCGTTAACAGCGTGCCGTATGAGCGTTTGAGCAAACCAACTTTGAGCGTTTAAACAAAGTCACCCGCTTTACTCTTGCCGAATTTTGTGAAAACAAAAGCAAAGACAATGGCAAACGTTTGGTTTATCACAGGAAGTTCGCGTGGGCTTGGTCGTAGCCTGACCGAAGCCGTATTAGCGAAAGGGGATAGGGTAGCCGCTACCGCGCGTAACCCGGAAACATTGGCCGAATTGGCGAGCCAGTATCCGGATCAATTGTATCCTTTACCGCTGGATGTAACAAACAAAAAGCAGGTCGTCGCAGCGGTGCAAGAAACCATAAAGCGGTTTGGTAGGATTGATGTACTGGTCAATAACGCTGGTTTTGGCATCATTGGAGCCGCCGAAGCCTTTACCGATGAGCAAGTGCAGAGCCAGTTAGCAACAAACCTGTATGCACCCATTGAAGTGACTCGTATTGTACTTCCTTACATGCGGCAGCAGCGTTCGGGGCGTATCCTACAGATCAGCTCGGTAGGTGGCAGGGTTGGTAACGCGGGGGTATCGATTTACCAGGCGGCCAAGTTTGGATTGAGTGGCTTTACGGAAGCACTTGCCAAAGAAGTCGCTCCCCTCGGCATCTACGTGACGAGCATCGAACCCGGCGGATTTCGTACCGATTGGGCGGGGGCTTCCATGACCTACGCGCCATCGATTGAGGGCTACGAAACAACCGTCGATCAGCGAAGCGAATTCTTTAAAAATGGTAACTTCGTACCAATGGGTGATCCGGACAAAGCGGCCAGGGTAATGGTTGATCTGGTTGACAACCCGCAGCCACCCGTGCATTTAGTGCTGGGCAGCGAAGCGGTTGCTATTGTAGAACAGGCGGATGCTGACCGGCAAGCCGAGCTCGAAAAATGGATGCCTGTTAGTAGCTCGACGGATCACGACGATGCCGTTAACTTCCTTGACACTGCCTTTGGAAAAACGTACCTAGCAACAAAAAATAATGCGTAGTGAGTACGAGTCGATTAGGTCAAAATCGACGTTTATTTGATCTTATTTAAAAACAGCATGGTTATGATCAGGATGATACAACCATGCTGTTGGCTATTCGGCGTATGACGAGTGAGAAAGAAATAGAGAAACAACCATCCATTGCTTATTCGTGCAACCATGCCCGAAGCCGGGAGGGCGAACAGTTTGTGCCGGAACATATTCTAAGCTATCAGATAGCCGGATCGCTGCTGATGAACGACGGCAACCAGAAATACACGTTTAGAGAGGGTGATTTTCGGTTTTCGAGACGGAACCAGTTGGTTAAGTTTACGAAGATGCCACCCAAAGACGGTGCGTTTAAATCGCTGTCGATTTTTCTTAATCAGGAGATGCTTCGCTCAATGAGTATGGAGTACGGCTACACGGCGGCACAGCATCAGGCGGGAAGTACTATCGTTGCGTTAAAGCCCGATCCGCTGATTAAAAGCTACATGGACTCCCTAGTTCCCTATCAGCAGGTAACGCAGCCGGGCAACGAACAATTACTGGCGTTGAAGCTGCGGGAAGCCGTGCTTATTTTATTGAAAACCAATCCGGAGTTAAACGATGTGCTGTTCGATTTTTCGGAGCCCGGCAAGATCGATCTGGAAGCGTTTATGAATAAAAACTTTCATTTTAACGTAGAACTGAAACGATTTGCGTACCTGACCGGGCGGAGCCTGGCTACCTTTAAGCGCGATTTTGAGAAAATATTCCACCGGTCGCCGAGTCGCTGGCTACAGCATAAACGGCTTCAGGAAGCCTATTACCTGATCAAAGAAAAAGGCAAAGCCCCTTCGGAGGTGTATCTGGACCTGGGATTCGAAGACCTTTCCCATTTTTCGTTTGTCTTCAAAAAGACTTACGGGGTGGCTCCGTCAAAAATCTAATCGATTAGTTCGTTGAATCACCGGCGTCCGAACCCGGATTCTGAACGGCCTGCGCTGGTTCCGGCTTGTCCAGGCCATCTCTGATCTGTTCGAGAAAAGACTTCAGCTTTTGCAGTTTAGCAACGTATTTCGCGTTTTCCCGCCGACGGGCATCGCGCTCTTTCAAAAACTCACGAGCACCGGGCAGCGTGTACTTTTGCCGGTCGATCAAATCCAGAATTTCGGCCAGGTGGTCGATATCTGCCTGGGTGTACACCCGGTCGCCGGCTCGGTTTTTCTTGGGCTGGAGCGTAGGAAACTCCTTTTCGTAATAACGCAGCTTGGAGGCATTGATGCCAAACCGATCTGCCACTTCCTTGATGCCATAATACAGCTTCCCCGTGCCTTCCATACGACAAACTTGCTGATGTTGGATTAAACCTGCAAGTTTTGGCGTAATTTTGCAAATCAGTTGGTAGTCAATAAATGGTAGCTGTTTTGGATAGAACCCTCGGCAACCGGCAGACGACCGACTGGCTACATATGACGAACACAATGACTTCCCACGAAATACGTCGGCATTTTCTCGACTTCTTCCGCTCGAAACAACACCTGATTGTGCCATCGGCTCCGCTCGTCGCCAAGAACGACCCGACGCTGATGTTCAACAACTCAGGAATGGCCCAGTTTAAAGATTTCTTTCTCGGCAATGGGACGCCCCCGTCGAAGCGCGTAGCCGATACCCAAAAGTGTCTGCGGGTGTCGGGTAAGCACAACGACCTTGAGGATGTTGGTTTTGATACCTATCACCACACGATGTTCGAGATGCTCGGCAACTGGTCGTTTGGCGATTACTTTAAGAAAGAAGCCATTACGTGGGCGTGGGAACTGCTGACGGATGTTTATCAATTACCGAAAGATCGGCTTTACGTGTCGGTGTTTCAGGGTGACGATAAAGACAATGTGCCTTTCGATCAGGAAGCGTTCGATCTTTGGAAACCCATCGTTGGCGAGGATCGGATAATCTACGGCAATAAGAAAGACAACTTCTGGGAAATGGGCGATACGGGCCCGTGCGGACCGTGCTCAGAAATCCACGTTGATCTGCGCTCAGCGGAGGAAATAGCCGAAAAGTCAGGAAAAGAACTGGTTAACGCCGATCATCCGCAGGTAGTTGAAATCTGGAACCTGGTGTTCATGCAGTTCAACCGGAAGGCCGACGGGTCGCTGGAACCACTGCCCGCCCGTCACGTCGATACGGGTATGGGTTTCGAACGTTTGTGCATGGCCATTCAGCGCAAAAAATCGAACTACGACACCGACGTTTTTTCAGGAACGATCCGGGTGATCGAAGAACTGTCGGGCCTGTCCTACGGCGGCACAATGGAAAAGCCGGATGTAGCGATGCGCGTCATTGCCGATCACATCCGGGCTGTTTCGTTCGCCATCGCCGACGGACTGGTTCCTTCCAATGCAAAAGCTGGCTACGTTATCCGGCGGATTCTGCGCCGGGCTATTCGTTACGGGTATTCGTACCTGAGCCTGACCGAGCCGTTTATGACCAAGCTCGTGCCAACGTTAGCCATGCAGTTCGCCGACGTGTTCCCCGAACTGAATGCCCAGCGTGATTTCGTGGCGACGGTTATTCGGGAAGAAGAAATTGCCTTCCTGCGTACACTCGGAAGTGGTTTAGGCCGTCTGGACCAGATCATCGGCCAGTTGACGACCGACGGCAAAAACGAAATTCCCGGCGAAACGGTATTCGAACTAAACGATACATTCGGCTTCCCCGCTGACTTAACGGCTCTGATTGCCCGCGAAAAAGGCCTGACGATTGACGAAGCCGGTTTCCAGAAAGCCCTTCAGGAGCAGAAAGCACGCTCCCGCAAAGACGCGCAATCGTCGGCGGGCGACTGGGTGGAACTGGCTGAACTGGACAACAAAGTCGAGTTTGTTGGTTACGACCAACCAGAAGCGTACGCGCAGATCGTTAAGTACCGTAAGATTCAGAATAAGCAGGGTACGCAGGTACAGGTTGTACTGGATAAAACGCCGTTCTACGCTGAATCGGGTGGTCAGATTGGCGATACGGGTACGTTGGAGCTATTTGCGGGTTCTGACCAAATCGGTACGCTGACGGTAACCGACACTAAAAAAGAAAACGACCTGGTGATCCACCTCGTTCAGGACGTAGCGGGTATTGACGATTTGCTGACCGAAGCGGATTCGGTATACGCGATCATCAACACGGAACGTCGCGGGCTGACTAGCAGTAACCACACGGCTACGCACCTGCTGCATTCCGCCTTGCGTGAGGTATTAGGCTCGCACGTGGCGCAGAAAGGCTCGTACGTTGGACCCGATGCCCTCCGTTTCGACTTTTCGCATTTTAGCAAAGTGACGGATGAGCAACTCGCCCAAATTGAGCGCATCGTCAACGAAAAAATCCGCGAAGACATCAAACTCGACGAGAAACGGAACGTACCCATCGAAGATGCGAAAGCGTTAGGGGCTACGGCCTTGTTCGGCGAAAAATACGGAGACTTCGTGCGGGTCATCACCTTTGATCCCAACTATTCGGTTGAGCTATGCGGGGGAACGCACGTACCCGCAACGGGCCACATCGGTTTGTTTAAGTTTACGGGAGAAGGGTCGGTTTCGACGGGGGTTCGTCGGATTGAAGCCAAAACATCGGCGGGTGCCGAAGCCTTGGTCAACGAACAGATGGCCATTGTCACCGAATTAAAAGACCTGTTGAAAGCGCCCAAAGACGTCGTCAAAGCGGTTCAAACGTTGCTTGAAGAACGCAGCGCCCTGCAAAAGCAGGTCGAAGCGTTGCAGAACGAAAAAGTACAGCAACTGAAAAACCAGCTTCTAGAAAAAGTCGAAACCGCTGGACCTGGTCACGCTCGTCTGGTTGAACGGGTAGACGTGCCGTCGGCGGACGCGTTGAAGCAGTTAGCATACGATCTGAAAGCGAAAATAGACAATCTGGCTGTCGTACTTGGAGCCGACATTAACGGGAAACCGCAATTGGCCGTCATGCTGCCCGATTCGCTTATTCAGGACAGAAAATTGAATGCCGGTCAGGTCGTGAAAGAGCTGGCTAAGAACATCAAAGGCGGTGGGGGTGGCCAGCCGTTTTTTGCCACCGCTGGCGGTTCCGATCTGTCGGGATTAGACGCGGCTTTGGCACAGGGTAAAGAGTTGTTAGGATAAGTCAGTCAGTAGCTTGTCATTCGGCGGTCTTGGGTAGTCTTCTGCAAATGAATGATTACCGATGGCCGCCGAATGACTTTTATGTTTTATGAACCAGCCGATTGGTGTATTTGATTCGGGGTACGGTGGCCTGACGATCTTGCGAGAAATTGTTCGCAAACTTCCGCAGTACGATTATATTTATCTGGGGGACAATGCCCGAACGCCCTACGGAACGCGCTCGTTTGAAACCGTTTACCAGTACACCTTGGAATGTGTTCAGCACCTGTTTGACCGGGGGTGCCGACTGGTTGTGCTGGCCTGCAACACGGCCTCGGCCAAAGCGCTACGAAATATTCAGCAACTCAATTTGCCCGTATTATATCCTGGCTTAGATGGACCCGGTCTGGACGGACCCACTCGGCGCGTGTTAGGCGTCATCCGGCCTACAACCGAAGTGATTGGTAATTACTCGACCACGAGGCAGGTCGGTATTCTGGCAACTCGCGGAACCGTTACGTCTGAATCGTATCTGGTTGAGATCGAAAAGTTTTTCCCCGATCTGGCTGTCGTTCAGGAGGCTTGTCCGATGTGGGTGCCGCTGGTCGAAAACGGCGAATATGCCAGTCCGGGCGCTGATTATTTCGTTAAGCAGCACATTGATCGGTTGGTTGCAAAGGCCCCCGGTCTTGACACAATCCTGTTGGCCTGTACGCATTATCCGCTTCTGCTCGATAAAATTCGCCAGTATGCGCCTGCTGGTACGACAATTTTAAGTCAGGGGGGGATTGTTGCCGATAGTTTGGCCCATTACCTGAGTCGCCACCCTGAACTGGAAGCGCAGTGCAGTCAACACGGTCGGCGAACGTTTTTGACGACGGACTCGACCGATGACTTTGACCGGCAGGCTACTGTTTTCTTCGGTGAGCCCATTTGTTCCGAGAATCTAGCCCTGTAACGCGAGCAGAACGTCCACGTTATTCGACGGCTCGGTTCAAATAGGAAATCAATGGCTGCAAGGTAGAAAAGCCGTCCAGAGCCTGTTTAGTAAGACTGGGCTTGGTGAGCGCATCGTCCGGCAACGCGTGACTGGCCGTAAAGCTTTTCAGTTTGAGATACTCGATAGCGGGGTTGTCCGGCGTGTAGCCTTTGGGTGGTCGTTGCAGCGTGTCTTCGCGGCTCAGTCCGTTGAACGTTTTGGCGAAAGCCGGAGCCGTGAGAATTTGATTAAACTCGTCAACGTTATAATCAATCTCCTGTCGGGCCTTGGCCAGTACGGTCGCATCGGGCATGTACAGACCACCCGCAATAAAGCTGTGGCCGGGTTCCAGATTAAAATAATAACCCGCCGTCTCAAGCTTCTTGCCCCCTTTGTTGAACCAGGCTCCGAAATTGGTTTTGTAGGGTGATTTATTCGTAGAAAAACGAACATCACGATTGATGCGGAACATGCATCCCTTCGCCTGTAAATTCGATTCGGCCAGATCCGGGTCGATGGCGTTCAGGCCCTCAATCAACTGGCTGACAAACTGGCCGAAGTCTGCGCGGGCCGCTTCGTAGGCAGATCGATTCGCATCGAACCAGGTTTTAGTATTGTTAGCTTTTAAATCACGTAGAAAAGTCAGCGTTTCGGCTTGCAGCATAAGAGTGAGCGTTGCGATGGGCAAAGCTACTTCTTTTAGCCGATGCCAGAACGACTGACCCAATGCAGACACACCATTTCCCGGCAAAATTTCGTATCTTTGCCATTCAATCTGAACAGCAATCAACGCATGATATCGGTACAAAACGTCTCCCTCCGCTATGGGAAGCGGGTGTTATTTGACGACGTCACTATAAAATTTACGTCTGGCAACTGCTACGGGGTGATCGGAGCTAACGGAGCCGGTAAATCAACATTTTTGAAAATTCTCTCCGGCGAAATCGAACCACAAACGGGTTCGGTGACAATGACGCCGGGTGAACGCATGTCGGTGCTGAACCAAAACCAGTCAGCCTACGACGAATACCCTGTCTTGCAAACGGTTATTATGGGTAACAAACGCCTGTATGACATCATGCAGGAGAAAGATGAGCTATACGCAAAAGCCGATTTTACGGATGCCGACGGTGAAAAAGCCGCCGACCTTGAATCGGAGTTCGCCGAAATGAACGGCTGGGATGCCGAATCCGACGCGGCCAGTCTGCTATCGGGGCTGGGTATCAAAGAGAACATGCACTACTCCTTGATGAGCGATTTGAACGGCTCGGAAAAGGTACGGGTCCTGCTGGCGCAGGCGCTGTTTGGCAACCCCGATGTGCTGCTGCTTGATGAGCCGACCAACAACCTCGACGTTGAATCGGTGATCTGGCTCGAAAACTTCCTGGCCAATTTCAACAACACGGTTATTGTGGTGTCGCACGACCGGCACTTCCTGGATCAGGTTTGTACGCAGATCGTTGACGTCGATTTCAGTAAGGTTAAGCTCTTTGCGGGTAATTATTCGTTCTGGTACGAGTCGAGCCAACTGGCGTTGAAACAACGGCAGGATCAAAACAAGAAAACGGAAGACAAACGGAAAGAACTCGAAGAATTCATCCGTCGCTTCTCGGCCAACGCATCGAAGTCGAAGCAGGCAACCAGCCGGGCTAAGTTGCTCGAAAAGCTCACGATTGAAGACATTCAGCCTTCGTCGCGGAAATATCCTTATGTCAACTTTAAGTCGGAGCGGGAGCCCGGCGATCAGATCCTGACCGTCGAGAACCTGACTTACACGGCTGAAGATGGCACGAAGTTGTTCGAAAACCTGTCGTTCACAGTAAACCGTCAGGACAAGATATTTCTTTACAGCCGCGACGGACTGGCGGTTTCGGCCCTGCTTGATATTCTGGCAGGCGAACGCAAAGCCGATTCCGGTTCGTTCAAATGGGGAATCACGATCACGTCGTCCTATTTCCCGACGGATGCCGAAAAAGATAAGTTTTTCCAAACCGATTTGAATCTGGTGGATTGGTTGCGGCAGTATTCAGCCGAAAAAGACGAAAGCTTTATCCGGGGCTTCCTGGGTCGGATGTTGTTTTCGGGCGAAGAGTCACTTAAAAAAGCGAGTGTGCTGAGTGGGGGCGAAAAAGTGCGGTGTATGTTGTCGAAAATGATGCTGTCGGGCGCGAACGTCCTGATGCTCGATGAACCAACGAACCACCTTGACCTTGAATCCATTGAGTCGTTGAACAACGGTATGATCGATTTCAAAGGACCCATTCTGTTTACGTCGCATGACCACCAGTTTGTGCAGACGGTTGCCAATCGCATCATCGAAATTACACCAGCTGGTATTCTCGATAAGCTGATGACCTACGACGAATACCTGACCGACGATCGGGTAAAAGTGCAGCGGGAAGAGTTGTATGAAGCTGTCGCTTAACTAGATAAAGAAGCGCAAAAAACGGGGAATCAGGCTTTGGGCTTGATTCCCCGTTTTCTTTTAGACGATTGGTCTGGTTTGCTAGTTATGTACACGAGAATTATCCTGTACTATTTCTATGCAATCATTTGACCTTGTCGTCATCGGCACCGGTTCCGCCGGAAAAACAGTAGCTGAAGCTGTTCGGAAAGCGGGTAAGTCGGTGGCCATTATCGATAAATTACCATTTGGGGGAACCTGTTCACAACGGGGGTGTGACCCGAAGAAAGTCTTAGTTGGTGCTGCCGAGGTTGTCGCCCGTTCTGCTCAGCTAGTGGGTAAAGGTATTGACCATACCACTTCGATCCATTGGCCGGATCTGATTCAGTTCAAAAAAACGTTTACGGATCCGATTCCTGAAAACACGGAGGAAAAATTCACGGAGCAAGGTATCCAGATCGTTCACGGCGTTGCGACGTTTGTATCCGATAATACTATCCGGGTTGGCGATGACGAACTGGTTGCAAAAAACATCGTTATTGCAACGGGGCATCGACCGCAGACGCTGAACATTCCAGGTGAGGAATTACTAACGGACAGCACCGGTTTCCTGGAACTGCCGGAGCTGCCCCAGGAAATTGTCATGGTAGGCGGAGGGTATATTGCCTTTGAGTTTGCGCATGTTGCGGCTCGTGCCGGTGCCAGCGTAACGATTCTGCACCAGGGCAAACGGCCATTGGAAGGCTTCGACGCTGATGTTGTTCAACTGCTGGTAGAGGCTATGCGCGCTCTCGGCATTTTTATCGTGCTAGAAGCAAAAGTAACCGCCATCGAAGGCGAGCCAAATAAGCTAACCGTTCAGTACGAGCGTGATGGCGCGAATCATACGGCATCGGCTAATCTGGTTGTCCATGCTGCCGGGCGCGTGGCCGATGTTGAGGAACTGGCGCTGGATAAAGCCCATGTTGAAGTCGGGAAGAAAGGAGTGCTTGTCAACGACTATTTGCAAAGCCCTTCCAATCCGATTGTCTACGCCTGTGGCGATGTAGCCGAAAAAGGCTTGCCACTGACGCCCCTGGCTTCTTACGAAGGAAAGATCGTTGCCGAAAATATTCTGGGCGGCAACAAAAAGATGTACTCAAACGATCCGGTCCCGTCAACGGTATTTACGGTGCCGCCCCTGGCGTCAATTGGTCTGACGGAAGAGCAGGTGAAGAAAGAGGGACGTAAAGCAAAGATTTTGTTTCAGGAAACGGCCGGCTGGTACAGCACCCGACGAATCAACGAAGCTGTCAGCGGTTTCAAAACAATTGTCGATGAAGATTCCGACCAGATTTTAGGCGCGCATTTGTTAGGCTCTGGTAGCGAAGAAGTTATCAATCTTTTTGCACTGGCTATGAAGCATAAAATTACGGCAAAAGCGATGGGGGAGATGTTGTTTGCCTATCCAACCCATTCGTCAGACCTGAGCTCAATGTTACCTGATTGACAAGAAAGAATTCCGCTAGCAAAATCACACGAAAGTAAGGTTTTGCTAGCGGTATGTCTGCCTATTACGGTTCGACAAGCTGCGCTGTATACCCAGCTTTCTCGACGGCTTTCTGCACCAAATGGGCAATTCGATTGTCTGTTGTTTGGACGGTCAATAAGTTATCAGGAGCATCCGTTGCGATGTTCCAGCCATCTACCTGCTCGATGTCATTCAGGTTTAGCGTTACCGCTGCTACATCGGCGCTCGATTTGATATTCGTTTTGAAGTTCAGGGTTTCCATAGACGATAACGTTGTTTCTACTGTAGTAACTACTCAAACGGAAATTCTTCCCAAAAGCAAGAAACAAGCATTTAATCCGAAACGACTAATGCCGTTATTGATTGGCAACGGGTTGCGCAGGTTCATCAACGAGCGTGGTTTCGAAATCAATTGGATGTTCCAGGGCTCGGTGAATTGGGCATCGATCCGCTATTTCACGGAGCCGGAGACGTTGTTCCGGGTCAAGATCACCGTTTAGAATAAGTTTCATGACAAAACGCGACCGTTTTTCCGCTGGATCGTACGTATAATCGACATGAATGACCACCGAGTCAAGCGACCAACCTTTGCGGTCGGCATACATGCGTACGGTTACAGCGGTGCAGGACGCGAGTGAGCCTGCCAGCAACTCGCCAGGGCGCATCCCCCGATCTTGACCCCCAACTTCCTTCGGCTCATCGACAACAATAACCTGTGTGCCAGTCGATAGGTGTGTTTCGTAAGGTGTTCGTTCAATCCGGGCGGTTATGGTGGCCATAGAAGAGTGGGAGGTGGTTAGCGGTCGTGAATTGCCGGCGGTAGTCAATGACGTATAAACAACCGGTTCACCATAGAATGTTTTTGACGAGCTAACCACTAGCCCCAATTTAGATACGATCTACTTTCCCCAGTCGGCGGGATTTTCGCGCCAGGCAGCGAGCGAAGCCAGTGCATCGGTAGAAATATAATCGAGTTCCTGTGCTTCGGTCAGTAAAACGTTGTAATCACTCAGGCAGACCAGCTGAACATTTTTGTTGGCAAAATTCTGAGCTGCCAGCGGAAAGCCGTACGTAAAAATAGCGGCCATACCAAGTACGTCGGCTCCTGCTGCACGAAGGGCGTCAACAACTTTAAGCGAACTACCACCCGTCGAGATCAGATCTTCGATGACCACCACGCGCTGACCAGCTTCCAGCCGTCCTTCAATCTGTTTGCCCATCCCGTGCGCTTTGGGTTCGGGCCGGACGTAGCAGTAAGGAAGATTCAACGCATCGGCTACTAAGGCACCTTGCGGGATTCCCGCCGTCGCGACGCCCGCAATTACCTGCGCCGATGGAAATTCGTTCCGGATGCGGTCGGCCAGTGCATTTTTAATGTACGTTCGAACGTCGGGGTAGGCCAGTGTGACACGGTTGTCGCAGTAGATGGGCGATTTCCAGCCCGAACTCCAGGTAAATGGTGTATCGGGTTGTAAACGGATGGCTTGTACCGAGAGTAGATGCCGGGCAACGGCCTGCGGAGTCGATAGTGAATTCACAAGAAGCAATTAGTTACGGGCCCAAAATTAGGAAAAGGAAAGCAGACCGCTCTACTGATTACTTAAACTCCACCGCAGAATTGTCATCGAACTGGTACAACTGCCATCCGCTGAAGTTATCTTGCCGGTTAATCTGCGTGTTTCGGATTCAGACGAACTCTTACTGTACCTATTCGGGTGCCATCCATCGTCACAATCGTAAACGTAAACGGTGCTAATTCGATTATTTCACCGACATGGGGTAAATCTTCGTTCGTTTGTAAAATTAGACCACCCAGTGTATCGTAGCTTCCTTCGGGAATAGCCCATCCGTAGGTTTCGTTCAGATGCTCAATTTCGTGACGGGCACTCAAGAGCCAGGTGTGATCGTCGAGCTGCTGTTCGATCCAGTCCTCGTTCGTGTCGTACTCGTCCTGGATTTCCCCGAAAATCTGCTCGACCATATCTTCCAGACTGACAATACCCGCCGTACCCCCAAATTCATCAACGACGAGCGCTAAACTCTTGTGCTCCGACAAAAAGCGAAGCAGCAGATCCTGGGCGGGCATGGTCTCCGGAACCGTAATGATTGGTGTTATAATTTCCTCGACCGTTGCTGGTTTCTGAAACAAAGCCAACGCATGACAATAGCCAATTACGTCATCGATGGTGTCACGGTAAATAAGAATTTTTGAATGGCCGCTATCCTGAAAAGCCTGCCGTAGTTCCTCCGTCGTATCGTCTACCTCAATTGCCGTAATTTCCGTGCGGGGAATCAGACAGTCCCGAACGCGAACGTCGCGAAACTCGATGGCATTGTTGAAAATCTGCGTATCGATTTCCAGTTCTTCCTCAGGGTCAGCTTTTTGATTGAGTTGTTGAAGGTACTGGTTCAGATCCGTGAGCCCAAAAACGGGCCGAATTTCCGGATTACTTCTGCCAAGGATGTAATGAATAACAAAACGGGCTGTTCCGACCAGAATACGCACGAGCGGGGCAATGGACTTATAAAGAACCCAAAGCGGAACGGCCAGCGCTTCCAGAAATCGGTCGGGATGTATCAGCGCCAGACTTTTGGGTAAGTAATCGGCGAACGGTAAAAAAATCACCGTCAGTACCAGCGTCTCAATGGTGATAAAGACAAACTGATGAGCAGACCAGGCGCTGGGTAAGATGCTCATCAGTAACGGATTCAGCGCCATAACGCCTAATACCGTGTATAGTACCAGAAATAACGTATTTCCTGTCAGCGTTGTGCCAACAAACAAGACCGGATTCCGCAGAAAACTCGATACCAGTTTCTCGCCGAGGGGACCTTGTTTACCGTGTATTTCAAAATACAGTCGATTGACCGATACGTAAGCCATTTCTACTGCCGAGAAAAACCCGGCTAGCACAAGAGCCAGTAACGCTCCAAAGAGCAACGCGTAGGATTCCAATGGGTTGTAGTTTTGGTTGTATAACGCCTGATTTATCGTTCTTGACCCAAAACTACAAACCAGTCGTTATTTTTTCTTTTTCTTCCGGTCTTCCAGCATCTGCTTGATGGTTGGAGAGACCGTTTTTTCGCGTTCAAGCCGTTTATTTTTTACGTACTGGAAAGCCAGTAGAAAGCCTAAACACAGCATCAACAACCAATAACTCTCGGCAAATGTTGTCCGCTGGTATTCGGCAATCCACAGAATCAGGAATCCGGCCCCCGCCGAGAGCAGCAGTATTTCAGAAAGCTTTAGTTTCATTTAAATCATTTTGTCGCGCATCTTGCTAAACTCACGATACCGCCGAACCGCCGAAATCAGGAAGCCCAGGATAACAATGAGCGTGCCGACCCAAAGTACGTTGATCAACGGTTTTTCGAACGCTTTCATGACGATGTAATCTCGCTGCGTCCGGTTAACGGCGAAGGTAAACTTACCCGTGCGGGGATCAATTTCGTTCAACTGGATACGAACGCCTAATTCATCGCTCATTTCGGCGGGGTGAGCTACCATGCGGTTCTTGATAACAAAAGCCGGACTCAGTGTTTGCTCTCCTGTTTTGCTCAACACCCGAACACGAGCGCGCACAGCCGCGTCAGTCGGACCAATTTCCATACCTTCAACTTCATTGGTCCGAACAACGTCATCCAGAATAGCCACGTAATCATTCAGGTAGAACGTGTCTTTGATCGCCACACTGTACGTTTCTGTTTTTTCCCATTTGTTTTCGGCAGTTGGGTCGGGTACGGAATTGACGTACGTATAAATGTCCCGGTCAACCTTATGGCGTGTGTCCGGAGAGGCTAACAGACCCATGCGCTCATTCACCTGGGCACGCGGGTAGAGGCTAAATACCTTGCCGCTTGGCTCCCGGTATTCTACTTCGTAATACGTGTTTTCCGGATAAAGCGCGAGCGTGTCTCCTTTTTTGTGGTACACTTTGCCGTTCTGCTCGATGTCACGTTGCGCGATACCGTGGAAGTCACCCTCAATGACCATCACGTCTTTGCGGGGAATGTAGCCGGGAACGTCGCGTGCTTCAATCCGCTGGCCACGGTAAGTAAGCTGATAAGTCCCCATCCGTTCGGGCTGGTTGAGCCAGAGCAGCGTATTTTCTTTGTTTTCCTTGTTGTCGTTTTTGGTAAACTCGTCCTGTTTGGAAATCAGTAATCCGCTCGTATTAATCGAAATAACTTTTGAGTAGCCCGCCGAATACAGGATACCGATGAGCATCAACGCCATACCCATGTGTGCGATCGCTCCGCCCGACAGACGGTAGTTGCCCCGTACGATACCAAGGAGAATGGTACCGTTGGTGACAAGCGCGAAGACCGACGCAACCAACAAGGCCATGTAAACCGGATTTTTGATCGATCCGAACGCAATCAGACCGGCACTGATAAGCAGGGTTATAATCCCCGGTGTAATCAGCGCATCCCATTTTTTGTTTTCCAGTTTTCGCCACCACATGAATTGCCCAACGCCCGTCAGCAAGGCAATGACGACAAAGAACCAAACCTGGAATTTGTTGTAGTGGCTAATCTGATCAGCGGGCAGGGCCAGGTTCGAAACCTTTCCGAACGACTCCAGAATCTTGTTGTAGACTGGAATCGACGTGGTGGCAATGACCTGAAAAGCCGCCAAACACAGCACCGTAGCGCCAATAAACAACCAGAATTCTTTAGTGTAAACCGACGCTTCCTGTTCGTCGGTTGGAATATATTTCCACTTGCTCACGGCTAAGACCACAGCCAGACCAACGAATACCAGCAGATAAACCAGTAACTGTCCGGATAAGCCCAGATCCGTAAAGGAGTGTACGGATGCATTCCCCAAAATACCGCTACGGGTGAGGAACGTAGAATACAGAATGAGCAGGAAGGTGCTGATGCTCAAAATAATCGTCGTTTTTAGTCCCGTTGAGCTGCGTTTGGCTATCAGCATTGCATGTAGGGAGCCAACCAAGACCAGCCAGGGTACATAAACCGAGTTTTCGACGGGGTCCCAGTTCCAGTAGCCACCGAAGTTAAGGGTTTCGTAAGCCCAGTAGCCACCCATCATAATAGCCGTACCAAGTACCAGACCACCAATCAACGTCCAGGGCAGGGCCGGGCGAATCCACGCAAAGGGCTCATTGCGCCAAAGTCCGGCAATGCAGTACGAAAACGGAACCAGCGTCAGGGCGTACCCCAAAAAGGTCGTAGGCGGGTGGATAACCATCCAGTAGTTCTGGAGCAGCGGGTTCAGACCATTGCCATCTTTGGGCACAAAGGTCGGGTCTGCCGTAAAGATCGGGGCGTCGGGCATGGCTTCCGACAGCAGCAGGAACGGTGAGGAGCCAAGCTTAAAGGTGCCACCAAAAACAACGCCGAGAATCATCGATGCCAGAAAAGCCTGCACCAAGGCAAACACGGTCATCATCGGCGCTTCCCACTGGCTACCACTGGTACGGGTCAAAATAACGCCCAGCGTTGCGTTCCAGAACAGCCAGAGCAGAAACGAGCCTTCCTGACCTTCCCAGAAGCACGAAATCATGTAGTGAACCGGCAACGCCCGCGACGAGTGACTCCAGGCGTAGTGGTACTCGAAGTAATGATTGTAGATGATATAAAACAGACTGGCAGCCACCCCAACGACAGCCGCACCGTGGATATAAAAAGCCCACCGAGCCAGCTTTTTCCAGTCGTCCTTCTCGGGAGCAGAAGGGCTGGCTGCCTGGACAGGAGCTTTCCGCTTGGCCGTTTTTCCCCCGAACGACGATTCGCCCGCGTACGCAAGCTGGGGTTCTTCAACGGGTATTGCCTGCTTCGCAGTCCGTCGACCAAGCGACGAAATAAAATAAGCCACTGTCGCTACCAGCGCAGTAACGAAGGACAGAATAACAAAAAAATGGCCGAGTTGCCCGACTGTTGTATGTATCATGTTTAATTTTCAGTGGGAAAAGCTGTAAGCTGAAAGCCTTTTAAAGTTGGGCTGTTTTGGCTTCGTGTTCGGTTGTTTCCAGCTTATTTTCCTGGTACTTAGACGGACATTTTAGCAAAATCTTATCGCACTGGAAGTGATCCCCTTTCATTGCCCCGATGATGACAACTTGCTCGGAACGCTCAAAATCCTGTGGCTTAGGACTGTTGAAAACAACCTTCTGCGCCCGGTTTTCATTGTCGATCAGCGTAAACTCAAAGTGGTTTGGGTCGATAGCAGGATCATAAAGCATGTCCGTAACCCGTCCTTGGGCATCTTTCTGAACCTTACCAACGACGTGAATCATCTTATCGTCGCCATCTTGAGCAAGTTCGGCCGCTTGTTTAAAGGTAACGTAGGAACTGGCATCACCCGCCGTTGCAACAATGATACCAATGGCTAATGCAATAACAATAATCCCGAAAATGTGAGAGAGTTTCATAACTGTGAAACAAGATAGGTTAACTAAAAATAAGCGGGTCTACTGATTAATGAATGGCATTTTTAGTCCGCTCAGGTGTATCCGTTACGTTTCTTCGTTGGCCTTTGACCTCATCCTCCAGCTTCCCGATTTGGCGGTCGAGCCGAACGAGATAAACGATGATGCCCACAAATACGGCTGCGATGACAGCCACCACCACCCATATTTTACCATCGGCCCGGAGCTTGTCGGCCATCTCAACGCCGTCCGATACAGGCTGTTGAGCCATTAGAGTATGGCCCAGTAGAAGAAGGGCTGCTAGTGGGGCTTTCGTCAGAAAAGACAGTCGCATTTGAATAAGAACAAGAAGTCAAAAAAATAACGTAAAAATATAAAGAATCATTCCGGTTTACACCCACAGAATTATTCTTCGAGCGCTAGTTTTATCCGCCGGAGCCGGACCCGCAACTCGGTAATCCATACGCCCAGAAGCGTAAAGCCAATAATGGCCGGATAAAACACCATGCGTAAGTTGTTATCCATGTCGTATTTGCCAAACGCTGGATTGCCACCATTACCGGGGTGTAGCGAATCATTCAGGCGAGGAACGATGAAAATAAGCGGAACAAAAACGGCAAACGCAAAGATGTTATAAACCGCCGAAATGCGAGCACGGCGCTGTTCATCGTCGAACGAGCCGCGCAAAATCAGATAAGCCAGATAAAGCAGCATACCAACCGCAACGCTGTTTAGTTTAGGATCATTAGGCCAGGGGTCACCCCAGGTAAAATTAGCCCATAACGAACCCGTCGCGCAGCCCAGCAGACCAAACAGAATCGCCGTATTGGCAAATTCGATGGCTACCAGATCGTCAGTGAGCCGACCATTTCGCAGGTAACGAATTGAGTAAACCGCCGATGTCAGAAGCAGAATGATCATACCAAACCAAAGCGGAACGTGAAAATACACGTTGCGAATGCTTTCGTTGAGAATGGGCTGACGGGGTACGACACCCAGCAACCCCTGTAGTATCACATAGGTCAGAATAAGGACCGAAAGGGCTTTCCACCAGTTCTTTTTCATAAGTAACACGGACGTTCTGTCCGTATAGTTAATGTAAGTAAGCGGAGATGTCCGCGTTACGTTAGCTCCGCCATAAAAACGGAAATAACAGCCAGGATAATGTTAAAACAATGGCGTCGATGGCGAGTACGATTCCGATCTCGTCCCAGCTTGAACCACGATCAAGCCCATCGAGCGCATTTTTCGATATTTTCAGCAGCATCAGCAGCAGCGGAAGAATAATCGGGAAACTTAACACCGCCATGAGCGTCGCTGGATTCTCGGCTTTGCTAGCAATGCCCGAAACGAGCGTCAGCGAAGCCGCGAAACCAATAGCACCCAGGATCAACGTAAGCAGATAGAGCGTTACGTCCTGAACCGGATTGCCCAGTACAAAGGCGTAGACGCCAAATCCCAGCAAGGCCAACACGAGCATCAGGGCCGTATTGTACAGTATTTTTGAGATAATGATCTGCTCAGGACTTGCCAGAATATAGTAATACAATTGTCGGCCAGCGCGTTCCTGCACGAAGCTTTTCGCAATAGCGTTGATCGCCGTGAACAAAAGAATAATCCAAAACAGGGTGTTCCAGACAATCGGCGTCAATTGACCACGACGGGCATTAAAACTCAGGTAGCACACAAACACCGCCCCGACAATGTATAATAGCATCCCGTTGAGCGCGTAGCGTTGCCGCCACTCGAGCAGAAACTCTTTACGCATCAACGCACTCAACTGTCGTACTGAATCGGTCATGTCATTCGTTTACGACTGCAAATTTACGGCGCAATGCCGATGCGAAAAAGAAATAGTTTTGTATTCTGTGTTCTTAAAGCTGATGATCGTTGTCATAGAACCCCGTGAGCGCTGTCAGGCAAAACGACAAACCGATTATTGACAGCGACCAGGACAGAGCCCTTGGTACATGCCGCATGAATCACGTTCGTCGAGACATCACTATATTTGCTCCTTAAATGGCGTTGGCTTTTACTCAGCGTAGTCTGGTTTGGACCTGTCAACGTGCGGTAAGAGTTATTCGTGATGGATTATTCAGTTGTTCTGCTTCTCTGCGGTTTCTCGTTTTTAGCTGGTTTTGTGGATGCCATCATTGGTGGGGGCGGCCTGATTCAAACGCCCGCGATTCTGTTTACCTTACCCCAATATCCTATTCCAACGCTGATCGGTTCAACCAAAATACCATCCCTATGCGGTAGCCTGATGGGCGCGTTCCAGTACGGTCGGCGGGTAGCCGTTGCCGGACGATTTATTGCCCCGATGATGGCGATTGCTTTCGGCGCTTCCTGGTTGGGGTCCTGGACGCTTACCCGGGTGCCCAACAGTTTTATGAAGCCGTTTGCGCTGGTTATTCTCATTGCCGTTTTTATCTATACACTGACAAAAAAAGAATTTGGTCAAGTAACGCGTCAGTCCGTTCCTGCGCGTCAGCAGCGCATACGGATGTGGGCAATGGGTGCCTGTATTGGCTTTTACGACGGCTTTTTTGGCCCTGGCACGGGCAGTTTTCTCGTGTTGGGCTTTATTGCCTTGATCGGCTTCGACTTTTTAAAAGCCAGCGCGCACGCTAAATTGGTCAATGCCGCTACTAACCTCGCCAGCGTTTTATTTTTTGTCAAAGAAGGTACAATCCTGTATGCTGTAGCGATACCGATGGCCGTCGCTAATTTGTGTGGCGCTTTTTTCGGAGCCCGGCTGGCCATACTGAAAGGCAACCAATTCATCCGCATCTTTTTTCTGCTCGTCATTACGGCGACGATTATACGATTTGGCTGGGATTTAGTTGGATAAAATAACCCGTAAGGGCAAGTCGTTACCGATAAAAGTAGTAGAGTGGATGGGGTAAGATATTTTCAAATGCTCCTTGCAAACCCAAACTTTCCGTTGTAATCTTGCGTTAATTAAACTGAATCTAAATAAGCTTAAGATCCCGGTACCATGAGCAAACGTAGCGTTGCCGATTTGAAAATTGGTGAGCGAGCGGTTATTCAATCGTTCGACAATCAATTAATGTCGCTTAAACTACTTGAAATGGGCTGTTTGCCGGGAGCTGAAGTGTGCGTAAGTGGAAAAGCGCCACTGGGCGATCCAATCTGCCTAAACGTGGCAGGCTATTGTTTAGCCATGCGAAAATCCGAAGCTGCTACAATTCTGATTGACAATTAAAGGGTTATGGCGGTTTGCGGGCGCATAAGAGTCGTAAGCCGGATGCTATAATCTGTATAACTGCTTTGAAATCATCCCCCGTAATCGCCCTTGTTGGCAATCCTAATGCCGGTAAATCGTCGCTGTTCAACCAACTGACTGGGCTCCGCCAGAAGACGGGTAATTTTCCCGGCGTTACGGTAGACAAAAAGTCTGGTCCGTGGTCGATAACGGATCAACTAACGGCCAACGTCGTTGACTTACCCGGTGTTTACTCCATTTATCCGAAATCGCTAGACGAGCAGATCGTTACCGACATACTCGCTAATCCGGCTCACCCGGATTACCCCGATGTCGCTGTCGTGGTTGTTGACGCATCCAATCTGCACCGCAACCTGCTGCTTTTTACCCAAATAGCTGATCTGGGCGTTCCGGTCATACTGGCCCTGAACATGCTCGATGTGGCTCGCCAGCAGGCAAAAGACGTTAATGCCGTACGTTTGGCGATGCAGTTGGGAGTGCCCGTTGTGCGCATCAATGCGCGTACGGGCGAAGGGATCGAGCCACTCAAGAAAGCCGTGCTGGGCCAGCTTCGTAAACCAACGTTGCAGGAGAAATTATTTTTTGATCCGGGCGAGGAAGCGGCTGATCTGATTGCCGATACAAAAGCGCAGTACCAGCTCGGCAACAATTACCTGGCATTACAGTACGTCATTCAGCACGATGGATTTACGTTTCTGAATCATCAGCAGCAGGCTGGACTGGATGCCATCATTACGAAACACCAATTTAACGAACCCACGTTTCAGGCGGGCGAAACAATCACGCGTTACAAGCGGATCGCGAACGTCGTTGCCGAAACCGTTACCGATCAGCGCCCGGCCGATCAAGCCACCTGGACGCAGAAACTTGACCGTGTGCTGTTGCATCCGGTTTGGGGGTACGCCATTTTCGCCCTGGTCCTGATGCTCATTTTTCAGGCCATTTTTGCGTGGGCACAACCCTTCATGGACGGTATTGATACGGGCGTAGCCTGGCTCAACGGTCGGCTAAAAGACAGCTTACCCGAAGGACCGCTCACGGATCTGCTTACCGATGGTATTCTGGCCGGAGTGGGAGGGATTCTGGTCTTTATCCCGCAAATCGCGTTTTTGTTCTTGTTAGTTGCGCTACTCGAAGAATCGGGCTATATGTCGAGGGTAATGGTCATCATGGACCGCATCATGCGCAAATTCGGCCTGAACGGACGCAGTGTCGTACCCTTGATTTCGGGCGTTGCCTGCGCTGTTCCCGCCATTATGGCTACCCGTAGCATTGGTACCCGACGGGATCGTCTGATAACGATCCTGGTGACGCCACTCATGAGCTGTTCGGCCCGATTGCCAATTTATACTATTCTGATTGCCTTAGTCGTACCGAACCAGCGTGTGCTGGGTATATTTAACGTACAGGGATTGGCGCTGATGGGGCTATACCTCTTAGGCTTGGTGAGCGCTCTGCTTGCTGCCTATGTGCTGAAACTGGTTCTTCGCAGTAAAGAGCGCAGTTTCTTTATCATGGAGCTGCCTACGTTCAAATTACCCCGCTGGAACCACGTGGCGCTAACTGTTTGGGAAAGCGTGCGGGCATTTGTGTGGGAAGCCGGGCGTGTTATCCTGGCTATTTCGATCGTGCTGTGGGTACTGGCCAGTTACGGCCCCGGCGATTCCATGCAACGCGCCGAAGAGCAGGTCCGCCAGCAAAGCCAGCCATTGGACGCCGACGAATTGGCGAATCGAATTGCCTCCGAACGACTCGAAGCCTCGTATGCCGGGCGCTTTGGTCATTTTATCGAACCCGTTATCCGCCCGCTTGGCTATGACTGGAAAATCGGTATTGCGTTAATCAGTTCCTTTGCCGCCCGCGAGGTATTTGTCGGTACGATGTCGACCATTTACAGCATTGGAACGGGCGACGACGAAGGGGTTACGATTCGGGAGCGGCTTCGGCAGGAGCGCAACCCGCAGACGGGGGATCGTATGTACACACCGGCGCTGGCCTGGTCCTTGCTGATTTTCTACGTTTTCGCCATGATGTGCATGAGTACACTGGCGGCAACCCAGCGTGAAACCAAAAGCTGGAAGTGGCCGATGGTTCAGCTGGTTTACATGATGGCATTAGCCTATGGAGCCGCATTCGTAACCTATCATTCGCTAAGCTAATATGGTGGCGGTAGGTACTTCCCCCGACAAGGTTTAGCGGCTGATTGAGTTGTGTAATCCGATCCTTGAACCTGAACTCAGCCCTTTCCCAAACTGTATTCGAAACAAAGGCTACAGGGTGCTTACCAGGTCGGTTGCTTACAGCCGATATAGACGTGCTTTCTTGCTTATCAAGCAGCGACTGGGTTACAAACAAGTTCACGCATTAACAAAATAAGCTGTAAAAGCTAAAAGGTAGCTAACCAATTCGGTCGGATCTGGTTTATAAAGAAAATCCCCGCCAGCGCTTGGCTGACAGGGATCAACGTCTTACAAAGAATTACAATTACCAAAGCAATCCTTTTGAGATCAAGGGATAAATAAAGTGGTAGACAATATAAGCAAATAATGCCAGGGTTAGGCCGCCTAAAGCGCTGGTTTGATCGAAGGTCGCCCGGTTCTTTCGCGAAGGACGACTTACGCGCCAATCACGCTGTGCTGTAGGTTTCATAAGTACTTGTCAGTATAAAGCTACAAAGTGCAGTACAAATTTGGGGCCGTTTTCTGCTATCGCCTAGAGCGAAAATCCGGATTTTGTGTTCTGCGTATAACTACCTGATTTGCTAGAAACCTATATACGTCGATGTTTATTATTCGGTAGCTACGCTAATTCTGGAATCAAGTTACTCTAGAGCATAAGTGTAGAATACGCTCTACACTTATGTTAAACGTTTTCTACAGATTACTCCCACCGTAGCGCATCGACAACGTCAGAAGCCGTCATTCCAATGGGGCCGCGTTGTTCCGCTGCTCGATCACCCGCCAGTCCGTGGAAGAAAACACCTAGTACGGCTGCTTCGATTGGGTCGTAGCCTTGGGCAAGTAGGGCGGTTAGTACACCCGTAAGTACGTCACCAGTGCCACCGGTGCTCAGACCAGGGTTTCCCGTCGAATTAAAATGAATATCGCCGTCGGGCGTAGCTACTGCCGAATAAGCACCTTTCAGAACGACGACGACTTTATACTTCTTCGCAAAGTTGCGGAGTAGCTCTAATTTTTGATAATCGTCTTTCCACGTCTGGGTGAGCCGTTCAAATTCCTTGGGATGCGGGGTTAGAATGCTATACTTCGGTAGTTTATCCAGTAACTCCCGGTTCTCCGACAACAAATTAAGGGCATCAGCGTCTACTACCATTGGCTTCGTCAGCGTTGGCAGTAAGTCCCGCAGCATAGCCAGGGTTTCGGGCGCTTTACCAATACCAGGCCCAATGCCGACGGTGGAGTAGTCGGCTGGGGGAGGAGTATCTACTTCACTGTGACCCGTTAGCATCCGCTCATTGGAATCCGGGCGGCACATTGCTTCGGGAACCGCCGTTTGCAGCGTCGTATAGCCACAGCTGGGAGCGTGGACCGTCAGTAAGCCAACGCCTGACCGCAGGCAAGCGCGCGCGGATAGCACCGCGGCACCGATCTTTCCGTAACTACCGGCCAACAGCAAAGCGTGGCCAAACGAACCTTTGTTCGAAAAGCGTTCCCGCTTGTGGAGCAGCAGACGGGCGTCCTTGGGCTGGGTGTAATAATACGGCGTTGGCGCATGGTCGATATATCGCTTGTGAAGCCGGATATCAACAAGGTGCCATTCGCCGACGTAACGCCCGTTTTTAGGCATCACGAAGGCCAGTTTAGGCAATTGAAAGGTGATTGTATAATCGGGTTCAATAATAGCATCAGCCAGACTGTTGGGTTGATCGGTGTAAAGACCGCTGGCAATATCCACCGAGACTACCGTAGCCGGAGCGCGGTTGATCGCTCCAATGGTATCCTTGATAATACCCTCGGCGGGCCGCGATAGACCGGAGCCCAAAATGGCATCAATAACTACTTCGTTATGGCGGATGGCAGGAATATCTTCCGTTAATTCGACGTAGTGGATACGCTCGATGACGAGCTTAAGACGCCGGTGGTTGTGCATGAAATCGTCGGACTCGCGGGGCGCATACCGAACGACATACACATCGATTGGGTAATCGCGTTCAAGAAGCAGACGGGCAATCGCTAAGCCATCACCCCCGTTATTGCCTAACCCGCAGAAAATTTTGGTGGATGTTGTGTTTGGAAAGCGATCAACGAACCAGTCGACAAAAGCGAGAGCCGCTCGCTCCATGAGGTTGATGGGCGCGATGGGTTCGTTCTGAATAGTGGATTTATCGAGGGCACGAATTTGATCGGCATTTAATATTTTCATGAAGGGCGTATTGGTTAGGCCGTGTAATTTCGCAAAAGTATTTTCTAGTACGGATAAATTTGCTATCTTTGCGGCTCATTTCGCAAATACTTATCTGGCGATTTATATACAGTCATGAGCGAGTTAATCAAATTAGTGGAGGCAGACAACGCGCAGCGTCGCGCCGATTTGCCCACGTTCCGGGCGGGCGATACGGTGAACGTACACGTCAAAATCCGCGAAGGAAATAAGGAGCGTATTCAGGTGTTTACGGGAACCGTCATTCAGCGCCGGAACCCAAGTAGCGCTGGCGAGACGTTTACTGTCCGCAAAGTATCGAATGGTATTGGTGTTGAGCGGATCTTCCCGGTCCTTTCGCCAAATATCGACAAAATTGAAGTGGTTCGTCTCGGTAAAGTACGTCGCGCTCGGTTGTTCTTCCTACGTGGTCGTCAGGGTAAAGCTGCACGTCTCAAAGAGCGTAAGCCAAAAGCAGTTGCAGCCGCTTAGTCCGCTTCTGAGTAACCATTATCTTCTGAAAAGCTGCCTGTACAGGTAGCTTTTTTTGTATTCCCTGCAATCGTCTCCGGCTATTGCAGGGACGATTCACCCATCCGGAGTCTGTTGCAATTCGACTATGGATTTCTATAAATACCAGGGCACCGGTAATGATTTCGTGCTGGTAGACGATCGGGCGGGTGCGTTTTCTGCTTCCGATCAGGCGTTTATCGAACGGTTGTGCCATCGGCGGTTCGGCATCGGTGCCGACGGTTTGATTCTGTTACAGAACGATTCCGAGTATGACTTCAGGATGGTTTATTTCAACGCGGACGGAGCCGAAGGAAGCATGTGCGGCAACGGTGGGCGCTGTATCGTTCGTTTTGCGCATGATCTGGGGGTATTCGAGAGCGAGACCCGGTTCATGGCCGTTGATGGTGAACATACCGCGCTGGTAAACGAAGGCGAAATATCCTTGAAAATGAGCAATGTATCCGGTATTGAGCAACGAAATGGACTGACATTTCTCAATACGGGTTCTCCCCACGTTGTCCAGTTTGTCGATGATCTGGAGTCGCTTGATGTCGTTGCCGAAGGGCGCAAGATTCGGTATAGCGCTCCGTTTCAACCGGGTGGAACGAATGTTAACTTTGCGCAGGTGGTTGACGAAAATACCCTGTTTGTCAGAACGTACGAGCGGGGGGTAGAAGACGAAACGTATTCCTGCGGGACGGGGGTAACGGCGGTGGCCTTGGTGGCTCACCAGCAGTTGAATACGCCTACTCCGGTCTCGATACGGACCATCGGCGGTAACCTGCGCGTCTCGTTTACGGCGCTGGCCGACGGTCGCTTTGAGGCTATTCACTTGATTGGTCCAGCGCAGCGTGTGTTTACGGGTACCCTGCCCCGCTGATGTTGTGTTCAGATAGTCCGTAGTTTTAGTTCAACATTACCGAACGTTATCGTCAATGATTATCTATAAATCAAAGGCTTGGCTGCCTGCGCTCTGGCATTTCCACACAGGCCCTACGGCTATCGCACTGCTCCGTCGATTGGTCGTCGTTGGCATTTACGCCACCTTTGTGACGATAGGGGAATTGAATTTCATTGACTTTCGCCTGAAAGATACGCCTAGTTCGTTTTTGCAGGCGATGGGCATTCTGTTGAGCTTGCTCCTGATTTTCCGTACCAACACCGCGTATGACCGCTTTTACGAGGGACGGCAGGCCTGGGGGACGCTTGTAAACAATTGCCGGAATTTAGCGATTTTCTTCAACGCTGTTTTGCCGCAGAGCGATACGGATAGCCGGCTGTTCTTTGCCAAAGCCATTTCTAATTTCCCGTTTGCGCTTAAAAATCACTTACGGGATATACCGGGTACGGATGAACTGGATGTCGTGGAAGAAGTTGACCGGCGCAGTCTGGATAAGTTTGATCATAAACCCGCCGGTGTGACCAGTCAACTCTGGGTGAAAACAGAGATGCTTTATCGGGCGGGGCATATCTCGGAATCGCAGCACATCAACCTCAACCGGAACCTGACGGTTCTGATGGACGTATGCGGCATTTGCGAACGGATCAAAAGCACACCCATTCCGTTTTCCTACAATTTATTTATCAAGCTGTTTATCATGATCTACGTGGCTATTCTGCCCTTCACGATCATTACGGCTTATGGCTACCTGACAATTCCGGCTGTAATTCTCACGTCTTACGTGCTGGTTGGTCTGGAGATGATCGGTGAAGAAATTGAGGAGCCGTTCGGACTCGAGCGTAATGATTTGCCCCTGAATCAGCTAAGTCGGCAGATTCGGGTCAACGTACACGATATTTTACAGATCAATCTGCCGCCCATCGAGAAGCAGGCTGCCAAGCCTGGGTTCACCATCGTGACGTAGCTGAGCGGATGAGGTTACCGAAACCGTGGCTTAGTCTTCTGCTTCGATGATGCCGCCGTGTACATGGTAAATCGTCTTGGTCTGCATGTCGGGCTGTCTTAACAAATCTTTAGCAGCAATCCGGCTCCGGACGCCATTGGTACAAAGCACAATAAGCGTATCATAGGGAGCCAGTTCCGCTTTCCGGGCGCGGATATCGGCCAGGGGAATGTTTACTCCACCGAGGTTGAACTCCTCGTACTCCCATTCGTCGCGAACATCGATAACGGCGGTGTTTGCTTGCTGGCGAAGCAAGTCGAGGTCCGCGAGCGGAATATCTGTGTAGTCATGTGCAGTCATACGCCTGAATAACCATCGATTCGGCCTGGCCGTTCAGTTGGGGTGCTATCGATCACGGATTGCTATAATTTCAATCTCGCCTACTTCGGGACGACTGCCCCAGCCACATTGTAGCGGTACCTGCTTACCCGTTTCGGCAAACCGAATGGTTACCGAACGTTCGTACGGGCTTGCGCCAGCCGGCGTACTGGCCATAGCTTTCTGCAAAATAGGCAGTGAATTGGCCGTTGGTTTATACCGCGCATCGGCTGACGGGTTGCCGTGATCGAGTCGGACAAACTCTTCGCAGCCGTCGGTGGCCAGACTATTGGCGTAAATAAACGCTGGCTCGGTGCGCTCGGGACCCAGGTTATTGGCTGATTGAGTCTTGCAATTCAGTAGTAGGGCTACCAGCAGGCATAAGAATGGTTTCATACCGGTTCGTTTGGGTAAGGTAGTACGGGCTTCTAAACGGTTAAAACAAACAGCTGAACGATCTGTTTGAGGCTGTCAATCTGTCAGCCAGGCGCAGGCTGGAACAGGATTTGATCACGCCCCGTTACGTTATCATTCTATTTACTCAGGACCTTTAAGACCTTATGGAAGCCGTTCAAAACGAAAAAGGGCAGATTTCGATCCATACCGAGAATATCTTCCCGATTATCAAGAAATTTCTTTACTCCGACCACGAAATTTTTCTGCGTGAATTAGTGTCAAACGCCGTAGATGCTACCCAAAAGTTGCGTCAACTGGCTTCGTTTGGTGAATTTGGCGGGGAGCTAGGTGATCTGAAAGTGACGGTTTCGCTCAACGAAGAAGCCAAAACGATTACCATTAGTGACAATGGAATCGGGATGACCGCCGATGAAATCAAGAAATACATCAACCAGATTGCTTTCTCGGGCGCGTCTGACTTTCTGGAGAAGTATAAAGACAAAACGGACGACAAAGGGCAGATCATCGGTCATTTTGGCTTAGGTTTTTACTCGGCCTTTATGGTAGCCGAGAAAGTAGAAATTATTACCAAATCGTACCGGGACAACGCCGAGGCCGCCCGCTGGATCTGCGATGGATCGACCGAGTTTGAGCTGACGGCTGCCGAGCGCGCGGAACGGGGAACGGACATCATTCTTTACATTGCCCCCGATTCGGAAGAATTTCTCAACAAAGGCCGCATCCGGGGAATCCTCGACAAATACGCTCGCTTCCTGCCCGTCACGGTGGAATTCGATGGGCAGGTGGTGAACAACACAACGCCGATCTGGACCAAGGCACCGTCTGAATTGACCGACGAAGATTACAAAACGTTCTACCGGGAGCTATACCCGATGAGCGAAGAACCGCTCTTCTGGATTCACCTGAACGTCGATTACCCCTTCAACCTGACCGGTATCCTGTACTTCCCCCGGGTTAAGAACGAGTTGCGGTTCCAGCGCGAAAAAATTCAGCTGTACAGCCGTCAGGTGTTTATTACCGATGAGGTAAAAGACGTAGTGCCTGATTTTCTGATGATGCTGCACGGTGTTATCGACTCGCCGGACATTCCGCTCAACGTATCGCGGAGCTTCTTACAGGCCGACGCCAACGTCAAGAAAATCAACGGCTATATCACCCGTAAGGTAGCGGATAAGCTGAACGATCTGTTCAACGCCGACCGGAAAGCGTTTGAGGAGAAGTTTGACGATATCGGTCTGTTCATCAAATATGGTATTCTAAGCGACGACAAGTTTTGGGAGAAAGCCAAAAATTTCGTGTTGCTGAAAAATACGGAAGGCCAATACGCCACCCTCGACGAGTACCGGGAAAAAATTCAGGCAAACCAACTCGATAAAAACGATACCCTGGTCGTTCTTTACACTACGGATCCGAAGCAGCAGGATGCGTACATTGAGTCGGCACGTCGCCGGGGATACGATGTTCTGTTGCTGAACACGGTAATTGATCCGCATTTTATCAATGCGCTCGAACAAAAGCTGGAAAAAATAAACTTCCAGCGTGTTGACGCCGATACGCTGGATAAGCTGATCGACAAAGGAATCAACAACGAGAGTGTTTTGTCGGAAGACGATAAAACAAAGCTCAAGGAAACGTTTGAGCAGGTGCTTAACAACAAAATGCTGAACGTGAGCATTGAAGCGCAGCCAACGGACGAATTACCCGTTACCATTACGATGCCGGAATTTATGCGTCGGATGAAAGACATGTCGGCCTTATCGGGTGAGCAGTCGTTCTATGGTAACCTGCCGGTGACGTATAACGTGGTGGTCAATGCGAACCACCCACTGATTGGTAAAGTGCTGGCCGAAACGGATGCTGATGCGCAGAAGTCGCTGGTGAAGCAGGTGTACGATCTGGCGTTATTGTCGCAGAACATGCTGACCGGTGCTGACCTGACGGCCTTTGTTCGTCGCACCGTTGCCACGCTGTAGGCGTTTTCGGAAAAAGAAAGTAACAATTAATTATTCTGTGTATAAAAGCAGATGGGCTATTCCAACTTGGAGTAGCCCATTTTTTGTTCGTCCTGACTAGGCCCGGCCATTACTGCTACGCGGTATCTGGGTGATGGAACCACCTGCCGGTTTACGGGAAGCGCGCGTAAACCACACTTTTCGTTTGGCGAGCAACCGACCAATGATAAAGATAAGGACGGCTCCGATGATGACCGCTCCAATAAGCGGCAAGAAAATAGTAAACAAGGAAAGACCAAATGAGGCAACGTTCTCGCCGGTAGCGACAACCGGGTTGGCAACACCACCCGTGGTCGCAGTCGAGCCCAGTCGAAGCAAACTGGTTCCTGCCTGCACGATACCCGCCGAACCACCACCCAGCATAAGCCCTAACCCCCAATGGACCAGTGAGTTATCAATGTGTAAAAAGGATGTGCTTAGTACAGTCCCCGCAATGACGGATGCGGGGGTTGCGAGTGTATCCAGCAGGTTGTCGAGCCAGGGAATGTAGTAAGCTCCAATCTCGAAGATTGTTGCCAGTGATAAGCCGAATAAAGCAGGCCAGTCACTGAGCCACTCAAAGCCCGCTACCGTGCCAATAAATCCCAGCTTAGTAGCTACACTGGCAATGAGTAAGGGAACAAAGACGCGAAAACCACAGCAGGCAGCCAGACCTACGCCGATACAGGCGCTCATAATCCATTGAATGGACATAGTTCGTAAACAGTTATTGATGAATGGTCTGTCTGCTGTTCGTCAACGAGCGGTCATACCGACTAGTATAAACCTGATTTCGGCCCGCACGGTTTTAACCAAAAAATTGCGCGTTAAAATTCATCAAAAACGCTTCGTCGGTGGCGCGGGTAAGGGCGGTGTAAAGCCAGCGAACAAATTCGTTGTTCACCTGGCCATCGGGTAGGAACCCCTGATCGACAAAAACCGCGCTCCACTGGCCCCCCTGGGCTTTATGACAGGTAAGGGCATAGGCAAACTTTACCTGCAAGGCATTCAGGTAAGGATCGCGTCGGACTGCTTCGGCCCGCTCTTTCTTGCTTTTGATGTAAAAATAATCCTTCATCACGCTTTCGTAGAGCGCTTTGTGCTGCTCCGATGTCAGCGACGGAACGGGAGTGTGCAGCGTGTCGAGCAGGATTTTGGCCTCAAAGTCCGGTTGTTCTTCGTAGTCCACCAGGCGTAGGGTAACCGTGGCAAACCGAAAGCCGTGCATTTCTTCCTTGTTTCTGATCTTAAGCACCTCGGCAAATTCTCCGTTTGCCAGAAAACCAGCGGGGGAGTCTTCGTCCAGCGTTGTGTAATTGTTGCGGGCAATCATCAGCATATCGCCCGCGTCGAGTTCTTCTTCGCATTGGTCAATCATCCGCCGAACAAACTGGTTGTACTGAACCGCTGTTTTGTTTGAACGACAGAGAATCACCGTATTCTCCCGACCGTATTTATCGTAAGCGTACCGGATGCCGTCTTCCAGCTTGGTGAGTGGCATCTTGTATACATCGCTGAACGACCGCACATTAAGCTGAATAGGAGGGACTTCGGTTGTGGTTGAACTGCTGTTATCGCTCAGGAGCGCGTCGAACCCGATTGCTTTGGGGGTTGGCTCCGTATCCCCGAGCAGCAGACGCAGGCTGGTTGCGTTGTAAAGAATACCTGATTCTTCGTCCTGGCGCATCACCTCGGTCAGCTCCTGTTCGTAGACGGTCATGTCGAACGCGCTGGAAAGAAACCCCCGGTCAAGCGCCGGACTCAGTTCCCGGCCAACGGGAGGTAACTGCGCGGTATCGCCAACGAGCAATAACTTGTTGCCCGGCCCTTCGAACACATAATCAATCAAATCGGTAAGCAAACCTTTGCCGCCAAAATCGGCTTCGTCGGAGATCATCGAGGCTTCATCTACGATAAAGAGCGTGTCTTCGTGGTAATTCTTCTGCCGCTGAAACGCCAATGTACCTGAGCCCGGATCGGCCACCTGGCGATAAATCTTCCGGTGGATTGTCTGAGCTGGTTTTTTGGCGTAATTGAACATTACTTTAGCCGCCCGACCCGTAGGGGCCAGCAGCACCGATTTATAACCAAAACGTGGTAATACTTTAATGAGGGTTCCGACGAGGGTGGTTTTACCCGTTCCGGCGTAACCGCGCAGTAAAAAACAGTCGCGGTAATGTTCAAACTCTTCGCGCGTGATGAACGCACCAATCTGTTCAAAGAATTGCTGTTGCCCGGAAGTCGGTTTGTAAGGAAAACGTTTGGCCAGCAATTGCGCAGCCGTCTGGGTTTCATTCATACCTGTAAGATACGAAATATTCGCGTCTTTTGAAACCGAATTTCACCGGAAAAGAAACCGATTACAAGCCGCATCGCAACGCGTTGCGCAGGAAGGCTATGCCCATAAAAAACGCCCGGTCGCAAAGATGTACCGGGCGTTTTGATCTATTTTAGATACATGAAAATAAGTACAAATCTGAACCAGTGCGCTTGACGAACGATACCGTTCGTAGCCCGAAACTTCGTAGGCTCAGGCGTACTTGCCACCGCTGCGTGTAGAAGCGTTCTAGGCGGTAGCTTATAGCAACGTCTAGTTTCCTGCCATGAACTAGCCTAACTTCACACTGAATTGCGAACAAACATACTTACTAGTAAGCACATATGAATGACCATAAAGTTAATTTCCACTGAAGATTCTTTACTTGATAATCGATAAGGCCAGCATCGGCAAAAAAAAGGCAAACCAGGCGTCAGCCAATAAGCCAAGCGAAAGCAGACGTTTCCCGACTACTCGTTGTCAGTCACGAATCGTCTTGTTTATTTACAACTTATTGTTTCTTATTTATAGTATTGAACGCTTGCTTTGTGTTTTTTGCTATCTTCACCGCACATTAACTCCCTCACACACATGAAAATACGACAAATTCTCCAGGGGAAAGCGGTAAACGCGTTGTATAGTGTTTCGTCCAATGAAACCGTATTGGACGCGATCAAGCTCATGGCCGATAAAAACATTGGCGCTGTGTTGGTTGTCGATAACGGAAAGCTAGTAGGTATCTTCTCCGAGCGCGATTACGCCCGTAAGATCATCCTGAAAGACCGCCATTCGAGTGACACCCGCGTGGCCGATGTAATGACGGCGCACGTGATTACGATTGAACCCGAACAGTCGCTGGAAGAATGCATGATCATTATGTCTGATCGGCACATTCGTCATCTACCCGTTATGGATATGGATACCTTAGTCGGTATTATCTCGATCAATGACGTGGTAACGGCCATTATACGCGACCAGAAGACGCGGATCGATTCACTGGAAAGCTACATTTCGGGAAGTCTGTACTAATTCTACGCGCGTACAGCAGGACCAGCGGAGGGACATGACCGGGCAGCCGTCAAACGCATAATTTCTTACCTTTGCGTTCATGAATCCCCATTGTCGTATCATGCAACCCAGTCGTTCGGTGGATTTGTCGGATAATCGCTCGGAAGCTGCCAGGAAAGACGTCTTGAACCTGTACGGCAATCGCTTACGGCTACGGGTGTGCGGTCTTTACCGAGTGGAAGATCGCTTGTTGCTCGTGCGGCACCGGGGAGTGGGGCCGGCGGGTTCATTCTGGAGCCCCCCCGGTGGCGGAGCCCAGTTTGGCGAGTCGGCCCCCGTGGCTTTGAAGCGGGAATTTGCGGAAGAAACCGGGTTGGCGATTCGCGTTGGTGAACTGTTGTTCGTCAATGAGTTTATAGCCGCCCCGCTTCACGCGCTTGAGCTATTTTTTGCTGTACAAGCTACCGGTGGGTTGCTGACGAAAGGGATTGACCCGGAAATGAATCTGAACAATCAGATCATTGATGAGGTTCGATTCATGAGCTTTGCCGAAATAAAGAGCCACCCAGCCGAAGAAATGCACGCTTTGTTTCGCTGCTGCCAGTCGCTGGACGACGTGTTTCAACTGCGGGGGTACTTGCATTAGCAAACGATTTTATTTATTTTGTTGTTACTTGACCCGGCAAGCACAGAAACGCCCCTAGTTTCGTCTTACTTGCGTCAAATTAATCCTCTTTGCCCCCAGAACTCGTGCAAATCGCTGTGACCCTTACACCATCCGTAACCATTCGCTCAAGCTCCTTCGATTCCTTAAAGACGGCTCAGTCGGTGCTGTGTCTGGAAGTTGGGCGCGACCGGTTTCGGTTTATGGTGCGGGATGAGCGTCGCCGGGGCTGTTACCTGGAGGAATACACGTTTTCTTCGTTACTAACGGAGCGACCCCTGACGGACGTTTTGCCTGACCTGTTCCGAACCCATCCCGTGCTTTCGGATGGTCCCTGGCAGGAAGTTCGTATTGGTATCAACACGCCTTCATTTACGCTGGTACCCAAGCCCTTATTCCGGAAGGAGTACGCCAGCAGTTATCTGGCGCTTATGCGGGGTAGTTCGTTACCCGCCCACGAATTTGCGCAATCCTATACGCACGACACCGAAGGGTTTCTTTCCGTTTTCAACTTGGAACATCAGTTGGTAGACTTTTTCTCCGGGTCCTATCCACTACAGCCGTTAACGTTTATTCACCAGACAGGAGCGTTGATCCAGGCGACAGCCGATCTGGATCGTCAGTTGCTGACACCCCATAACGTTTGGCTTTATTTCGAAGACGAGTTTGTTTCCGTTTTGTACCGGGATAAGCACCAGTTGCGCTACTGTAATCGGTTTGGCTACAAAAATGTGCAGGATCTGGCGTATTATCTGTTGTACGTACTGGATGAACAAAAACTAAATCCCGACGAGGTTGCTCTGTTTCTCTACGGAGAGATAACGCGTTTTGCCGAAGCCTACACCGAACTAAGCCGGTTTTTACCGAAGCTGACGTTTGGGCGTACGCCACCGGGGCTGACGCTGGTCGACGAATTCGACGAACTGCTCGAACACCGGTATTTGAGCCTGTACGGACTTACTTTATTGGAGGAATGAGCAAAAGGCCAATCAAGACAATTAGATTCGCGTCCGTATTTCACGTGTTGCTCTTTCGTATTGTATGAAAAAAATTGCGCTGTTTCCCGGTTCCTTTGATCCGTTTACCAAAGGTCACCAAGATATTGTATTACGCGGACTGCGGCTGTTCGACGAAGTGATTATTGGGATTGGCCGCAATGCGCGTAAGGAACGGTATTTTCCGCTCGACCAGATGATTCACCTGATCGAAGAGGCTTTCCAGGAGTACCCAAACGTGCGCGTCATCAGTTACGACGACCTGACGGCTAATGTGGCCCGTAACGAAGGTGCTAAATTTCTGCTGCGGGGGCTGCGCAATACGACCGACTTCGAGTACGAAAACGGCATATCGCAGGTGAACCGCCACATCTACGAAGAAATCGAAACGGTTTTTCTAATTACCTCCCCCAATCTGGCCCCGATCAGCTCCAGTATCATTCGTGACCTGCACCGTTATGGGCAGCAGGTCGACGAATTTTTACCGTATAAGCTGGTAAACCAGACCGTTTAAGAGGCTTTATTGTTTGATCAACTCGTTGACCGAGTCAATGACGTACCGGATTGAGCTAAACGAGTTGGTAAGCGCCAATTTCGTTTGTTTTTGATCGAACCAGGCCAGCTTCTCGATGCCTTCATCGGCCTGGGGAGTCATGCGTCTGTCGTCTACTACACTCATCCGGTACCATTTTGTCCGTTTGAGAATCCGGTTACCGTTTAAGTTGTAGGTGTGCCAGGTGGTGCAGACCCGGTCACCGACGGTTACGCGCACGCCGGTCTCTTCTTCGACTTCCCGGGCCGCTCCCTGCCGTGATGACTCACCGTCATCCAACTTGCCCTTGGGCAGATCCCAAACACCCCGACGGAACATCAAAAGCATTTTATCGCCTTTAAAAACGATGCCACCCGCAGCTTTGATGATCTTGAACGGTTTTTTGATGGCATCTTCGCAGGCACTTTTGTCGAGGCAGCCCAGCGTTATGGACGATAAACCGGTTGCTTTGGCTTTTTGCAGCAGATGCACCAGTTTTTCAATCGTTGCGGGGGTTGTATTCAGGACAAGAAGATGACCTTGTAGCGCGTCTTCCTTCAGGATGTCTAGTCGGGCATCAACGATTTTGTCGTAGTCGCTGAACGCTTCTCGTTTCAACGAATTGGTCAGTTGAGAAGTGGCTTTCGGGCCAACGAGCCGGATTGGGCGGTCGTTAATGAAAACAATCATCGGGGCAATTTGCGGTTCTAAGCGTAAAAATAGCAAAAACCAACGGTCTGTTGCACCGTTATACCATTATAAACTATTTTTGCGACGAGCCAACCTTCCCCCTTTGTGGAACTTCTTATCATTTTATTGCTGACGCTTCTGAATGGAGTCTTTTCCATGTCAGAAATTGCCCTTGTCTCTTCCCGGCGATCGAAACTGGAAATTGCCGCCAAAAACGGAGATCGACGGGCGCAGGTAGCCCTCGATTTATCGAACTCTCCGAACCGATTTCTGTCCACCGTTCAAATCGGTATTACCCTGATCGGTATCCTGCTTGGTATTTTTTCGGGCGACAAGCTGACGACCGATGTTCAGGAATTTATCGGCCAGATCGCTGTTATTCGGCCTTACGCCAATTCGATTGCCGTCGTGCTGGTGCTGCTGATGCTGACCTATGTGTCGTTGGTATTTGGCGAGTTAGTACCGAAGCGAATCGGTTTATCGAATCCGGAAGGAATTGCCAAAACAATGGCCGCGCCGATGATTCTGCTGTCGCGCATAACATCGCCCTTCATCGCGTTACTGACTTTTTCGAGTGATATTCTGCTCAAAGTGCTAAACATCAAGCCAAACGAAAATGCTGTAACTGAGGAAGAAATCAAAAGCCTGATTCAGGAAGGGACTACCGGCGGGGCCATCGAAGAAATCGAGCAGGAAATCGTTCAGAATGTCTTTCAGTTGGGTGATCGCCGAATCACTTCACTGATGACCAACCGACAAGAAATTGTTTACCTTGATCTGGAGGATGACATTGCCGAGAACAAAGCAAAAATTCTGGACTACAAACACTCCGTTTACCCGCTTTGCAACGGCAGCGTAGACGACGTAGTTGGTTTGATTTATTCGAAGGATTTTCTCGGAAAAGATTTAGAGGTTGAACTGACCCGATTGGACGAATTGAAGCGTGAAGCCTTATTTGTTCCTGAAAATAATCGGGCGTATCAGGTGCTGGAGCGCTTCCGGGAGCGGAGACAGTACGTCGGGATCATTGTCGATGAATATGGTGGCGTACTGGGCGTGGTAACCCTAAACGATATTCTGGACGTATTGGTCGGCGACATCAACGACGATACGTACCCTGACTATGAAATCCGCGAGCGCGAAGACGGAACCTACCTGATTGACGCTCAGCTACCTTTCGAAGATTTTATTTCCTATTTCAACATTAACATAACCGCTCAGGCGCGCCGGGACCTTACGGGATTCGATACGCTTGGTGGCTTCGCGCTGCACATTCTGAAAGACATCCCGCAGACGGGCGAGTCTTTTGTCTGGCAGGCTTACCGGTTTGAAATCATCGATATGGATAAGAGCCGAATTGATAAAATATTGGTTCGTAAATTGGCTGAGGACTAAAACAGCCGAACCCGTTTGCTGGTTATAGACGTGAACCAAACTTGTCAATAGCCATGCGATACTACATTCCAGATCCTATTGATTCTTACGGCGGCAGTTCCAGCAAGGTTCCCTCAGTGATGGATAACGATCCGCGCGCTGATGAAGAAATCATCGACCAGCAGGCGGGCGAACAATACCCGAAGGCGGTTGAGCAAACCGGCAAAATTGCACCCGATGAATTAGCCGACTCCATAGCCTACGCAATTGACGGAAGCGGCCCTGGCCTGACGGGCGATACACCGAATGTGTCTGGTCATAAGACCATAACCGAAGGCGTAACGGGTGCGAGCCTCGATGAGGAAGAAGACGCTTTAAAAGGCCAATCAAGCTAGATTAGTAACGATCAATAAAAACGCCCCGGCTCTTCAGTCGGGGCGTTTTGTTAGAAGTAGGCTCAACTGCCGATTAGACCACTTCTTTGTATTGCATTCGGTACAGGTTCGCATAGAAGCCTTCGCGTTGGAGCAATTCTTCGTGGTTGCCCTGTTCAACGATGCGTCCTTTGTCGATCACAATGATTTTATCAGCTTTCTGAATCGTTGACAACCGGTGAGCAATGACGACAGCCGTACGGCCTTTCATCAGTTTACCAATTGCATTCTGAATCATTTCTTCCGTTTCGGTATCGACCGATGACGTAGCTTCGTCAAGCACGATGATTCGTGGGTCCTGAACCATGGCACGCACAAACGAAATCAACTGCCGCTGACCAACCGATAGGGTAGAACCGCGCTCCATCACATTGTAGTCATAGCCGCCGGGGAGTCGCTGAATAAACTCGTGGACGCCCACCAGTTTAGCGGCTTCTTCCATCTTTTCGCGGCTGATGCGTTTGTCGCCTAACGTGATGTTGTTTTCAATGGTGTCGGAGAATAGGAAGACATCCTGCAAAACGACGCCGATGTTGCGACGTAGGTGACCGAGTTCGTAATCGTGAACGTCTACGTCATCCACTTTAATGTCCCCTCTGTTGATGTCGTAAAAGCGGCTCAACAAATTGATGATCGATGATTTTCCGGCCCCTGTTGCACCCACGAAAGCCACTGTTTCGCCCGCGTTCACGCAAAAAGAAATGTCGCGAAGCACCCAATCTTCGTTGTTGTAAGCAAACCAAACGTTGTCGAACTGAACTTTCCCCTGAATGGTATCGGGCGCGTAATTACCATCGTTGACCGTAAACTCGTCGCTGTCCAGCAGTTTGATAATTCGATCCGTACTGACTATGCCCATTTGCAAGGTATTGAAACGGTCGGCCAGCATCCGAATCGGTCGGAAAAATAAGTTGATAAACATCACAAAAGCGGTAACGGTCCCGAATGTGATGTCGGAATGAATGATTTGCTTGGCTCCGTACCAAACGACCAGTCCTACCGCTACGGCTGAAATAATATCGGCTACCGGGTAGTAGATCGAATAATACAGAATCGAGCGAATGTTAGCGGCCCGGTGCTCGTCGTTGATGACGCGGAATTTTTCGGCTTCGATTTTCTCACTGCCAAAAATCTGGACGATGTTCATGCCGGTAATGTGTTCCTGCACAAACGAGTTCAGATTGGCAACGGCGGTCCGCACATCGTTAAACGACTTCTTTATTTTTTCTTTAAAGATGTACGTGCTGATCAGCATCAGGGGAATGGTAGACAGGCTAATCGCGGCCAGTCGCCAGTCGGTGTAGAACATGACCCCAATGATCAGAACTAGTTGCAGAATGTCGCCCGCAATGGCAGCCATGCCTTCGCTGAATACATCCGCCAGCGTTTCGACATCGGAGATGGAGCGGGTTACAAGTCGGCCAATCGGGGTGTTATCAAAAAACTTCAACCGTAACTGAAGAATCTTGCGGTATAACTGCACCCGAATATCACGGATAACGTACTGACCCAGCCAGCCCGACAGGTACGTATTGGAAAATTGGACAACGGCCTGTACGACCAGCACACCGATCATGATTGCCAGCATCAGCGTCAGCCGTTGGTAATCGCCCATCGCGATCACGTTATCAATCGTATAGCGGATTAACAGCGGTGCCAGCGGTGCCAGACAGGCCGATAGCAGGATCACCCCAATCAGCAGGTAAAAGCGCGATTGATAGGGCGACACAAACGAATAAAGTCGCCGTAGAATGGCTAGGTCAAAGATTCTGCCGGCTGGCGACTCGGCGCTTTTTTGTTCTTGGTTCACAGGAAGTATAAATGGCGAATTCAGAAAAGTAACAGCGTTTCCAGAACGAACGTTTCAGCCTATGCTACATTTGAACGCTGGGCCAGGCGATAAAACCAGTAAAATCAAAGCGCGATTGCTTTACAGAATGAAATTCGATTGAAAACAGCCGGAACAGACGAACCGTTAGGCTATAAATTCACCACGCAGATACACTAACAGGACTTTATATGACAATGAAACGGCGGACGTTTACCCGGCTGGTTGCCGCACTCCCGATCAGCTTCTCCGCAGCGAAGGAATCCGGCAAAATACCGAAGACAGGGGCTGGGCAACCTGGAAATAGCGACGACGACAGAGCGTATTGGGTACGGACGCTACAGAAAATTGCCGATCCTGTCTTGACTGCATTAGCGCAAAATCGCTTAAAAGCAGAAATGCCCATTGAATCAGCAGACGGCCAGCAACAAAGCCGCATCCTCGTATCCCATCTGGAAGCACTGGGACGAACGGTGGCCGGACTCGCTCCCTGGCTTCAACTCGAAACGGATGACTCGCCGGAAGGACGCACCCGCCAGCGCTATTTTGATCTTACCTGGAAAAGTATCGCCAACGCCGTTAATCCGCAATCGCCTGACTACATGAATTTTACGGTAGGTGGGCAACCGCTGGTCGATACGGCTTTTCTGGCGCATGGTCTGGTGCGGGCTCCGCGGCTATGGAACGCTTTAAGCGCCGAAGAACAGGCGAATCTGGTGAAGGCGTTGCAGGCGAGCCGGGTTATCAAACCAGGCTACAGCAATTGGCTCTTGTTTAGCGCGATGGTAGAAGCGGCCCTGCTTAAATACACCGGTGCGGGCGACGAACTGCGCATGGATTACGCCATCAAACAGCATCTGGCCTGGTACAAAGGCGACGGTGCCTACGGCGATGGCCCTGACTTTCACTGGGATTATTACAACAGCTACGTTATTCAGCCGATGTTGCTGGACGTGGTCAAAACATTGGTTGAAGCCGGAAAAGCCGACAAAAGTTTGTACGAAACCTTGTTGGCCCGTGCCCAGCGCTATGCCGCCGTTCAGGAGCGGCTGATTGGCCCGGACGGTTCTTTTGCGGCTTTCGGTCGTTCACTGGCCTACCGCTGCGGGGCGTTTCAGTTGTTATCGCAAATGGCTTTACAGAAAAACAGTCCGGAAGAGTTGTCGCCGGGACAGATACGGTCGGCGCTGACGGCGGTCATTCGCCGGACGATGGATGCGCCCGGTACGTACGACGCAAAAGGGTGGCTTCAGATTGGTCTGTGTGGTCACCAGCCTGCCATTGGCGAAACGTACATCTCAACGGGGAGTTTGTATTTGTGTTCGGTAGCTTTCCTGCCGCTGGGCCTACCCGCAACGGACTCGTTCTGGACCGATCCTACTGAGGACTGGACGGCTAAAAAAATCTGGTCGGGACAGAATGTAAAAGTTGACCACGCCATCAAAGGATAAAAACAAAAGCCGGAGTCAACAAAACTCCGGCTTTCTGCTAACCGTTTCCTGCGGTCCGTTGGGTTACGATACCGTACCGCCGTTCCAAACCGAATCGCCGGGAGTGATCAACGATAGTTTTCCGTCTCGGTCTTCGGCCATCAGGATCATACCCTGCGATTCGAAGCCCATCATCTTCCGGGGAGCCAGATTCGCCAGGAACGTTACCTGCTTGCCGATGATTTCTTCGGGGGCAAAATGCTTGGCAATACCGCTCAAAATCTGGCGGCCACCCAAACCGTCATCAACCTTTAATTTGAGCAGCTTGTCACTTTTGGGAACCCGTTCTGCCTCCGTGATGGTGCCAATGCGAATATCCATTTTGGCAAAGTCGTCGTAAGTAATCTCGGTCCGGATGGCGGGTACTGTCTTTGTTTCTAACTCATTCATGCGCTTGGCATTCAATAATTTTTGAATTTGTTTATTGATTTCGTCGTCCTCGATTTTAGCGAACAACAAACTGTCGGGTCCCGATTGGCCTTTGGCCAGTTCATGCCCTTCGGTCAGCAGATCGGCGCGGCCCGCGTTTACCCAGTTAAAATGCTCCGTAATGGCCAGTTGCCCGCGCAGCTTTTCGGCGGTAAACGGCAGAAACGGTTCACAGACAATGCTTAGGTTGGCCGAAATCTGTAGGGCAATGTTCAGGATGGTATTTGCCCGCAGCGCGTCTGTTTTGACTACTTTCCACGGCTCCGTTTCGGCCAGGTATTTGTTACCCAGACGGGCCAGGTCCATCACATTTCCCAACGCTTCACGGAATTTGTACTGAGCAATCGCCTGTCCGATGCGGTCAGGGAATTGCGCCAGTTCGTCCAGTACCTGCTGGTCGTAATCGGTCAAGCCGCAGATCGGTGGTACTTTACCGTCGCAGAACTTTTGGGTCAGCACGATGGCCCGGTTGATAAAGTTGCCGAAGACGGCCACTAGTTCGTTGTTGTTCCGGGCCTGAAAATCTTTCCAGGTAAACTCACTATCTTTGGTTTCCGGCGCGTTGGCGGCCAGTACGTACCGCAACACGTCCTGTTTGTTGGGAAGCTCCTCCAGATACTCGTGCAGCCAGACCGCCCAGTTGCGCGACGTACTGATTTTATCGCCTTCGAGGTTCATAAACTCGTTGGCGGGGACGTTATCGGCCAGAATAAAGCTTCCTTCGGCCATCAGCATCGCCGGGAAAATGATGCAGTGGAAAACGATGTTGTCTTTTCCAATGAAATGAACGAGCTTGGTGTCTTTGTCGCGCCAGTACAGTTCCCAGTCGCGGCCCTGCTGCTCGGCCCATTCTTTGGTCATCGAGATGTAGCCGATGGGCGCGTCGAACCAAACGTAAAGCACTTTGCCGTCGGCGTCGGGGAGCGGCACCTTGATGCCCCAGTCGAGGTCGCGGGTCATGGCGCGGGGACGTAACCCTTCTTTCAGCCACGACTGACATTGCCCGAATACGTTTGTTTTCCATTCGGTATGGCTGTTTACGTAGTCTTCGATGGCGGGCTGCATCCGGTCGAGGGGCAGAAACCAGTTTTTGGTGGACCGCATCACCGGTTTGGAGCCGGAGAGCGTCGAATGGGGTTCGATCAGCTCGGTGGGGCTGAGCGCCGTTCCGCAGCGTTCGCACTGATCGCCGTACGCATTTGGATTGCCGCATACCGGACACGTTCCGACGATGTACCGGTCGGCCAGGAATTGACCAGCGACCTCGTCGTAATATTGTTCGGTTACTTCTTCGTCAAAATCACCTTTTTCGTACAGCGTTGTGAAAAAATCCTGCGAAGTCTGGTGATGAACGGGGTTCGACGTTCGTGAGTAAATATCAAACGAGATACCGAAGTCGCTGAACGCCTGCTTGATCTGAACGTAGTACTTATCGACAACCTCTTTGGGCGTAATCCCTTCTTTTTTTGCTTTGATGGTGATGGGAACACCGTGTTCATCGGTGCCGCTGATAAATGCGACATCTTTGCCCGTTGAGCGGAGGTAGCGCACGTAGATATCGGCGGGCAGGTAGCAACCCGCGATATGGCCGATGTGGATCGGACCGTTGGCGTAGATCAGAGCCGCCGTGACCGTATAGCGTTGTGGATTTTCGAGAGCCATAAGCAGGTTTTGAGTTCTCAGTGATCGTTCACAGTTTTCGGGCTGCTGCGTCGTTGCAACGGTAAACCATCAACTGAAAACGGCTTTTACGGGGCAAAATTAGCAATTCAGTCCCGAACGTTGTTATGTTTACGCAAAGAGTACAAGCCGGATTACTTGGGGAAACACCATGGCGCGCCTGAATAATTTCCTCAATCGGGTCGAAATCAAAACCTTTCCATTCGTCAACGGCTTGTAAAAGCCTGCGATGCGTGGAACACGAGGACTCAAGGCTTGCTCGTACCTGAACGAATTTTGAATGACAGCATCACTACCTAAGTCGGTTTTCATTACCGGAGCAACTGGCTTTATTGGCTCTCACATCACGCGTCGGTATCTGGCGGAAGGCTACGCGGTGTCGGCTTTGAAACGGGCTGAAAGCGGCTACGGCCTGTTGACGGATGTAGCCGAGAAAATTACCTGGCACGAAGGGGACGTTTTGGATATTCCCGCCCTTGAAGCAGCAATTGCTCCGGGCATAGACGTGGTGCACGCAGCCGCGATCGTATCGTTTGTGCCGAAAGACCGCGACCAGATGGAGCGCACGAATGTCGATGGAACCGCAAACGTAGTCAATGTTTGTTTACAGGCCGGGGTTCGAAAGCTGGGCCTCATCAGCTCCGTAGCGGCCATTGGTCGCCCGTTGCCGAAAGGAGGGAAGACCGATGGCCCGATCGTGGTGACCGAAAAACAGAAATGGGAAGAGTCGCCCAATAATTCAACCTACGCCAAAACCAAATACCGCGCTGAACTGGAAGTATGGCGTGGCATTGCCGAAGGACTCAATGCCGTACTGGTAAATCCGTCGATTGTTCTCGGTGCGGGCGACTGGAGCCGGAGCAGTTTGCAGTTGATCAAGTACGTTTACGACGAACGACCGTTTTATCCGGCCGGTCTGGTCAACTACGTTGACGTGCTCGACGTGACCGATGCGCTCGTCGGTTTGATGCAATCGGAGGTAACGGCACAGCGGTTCATTTTGAACGGGGGCACCATTCCGTACAAATCCTTGTTAGAACAGATAGCAGCAGTACTGAACAAACGTCCTCCGACCAGGCGGGTATCACCTACTTTAACCCGGTTGCTCTGGCCCCTGGAGGCTGTGCGGGCGCGGTTGGTTGGCAAGGCACCCTTAATTACGCGGGAAACGGCTCGTTCGTCGAGTTCGCGGTATGCCTACGACGGGCAACGGATCAGGCAGGTGCTTGGTTTTCAGTACCGACCGCTCAGTGAGACGCTCCAACGTGTCGCAAACGCGTTTTTGAAGTCGTGAGAAGGGTTGCTCAGCGTTGGTTAGACCAAGCTGCGTGGTTCGAAAATTTTCAGGCTTGGGATTGGAGTTTCGTTTTTTTACGTTTATATTGATGAAGCAAAGGATAAATCGCACCCTTGGTGCGGCCCCTATCCGCCCACAATTTTGAAGGCAACAGCATGGAGCAAGAGTTCGAAGAACGAGAAGGCGATATTAAAGAAACAATCCGGCGTTTTGAGCAAATGCTGGACCAGCAGCAAAGCCAGTTTTTCGACCTGGATGTCTATGAGCAGATGATTGAGCATTACCTTAATCATGGTGATTTAGACAAGGCGTTTAAAGCCGCCGAGGCCGGTTTGGAAAACTTTCCGTATGCGCTGGAGCTTATGCTCGACAAAGCCCAGATCCTGGCCAATTTTCAACGTTATGACGAGTCGTTAGACCTTCTGGAACGGGCTTCTTTATTTAACCCCGGCGATCTGGATGTACCGTTTATGCAGGGTTCCGTCCTGAACATGGCGGGGCGGTACGAAGAATCCATTCAGGTGCTGGAACAACTGCTCGACCGCGCTGAAGACAAAGATGATATTCTTTTTCAGCTAGGACAGAGTTATCAGAACTGGGGTAAATACGACGAAGCCATCGTTCAGTATAAAAAGTCGATTGCCCTCAACATCAACAACGAAAACGCGCTGTACGAACTGGCGTTTTGTCTGGACGTGACGGGTGAGTTAGAAAACAGCCTGGCTTATTACCAGCAACTGATCGATAAAGACCCGTACTCGTACAATGCCTGGTACAACATCGGTATTGCCTACAGCAAGCTGGCCCGTTACGCCGAAGCGGCTGAAGCCTACGACTACGCCGTTATTATTAAGTCTGATTTTTCATCGGCTCATTTCAACCTGGGAAATACCTACATGAACATGGGCTTGTTCGAGAAAGCCGAGGTCTGCTACCGGGAAACGCTCAAATACGAAGAAGCAACGGCGGATACGTATTGCCACCTGGGAGCTAGTCTGGAAAAGCAGGATCGATTGCCCGAAGCCATCAAAGAATACCGCGAAGCCATCAAACTGGATGCCTTGTGGGACGAAGCCTGGTACGGTATCGGTGTTTGTCTGAGCGAATCCGGTAAGTGGTACGAAGCGTTGCCTTTCCTGCAAAAGGCCGTAAAGCTAAACGACCAGAACGGCGAATACCACCTGGCCATCGCCGAAACGGAGTATAAAGTAGGCAATGTGCTCTCGAGTATTGAAGCGTTTCAGAAAGCCGCTGAAGTAGATGCCGAAAATCCGGATGTGTATCTGACCTGGTCACTGGTACCGTTCGATCAGGGCGATTTCCTGCGCGCGAATGAGATTATTCAGGCGGGGATCGATGATATGCCGAAAGAAGCGGATCTGTATTACCGGTCGGCAGTGTACCTGATTCACGCCGGTTACTACCGCGAGTCGTTGATTCAACTCGAAGCTGCGCTGTCGCTCGACTACGATGCCCATGTGCAGTTGTTTGAATTTTTTCCTGAACTGGAAAAGCAAAAGGCGCTCTACAAGATTATTCAGCAGTATAAAAAGTAAGTGAAGTAACTGATCACAAAAAAGCCCCGACTGTGCGCAGCCGGGGCTTTTTTGTAGGCTTATTCGCCATTGATCCGGGCGACGGCTTTGACAATCTCGTTTTCGTTTAAAAAAACGTCTGGCAGGCTTTTGCCCGACCGCTCACGAAACGCGTAGAACCATTTATTGAGTTTTTGCAGGGAGGAAAATCGGTGAAAATCTCCATTGTCATCGAGCACATAAAGCCGTTGCCCGATTCGGCCGCGCTCCTCATCAACGCTAAAGCGCCGATCAACAACCATGGTTGTCCCGCCCGTTAGCTGGCGGTAGAGCCGACGCCCCAGCCTGACAAAAATAGTCGAATCCGACCGTGTCGTTGTCGTGGAATCGGCACCCGCTACCGCCAGCCGCCGGATCATCGAAAAACCGATCCGCTTGGAGAGAGCCTGACCGCCCGTTCGATACACGAACGTGTTTCTACCGTTGTATCGAAAGAGCCCCTGTAAGACGGTACCATCAATCAGCGTCGCCGTACCATCGTGGTACTGATAATTGGGCGTCGGCGTTTGATCGACGGGAATAAAAATCGTGCTGGGTGGCGTAACGCGATGTTGCGCCCACAACGTACTTGAACCAAAGACTACTGCGGCCAGGATTAGACTACCATTTCTCATACGTATGTGTATCGAATACCTAAATATATGCAGAAATAGGAATATAAAATAGGAGAATAAGCTAATTGATGCACGAAATAGCCGTCACCCGTAGATTATTCAGGGCCGGAGTCTGATTCGGCTTTTGAGCGCCGTGGATTTTCAAAATACACGTAGATGTGTAGCGCATGATTGAAGCGAAACAGACGCAACTGGTCGTCGGGTATTCGCTGAACCGTAAACTGATTCAAATACCCAAGTTCTACCCGCAGGTTTTCGCCCAGTTGCCGACCCAGTGCCACGTAGGTGCGGTTTTGGTCAAAGCGGGCAGCCGACGCCGACAGCACCACCATCGGCTCGATGCTCAGGTGCGAATACCACCGCTTATCGTCTTTATGCCGTTTAAAAATGGGATTGATCCAGCGGGCCATCGCCCGCAACCGAACATCGAAGCGGTCGGCCAGCACCTCCTGCGATTCCCCGTCGGAAAGAAAGACGTAGGCACTGGTCAGGGTATCGGTTTGGGAAGGCCAGCGGAGTTCGGTCCGGAAGCGTTGAACAAATTCGCCATCGCCCGCCGGTTTAGTAATCTGGAGCTGAGGAATAATGCGAACTTCCTGAAAAAACGTGGTCGGCTGATAGTCATTGACCCGGCCCCAGTTCCACCACAAACCGATGGGCGAAAGAGACACTCTGACGGGTTTGGAAAGCTGGTAGTTGATCCAGGGCCGAAAGACCTGTAAAAGCGGATGCCGAAACGCATTCAAATCCCGCCCGTTGTTATCATCGGCCTGACGGCGGTACTGATGATCCAACTGGAAACTCCATCGACCAGCCGTCTTGTAAACCAGGTTGACCTCTGTCCAGAAAACGGCCCGATTCCGAACGTCATTTCGGTAGTTCTGACCCTGTACAAATAAAGAGACCAAGCAAAAAAATAAGAGTAACGAATGCTTCATACACGGGTGTAATCAGGGCCCAATGTCTGTGGAGTCGGGCCACTGTTTCATAATTCAGGGATTGGTTATAAATAGAATTAGGAGAACGCCCAAGATTCGGATTGTGTTTCGACTTTACGGGGGTTTGGTGTACCTTTGCCGGATTAAAAGCCGACCGTATATTCGACAAACTATGAAACCTACTGCTGCTGTATACCTGGATAATGCCGCGACGACCCGGCTCGACCCCGAAGTTCTGGATGCTATGTTACCACTTATGACAGAGCAGTTTGGTAATCCATCCTCCATTCATAGTCACGGTCGGCCCGTGCGGACGGCCATTGAAAAAGCCCGGAAAACAGTGGCTGGTTTGCTTAATACCTCACCCGCCGAAATTTTCTTTACCTCGGGTGGTACCGAAGCCGATAATACCGCAATCCAGAGCAGCATCGAAACGTATGGGCTGACCCATGCGATCACGTCGCCCCTAGAGCACCACGCCGTACTGCACACGCTCGACCATTTGGCAAAGCGGGGCGTTATTCGGTTAAGTCTGGTTAACGTGGACCGGAAAGGCCACATTGATCTGGCTCATCTAGAATCGCTGCTGGAATCGAATCGAAACGAAGGGAACGGACGTTCGCTGGTATCGCTTATGCACGGCAATAACGAAATCGGCAACATGCTCGACCTGCATCGAACGGGCGAAATCTGCCGTGCCTACGACGCGATTTTTCATTCGGATACGGTGCAGACGATGGGGCATTTCCGGCATGATCTGCAACAGTTACCCGTCGACTTTATCGTTGGAGCCGCCCATAAATTTCATGGTCCCAAGGGCGTCGGTTTCCTGTACGTCAATGCCGACCGCGCCAAGATCCACCCGTTCATGTACGGAGGTGCCCAGGAACGCAACATGCGGGGGGGGACCGAAAATGTGTACGGTATCGTTGGCCTGGCGAAGGCGCTTGAAATTGCCTACCGCGATATGGACGCTCATCGGCAGCACATCACATCGTTGAAACGCCGGATGATTGAGCAGCTTCGGGAAAAAATGCCCGACGGCGCTGGTGGACCGGTTTTGTTCAATGGGGACTCCGCTGATATCGACAATAGCTTGTATACAGTGCTGAACGTCAGCCTGCCCGCATCCGACATCAATGATATGCTTTTGTTTAGCTTAGACATTGCCCGGATCTCCGCTTCTGGTGGATCGGCCTGTTCGAGTGGGTCCAACGTTGGCTCGCACGTGCTGGCAGCCTTACCCGGCCTGGATGCTGAGCGCGGCTATGTCCGTTTCTCATTTGGTAAATACAATACCGCCGAGGAGGTCGATTATGCCGTCGATACGCTGGTTGGTCTGTACCAGAAAGAGCTGGTTAAGTAAAGGCTGATAGAAGGACGGGCCTTCTGATGTTGCTTTATTCCAGACGAAGCATGAGCAGGCATACCGAAGCCGGGACGGAAAGCTCCTGTCCTGTGGCTCTTAGTTCACCCGTGGCTGCGTCGCGCTGGAAGACGGTGATCCTGTCGGTTTCCTGATGGCCGACGAATAAGTAGTCTCCCTGGTCGTCCACCAGAAAGTTTCGGGGTTCGTCGCCACCCGTATAGTGCAGGCTACAATACGTTAGCCTGCCTTCCGTCCCGATGGAGAAACCGGCAAGCGCATTGTTTCCCCGGTTGGTAACGTACAGATAGCGCCCTGCGGCATCGACGTGAATATCCCCCCCGGATCGTTCGCCCGCGTAGCTTTCGGGTAAAAAGCGGACGTTATCGTCAACTAGTTCAAACGTATTGGCCGCTATGTCGCGCCGGATGATGGCAACCGTCGAACTCATTTCGTTCACGCAGTAAATAAACTGATCATTGGGGTGAACACTGACCAATCGGGGACCTGAACCGGGAGCAACCGTTATATAGGGTGTTGAATGAGGGGTGAGCGTTGCATTTTCCTCGTCAACTGCGTACAGGTAGATCTTGTCCGTACCCAGGTCCGATACGTACAGAAACCGGCTATCGGCTGAAAGAATGGCCGAATGGACGTGCGGTTCGTTCTGTCGTTCTGGATCAACGCCTTTGCCCGTATGCTGTATTCGCTGGACGACTTCACCGAACGACCCATCATCGAGCAGCGACAGTACCGACAGGCTCCCACTCCCGTAATTGGAAACGAACGCTAATCGCCCGTTTGGGTGAATGCTGATGTGGCAAGGTGCCTGCCCGTGCGTGCGTTGTTGGTTAATAAACGAAAGTTCGCCGGATTGCGGATCGATGGCGTAAGCATTGACCGTACCCGAATGATCGTCTCCCTGATCGTCTTCTTCATTGACCGAATACAGGTAGCGTCCCGACGGGTGGATCGCCAGAAAAGAAGGACTCTTGGCATTGGCAACGGTTTGCTGACGTACGAACGTACCGTTAGCTCGGTTAAAGGAGAAAACATAAATTCCCTGGCTACCGCGAACGGAGTACGTACCGACGTATACTATTTCTCTGACCGGTTTGGTTGGCGTCATAACTGTTGGATAAACGAGGACATCCGTGATCCATTAGCCAACCTGATTGCCGAGGGTAGGGTTTGGTATCGGGGGTAAATGCGGCCGCTTTGTCAGCAAATGGTCCGTTGCCCGTCTTTTCCGTATTCCGGCAATGGATTTACGACCCGATTGGTCCGCTGTTCTACCAAAAGATTGTCGCAAAACGGTCCATTTAAGCGATTCCGAGCCGTATAAGGGCTTTTTGAGTTAATGACGGCGAGATAAGCGAGGTTATTTGCCGGATAAGTGGGGGAGCTTTCTAAAGGACGAGCTACCGGGTAACGGCAAACTAATCATAAAAAAAGCCTTTCGCGTTGGTGCAAAAGGCTTGATCCTTGTAGCGGGGAGCAGGATCGAACTGCCGACCTTAGGGTTATGAATCCTACGCTCTAACCATCTGAGCTACCCCGCCGGGTTTGGTTTCACAAAAGTACACAAAAGTTGCGCCGAAGCAAAAAAGTGCGTTGACTTTCGCAAAAAAAATCGTTTACCTTTGTTCAGACCCCATCAGCCGTTAATTCCGTTTGTGAACTAACGGGCTGAGCGTCCGATGTGTATCCCTGTTCCTTTTTCTAAATGAGTCGCTATGGAGAAATTTAAATTTGTTGTCGAATATGAACTCCGGGCTTCGCCCAAAATGCTGTTTCCTTACATCAGTACGGCATCCGGCTTATCGCAATGGTTCGCCAATAAAGTCAATACGATGCCTGAACAACGGTACGATTTTCAATGGGACAACGAGAGCCACATTGCCCGGCAGGTATCGATGCGGCAGAACAAAGGCGTGCGCTTTGAATTTCTGGATACGGCGGAGAGTGGAGCCGACAATAATTACATTGATTTCCGCGTGGATCAATCCGAACTTACTCAGTCGACGTTTTTGCGCGTAACAGATTACTCACCGACCACCGACGAAGACGAACTAAAGGATCTTTGGGATGGCCTGATGGATAAGCTGCGGGAAATTGTTGGCAGTTAATTATTGTTAATGAATGAACGGTAGCCGCTGGTTATACGTATAGTATAGAAACCACCTACGAATCGTCGCCCGTTTGCTGGGCTGTTCGAACCGCATGAGCGGCATAGTAGCATGAAGAAAATAGATAAGTTAGTACTCGGCTCATTCTGGGGGCCGTTTATTCTGACCCTGGGTGTCGTCATCTTTATCTTTCTGATGCGGCTCCTGATGTTTTATATTGACGATTTTGTTTCGAAAGACCTCGATTTAGCCACCTTCGGTCGCCTGCTTTTTTACTTTGCGCTACTGACCATTCCAACAGCGCTGCCGCTGGCTGTCCTGCTGTCGTCGCTGATGACGTTCGGAAATCTGGGCGAATTCTTTGAGCTGACGGCTCTAAAAAGTGCAGGTATCTCGCTTACCCGTGCCATGCGCCCCTTACTGATCGTAGCTGTGGGGATCAGTGCGTTTTCATTCTGGTTCAACAACAGCGTGTCGCCCTGGGCCAATCTGAAAGGCTACAGCCTTTTGTACGATATCAAGACGGCCAAAGCGACGCTCAGCCTAAAAGAAGGGATTTTTTACAATGACCTGCCGGGCTACAGCATCAAAGTGGACCAGAAAGTCAAAACCGCTAAAGAAAGTACAACCGGCGATTTGCTGAAAGGACTGGTCATCTACAAACATCCGACGAACGGAATGGAAACCGGAAACCGGGAAATCATTCTGGCCGATTCGGGGCGGATGTATACGGATAAAGACCGGACTTACCTCGTCTTTGAGCTTTTCAACGGAAACGATTACCAGGAATATTCCGGAAATAGTACGGTGAGTTACGCCAGCAATGGCTCACCCGCCAAAGGAGCGGAGTTCGTCCGGAATGGATTCAAGGATTACCGGCTCGTTATCAGTCTGGAGTCGTTCGGTATCAAGCGTACGGACGAAAACCAGTTCGAGTATCACGAGTACATGAAAGACCTGAAACAGCTTTCGACCCTGACGGATTCGTTGCAGAAGGATTACAAAAACACGAGCCAGAGCGTTGCCAACACGGCAAAGCAGTACTACAACTATCAGTTTAAGCTCAACAGCGCCAACAACCTGCCGAAACAAGTGCCTGTAAAAGACGGTAAGTGGGTCGATTCGGTTCTGAATAAACAAAAAATCGCCCAGCCCGAACTGGCCCAAACGGCCTACAGCCAGGCGCAGAATATTCTGTCGTACGCCACATCGAACGTGACGTACCTGAACGAAAAAGAAAAGAACGTCTGGAAATACCAGTTGGAAACCCATCACAAGTTTACGCAGGCCATTTCGGTGTTCGTGATGTTTTTGATCGGTGCCCCGATGGGAGCCATTATCAAAAAAGGAGGATTTGGTTTGCCCGTACTGGTATCGATTGTATTCTTTATCTTTCTGTACGTACTGACGTTAACCGGCGATAAATACGCCAAAGAAGGGTTGTTGTGGGTACCTATCGGCGCGTGGATGGCTAATCTGGTCTTGTTTCCGGTAGGGCTGTTTCTGATGCAGCGTGCCCGCCATGATTCCCGGCTCTTCGATAAAGACATTTATGTCATTGCCTGGGAGCGATTAAAACGAAAATGGGCGGCCCGGAAGGAGCAGAAGGTAGCTGTTGGCTAAAAGAAAAACAAACGTTCGTTATTTTGAAAAACGAGTGGAAAGAACGCCAATAAATCACTATTTTTCTTATCTTTGCACCCAAAATTATTTTTTTATTCATTAATTAGCTGTCTGAAGATGTATCTAACGACCGATAAAAAACAGGAGATTTTCTCCACCTCGGGCCACGCCAAAAGTGCAACGGACACCGGGTCGGCCGAATCCCAGATCGCGCTGTTCACGTACCGGATCAGTCATTTGACCGAGCACCTGAAAGTTCATAAGCACGATTACGGCACCCAATTAGGTCTTTTAAAATTAGTAGGTAAGCGTCGGCGCCTGTTGAACTACCTCCAACAAAAAGAGATCACACGATACCGGGCCATTCTGGCCGCACTGGGCCTGAGAAAATAATCGGACCACGCACTAAAAAGGGAATCTGCTCATCAGTAGATTCCCTCATTTTTGTGATTTCCATAGTAGGTCAGTAGTCGTTGACATCAAAGCGGTTCGTAAATAAAGTAAATACCAGATCGGGATTGTCCCGGTCTGAATAGCGGTAAAGCTGCAAGAGGGCGTATTCAAAATCTGTTGTATGTTTCAAATCACCACGCAATCCGTTGCGCTGCCCGACGGGCGGGAAATTACCATCGAAACCGGCAAACTGGCCAGACAGGCCGACGGAGCGGTGGTTGTGCGGTTGGGCGACACCATGCTGTTAGCCACAGTCGTATCGAGTAAAGAGGCTAAAGAAGGCGTTGATTTCCTGCCCTTATCGGTTGATTATCAGGAAAAATTCGCGTCTGCTGGTCGAATTCCTGGTAGCTTCCAACGGCGTGAAGGTCGCCTGGGCGATCACGAAATTCTGATCAGTCGTTTGGTAGACCGTGCCCTGCGGCCTATTTTTCCCGACAATTATCACGCTGATACACAAGTAATTATAACCCTGATTTCGGCTGATCCGGAAGTTCAGCCCGATGCCCTGGCCGCGCTAGCTGCCTCGTCAGCGCTGGCCGTATCGGATATTCCGTTCAACGGTCCCATTTCCGAAGTGCGGGTGGCGAAGATTGACGGTCAGTACAAAATCAACCCAAAAACGGCTGATCTTGACCGGGCTACCCTTGATTTGATCGTAGCCGCGACGGAAAAAGATATTTGCATGGTGGAAGGCGAGATGAGCGAATGCTCAGAAGCCGAAGTGGTCGAGGCTCTCAAGGCCGCTCACGAAGCCATCAAAGTACAGTGCCAGGCGCAGAAAGAACTGGAAGCGAAAGTTGGCAAGACCGAAAAGCGCGAGTACAACCACGAAACGCACGACGAAGAACTGCGGGCGGCTGTTCGGGCGTATTGCTACGATAAGATATACGAAGTAGCCCGTCGGCAGAACCCAAGCAAAAAGGGCCGTTCGGAAGGCTTCAAAGAAGTGCAGCAGGAATACCTGGCTACGTTCCCCGAAGGATCGGAGGTTAACGTCGGTCTGGTTAAAACGTATTTCCATGATCTGGTCTGGGAAGCGTCCCGCCGACTGGTACTTGACGAGCGCGTTCGGTTAGACGGTCGTCAGCTGGATCAAATCCGTCCGATTTCGGCGGAGGCTGGCTATCTGCCGGGACCGCACGGATCAGCCTTGTTTACCCGGGGCGAAACGCAGTCATTAACGACGGTTACGCTGGGAACCAAGATTGATGAGCAGATCGTCGATCAGGCGATGTTCCAGGGCTACAGTAAATTCCTGTTACACTATAACTTCCCTGGTTTTTCGACCGGTGAGGTAAAACCAAACCGGGGCGCTGGCCGCCGGGAAATCGGACACGGTAATCTGGCGCACCGTTCGTTGAAGAAAGTGTTGCCACCGGAAGCCGAGAACCCGTACACAATCCGGGTCGTTTCTGATATCCTGGAATCAAACGGTTCGTCGTCGATGGCAACGGTATGTGCCGGAACGATGGCGCTGATGGATGCGGGTATCAAAATCAAAGCGCCAGTAGCCGGTATCGCCATGGGGCTGATCTCGGATGGCGAGAAATACGCGGTATTGTCGGATATCCTCGGTGACGAAGATCACCTGGGTGATATGGACTTCAAGGTGACGGGTACCGAAAACGGTATTGTTGCCTGCCAGATGGACCTGAAAGTTGACGGTCTGTCGTATGAAGTGTTGGCACAGGCGTTGGAACAAGCGCGCCGGGGCCGTCTGCACATTCTTGGCGAGATGGCGAAAGGAATTGCCGATGTCCGTTCGGATCTGAAAGCCCACGCTCCCCGCGCCATTGTTATCAAGATCGAGACGAACCAAATCGGTGCCGTTATTGGACCCGGTGGTAAAGTCGTTCAGGATATCCAAAAAGATTCGGGTGCTGTCGTTAACATCGATGAACACGATAATGCGGGTTGGGTAAGCATCTTCGCAACCAACAAGGAAAGCATGGACAAAGCCGTTTCCCGCGTGAAGGGTATTGTGGCCGTGCCGGAGGTTGGCGAAGTGTACGTTGGTAAAGTAAAAACCATTCAGCCCTTCGGTGCGTTCGTTGAATTTATGCCCGGAAAAGATGGACTTTTGCATATTTCCGAGATTAAATGGGAACGGCTGGAGTCAATGGAAGGCGTTCTACAAGTAGGCGAAGAAGTTTCCGTAAAGTTGATCGACATCGATAAAAAGACAGGAAAGTATCGCTTATCTCGCAAAGTTCTTCTTCCGAAGCCGGAGAACAAAAACGCGTAAGTGATTGTTACTTTTTTGTGTAATGCAACGTCAAAAGTTAGCGTTATAGAGCTACCCGAGTAGGGGCAACGTATCATGAGACAGCTAAAAATTTCAAAACAGATTACCAACCGCGAGAGCCAGTCGTTAGACAAGTACTTGCAGGAAATTGGTAAAGTAGACCTGCTTACGCCCGACGAGGAAGTAACTCTGGCCCAAAAAATCCGTGAAGGTGACCAGCTGTCACTGGAACGGTTGACCAAAGCCAACTTGCGCTTCGTAGTTTCGGTTGCTAAGCAATACCAGAACCAAGGACTTTCGCTGGGTGATTTGATCAACGAAGGTAACCTGGGTTTGATCAAAGCCGCGCAGCGATTCGATGAAACACGCGGGTTTAAGTTTATTTCGTACGCCGTTTGGTGGATTCGTCAGTCGATCCTACAGGCACTTGCCGAGCAATCGCGTATCGTTCGTCTGCCATTGAACCGCGTGGGTTCGCTGAACAAGATTTCGAAAACGTTTTCGGATCTGGAGCAAAAATTTGAGCGTGAGCCGTCACCGGAAGAGTTGGCAGCCGTGCTTGAAATCTCAGCTGCTGAGGTTGTCGACACGCTGAAAATTTCGGGTCGCCATGTATCGATGGATGCTCCGTTCGTACAGGGTGAGGAAAACAGCCTGCTTGATGTGCTTGAAAACGATGGCGAAGATAAACCCGACTCGGGCCTGATCAACGATTCGCTACGGAAGGAAGTACAACGGGCCTTGTCGACATTGACCCAGCGCGAAGCCGACGTGATTACCCTTTACTTTGGCTTAAACGGCGAACATGCCATGACGCTGGAAGAAATTGGTGAAAAATTCAATCTAACCCGTGAGCGGGTTCGTCAGATAAAAGAAAAAGCCATTCGTCGTCTCCGGCATACGTCCCGGTCGAAGGCGTTAAAAACGTACCTTGGCTAACATTCCTGTTTGTGTGTGATAAATGGCTCCTGCGTGTGTGGGAGCCTTTATCATTTTTACCCCCTCTGGAAAACGACAAAGCGAAGGCCATTTGCTTGTTCAGCCTTTGGCATTTCGAACACCCACTTATCCTCCGCAGTTGTCCCAGTGGAACGTCTATTTTATCAGCTTGGGCAATGCTTGATGTAACCGCTGTTATTGTCACCCGTAACCGGGTCGATACGCTACTTTGGACAATCGGTAAATTAGTTGCTTTACCCGAACAGCCACCCATTGTCGTTGTCGACAATGCATCCACCGATGGGACACCGGAGAAAGTCAAGGCCCTGTTTCCCGATGTAACCGTAGTTGCGTTAACGGAAAACCGGGCGTGTTCGGCTCGTAACGAAGGGGTACGAAGGGCAAAAACAGCATTGATTACCTTTTGCGACGATGATTCCTTTTGGGTGCCGGGTGCGCTGCATAAAGCGGTGTCTTATTTCGAGCAGTACCCGCACTTGGGTGTGTTGGCCGGAAAGGTGCTGGTGGGAGAAGACGAAGCGGAAGATCCGGTGTGTCACGCCATGCAGGACAGTCCGATTACTGATCCACGACCATTACCTGGCCCTGCTATTCTTGGCTTTGTGTGTTGTGCCGTCGTGGTACGGCGAGAAGCGTTTCTGAGCGTAGGGGGCTTTCACAACCGTTTTGCCATTGCCGGTGAAGAGCGTTTATTTTCGGTTGACATGCGTACCATAGGGTGGAGCCTGGCCTACGCAGCCGATGTCGTTGCGCACCATTACCCGTCTAAGCTACGAAATAATTCGTTGCGTACCCGACACATTACCCGGGATACCATCTGGTACTACTGGCTGCGTCGGCCATTTTATTACGCCCTGCGGCATACACTGCTTATTCTGAAGGCTGTTCCTAAAGACGTAAACATACGGAAGGGCTTCGTGGACGCCCTCCAGGCGGCTCCGACCATAGTAGCCAGCCGCCGAGTCGTGCCCAGCGGAGTTGAAGAGCAGATTTTAAAGATAGAAAGCTTTTATTGAAAAGTTAGGAAGCCGAAACAGCGCGTAGTTTCGTCTCATAAGAAAGGGCGCCCCGCTAGCGAGACGCCCTTCTAAATCGATATTGCACAACTTACTTTGTATAAAGCCAGGGCTCCGAGTGCGCTACTTTTTCGATAATGCTCATACTGGCGACGGCTTCATCGCGAACGGTGGAACCGGCGGCTGCTACTTTATAAAGCTGGCCTTTTTGCGTTGGGCAAATGACGTAAGCATCCGTGTAGCCCGCCTTTTTTAACTGCCTTCTCAGCCGCAAGGCATTCACTTTACTGGAAAAGCTACCCGCGATCACGGTATAATAAGGACCTGTTTGTACGGCTTTGACGACCTCTTTGTCCGTAACCTGAACCTGAGGTTGCTTGCTCAACGCTACAGGCGAATGGTTTGTTTCAACCGGAGTCGCGATTGGCTTAACCGGAATAGGCTCAGCGATCGGTTCGGCAACGGGTACAACAGCCGGTGTTACGGCTGTCTTGGGAGCAGCATCTTGTTTTTTCGTTTTCGCGATAACCGTCGAACGCTCAGCGTTTAGCGCGGGAAGACGAAATAAATTGGCTGGATTGAGGCTGCTTTGTAACGACTGCCCAGGTTTCAGAACGGAAAAATAGCTGATTAGCCCAAGCGATCCAATTAGCAGAGCGGTTGCTGCCACGCGCCAATAGGAGTAGGACGGTTGAATCGGTTCGATCGTTGTGTCTTCGTCGCGAACAAGAACCGGTCCGAGGGCTGTAATGGGAACCGCTTCCAGGACTGGTTGGTCGACAGCAGGCTGATCGACCAACTGTACGGAAATGGCACTCATGCCAAACGCTTCTCCGAAAAAGTTATGCCGAAGACTCGGATCAAACTGAAGCCGACCTTCTTCATTCTGCGAAAACGTACCGATACCATCCAGTTCAAAGCGGCCTGTTTGTTCGACCTGTTGCCGTAGTTCGCCAACGAACAAACCGACGTGACGCTGAGCGCCTTCCCGCGTAACAGGCTCATGCAACATGATGTAGTTAGCGAGAATACCATCGTCGAGTCGCAACGCTTCGTTGAAGGCAACGCGTTTGCGGGGGGGAAGGTATATGCCACTACTTTCCGTAAAGGATGCTGGCTGGTAGTGCGTAAGGAAAGCACCCAGTTCGGGCACAACTACGCAGTCGTACTGGTACAGCAACTTTTTAAGATAGTCATTAACGGAAGCCATAAGGTAACCGGAGGCAGTTGTTAAAATGAATAACTGATTCCGCCAAGAAAGTTAAGCCCTTGCGATTGATAATACAAATAGCGCTGGTAGTTCTGGTTAAAGATATTATTTAACGAGACAAACGCTGACAACTGTTTTCCTAGGAAATAGTCAATTTTGATGTTGGCATCGTAGATCGGTTTAAGGGTATAGACCGTGTTAGACACAACGTTTTTGTTTTTGATGCCCTGATAAAAGTACAAATCCGCCGTGATAAACAATTTCTTGTTTAGAATGTACGAGTTGGTCCAGGTACCTGCGAATTGTGGACGGCCCCAGGCTTCTTCCAGCCGATCAAGGCCGTAGCGGAAAAAGTCGCCTTTAAGCGTCGACCGGAATTTGTCTTTACGCGCATAGGCCAGCTGACCGGAGATGGTTAGCACCCTGGAAATACCACCGTCGTAAAGGACAAAAAACTTTGTTGAGTCAGGAAACGTATTGTTGAAAGTAGAGAAGTTTCGGTAGCTAGCGTACGACACTTTGCCTTCGTACGAGAAGCCACCACCCAGCCCGCCTTTCGAACCCCCGTAGATATCCAGCGACTTAACAGTGTTAACTAAAAGTACTTGTGGAGCTAACCACTTGTTTTCGCTTAATAATGAGCGTAATGTGTTTCGATTAATGTCGCCATCCAGGCCGGCGAAGAAATGAATGTTTCCTACCGGAACCACGTCGATATCAAGGACCGGAAACGCCCGGGTATTGTTGATGCCCTGGCGCGAATCCGTCTGGTTGACGGCGTTGATACCGGCCGTAACCGTAAAAAGCGGAGACGTGTATTTGAACGTCGGCTTCACGCGGAATAAATTCCGGTTATCAACAATTGATCCATCGGAGCGCTGGGTGACGTACGCATCCGCAGCCACGAGCGCAAAGACATTGTCAGTGATGCCCAACGACCCCGTAAAGTTTGTGCCCCAGTCCGTTTCGGAAGCATTGAAACGGTCGCCCAACGAGGTAAGCCCCGTGCGGAGCGAATAGTCGATGGCGTTTTCGGTATTGGCGTTTTCGATACCCAGCCGAACGTTGAACGTACTCAGGCGTTGTTTGATCAGGTCCGGGTTAAAGTCGGCTCGGGCGGCATACTCCCGGCTGTACCCGTAAAAATTGTAGCCGTTCCGGTCGTATCCGAGATCGGCCTGTAACTTGAAGGCATCGGTCAGGTATTTACCCGTCACCTTTAAGCGCGTATCACTCTGGGCCGAATTTTTACCATCCACTGGCCCGATGGCCGATGATAAATGGCGGGCGGAGGCTTCCAGGGATAAGTTTGATAGGTTATTGATTCCGACAAAACCTTCGCCCAGAAACGAGCTGTAATTCCCCGCGCCAACTTTTACGTAATTGCTGAAAGCGGGAGTGTCGTCGGATTGACCCGTTGCGGGGGCCAGTACGCCGGGCGTGATGCGAGGATCACCAACGGTTAGCTTGCGATCTTCAAACTCGTACGTGAGTTTCCGCTGCTCGGCCGATGGTTTCACCGACGGGATTTTGTTAAATAGTCGATTAGCGGGCGGGAGTTCGATCTTTCGGCTTTTTTCGACTGTGATTTCCTGGTTATCGACTTCTCCTTCTTTGGCCGGACGCGTTGGTTTAGGCTGCTGGGCAAAAAGCGTAGCCGACAGGGAAACCAGAAAAAGGGTGGGTATTGAATGGCTTGGGCGAATCATACGGTTGATGTATGATAGAGAACAGCGGGCTGCCTAACTGCGTTGAGCGGACAAATACCGGTCAGTCCGCTGTTCTCTAGTAAAAAAGTTAGTTTTTCGATTCCAGGCTCGCCAGCTTTTGTTTGGCTTCGGCAATGATGGCTTCGTCTGATGAGTTTTCGATGATTGAGTTCAGTACCGCTTTGGCCTGGGCCATTTCGTCCTGGGCTACATTGTTATCGGCGACCAGGATAAAGGCTTTCCCTTTCCAGTATTCAAATTCGCTGAACTGCTCGTTGAATTTGAGCAGCGAAGCCACCGATTCCTTGTATTTTTTCTGACGGTACAACAGATCGCCGAGGTAATACTGCGCTTCGGCTCCGTTGATGTCTTTGGCCAGGGCAATCGTTTTTTCGAAATCGGCCTGCGCGGTTTTATAGTCGCCTTTGTTGAGCGCTACCTTGCCGAGCATGAGTTGCGCCCGGTTCTGGGCACCCGGCACCACGTTACCAGCTACGAGGACTTCACGGGCAATCGCAGCGGCTGAGTCGAGTTTGGGGATCACGAAGTACGTATCCATCATACCCAATTGCGCGGTTACCTGATCCGCTTTTCCGTTTGCTTTTGCCAGGATGACCTGGTAGTTGCGAATAGCGCGGGGGTAGTTCTTTTGTTTGATTTCCAGATCAGCCGCGCGCGTGGCCGCCCGAATCAGAAAATCCGACTTGTTATCCGCAATAATCAGGTTGTAGTAGCGGAGGGCATTCGCCACGTCGTCGGTCTGGCGATACGATTCGGCCAGGTAGTACCGAGCTTCGTTGGTGTTAGGACTCGCCGGATATTCCTGCATAAACGCGAGTAAGGACTGAATGGCCTGCTGATACTTTTGGTTCGCGTAAATATCCTTGGCGTTTTCAAATTGAACCTTCTCGACATCGGTGCTGGCCGGATTTGACTTTTTGTACTGACCCAGCACCTGCGAAAACTCTTCGGGACGACCCGCATCGTTCAGCGTATTCTGAATACCAAGCAGAGCGCTTTGTGCCTGATCGGAATCCCCGTAGTCAGCCAGGATGCGCTTGTAATCGGCAACCGCCGGATCGTACTGCTGAATGTTGCCGTAAGCGATGGCCCGTTTCAGCAACGCAGCCGGCACGAGGGTGCTGTTCGGCTTGCCGTCGATAAGCTTGGAAAAGCCCCGAATGGCCACCTGATACGCGCCTTTTTCAAAATCGACGTTGGCCGTCTGAAACAAGGCTTCGTCCACAAAACGTGAATTCGGGTATTGACGCTGCACCTGGTCGAACTGTGCCTTTGCTTCGGCATCCCGGCCTACGTAGCTCAGAATGACCGCTTTCTGGTAAGAAGCATAATCTTTGTCGGGGGCATTCTGGGAGATAGCCTGGTCGTAGTAGCGCATAGCGTTTTCGTACTGCTTCGTCGCAAAATACGAATCGGCCAGGCGAATGGTGGCGTCCTGCACCTGCGCCGGATCACCGGCTCCTGTTCCCCGACCCACAAAATCGCGGAAGTACGTTTGCGCACGGGCGTAATCCTTTTTGTTGTAGTAGGCGTAACCGAGTCCGTACAAGCTTTTTCCCCCGTAGCTGCCTGTGCTTTTTGCTATGCTCGCGTAAAGCGGAATGGCAGTATCATATTGCTTACCCGCCGAGTACGCTTCGGCTTTCCAGAACTGGGCACCCTGCTGAAGCTCGGGATCAACCGGGAACTTCAACGACTTATCCAGATTGGCAACGGCCTGGGGGTAACGTTCGGCATTAAAATCACTGACGCCCTGGTTGTAGGTCAGGCGCTGGTAGGTCGCGTTGATTTTCGGTGTCCGGCGTTTTAACCCTTCGATGTAGGCAATGGCTGCCGGGTAATTGTTCGACGCAAAATACGCTTCGCCGACCAGTTCATTGGCTTCGTTCTCAAATTTACTGTTGGGGTATTGCTTCAGAAAAGCGGTCAGTTCCTTTACGGCATCGGCTCCGTTGTTCTGATCCAGCAGCAGCTTGGCGTGGTTGAACCGGGCTTCTTCCTGAATATCGCGATTAAATGCCAAGCGCCCGGCCTGATCGAAGGCATTCAACGCGTAAGCGGGGTTCTGCGTTTGCAGATAACTCACGCCGAGGGTGTACGCTGCATACTGGGCTGTGGTGTCCTTGCCACCGGCCAGGGTTTTCAACTGGGTAATGGCTTCGGGATAAGCACCCGTGCGGAACAGCGATTGGCCGTACCGAAATTTGACCGCACCCGGTGCTTTGGCACCAGCCGCGTTGATGTACTGCTTGTAATACGGGATCGCTTTGGCGAACTGGTTCTGCTGATAATACACTTCAGCCGTAAACAAAGCCACTTCGCTCAGGCCCGCACCACCCGTCCGGCGGAGCAGCGGTTCGGTATACGCCAGCAGATCATCGAACCGACGCTGGCGGTAAAGCGCCTGCGCAATCCAGTTGGGGACCTGATCCTTGTACGTCGGATTCGATTCGATTCGCCGAAAATCCGTTACGGCTTCGTTGAAATTTTTATTCCGGAAGTTAATGATCCCGGCGTAGTAAGATGCGGCTGGAGCGTCGGGCGAGTTAGCGTCGCGTTTTACGTCATTCAATAAAGGCAATGCCCGTTGCAAATCCTGGGTGTTGTAGTAGGAGAGAGCCAGCTGGTATTTAAAGGTCGCGTTCGCACCCCCCTGTGCAACGGCTTTCTCCAGAAAGTTGATGGCTTTACTGTAGTCCTGACGGGTGTAGTAATACGTGCCCAGATCACCGTACAACTGGCTTGCTTTCGGATGCTGACTGTGGTTTTTAACAAACCGATCGACCAGTACCTCGGCACCCGGCTCGTCAATGTACAGACTGGTCAGGGCAATGTAATATTCGGCTTCAACCGCGTTCTGGTCGCTGGTATTGAGCAGCGTACGAGTACCATCCCCGCGTCGGGGTTCGAGATACTGCCGAAATTCGTAACGGGCAGCGGCATAATTATGCTTCTCGAATAACTCCTGACCGTTGCGGTAGTGGTAATCGGGTTCGGAATAACTTTGGGTGCGCTGGGCTGATGCCGACAGCAGGGTAAGCAACCCAAAAACCAGGGAAAACAGCCACCTGTCCGGCGAAAATCGGACTGTCAGGTACTGACCCAGTTGGGGGTTTGAATAGGGCATAAACGAAATGAACGGTTGTGAATCCTTTGAATGCGTCGTAGCTTCGCCAGTAAATTGGCAAATATCACGTCAATTCTGGACAAAAAACGAAGGTACTCCTGTTTCCGTATGAAAAAAAACGCCCGGCTCCTGTATTTACTTACTGTCTGGACATTTTTTACCGCTTTTCGATCGACAGCTAATCCCGTAAACCATTCCGACGAAAACCCGCTGGCCGCTTCCCCCTCGATTGTCTATGTGCTTTCCATGCCTCAGCCGCAGACGCACTATTTCGAGGTAGAGATGCAATTAAAAAACAGCGCGGCCGCCACCAACGCCAAAAAAAACGGGTACGTTGATATTAAAATGCCCGTCTGGACGCCCGGCTCGTACCTGATCCGGGAATACGCCAAAAACGTAGAAGCGTTTACGGCAACGGTCAATGGTCAACCGGTGCCGAGCGAAAAAATTCGCAAAAACACCTGGCGCGTCACGACCACCGACGACAACCTGACCCTCCGCTACCGGGTGTACGCCAACGAACTGACGGTACGGACCAGTTTCGTGGATAGCGATCACGGGTACGTAACCCCCGCCAGTATATTCATGTACCACGATGCGCTCAAAAATCAACCGCACCGCGTGGTTGTTCAACCCTATAAATCCTGGAAAACGGTAACGACGGCCCTGGAACCCGTAGCGGGGGCGGCCAACACGTTCGACGCCCCGGATTACGATTTGCTGGTCGATTCGCCGATTGAGATCGGTAACCAGCGCACGTTTGGGTTTACAGCGTCCAACGTACCGCATACCGTGGCGATGTTCGGCGATGTGGACTATGACGAACAACAGCTGGCGGCTGACTACAAGCGGGTTTGCGAAACCGCAGCCAGTGTCGTGGGCGAACACCCCTGTAAGCAGTATACGTTTATTGTACACCACATTCCGCAGGGGGGCGGTGGTCTGGAACACCTGAACTCAACCACCCTCGAAACCTACCGCAACGCGTATTCGACGCAAAGCAACTACAAAGGGTTTCTCACGTTGGTAGCGCACGAGTATTTTCACCTCTGGAACGTGAAGCGCATTCGCCCGGTTGCGCTCGGACCGTTCGACTACGAGAACGAAAATTACACGCACATGCTGTGGTTGTCGGAAGGATGTACGTCGTTTTACGAAGATTACATCCTGCGTCGGGCTGGGTTTCATACGCCGGAAGCGTACCTTTCGATTGTCGCCAACGATATCAACACCATCGAAAATCAGCCGGGTAACCGCGTGCAGTCGGCGGCCGAATCGAGCTGGGATGCCTGGATTAAAGGCTACCGTCCGAACGAAAACTCGTCGAACACCACCATTTCGTACTACAGCAAAGGAAGTGTTCTGGGAACACTCCTGAATCTGGCGATTTTGGCGGGTAGCAACGGCCAGCGGAATATGGATGACCTGATGCGTTATCTGTACAACGAATACTACAAAAAGCAGAAACGCGGGTTTACGGACGAAGAATTCCGGCGGGCAGCTGAACAGGTGGCGGGTCGCAAACTCGATGACTTCTTCACGACGGCAGTCAATACGGCGGATCCGATCAACTACAACGCGTATTTCGAACCCGTCGGGCTTCGGCTGGTCAATGTAGCGGCCAGAAGTCAGGATAGCTTTCTGGGCGCGGCAGTGAGTCCGGCCAATGGAAAATCGACGGTAACGAGCGTTCGGCGCGGGTCGGCGGCTTACACGGATGGGCTAAACGTAGGTGACGAGGTTATTTCGGTGGACAGCGTTCGGGTGGGTGACGATCTGCTGCGGCTGATCAGCGGTCGGCGCGTGGGCGAAACGCTCAAGGTGCTGGTTAACCGGGCCGGAATTCTGCGGGAGCTTCCGATTACGTTAACCCCCAATCCGCTCGTCAGCTACCGGCTGGAACCGTTGGCGAATCAAACGGAAGCGCAGAAAACATTGTATGCCCGCTGGCTATACACCAAGTAGCCCGCGCCGTTCTAGTCCGTGAAAACAAGGCCAGGCATCCGTCTGGCCTTGTTTCGTTTGGGCGTATTGGTGTGGTTTTGTCTTACTTCATCTACTGTATTGCATGGCTTCTCCGTTGCGCTTTGAACTGACGACGCCCGTACTCGACGACCGTCCGGTTTACGTGTCGGGTAATTTTTGTGGCTGGCATCCTAACCTGGACTCGCTTCGCCTGTGGCCTACCGGGCCGGGGTGTTACGCGCTGGACCTTCCGGCGGAGGTGGAGCTACCCGACGTGCTCGAATATAAGTTTACGCGCGGGGGGTGGGATCAGGCAGAACTTGACTTGGCTGGGGATGTGCCTCCCAATCGGGTTTCCCAACAAAAAAACGGTGTTCTGCGGGCTGTTGTTCCCCACTGGCGGTGGTTTGGGCACGCGTACAATCCCCATTTTCTGCCTAAACTGGGGATGATCGACGAGGAATTTGCCGTTCCGCAATTGCAGACAACGCGTCGGGTGCGGGTTCTGGTGCCGTATGATTACGACGATACCGATAAGCGGTACCCCGTGTTGTATCTCCAGGATGGACAAAACCTGATCGGCGCGGGTTCGGCGTACGGTAGTTGGGAAATCGACCGTCGCCTGGCGGTGCTGGCTTCGCGTCATCATCACGAGCTGATCGTGGTTGCCATCGATCACGGGGCGGAGAACCGCCTGATCGAATTTACGCCGGACCGTACGATGGCCGGTACCGGCGAAGGACGTAAATACCTTGACTTCGTAGCCTGCACCTTGAAACCAGCCATTGATTCCTTGTTTCGTACGGAACCCGGTACGGCCCATACGGGCATTGGCGGGAGTTCGTTGGGGGGGCTTATCAGCCTGTACGCTGGTTTAGTGTACCCAACAGTTTTTGGTCGGCTACTGATCTTTTCGCCTTCCCTCTGGTTATCCCGGACCGTTTTCACGACGGCGGCCCGGGGCCGGATACCAGCTGGAACAAAATGGTACCTGTACGGAGGGGAGAGCGAGTCAGCGAGCATGGTGCCGGGGCTAAAACGATTTGTCGATGCCTTGCGTAAACCGCCCCAGCAGCAGCGCATGGCTATTCAACTGGCCACCAACCCCCAGGGAACCCATAGCGAATCCTGCTGGGGGAACGAGTTTCCGGCAGCCGTCGAGTGGTTGTTTTATTAAATGAGACGAACGGAAACTAACCGTTATCCGTAGTGCGTTAGGTGTACCATGATTAGTATCGTACAAATAAAGGGCCGTTCGGCCGACGCCCGGATTATTCCTGTTGTTCAAACCGAAGCGTTAGCCGATTCGCTGGCTACCCTGGCCGACCAGCTAAGCTTACCCGCCCAGGTTCTGCAAACTGATTTCAAGGCGGAACTGCACGAGGTTCTGCCCGTTTATCAGCCGGGCGGAGAACGAATTTTTCTGCTGGGTCTGGGAAAGAAGCCCGGAGCCATCGACTGGCTGAAAGCGTTCCGTAAGGTATTCTTTACCGTGAAGAGCCGGTTGCCTCAGCAGGTTGAGGTAAGCCTGACTGGCTTTTCGGGCGAGGTGGTCGAAGCGGTTGTGCTGGGCATTCGGGCGGGTGGCTACGATCTTCGCCTATACCAGACGGATAAACCGGATGCGGGGCTATTCTACGGGGAGTCGGGGACGTTACAGCTAACGGTTGATACCGATGCGGTAGAAACGGCTAATCAAGCCCGTTCGCGCGCCGAAGCGATTGCCCAAACCCAACGGGAAATGCTGGATTTACTGAATGCGCCCGCTAACTACAAAAATCCGCAGACGCTGGCCGACTGGACAACTCAATCCGGTCGTGAAAACGGCTATGCAGTGACCGTGCTGGACAAAGCCGAACTGGAACGGCAGGGACTCGGGGCGCTGCTCAGCGTGAGTCAGGGGAGTGATACCCCGCCCGTCCTGATCATTGCCGAATACAAACCCGACCTGACGGCTGCGCAGCCGGGAAAGCCATTGCCGAAAGTGGGGCTGGTGGGCAAGGGGGTTACGTTCGATACCGGCGGTATTTCGATCAAATCCTCGACCAACATGCACCTGATGAAGAGCGACATGGGCGGAGCCGCTGCGGTTCTCGGCACGGTAGAGGTTGCCGCCAAGCTGAAACTGCCCATTCATTTGATCGGCATTGTCCCATCCACGGAAAACAGCGTCGATGGTCGTTCGACCAAGCCCGGTGATGTCATTACCTCGTATTTGGGCAAAACGATTGAGATTATCGATACCGACGCCGAGGGACGGGTTATTCTGGCCGATGGACTGGGGTATATGGTGCGTCATTTCCAGCCCGATGTGCTGATCGACCTGGCTACCCTGACCGGCAGCGTCATTGCCGCCCTGGGTTACCACGCAGCGGGCCTGTTTACGCCCAATGACGAGCTGGCGGCTCAACTTACGACCGCTGCCGATTATACCGGTGAGCGACTGTGGCGGATGCCCGTCTGGGATGTGTACAAGGAAGACATTAAGTCTGACGTAGCCGACGTGAAGAACTTTAGCGGAAAACCCGTGGCTGGTTCGATCAGTGCCGCCAAGTTTCTGGAAGTCTTTACCGAGAATCATCCGGCCTGGGCGCATCTGGACATTGCCGGTACGGCCTTCGCCGACAACGAATTTGGTTCGCAGAAAAACGCGACTGGCTATGGTATCCGACTGTTGATTGATTACCTGCAACGGCTGGCTGACGTGGATTAACCGCAGAAAATCAACCGGCGTAAACCCGCCAGCCCATAACCAACCGTCCGCTTACGCAGTTACCTACGTAGTTGACAGCCTCGTTCACACTACTAACCAGCTCATTTCTATGCATTCGTTGTCCTTTCTGTGCATCGCTACTTTTTTCAAGGGCGAAGCGTTTCTACGGGCCTGCAAGTCGTTAGGCAACACGGTTTATTTGCTGACTGACCAGAAACTGGCGGATAAAGAATGGCCCCGCGATGCCATCGACGAGTTTTTTTTCCTCCAATCGCCGAGCAATTCGTCCGAAAGCTTGGCGGAGATGGTTACTGGACTGGCCCATGTTATGCGCTCCCGCAAGATCGATCGGGTGGTGGCGCTGGATGACTTCGACGTAGAAAAAGGAGCCCTGATCCGGGAAACGTTCCGGATTCCGGGTATGGGGCAGACGACGGCCCGTTTTTTCCGGGACAAACTGGCCATGCGAATGCGGGCGGCTTCGGAAGGTATTCGGGTTCCGGCGTTCAGCGCGCTTTTCCATGACGAAACCGTTACGGACTTCCTGCGCGCTACCGAGGCCCCCTGGCTGATAAAACCCCGTTCGGAAGCTTCGGCGACGGGTATTCAAAAAGTGCACTCGCTCGAAGAAGCCTGGTCGGTGATCCACGCCCTGGGTGACCGGCGGCACGAGTTCCTGATCGAACAATTCAAGCCGGGGCGGGTCTACCACGTCGATTCGCTTTCCTACGAGAAAACCATTGTGTTTACGCTCGCTAGTATGTATCTGGCAACACCCATGGAAGTTGCCCATGGTGGCGGGGTATTCCGGACAATGAATTTATCGCCCCAAGCCCCCGAAACGAGTTCGCTGTACGGAATCAATACCCGTGTGTTAAACGCATTTGGTATGCGCCATAGCGCATCACATTCGGAATACATCCGGGGCGATCATGACGGAGAGTTGTATTTTCTGGAAACGTCGTCGCGGGTAGGGGGTGCACACATTGCCGAAATGGTCGAAGCCGCATCCGGCATCAACCTGTGGAGCGAATGGGCCAAGCTGGAAGTGGCGGTGGCGCGGGGTGAAACCTACCAGGTTCCGGTGAACGAACCGCAGTACGCCGGCCTGATTGTTTCGCTGGCACGCCAGCAGTGGCCGGATCTGTCGTCGTTTACGGATTCCGAAATCTGGTGGCGAATGAAGCGGGAACACCACATTGGGCTGATTGTGCGCGCAACGGATGCTGACCGCATTCAGCAACTTCTGGACGCGTACATGCATCGGATTTATACCGACTTTCACGCGTCCGCGCCAGTTCCGGAAAAACCAACGAACTGACAACGAATGTACATTCTGACAATGAATGTGCCTTATAAAATGCCGTTTCGTTCGCCGGTGGCCTGCCAGTCGGTATCCATCTGCGCAAACCGTTGTGCGACAGTAGCCAGAAACGGTTCGTCGAGCATCGCGGGAACGTCGTCGGGGGCGGTTACATCCATTTCGCTGATTTTATACGTCTGTTCGTACGGACCGGCTTCGATCTTAACGATATATTTGTTGTTCCAGGCGTAGAGGCCAATGCGAAAGTGGGGGTGTGGAATCTCGTGAACGAAACGCATACGTGACTGATTGTTAACCGGAATAGCCGGTCTATTGACGAATGAACTCTTTTTTTCAAAAAAGTCCGATGGAGACGGCAAAGGTAGGAAACTCTCCGAGTCGTGCCTTCTTTTTGGCGTTTCTCGCAGTACAAATTATCGGAACAAGCTTTTCGTGTACAAACAATACCGACGAAGCGGCCCAGTTTTTCCTGCGGGGGAACGTTCAGTTGCAAAAACGGGAGTATAAAGAAGCAATTCGCTTTTACTCCGAAGCGCTGGAGAAAAAGCCGGACTTCGCCGATGCGTACAACAACCGGGGGTTGGCCAAGTTCCGTGACGACGATCGGGAAGGGGCTCTGGCGGATTATACGCGGGCCATCCAGACCGACACGGATTTTGGCGCGGCCTACCTGAACCGGGCGGAGGTGTTGCTCGAAACCGGGGATGCCGCCGGTAGTCTGGCCGACCTGCAACGCATCGAGCAACAATACCGGGATTCGACCTTTTTCCAGACGCGGCTGGGAGATACCTATGTGCGGCTGAATAACCCCGCGCAGGCGCAGGTTTCCTACGACCGGGCGCTTCAACTGCAACCGACTAACGTCGAAGCCTTAACGAACCGGGGCGCGTTGTACTTTAGCCAGAAAGCGTACGAGCAGGCCCGCGCGGATAGTGAGCAGGCGCTGCGGCTGAATCCTAAACAGGATGCCGCGCTAAACAACAAAAGCTTATTACTGGCGCGTGACGGAAACTATGCGGAGGCCTTAGCCTTTGTGGAGCGGGCGCTGATCGCTAAACCGAATCAACCGTATTACCTGAACAACAAAGCGTATTTACTGCTGATGCTAAATCGTACCGCCGAGGCCCTGCCGCTGGTGCAGGAATCCCTGCGACTGGACAAAACCAACGCCTGGGCGCATCGGACGCTTGGCCTGTATTACCTGAATCAAAAACAGCCGGCCCTGGCTCTCGCGGCATTCAAAGAAGCCGAAAAGCTGGATGCCTCCGTCGATGCACTTTATTATTACCTGGGTAAGGCCGAATTGGCTGCGGGGAATAAAACGGGGGCCTGCGCGACCTGGCAACGGGGCGAATCGGCGGGGGATGAGCTAGCCCGTCGGGAACGAACCGCCCGTTGTCAATAGACGGAAGGCGGACATTGTGTCCGTATCCGTCCGAACCGCACCCGTTACCAGACCTTAGAGCCCACGAAGTGCTTTACGCATTGTTTACCTTATGGTCGTTGAATCGTTAAACGTTGCGCTATGCCGAAGACCGAAACCCTCGAAGAGTTTTACCAGCATAAATTCAACTGGTTACCCGAATCCCTCAAACAGGATATCGGGCATTTTAATGTATTCAGGCTGGAAGATTGCCTGAGTCCGCACAGCACACCCATCAGTTATAGCCGCCGTAGTTTTTACAAGATCAGTTTGATCCGGGGTAAGAATGTGTATCACTACGCCGATAAAAGCATTGAGATCGCGGGGGCTACACTGATGTTCTTTAATCCGCAGGTGCCTTATACCTGGGAATCGCTGTCGGACGACGTAACGGGTTTTTTCTGCATTTTTAAGGAAGCTTTTTTTACCGAAAAGATGCGCGGAGGGTTGAGCGAGCTGCCTATGTTTACGACGGGGGGCAAACCGGCGTACATGCTGACCGCGGCCCAGGATACCCAGGTCAGTGGCCTTTTTGAGAAAATGCTCAACGAAATCAATTCGGACTATCCCTTCAAGTACGATCTGTTGAGGAGCTACGTAACCGAGCTGATTCATTACGCCCTCAAGATGCAGCCGTCCGAGACCCTGTATCAGCATCCGAACGCCAACACGCGCATCACGGCTATTTTTACCGAACTCCTCGAACGTCAGTTCCCGATTGAATCCCCCGCGCAACGGTTTTCGCTGCGCTCGGCTACGGACTACGCACAGCGGTTGTCGGTCCACGTCAATCACCTGAACCGGGCCATTCGGGAAACCACCGGAAAAACGACTACCGATCACATTGCCGAGCGCGTCGTCAGCGAAGCACGGGCTTTGCTGAAACATACGAACTGGACGGTTTCGGAAATTAGCTACAGCCTGGGCTTCGAAGAACCGTCTCATTTCAACAACTTTTTCCGTAAACACACCCAGCTAACACCCTCCGCTTTTCGGATTGTTTGAATTTTGCAAGTATCGGCTTGAATTGCGCTAGTGTCTCCCGGTTTGGCCCCGCTACTTTTGTCCGGTCAACCGATGATGACTATGAATAACAAACGAGTTTGGTTTATAACCGGGGCCTCGAAGGGAATCGGGCGAAGCCTGGTAAAGCAGTTGTTAGCACAGGGCGAACGGGTAGCGGCTACCTCCCGAAACGTGGAGGCTCTGATCGATTCACAACCGCAAAGCCCTGACTTTTTACCCTTAGCCGTCGACCTGACCAGTGATGCCAGCGTAGCAGCTGCTGTTCAACAGGTCGTTGACCGGTTTGGTACGATTGACGTCGTGGTCAACAATGCCGGATACGGAATAGGCGGAAGCATCGAAGAACTGACCGATGAAGAAGCCCGCGCGAGCTTCGACGTCAATGTGTTTGGAACCTTGAATGTGATTCGGCAGGTTATGCCCATCCTGCGGGCGCAGCAGTCCGGCCACATTATCAACATTTCGTCCATTGCCGGTATTACGGCCAACACCGGATGGGCTGTTTATGGGGCCGCTAAATACGCCGTGGTGGGGCTTTCGGAGGTGTTGGCGCAAGACGTACGGGCGTTTGGTATCAACGTAACCGTGGTGGCACCGGGCGCGTTCAGAACGCAGTTTCTGAGTGACGAGTCGATCGTGATGGCAAAGAACCCCATTGACGCATACGAAGCTGTACGGTCCTCTCACGCTTACTACCTTACCCTGGATGGCAAGCAGGCCGGCGACCCGGAGAAAGCGGCATCAGCCATGATTGAGGTGGCATCGGTTCCTGATCCTCCGCTTTATCTCTTATTGGGTACCGATGCGTATCAACGAGCCTTTCACAAGCTGGACGTTATGCGAACGGAATGGGCCACCTGGGAGCGCTTAACCAAATCGACGGATTATTGATAACAATAACTGGTTCGTCATAATCCGGATAGCCCGTCCTATAAGCGTTCGTCTTCCCCAAAAACCAGTCAGGGAGTTTACTGTACTGGCTTTTCGGGGAAGGCGAACGCTTCTGTTGAAGGGACCAACTAATTAACTATACCTGTAGTTGTAGTTATTGGAACAGTTGCCGACACTGTGCTTTGTAGGTGGCAAACTGTTCCTGGTTGACGTACTTGTCGGTCGTTACTTCCAGTAGTTTAGCTCGTTCACTCCGGGTGAAAAAATCCGGTAGGAGGGTCTGTACCGTTTCGAGCGAGGTGCATACCTGGTAGTCGAGCCTGGCATCCTCGGCGGTGTTCCGGGCCGTATAACCGTGCGGTGTTTCGAAATAGCGTTCCAGCTCAGGTTGTCGGCTCGGCCCGTCGATGATCCGAAAGATATGTCCACCGTCATTGTTAAGAAGGACAATGCGCAGGTTAGGCGGTACGGGATTCGACCATAAGGCATTCCGGTCGTAAAAAAAAGCAACGTCGCCCACCACAAGTGTCACGATCTGATCGGTTAGTAACGCAGTACCGACCGCCGTACTCAAACAACCATCGATACCACTGACGCCCCGGTTGGCCCAGACCTGAATGTGCTGCTGTTCATCGATGCCGCAGAGATTTGCGTACCGCACGGGCATACTATTCGCCAGGTGTAATACCGACTGCGCCGGCAAGTGATCGAGTACCTGTTGTACCGCCGACCAGTCGGTTAGTCGGCGATCGGTACCGCTGACGGTTTGCCGAACTAGTTTAGTGGCCTGTCGGTCGGCGGTTTGCCACCGGTTGAGAAAGGTGTCGTTTTGATCGGCATCGTCGCCCTGCAAAAAACGCTGGTAATCTAAATCGGCAAATAGTTTGTCGAGGAAAGGCCGGGGTTCGGAGGGGACAAGCGTTGTCAGGGATTGAAACGAATCATTGATGCGGTCAACGGTGGGGTGGATGTGCCAGTGGCGTCGGGCGGGATACTGGCGGAAATAGGTTTTCAGGTTTCGGGTCAGAAAGGAATTGCCGAGGGTAATCAGCAGGTCGGGTCGCAGCGCTTCGGCGTTTGTCGCGTCGATCCCCGCCAGAAACGTGTCCGTATGCGTGATAAACTGATCATTGTGGGCCATCGAAGTGGTAATTTCCCCGACGACCGGTACGCCCAGTTCCTCGCTTATTTTCCGAAGAATAGCCAGTAAGGCCGGATCGTAGGGAATCTGCCCCACCGCCAGGAGCGTGCGTTCGCTTTGATCCCATTCATTGAGCAGCTTGTGCCAGGTGTCGGTTGACAGCGTAGGCTGAGCCGGAAGGGTATCGAGTACCCGTACCCGCTCGGCCCGAAACGATTCTTCGGCAGTTGGATAAAAAGGCTCCCGCAGGGGAACGTTGATGTGAACCGGCCCCGGTGCGGGCAGGCGACACAGATTGATGGCTTCGTTGACCGAGCGTTCGATAAACCAGCGGGCATCGGGGTGGCTGTAATCGGCGGGCAGATCGTAACTCCGCTTGACGTGCGTTCCGAAGATAGTCGCCTGATCGATGGTTTGACCATCCTGCTGGTGCAACCACTCGTGCGGCCGGTCGGCGGTCAGCAGCAGCAGCGGGACCTGCTGAAAATACGCTTCAACAACGGCGGGGGCGAGGTTGTACACCGCACTGCCGGAGGTACAGATCAACGCCACCGGATTTTGGCTTTGCTGAGCCATGCCCAGGGCAATAAAGCCAGCTGACCGCTCATCGGCAACGACGCGCACCCGAAGATGCGGATGGCGGGCGACCGCCAGTGTAAGCGGAGCGGAGCGCGAACCCGGCGCGACCATCACGTCGGTGATTCCTTTCTGATAAAGAAGTTCGGCGATGTTGACAATGGGTTGCAGGACCGGCATAAAGCGTAAAGAGACGTTAGGGCTGCAAACATAACCATTGAAACGGGACAGCGTTCGGCCATCTGTCCTAGATTTTACGTTACTTTGTTTATAGAATTACTTTTTGCCCGAATCCGCACCCATTGGCCTGTTCTTTTTCACCCCACTGATCAATGAAATCGGTCCGTTCTGTCAATCCAGCTAATCCGTCATAAACGAAGCGGAGGCTGGTAACGTTATAGTGTACACCAATCCATTTAATCCGTTAATCCTACTTCATGAACCGAATCACATTTGACAACGAAGAATCCATTCGGGTAAAGTCGCTGGCGGGGGCAGCCCTTATCAACGTCCTGTTGGTGGCCGTTCTCTTATTTGTTCATCTGTCGCAGACCGTTCCCGTTCCAACGCCTATCCAGTTTGTGGAGGTTAACTTCGGAACAGATACGCGGGGAAGCGGTCGCATCCAGACGCACAATAAGGCATCCGATTCGCCCAACCCCGAAGAAGTGAAAGCGTCCGAAAAACGCGAGAATCCGAAAGTAACGATGACGCCCAAGCTGGAAAAGGTCCGGCCCGTTCCAACGCCGAAGGTTGAGGATGCCAAACCCGCCAAAACCGCAACGGAAAAGCCGATTATTGCCAGCAAAGCGGAAAGCCCGGTAACCACGCCCGAACGTCCGGAACCGAAACGAATCGAAACCGCGAAGGTAGCCCCCGCCGAACGGCCTGCTCCACCCGCTCCGACCCGGAAAGCCGAGTCGGTAAACAGTGATGCCTTGTTTAAAAAATCAACCAGCAGCGGAGGTTCCAATGGAACAATTGGCAAAGCATCCGGTGTCGGGGGCAACAACAACGGGGATGACGCCAGTGGCGTTGGGGACAAAGGCAATCCAAACGGTAAAATTGATGCCAAGAGTTTATACGGTACGCCGGGTGGGGCCGCTACGGGCGTTGCATTTGACGTGTCGGGCTGGTCACTGGCCGGTCGTCCGAGCGTGAACGACGATTCGGATGAAACCGGAAAGATTGTGTTTAAGATTACCGTTGATGGCGAGGGCGAAATTACCCGCGTTCAAACCCAGCAAACAACCGTTAGTCCGTCCGTCGTCGAAGTTTACCGGAAAGCGGTGCAACGGCTTCGACTTCGGCCCAAAGGGGGCGCTACGCCACCCGTAGCCACCGGTACGATTACCTTTATTATCACGTCCAAGTAAATGCAGTATCAGGAAGCGCTCGACTATCTGTACAGTCGGCTCCCCGTTTTTCACCGGATCGGTGCCAAGGCACTCAAGCCCGGATTGACCAATACGCTCCGATTGTGTGAGGCACTCGGTAATCCGCAACACCAGTTTAACAGTATTCATGTTGCCGGAACAAACGGCAAGGGCAGTACCTCACACATGCTGGCGGCTGTTTATCAGTCGGCGGGTTATCGGGTAGGATTGTACACATCTCCACACCTAAAATCGTTTACCGAGCGCATTCGGCTCAATGGGCAGCCGATCGCCGAAGAGGAGGTAGCCGCTTTCGTAACAGCCAATCAGGCGTTGATCGAAACCATCGAACCGTCTTTTTTCGAGGTAACTGTAGCAATGGCTTTCGATTATTTCGCCCGCCAGCAACTCGATGTGGCGATCATTGAAGTAGGCCTGGGGGGGCGGCTCGACTCGACCAACGTAATTACACCGCTGGCATCGGTGATCACCAATATCGGCTATGATCATACCGACGTGTTGGGTGACACACTCCCGCAAATCGCCCGGGAGAAAGCCGGAATTATAAAACCCGGCGTTCCGGTCATCGTGGGAGAAACGCAGGCCGAAACAATTCCGGTCTTTACCGATATTGCTAATTTGCTAAATGCCCCACTGACCATTGCCGACCAGCAGTATTTAGTAGAACAGGATGGGGTTTCGGAAGGGCTGCGGCAGCTACGCGTTCGCAACGATACGGCTCCAACGCGGTCCTTGTCGTTGGATTTGACGGGCGGTTACCAGCTTCGGAACGTAGCAACGGTGCTCGCCACAATCGCTGTTTTACAGCCAATATGGCCCGTCTCATTCGAGGCTATTGAGAACGGTTTACGATCGGTGGTTTCACTGACCGGACTGAAAGGTCGTTTCCAGATGCTTCGTCAGGAGCCCCGTGTTATTGTCGATACAGCCCATAATAAACCGGGACTGGAAGCGCTTTTTGCCACGCTGCAAACCATGTCATGTGCTTCGTTGCGAATGGTCATCGGCCTGGTTGCCGACAAAGATCGGACTTCGGTTCTGCTCACCTTACCCACATCGGCTACTTACTATTTCTGTCAGGCCGATTCACCCCGGTCACTGCCCGCCGAAACGTTGCAAGCGGAAGCACAGGTGCTGGGCCGTTTCGGCGCTTACTACAAGGATGTAAACAGTGCGCTTGAAGCTGCTTTACAGGAAGCATCCCCTAACGATTTAGTGGTCGTTACGGGGAGTAATTATCACATTGCTGAATTAATTAATTTATAACCGTGACTCGTCGCAAACATCATTTCTTTCTGCAAAATGCGGAAAGCACAAACGTCATTGAAGTTGGTAAACCTCTTTACAAAAGCATTAAAGGTCATTGGCGTGCCGACTATTTTACAAACGAAAATCCGCTAATACTGGAGTTGGCGTGTGGGAAAGGTGAATACACCGTTGGCTTAGCGCAGGCGTTTCCCGACAAAAATTTCATCGGTGTCGATATCAAAGGAGACCGGATTGCGAGAGGGTCGAAGATCGCGCAGACCCTGGGTTTGTCGAACGTGGCATTCCTACGGACAGACATTAATTACCTGGAGGAATTCTTTGACGAAGGAGAGGTCAATGAGATCTGGATTACATTTCCTGACCCGCAACCCAGGCCGAAACAAGAGAAGCACCGACTGACGCATCCACGCTTTTTGGCTGTTTACAAACGACTACTTAAGCCTGGTGGATCATTACATTTGAAAACTGACAATCCCGAGCTGTTCGCGTATAGTCTGGAACAAGTTAAAGGCAACGGTTGCTACGATTTACAATCAACAACAGACCTATATCAGTCCAATTTAAATAGAATTCACATCGGTATAAAGACTAAATACGAAGAAATGTTTTTTAATAAAGGCTTTACAATCAACTATTTACAATGTAAAATGGGTGCAGTTTTGTAAACCGCACCCATTTGTAAATTAAGAACCAGAAAGTCTATTCAATAAGGTAAACTAGGTAGATGACTGGCCTTCCAGCGACTTAGTTTACATTTGTGACTTACTTAAATAGCTTTACGATCAAGTCAGCAACACGGCTTGAGTAGCCAAATTCGTTATCGTACCAGCCCACTACTTTTGCCAGGTTTCCATTAGCAGCAGTCAACTGTGAATCGAATATGCATGAGTGTGGGTTGCCTACGATGTCAATAGAAACGATTGGATCCTCCGTGTATTCCAGATACCCTTTCAGCGTCGTTTCCGATGCTTCTTTGATCGCATTGTTGATCTCTTCAATCGTGACTTCCCGTTTCAAAACGACCGTTAAATCGGTCAGCGATCCATCGGGAGTTGGTACGCGGAGTGCGTTTCCGTCTAGTTTACCCTTCAATTGAGGAAGTACTAAACCAACTGCTTTAGCGGCACCGGTAGACGTTGGAACGATTGATAGAGCAGCTGCCCGGGCCCGACGTAGATCAGAGTGAGGAGCGTCCTGCAAATTCTGGTCAGCGGTATAAGCGTGGATGGTTGTCATGTATCCTTTCTCGATACCGAAAACATCATCCAGAACTTTTGCCATTGGCGCCAGGCAGTTGGTTGTACAGGAAGCATTCGATACGATTGTTTCCTCGCCTGTCAGTGTTTCGTCATTGACGCCTAAAACAACCGTAGGGATGTTGCCTTTAGCGGGAGCAGAGATAACTACTTTTTTAGCACCGGCTTGCAAATGTTGTCCGGCACCAGCTTCATCTACAAAGCGGCCAGTTGACTCAAGAACCACGTCAACGTTTAGATCTTTCCAGGGAAGATTCTTGGGGTCCCGCTCCGCGTAAGCGTTTATCCGCTGACCGTTTACGGTAATACTTTCTTTATCTGACTCGACACTTCCAGAAAACTTGCCGTGTACGGAATCATACTTTAACAGATGTGCTAATGTTGCATTATCTGTTAGATCATTAATCGCTACAACTTCAATGTTTTCCTTTGCTAGTAGTTGTCTGAAAGAAAGGCGACCGATGCGACCGAAGCCATTAATGGCAACGCGTATTTTTTCCATGAACTTAAAAAATAATTTGTTTTGGCCTCAAATATACGGATTAAAGTAGAGGAGATAAAAAGATAAGATATTTAGCAATATCAGAAAGACAATTTTAGTATATTAGTAAATCAGTTTATAAATTTAGTAAATTATATTAGTAAAACTAACAATATTTAGCCGTATTTGCAATGTTTCCTAATATTTATAGGAATATACTAAACAAATTGCTAATTTTCGCATAAAATACTACAGAGAATACTAATTTTACTAACTTAGTTTTATCAGCTAAATCTCTTTTGAATAGGAGAGCTATAACTAATTTGACTTTAGACTATGGTTCTACGATCGTCGGTAATCATATTGAAATAGATTATTGCTGATTTTTGCCCACAGTGAGGCTCAATTTCTACTATTATTTTTGCATGCATACAGAACGCCTGAAGGCTTTATATTCTCTTATATTTCTCTCGAGTCTACTAAGTTTGATTGGTTAATTTATTCTACTTGGAATCAGAAGCATACTGAGTTAGAAGTCTTATCGTGACTATTAGATCAGAAATTAAAATCTATACGTACACCTACAATGCATATCAGTTAAGAACATACTGGACCAATGATGACTTTATTTATTGATTTATAAATGGCTTCATAAAGCTTAAAATAGATAGGAATTTGTCGATCTTAACAGGTAGGACATAGTTCTTTTTGTTAACCAAGCGAGTACAATCCCAACTATGCGCTTGCTAGCAGATCAATAATTTAACACAGTCATAGATAGTAGAAACATTTATTCTTTTTTTTCCAAAACTACTATCAGTTCGATTTTGTGGTTCCTATATGTAGATGGCATTATTTATGCAACAAGTTAATAGAGGACCAATGATACTTAACTGCTTTAGAACCATCCTTTAAAAACAGTCCTCAAAAATTCTAAGCTATATTTAAACTATACGCGTCTTATTACTATCTTTGAGTCGCTAGAATTTATATACCTATATAATATCATTGAAATATAAAAGAATATTCTGCTTATTAGTATATAACACTGAATATGAGAAAGTTATAAGGTTATCTATAAACTTTTACTTTAACTGAATGCGTAACGAAATCGAAGCTATTTGGGCTAATCGAGAATTATTAGCTGATCCAAAATCAATTGAGTTGATCAAAGAAGTAATAGATCAATTAGATAGGGGAGTTCTGCGGGTGGCCAATCCATCGACTGATGAACAGGGGGAATGGATCGTCAATGAGTGGGTAAAAAAATCCATACTTCTTTATTTCATTAGTCAACAGATGAAACAAGAGGAGGTAGGAATTTTTTCATTCCACGACAAGATCCCATTAAAAACTAAATTCGCTGAAGCTAAAGTACGGGTAGTTCCACCGGCTGTTGCCCGATACGGTTCCTATCAGGCGCCGGGGGTTATCCTTATGCCTTCGTATGTAAACATTGGTGCTTATGTAGATGAACGTACGATGGTTGATACATGGGCTACCGTAGGCAGTTGCGCTCAGATTGGTAAAGATGTTCACCTTAGTGGCGGTGTTGGCATTGGGGGAGTACTTGAACCACCACAAGCCGCACCCGTCATTGTTGAAGATGGAGCCTTTATTGGTTCGCGTTGCATTGTTGTTGAGGGAGCTCACATAGGTAAGCGGGCTGTACTCGGCGCCGGAGTAACCATCACTGGCTCATCAAAAATCATTGACGTTACTGGTGAAAAGCCCGTCGAGTACAAAGGAAAAGTTCCTGCTAACTCCGTTGTGATCCCTGGTAGCTATGCTAAACAATTTCCGGCTGGCGAATTTCATGTTCCTTGTGCTATTATTATTGGCCAGCGTAAAGAATCTACAGATTTAAAAACATCCCTGAACGATGCGTTGCGCGAGAACAATGTAACAGTTTAATAGTTTACAAAGTCACATTTACTTACATAACCAGTAACGTGACAAAAATAAATAGGGTGTACAATTGTTATTATTCAATTGTACACCCTATTTATTTTTGTATTATGTCCGTACATTTACGGCTGTAATTTACGGTACAGAATTTACGTTTATCTTTGTATCGCATATGGTATTCCGTAGACAAAGAAGAATTATGACCATCAATGATAAGATTAAACAGATCCTAATTGAAAAGAACTTGTCTCCGTCTTATTTCGCCGATGAGATAGGGGTTCAGCGGTCTAGCATCTCTCATATATTATCAGGACGAAATCGACCTAGTTTCGACATTATACAAAAAATAATTCGCCGTTTTCCTGAGTTGGGCTACGAGTGGATTATGGAAGATGAAAGTCAAAACCCGATGCCGTCCCAGGCGTCGTCTATCAATTACTCCACTAGAAATACGATTCGCCCGAACGATCGTCCTGATCGATTTCATCAAGAGGTCTCTTATTCCGTACCGCAGCCTCTAGGCGTAAGAAGCCAGCGCAATGAAATTCCACCAAGTTCGCCGACAGTTCCTATAAATTCTGAGTTTGTCGAGGAGCCAGCCCCGATGCCAACCACAGCAGAGAAGAAGGTTGAACGAATCCTGATTTTTTATACGGATGGCTCATTCCGGGAGTATACATCAACTCATTGACGTTGCTGCCGAAGATAATTAGCTACTAGACCTATTGGAGCTAGTTTCTTGTTATAAACTCAGTTGAATCAGGATCGTTAATTCGTTTTACTCGTCGGTTTCACCGCCAATAACCAATTGTAGATACTTAGAAAACAGCCTTTAGAATGCTCTGGAGACTGTTTTTTGCGTTTATGCCCTAAACCCTTGTAAAGCAATACTTTAGCGTTCCACGTGGATAACTTGTCGATCAAGTCACGCAAACCATACGGTTTTGAGCTTTATTTTTTCCACTTGGAGCATGGGATAATTGCTTGCTGAGCGTACGCCAATCATCGATTTTGTTTTTCCTCAGCCAAGGCTATTTGAACTTATAATAATGGCGTCGATAGATCTGGTTTAAGACATGCTGCGAATTTGGGAAGATTTTTAATTCAGCTAAAAGCTAGTCTTTACTCACCAATCCCACGGTAGAGTTCAATCACCTTGCAGCGAAAGGCACCCTCTTGGTAGTTTTCTTGATCTCAAGAAAACTACTTACTTTCATAGCTAAACTAAACATGGTCGGTATCATGACAGCTATTCCAGTACAATACGATTTGTTATATAATTTATATTATGTTAAGTAAGATCATCATAAAAGAGGGCCGATACTTTTGGTACCGGCCCTCCTAGTGTTATTCTGCACAGACTACTTTCTTTTCTTCGTACTGTTTTAGAATGTTTTGCAGGTTTGTCAGGTTGTCCGTTACTTCCGCTTCGTCTTTAATCGACTTGGCTTTGGTAAAGTATGGTAACGCCAGTTTGAACTTACCACAAACTTTTCCTTCGATTTCCTTACCCTTAGCCTGATACTCTTTCATATCCATGGCTGACAACTGCTTGTTCAACTCAGCCCCTTCGTTATAATAGTAAACGCCCAGGTTAAAGTTTGCATCGTAGTTATTCGGATCAACGGCCAGCGCTTTCGTGTAGTAGTCTTTAGCTAGCCCCATTTGTTCCGTTTGCTTCTGTCTCAGTTCGGTCAACCGCTTTTCCGAGTCCGCGGTAGCCGATGCGTTAGCCGACGCTTCTTTAGCGGCTGCATCCAACCGGGCAATCTCGGCTTTCTGATCAGCGGCTCTTTTCTGAACGTCAGCTAACTGACGCTTCAGTTCCGCGCTCTTTGGCTGCTTCTTGATCAAACCACTCAGGCGAGTTACCTCACTGCTGTACGTATCCAGCAAACCTTTCGCATCGGCGAGCTGCTTGCCAGCGTTACCGCTTTTCTTTGTTTCGCCTTCCAGCTTCCGAACTTCTTCTTTCGCTTTGGTAGCTGCGTTATCATAAATGATACCCAGGTTTACCAAGTTCTGAACGTTCTTCGGATCTTTCTCAACCATCTGCTTCATTCCCGCGATCGCATCATCCATCCGGTTTGTACGAAGCATGATGTTGACCTTCTCATTCGACAGATCTTTATTGTTGGGGGCAAGTGCTATCCCTTTATCCAAGGTAGCCAGTGCTTTATCCACTTCGTTGTCGGTACTGTACAGCATCGCCAGCGAACCGTAAATAGACGCGTCTTTACCACCACCAGCGATGTATTTTTCCAACTGGGTTTTTGCGGTAGCATTATCTTTCAACTGCTGAGCAGCGATCGCTGTATATAACGGTGCCAGCGTATCTTTTGGATTGATATCACCAGCCACGGTCATTGCCTTGATCGCATCAGGATAATTTTTCGACTGGAATTTAGCAACTCCTTGTTGCATGAAAGCACCGTAGAGCGCTTGGCCCTTCATAGCCTCCTCGGCTTCTTTCGCCAGCCGGCCCGGACCACCTTTCTTGTCCTTGTCTAATTCGATTACTTTTTTGTATGCTTCGTACGCGGTGGTAGCAGCACTGGAATCGACGCGGATATATTGAGCCGCGATATTCTGGTACGTTTTAGCCCGATCCATCCAGGTGCTGGCTTTGGTCGACGCTTTCGCGTCCGCGATATCCTTGTCGCTCTTGTCCTTGTCTTTTTTAATGGCATCCATCGCGGCAGCATCCAATGCATTGGCTGCCCCACCCTGATTCTGAGCATAGGCTCCTGCGGACAGGCAACACGCTACGAGAACTGCAATAGCTGATGATTTCATGTGTTAAATGGGGTTGTGTTTTATTTTCAGAAACGAAATTAACGATTCTGTCTGTATAAGCATGACTGACCTTAAATTGTTTGAGCCGCCGGGACAGTATAGACCATCAGTTCCGGCGGCTCAACGCACTCATACTAAATTACTTAAGCGGAAATTTCGTCGGATTCAGTCACGAGACCATCCTCTCCCTCCTCCTGCTTAATTTTCGTCACCGACGAAATGGCATCGCCATCGCGCAGACTGATCAGACGAACACCCTGCGTGTTTCGGCCAATTACACTAATATCGGTAACCGGCGTCCGGATAGCGATTCCGGATTTATTGATAATCATCAGATCGTTGTTATCAGCCACATCAAGGATAGCCACCAAACGACCGACCTTCTCGGTTACTTTCAATGTTCCAACGCCTTTGGCACCACGATTCGTTACTCGATATTCCTCAATTTCTGACCGCTTTCCGTACCCTTTCTCCGAAACAACCAGCAACTGGGCCTGCGTTGAGTCAATGCAGACCATACCCACTACGTGGTCCGTGGTGTCTTCCTCATCCAGCGTAATACCGCGTACCCCCGCAGCCGTACGGCCCATCGGACGAACGCGGCTTTCGTGGAAGCGAACGGCTTTACCCGCACTTGACGCGATCACAATGTCGTTATCACCGTTGGTCAGACAAACACCAATCAGCTGATCGTCTTCATCGATCGTAATGGCGATGATCCCATTCTGACGGGGCCGGGAGAACGCTTCGAGCATCGTCTTTTTGATCGTGCCCTGGCGTGTACACATCACAATGTAATTATTGTTGATGTAATCCTCGTTCTTCAGATCCGTCACGTTGATGACAGCCCGGACCTTATCGTCACCTTCAATATTAATGAAGTTGGCGAGGGGTCTCCCTTTCGAGGTTCGGGAACCTTCGGGTAGTTCGTACACGGGCAACCAGTACAAGCGTCCCTTCTGGGTAAAGGCCAGCAGGGTGTTGTGCATGGTAGCGGTGAAGAGGTGTTCGGTAAAATCTTCCTCTTTCGTGGTAGCTGCCTTCGCTCCCACTCCCCCGCGTCCCTGCGAACGGTATTCGGTCGTCGGCGTACGCTTGATGTAGCCTTCGTGCGAAATGGTGATCACCATGTCCTCATCGGCAATCAGCGAAAGATCACTGATGTTTCCGTCGCCGAGGGCATTGATCTGGGTCCGGCGTTCGTCACCGTAGCGGGCACGGATGTCGAGCAATTCTTCTTTGATAACTTGCCGCTTACGCTCTTCACTAGCCAGAATTTCTTTCAGGTTCGCGATCTCACGCATCAACTCGTCGTACTCGGCCTGTAGCTTGTCCCGTTCCAGACCCGTCAGCCGTTGCAGACGCATCTCCAGAATGGCTTTCGCCTGAACGTCGCTCAGGGAAAACTGCTCCATCAGACCCGTGCGGGCAACATCGGAATCACGGGATGAACGGATCAGGTTAATCACCGCATCGATATTATCGAGGGCGATCAATAATCCCTCTAAGATATGCGCCCGTTTCTCGGCTTCGCGCAGCTCGTACTGCGTCCGGCGGGTTACTACATCGAAGCGGTGCTCGACATAGTACTTCATCATATCTTTCAGATTCAGCAGCATCGGCCGCCCTTTAACGAGCGCGACGTTGTTGATGCTGAACGACGATTGCAGCGCTGTATGCTTATACAGGTTGTTCAGAACAACGTTCGGAATAGCATCCTTCCGCAGATCGTACACCACTCGCAGACCATCGCGATCTGATTCGTCCCGGAACGCGGTGATCCCTTCAATGCGCTTGTCGTTGATCAGTTCGGCAGTCTTCTCGAGCATCACCGCTTTGTTGACCATGTACGGAACGTCCGTAACAATGATCTGGGTTTTGCCCCGATTTTCTTCGATGGTTGCATTCGCCCGCATCACCACCCGGCCACGACCGGTTTTGAATGCCGACTTAACCCCTTCCATGCCGTAGATCGTCGCGCCCGTCGGAAAGTCAGGGGCTTTAACGTACTGCATCAGTTCCTCAACGGTGATATCGTTATTGTCCAGGTAAGCGACAATGCCATCAACCACTTCGGTCAGGTTGTGCGGAGCCATGTTGGTGGCCATCCCGACGGCAATCCCCGACGAACCGTTGAGCAATAGATTCGGCAACTTCGCGGGCATCACCGACGGTTCTTCCAGCGAGTCATCGAAGTTCGGTTGAAAGTCAACCGTTTCTTTGTAAATATCAGTCAGCAACTCTTCGGCAATCCGCTTTAACCGGGCTTCGGTATAGCGCATGGCCGCAGGCGAGTCGCCGTCAATCGAACCAAAGTTCCCCTGTCCATCAACGAGCGGATACCGCAACGACCAGTCCTGGGCCATGCGAACCATCGTGTCGTAAACGGACGAATCACCGTGCGGGTGGTATTTACCCAATACCTCCCCGACAATACGGGCTGATTTCTTATGAGGTTTATTGTAGTTAACCCCCAGTTCGGCCATACCAAAAAGCACCCGACGGTGAACCGGCTTCAGGCCGTCACGAACGTCGGGGAGGGCGCGCGAGATAATGACCGACATTGAATAATCAATGTAAGCCCCACGCATTTCGTCCTCAATGTTAATGGGAATAATGTTACTGGGCGATTCGAGGTCGGGATTTTCTTCCGCCATATTCTAATAGGAGTTTCGCAGAAAATTACTATTCCGGTTCAGCCTGTACGCTTAAACCGCTTTATAAACAAATATACAAATTTTTCCGGAGAAAAGCGAATTATACGGCAGAATTGGCTTAAATTGACGGAGGAAGCACAAAAGCACGAGCGGATAAATGGCAAGCAGCCAACGCTCTAACGTCTAGATGAAATACAATTCTATTTCAACGAAAATATACCCGAAACAGCCCGCATCCGTCAGCCGATTCCCTATACGTTTTCCTAGACTTTGATGCGCGGATCAAAAACAAAGGGTTCGGTTCGAAGCAGTTGAATCTGTGAAAAATCGGGATGGGACGGACTTAACAGGTAATTCCATTCGTTCGGAATAATGGCCGACGGAACCCGCAACACCGCCGTACGCCCTTGCCTGAGCCACTCCCCTCCTAGCCGCTGACAAGCATCGTACTGTCGGAAATCGAACCAATCGGTGGGCAGCGATTCTGGTAGGATTGTTTCTACACGCAACGCTTCTGGAACATCGATCACCATCACCCGGAAGTTCTCCTGCAATCCTTCTCCGCTCCGGTGGACCACGTTTTCGAGACAGGCCAGCGCGCGGGTAGCAGCGGTATAAATCACAAATTGATTCCGCTCATTCCAGCGGGCAGCGCCACCAGATGCCACCAGACGGTCGGCATACAGGGCTTTCGTAATTCGGTAGACAAGCATGGTAAGCAGGCTAGTCCGTTAGGCCAGATCACCGTATTCGATACGGATTACTTCGTCCATAATCAAATCGATGCCGCCCGACGTATGCAGTAGATCAAACGGGACCTGGTTTCCCAATCCGTAAGCCGGTTTGTCCATCCAGCGCCGGAATGCCGCTGCCGAACCAAAAACCGATTCCCCCGTCTGAAAGAGCGCTCTAATTTTAAGCACCTTCTCGCTGTCCTGCGGGTTGAGTTTTTTATTTTCCCGTTCGTACCGTTGAAACGTTTTTAGGGACGTATCAAAAACTTCGGCCAGCTGTTCGCGCCGGTAGCCGGTCAGATCAGCAATTTCGAAGAAACCGATAGCCGGTACCCCCTTGAGGGCCGAGAAAACAAGCGCGGTGCGGTCAGGAACGGTCATACAACAAATATAGGAATTTTGTCTAACGAACAAAGAATTTTGTCTACCCGTTCCCATTCGACGCGATAATCCCTCCCGCTATAAACTTCCGGCTGCATCAGTAGTTTATACCAGGACAAATGTTCACAACGAAACCGTTTCTACTTGATATGAAAACGACCGTAACAGCAGCCAGTCTTTTCCTGGCTATCGGCCTTACCTCACTGAGTATGGCCCAATCAACAACGGGTGGCAAAAGCGGTGGCTCGACTGCATCGACGGGGTCGGGGTACCTGACCGAAGGTCAACGCGTCACGACCAGCAGTCCGAATAGCATGACCATTGACGACGAAGGGGCTTCCCGTGCGTATATGTACGTACCACCAACCGCGAAAAAAAACCGCTCGGCTTCGCCCGACGGTTCCGGCACGACCAAGAGTAATTCATCAGCCAAACAAGCAGCCGCTACGGGGAAAGGAAACCCATCGTCGGGCAAAAAAAAGCAATAGATAAACGACAGAGTTCTGGAAACCGTTTTCACAAAAAGCCCCGCTATGGACTATAGCGGGGCTTCGTTTTTTTGATCAGGAATCGATGATCGAAAATACTTATAGTTTGGGCTCCCAGCCTTTTTCGTATTCACGGCTCCACAGCTTCATGGCGTCCCGATCCTGGATGTGTCCGTTCTTTGGATCTACCGCAAACGGCTTGTTGGTCCGGTAAGCAATGTTAGCCAGATGACACAGCAACGTGCTCTTGGCTCCTTCTTCAATGGGCGAGTTCTGTTTTTCTTTCCCCCGGATAGCCTCAAAGAAATTAACGACGTGCCGAGTGGTCATATCACCACCACCGCCGAGCGCGGTTCCGGCTTCGGAGCCTTTCGATTTGCTGTCTTTAATCACTTTACCGTCCCGGTTATAGAGCGTGTAGCCATCCCGGTCCACGTAAACGGTTCCGTTGGTACCGTAGATAATCGTGCCCCGGTCGCTTCCGTAGGTTTTATGGCCGTTCCGGCTCTTGCCGTCCCACTTGATGATTTTGTCACCAGGAAACCGGAAAGTCGCATCCATCGTATCGTACACCGCCCAGCCGTCCTCGGCGAAATACCGCTTGGCAGCCTCAACCGTTACGTATTCAGGATAGTCGACCTGCAAGGCCCAGCGGGCTACGTCCAGTTCATGGGTAGCATTGTTGCCGCTTTCGGCGGTACCGTACAGCCAGCCATACCAGTGCCAGTTGTAATCCCAGGTGTCGTGGGTGTATTCCATACGGGGAGCTGGTCCCTGAAACAAATCCCAGTCCAGCCCTTCCGGAACGGGCGCTTTCTTCGGGATGGGCACCTCGCCCCGCGCACTCGCGTAGAACGCTACCGCTTTAAACGGCTTACCGATAGCACCGTTGTGAATCTGATTGATGATGTCGATGGATTCCAGCGCCGAGCGTTGCTGGTTACCCATCTGAATGACCTTCTTGTATTTCTTCTGAAAATCGACCAGTAGCTCGCCTTCGCGGGGATTATGACTACAGGGTTTTTCGACGTACACGTGTTTACCACCCTGCACCGCCATCCAGGTACCCGGCGCGTGCCAGTGATCGGGAGTCGCGATAAAAAGCGCATCCACATTTTTGTCGGCAATCACTTTACGAACGTCGTTCTCCAGTTTTGGTTTGTAGTCGATGTGTTTCGAAAATTTCTGGAGCGCCGACTCCCGCTGCTTTTTCATCACATCACACAAATACACCAGTTCGACGTTACTGTCTTTTTTCGAGATGGGTTCGTAGTACGCGCCCAGCCGCCGACCCAGCCCGACAATGGCCAGGTTTAGTCGTTCATTGGCCCCAATTATTTTCGCGTAGCTTTTCGCCGACATACCCGTCGCCAGTCCGCCAACGGTTAGCCCGGCGGTGCTCAGGGCTGCTTTTTTTATAAATTCTCGTCTCGTTGTTTCCATTCTTGCAGGTTGATTAATACGTGAGTGAGCGACCGAACGGTTCTACGATTTTCGCTTGTTGGTTCGGGTGGCATCGCAAACCCCTTTGAAGTACCCGACCGATTCGGCAATACCCGCCAGCGGATCTTTCATGTCTTTTTCGTACTCCAGACTACAGGAACCGTCGTATTTGACTTTACGCAGCATATCCACAAAAGCCGGAATATCGATTACGCCCCGGCCCAGTTCGCAGGTTTTTCCTTCCTTGGAAGCCGCCGTCACGTTTTTGAGGTGAATATCGAAGATGCGTTTGGCGTAGGTTTGCAAATCCGCTACCGGATCATCGCCGTTCCGCCGGTCATGGCCCATGTCGAAACAGAAACCGATGCGGGCGTCAAGGTTTTTGATGGCGTTGTGAATAGAAACGGCGTTGGGGTACAATTCGATGTCGGGGCCGTGGTTATGAATAGCGAACCGAAAATCGTACTCTTTTACTTTCTTATCCACATAAGGTAATAAGTCGGTATTCGGCACGCCAATGATAAGCTTCACGCCGACTCGTTTGGCATAGGCAAAGGCATTATCAACCTCCTGCGTGGTTTTCATGTAGATAGGCCCAACGGCATAACCCGTCACTCCCGCCTTGGCCAGCTTTTCGTGGAAGGCCGTAATCTGTTCGGGTGTGCTGTTCAGCGGAAGATGAAAATCCTTGATGCACAGATAATGGACGTCCGTTTTCTTCATCATCTCCAACGCCTGATCCAGGGTGAAATGAACAAATGTATACCCCGCCATGCCTAGTTTGAACAGGTCTTCACCGGGAGCGTGGTGGGTTTCGGTAATTCGTCCGGAAGCCATTGCAACCGGGCCTACTGTGGCCAGGGCAACCGTGCCTCCCGCATTTTTTAGAAACGATCGTCGCGTCGTCATTACTACAAACTGGTAAGTTTTTGGGCTATCCCAGGTAAGGTAAGGCCGATGTACGTGGTTTTTACTGATGCGGGCCCTTTGTTTTGGTTATGAATGCAACAGATTATTGCTTTGGTACAAGAAAGAGCCGATTCTGACCCGTTGGCCCGTAGTAGCCACCAACAAAAAAGCCCCGCTAAGTTTCCTCAGCGGGGCTTCCTGTTTTAGGAGCTTATTTTACTTCTTCGTAGGGTACGTCCGACACATTGTCGCCGGTTGGTTGTCCCTGGTTACCGGGGTTCGGGTTTCCACCGTCAAAACCGGCACCATCCGTTGGACCACCCGCGCCGTTAGTCGCGTTGTACAGATCCGTCGAAGCAGCCGACCAGGCCGTATTCAACTTCTCCAGGGCTGCATCGATGGCCGCTACGTCGCGCGAACCGTGTGCGGTGCGCAGCTGCCCAAGGGCCTCTTCGATCGCCGTTTTGTTGTCCGGAGTCAGTTTGTCACCGTACTCTTTCAGTTGTTTCTCGGTCTGGAACAACATCGAGTCAGCCTGGTTCACTTTCTCAATTTTTTCGCGTTCCGCTTTATCAGCCGCTTCATTGGCTTTCGCTTCTTCGCGCATCCGGTTGATCTCGGTTTCGGTCAGACCGCTCGACGCTTCAATCCGAATTTTCTGTTCTTTGCCGGTACCTTTATCTTTAGCCGTTACGTTCAGAATACCGTTGGCATCCACGTCGAAGGTTACTTCGATTTGCGGAACACCACGCGGTGCGGGTGGAATGTCCGACAGGATGAACCGACCTAACTGACGGTTTTGAGCCGCCATCGGGCGCTCTCCTTGCAGGATGTTGATTTCCACGCTTGGCTGGTTGTCCGAAGCCGTCGAGTACACTTCCACTTTCTTGCTCGGGATGGTTGTGTTGGCTTCCACCATTTTGGTGAACACGCCACCCATCGTTTCGATACCGAGCGACAGCGGGATAACGTCGAGCAGCAACACGTCTTTTACTTCACCGGTCAATACACCACCCTGAATCGCAGCACCAATGGCTACAGCTTCATCGGGGTTAACGGCTTTAGACGGTTTCTTACCAAACAGTTTTTCGACTTCGTCCTGTACTTTCGGAATCCGGGTCGAACCACCCACCAGAATCACTTCGTCAATCTGGCTGGCCGACAAACCCGCATTTTTCAGGGCACGACGGCAAGGCTCCAAGCTCCGCTGGATCAGCGTATCCGCCAATTGCTCAAATTTAGAGCGGCTCAGCGAACGCACCAGGTGTTTGGGGATACCATTCACCGGCATGATGTACGGCAGGTTGATTTCCGTCGACGTCGAGCTTGACAACTCTACTTTTGCTTTCTCGGCGGCTTCTTTCAGGCGTTGCAGGGCCATTGGGTCCTGGCGCAGATCGATGCCTTCGTCTTTTTTGAACTCGTCGGCGAGCCAGTCGATGATCACCTGGTCGAAGTCGTCACCACCCAGGTGCGTATCACCGTCGGTTGATTTTACTTCGAATACGCCATCGCCCAGTTCAAGGATAGAAATATCGAACGTACCGCCACCTAAGTCGAATACCGCGATTTTCTGATCCTTATCCGTTTTGTCCAGACCGTAGGCCAGAGCCGCAGCGGTTGGTTCGTTGATAATCCGTTTTACGTCGAGACCAGCGATCTGACCCGCTTCTTTGGTCGCCTGACGCTCCGCATCGTTAAAGTAAGCCGGAACCGTAACTACAGCTTCGGTTACTGTTTGACCCAGGTAATCTTCAGCCGTCTGCTTCATTTTTTGCAGAATCAGCGCCGAAATTTCCTGTGGTGTATATTGACGGTCGCCGATGCGAACGCGTGGGGTTCCGTTCGGGCCGTTTTCGATGTCATATGCGACGTTTTTCGCTTCGTTTGTTACCTCGTTGAAGCGCTTACCCATGAAACGCTTGATCGAGGAAATTGTATTCTTGGGGTTGGTGATGGCCTGACGTTTGGCGGGTGCGCCGACTTTCCGTTCGCCGTTACCGTTATCCATAAACGCGACGACCGACGGCGTCGTCCGTGCTCCTTCTGAGTTGGGGATCACGACGGGCTCGTTGCCTTCCATCACGGCCACACACGAGTTTGTGGTGCCTAAGTCAATACCAATAATCTTTCCCATAACTGCCAACAAATGTTGTGGTTTAGTTTCTTTGTTTCTGTGTATACTCTGACAGACATGATCTATCTATCAATAGAAATGCCAGCGGGGAAAAATGTTTGAATTGCTGTCAGATTGGCAGAGCAATAAGCCTAAATGGGCCAGAATGACGTTTCAGGTGGACCTGCCCGTTTACAATGTGGCAGACCAGCGGCAGAAATTAGCCCCAAAAAGAGCTTACCAACCCGCGAGGCCGTAAAAGAGCGCGCCCGTCAACGTACCGAGTGCCATGCCCAGGATCACTTCAGACCAGGTATGCCGTTGCAACACCAGTCTGGAAGCAGCAATAAGTAAGGCTAACGCAATGGCTGCCATTCCAACTGGTTTATTCGATGACCAAACGACCCAGGCCATAAAAAGGGCAACCGATGTGTGCAGCGAAACCTTGTTGAAAAAGTTTACTCCATACGCACAGATAACCAGCAACAGCGCGCTCAGCATCCCCAGACAAAGCACTCGGGATTGATTCGTAGCGAACAGCGCAATAGTCACGAAGGTCAACAACCCAATCACTCTGGGATAAAGTCGGTAGCGCTCCTGCCGATTCGACACATCAGCGTTTGTGTATGTACCCCGTTTCGTCAGGCGATGCGTATGCCAATAGACCGGCACAACCACACCACCCGCCAGCAGACCGCAAACCCATACCGCTTGCCCGGCGGGTAAGTACTTCCAGGCAAGGAAAGCGGTAATGCAAAACGACAGACACAAGGGGTGACCGACAACGGAGAAGACAGTGGCTGCTTTGACAAGCCAGGAGGACGTGTTCATAAGCGGTGGCGATGGGAAAAATCGCAGGGGTCGTTTTGCCCACGTGTCTCAAAGATAGCGTTTGAAAGCGCTGACGCACAAAAAAGACCCCGCACTGAACAATGCAGGGTCTTTTTTGTGCGTCAGCGCTTCTGTTCAGCTTTTACCGAATAGTCCGCCTAGCATATCGCTTAGTCCGCCACCCGACTGTTGTTTGGGCTGCGCTTGCGCATTGCTTCCGCTCATCATCCGCATCAAGTCGCTCATGTCGAGTTTACCATCGGCCATAGCCGACTGCGCCATGCTCATCCAGTCGGTACCCTGTTTGCCCGTAATTGAACCAACGACGTCGTTCGGATTGACCGAATGGTCATTGGGGTCCTGCGCTTTCTGGCTAAGCTTACTCAATACGATGGGAACGACGGCGGCTGCAATAGACATGGCGACCTGGGGAGAGATTCCCAGTTTCTGAAACAGATTCTCCTGGACCGTTTTCTGAACGCCCTGGTTCACCTCTTGCTGAGCCCCGCTATTTCCGGTCAGCATACCGATCAGATTTCCCAAACCACCACCCTGGGCCTGCTGTTGCAAACCGCTCAGAATGCCCCCCGATACGGCCTGAAACGCGTCTTGATGCTTGTCGCTTGGAATAGCGGTATTGCTGGTGATGGCAGAGCCCGCTTGCTGCTGAACCAGATTCATCAATGTTTCTAACATGACTCTATGAATTTACGATTAATGGAAGATAGAATAACCTACTCCCTATGTGAAAATTAACTAGCGTCCGACAACGACTTGGACCATAATCCTTTACTTTGCCGCGAATTAGCGTACACTCTATGACGAACGAAAACTCAAAAAGTAGCGATCAGCCTGCCGAAAATCGGACCGTAAGCGATCAAATCAACAGCGTATTGCCTGATTTGCTTTATCCCAGCGAATCCGATGAGCCGGTTGAGTTCGTTACGTGTTATCTTAACCAGGAAGAACCACTAACTGTTAGCCAGATTAAAGACTGGCAGATGCTTCCTCCTGAAATTCACGTTGACGAAGTGCCGGAAAATGAATTTTGGGAGCCCGTCATAACGGAGCAAGACTGGTACGGCGACGAAGAAAAAACGCGGACCACGAAATTTCAACAACTAAAGCAATTGCTGGAAAAGGAGCTAACGGATCGGCAGGTATTCTACGCCGGACAAACGGAAATCGACGTTTTTCTACTCGGCAGACAGGCAAACGGCGAGCGGGCCGGGATCAGGACAAAATTGGTACAGACATAAAAAAAGCGCGGAGCCTACCCTACCGGCAAGCTCCGCGCTTTCAAGACGATTCCTGTTTACTTTACTTGCTCCACGACGGCGGCAAATGCTTCCGGGTGGTTCATGGCCAGATCAGCCAGTACTTTGCGGTTGAGTTCGATGCCCGATTTGCTCAAGGCACCCATCAGTGCTGAATAGGACATACCGTTGATCCGGGCACCCGCGTTGATCCGCTGAATCCACAGACTACGGAAATCCCGTTTTTTGGCACGGCGGTCGCGGTATGCGTAGCCTAAGCCTTTTTCGACAGCGTTTTTAGCAACTGTCCAAACATTTTTACGCCGACCGAAATAACCTTTGGCCAGCTTCATTACTTTTTTCCGACGCGCCCGTGAGGCAACGTGATTGACGGAACGTGGCATATTAATGCGTGTTTTTTGACAACTGGCGACCGTCTGACGGGTACTTTAAGGCCAGGCATCGGGTGAAACGTAAAACCAAGACGCAACTGCGTCTCTTGTTAACTTAGACGTTCAGCAGGGCTTTGATCCGACGCTCGTCAGCTGGGAATACCAGCGTATCGTGCACCAGGTTGCGCTTCTGTTTGGTCGTCTTTTTCGTCAGGATATGACTGTGGAAGGCGTGCTTCCGCTTGATTTTTCCGGTGCCAGTCAGCTTAAAACGCTTCTTGGCCGCCGAATTGGTTTTAACTTTTGGCATTTCAGTAGACCGCTTTGTATGGAAAATTAAGTAAACAGGCCGCAAAGATACGAAAAAATAAACGCAATCGACCAACTTAGGCCAATTAGCTTGCGTCAATGAATCGCACCAACCGCCTAGTCGTCATCGGCCCGTTTGTCAGGAACCCGACGCAGCAACAGCAGAAGCCCGTTTTCACCTACCGAGAAGTAGATCAAAACAGGCTTCTGTCAGCCACTATCAACGAGTGAACTGGGGTTGGTTATTTTTTAGCGACAACCGGTTTTGGTGCCAGAAACATAGACATCCGTTTTCCTTCGAGCTTGGGCTCCGCTTCCACTTTGCCGTATTCTTCCAATCCTTTCGAGAACCGCTCCAGCAGTTGGAAACCACGATCTTTAAAGACGATGGCCCGGCCTACGAATTGTACGTACGCTTTTACTTTGGCGCCTTCTTTCAGGAAGTTAATGGCATGTTTGAGCTTGAACTCAAAATCGTGATCATCCGTGTTGGGACCGAACCGGATTTCTTTGATAACGACTTTCGTCGCGTTCGCTTTAATTTCTTTCTGCTTTTTCTTCTGCTCGTATTTGAACTTGGAATAGTCAACAATACGACAGACGGGCGGCACCGCGTTGGGCGATACCTCAACCAGATCGAGATTCTGCGCTTTGGCCATAGCCTGCGCCTTGTTTATATCGTAGATTCCCTGCTCTACATTTTCACCGACCACCCGCACCTCGCGGGCTAAAATGCGCTCATTAACTTTGTACGGTTCTTCAACCACACGACGAGGTGGTCTGCGCTGGGGTAATGCCATATATTGTGTTTAGTGTAACTAACTTTTAAATCGCTTGGAATAACGTTTGGAGTACTAAAAAGTTCGGGAAGCTATTGAAAATACTGATGCTGCGCAAGAAAGAATATGTATTCAGGCGCTTCGTTTCCGATTTTTGGCAAGATCGATACCGCACAACCAGAAACCAAGCCCCTGAATAGAATAATCGCTTACACTTTTACTTCGGCCTGGAACAACTGAACAAATTCGTCAATGCCCATACTGCCTAAATCACCCTGGCCTTTCCGTCGTACCGATACCTTTCCATCGGCGGCTTCCTTCTCGCCCACGATAAGCATAAACGGTACTTTGTTGACCTCGGCATCGCGAATTTTACGACCAATTTTCTCGTCGCGTAAATCCACGAAACCACGGATATCCTGCTCCTGCAAGTTAAAAAACAACTCGTTGGCGTAGTCTTCGTATTTCTCCGAGATCGGCAGGATAGCAATCTGATCGGGCGATAGCCAGAGCGGGAAATTACCCGCCGAATTTTCGATCAGGATAGCAATAAACCGTTCCATGGACCCGAAAGGTGCCCGGTGAATCATTACGGGCCGGTGCTTCTGGTTGTCGGCACCGATGTATTCCAGTTCGAACCGGTTCGGCAGGTTATAATCAACCTGGATGGTTCCCAACTGCCACTTCCGGCCTAGGGCATCACGCACCATAAAGTCCAGCTTAGGTCCGTAGAAAGCCGCTTCGCCGAGTTCGGTTACCGTTGGTAGACCCTTTTCGGCGGCCGACTCAATGATGGCTGCTTCGGCTTTCTCCCACAGGTCGTCGGAGCCGATGTATTTGGTTTTATTTTCCGGATCGCGCAGGGAAACCTGGGCGCTATAGTCGGTAAAGCCAAGCGACCGGAAGACGTACAGGACCAGATCGATCACTTTCATGAACTCGTCCTTTACCTGATCGGGACGGCAGAAAATATGCGCGTCATCTTGGGTAAAGCCCCGCACGCGGGTCAGGCCGTGTAATTCACCCGATTGCTCATAGCGGTAAACAGTACCAAACTCAGCCAGCCGCAGGGGTAGATCCCGGTACGAACGGGGTTTGGTTTTATAAATTTCGCAGTGGTGCGGGCAGTTCATCGGCTTAAGCAGAAACTCCTCGTTCGGGTCCGGGGTCCGAATGGGCTGGAACGAATCCTCGCCGTATTTTTCCCAGTGGCCCGACGTTACGTACAATTGCTTGCTACCAATGTGCGGAGTTACCACGGGGGAATAGCCCGCCCGGATCTGTGCTTTCCGCAGGAAGTTTTCCAGCCGTTCGCGCAGCATGGTTCCTTTCGGGAGCCACAGCGGTAACCCCTGTCCAACTTTTTCCGAAAAAGCGAACAACTCCAGTTCTTTCCCTAGCTTCCGATGATCGCGCTTTTTGGCTTCTTCCAGCAGATACAGGTAATCGTCGAGTTCTTTCTGCTTAGGATACGTAACCGCGTAGATACGGGTGAGCTGCTTGTTTTTTTCGTTCCCGCGCCAGTAAGCCCCGGCCACGTTCATGATTTTAGCGGCTTTGATAAAACCCGTATTCGGGATATGTGGTCCCCGGCACAAATCCGTGAAATCGCCCTGGGAATAGAACGTGATCGTACCGTCGGCCAGCCCGTCCAGCAGGTCGAGTTTATACGGATCGCCTTTTTCCTCGAAGTACGCAATCGCGTCGGCTTTGCTCATCGGTTTGCGGATATATTGCTGTTTCTGGCGAGTCAGTTCCAGCATTTTATCTTCAACCTTCTTGAAATCTTCCTGCGAAAACGCCTGTCCATTGAGGTCGACATCGTAATAGAAACCGGTTTCGATGGCGGGCCCGATACCAAACTTGACGCCCGGATACAAGGCTTCAAGGGCTTCGGCCAGCAAGTGAGCCGACGAGTGCCAGAAGGTCGCTTTACCTTCGGAATCGTTCCAGGTCAGGAGTTGGACATTGGCATCCTCGTCAATCGGTCGCGTAGCGTCCTGAACGACACCATTTACTTTGGCCGCCAGCACATTGCGTGCTAGTCCTTCACTGATTTGGGTGGCAATATCCAGCCCGGTGCTTCCTTTGGGATACTGCCGAACGCTCCCGTCGGGCAGCGTCACGCGGATTTGTTCGTCCTGCGCAATCATTTGTGTACTGATTTATTTGTGGGTACCCGCAGCCTACCTACAACTGTAAGCTACTTCATTGGCTATATGATATAGGCTGTATGGTTGAGTAATACATCCTGTATCGTACAGCTTACATCGTTTAATTCTGTCCGATTGGTTTGACGGTACGCCGGAGCGAATCGCCCGAACCGGTCGTTACCCGCTCCTTGGGCTGAATCGTCTGGATGCGCACGCGCGTCGTATCGATCGTAGCCCGGTTTGACGCGGCTGGCAAGGCTTCATCGGACGCATCGGGCAAAAATAAGGAGTTTTGCGAGTATTGTCGCCGTTGCGAACGCCATAAACCTGCCGCAGCCTGCCGATCGGTCGTATTTAACTGGGTTGCTTTCGTGTAAGCGGCAATCGCCAGGTCGTATTGACCCATCTGTTCGTGGCAATAGCCGATGTACGTATCAATACGCGGAAACTGCGGCCGTATCTGCTGAACACGCTGATAATTGGCCAGGGCTACGTAATAATTGCGGAACTTCTGATTAAGCAAGCCAATCTGAAAGTACGCCTGATAATAGTTGGGCTGTACACTTAGTGTCTGTTGATAACAAGTCATCGCACTATCCAGTTCACCGGCCATGTGGTAGATCAACCCCCGACCGTAATAAAGCTTGGCGTTCTTCGGAAAATAACGCAGTGCCTGCCCGTTGATGTGAAGAGCCGCGTTACGATCACCCAGCGTACGGTAGACCGACGCTAGCTGGTTATACGTGTCGAGGTAGCGCGGTTTTAAGTGCAATGATTGCCGATAAAGGGCCAGCGCCTGGGTGGTATCGCCCAGCTTGGCAGCCATCAACCCCCGAAAATAATAGGCTTCGCCGTCGTAGGGGGCCATTTGCAGCGCCTTGGTCACGTAAAGCTGCGCTTTGGGAAACTGATTTTGCTGTTGAAAAAGATCGCCTAGCAGCGTGTACAGTTCAGGCGTATCAACGCCCAAGAGTTCAGCGCGCTGGGCGTTGACGAGCGCCTTATCGGGCTGTTGCAATCCTCGCAGAATCTGCGCGCGGATCAGGTAATACGAACCCGCGTTGTCATTTCGGCTGATGGCTTCGTCGATATCACTCAGGGCTTCATTGAATTTCCCCATCGTCAGCAGAATAGCCGCCCGTTTGGCGTAGGCCGATGCCGGTGACGACTGGTTGATGGCGCGCGTTAAGGCCCGCAACGCTCCCTCCGTACGGCTGCTATCGCCCGGCTTGGGAAAGTCGGGGATGTGGGCCGTCTGCCGGTCATTCCCACCGCAGGACCACAAAAGGACCGTCAAAGGCAAGAAAAACAAATAGGGACGCATAGAAAGTACCATTAGGCTATTCAAACCGACGCAAACCGATAAAAAACGCCTAATGGCAGCCGTTTTTGAAAACTATCCGTTACGACCAGTTCCCCCCATTCCGGATTCGGTACGCTGCCAAATACCTGATTCATCAGATTATCCAGCAGAATCGACGAAAAGCCGAGCGAGTAAAGATTGATGATAAAGAAGAAGTTGTTGCGGTCCAGCAGATCGGCGCAGGATTTCAGCAGATCGCTGAGGTGTTCTTCGAGCACCCATTTTTCGCCATCGGGTCCCCGACCATAAGCGGGCGGGTCCAGAATAATTCCGTTGTATTGATTGCCCCGACGCACTTCCCGACGCACGAACTTGACCGCGTCCTCTACCATCCACCGGATGTTATCCAATTCGCTATGATCCATGTTCTCCCGGGCCCAGCTGATAACCGGCTTCACCGAATCGACGTGGGTAACGTCGGCCCCGGCCTGCCGGGCGGCCAGCGATGCTCCGCCCGTATACGCAAACAGATTCAACACCTTGGGACGGGCTACCTGAGCGGATAGTTTTTGTATTGCGTTGTGAATGTATACCCAGTTATCAGCCTGTTCGGGAAACAAGCCAACGTGTTTAAACGTAGTCAGGGCCAGCTTAAACTTCAGGTTCAACCCACTTTGTCGAAACGAAACAAACCAGGGATCGCGCATGGTCGGCGTAGTTTGCCAGTCGCCCCGCTCGGGTGACTGCCGGTCGCGCCGAAAGATCGCATGCGCCCGCTCCTGCCAGTTCTGATCAGGCAACGATCGATTCCAGATAGCCTGGGGTTCGGGGCGGGCCAGTATAAATTCGCCGAAGCGTTCTAGTTTTTGGAAATCGCCCGAATCAATCAATTCGTATTCAGACCAGGGCGCTGGGGTAATTAGGTGAATATCAGCCATTTTTATTTACTAACGAATGAAGCGTGTAGCGCAGGAGACTTGTTCGGCTACGAGCTTACCTGTCTTCACTCTTCGCTGCATGTTGACCCATTGCCAGAATCAGTTCAAATTCATCGGGTTTGATGGGCATAACCGATAAGCGCGATTGTTTGATCAAGGCCACGGTTGCCAGCATGGGCTCGGCTTTGATGCGCGCCAGCGTAACCGGTTTTTCCAGGGCCATAACCGGCTCCAGTTCAACAACCACCCAGGGGGTCGGGCGGGCGGCTGCGTTGGCGACAACCGGCTCGTCGAGGGCGGTAGGGTCCGGATAACTTTCCCGCACCACCGTAGCCAGACCAACGACGGCAGGATTGGTCACACTGTGGTAGAACAGGACCTGATCGCCAACCTGCATCAGTCTCAGGTTGTTGCGAGCCTGATAATTCCGGACACCATCCCAGACGGCACGGCCCTGCTCCATAAAATGATGCCACCCGTACGTGTCGGGTTCGGATTTAACTAGCCAGTAATTCAAACGGTGGGTAAGTCATTAAGCGTAAAATGATAAGCTCTCAAAACGCGATTGGCGAACGGCTGCCAATGCGCGCGGGTTCCTATCAATAATAGTCATCCTGCTCGTGACTGTTCCCGTAACGCGAGTCATATTCGTCGTCATCGTCGGCAAAGTTCGAGCCTGCTCCTTTAAACGTCAGGGCTTTCCGGAGGATCATAATCTGCCCGGTATGGTACAGATCGTGGTTGACAATACCGTGCAGCATGTCGTAATACGTATAATCACGTCCGGGCACGATGTCTTCCAGGAATTCGTCGTCATCGCGTTTGTCTAATTCATTGATGAGTTCCTCCTGGCTCAGGCTCAGTTCCATCTCGAGTGCTTCCCACTCAAAATCATCAATTTTATCAGGCAGTGCGCCAAAGTTTTTTTCTGGGGTTGTGATATCAAACGTCGCATCGCCCTGCATTTTCTTGACGCAGAAAATACGCCAGCTCGTCATGTGAAAAACCAGTTCGGCAATGGAGTGGGTGTTGGGCGCAATTCGGCGACCCGCCATATCAGGGGTCACCCCCCGTAACACTTCAACTACCGATGGACCGTGCCAAGCTTCCTCACTTTCGTAGGTTGTATTGAGGAGGTCAATGATTCGAATAAGTTCGTCGTTTGGAACCATAAGGTTGTTTATTCAAAAAATAAAGCGGTCGGCCTGTATTCGTTCCGGTCGATACGCCACCGTGCTAGCCACTGGCGATCCCGGCTACTGTCCGACAACTCAACAGTAAGCAATTTTAACGTTTATTACTACTTCCTTGCAGACGGTTTGTTTGACACCGCTACAAATAAATTTACGAACTGAGACGTGCTTGTATAAAGTTAACAAAAAGACAACTTCATACAACGCAGTCCTTTTCCTGTCCGCTCAAACAGGTTTAGATACGCCCAACAAAGGTACATCAATATCGGTGGCGTTTCGAAAAAAACATATCGATCAATTTGACTCCTCCTCCGTACGCCCAAATGGTACGCCACTACCGTTTGATTGTCAACCGCTTTTCTTTTCGTAACAAAAGCCCAATCATTTAAATACCTATTTTTTACGGATAAATATACTTACAACTAAATCCAGTTAGTCGATGGCATAGTTTGTGTACCTATCCTTTACCAATTACGAACCGATCGGTAGTGACGGACCAGCACGTTCTACCATCTAAGAGGTATTCCGGTTTTGCTTTTCCTGCTGCCTATGCGTTTACTTGTACTTTATTTGCTAACTGTATCCACCTGCTTTTGTCAAACCCCCAAACCTCTACGGTATAGTACCGAAGTAGGCAGTTATTTTTCCACGTCGGGCCAAACCCCTTTCTGGCTGAGGACCAATCAATTCGGCATCGTTTCCCTGGATCACTCTCCCCTGACCGTACGACAGGCACTGCACGTCGATTACCACGACGCCCCCCGAACGAAACGGGATAGTTTGCAGGCGCTTAACCGGCGCGTCGATTGGGGCTGGCGGGCGGAAGCGGTGTTGAACACCGGGTACAATGTGCGACTGATTATCCCGGAAGCGTACGTAAAAGTTCGGGTGGGACCCGTCGAAGTCTGGAGTGGTCGCCGACGCGAGATTATCGGTCTGGTGGACACGACGCTCACCTCGGGCTCCTACACGCTCTCAGGCAATGCCCTTCCGATGCTTAAGTTTCAATTGGCAATCCGGGAATTCTGGCCCCGTAAAGGGCTGTTGGCGATAAAAGGATTGTATAGTCATGGCTGGTTTGAAGCAGACCGGTTTGTGCGCAATACGTGGTTGCACGAGAAAGCCTTATATGTCCGTCTGGGCAAACCCAATTGGCGCTTAAAGCTGTACGGGGGTATGAACCACGAAGTCATGTGGGGTGGCACGACTACGGAACTATCGAGTTCACGCATTAAAAATAACCTGTTGCCTTCCACTTTCCGGGACTACATTGATGTAGTAACCGCTAGTTCACTGGGAGCCCGTACCAACGTGGATACCAACCGGGTAAGCCAGTTTGACCGGGAAAACCGGATTGGCAATCACCTGGGCACGGTTGACCTGGGCTTTGAGTACACGGGGCGCTCTTTCGCCATTTTTGCGTACCGCCAAAGTATTTACGAAGACGGGTCATTGTTTCACCTCACCAACCTACGGGATGGCTTGCATGGTATCCGCATTCGGCGTCTACATTCGGTCAAGCCAAGGGGTCTGCAAATCGAAACGGTATTACTGGAATACCTGTACACGCAAAACCAGGGGGGCTCTTTGTTTATCGACAACCAGGAAGCACAACGAGGCCGCGACAATTATTTCAACCATTCGCAATACCAGGATGGCTGGTCGCGCTACGGCATGACGCTCGGTACGCCTTTCATTACCCCTTCCGGCAACAGCCGCAGCGATTTGCCGCGTTACGGGTTTACCAACAACAACCGGGTGGCCGTCCTGCACCTTGGCCTGTCGGGACACATCGCCGATTTTGTGCGCTTCCAGCTTAAAGCTTCCTACAGTGAAAACCTGGGCACCTACGAAGTTCCTTTCCCGGAACCGGTTCATCAGTTTTCCGGTCTGCTGGACGTATCAACACGATTACCCGTATTTAACGGCCTGACCGTCAATACGGCCATCGCAACGGATATCGGTCGGTTGTATCCCGCCAGCGTTGGGTATTACCTGAGCGTCCGCAAAGAAGGACAGAACCGGAAGCCAACCAGAAGGTAAGCTTGGCGAGTCCTTATGGCCTGACGGGTTTCTCTTAAAAACGCCGATAAGTATACGAAGTAAGCACAACTGGTTCGTACAAATACCAAGGTGTTGCCGTAAGATATATAAGCTAAAAAAGTTTGCTGTATACGTTTTACAGATTATTGACAAACTAATTAACTTGCTGTCTGGGTACGAGTGAATCAGGACTTGCTTGCACGGCTTGTCGTATTGGCAAAGAAACCAGGTCTTTTGTTAGACGAAACCGGTGAACAGTTTTTCTCCTGTGTCAATCGTATCACGAGCGGCCCAATTGCGAACTACCTTGATCCCTAATAACCTAACCTATGAACAGCCAGTTAAAAGATGAGGAATTGATCCGCATGCATCTAATGACTCATCGCAATGACTACTTCGAAACCCTTTACAAGCGCTATGTAACGAAGGTATACCAGCGATGCCTGAACTTGACGAAAGATACCGCTAATGCCGAAGATTACACGCAGGATATCTTTCTGCGGGTATACGGTAACCTCACTAATTTTAAAGAAAACTCGGCTTTCTCAACCTGGCTGTACTCGATCTCCTACAACTACTGCATGGACCAGATTCGTTGTGCGAACCGAACGTCTACCGTTTCGCTGGAGCAGGATCAGGAATACACCTGGGCGGAACCGACCGATCAGGAAAACCGGGAATTTCAGCTGCAACAGCTGGACAAAGTACTGGGTGTCATCTCAGAAGAAGAAACCCTGATGCTGCGGATGAAGTATGAAGATGGGCTCGATATTACCGAAATTGCCCAACAACTAAAGCTAAAAAACAGCGCGGTCAAGATGCGGCTCAAGCGAACGCGCGATAAAATCCGGCTTATGTACGGCGAACAGTTTTTCTGATTAGCCCCTTCCCTTGGACTCTGTCAGTTGACGTACAGGTTTTACCAATGCCCGTACGTCAACTCGTTTTGTTACTGGTAAACGCGTACATAATCGATTTCCATCCGTTGCGGCCAGATGGACTCATCGACGCCTTTCTGCCCACCCCAGTTGCCGCCAACGGCTACGTTCAGCAGTAAGTAACAAGGCTGATCGAACGGCCATTGAGCTTCTGTATTTCCCAGGGCTGCTTTTTGAACGCTGTAATAATTTTGGTCGTCGACAAAGAAATCGATTTTGTCGGGCGTCCACTCAATGGCGTACAGGTGAAAGCGGGTGCTGACGTCCTTGACGGGGATTGCCTGCCCTTTTTCGGTTTTCTTGGCGTGGTTGTAGGCTTCTGTATGAACGGTGCCGTGAACCACCCCTTCATCAAAGCCAACGTGTTCCATAATGTCGATTTCGCCCGCTCTGGGCCACCCTGCGGTTTGAATACCCTGCCCCAGCATCCAGACCGCAGGCCAGGTACCCCGTCCGGCGGGGAGTTTCGCCAGTGCCTCAATACGTCCGTATTTCCAGGCGGCCTTGCCCCGTGTCAGCAAACGAGCGGATGTGTACTTGTTTCCCTGATAGTCTTCTTTACGGGCTTCGATAATGAGTTTTCCGTTTTCAACCCGCGCGTTTTCCAATCGGTTGGCCGTATAGTACTGCAATTCGTTGTTACCCCAGCCCTTACCGCCGACTTCATAGCCCCATTTTGTTGAATCGGGCAACCCGTTTTTCGTAAACTCGTCAGCCCAGACCAACTTGCGGGCGGAAGGTGCAACCGGATCACCCACGGGCAATCCCACATTCGGACTTTTACAGGCTAGCAAAACAGCCACCCCCACCATCTTCACAATCAATACGCTTTTCATCATCGTTCCAAAAGCTTACCGTTACACCGTTTTTTGTCACGTTAGCGGGTTCCAAATGCCCACGTCAGAAAGTCAGGCATGATCGCACTCCAGGTTTCCTGGTTGTGCTTACCTCCATCGATTTCTACGTACCGAATCGCGGACGATGAAGATGGCACTCGCCCGCCGGTCGGATCCCATGCGTATCCTTTTTTAACCAGTTCGTCAATCAGATCGAGCGTGTCGTCAATCGCATCGATCACACCGTTGTTATTTCGGTCGCTGGTTTCGTCCTCGGTTCCGGTCTCGAACCAGAAGGCAAGGTTCGAATGATACGCACCCTTACGAACCAGATCGTGCATAATGCGGTCGGTTTCATCGCGGTAGCCGTCTTCGGTGCTTTTACTGCGCCACCAGAACGAGCCCGAAAACACCCCCGCCCGGCTAAATCGGTCAGGATGATGAAACACCAGATCGAAGGCGGACAAACCACCCAGCGAGAAACCAGCAAAGGCACAGGCTGCTGGTTCGCTACTGACGTTGTAATGTTTTTTTACGTAAGGGAGCAGTTCCGTCAGCACAAAATCGGTGTACAATCCGGCTTTGCTGCCCCGATGCATGTAATCCGCGCGGGCCGCTGTTCCGTACTCCTGAATCCGGTCGCCGGCATGAATGGCCACCAGCACGAAGGGTTGGACGAGCTGCTGCTGGTACAACGAATCCAGCACCTGCGTCATGCGCAACCGGCCCAGATCCTGACCATCATTCAGGTACAGTACGGGGTAACTATGACCGGAGGGGTGATAAGCAGGGGGCAGAATAATGTCCAGGTGAACAGTACGACGGAGCGGAACGGAAGCCAATGAATCGTCGTGCCAAACCGATACGGAACAAGACTCGGCAGAAGAAACAACCGGTAAATGAGCAGCCATAAGCGCGAAAATTCTCAATAATAAATAGACCACAACCGGCAAAATAGGCATTTTTTTCGGCTTACGCCCGCCTATTTTTGTCGATCCGGGCGATTTCTTCTATTTTTCACCCGAAAAAGAAGGTACGTCTAAACATACAACACCGTGCAGCAAGATTATCGAAAATGGTACTCACACCACCTCGGCCGCGATATTGACATGCTGGTTTACGGCAATTGGGGTTATCCGGTAGTGCTGTTTCCGACCTCAATGGGGCATTACTACGAATACAAAGATTTTGGCCTGGTCGAAACGGCCCGTTGGTTCGTCGAGACGGGTAAGGTTAAGTTGTTTTGTATCGACAGCATTGATCGGGACAGTTGGTACGCCAAGCACCTCCACCCTGGCGCACGCATCTGGAACCACGTTCTGTACGATCGTTTTCTGCACGAAGAACTGGTTCCGGGTATTCAGCGGGAGTGTAACGTCCAGAAAATAGGTGTGTCGGGGGCTTCGTTCGGCGGCTATCACGCCTTAAATTTTGCGTTTCGGCACCCTGAGCAAGTAGGCCACTTGCTGACGATGGGAGCCGCCTTCGACATCCGGTCATTCCTCGGCGGTTATTACGACCAAAACGTTTACTTTAATAATCCGCCCGATTTCCTGCCCAACGCGCAGAACAACGAATTTCACCACATGAACATCGTACTGGGCACATCGGAATACGATTTCTGCCGGGACGCGAACTACCAGATGTCCGGTATACTAAGCCGGAAAGGAATTCGGCATCAGCTGGACGTGTCGCCCTGGGGCAATCACGACTGGCCCGTCTGGAAAGACCAGTTTCCGCGCTACCTGAGCCAGATTTAACCGAAAGAAAGCGTTGTTGAACACCTGCGTTCGGTTCAGTGCTGGTTCATGCGCAGGTGTTCCAGGTAGCAGGTCAGCGCCTGCTCGACGGATATTTCGTGCTGCTGCGCAAGGCAAAGCACCGAATACGTGATGGCGTATGATTCAGGAAGTTTGTGAAAGCGCTGCCAGATGGCGTACGCATCGTCATACCGCTGGCCTGTCAGCCGGGTAATATGAGCCAAATTCGTGGAATCCCAGCCCAGATAGGGCAGAAACATAGCCTTTATACAGTTCACTACGCCAACATTTTCCGTTAACAATAACTCTACGGCGCAAACTAAGGGAATTATACGGAAGCAATTTTCAGCCGGTAATTAAGAAGTAATTAAAATAAGCATAAGGATTATTACCGGTTTGAAAGCGGCCCATACCCTGATTGGCTTACTTTACTTTCATGCCGCCCAAAGGCGCTGGAAGCCAATTATAGAACGCAGCGAGAAAGCCCGGCAGTAGTACCGCCGGGCTTTTCTGATTATTCCTAAACCCTTAATTTTACTTAATTACTTGTATAATTAACGAAGTCAGGGTTCATACCCTTCAACCAGTGGTTTTACTCACCCCAGGTAGTAATTCATCTGCCGGATCTGCCAATAAATCGACTCATTTACTCCTTGCTGTTACTGCGACTACGCGATAAACTTGCGGGGTTCGGCGTAGCTTTCGGTTGGCTTGGCCACTCCATTAAGCCGTTCTTAAGTGGGTGTTAAATTGTCGTTATAATCACTTCGGCACAAAATGATTGCTGGCGACAGGATGTTTACTTTGTACAGCATCCTACATCAACCGTTATGATGTTCAAAAAAAATTCAACGTTAGCGGGTCCCTGGACAATGGTTTTTCTCATCGCGACCGTGGTACTTACCTTGATCGCCGAGTCCGTGATTAAATTGTTTTTCTAGCAGGAAGTGGTCTGCGATCGCCTGCTACGCTGAAAGAGGGCATCGTTCACGCTTCCGCTACGCACACCAGCAGTGGTTTACCGGCCTTTTCCTTGTGGTTTTAAATAAATACGGGCTAATCGGACCGAACGAGGCTATTTTGTACCGGTAGATCAAATGGACACTCATTAACTCAATCTAGTTTACGCGCGTCGATAAACTCAACTACCTTTCGGATGTGCTTACAAGCACGGTGAAAAGTACCCAAACCCCACTGGCCTTGCGAGTGGGGTTTCTCATGGTTGCCGCTCAATTAATTCGTTTCTAAGTAGTTACGTTTTTCAGTAGATTCGTGTGTACAACCTCACTAGAAACCATGCTTCTCATTCGCGCACTAGTCCTCCTGTCTGTTGTTGGCATTCTGATTGTCCTGTATCGATTGGTTAGCTTTCGCAAACAGTGCCCTGGTTGTGGCTACGCCGACCCGAATCGAATACCCCGGAAAGGGATTGCCAAACGACTTCCGGTAAAGGCGTATGCTTGTCCCCGTTGCCACAATCATTTTTACAAAATTCGGGAGGTTACGCAGGCTTCTTCCAATGCTACCCTGGTTTGACGATGCATTCCGGTCCCGATCCGACCACTTGCGCGGACGATAGGGGTTTTCGGGTAAGCGCCAGCATCAGACCGAAAATGCCCGAGCCGAATTACCGTATACTAAAAGCGCTTCGTACTCTCCCTTACTTTTCGGTAATGCCTAGTCTAAATAGTATAAAACAAAAGACTATGCTGGAGCTAATCGATATCGCAATCGCCTTTGGAATAGGGTTTTGGCTACGATCCTGTTTGGTCAATCACAAAAAAAACGAGTCGTAACGCTTTATTCGACTATCTATATCCGGAGTTATGTTAACGCTGGAATTCGCTAGTTACTACGATCCAATTCGTATTGGTTTACTCGGTTAGCCCGACGCTGTGCCTACCAACTCGTCCCTACCGTTTTGCTCCAGGGAGTTGAGGTCCTGTCCGTTGGAAGCTATTCCGAAAATGATACCGAGTCTGACAACTACCCATTAAAAAATACTCGTCTGTTTATAGATCTGGTCCATGTACCTGCTTTTTGGCAGTTGGCATTTGTCGGGCGTGACAGAGCAACAAGCGTCCCATTACCTCACTATTCGCTGAAACTATGTCGTTTGTTTCATACAAACGGTTAACTTGATGCTCATAGACACTCAACGCTATTTTAGTATGTATTTTGTAATTGACGCGCTTACCCGCGACAACCAGGAGCGAAACTTTGGGTTTCAAGTTAATGAGCAAGAAGTTGAACTGGGACTTGATATCCTGTCTGGCTTTGTTGAGAAAGGGGACAAACTGGTTGAGGTTCTACTTGTTTTTGACAACAACGTAACGAAACTACCGATTTCCATTTTTGATGGTCACTCCTTTGCAAAGCCTATCAAGCAGTTGCAGGGACAATGGCAGGAAATCTTACGTTCAACGCCTGAATGGCAGATGAAACCAGTTTATAGCAGCGATCTTTTGCAGCGAGCCCAAACGGCTCGACAATCTAAAATAGATTGTCTTAAAGTAAGCCGGGAACAAATGCAGAAATTACTCGACCGGGCTAGCCAGCAATCAAACAATGGGCTTTTATTGAATCACTACCAAACGCTTATTAACGCCTATACCCGTATGCTCGCCAGCTACGAGGCCCGGTAAGCGTCAGACAACAGCCTGGCAGACAGGGCAAGCTGAGCGAAGCACTCGTTGATAAACCCATCTGAAAATCAAGGCTGAGCCAATCAATTGTTAAAAATAACGATCAGTTATACTATACCGAATAATTTATTTACGATATTTTTATTTCGGTAACATGTATATTGCCACGCATTATAAGGTTAATTATAAATCCCTATTGGCTCTGCTGGTAGGGATTTTCGTCCTGAGTATCCCAATGTGTGCAGACGAAACAGTTGGTTGCAGTAGTTTGTCCTGAATTAAGGCTTTGTTCGATTTGCTTTATTCATGACTTACGTTATTCTTTTCGTCGTTCTACTGCTGAGTCTTGTTTATGCGTATCGACACACAAGCTTTTCGGCAAAATGCCCCAAATGTGGTCGCTTCGATTATGACCGCATCCCCCGCTCTGAACTGCTCAAGATTTTCTCTGCTATCATTCCGTTCAAGGTATACCGGTGTCGCAATTGCTGGAATGCATTCTTACGGATCTCGAGCCGATAGCCTGCACGCTGTAAGCAATTAGCTGTCAATTCAGTCCGTCGTCCAATCTTTTCGGATCAGGCAACCGCTGGCCATTGTCAGGACAAATCGCCATTCGCTGTACCTGACCAGAACCTATGTAGCAAGTTGGCACGGAACCCTGCCGGTCGAGCGTTTGTGGGGCTATTGCGTTACTTTTTGTGAAACCAGCCGGGAAGAGTCGCCTGATTTTTTCCCGAAAACCTACCTCCGTTGAGCACTCAATAGGCATCGTTCCTTTGTGCGAACAATACGCAAGAGGCAAAGGCTGGAGTTACGTTAGCCGGCGTTCCGCTAACCAAACCTGGTAAACCCGAGCGAACCGCTTATTTCCAATAAACGCACTTGCCCAAGAACAATGGGCTTTTTATCTGGTTTACCCCCGAAATAGGCGTACTTTTCAGCGTTGTTATCCCATTACGGTTTACATCTTCCCACTTTTTAGTATAACAGACAGATTATGAGCGACAAAGTTAAGATTGGCATTCTGTTCGGCCAGGAAAACACCTTCCCACAAGCCTTTGTTGACCGGGTCAACGAAAAACAACGTACGTTCCCGGCTGAATTCGTTTCGATCGAACAGGTCGAACAAAGTGTTCCGACCGACTATGCCGTCATTATTGACCGGATCTCACAGGATGTCCCTTTTTACAAAGCGTTTCTTAAGAATGCAGCCTTAACCGGCACGGCTGTCATCAATAACCCATTCTGGTGGAGTGCCGACGAAAAGTTTTTCAACAATGCACTCGCCGTGCAGCTGGGAGTACCCGTTCCCAAAACAATTCTGCTTCCTTCCAAAGAACGGCCCGACGATACGAATCATAACTCGTTCCGTAACCTGCAACACATGAACTGGGAAGCCATTTTTAATCACATTGGTTTTCCCGCTTTCATGAAACCCCACGCCGGTGGTGGCTGGAAAAGCGTTTACAAGGTAGACAACCCCGAGCAGATGTTTAGGGCGTACGACGAAACGGGGCAGTTGGTTATGCTCTACCAGGAAGCCATTGACTTCACAGACTACTTCCGGTGCTACTGCATCGGCGGCAAAGACGTGCGGATCATGCCCTACGAACCTCGGAATCCACATCACCTGCGGTACGCTTCGGAGATGAAAACGACGGGTGACGCCGGTAAGAAACTGCTCAACACGATGACCGACTACGTACTTAAACTGAATCACGGTCTCGGATACGATTTCAATACGGTCGAATTTGCGGTACGTGACGGCATCCCCATTGCCATTGACTTCTGCAACCCCGCCCCTGATGCCGACATTCATTCGGTCGGGCAGGAAAACTTCGAATGGGTGGTAGAAGCCGCAGCGACGATGGCTATCGAACGAGCCAAGACCTTACAGAAAGGCAAGGACAACCTGACGTGGGGCACGTTTGTGCGCGGTTCGGTAGCCGGCGAACCCCTTCTTTCGCCTAAACCGCCTAAAGCGGCTACGGTCACCAAATCCGACACGGTTACGAAAGAAGCAAAATCGGCAAAACCGGATGTAGACGAGAAAAAACCGGCCAAAGGCAAAAAGCCGAAGGCTTAAGCGCAACGCTACTTGGTAACATACAGACAGCACGTCGTAACTTTTTTTGGCATGACACGCTGTCTGTATGTATTTTTGTGATTGGATTTTAACCACCGTCACACCACCACCAAGTACGTTAACTCGATGAAAAAAGGTTTACTAGTTTCTTTTTTGTGTGCTTTTTCGTTTCTCTTCAACGCCTGTACCCCTCCCGAAAGCCAGCCTAAACCCGTATTAATCAGCGCCAGTCAGATTGTTTTTTACAACAACACGACCCTCAAGGGCGTTACCACAACCAACAGTTCGCTAACCTATCAACCCGCCGATTATGAGGTTAGTGTAAACCGAATTACGTACCAGACTACGCTTAGCGACGGGACAACCATCACGGCTTCGGGGATTGTTTATCTGCCAAATCAGCTGTATTCACCGAACAAACAGTATCCGCTGCTCAGCTTTCAGCACCCTACGGCTTTCTCGAATGCCGAAGTGCCGTCGGGTTTTAATTTCGGTACCGTCAGTTTTTCGTATCCCCTTTATTTCGCAACGCACGGCTACATCGTGGCCTGTCCGGATTACATTGGCTACGGCACCGCTGATCACGTACCCCACGATTACGAACACCGCCAGACGCTGGCCCAGGCAACGGTGGATATGATGCTGGCCACAAAGGACTTCCTGGCCAAGAAAAATGTGCAGTGGAGCAACCAGCTGTTTCTGGCGGGTTATTCGGAAGGTGGTTTTGCCACCCTGTCGGCTCAACAGTTGCTGGAAGAAAAATACAAGTCAGACCTTCCGTTGAGCGGAGCCAGCTGCGGAGCGGGTCCATACGCCATGTCGGCGTTCTTTAAGCACATAACCCAGAATTCGACGGTAGGTGGCGTTGCCAACTACATTTATGCCTGGGAAACACTCAGCTACAACCGCATTTATGGGCTGAACAAGCCAGTTTCTTATTACTTCAAGGAGCCGTATGCCAGCCAGATTGCGCAATCGCTCGACAATGCCCGGTCGATCCTAGCGAGTTTCGATCAGATTTGTACGGATCAGTTTCGGGCTGAGGTCAACAATCCGTCGTCCCCATTCGCGCGGGCCCTGGCCGACAACGATCTAACCGACTGGCACACCACGACGGCTACCCGGCTTATCCATAGCCAGCAGGATGAAATCATTCCTTTTCTGACCTCCCAGCAAACGTACAGCGACATGCGCAAGCTCGGTTCGTCAAACTTGAGTCTGGTGGCGCTTCCCCAGGGAGCACACGTTCCGACTGAGGTGCTGTTTATGCGTCAGTCGCTGGACTGGTTCGAACAGATTAAAAAGTAACGTACTTAATGGTCGATCGACAAACGGAGGTAAGGTCTATCCGAAAAAAGGACCCATATCCGTTTGTCGATCGACCATTTTTAGTTTATAACCCAAGTGCTTTGGGATCAATCCCCGTGTCGCGAGCCGATGTCCGAAGTATGGCCATCATTTCAACGTAGCTAAACAACCGACCATCAATGTAATCCTGCTCGTGAGGGTCCGCAAACGTTTTCTTTTCTTCGAGATCCCGCACATTCGCATGAATGGTAATTAAAACGTCCTGAACGAACGCTTCTACTTGCTGGCTGTAGGCTGTCATTGTCGGCTCGTTGATTCGATTGCTGTTTTTCAGAGAAAACGGTTACGGCTTTGTTAGGCCTTCCCGACGGTCCAGTTCCCGAAGTACATCGACCATCGTTCGAAACCGGTTGGCATCGCCGATAAAACTCAGTCCAGACATGATGAGGGCAAACCCACCTGTGCTCACCCAAAACCAAGGGTCTTCATTGGCTTCCTTCATCTTTGATCCATGCAGTAATACGGCAAGGCCGCTGCCAAGCAACATCGCTCCTCCTCCCCCAAACCACCAGTATTTGGTCAACAGTTTCTTTTCTTCCGGCGTCTGCATACGTAATTGATCGTTATTTTGCGTTCATTTGGAAAAACCATATTTCCCGCTTTGAGTTTATAAAAAAACAGTATATTACTCACGCATCAGCGTCTTTCAGCAGGCAGAATCCCTGACTGTATCTAACCCATCGACACTCAACCCTTTACAAAATGCCCGTATTCACACTCGGAATAGAAGAAGAATTTCAAACCATAGATCCAGCAACCGGCGAGTTACGCTCGCACATGTCTAAAATCGTTGACGGCGGTCAAATTGTCCTTCAGGAGCGCGTAAAAGCCGAAATGCACCAGGCGGTAGTGGAAGTAGGCACCAACATTTGCAACGACATTCATGATGCGCGCCACGAAGTAAGCTACCTCCGCAAGATGATTATCGAACTGGCGGACAAGCAAAACCTAAAAATCGCGGCTGCCGGGACGCACCCGTTTTCGGACTGGCAGGACCAGCTGATTACCCCCAACGAACGCTACGACCGGCTCATCGATGAGTTGCGCGATGTGGCCCGCTCCAACCTGATATTTGGCCTGCACGTGCACGTGGGTATCGAAAATCGGAACGAAGGGGTTCAGATCATGAATGCGGTGCGGTATTTTCTGCCCCACGTGTACGCCATTTCGACCAACTCACCGTTCTGGCGGGGTCGCAATACGGGGTTTAAGTCGTACCGGTCTAAAGTGTTCGACAAGTTTCCCCGAACGGGTATCCCTGATTATTTTGCCTCGGCGGCTGAATACGATGAGTACATCAACCTGCTCGTCAAAACCAACTGCATCGACAACGGCAAAAAAATCTGGTGGGACATCCGGCTGCATCCGTTTTTCAACACCATTGAGTTTCGCATCTGCGACGTACCCATGCGCGTTGACGAAACGATTTGCCTGGCCGCCATTATGCAGGCGCTGGTGGCAAAAATTTATAAACTGCACAAACAGAATTTAAATTTTCGCCCGTACCGCCGAATCCTGATCAACGAAAACAAATGGCGGGCCGCTCGCTACGGCATTGAAGGAAAGCTCATTGATTTTGGCAAACAGGAAGAAGTTCCTACGCACCAGTTGATTCACGAACTGCTCAATTTTATCGACGATGTCGTGGATGATCTGGGTAGTCGAGCCGAATGCGAGTACGTGCTCAAGATACTGGAAATGGGAACGGGGGCCGACCGGCAACTGGCCGTTTTTCAGCAACATAACGACCTCAAGCGCGTAGTCGATTACATCGTTGAGGAAACTTCTTTCGGCATTAGCTAGTTTTTATGAGACGGTCTAATTCGATTACTTTACCGTAACATGACACTATGAGCTTAGTAAAAATTGCCGTTCTGGACATGAATAACAACCACGCCAACGAAGGCATGCGTTGTATTTTACAGCTGATTCGAAGCGTCCAGGGCAACGATCACGCCGAATTGGCTTTCAATGTATTCAATGTTCGGGCCAACAACGAAATTCCGGGTCTTGACTACGATGTTTATATTTCGTCGGGTGGTCCTGGTAGTCCGCTGGCGTCGGAAGAATCCTGGGAAGAACCTTATTTTGCGTTGATTGATCAGCTTTTTAACTGGAATCGTCAGAACGACCGCAAGAAGTTTGTCTTTCTGATCTGCCACTCCTTTCAGCTGACGATCCGGCATCTGGAGCTGGGTCTCCTCAGCAAGCGCAAATCAACTTCGTTCGGCATTTTTCCGGTTCACAAGACCGATGGCGGCTGTTCGGACGACTTGTTTCAGGGATTGGCCGATCCGTTCTACGCCGTAGACTCGCGGGACTACCAGATTACGGAGCCCAACCTGGAGCGGATTAATGAACTGGGAGCTTCTATCCTGTGTCTGGAAAAAATTCGTCCCCACGTACCGCTCGACCGGGCTGTTATGGCCATGCGCTTTTCGCCCGAAATCATCGGTACGCAGTTCCACCCCGAAGCCGACAACGAAGGGATGCTGCGGTATTTCCTGACCGACGAAAAACGCAATCAGATCGTTACCAACTTCGGCCAGGAAAAGTACGACGAGATGGTTGCTTACTTGCAGGACCCCGACAAGATCGCGTTGACCGAATCGGTTATTTTACCCGGCTTTTTGCGGCAGGCTATTGCTACGTTCGCTTCTTCCGATCAATTTATCGAACAGAATTAATTTTTCGACAGGATGAACAAGATGCACAGGATTTTATTTGATACCTATACCGAGAATTCTGTACATCCTTACCCCTGTCGTTGAGAAAACCATGATTCAGACCGTTCGTCAAGCCTATAACCAAGCCTTTAGCCCGGAACATTACCGGGCTTTTTTGGACAAGATCGACGCCGATCTTCCCGGCCAGTTGGAGTTTCGCGTCGCCGAAACGCCCGTTTTTGTCCCTACCGTTCTTACGAATAAACTCCTGGCGGCCTGCGACACAATTGTTGATGTAATCACGCGCGACGATTTTAAACAATTGACCGAGGACGCAATTCCCGCTGGACAACGGGTTCCGAATGAAGATGCGCACACCCAATTTCTGGCGGTTGACTTTGCTGTCTGTAAGGACGAGCACGGCGAACTGACCCCGCAGCTTATCGAGTTACAGGGTTTTCCGTCGCTCTACACCTTCCAGCCGTACCTGGCCGATCAGTTCCGTTCTTTTTATCCGATTCCCGATCAGTTGTCGCACCTCTTTACGGTCTCTACCAATGATGCGTATCTGGATCGGCTCCGGCAAATGATCGTGGGCGACTGTAATCCGGAGGAAGTTATCCTGCTGGAGATCTACCCGGAAAAGCAAAAAACCCGCATTGACTTTGCCCTGACGCAACGAATGCTTGGCGTAGCGCCCGTGTGCCTGACAAAGATTCAGAAGGACGGACGGCAGCTTTTTTACGAAAAGGACGGTCGTCGGATTCGGATCAAGCGTATTTATAACCGACTGATTTTCGATGACTTACGAAACTACCCGGATCTCCAAACGGACTTTACACTGACCGACGACGTTGATGTCGACTGGGTGGGGCATCCAAACTGGTTTTTCCGCATCAGCAAGTACACGTTACCCCTAATCGAAAGTCCCTACGTACCAGCTAGTTATTTTTTATCCGATCTGACCGACTATCCAGCCGATCTGGAAAATTACGTGCTAAAACCTTTGTTTTCTTTCGCGGGGAGCGGGGTCAGGCTCACGTTTACGGCGGCTGACCTTGACGCTATTCCAACCGAACAGCGAAATGGGTATCTGCTGCAACGTAAAGTGAAATACGAACCCGTCATTCAATCGCCCGACGGATTGGTTAAGGCTGAAATTCGGTTGCTGTTTATCTGGCCAAAGGAAGACGCCCGGCCTACACTATTAACCAACTTAAGCCGCCTGAGCCGGGGTGAAATGATTGGCGTAGATTTCAATAAGAACAAGGATTGGGTCGGCGGAACGGTGTGCTTTTTCGAGAAATAACCGGTTCGTACTCATTAAAGAAGTCCGTCTAAACTTACTAGTAAGTTTAGACGGACTTCTTTAATGAGGTATTCGTATGAGCTATTTCGTCTTCCCACCGAGCAGCAGATTGTAGCCGATGTACGGGATAACGCGTACATTTTTTCCGTCCCAGGAGTAGTTATTGCGGTAGATCAGGCTGTAAGCGCCCAGGTCGAACGAGTGACGCCGACGGTCGAGCCGCAGGGCAAACGACAGAGTAGCCCGTTCGCCGGTGTCATCATAGAAATAATAACGCTGCCCCAGATTAATTCGGTTATCACTGAGTAGAGTCAGGTTGGGCAGTACTTTCTGCACCAGTCCCAGCGTCAGGAATGACTGATCCGGAATACGTTCGAGCGTATAAGGCGTCGGATACATTGATGACCAATACTGGTATACCGGTTGTTTGCCGCGATTGATCAGACCATAACCCAGCGTAACATTTCGCTGGCTGGTGCCGATAGAGGCCAGTGCCTGAAAGGTCCATGCTCGTTTGGAGTAGGAATACCGATAGGTGTTTGGTTGGTACGACACATTGAGCCCCACCCTGAACTTTCGACCGATCGACGCGCTTAGTTTCGACTTTAGTTGGAAACTGTTATTTAACACACTACCCGATCCGTAATACGCATCGTAGGCTGACCGATAAAGCCACGGGATAGGCGTAGCAACCCCAACACCAACACTCCAGTTGCGGGTAATTCCGTACTGAAATTCGTTGAGCAGCACCCACTTATTACGATAGTAGAACTGCCCTTTCTTAGGATTGTAGGCCGTTTGTCCGATCAGCAGCCAGGGCGAAAACTGGTTTGAAAACGTGCGTCCCGAATCAGCGCCCGGAACGGTATCAACCACCGTTGAATCAACGCGGTGGAGCAGCTCCGGCTCAAAATAAGTGAGCTGCCCATTGCGCTTCCGAACGGTAATCATGGTGCTATCGCGCCGGACAAACCGTCCTTCCAGGCGTGTACTATCCTTAAGGTAAAAAACAGAATACGAGGGAGCGCTGGTCGTCGGACGCGGTCGGATGGGCATAATCCCAATGAGCTGGTCGGTTTCAACAAAGGTCATGTCCCCGCCTGCTTTTTTGACCGTTATCAGCGAACTGTCCTGACGAACAATCTGCCCGCGTACCACCGAGCCATCGCGCATCAGCAAAAACGATTGCTTACGCGCCAAATCCTCTGGTGTTACCCGAACGGCTTGCCCCCACAGGACGACCGGGTAAAGTACGAGTAAAAGAAGAACTGTTTTCATGGTTGCGGGTGTTAGGATACAAAGACGACAAAGTTGATGATTGGCATGAAAACGGTTACGCACCGGCAGTTATTTTTTCAGCACGTAGCACAGACCTCTGATTTCCCGTTAGGGTTGGAAATCGATCGATCAGAAGGCGTATTTATTTATTCAACGGATGGTAAGCCATTCATGGATCTGATTTCGGGGATTGGCGTGAGTAACGTCGGCCACCGGCATCCGCGCGTGCTGGAAGCCATTCAGCAGCAGCTCGACAAATACCTGCACCTGATGGTTTACGGCGAGTATGTTCAGACACCGCAAACCCAACTGGCTCATGCACTGGCCCAAACGTTACCGGTGGGGCTTGACACGGTGTACTTTACCAACTCGGGAACCGAAGCCGTAGAAGGGGCGATGAAAGTAGCGAAACGCTATACCAACCGGACCGAAATCATCAGCTGCTTCAACGCGTACCACGGCTCGACGCAAGGGGCACTTTCACTCTCGGGCGACGAAAATTTCAAGCGTAACTACCGCCCTCTCCTACCCGACGTCCGGCATATCCGGCCTGGTAACTGGGATGATATTGAGAAGATTACGACGCGTACTGCCGCTGTAGTCATCGAAGTAATCGGGGGTGAAGCGGGCGTCCGTATTCCACCAGCCGGTTATTTACAAGCGGTCCGTCAGCGTTGTACGGAGGTGGGCGCTCTGCTGGTTTTTGACGAAATTCAAACGGGATTTGGCCGTACGGGAACGTTCTGGGCGTTTGAAGGCGTGGCCGTTACGCCGGACATTTTACTGTGCGCGAAGGGAATGGGCGGAGGAATGCCGATTGGCGCGTTTATCAGTTCGGCTGAGATTATGAGCGTCTTCAAAAATAACCCGATTCTGGGCCACATTACCACCTTCGGCGGTCATCCGGTTTCGTGCGCGGCTTCGCTGGCCACGCTTCAGGTCATCCGGGAGGAAGGTCTTTACGAAGCTGCCGAAGCCAAAGGGCAACTTTTCAAGCAATTGCTAACCCATCCAGCCATTCGGGAAGTGCGCGGAAAAGGGTTGATGCTGGCGGTTGAGTTCGACTCCTTTCCTATTCTGAAATCCGTTATCGACCGGGCCATTGCGGGCAACGGGACAAGCTTAGGCATCATTACGGACTGGTTTCTATTCTGCGATAACTCCATGCGCATTGCGCCACCACTCGTTATTACGGAAGAGCAGATTCGGGAAGCCTGTTCGATCATTCTACAAGCAATTGACGCCTGAGCGTCACGGGAATACGACCGACAAGGTTCCGACAATCAGCGCGAGGCTAAAAATAATCAGCAAACCGATCAGCACTGTTTTCAGTAAACCTCCTGGTTGTTTGGTCGATTGATTGTCCATAGGCATGCGCAAGTACGTTCGGATTTTACACAAATATGCATAAAGAATTGTATAATTTCATTGCGGGTAGTTGGTTATTGCCGGAGTACTCCACAGCACATGCTGTCAAAAGCAGCCCTAAAGGGGAATATTGCCGTGCTTTTTCTTCGGCATACTAGCCACCTTATTTTCCAACATACCAAAGGCACGAATGAGCTTATGCCGAGTCTGGTCGGGCATGATTACTTCGTCGATATAGCCCCGGTTCGCGGCCCGGTACGGATTGGCAAACTTCTCGGTATACTCCTGTACTTTCTCCTGCAACTTGGCCTGCGGGTCGTCGGCTTCCGCAATTTCGCGTTTAAAAATAATTTCGGCGGCCCCGCTGGCTCCCATCACCGCAATCTCGGCAGACGGCCACGCGTAGTTCAGATCAGCCCCGATATGCTTCGAATTCATCACATCGTAAGCTCCTCCGTATGCTTTTCGCGTGATAACCGTCACGCGGGGAACCGTGGCTTCGCAAAAGGCGTACAGCAGCTTGGCTCCGTTCGTGATGATACCATTCCACTCCTGATCGGTTCCCGGCAGAAAACCCGGCACATCTTCCAGGACCAGCAAGGGAATGTTGAAGCAATCGCAGAAACGGACAAAACGGGCGGCTTTGGTGCTCGCGTTAATGTCCAGAACGCCGGCTAATACGGCGGGCTGGTTGCCAACCACGCCGATGCTGCGCCCACCAATCCGGGCAAAGCCAACCACAATGTTTTCGGCAAAATTCCGGTGTACTTCCATAAACGTACCCGCATCCACCAGTTCCTCAATGACTTCGCGCATGTCATAAGGCTGGTTTGGATTGTCGGGAATGATGCTATTAAGCGCCAGTCGGGTTTCGTCCTGCGCGTCGTACGGCAGCAGCGCGGGCTCGTCCTCACAGTTCTGGGGAATATAGCTCAGCAGCCGCTTGAGGTGCTGGATGCACGCCAGTTCGTTTTCGCAGGCGAAATGCGTCACCCCCGACTTTGTACTGTGCGTGCTGGCTCCGCCCAATTCTTCCGCCGTAACGGTTTCATGCGTAACCGTTTTGACTACGTTCGGCCCCGTCACGAACATGTAGCTCGTATGTTCGACCATGAAAATAAAATCGGTAATGGCCGGGCTGTAGACCGCTCCGCCCGCGCAGGGACCCATCACCGCCGATAATTGCGGAATTACGCCCGACGCCTTCGTATTTCGGTAGAAAATATCAGCATAACCCGCCAGTGACAATACCCCTTCCTGAATCCGGGCCCCACCCGAATCGTTCAGCCCAATGATTGGCGCGCCATTTTGCATAGCCAGATCCATCAGCTTGCAGATTTTCTCCGCGTGGGTTTCCGAAAGGGCACCACCAAACACGGTAAAATCCTGCGCAAACACGTACACCAGCCGTCCGTCTACAGTACCGTAACCCGTTACAACACCATCGCCCAAGTAATGCTCTTTGTCGAGTCCAAAATCGCGGGTACGGTGCATGACGAACTTCCCGATTTCCTCAAACGACCCTTCGTCAACGAGTAAACCGATTCGTTCGCGAGCCGTTAACTTGCCTTTGGCGTGCTGGTTGTCGATCCGCTTCTGACCGCCACCGAGTTCAGCTTCGGCGTTTTTTTGGGCCAGGACAGCCGTTTTGGATGGTTTGACAGTTGGTGACAAATCGGTTTCGGGCTGAATTTCCGGTTGCATGAGGTAGAGTTTAGCGAAAGCGCGTTAGGCAAAGTTAATTGTTCTACCCAATTCTACCGATTTTGTTCCATTTTCTCTTGATCAAAGCTAACATCGTAATGACAGAGCTAACGGACAAAGAAAGCGGGTCGTATCGGCGGGCAGGAGGTTTCCCTTTCTGCTGTTGAGCTTTCCCGCTTTTTCACCGACATTTGCCCCAGACTTTTTGTTTCTGATACGTGCTAAAACCGCTACTGAGCCTGCTTCTTGGGCTACTCTTCTGCCACATGGCCGAGGCTCAACCGCTCGGTGGCCAGCGTATCTTTCCGTTTCTGGATTTGCCAACCCATGCGCGCGTTGCCGCCCTGGGTGGACAGCTGGCTTCGGCAACACAACCCGATGGCTCCTATCATCTTAACAATCCCGCCCTAGCCGATTCGGTTCGGGATAATGAGCTGTCCATTAGCCTGATGCCTTATCTGGCCGCGGCTAAATATTACACGTTGCAATACGGTTTACCCATTCAGGCCAATGATCCCAACCGTCGGGCGCGGTGGGCCGCAGGCTTGCAGTATCTTACCTATGGCGAGTTTACATTAACTGACCCGGCAGGCAATTCGCTCGGCACCTTCTCCGCCAATGACTACGCCCTAAGCCTGTCCCATGCCCGTACCGAAGGTAACTTTACGCTTGGCGCTACCCTTAAAGCGGTTGGGTCGAGCATCGAAACGTACTCAGCATTTGGTGTACTGGCCGATTTGGGGGGCATCTGGAGGCATCCGAAACAGAACTTAACGTTTGGTCTGGTGGCCAAAAATGTGGGTTACCTGCTTAAAAACTACGGCCCAGCCGACGCTGATTTACCGTTTGACCTGCAAGCGGGCGTAACCGTAAAGCCGAAACACGCCCCTGTACGCCTGACCTTGACGGCGCATCACCTGCAACGCTTCGACATCAGCTACAACGACCCGAGCCTAAACGTTCGGTACGATTTGAACGGCAACATCATTTCGCAGCCGACCAGCGTGACCGAAAAAATAGCGCGCCATCTGATCGTCAGCGCCGAACTGTTGCTTAGCCGGCATGTTCATTTGCTGGTAGGCTATAATCACCAGAAACGTCAGGAAGGAAAGTTGACAACTGGTGGCGGTGGAGCCGGCATTTCGTTCGGAGCCTCGGTACAGGCGCGGGGGTTTCAACTGACGTACGGCCGCTTCTCGTCGGTACCGACCGCCGGAACCAGTCAGCTGTCGTTGCGTGTTGACCTGAATCGATTGATGAACTAAAAAGCGGGCGGCACCCGCCTTTCGGCAACAGGCCCGCAGCATAGCAAACAACTCCTTTAACGACGAAGCGATGGAACTAGGTATCAGTAGTTTTGGCGAGGTCATTCCCGATCAGGTAGCGGGCAGGGCCCTCAACGCCCACACGCGCATGCAGCAGTTGCTGGAAGAAATAAAACTGGCCGATCAGGTGGGTCTGGATGTTTTTGCCCTGGGCGAACACCACCGGCCTGATTTCATTATCTCCGCTCCCGAAGTGATTCTAGCCGCTGCGGCTACCCAGACAAAGACCATTCGGTTGTCGAGCGCCGTAACGGTTTTGAGTTCGGCCGATCCGGTGCGGGTGTACCAGAATTTTGCCTCGCTGGATCTTATTTCGAACGGGCGGGCCGAAATCATGGCCGGACGGGGTTCGTTTATCGAGTCGTTTCCCCTATTCGGTTATGACTTGAACGATTATGATGACCTATTCACCGAAAAGCTGGAGTTGTTGATGGCCATCAACCAGCAGGAAGTGGTTAGCTGGCAGGGCCACTTCCGTCCATCTATTCCGAACGTAGGTGTGTATCCTCGCCCCTACCAACCAACGCTTCCGATCTGGCTGGCCGTTGGGGGTACGCCCGCTTCGGCGGTTCGGGCGGGCAGTATGAACCTGCCGATGACGCTGGCAATGCTGGGTGGCACGCCCGACCGGTTTGTGCCCCTGGTGAACATGTACCGGCAGGCGGCCCGGAAAGCGGGACACGACCAGATCCCGCTCGCCGTCAATTCCCACTTTTACGTGGCGGATAACTCGCAACAGGCAGCCAACGATTTTTACCCGTTCTACGCGGTGCTGATGAATCGGATTGGTCGGGAGCGCGGCTGGCCCCCGCTCGGTCGCGAACAGTACGAATACCTGCGGCAGCACGGTCCTTTGCTGGTGGGTAGTCCGCAGCAGGTCATCGACAAGCTACTGACGTTCCATGAGCTGTTTCAGAATACGCGCTACCTGGCCCAACTCATTGGTGGACAGTCGGCCGACCATCCGAAACTGCTACGGGCTATTGAATTATTTGGCACCCAGGTAGCCCCCGTGATTCGAAAAGAACTCGCTGCTACACAACAGGCAATTTAATCCATAGCCCAAAGCCCGTAGGCGTACGAAGTGCATTTTTTACGCCTTGTGGAGACATTTTTCTAATTCCTGCGTTTCCTTACTAGGCAGCGCGTATCATACGCTTCTTTTTTTTCGATGACCGAATTACTCAAAGACCTTACCCCTCGGCAAATCGTTGCTGAGTTAGATCAGTACATTATTGGCCAGAACGATGCGAAACGCAACGTAGCCATTGCGCTGCGTAACCGCTGGCGTCGGATGAACAGTGCTGCGGACATGCAGCACGAAATTACGCCGAACAATATTCTAATGATTGGCGCAACGGGTGTCGGCAAGACCGAAATTGCCCGTCGGCTCGCTAAAATAGCCGATGCGCCCTTTATAAAAGTTGAAGCGTCGAAATTCACCGAAGTAGGTTACGTCGGGCGCGATGTGGAAAGCATGGTGCGCGATCTAGTCGAACAGGCCGTCAACATGGTGCGGTCCGCGAAAAAGGAAGCCGTCAAGGTGCGGGCTCAGCAACTCGTCGAAGACGCTATCCTGGATATCCTGATCCCGCCCGTCAAACCTGCTGGCAACACTAATCAGCTCGGTTTTGAGAATCAGCCGAAAGACGCCGATGCGGAACTCAACGAACGAACTCGTGAACGCTTTCGGGACAAAATCCGCTCGGGTGAGATGGACGACCGTAAAATTGAGATCGACGTTCAGCAATCCCAAGCGCCTAACATCGGTATTATGGGCGGTGCCGTGGATGATCTTTCCATGATGAACATTCAGGAAATGATCGGTGGCATGATGCCTAAACGGGGCAAAAAACGCAAGGTGACCATTGCCGAAGCCCGGACAATTTTGCTCGAAGAAGAAGCCGCCAAGCTGATCGATATGGATGAAGTGAAAGAAGAAGCCATCCGAAAAGCCGAAGATGCAGGAATTATTTTCATCGACGAAATCGACAAAGTAGCCTCGGCCCGGTCGGGTAACGGCGGTGGCGGACCGGACGTCAGCCGGGAAGGTGTACAGCGTGATTTGCTTCCCATTGTGGAAGGCAGCGCGGTCAATACCAAGCACGGTGTCGTTCATACCGACCATATTTTGTTTATTGCCGCCGGTGCTTTCCACGTCGCCAAACCCAGCGATCTGATTCCTGAGTTACAAGGGCGTTTCCCGATTCGGGTGGAGTTGCAGAGCTTGTCGGAGGACGATTTTTACCAGATCCTCAAAGAACCGAAAAACGCGCTGACGAAGCAATACGAAGCCATGTTAGCCGCCGAACAGGTAGAACTTACCTTTCAGGATGATGCCCTTCGCGAACTGGCCCGGATTGCCTTCGAGGTTAACGCGGAAGTCGAAAACATCGGGGCTCGCCGGTTGCAAACGGTACTGAGTCATCTGATGAATGACTTTATGTTCGACATTCCCGACGCGATTGGGGCCAATGCGCACGTCGTAGTGACGAAAGAATTAGTGGGTGAAAAACTGAACGGTCTGGTCAAAAACCGGGATTTGAGTCAGTTTATTTTGTAGTTGATCTGCCTGGTTGTCGCGTAGACGAATCTTATTTTACCCACGCGACAACCAGGCGGGTTAGTTTTTCAATGGCCCGGTCGGTATCAGCTCGCTTCCGGTCAGGTGGCTCGAAGCGGTTAAACGGACGGAGTTCCAGCACAAACGTTTCGTCAACGGCCTCATCATCAATTGGCGTATACACTTTATAGCCGACTACCTGAACGGGCAGTACACCATGCTGCCCTTTAAAGCGGGTTAACAAATACGTCAGCAATCCTTCGATTTCTTTTTCGGTAACTCCTTCGGCAGGCACAAACCGAACGTCGGCGCGGTTTCGATCAACAAGCGTCTGTTCCTCGGCGCTATAATGCCCCTCACAGCTCGAAAACGTCCGGACCAGACCGGTGGCGTTCAAGGCGTCAATCAACGGTCGAATCTGCGGTTCAATCTCTTCCATCATGGCTCTCCGTCCACCAAGGCCATTTCATCGGCATCGTTCATCCGGTGCGTTTCGGGCGGTTGCCGCTGGCGCCACTTCCAGCTTAAGTAAAGCACAGCAACTATAGCCAATACGCCGGACAGGATAAACGACGCATCAATCCCGGCCTCACCCGCAAAGTGATTCAGCAGCCAGCCCGATGCCACCGCGCCCAAGCCAATTCCGGCTTCCAGGGCTATGTACATCGTCGCCATGGCGCGCCCTCGCGTTGCTTCGTCGCTCAGATCTGCCGTCCAGGCCTGAATGGTGGGTGAATTCATGCCCCACGACATTCCATACACAATGGCCGCACTCCAGAACCACAAGTACGCGTTCGGATCAGCCGGGTCGGTAACCGTCAACAAAACCATCGAGATAGCTAGTGCCGTGGAGGATACCAGCAGCACAGGCACCCGTCCGTACCGATCCGATGCTTTGCTGAACAGTAGGCGAACGGCCAGCGACGCCACGGTATATACGCTGAAAAACAACCCTTTATTGGCAATACCAAGCGACATACTCACCGTAGCGATCACGGTCAGGACGACGCCGGACGAAAACGCCTGGAGCAGTTGAACCGTGAACGGCGGAATGGCCTGTTTATCGAAAATTTCGTCTTTTTTTAACCGCAACAGACTGAACCGGAACGGTTGCCGGTTAACCAGCGTTTCGGGCATCCGCAGCAGGATACCGATGGACAGCAAGGCAAATACCGACGATGTCCAGAACATCACGTTCATGGAATAATCATCCGCCAGCCAGCTCCCGATGGCCGGTCCGAGCGACATGCCCATAGCCGTAAATAAACCCAGCGTTCCCATTGCCTCACCCCGACGATTGGCCGGAACCACATCTGCTACGTAGGCAGCGGTGGCTGTCGGTTTGGTGCCAGTCGAGAAACCGTGGATGAGCCGCAGGGTCAGAAACCCCCAGACCGTCAGCAGGTACGGATACAGAAAACCACACACAAAACACACAATCGACCCAAACGCCATGACGGGAACGCGCCCGACGGTATCGGTAATCTTACCGCTGAAAGGCCGGGAGACACCCGCTGTAAGCGTGAAAAGCGCAATGATTAGCCCGACATATTCCCGCCCGCCCAACTTTGTCAGGTAAGCCGGCAATTCCGGAATCATCATTTGAAAACTGGCCGAAAACAAAAAATTACTGAGGCACAGCAGCCAGAACGAAAACGTGTACAACGACGGGCCACGTACGGTTTGTGCCCCTGACAATGAATGCGTGATTGACAAGTTGATCTATTGAAGGTTCCGGCTGCAAAGGTAGGCCGTTCTCCCCAATCATTGAGCCCGAACAATAAACTGTATTGCTCTGTGGTAACGCCCAAACGCACTATCGGGGTGGTATGTCGGGGTGGTGTCAGGTTTGAGAACCTGACACCACCCCGACAGCAAAATACCTAAACTGTTTTGTTTGAGGCCAGAGCCGCTTTTTTCTCTTTGCGCCAGGCCCGGCCTTTGTGGATCAGTTCGTACGTAACGGGTAAGATCAACAGGGACAGAACGGTACAGGTCATTAGGCCACCGATCATGACGATTGCCAGCGGTTTCTGCGTTTCGGACCCGATTCCCGTACTAAGAGCCGCGGGTAATAAGCCCAGCGAAGCCATCAACGCCGTCATAACCACGGGTCGTACCCGCGTCTGCGCCCCCTCCCGCACGGCCTGTACCAACGGCAACTTATTGTGCAGATTTTCCTTGAAGCGGTTGATCAGAATCACGCCATCCTGCACTGAAACACCGAACAGGCAAATGAAACCAACCCCCGCCGAAATACTAAAGTTGATACCCGTCAGCCAGAGTGCCAGGATACCGCCAATCAGGGCAAAGGGTACGTTCAGGATAATCAGTGCCGCGTCCAGGGCGCTACCAAACGTAAAGAGCAGGATCAGGAAGATAATCGTGATACTGATGGGTACCACAATCGACAATTGCCGCTCGGCCCGCGTCTGATTCTCGAATTCACCCGCCCAGCGCATCTGGAAACCTTCGGGCAGTTTGACCTGCTGACCAACTTTCTGCTGTGCTTCGGCAATGGTGCTTCCCAAATCGCGGCCCCGTACCGAAAACTTGATGGCAATAAAGCGGGCGTTGTTTTCCCGGTAGATAAACGCCGGTCCCGAACGGGTACCGATGTCAGCTAGCTCCTTCAGTGGAATTTTACTACCCGAACGCGTAGGCACCAGCAAGTTTTCGATTAGCTCGGGTGAGTACCGAAACCGCTCGTCATAGCGCACTTTAACGTCGAACCGGCGCTCCCCTTCGTAATACTGCGTCACGGTTTTACCACCAATGGCCGTTTCGATAACCGACTGGGCGACGTCGGTGGGTACGTTATACAACGCCATTTTCTGCTGGTCGAGCTGGATTCTAAATTCAGGCTGGCCCAGGTTCCTGAACACACCCAGATCGCTCACGCCCGGAATCGTCCGCATCACGTTGAACACGCGCGTAGCTTCCTGATCAAGTACGTTCAGGTCCTGCCCAACGATTTTAATCGCCATCGATCCTTTCACCCCCGAAACCGCTTCTTCGACGTTATCCGATATCGGTTGGGAAAAGTTAAAGGACACACCCCGGAAACGCGCTAATTTCTGCTGCATTTCTGCAATCAGTTCATCCTTCGTTATATCGCGCTTCCACTCCTCTTTGGGGTACAGGTCAACAAAGAATTCGTTGTTAAAAAAGCCCGTTGGGTCGGTTCCGTCGTTAGGTCGCCCGGTTTGTGAGATCACACCCCGCACTTCGGGAAACTCGTCAAACACCGCCCGGAATTTGCGGGTATACGCGTAGCTTTCGTCCAGCGAAACAGAATAAGGCAAGCTGGCCCGCACGTAGATCGAGCCTTCGTTGAGCTGCGGCAAAAACTCGGAACCAATGTGAAACAGAAACAAATAGATCGCAAAAGCCAGTCCACCCAGCGCAATACCGATGATGGTACGTGGTTTGCGAATGGCCCAGGCCAGCGCGGGAATGTAGCCTTTTTCGAGTCCTTCCACAACCGGGTTATGTCGCTCCCGCACGTTTTTCTTCAGCAGGATGCTACACAGCAACGGAATCAACGTAAGACTCACAATAAGCGAACCAAGCAACGCAAAACCGATGGTCCAGGCCAGCGGACTAAACAACTTACCTTCGACTTTCTGGAAGCTGAAGATCGGCAACAGGGCCGTAATGATAATGAGCTTGGAGGTAAAGATCGACTTACCCAACTCCGTAGCCGTACTCGTGATCCAACTCAGTTTGGCGCGCCCGTTAAATTTGGTCATTCCCAGCTTCTCGGCCCGCACGGCCAGCATCACGAACAAGCCCTCGACCATCACGACGGCGCCATCGATGATGATACCGAAGTCAAGCGCTCCGATACTCAGCAGGTTAGCGGTCATACCGCGCAGCCGCAGGCAGATAAAGGCAAACAGCAACGCCAGCGGAATAACAATGGCTACTGTTACGGTGGTGCGCCAGTCGGCCAGGAATACGAGAAGAATAACCGTTACCAGGAAGATACCCATGCCCACGTTTTCGCCCACCGTATGCAAGGTGTAGTTGTTCAGCGTGGTGCGGTCGTAGAACGTTTTAATTTTTACGTCTTTGGGTAAGATCTGGTTGTTCAGCTCATCGATCTTGGCTTTAAGGGCCGGGATAACGTCGTTTGGATTTTCGCCTTTCCGCATAACCACGATACATTCAACGACATCGTCCTGCTTGTCGCGCCCGACAATACCCAGCCGGGGCTGAAACGATTCACGAACCGTTGCTACGTCACGCACCCGAACCGGAGCGCCGTTTACGTTGTCGATAATGATACCGGCTACGTCCTCGGGTTTGGTAAGCAAACCGATGCCACGCACCACCAGCGACTGGTTGCCCTGCTTGATGACATCGCCCCCCACGTTGATGTTGCTTTGCTGAATAGCCTGATCAACGTCCAGCGCGGTAAAACCGTAATTGGCCAGTAGCGTTGGATTCAGACTCACCTCGATGGTTTTTACTTTACCACCGAAACTAACGACATCCGCAATGCCGGGCACACTTTTGATTTGACGCTCGATCACCCAGTCCTGAAGCGTTTTTAGCTCGGTGATGTCTTTGGTTTTGCTTTCGAGCGTGAAGCGGTAGATTTCACCGGTTGGCCCGTAGGGTGGTTCAACTTCAGCCGTAACGCCATCGGGCAGATCAACCCCGGCAATGCGGTTGGCGACGTTAGTCTGGGCCGTGAAGTTATCGACGCCATCCTCAAAGATCATCGTCACCACCGACAGGCCAAAAAGGGACACGGACCGCAGCGTGCTTTTGCGCGGAACGGAGTTCAGTTCGGTTTCGAGGGGTAAGGTCACAAACCGTTCTACCTCTTCCGCCGAACGACCCGGCCATTGCGTAATAACGATAACGTTCGTATTGGTAACGTCCGGAAACGTTTCAACGGGTGTATTCAGAAAACTAACCACCCCGGCCACTACGATCAGGCCGATGGTAAAAAATATGGTGAGCCGGTTGGTCAGGGCAAAGCTGATCAGGCTACGAATGAACTTGTTCATGGAAACAATTGAGTGAATGAGTACCTGGGCGATTGAGCGCGGTCACAATTGCTACGTTTGCAACCGCCTGCAACAACCCGTTTCCTCGAAACCTAATCGGTCAAATCGTTGTACAGCAGCAAGCTACCTTCGGTCACCACCGTATCGCCGGGCTTCAGGTTCCCGCCCTCCACGAAGGCGTAGCGGGTCGTATTTTTTACCACTTTAACCTCCCGGACTTCGTACTTGTCCCGGCCCGTCTGCACGATTACGTAATAATGGTCCCGGTCGAATACGACGGCTTTCTGCGCTACGGCCAGCGCCTGATCCGTTCCCGCCACCCCTGTATTGGGCAGATGCACGTGAATAGTGGCAAACATATCGGGCTTGAGCAAACCGTCCTTGTTGTCCAGTACGATCCGCACCTTCAGCACCCGCGCCTGTTCGTCCAGTACGCTGCTGACGTTGCTGATTATACCCTTGAAGGTTTTGTCGGGATAAGCCAGTACCTGAATATCGACGGCCTGGTTTTGTTTGATTTCGGGAATGTCCTGCTCATAGACGTTGGCAAGCACCCATATCTTTTGCAGACTCGAAATGGTATAGAGCGGGTCCTGATTATCAGATCGTAAGTCCTGCCCTGTGTTTACATTTTTCTCAACAATATAACCAGCAATGGGTGCTTTTACGGTAAAATAAGGCTGTCCTGTTCCAGCCGTACTTCCGCCGTAGACGCGCAGGATATTCGTTGATTTCCCTAATTCGTCCTGCGCCTTTTTCAAATTGCTTTGGGCGGTCAGGTAATCCGTTTGCGAAGCAAATCCGGCTTTGTACTGTGCCTCGACGTTTTTGAAGTTTTGCTTGGCAACGTCCAGATCCGACTTGTCGGCCTGGTAGTCGTTGGTATAATTCGAGATATCGCCCGACCGAATTAGGGCCAGGTCCTGACCTTTCTGTACGTAAGCGCCCAGCGAAGCCGTCGTTTTCTGAACGTTTCCACTCACCAGCGGGAAAACGCGCACGACATTATCCTGATCAAATGTCACCGTTCCGTTAAGAGTTAACTCAGCCTCGGGGCTCATGCGCCGAACAGAATCGGTCAGATAACTGCTGGTTGAATCGGCAGCCGAGGTCGGCACTTTTTCGTCTTCAGCATTTTTATGTCCACAAGCCGCCAGCAACAAACCGGTAGCCGCAATGCATAGCAAAGATTTCATACAACGACGTGGTTACTATCTAATAAAATCGGGTGGAGGTTACGAAATTCAGCAGCTGCTGCGATTGAAACAGGTTGTTTCGAAGGTTAATCAAGTTCAACTGCGCTTGCTGGTAGGTACGGATTTTGTCCAGATAATCGAGCAGACCAATCGTTCGGGCGTTGTAGCTGCGGGTAGCTTCAACGGAGATATTTTGCAATCGGCTGATGTAATCCGTGGGCAGGGTACTGTATTGATTGTAGTAAGTGCTTAGTTTATCGTACGCATTAAGCACATCACTTTGTACAATCGTTTGCTGGTTGTCGGCACCCGCCTGTGAGCTTTTCACGTTAAATTCAGCCGCTTTGATCGCGCCCTGATTTCGGTTCCGAATTGGCAAGTCCATAGCGGTGTACAGACCCGTGAAGTTGTTGAAAGCGTTGCCGTATTTGTCGAAAACAAAACCAGCAAGCAGGTCTGGTGTCCGACGGGCTTTTTCCAGGCTTAAGCTCCGTTCCGCGTAGTTGATCTGTTCCAGAGCGATGGCTGCATCGGGGCGGTTGTGCAGGGCGGAGTCGATTGCCACACTGAGTTGCGGCAAAGGTGGTGTAGCGACCGGAACATCCGTAGGCAGGATGAAGCGATTTCCCGTTTGCCGGAGCAGTACCCGCAGTGTAGCCTGCTCATCGGCAATCTGGCTTTGATAATTGGCAATCGTGGCCCGCAGGTCGCGCAGAGCCGCTTCCAGGCGCGTTACCTCGTAAGGAGCAACTCCACCCGTACGCTGGGCAATTCGATACGACTCAATCAATTGCTGCTGACGCCCTTCTTCCCCTCGCAGCAGGGCGACGGCCTGGAGGTCGTAGAACAGGTTGGCGTAGGTGGTATTTAGCTGATAACGCAGCGTCCGTAGAATGTCGCGAAAGGCCAGCGCGGCCAGCGCCCGGTTACTTTCGGCCACCGCAACCAGCTTGCTGCGCTTCCCGGCCAGCATCAGCAATTGCTGCACCTGGATCGTCATCCCCCCCCGGTTGAACTGGCTGTTAGCCACGTCGGCCGCCGAGTTTTGTCCGTACTGGAAAAACTTACCCGTTTGCGGATTGAAAAAGTTGGATTGAAACTGAACATTTGGATTGTAACGCAACCCTGCCTGAATGACGTTGGCCTCAGCGACGCTGATCTGATAGCGTTGGGCAAGCAACTGAAAATTTCGGTCCAGAAACTGCTGTTCGAGTTGAGGTAACGTTTGTTGAACCGTATCCGGCTGAATGCCCACTGTTTGTGCAAACAGCGTTGGTATTGTCAACAACCAGCCAAGGACAAATGCAGGACTTGCTTTTCTGGCGATCGTTCGAAAATTCATAAGATAGAATCTGTAATTGGAACAAGGTGATTAGGGCCGCAAGTACCAGTCTTACGGTTAATTCATCATTAAATGGCTATTAACTACCTGTTAAAATTACTCAATCCTGAACCCGGGCTAAGTAAATACGCTGAGTAAAGCGGATCAGTATTGCGTTTGTTTAATGAAAATAAGAAGATACATTCAAATATAACTTTAAGTAATCTATGAGATACTATCTGCTAACAATAGTAACTTTTCGGTAGAGCGTAACGAAGCGCCATTTGCGTGGGTAAAATTTACGGTTCAGCGCATAAAATCGATCTCATAAAGCTCCTTGCCGTACATTTGCAAAAAGTTTACAGGAGGTCCGCTTCCGCATTACGTCTCACGGACGATTTGTGATTCGAAACAAAACCCGTCTGTAGCTAAAATGACGGCAAAACCGGGGCAGCTTCTGTAAAGCACAACTTGATTCTGTATTATGTCGCGTAACCTCAAAATTGGCCTGTTCCTCACCGTATCCATCCTGCTGACGACGTTTACGTTTTACTTCTGGCAGGTTTTCAAAAGCCCGAATCTTCAAGTCCAGGAAAACGACAAAACCTTTGCGCTGCTTATTCCCCGAGGGTCAACGTTCGAGTCGGTCATGGACACCCTTAAAACACACAAGGTTGTCAACGACGAAACGTCGTTTCGCTTTCTGGCAAAACTGATGAAGTATCCCGAACGGGTAAAAGAAGGGCGCTACGAGATCAAACCCAGGATGGGCAACCGCGAGGCTCTGGTCAAGCTGCGCAACGGCAGTCAGGACGCGATGCCCGTTACGTTTAACAACATCCGGATGAAAAGCGACCTGATCCAGCGGTTGGGCAGCAAATTCGAATTCGGCCCTGCTGCGCTTGGTACGCTGCTCAACGATCCGGCAACCTGCGAGAAGTTTGGCTTCGATACGACAACCATCGTCTGTCTGTTCCTGCCCAATACCTACGAATTCTTCTGGACCATCAAGCCGGAAGCGTTTCTGGAACGGATGGGTAAAGAATACAAGAAATTCTGGACTCCCGAACGTCAGGCAAAAGCGAAAGCACTGGGTCTGACCCAAACGCAGGCGCAGGTACTGGCTTCCATTGTGGCCGCCGAAACCAACAAGCGGGATGAGCAGCCACGGGTGGCGGGCGTTTACCTGAATCGACTCAAACGGGGTATCAAACTCGAAGCCGACCCAACGGTTATTTTTGCCCTGCGCGATTTTGGCATCCGGCGTCTGCTGAATCGGCAACTAGCGGTCGATTCACCGTACAATACGTATCGCTACACGGGTTTGCCACCGGGACCAATCAATCTCCCCGCTCCCGCTACCATCGATGCTGTGCTGAACGCCGAACAGCACGAATACCTTTATTTTGTGGTCAACGCTAGTTTCAACGGCTATCATACGTTCTCGAAAACCTTATCGGAACATTTGGCGAATGCGCGGTTGTATCAGCAGGCCCTGACCCGAATGAAAATTATGAAATAGCCCCACCTATGTTTACCCACGACGTTACGGGTATCCGCGTTCGGTATTACGACACTGACCAGATGGGTATCGTTTATTACGGCAACTACGCCCGATTTTACGAAATTGGCCGCGTAGAAGCGCTCCGTCATTTGGGCATGGAGTACAAAGCGCTCGAAGAAAGCGGTATCGGGATGCCGGTCTACGATATGAGTTGCCGCTTTATCCGACCGGCTAAATACGACGATTTGCTGACCATCCGGGTTACGATTCCTCAGTTGCCGAATACGCGCATCGTGTTTCGCTACGAAATCTTCAACCAGGACGGACAATTGCTCAATACGGGCGAAACGACGCTTATTTTTCTCCGATCGGCTACGGGCCGACCAGGTCCGGCTCCCGCCGATTTGCTCGACGCTGCGAAACCTTTTTTTGACTAGCCGGTTAAAAAATAGTCAATAAGCCGGTGAATGGCACCGTTTATGCGGTTTTACCGGCTTACAACTTACTGACCTGTGTATGCTTGAAAAACTATGGAGCTTGAAAGCATTTCGGGTGACACGCGCCTGGCTTCGCGAGCACAAACCGTTTAACTCAAAAATCAGCTGGTACACCTTTCTGCGAAAAATGGGTGCCAAAATCGCGGAAAACGACACTAGTGAGCGGGCCGCATCGGTATCCTACAGCCTGATTCTATCCGTCTTTCCTACCGTTATCTTTTTCTTTACGCTTATCCCGTACATCCCCGTACCCAATCTGGAGGAACAGATCATGGGCTTCCTCAAAGAAGTATTGCCGGGTGACACCTTTAGTTCGGTTGAGACAACAATTCGCGACATTATCAGCCGCCCACGGGGTGGCGTGCTGTCGTTTGGCTTTCTGCTGGCGCTGTACTCCGCAACGAGTGGTGTGGTGGCCCTGATGAACGCCTTTAACTCGACCAACGAGACGCAGGATCGGCGTGGCTTTTTTGAAGTGCGGGGCGTGGCGGTTGGCTTAACCATCATTCTGGCCTTTGCGCTCGTTTTGGCCATTGTTGTGCTGATCGTGGGGGGTGTTGTCAGCGATTACTTGCTACACTTCGGTATTCTGAACAATGCCGTTTTCGTCAATCTACTGGCGCTGGGCCGCTATCTGCTGGTTTTTGCCGTGTTTGTAGCGGCTGTTTCGGTTATTTACCACTTTGGCCCCGACGTGCGCATGAAATGGGCTTTTGTTGCGCCGGGAGCCATCACGGCCTCCGTGTTGATTGTGTTGACAACGCTGGGCTTTTCGTTTTACGTCTCCAACTTTGGTTCCTACAACAAAGTGTACGGTTCGATCGGTACCCTCATCGCGTTGATGATCTGGATCAATCTGGTTTCTCTGCTGCTTATTATTGGCTTTGAAATGAATGTTGCGCTCTACAACCTGGAAGGCGACCGGGACCCTGACGTTGCCCAGAAAACAACAAACGTCACCCCGAATACCTAGGATGACGTTTGCAAACGCTAACCCATAAAAGGAAAACGGCCACACATCAGGCGATGTCATCTTGTAAACCGTTCCTGACTCTTATGGAAAAACCGTGCCAACGCTACGCGCTAATCAACATCCCTTTAACCTTATCTCCGTTTGCTCAAAAAGTAGACTTTTGGTGACAAATGGTTCGTACTATTGTCTTTTAGTCAACCCCAGAAATCGGCACGGCTTTTTCTGCTTATACGCCAATACCTTCTTAACCAGACCGAATGATTTCCGTTACTGGCCAATCTAACCCCTTACCGATGAGTCCTTACCTCAACCGGATAAAGCCCTGGGTTAGTGTAATTTGCACCAGTTTTAACCAGGAAGCCTACGTTGAACAGGCACTTCAATCGGTAGTCGATCAGCACTACCCAAACGTTGAACTGATTGTTATTGATAACGGCAGCTCCGACCAATCAGCGAAACGAATCGAACGGTTTGTGCAGAAACATCCGGTGGTACGCTTTATCAAAAATCCTACCAATCGCGGGCTGAATCAGGCGTTTAATCAAGGACTGGCCTTGGCCAGTGGTCGCTACGTGATCGATCTGGCCGCTGACGATGTGCTCCTGCCCAACCGAATTGCCCGACAGGCCGACCTGTTCGAACAACTGGCGGGCCCTTACGCGGTTGTCTTTTCCAACGCGGCTTACATCGACGAGCACGGCAACCAGACAGCCTTTCATTACGCCGTTGATGCCGAGGGTCGTGCCCGTTTTAAAGTCCCTTCGGGCGATGTGTTTAAAAACGTGCTGGAGTCGCATTTCATCTGTACGCCAACCATGATGATGCGCCGGGATGTGTTGAACGAGCTGGGCGGCTACGACGAAACGTTGTCGTTTGAAGATTTTGATTTTTGGGTTCGCTCCTCGCGGCTTTACCACTACGCCTACCTCGACGAAGTCCTGACCCAGAAAAGACGGCTTCCCAACTCGATGCAGGCCCAGGTAATCATGCCCGGAAATCAATTACTCAGTTCCTCGCTGACCGTCTGTTATAAAGCGTTTGAACGTTGCAACCACCCGGCCGAATACAAAGCACTGGCGGGCCGGGTTCGGCAATTTATCCGTAAAGCCTTCTATGCCGAACAGTTTGACCTAGCGCTGGAATTTGGTCAATTGCTCCAACGAATGGATTCGCCGGGTGCGCTTACATCGCTGATTCTTAGCCTTAGCCGTCTTCATTTACCCGTCAATAAACTGTACCGACGTTACCTCAAATGGAACCATCCGCACCAGCCAGCCTATCAACCGGCTAAACTGGTTTAGGTAGTTTGTAGTTTATGGTTAGTCGTTCGTCCTTGGCGGACATCTATTAACCAAAAACGTTTTTTATGTCGGCTGAATTCATCAAGTTATATCCACAGAATCCCGATCCGCGCCGGATTGATCACATCGTAAAAGCGTTGCGCGACGGTGCCGTCGTCATCTACCCAACCGATACCATTTACGGGATGGGCTGTGACATTCATAATGCCCGCGCCGTAGAACGGGTAGCCCGTATCAAAGGAATTAAACCTACCAAGAACGACTTTTCATTCATTTGCTACGATTTGAGTCACATTGCCGATTACGCCAGGGTGAGCAATCAGGCGTTCAAGCTGATGAAAAAAGTCTTGCCGGGTCCGTTTACGTTTATCCTGGAAGCCAGCGGCAGCGTTCCTAAACTACTCAACACCAATAAAAAAACGGTGGGTATCCGCGTGCCGGATCATAACATCCCGCGCGACATCGTTCATGAGCTGGGTAACCCAATTATCACTACGTCGATCCGGGATGAAGACGAAGTAATCGAGTATTCGACCGATCCGGAGCTGATCTTCGAGAAATTCCAGCACCAGGTCGATATCGTCATTGACGGTGGTTACGGTGGTAATGTAGCTTCCACCATTGTTGACGCAACCGACGATAATTTTTCGATAATTCGTCAGGGCCTGGGCGAACTTATGCTTTGAAAAGTTACCATAAGCCTCTATACTTGCACTATCCGGGTATACGCTGACTTGCAGCTCAACCTTCTCATGCATTTTTTTAAACTTAGTTGATTACCATGCGTTTTCCCCTGGCCGCGCTTACTCTGCTGGCTCTCAGTCAACTTACTGGCTGCTCTTCCGAATCGAAACAGGAAAGTTCGTCCAAAACAGGTAAAATCACCACAGAGGCATCGGCTGAATCCAACGTTGCGAAAACGGATTCGGCTGAAAAGCCCGAAGCCGAAAAAAATTCACTTGCCTCTTCCCGCTCGGTAAGTACCGGCGACTCGACCCTCGATTCGCTAACGTACGCCCCTACGGAAGCCATCCTGCCCAAAAAACGGATCTTTGCTTACTACGGCAATCCGCACTCTAAAAAGATGGGTATTTTGGGAAAGTACCCCAAAGAGGAAATGCTGCAACGGCTCGACCGGGAAATCAAGAACTGGGAAAAAGCCGACCCGGCGACACCGATTCAGCCCGCGTTGCATCTGGTAGCGATCTCGGCGCAGGGGGCTCCCGGCAAAGACGGCGGCTACCGGATGCGGATGTCCGACAAAACGATCAAGAAAGTGCTTAAGTGGGGCAACGAGCACAAGGCTATCGTGTTTCTCGATATTCAACGGGGTCACGCTCCACTTGGTCCCGAAATGAAATTCCTGGAGAAATACCTTAAATTGCCTTTTGTGCATCTGGGTATCGATCCTGAATTTTCGATGGTCACCGGCGCCAAGCCCGGCACTAAAATCGGCAGTTACGATGCGGCTGACGTCAACCAGGCGGTTCAATTTCTGAGTAACGTTGTCAAAGAAAATAACATACCGCCTAAAGTACTGGTGGTTCACCGCTTTACGCAGGGGATGATCAAGAACTACAAAAACATCAAACTCAACCCTAATGTCCAGATTGTTATGGACATGGACGGTTGGGGCCCGCCGGTGCTTAAGAAAGATTCGTATCACGACTACATCCAGAAAGAGCCAGTGCAGTATACAGGCTTTAAATTGTTTTACGACAACGATTTCAGAAAGCCCGGTTCGCGCATTATGACTCCCGAAGAAGTACTGGCGCTGACTCCCAAGCCTATGTACATCCAGTACCAGTAGGTCCTAGAGAAATACCCCAAAATAATACCGAGAAGCGGAGGCCGAACACGTCTCCGCTTTTCGTTTTACGCCGTAATTGCCTGAACGGGGCTAGAACTCGCCTTCAGCCGGTTTTTCTTTCTTTTTCGCCTGCCGTAGTCGGTAGCTAAGGGTCAGGTTGACCTGACGAAGCCGGTACTGCGAACTACTTTCGGTATAAAAGTTTTCGCCTTCGGTAATGGACCGAAATCGACGGGAGTTGAATACGTCAACGACGTTCAAGGTCAGCGTCCCGTTGTTATTAAACAAATCTTTACTGATGGCCAGATCGAGCGTCGCCAAGGCTTTACGTCTTCCCTGCGGTGTTTTCTGGGGCGCTTCGTAATTACCCCGCAGTTGGACATCCGTGGATTTTGGGAGCGTAAAGCGTGAAATCATCCGGGTAAACCAGCTGTAGGTATCGCTTTGGTAATTCACGTCGAGGTTACTCCCGTTGGTCATAGCCCGGAAAAAGTTGAAACTACCGTCCAGTTTCCACCAGGTAAAAGGCGAGTAGGAACCGGCAAACTCCGCTCCATATGAATTTTCACTCGCCAAGTTTTCGGGTCGGGTTGTCGAATACCCCTGCTCGTTGACCCGACGAATGGACAGAATTTTGTCGTTCGTATGCCGGTAATACACAGACGAACTAATCGACCCTTTGCTGAAATATTTGATGTGACCAATTTCGAAGGCGTTGGTGAATTCAGGGTTGAGGTTCGGATTTCCGCTGAAAAAGTTTCGGTTGTCGCTGAACGTCATGAACGGACTCAGATCGTTATACTGCGGTCGGCGAATCCGGCGGCTGTAGCTCAGTTGCAACGCGTGCTGACGAGGCAGATCGTAGGTAACGTGCATGCTTGGAAACAGATTAGCGTAATGGCGCGGATTGACGTCGTTTGTCCGGCGAAGTGTTGTCGTCACATCCGTTAGTTCACCACGCAGTCCCGCCTGGTAGGAGAGCTTGCGCGACTTATTGCCGATGATTCCGTACAGCGCGTGAATGCGTTCCTCATACAGAAAATCGTTGGTTAGTCCGGGTAACGGCTGCCACACGCCATTGTCACCCCGTTGCGTCACCGAGTAATCGTTCGTCATATCGCGCGAACTGCTCCGTAGTCCGGCTTCGACTTTCCCATTCTTGCTAAACGGTCGAACGTAATCAATTTGAACGAGTAATTGCTTTTCGGTCTCGTCGTTAAGCGACCGTTGCAGCACAGCGGGCGTGGTAGCCATAAATCCGTCAGGCCCAACGGTCTGCTGGTTAAATAACTGATCGGAACTTTCCCAGTTATCCAGATAGCGCACATCGGCGGTAAGTTCGTGGCCTTCGCGGGCAAAGGTTCGTTTGTACGTCAACGCATATTCCGAATTGGGCTCCGTTTCGGTTTCGTCCTGCGTGCGGCTGGTTATACTGCGGAGATTTTGGGTCGAAAACTGGTAATCCCGGTAAAGTATATCCGCGTAGCGTTTTCCTTTGCTCAGCCGCCAGGTGTAGGAAGCCGTCAGCACGTTCTTGGGATTGAAAAAATAATCCAGACCCGCGCGGGCATTGTTGTTCAATCCCTTCAACCGGTTTGTCGAATTTTGCTGAGTAATAAACGTGGTATCATCACGGTACACCTCCTGATACAGCGAACTCCGACCGGGCGTGTTCCGGTACGACGCCGTATAGTTAACGAAGAAGTTAAGGTTTTTACGGCGGTAGTTTACGTTGGCGGCTAGTCCGAAGTTGGCCGGATAACCCGTAATAACATCAAATGAGCCATTAATGCCTTCTCTGTGCTCTTTTTTCAAGACAATGTTGATAATGCCCCCCATTCCTTCGGCCTCATAGCGCGCCGACGGATTGGTGATCACTTCTACCCGCTCAATACTGCTGCCCTGCAACTGTTGCAACCCACTCCCTCCTTTCAAACTCACCAATCCTGATGGCTTTCCGTCAATCAGAATCCGGACGCTATTACTACCTCGCAAACTCACATTCCCTTCCGCATCGACAGCCACGGACGGCACATTGCTCAAAATATCCGCAGCCGTTCCTCCCGCATTGGCCAGGTCTTTTCCTACGTTAAATATTTTTTTGTCCAGCGCCAGTTCCATCTGACTGCGCTCGCCCTTCACGACGACCTCGTCCAGCCGTTTGGTGCTTGCTTTCAGTATTAGTTTACCAAGATCGATCGGCTTATTCACGACCTGGATTGCCGGGATACGTCTTTCGGTGTATGACACAACGGAAATTTTTACCCAGTACGTCCCTGGCTTGGCCCGAAGTTCAAACGTACCCGCTTCATCGGAGATCGCTCCGGTTATCAGCGTAGAGTCTGCTTTCTGATGTAACGTAACGGTCCCGAACGGAATGGGCTTCGTTTGTTCGTCAAGGAGTATTCCTTTTATGACAACTGATTGATCGCTTTTTGATTGGGCGAACGTCAAAAGAGGCAGTAAGAATAAAATCAGTAAACTTGTTTTCATACAGGGCTTAGCTAGTGCTTGCTTAATCGTTCACAGATGCCATGAACGTAGCGTATGGCTACTAACCAATAGCCCATTTTGTCAAAATATACTGCTTACTCCGGCAGATTTAGCTAAAAAACATACCAACTAGTAAGTTATGCGGCTCTGGTTCTAATAAAACGCAAAAGGCCCGGTCAATGACCGGGCCTTGATTACCTGTATACAGGCAGTACTAGCGATTTTCAACCAGTGCTTTAAACTCATCAACCGTTACCTCCTGGGTAGCAATTGTCAACTGAGTCTTGGCGTAGTCGATTACTTTATCATCGTACACCCGGTTGAACGTGCTGGTGTAATTCTGGCCGTTGTTTTTCTCGTCCAGCAGGTAGTTCCGGGCAATGCGGTCGATGGTTTGGTTCATCTCCTCATTTTCAGCACCGGCAAAACCGAACTGCTCGCGTACCATTTGACGCGTTACTTCCAGCACTTCCTCGAACTCAACTTTGATGTCGGCTTTATCGGCGATTTTATTCTTGATGAGTTGCAGTTTTACGGACTTCGTAAAGTCATCGTACTGCTCATCAATTTGTTCTGGGGTGAACTTTCCTTCGTTTACTTCCAGCAACCAGTTTTTCAGGAACTCGTCGGGCAGCAAAATCGGCGTATTTTCGAGCAACATCTTTTCGATGTCCAGTCGCAGCAGTTGAGCGGCTTCACGTCCGTAGTTGCCCCGGATGATTTCGGCTACTTTCACGCGGAACTGCTCTTCGTTCTCGACGGCACCAGCACCCAGCACTTTGTCAAAGAACTCCTGATCCAACGCGGCTGGCTCATGACGGGTAATATCGTCTACCTCGAACGTAAACTCACCGGTCAGGTTAGCAATGTCTTCTTTTGGTGCACCGGTTGCCGTAGCCCGTGCTTTTTCGTCCGGGAACGCAGCTTCCAGATTGAACGTAACCACGTCACCTTTCTTCTTACCGATAAACTGTCCTTTGGCTTCTTCGGCCATCTGATTCATCGGGAAAGCCGTTTTGGCCGTAAACGCTTCACCTTCAGCGGGTGCGTTCACCTGCTTCAGTTCACCGTAGATCGTATCACCATCGCCTACTTCTTCGCCATGAGCGTGCGCATGGAAACGTTGTTGCAGTTCAGCAATGGTTGAATTGACTTCGGCATCACCAGCCTGAATTTCGTACTGCGTTACGCCTGGCAGATCATTAAAATCGATATCGAATTCCGATGCCAGACCCAGCGTGTAGCTAAACGCGAAATCGGTTTGGTTATCCCAATCGATGGCATCGGCCTCTTCACGATTTGGCACAGGATCACCAACGACCTGCAACTTGTTTTCGCGAATATACTGGCTAACCGTTTTGCTTAGCATCGAGTTGATTTCGTCCACCAGGATGCTTTTACCGTACATTTTCTGCACGAGCGAAGCAGGAACATGGCCAGGCCGGAAACCTTTCAGTTGAACCTTCCGACCGTAGTCTTTCAGTTTTTTATCAACTTCTGGTTTGTAGTCGGCTGGGGTCAGGACGATTTTCAGCGAAGCATTGGTATCACTGGCTTTTTCTAAAGTAATATCCACGTTTGTGTCGGTTTTAAAATAAAAGAGCGAAAGACTGAAAGAAGGGAGAGTGAGTCATTCACAGACAAACGCTCTTTCACTCTTTCAGTCTTTCGCTTTTAAACGATGTACGGGTGGAGGGACTCGAACCCCCATGCCTTGCGGCACCAGATCCTAAGTCTGGCACGTCTACCAATTTCGCCACACCCGCGGCCTGGAGGTTGAGAAGTCGTCAAGCCAGATTTGTCTGTCTAGCGCTCATCAACTCGTGTTTTGGAGGTGCAAAGGTACAAAAGAATTTATACATGTCAAGAAAAATTTTCAAAGGTTTTATTTTTAGTGGATGCAGCGTCTTTTTTACCATATTATTTTGTTATCTTGGTAGAGCGAGTACAACCACCTGCAAAGACGCCAACCATGATGAATGCCACCGCCGAACCTGCGATCGATCTAGAGCTGGAGCGCCAGGAAATCCTGAAACGCTACCGACGACTACTGCGGGCGGCAAAGCCAATGCTGAAAGGCGATGACGCCAAACTGATCAAAAAAGCGTTCAACACCTCCGCCGAAGCGCACAAAAATATGCGCAGGCGGTCGGGAGAACCGTACATCTACCACCCGTTGGCCGTTGCCCAGATTGCGGTTGAAGAAATTGGGTTGGGCACAACGAGTATCGTGGCAGCTCTGCTGCACGATGTCGTGGAAGATACAGATACGACGATTGCCGACATTGAGCGGGCATTCGGCTCCAAAGTAGCCAAAATCATCGATGGGCTAACCAAAATTTCGGGCATCTTCGAGTACGGCACGTCGCAGCAGGCCGAAAACTTCCGTAAGATGCTGCTGACACTTTCGGACGATGTTCGGGTAATCCTGGTCAAGCTGGCCGACCGACTCCATAACATGCGAACGCTGGACTCCATGCCCCGCGACAAGCAGTTAAAGATCGCTTCGGAAACGATTTACATTTATGCGCCCCTGGCGCACCGACTGGGTTTGTATGCAATTAAGTCGGAGCTTGAAGACATGTACCTGAAGTACGTTGAGCCGGAAGCGTACAAGGATATCGCCAAAAAACTGCGCGAAACCCGCGTAGCCCGCGACCGGTTCATCGGTCGGTTTATCGAGCCGATTGAGAAAGACCTGGGCGAAACAAAGATCAAATACATGATCAAAGGTCGTCCCAAATCAATTTATTCGATCTGGAACAAGCTCAGCAAATCGAAAAAGCCGTTCGAAGAGATTTACGATTTGTTCGCCGTCCGGATTATACTGAGCGTGCCCCCCGAAGAAGAAAAAGCGGCCTGTTGGCGGGCGTACTCCATCGTTACGGATCATTTCAAACCCAATCCCGACCGGTTGAAGGACTGGATTAGTACGCCCCGTGCCAACGGGTATGAATCGCTCCATACGACGGTGATGAGCCGCTCCGGTCAGTGGGTAGAAGTACAGATCCGCACCGAGCGGATGAATGAAATTGCCGAGAAAGGCTACGCGGCCCACTGGAAATACAAAGGCAACGATACCCAGACGGGTGCGGGCATTGAAGCCTGGATCAGTCAGGTGCGCGATATGATCGAGTCGGCTGGTACGGGCGACAAAAAAGCCGCTATCGAGTTTGTCGACGATTTTCGAAGCAACCTGTACAGCGAGGAAGTTTTTGTGTTTACGCCCAAAGGCGATTTGAAAGTCTTGCAGCGGGGGGCTACGGCCTTGGATTTTGCCTTCGATATTCACACCCAGATCGGGGCTCGCTGTATGGCCGCCAAGGTCAATAACACACTCGTACCGCTGAGCCATGTGTTGCAAAACGGCGATCAGGTTGAAGTCATTACCTCGAATCGTCAGAAACCGAGCGAAGACTGGCTGCGGTTCGTGGTTACGTCCAAGGCTAAGACCAAGATCAAGGACTTAATCAAGGAAGAAAACAAACGGTTCGTGACCGATGGCCGTGATCTGGTGCAGAAAAAACTGCGGGTGCTGCGGATGGAGATGACCAACGAAACCATCAATCAGCTCCGGGCTTATTTCGGCTCCAAAACAAGCGACGATTTCTTTTACCGCGTTGGCAAAGGACACATCGACGTTCAGGAACTAAAGAAATTCAAATCCGACAAGGAAGCGAAAGAGAACCGCCTGAACAAACTCAATACCGATGCCCTACAGGACGCCAAGTCGTTTACCAAAGAATTAAAACGAATTCACGGGGAACGGGCCGACGCCGACATGCTGCTCATTGGTGAGGACATGGATCGCATCGACTACACGCTCTCGAAGTGCTGCAACCCCATTTCGGGCGACGACGTATTCGGGTTTGTAACCATCAACGACGGCATCAAAATTCACCGGGTCACCTGTCCAAACGCCGTCGAATTGATGTCGAACCACGGTAACCGGATCATCAAAGCCAAATGGACCTCCCAGAAAGAGCTGGCGTTCCTGGCGGGTCTGCGCATCACGGGAATGGACCGTGTCGGTTTAGTGAACGACGTAACGCGGGTTATCAGCAATGAACTACACATCAACATGCGTTCGGTAACGATTGACTCGAAAGATGGTATCTTTGAGGGTAACATCCGGCTTTACGTTCATGACACGGGGCATCTCGAAACGCTCATGCGCAAACTGGAACGGGTTCAGGGCGTCTTCGAGGTCGTGCGGTTCGACTCCTGATTTTTTTCGTAGTGTGTACTTCGTGGTTTCCCGTTTGTTCGATTACGAACAAACTATAGTCCATAAACCATGAACTATAGGCTATAACTTTTATTTTTGCACTTTCAATCATCGGAACGGATATGGCTGCGCCGAAATTATCAAACTTAGAATCTGCCCGGACGATTTTCACGGCTTACTTAGAAAACAAGGGGCTGCGGAAAACACCCGAACGATTCGCTATTCTAGAAGAGATCTACAACCGGGAAGACCACTTTGACGTGGACGAGTTGTACATCTCGATGAAAAACAAGAATTATCGCGTAAGCCGAGCTACGGTTTATAATACGCTCGATGTACTGGTCGACTGCGATCTGGTTACCAAACACCAGTTTGGCCGTAACCTGGCCCAGTACGAGAAATCGTATGGTTACCGTCAGCACGACCACCTCATCTGTACGGATTGCCACAAGGTGATGGAGTTCTGTGACCCACGGGTTCAGAATATCCAGAACATGGTTGGCGACATGCTGAAATTCAACGTCATGCACCATTCGCTGATTTTCTACGGTGCCTGCGCCCGCGATTTCTGCGAAAACCGGCAGCATACGGCGAAAGATGCGCAGGGTATTCAGATACCGGTCGAGGAGTAAATCCAGGCCCCCTGCTTTTACTTACGTTCGTCCATGAACGTATTCTTCAGCGTTTGGTTGGTCAGTGGGTACGAGCCGACGGAAGAAAAACTCAGAGAAATTAGTCTAATCACAGCCGTTTCAGCGGCCAATCAGAATGGTAGATGTTTTATTAGGCCTCCAGTGGGGCGACGAAGGAAAAGGTAAAATTGTGGATGTGCTAGCACCACAGTATCAGGTTGTGGCCCGCTTTCAAGGCGGTCCCAATGCCGGTCACACGCTCGAATTCAACGGGTTCAAGCATGTTTTGCACCAGATTCCGTCTGGAATCTTCCGGGACGATATTCTGAATATCATCGGCAATGGTGTGGTGCTCGACCCGATTGTTTTCAAGAAAGAAATCGACGGGCTGGCTAAGTACAATCTGGCACTCACAAAAAACCTACAGATTTCGAAGAAAGCGTCGATCATTATCCCGACCCACCGGCTGCTGGACGCGGCCTACGAGCAGGCTAAAGGTGAGTCTAAAATTGGTTCGACGCTCCGGGGTATCGGTCCTACCTATCAGGATAAAGTAGCTCGTCAGGGACTTCGCGTTGGTGATATTCTGTCGCCAAATTTTGCGGACAAGTACGGAAAGCTGGTTGCTATTCATAAGGTCATTCTGGAACAGAACAACTTTGATTATGCGTCGGTGTTACCGCAGGCGGAAACCGAATTCTTCGCAGCGGTCGAATTCATGAAGCAGTTTCAACTGACCGACAGCGAATACGAAGTCAATCAGGCCTTGCACGATGGCCGTAACGTGTTGGCCGAAGGTGCTCAAGGTTCGCTGCTCGATATTGATTTTGGCTCTTATCCGTTCGTGACCTCATCCAACACCATGACGGCTGGTGCCTGCACAGGTCTGGGCGTGGCACCCCGCCAGATCGGTGAAGTCTTTGGTATCTTTAAAGCATACTGCACACGGGTCGGCAGCGGCCCCTTCCCAACGGAGCTTTCCAACGAAACCGGTGAGCTAATCCGCCAGGAAGGGCGCGAATTCGGCGCGACGACCGGTCGTCCGCGTCGGTGCGGCTGGCTTGACCTGCCTGCTCTCAAATACGCGATCATGATCAATGGCGTTACGCAGCTGGTTATGATGAAAGTAGACGTGCTGAATATCTTCGACGAAATTCAGGTTTGCACGCATTACCAGCTTCCCGACGGCACTACGACGGAACAGCTTCCGTACGATCTCTGCGACACGGACGTGACTCCGATCTACAAATCGTTCAAGGGCTGGAAAACGGATCTGGCGAACATCCACGCGTTCGATGACATGCCCGCTGAACTGGCGGATTACGTCAATTACCTGGAAGAAACACTTGGTTTACCGATCAGCTTCATTTCGACCAGTCCCGACCGGGAGGCTATCATCTACCGTCAGGCGGTAGGTATTGCCTAAGCCCACTAATCGGCTCTGGTCTTCTAAAAGCCAGTCCTGCAACTACGCCAGGGCTGGCTTTTTTTGCGTATTTTTGAGAACTCAATCTGGCCCGTTTTTACCAATGGCATCACAAAACCCATCCGATAACCTTTTTGACCGCCGGGGTTTTCTCCAGAAAAGCGCCCTGGCAACGCTCACTACCCTGCTCGGTACCGACATCGTTTTTGCCGACAAATTGCCTCAGCATTATTTGCCAATGGCGTTTGAGGTTGATCCAATGGCGACGAAAAATAAAGGTCTGGTTGTGTTGAGCGACAAACCCTGGAACGTCGAAACGCCCGCGCACCTGCTGGATGATGCCATTACACCTGCCGATAAGCTGTTTATTCGCAATAATGGCCTGATGCCCGAAAAAGTAGACCCCGCCAGCTGGACGTTGACGATCAACGGCGAGTCGGTGAAGCAGGCAAAAACCTACAAACTCGACGACTTAAAGAAACGCTTTAAGCACTACACGTACCAGCTGGTGCTCGAATGTGCTGGCAACGGACGGTCTGGTTATTTCCCTAAAACATCGGGCAACCAGTGGACGGATGGGGGCGTTGGCTGTGCCGAATGGACCGGGGTTCGGCTGAAAGATATTTTGGCCGATGTGGGCTTGAAAGACGATGCGGTCTACATTGGTTATTACGGCAAGGATGTACACATCAGTCTGGACCCGAAAAAAGAAGCCATATCGCGCGGAGTGCCGATGCGCAAAGCCCTCGAAGACGAAACGCTGGTTGCCTGGGCCATGAACGGGCAGGATATTCCGCTTGTCAACGGCGCTCCGCTGCGGCTGGTCGTCGGCGGCTGGCCCGCTTCGACCTCGGGCAAATGGCTGCACACGATTGCGGTACGCAACAAAGTCCACGATGGAACAAAAATGACGGGTAAAAGCTATAAGGTGCCGATCAACCCCGTCGAACCCGGCGTCGATCCACCCGAAAGTCAGTTCAAAATTATTGAGTCCATGCCGGTGAAATCGCTCGTTACGTTTCCCCAAACGGGTGCTATGCTTACCAAAGGTCAGACGCTCAACTTACGCGGCCACGCCTGGGCAGGAGATCGCTCGGTTCGCGAGGTAGCAGTGTCGCATGATTTTGGGGCCACCTGGCAGAAAGCCGATCTAAAACCACCGAAGAATCGCCTGGCTTGGCAGCACTGGACCGCAACGATTAAATTTTCCCAACCGGGCTATTACGAACTATGGGCGCGGGCAACCGACGATGCGGGTGTATCACAACCCATGGTTATGCCCCAGTGGAATCCGGAGGGGTATTGCAACAACGCCTGCCACCGCATTGCCGTGAAAGTCGGTGCATAACGAAACAACATGAAACAAATGAAAAAATGGCCAGCATTGGCTTTTGCGTTGGCTGCGCTGATCACCGTAGCCGCGCAAACCAGATCGGGACTCATTGCCAAGAATGGTGCGCCAGAAACAGTCTATAGTACCTATGCACCAGCGGACTCGGTGAAAACCGATCCTGAAACCGGCCTTGCCGTTGACGAGCATCTTACGCTGGTGAAAGGTCAGTGTACAGCCTGCCATTCGAGTAAGCTCATTCTGCAAAGTCATTTTTCACGCGATAAATGGATCGAGCGAATCCGATGGATGCAGCGTACGCAGAAGTTATGGGATCTGGGCGAATCGGAACCGGCTATTCTGGCTTATCTGGTGAAACATTACGGACCAATTGACCAACCCTTCGATGGCCGACGCGAACCACTCAAAGCGACAAAGTGGCATAAATTAGAAACCGGACGTTAACAAGCCGCATGTCAGCAAAGAATTTATATCAGACGCTTTACCAAAACGACCAGCTATTCCGGTTGGCGGGAGAATCGTGGAGTTACAGCACGCAACCGCTTGTCGAAACAGCGAGTGCGCCCGACGTGACTCATTTAGTTAGTGAACCGCCTGACGAGATAATCCCGGTGGTCACCGCCGATTTACTGGACGAACTGGATGCATTGGCCGCGTCACCACTTACGCACTCGGACGAAAAACGGCTGGTTGAACCTATTGTCGATATACCCGTCGTACAAGCGCCAGCCCCGGAACCCATTGCGTTAACCGCGACACCCGAACCGCTACCACAGCCGGTCCCACGCCCGACAACGCCATCGGTTGTTCCGCCGACACAGCAGCCCCGGCTACCCCAGCTTAACCACAAAGTGTTGCTGCTCGCCGATGAAGAACTAGACCCCAGTAACCTGCTTTTCCTCGAAAAAATCCTGAAAGCGGTTAATCTCAACATCGACGGTGTCGATCTGCTCAATCTGCACGGTGCGGGTGACCTTGACTTTGCCGAACTGGTTCAGGACAAAAAGATTCACCATTTTATTACGTTTGGCGTACCCTTCAGCCGTATCCACCTGGATATTGCGATGGACCGGTATCAGCCCATCCGTTTTTTCGGCATTACCTTTTTAATGGCCGATTCACTGCCGACCATCGAAGCCGACCAAAATTTAAAGAAACGGCTCTGGGGAGCGCTCCAACGCGTCTTTTTGCAACGGTAATTCGCTAACCGCCAATATAGTCAGGGACAAAACACACCCTGACTATTTTTTTGCTTTCCCGGTCATTCATCGCTGTGCCCTTCAAGCAGAATTGTGTTATTAGGGCACTTTTTGCGTATTTACAACCGTTTTCGTACCAGCAACCTGTCTCGATAACCCGCCATCGGGTTTGACTAATGACGTTTATTGAACGCCTTCGCTCTTTATTTGTGCGCACACCGGTCTCAGCCGTTTCCACTCCGGTTACCGTGGCACCCGCTATTTCGGATGTCTTTGTACCAGCTGACAATCAACAGGCTTACCATGCTGCACCGACCGTATATGCTCTGGAAGATTCACTGCCGTCCTGGCTTGCAGACGAAGAAGCCCTGCGCGACGAAGGTGTGTTATTTGGCTTAGCAGACGCCCAGACCGACGAGAAAGTAACTGAAATACGGGCGCATATTGACCAGCAGGCTGCGCCAATCGAAAAAATGGTGGAGCAGTACACCCAAAAAGTGGAGGCACTGAATCAGGTAATCCATGAACGGGAAAGCCGGATTGCTAGCCTAAAAAGCCAGATCGAAGCCTTACAGGAACAGCTGCCGATTATCCATGATCTGCTCCGAACCAGTGTGAGCCTGTTGCTGGCAATCGGGATGAGCATCGGCAATTTTTATCTGGTGGATGAAACTCTGCGGCCTGCCTTTCCGAATCGCTGGATTGCCGTCGGTGTATTTCTGGCGGGTATGTTCAATTTATTCGGACGCACATCGTTTTTCTACGAGGAAGGCACTCGACTGAGTGGTCGGCGGCTTATCGAAGAGGTCGCCTTACCGATGGCAGCAGCTTTGTTTGTACTCGCTCAGGCTGTGCAAATGCAGTCGATCTGGCAGGCGGGTTCGTTGTTTGTCTTTATCTTTTTTCTGTTTCTGCTAACGGGAAAGTTACTCCTCAGTACGTTAACGCGGCTTCAGAACGGATTTCAGGCGATTCGACAGAACCGTCAGTTGCTTATTGACAAACAGCAGAACCTACCCGTTTGGGTAACCGACCGTGAGCGACTGGTTCGGGAAGTAGAAGCCATCCGCAACCAGCAGTGGCCGCTTGTTACGACCTTGAAACAGCTGGAAACGGATTTAGCCCGTTTGAACGCCAAACGCGATCAGCTTGTTAGCTTGTTTTTAAGTGAATACCAGATTGCTCGCAGCATCCGGGATCGGCTCCCGGAGCAGCGGCTCCCGGAGCAACAGCGAGAAGCACTATTTAACTGAGTGGAGGGTTCATAGCAGTACTACCAATCGTCCGCTGTAAACGATTTAGCATGGAACCAACAGAAAATCCCGATTTTCAGCACGGCTACAACAGCGGTATTGAAGGTGTCAACCGGGAAACATACGAAGGCTATTTATCAAGTCAGGTAAACAAGGACTGGCTTCAGGAACGCATTCAGGAGAAGCGCACCGAAATTACGGAAACCGACCAGCAGTTGACCCAAGCGACGGAAGCCCACCGCACGGCTTACGCAGAACTGCAAACTCACGCCCTCCAGGTAGAGCGCCTGGACAAGCAGGTCAAACACCACGAAGCCGACCGGCAGGCATTGGAAGCCGACCGCGACAACCTTCGCGAGCGTCGCACCAAAGCCGCTCCCGATTATTCCTTGCTGGCGGGGCTATTGTTTCTGGTTGCCGGCATTTCGTTTCTGGCCGGTGATTTAATTATCTCCCACGAGATTGTAGCCTATGCCCTGAACATTCGCAACACGAATGAAGCCTGGGCGTTTGCCGTTGGCTTAGCGATGGTATCGATCTTGCTGAAACCGGCTTATGATCGGCTTATCGAGCAGCCTTACCAGGAAAATCCGGAGCAGAACCGGACCAAATACGAACGGTTTAAAATTGCGCTGGCTGTTTTTTCGGTACTGACGCTGGCCGTACTGGGCTGGTTCCGGTACGAAGCGTACCGCACCGATCAGTTGAAAGCGGCTATCAACAAATCGGTCCGCCAGCTTCAACTGAATACCGACCCGACGGCGGCTACACAAACACTCAGCCCATCGACGATCAACAAAATTGAAAAACAGTTGAGCGAGTCCAGCGAGTTAAATCTCGCGCTGGTCAACAGTCCCTGGGCCTTGTTGTCATTCGTACTGAGCGGTATCCTGTTCGCGCTGGCCGGAGCGGTCTGTCTGGGGATAGCGCTTCCCGTCCTGTCGGCCTTCTGGTTTCGATGGTTGCAGGCGGATATCAAGCTTTGGAAATTACGTCGTCGTATCAAACGAATCGACGGAGTATTGGCTCCCCTTGAAGCACAACTGGCCGAACAACGCATTCAGCAGAATGTGCTACAGCATAATCTCGACCTGCTTCCCAATCTCAACGAGTTGAAAGAAAGACGGCAGTCGGCCACCGAAGACCTCAACGAGTTATACGCCGAACTGAAACTGGCACAGACCGACAGCCGGATCAGTAACTTCAACGATGGGTACGGTCAGGGAGAAGCCACGCGTACTGTGTTGAGTGACGACGAACAGCGGCAGTTGCGCAAGGAAATGCTGACGCTTCAAAACGGCAATCGCGCCCGGTCCGGCGAAACTCGCCCACCGGGCAACACGTCGGCTACGCCCATCAACGGCACGAACGGGAAACCGCAGGGCCTACGACCCTACCAGAGTGTGCGCAAGTTTTTGTCCGATGATATGTAGTAGGTAGGAATTTCTTATCCGACTTATCTAAAAAAACGCGGAATGCGCGGTTGCTTCATAGACAGCCGCGCATTCCGCGTTTAGGGTTTATGCAGGAGGCTACGTGGCGCTGGTACTGCCGGTTGGAATCGCAAAAATCATAACCAACCTTATTGCACTGGGTTTATAGTATAAACGTAACCTGATTATTATGCCCGAAAAGCCGCAACTTCCCCCTCAGATTTATAGTGTAGTTCCTGCCATACTCCCCCCCGATCAACTCTTTGGCCCGCTGTTTCATGACGTACAGATGCAGCCCGTATTTGATGATTCCATCACCTTTGCCGACTGCTATCCCAGACGGGCACCGGAAGAAATCTTGAGCCGGTATGAGATTGAGAAGCACCAGAGCGAGTTTCGACTGACCGATTTTGTCCACACGTATTTTCACCTGCCCAAAAACATAGAAACCGGTCACGTTAGCGATCAGAGCTTACCGACGGCGGTGCACCTCAACCATATCTGGCCGATCTTTAAGCGGCAGTCAGAACCATTGTGTTCGATGCTGCCGGTCCCCAAACCTTATATCGTTCCCGGCGGGCGTTTCCGGGGTCTTTACTACTGGGACAGTTATTTTACCATGCTCGGCCTGCGCGTATCGGGTGAGAACGAACTGATCCGGGACATGGTTGATAACTTCGCTCATCTGATCGATGCCTACGGCCATATCCCCAACGCCAACCGCAGCTATTACTTATCCCGGTCGCAGCCGCCCTTTTTTGCCCGAATGGTACGCTTACTGGCCGATATTGACGGTGCAGACGTTCTGGTTCGCTACCTGCCCCACATGCAGAAAGAATACAATTACTGGATGGATGGATATTTTCGGCTTAGTGATCACGAAGCAGCGTTCCGGCGCGTGGTGCTGCTGCCCGATGGCAGTGTCCTGAATCGCTACTGGGATGATCTGGCGGCTCCTCGTCCCGAATCGTACCGGGAGGACGTTGAACTCGCGCACGAAGCGGCTCCCTATGGTATATCGCCCAGTGCGTTGTACCGGCACATTCGGGCCGCCTGCGAATCGGGTTGGGATTTTAGCTGCCGATGGTTTGGTGATTCACAACGGCTGGCTACCATTCACACTACGGACATCATTCCCGTGGATCTTAACGCGTTGATGTACGATCTGGAACTGACCTTGTCGGATGCTTACCGGCAAAGTTCATTTCAGGAACCCGCGGAACACTACAAACAAAAAGCAGCGACGCGTCGACAAGCGATAATGACTTATCTGTGGGATGAGCAGCGACAATTTTTCGTGGATTACAACATCGTTTTGCACAAGCCTACCCCCATCTGGTCGCTGGCGGCTATGTTTCCCCTGTACGTTGGACTGGCAACCAACGAGCAGGCAGCTTCTGTTCATGCCCACATCGAAAAAAGCTTTTTGAAAGAAGGCGGTGTCGTATCCGCAGTAGAGGAAAGCGGCCAGCAGTGGGATGCTCCGAATGGATGGGCTCCTTTGCAATGGATTACGCACCAGGGGTTGTTGGCGTTTGGCTTTACGCAGACCGCCGATGAGTTAAAAAAACGTTGGCTGGCTCTTAACGATAAAGTATTCCGGGATACCGGTAAAATGATGGAGAAATACAACGTCATAGACACCAGCTTGACGGCGGGTGGGGGCGAATACCCGAATCAGGACGGCTTTGGCTGGACAAATGGCGTTTATCTGGCGTTGCAAGCCAATAACAGACCCGACTGAGAAAGGAGAAAATCCTGGTTTTATGTTTCAGAAAATAGTCAATCAGGCCATTTCTTTCTTCGGAATGGCCTGATTGACGTTCGGTTCACTCGGCGAATCCCTCTGCATTCGTTGGGATTACACCCAGGCATTTTTATTTTTGCCAGCTATGTCCGGTATCCCCTTTTACATTGTCGATGTTTTTGCCAACCAGAAATACGAAGGAAACCAGTTGGCGGTCTTCCTGGACCTGGACAACCAGCTTTCGGAGCAGCAAATGCAACGGATGGCCAGAGAGATCAACTTTGCGGAAACCACCTTCATCAAAGAAAATAAAGACAATCAGCGGTTTGTCGTCCGAATATTCACGCCGGAACACGAAGTGCCGTTTGCGGGGCATCCTTCCCTAGGAACGAGCTATATCATAGCCCGGTTTTTGACCCCGTCCGCTCCTGCTTCGCTGGTCCTGGAACTAGCCCATAGCGACATCGCCATATCTATTCTGGACCCCGCCAATCTGGAAGACAGCATTTTTTACATGCAGCAGGCCCAACCTGAATTCGGAAATATCTTTACGCACGAAGTCATTTCAGAAGGGTTGGGCATAGCCCTCTCCCATCTGGACACTTCGTTGCCGGTTCAGGAAATTAGTACCGGCTTACCTTACATTCTGATCCCGCTACAAAGTCTAGCCGCCATCGACAGCCTTTCCCTGGATTATCAATCGTTCAAAGCCTTTCTACTCGCAAACGGCAAATACCGAACAAATAGCCCGACCGGCCACTCAACGTCTTTGTTTTTCTTTACCAGCGAAACCTCCAACGCCGATTCAGACTACAACACCCGTATGTTTTTGATTGAAAATGACAAACTCTCCGAAGACGCAGCGACGGGTAGCGCGAATGGGTGTCTGCTGGCGTATCTACTCACCTACCGAACAACGACCATCAACGCAATTGTAGAGCAGGGTTTTCAAATGGGGCGTCATTCTTATCTGTACCTCGACGGCCAACTGACAAACGATTGGTTTACCATCAAGGTGGGCGGACGAACTAAATTAATTGCCGAAGGAATCTGGCACGGCTAACAAGGTACTTTGTCGAACGGTATACGTTACAATACCACACCAGCCAGTAAGCCGCAGATAACAATGACAACGGGAGGGATTCGGGTGAAGAATAATATTCCCATGGTGATCAGCACAACAGCTACCGACGGCCAATAAGGAGCCATCGGCTCGAAAAGCGCAATAGCCGCAGCCGCCGTTAAGCCGCTACTAGCCGCGTTGACCCCATCCAGGGAAGCCCTTACTACTCGGTAGCGTTTGAGTTGTTCCCAGAAGCGGTACACAAAATAAATCAGGAAGGTACCCGGCAGAAAAATACCCGCCGTCGATACAAAGCTCCCCCAGAACTGACCCGACCAGCCGGAATGCCGCATGGATAAGGCCCCAATGTAGGAAGCAAAGCAAAACGTGGGACCCGGCAAAGCCTGCACCAGTCCCAAACCCGACAGAAACTCTTCGCGGGTGAGGTAATGTTTGAAAGCCACAAACTCATTGTAGAGCATCGGCGTCAGGACCTGCCCTCCCCCAAACACCAGGCTACCGTTGCGGTAGAAGTTCTCGAACAAACGTACGGGCAACGACTGCGTAATAGCTCCCAAACCCGCTGCGCCAATGAACACGCCTGCCCACAAAAAAAAGTTAGCCCACTGAATTTTCAGGGGCTTCTTCTCCATTCGTTCGTGCTTCTGGTAGGTGAGTGCGGTTATCAGGCCCCCCGCCACGATAACGATAGGCGTCATTACCGGCGACCGAAATACGTAAGCCACCAGCGCGGCTGTTATTGCCAACGCCAGACTGACCTGATCTTTAATTACCTTCTGCCCGATGCGGTACCCGGCGACAATCAGAAAACCAACGGCCATCGGCTGGATAAACCGGGCAAACCGCAGGGACAGATTATGCTGTTCGAGATAATACATGCCCATGCCAACGGCAGTCATGATGCTCACGGCGGGCAATACCCAAATCAACAGCGTGATGTAAGCTAAGTTAGGACCGCCTATCTTGAAACCGACGGCGGTTATGGTCTGCGTAGAGGTTGGACCGGGCAGAATCTGGCACAGCGCGTTAAGCTCCATCAACTCCGACTCGGTCAGGTATCGTCGTTTCTTCACAAACCGCTCGTACAACATAGCCAAATGCACCTGCGGCCCACCGAAGGTAGTTAGGGCAAGAATCAGCACATCTTTCATGAAAATAAGATAGCGGATTCGCCGTACGGGCTTGACGGGTGTCAGATAGGGCGGCATAGTAAACACAAAAGCAAACGACATAGGAAATTTAACTCGTTTCGGGCTGAAAAATCGTGTTATTCAGCCCGAAACGAGTTAAATTCTGGTATAAACGACTGACGACTGATTTGATCGGCAGGTTGGCAAGGCAGTAGGTAAGAAAAGCCGCGTTATCACGCTTTTTTGAGTCCCAGTTCCATCAACCGCTCGTTCAGGAAATCACCGGCTGTCATGTCCACGTATAGCTTTGGATGCTCGGCATCAATGCAACTTTCGAGACTCGTCAGATCCATATCACTGCGGGGATGCATGAAGAAAGGAATCGAGTAGCGCGACTGATTCATTTTTTCGCGGGGTGGGTTTACCACCTGATGAATCGTTGACTTCAGCTTGTGGTTCGTCAGCCGATCGAGCATATCGCCGACGTTAACCACAACCTGATCCGGTAGCGCCGTAATACCAATCCATTTACCGTCCCGACGAAGAACTTCCAGGCCGTCCGCCGACGCACCCATCAACAACGTGATGAGGTTGATATCGCCGTGGGCAGCAGCCCGTACGGCACCTTCGGGCGTTTTGTCCGGGTCGAGCGGGAAGTAGTGAAGCGCCCGCAGAATACTATCCCCATTTTTGACTTTGTCGTCGAAGTAGGTTTCGGGTAGCTCCAGGTATAAAGCAATGGCCCGTAACAACTGTTTGCCCGCGTTTTCAAGCGTTTGATACGTTTTTACGGTAACCTCTCCAAATTCCGGGTATTCGTCGGGAAACACATTAGCAGGCATATCTCCTACTGGCGCAGGCTGGCCGATGTGGTAAAACTCCTTTAGATCAGCAACTTTAAATCCCTTTGCCGTCTCCTTTCCTTTTCCGATATAGCCCCGCTGACCGTGCAGCTCAGGGTGCTCGTATTTTTTCTTGATGTCGTCCGGAGCCGAGAAAAACGCCTTGGCCGTATCGTAAAGCCGCTGCGTCAGTTCATCGGTTAAGCCATGATTACGGATGGCAACAAAGCCAATCTGATTGAACGCCCGACCTAAATCCGCAACAAAGCGCGCCTTACGTTCCGGATCTCCCGACGTGAAATCGGCCAAATCCAGGGACGGGATTTCATCGTATAACTCTTGTGATGACATACACTAAACTGTTTTTACAAAAGTACAAAAGATTACTCAATCTGTCCACGAGGCTTTAGAAGCCTCACGACATCAGGAAACCAAGAATAAGTCAAGTGCTGTAGAATAAATTTTGTTAACAACTCTACGCACTCGACTGTTAATTTGTGCTTAAGTCTTTTTAACTGCTCGGCCCCGGCGGCCGGCGGCATGCCTTCCACTGCTATGAAAGTAAACATCGCCGATCCACTACAAACGCCTGCTACTCTTTGGCAAAAAGCGTTGGATCAGTCGGCCAGTGGCATTTTAGTAGCCCAGGCCATCCGTAACAAGGATGGCGATATTGAAACATTTACCATTCAACTGGCCAATCGACAGGCCGAAAAAACGCTCAGACTCAAGCGGGAGAGCATGCTGGGGCATACAGTTGCGGAGCTCCTGCCGCAGACGCTGGCTCCTCTCTGGAGTAAAGTTGCCGACGTAGTTGAAAGCGGAGAAAGTCAGCACAGCGATTTTTATTACCAAACGTCGTATACCAGGCAAGAACTGTGGTTTGACCTTTGCATCGAACCGCTGGGCGATGGGCAGTGCGCCGTACTTTCGTTTACCGACATTACCGCGTTAAAAAACGCATCACAGACGCTGCTGGGTGAATCGATCTTGTTTAAAACTCTGTCGTCCAGCGTACCGGGCATGAGCGTGGTCGTTGTTAACTATTTTCAAAAAGTCCTTTTTGCCAATGGTAATCTGCCGGGACTGTTCAAAAGCAGCAACGCCGATGAACTGATCGGCCAGCGCATTACCGACACCATCTTACCCAACTATCAGGACGATTGGAAACGATACATCAGCACGGCGTTGATGGGTGAGCAGCACTCGTTCAGCGATCATTGGGGTGGCTGGCGGTGTGAATGCTACGTGGGGCCGGTACGCAATGAACGAGGCAATATTGTCATGGGTATCTGCGTCTACCGGGATATATCGGAACAGTTCCGCCAGCAGCAGACGCTGCAACGAATGAACCATGATCTAAAGCAATCGAACCACAGCCTGGAACAATTTGCTTACGTTGCCAGCCACGATTTGCAGGAACCGCTCCGAAAAATCAAATCGTTCGGCGATATACTAGGTGAACGGTATACGAAGCAGCTCGATGAAACCGGCGTTGATATAGTCCACCGGATGCAGTCAGCCGCCGACCGGATGAACGATCTTATCAAGAGCCTGCTCTCTTACGCGCGTATTACAACGCCCAGTGGTCTGGCCAAGTTTCAGAAACAAGAGTTGATTAATGTCAGCGAACTGCTGAGCGGCATTCAGAATGACCTGGAAATTGCCATACAAGAACGAGGAGCGGTGATTAAATCGGACCCAAATCTGCCGATGGTGCCGGGCGATGAAACGCAGCTACGACAGCTATTCCAAAATCTACTGACGAACGCCATAAAGTTTGTGCGGCCTACCCAACGCCCCGAGGTAAGTATCACTGGCCAACTTGTTCGCGGTGGCGATGTGCCTGAATTTCCCGGTGTCGATCACCTTCAGGAGTATGCCCTGTTCAGTATTGAGGACAACGGTATTGGGATTGACCCCGAAAACTTCGAAATGATTTTTGGCTTATTTACCCGACTGCACGGGCGACAGCAGTTCACTGGTTCGGGGATTGGTCTGGCGACCTGCAAGCGGGTAGCGGAAAATCATGGCGGTACGATTACGCTGGAAAGCAAAGTCAATTACGGCACTACCTTTCATGTCTACCTGCCGCTGCATACAACGGCTTAGAAGATACAATGATGTTCATGGTTCACGAAAGAAACCCGTGAACCATGAACGTACTGCGTACTAGCTGGCAAAATTCTTTCCGATTTTATTCCAGTCAAATACATTCCAGACTGCCGTGACGTACTCAGGCCGCCGGTTCTGGTACTTGAGGTAGTAGGCATGCTCCCAAACATCGAGTCCCATGATGGGCGTACCTTTTTTCTCGGCTATACCCATCAGTGGGTTATCCTGATTGGGGGTTGACGTGATTTCAATGTCGTTTCCGTTTTTGATAAGCCACACCCAACCAGAACCAAAACGTCCCGCAGCAGCCTTCGCCCACTCCGTTTTGAAGTTATCGAACGAGTTGAATTTTTTGTTGATCGCATCGGCTAGCGCGCCTTTCGGTGCACCACCTCCGTTCGGACCGAGGATGTTCCAGAAGAACGTGTGATTCCAGTGTCCACCAGCGTTGTTACGCACGGCAGCGGGTGTACTGCTGGCTATGCTTTTCACCAGAGCCTCGATATCCATCTTCGCCATATCGGTTCCGGCTACGGCTTTGTTTAGATTGTCCACATACGCTTTGTGGTGCTTATCGTGGTGGATCTCCATCGTGGTTTTGTCGATGTGCGGTTCCAACGCGCCCGCGTCAAACGGCAGAGGAGCCAGCTTGAACGGACCTTCGGCCTGAGCAAAGCCAAAAGAAGGGAAAGCAACTAAACCGGCCGAAGCACCAAAGGCCAATTTCAAAAACTCGGAGCGATTCATGCGAATGTTGGTTTATAAAAGTATAACTAACGTTTATCGTACAACTCATCCTTCGGAAGGATGTTCAGTGAATGGGTTGCGAACGCAAAGAAAGGCATATTTCCGCGAAAATCGGGGTTATATGACGGCGCGGGGCCAGATAGCCTAGAATTGCCGCTCCAACGTTATTGGGCTGCTCATCGCTAGGTTAGTGACGTACGATTAACAAAAAAGGCACTGCTTGCAGTGCCTTTTTTGTTAATCGTAAGCGATACGGCTTAAAATACTTCGTCCTAACGTAACCTCATCGGCGTACTCAAGATCACCGCCGATAGGCACCCCTCGGGCAATGGTCGAGATCTTAAGGTTGAACGGCCGGAGCTTTTTCTGTAGGTAAAACGCCGTTGTATCACCTTCCATGGTTGGGCTGATAGCCAGAATGATTTCCCGAACCTGTTCGCCTTCCGTACCCCGCAATCGTGCGATAAGCGAATCGATCTGTAAATCACTCGGGCCGATCCCTTCGACGGGTGAAATAATCCCTCCCAGCACGTGATAAAGCCCTTTGTACTGAGCCGTGTTCTCGATGGCCAGCACGTCGCGCGTGTCTTCAACAACGCAGATCAGCGATTGATCCCGTTTGTTGCTGGCGCAAATCGTGCACAGCTCGTGGTCCGACAGATTATGACACTTGCGGCAGTATTTGACCTGCGTGCGCATCGTTGTCAGACTTTGCGCCAACGTTTCGGTTTGTTCTTCGTCCCGTTTGAGTAAGTGGAGCACTAACCGGAGGGCGGTTTTTTTACCGATACCCGGCAGTTTCGCTACCTCATTTACTGCGTCTTCTATAAGTTTGGATGGATACTCCAAGAGGTTAGTGTTGAGTTAAAAGCCAATAAGGGCAATTACCTTATTGACTCATCATTCTTGACTAGTTTACAACTTCGGCCGAAATGCCTCGGCGGCAGATTTCGTTGCGCATCGGCACAAGCTCTTCCCACGAACCATTTTTAACGGCACATTTCCCTTTGTAGTGAATTAACAGGGTGCACTGCTCAGCCTGTTCGGGCGTGTGATGACAAACGTCGATCAGCGTATCAATCACGTGATCAAACGTGTTTACGTCGTCATTGAAGACTACGAGGCTATGAACGTCTGTTTCAACGACTTCTTCAAGAACGTCCACTTCGGTTTCTTCAAAAGGTTGCATGGGCGAGTAAAAGGTGTTTATTAAGCAAATTTACGGCATAACAGCCGCTTTTAAAAGCTGTTGTCTTGCTTTAAGAGAACCGCTTTTTTGCCAAAAAAGTTGCTTTATACTGCTGAATACAACCGCTAATCTGATGATTTCTTTATCGGTTTCGTGATGGTCATTTCCAGCTTCGCGTTATATTTCCAGAGGCAGCTGTCGGAGCGATTCCTGTATCTTGCTAACCGATATATCGGGCGTTATTTTTGATTGCTTTACGGAAAGAGTAATTCAGCTCACCGGTAAAAAGCGCGGGGCTAATTAGCGCTGATCCATTGGTATTCAGACCCTGAGTTCATCCCGAGGACTTGTTTAACTTCGATACACCAAAGCAGAACGGTTTCGGTATGTTCCACTAATCTGAGTAGCTCCAACGGAACATTCGCGGCTTTATCATCCGCACTAACTTCCTTTGTCAGGCGTATCAACCCATCGTCAATCTTCGTCCTTAGCTTGATTAGATCGACTACGGCCGTCTTCCCCTTCTCTTCGCGTGAATTTTCGGAGCCGTAGGGATTACTTTGCCCGTCAATAGCCGTATCAAGCAGGTTGTACCATTGCTGAAGTTGCTTCATTGCTTCAACCCAGTCTGCGATGATAGATGCATACTGCTGTTCAGTAAAGGTATCCGAGTATTTATTACTACGATCAGGCATAAATCACGCGTTAGTGGGCAGATAGAAAGCGCCAGTTTTAACCGATTAGAAGGTGTTTTTTCGAGAACACGATCAGATAATCACGAATTAATTCAATAATTAATTGAATTAATTACTAATAAATAGTTGTACCTTCTGCCACTTCGATTAAAACGTAAGTTAGGTAAATTATCGCTATTTTCGACGAATCTACGATACGCTTTTTCGATTGAAGCAGTCAATTGTGTTTTACAACAAAATCATGCATTGGCAACCGAATTTCGTTGCGAACGAGATAATTACCGCAGGGTGCGAATCTACACTACCGGTAGTGGCTTTCAAACGATGATTGAGTAAAAGGTATACGTCCACAAGCCATAACGAATGGTTTACCAAACGTCATTACCGGCCCCTTTGGCTTATATCCGGCTGGTTTTTTGATCCGTCGTATTCGTGATCGGCAATCCGCTTATCGGGCATTGATAGTTATCAACCAAGCACTAGGCAGACAAGCCGTTTGGGCTCTATTTTTGCCACTATGCATATCGAACACCTGGCTATCTGGGTTCGCGATCTTGAGCAGATGCGGACATTTTATCAGACTTACTTTAGCGCAATCGCTAACCAGAAATACACCAATCACCAGAAGGGCTTTTCGTCCTATTTTCTACGTTTCGACGGCGGCTCACGCCTGGAACTCATGCACATGCCTACCATTCCGGACAGCCCGCATGACTCTCTACAACAGTTTATCGGTCTTACTCATTTTGCGGTGTCGGTTGGCAGCCGGGACGCTGTTGATGCGCTGACGGAACGGCTCCGGGCGGATGGCTACCTCATCGCGGGCGAACCACGACAAACGGGCGATGGCTATTACGAAAGCGTTGTGCTAGACCCTGAACAGAACCGGATCGAAATCACCGCTTAAGTTTATTTTAATGCGGCCCTTGCTCCGAAAGGCGTAAACGAACCACTGAAACCGCCCGACTAACGCGATTTGCTGATTTTGTTCTCTAGCAGGAACACACCATTTTTATTGGCAATAACGATATCCGGCTTTTTGTCGCCGTTCATATCCCGCACCACGATGTTAAGACCCGCCCCAGAATCGGTGTCGATGATGTGCTCTTTGTAATACGGCTCCCTGCCGGGCGTAAATTCAAACCACATCAGAATGGGGGCGTCACCATCGCCGGGATCGTGGCCGTTATGCGCCAAGTATCGCTTTCCGGTGATGTAATCGGCACGGCCATCGCCGTTCAGATCGGCCATAATGGACGCGTGCGTTTGCGCCGTCGTATTGCTCATCAAATGGGTTTTAAAGTCGACTTTACCCTGTTCGTCGGCAACCTGTTCGTGCCACCAGACACCCAGGGCATGAGCCGAAGCGCTTACCACGTCGTTTTTTCCGTCGCCGTTTACATCCAGCACCTGCATGTGCGAGCAAGGTTCGCCCAGGTTGGCCGGATGAAAGACCCAGTTACCCGATGCTTTGTCGGCGGTTCCTTCGTACCAGCCTTCGCGAACCACGACATCGTTGAAACCGTCTTTATTCACATCGCCATAACCAATGCCGTGCGAAAAGATTTCGGTGCCGGGCACATTCTCCTTGCTCAGGGCAAAGCGTTTCCATTCGGTCTCACCGGGTTTGGACGGCGACTTTAGCCAGACAATCTGTTTCTTCTTCGTATCCCCGCACAAAATATCGAGTCGGCCATCGCCATCGATGTCGATAAAACCTGGCGACTCGTTGGCGATGCCCACCGAATCAGCCAGGACATGTTTTTTCCATTCGCCCGACTGGTTGTTTTTAGGGTTTTCAAACCAGAAGCCCGGCTTTCCGGGAAAACCTACCACTACGACATCGTCCCAACCATCCTGATTGACGTCCATACCCAGGTTCAGGAACGAGTTGCTGTACTCCTTGCGCGGATCGAACGCACGGGACGGAGCGAGCTCATGGCGCGTCCAGTTGGGCGCTTCGAACCAGTAATAACCAGCCACGATGTCTGGTTTTCCATCGTTGTTCAGATCAGCGACGGCTACCCCTTCGGAAATAAAATCGCGCGTAAGCTCCGTTTTCCTGAAGTCGCCGGATGGCGTGACCGATTTCGTTGCCCGATTGGTACTGCTGGTGTTTGTGGCCTGTTGCTGGCGTACGTTAAACAACGTTTTATCCTGGCTATAGGCGTTTGTCATCCAGCAGAGAAGCAAGACTCCGCCCAACACCCACCGGCTGTTCTGATCTGTTTTCACGTTCATGACATCCCGATTCGTTTGTTAAAAAAACCTAGTTCCGCCCATCGCTACTCTTCCAATGCTTTCGCGATCAGCACCTGAATCTCGTGATTTTTGGGCGAGTGCTCCCGCTTCCCGACTCGGTCCTGCAATTCTTTCAGCAACTTTTTAGACTCCTCCGTACCGATAGCGCCAATCCGCTGCACGGTGTACGGCAAATGCTTCGGCATTGTTGATTTCTGAGCCAGTTCCAACGCCCGTTTCATATCCACAGCGGCCAGCGGTTCAGCGGCATACCACAGCATCAGCGGCAAATTATGATCGTCTTTATCGGACGCTTTCTGAACAAGCGCGTCCAGTACATCCCACCGCTGATTCGGTTCCAGTCGCAGCATGGCCGATGTCAGGTACAACCGGACCAGCGACGAATTGTCCTGTCTGGCTATCGCGGCAAACTGCTTCAGCGCTTCGGGGGAAACGGTTTTGTCTTCGGCCAATAGCTGTATCGCCCAGCTTCGGATGTATTCGTTGTCGTTCGCCAGTAAATCGATCAGCTCTTTTTCGGTAAGTCCGCCGGTCACGTGCAACGCCCAGAGCGCCCGAAGTTTGCGGGTCGGATCGGTATTTTTTGCCAGAATCTCTTTCAGGGCTTTATGCACTTTTTTGTTTGGGCCGCGTTCCTGCAAAATCGTCCGGGCCTGGCGCACGTACCAGTCGTTGCCGTTGAGTTGATAGTTGACCAGTTCCTTATCCGATGCCTTCGTCAGATCGACCTGTACCCATTTGTCGTTGTCGTGGGTAATCTTAAAAATTCGCCCCATCGTTTTGTTGTGCACATCGGGGTTTGGGCTATGGCACTGATTTTTGTCGTACCAGTCGATGGCCCACACCGAGCCGCTGGGGTCGTATTTCATGTTCAGCCACTGCGACCACGAATCGTTCATGGTCAGAAAATCCGGCTTGTGGGTAACGATATAGCCCGATCCCGCCCGAACCGGATGGTCCTGATTGAGCTTAGCCCCGTTAATATTGTTCATAAATATATCGTTGCGGTATTCCTGTGGCCAGCTATTGCCCAGGTAGATCATTGCCCCCGCGTGAGCGTGCCCCCCTCCCGCCGAAGCCGACCGGAAGTTTCCCGCGTGTGGTCCTCGTTCGCCCACCCAATGCACATGATCGGCGTGGGTTTTGATATCGTCGTACGTATACAGATTAAAATGCTTGCCCGCCTGTCGTTGGTAGCGCCCACCCTGAATCATGTGGTACATGTGCGGAATGACACAAGCGGTGATAAAGGCATGACCGTACTCGTTAAAATCGAGTCCCCACGGATTGCTGGTTCCTTCGGCAAACAACTCAAACTGGTGCGAGATTGGATGGTAGCGCCAGACGCCCGCGTTCAGCTTCGTCCGTTCCGAATCTGGTGCACCCGGCTTCCCAACGTTCGAATGCGTAAATACCCCGTGCGTACCGTAGAGCCAGCCATCGGGGCCCCAGCGCAGGCTGTTCAGCGTTTCGTGCGTGTCTTCCAGTCCCCAGCCATCGAGCAGTTTCTGAGGTGGTCCGGCGGGTTTATCGTTCTTGAAATCTGCCGGGATAAACAGCAGGTAGGGAGCGGCTCCCACCCATACGCCCCCCATGCCCACCTCCATACCACTAACCAGGTTTAGCCCGTCGATAAAGATTTTTTTCTTGTCCAACGTTCCATCACCGTCTGTATCTTCAAAAATCAGAATACGGTCCCGGCCCTGCCCTTCCGGTGCACGAACGGGGTACGTATGGCTTTCGACCACCCACAATCGACCGCGTGCGTCAACGGTGAAACAAATGGGTTTAACCAGTTCCGGTTCGGCGGCTGCCAGGGTAATTGTGAACCCTTTCGGCAGGGTCATGACTTTGGCCGCTTCGGTACCCGAAAGACCAGCGTGCAAGACAGGATCGAGGGGCGGCATAATAATGATATCTTTCTGTTTCAGCTCATTCGGAAAGGTAGGCCGAGTGGGATAAAACTGAAAGTTATCAAAGTTGATGTGCGCCCACTTGTCGTGCGGAATGTACGGGATCTGCGAAATACCGGTTTCATTATCGATGATCCGAATGTAAATGTCTTTGTTCAGGTACGGTTGCAGATCGACAACAACCGGCTGAAGCGTGGCCCGGCCTTGTCCGGTGCTGTGAAAAAGCACGGTATTCGTTCCGGCCTGCACCAGTTCGACGCGCGTATCCTGCAACGCCCCGCCCGACACCATGAAGGCGGCAAAGGGCTGTGTTACGGTAAATGGGACAGAGGTCAATGTACCGGTCCGTTTGGCGTTGGCTGTCCCACCACTGCTTAAGAAGTAATTGCCCGCATAACCGATATGCATGTCTTTTTCGTGAACCGGTGATGGGTCGTCCTGGGCAAAAACGGGGCTAGCAAACGCATCGCCCGTGGCGGTCCAGTCCTGTAGGGTACCCGTTTCGAAATTCAGGTTCAGCGGCTGACCGTTTTTCACCGGCACCTGTCCGGCAATAGTCGCATCGGCGATAGTGCCCTCCACCACCTCAAAGCTCCCAACCATACCAGCAGCCCGGTGTCCCGGAACCGTACAAAAGTAGGTGTCACTTTTGTCGGCGGTGAAAGTTATGCTGGTGCTCTTACCTTTATCCTGAAGGGTTTTACTTTTCAAGCCCAGTTTTTCCAGCGCAATATCGTGCGTCATAACCTCCCCGTTGGTGATCGTAATGCGGACGCGGTCGCCCTTGTTCGCTTTCAACGTCGGATTGCGAGCACCATTTTTGGCGAAGAATCCCAGCATCGTTGCTTCCAGCGCATACTCGCGGTTAATCGCCGTGGTATCCTGAACCGGTTTTGGTTCAGGAGCCTGCGCTCTACAGACCGTTTTAGGCAATAGCACAAAGCCCGAAAGCAGCGTAACGATTAGGTAAAGTATAGGCATGGGATTAAAGGAATAGGTTATCGGAATCGTTTCGACGCGACTGCTCTTTACCTAGGTTATGAAAAGTCTCAAAGCTCAGCGATAGTCAAGTCCCGGAATTCGACCTGGGCAACTCCTCCGCTGTGAATCTGCACGGCGATTATGCCTTTCTGCGGAATGTTGCTGTCCTGCTCGATGTAGTCGCAGGTTTTAACGCCGTTGATGTATAGCTCATGGTGGTTTCCCTTGCAGCGAATGATGTAGCTGTTCCAGCCCTCTTCGTTCAACATACGTTTGAGGGTACGCAGATCACCACTGACCAGTTTTTCGCGCCGGTGTTCGTCGTACAGATCACCCCAGAACCCATTGCCGATGTCAGCCTGATAGCCGATAATTTTATCGCCTTCAATAACCGAGCGATACTGAATGCCGCTGTTGATCATACCCGTTGCCGGATTGCCCGACAACCGAAACAGGCAACGAAATTCAAAGTCGCCGTACTCTTTCAGGGTGTGCAGATACGTATTCTCCGGAATCTTATTGATGCCATCCCCGCTTCGGATAACACTGTCTTTGACAAACCACAGCGCAGCATGAGCCGGATTGACAGTTTTCCAACCGGTCAGGGTTTTTCCGTCAAACAGTGACGCTGTCTTTCCGGGCGATTGACCAAAAACCGCCGATCCGTTCAGGAAGATAGCCAGTACGACGACTGGCAAAATCAGCAATTGGCTCGATTGAATCAGCCCACGTAAACAATGATGTTGGTTTACTGTCATCCCCGTAGCGTTTTGGCCATTGTCCAATTTATTTACAGGCATAAAGCATCCAAAAGCCTCTCTACTACTCATTTAGCGCGCGCCGGGGTTCCTCTCCATTCGTTATGAACTGTGAACGTTACCCGCTAACTTTTTTTTATGAAAGCAGTCGCTATCCATTACCTAGTTGATTGATGCCCACCAGTGTGATGATATCCTGACAAAAAAGCACTGGTTAGTGCTTTACGTGTAGCCTATCAAAAATATAATGCCAGACTATAGCCTTATAGTAACCTAAATGCCTATTTATTATTGGCAATGAAATAATATTAACTACTATACTAAATAATAGATCTATTTTTAACTTTTTGTCTATTATTGAAAACTAATTAGTCTACTTTTGCGAAAATGGATTAATTATTGCACAGAACTAGTTATACGTTTCATATCACTCAACACGCTATGTTTTCAACACTACACAAGCAGTCTTTCACCGAAAAATTCTTTGATCAGCTTCTATCAAGCTTACATGCTGATTGTACACAATTAGTTGCAATTAAATAAGCCGTACATGGCGATTACTAGCTACTCTTTATCTACTATTGCACAAATCGTTAAAACCAGTCCACTTTTACATGAAAAACAATTACGGATTAGTAGCCAGCCAGCCATGGCTGGTTTACGTATGGCTATTGTGTTTCGCCTTGCCAGCCAGTGTCTTTTCCCAGTCCACCCTAACCCTGCTGCCGCCTTCCTACAACTGTACAACCGGCGCAATCACGTTTAACAAAAGTGGCGGAGACGGTTCACCCATTGTTTATTCTGCATCGGGCATCACCCGTTCATCATCGAGCGATAGCGTGGGTGTCGTTGAGCAGAACCTGCGGAATGACCCTAAACCCATTCTAATCCAGGCTACGCAGCGCGGCTATACAGCGAGCTACACGTTCGACTTAAAGGCTTTTTGTAGCGCCCCGCCCACTGGCGATCCGCTTAAACTAATCGCGCCTACCTTTAGCTGCTTCACGGTTGGGGCTGTCGCCAAGTTCAATACTACCGGTGGCGACGGCTCACCAATCACGTATTCCTTATCGGATCTGGCACTTACGTCTCCTACCAGCAACACGGTTAACATACAATGCATCGATCCCGAAAAAGCGGTAACGATTCAGGCGATGCAGAGCGGCTACACCACCAACTATTCGTTCGTTCTGAAAGACGTGTGCCGATTCACATACATTGGTAAACCAATGACCATCAATACCATCCCGGACCTGACCTTGTCGCCGGGCCAAACCCTGAACGCGTACGATATCAGTAAGTACTTTCAGGATCCTAATTTCGCGTACATCAACCGCTACGAACGCTCGGTTATCTATTCGTTCTCCGCGCAGGGCTTACCAGAGGGAATGACCTATTCGACGGAAGGTACATCGCAGGGGGGAGTAACTTGGGGCCTGGTCGCCAAGTTTCGGGGCAAGGCTCCGGCCAAAGCGGGTGTGTATCCGGTAACCATTACGGCCAGCAACGGCTACTGCGGTCCGGTAAGCGCAACCTTTAACCTGATCGTTTCCGACCAGACAAACACGACAGGGCTAGCCATTCTGCCTCCTTTTTATAATTGTCAGTCTGGACTGATCCAATTCTACACCAACGGTGGCGACGGCTCACCGATCACCTACACCGTACCCGGCGTAACACGCACCGATGTTACCAGCACGGTCGGTATTGTTGAACAGGAGTTACGGAATGACCCAAAGCCAATTATTATACAAGCAACGCAAAGTGGTTATACCGTTCGATATACGTTTGATTTTGCGGCCTTCTGCAACAACGTACAACCCCCAACGGGAAATACATTAGCCCTCGCCAAACCAACGTACGACTGCGCTACGGGAGCGATTACATTCAACACCACCGGTGGCGACGGCTCGACCATCGAATTTAAAGCTATTGGCATTACGGACTGGTCAACGAACCCGAATCAGTTTGTCGATCGAGAGAGCCGCACAGTGAGCGATGTACAGCCTTTTACGCTCATGGCGCGTCAGAACGGACAGACCGTTACCTACATCTGGGATTTGAAAGCGGCTTGCGGTCGGGCACGTGTCGGTGTAAGTGCAGCCGAATTTGCCGAAGCGTTTTCGCTACAAGTGCTGGGCAATCCGGCGCACGAGCAGGTAGGCGTTCAGATTCGGGGTGCTCAGGGTCAGCCGGTTCAACTGCGGTTGATGGATTTGCAGGGTCGCCTGCTGGAAAGCCGGACCATCGAGCAGCCAGGTACCGTAGAGGAGCAACATTTCCTGCTGACCAACGTAAAACCAGGTTTGTTGCTTCTTCAAGCGGGCACCGCCCAGCAGACGCAAACCGTGAAGGTTATTAAGGAGTAAGCAACCATTACGCCAACAAAAAAAGGGACGGGCTTTATCGAAAGCCCGTCCCTTTTTTATTGCGTAATAAATCTTGTCTTTCGCGCAGCCACGACGATCATAGCGCTTGTCCGATTAGTATGTCCCCGCGTTCAAGGTACTTTCCGACAAAGCATAGGGTCGATTGATGCGGTCCAGCACAACCCGAATGGAATCCTTGTTTTCGTCTATCCCCGTCAGCACCACATGTGATCCGTCTGTCGTTTGGTAGTGAAGAATCATACGCTTGCGTTTGCCGTCTTCCTGCCGCGCTTCGGATTGTATACCTTTCGTTCGCCGGGTAGTGCGAGCAATAGCCTCAATTTTAGCGTCTTCGGGACCAATACGGGCCTGGGCCGTGGTTGGTATCCAGTTATCGGTGGGATTGCCTTTAGACCGTGTCTTTTCTTTATTTCGCTTGGGCGATGGGCTGCCTTCTCCTTCACCACCCTCCCCCCGGCGGCCGTCGAAAGAGCGGTATTTGTCCTGCAAGTACAACACGTGATTGACTGAATCAGCATCGTAATAGAATACCCGCTGCCCCCCCGCAACGCCCGTTAGCTCGAAGGTTCGGTTAATGTCGCGCATGGGTGAGCCACCCCCGTTCGATAGATCAAGCGGGACTGCACGGTTCACCTTAAACGTCAGCGTCGACCAGTTTTCGAACGTAGCTTGCTGCCAACGAATCGAATCCAGCGGTGTGTACGGAATTACTTTGTTATTAACCCGAAACTCACTCACCTGATAATTTCCCCGCAATTCCCGAACGCCTTTCTGAGCGGGTTGCTTGTACGGATCGTAGCGAAAATTAAGGTACTGAATCCAGAATAACAGCACCAGAAAAATACCAATCGTCGCGCTTTTCAGACCGATACGTGCCACCTGCTGCCAGCCCCTGAACGTTGGGTAGAAATGAACCGGAACTGTAAGTCGCTCACGAATCAGCAGGTTGTACAAATCCCGAACGTAATACACCAGTAAAAATCCCGCCAATAGCACAAAATACGAACTGTAGCCGTGTACACCTCCATCATAAGCCAGGTTGACGTAAACGATATCGGCCAGCGCCCCAAACAGCAGAACGGCGCCCCAGAACGTGGTAGCCCGAAAAAATAGCAGAGCCCCCGCCAGCACTTCGACAACGCCCGCAAACACTTCGTACCAGGGAACAATACCGATGGACAACCAGTAAATCTTCTGCGCCGTCAGATCACCGAAATTTGTGTTCAGCAGACCCAGCGACGGATACGGCAGTTGGGTGGGCATGAGTTTGGTAAAGCCAAAGCCAATAATGCCAATACCCGCCCGGTAGCGCACCACCACCCGCAGCCAGTAGTAAAGCAGGTTATAATTCCTCGGCTCGGTTTTTCGCCACCGCACGACAGCCGTCCAAACCAGCCCAAGTCCAGCCGCGACAAGTAGAATAAATACCCATTCGCCGTAACCCATCCAGGCAGGCCACCATTTCGCCCGACCAAGAATATTAGGCTGAAAACGCGCAACGTCGTATAAATCACGGTAATGCAGGTGCAGCCAGTCGAGCGAGAAGACATTTTTATACCAGGAAGCACCCGTTGGCAGCGAGATCGCGATAAAAAAAAGGAAGGCGATGCGGAAGCTGATCTTCTGACCAGTTGTCCAGTTCTGGTGCCGGTTCGACTTTTCGGTTGGCAGGGGCTTTGATTGAGCCCGTGCGTTGGCCGTATCAAATGCGCGGTTAACCGGATTGGCTTCGGCTAATTCTTCGGGGGAAACCAGCCCTAAGTCCAGCCGTTCGGGGTTGATATTCGGGAATGCCATTGTTCAGCGTAGGTTAGAGTTTGAGCGTTCCCCGGCGACCTGCTTTGGCCGCTTCATTGAGGAGGTACTTTTTGTCTAGTCGATTCAGCACCGCATACACCGAATCCCGGTTCTCATTCCGTCCGGATAAGACAATCCCGGTTGCCCCCAACCGCTCGTAATGAAGCGTCAGCGTTTCGTTCGGATAGTTCGGGTTCCGGTTTTTCAGGGTTAGCACATGCTGTACGGAATCTACCTGATAGCTGTAATAATGTCGGCTAGCCGATCCTGCCAGCTCGTACGTCCGATCCGCATCAGCCGTGTACATTTGCTCGGTATTATCGGTAACCAGCTTGACAGGCCGGTTCGACCGGATGCTGATGGTATTCCAGGTTTCAAACACAACGTCCTGCCAACGAACCGGATCGGTATTCGCGTACGGAATGGCTTTACCCGCCACGCTGAACTCCGCGACATCATACAGACCCGCAGCCCCGGCTAAACCCGGCGACTGGGGAAACTGGTAAGGTCCCGTTTTGTAGGCCGCGTACGTTTTGTAGCCGTAGACCACAACCGCAAAGAAGATAAACGCACTTTTGAGCGCCAACCGACCGTACCGCTGCCACTGCTCGCTAAAAACGGGCCGAAACCGGTTTGGCAGAGTCGGCTGCTCCAGTGAGACAAGCCGAAACAACCGAATGGCATCGAACGCAAACAGAAAAAGGGCGAACGTTATCAGCAGAAAACTATACACGTATTCACCCCCTTCGTACGCCAGATTGGACACGAAAATATTGCCCAGAAACGGAATGACAACCAACGTACCGATGGCCGTCGTTTTCCGGTTAAGCAACAACAGACCGCCCAGTGTTTCAACTAGCCCCAGAAAGGATTCATACGAAGGAACAATGCCGAGACTCAACGAAAACAACTTCCAGGCGGTAAAATCACCGTAAGGCGTGTTGAGGTTGCTGATGGATGGCAGGGGATCCTGTAGTGGAAACAGTTTAATGAACCCGTAGGCAATAACACCGATAGCCAGTCGATACCGCAGCACAACCCGCAGCCAGTACTGCAAGGCGGTGTAGTCCGTCCGCTTTGTATCGCGAATGGTCCAAATCACGGTTCCAACCGCCGAGATAAGGGCGACAACGGCCCAGTCCGCAAACGTATCGGTCGGCCCGAAAAAGTGGGGGGCGTAATGCGATAATCGAAATAAGTCGCGGTAGTACGAAGCACCCCAATCAATGGTCAACAGATCGTAATAAAACCGTCCGCTGAGGGGTACCGCCTGAATCAGGAAGTAAATAAAGGCAAAGCGGAACGCAAGGACTTCCCCCTTGGTCCAGGTGGGTTGTGAAGTGGATTCTGCTTTAGTCATTGTCTTATTTGGTTAAAAACGTCGGATCGGTATCGGGTTGATCAATAGCCCGGATTCTGCGTGAGTGCCTTGTCCGCCAGGATTTCGCTGTTCGGGATAGGCAGTACGTACTTGCTGGCATCGCTGATACCCAGTACCGTAGCTACCCGTCCCGTACGAACCAGATTGAACCAGCGGTCGGCTTCGAAGGGAAACTCCACCTGCCGCTCGGCTTCAATAGCCAGCAGCAGCGCGTCCTTGGTAGCGACTTGCGAGAGGGGTACGCCGGCCCGGTCGCGAACCGCGTTCAGATCGGCCAGCGCCGTTGTTGTTTTACCCAGTTGGGCGCGGGCTTCGGCGCGAATCAGGTAAAGCTCAGCGATGCGAATGACATAGGCCGGATCAGTACCGAGTGGCGTACGATAATACAGTTTGCCGTACCACAGATTACCTGGAGGAGCGGTTTGCGCGATCAACTCTTTTCGGTTGCCACCAACAGCGGGGTCATTCAGCAACGAAACCAACGTACCATTGGGAGCCCATTCGCGTCGGCCACTGAGTGCAGGAGGTAGCCACCAGTTGTAGTGCCCGTTTTTAAACGAGTTCGTGTAAGCGATTTCAAAAACGGACTCCGAAGTAGCCACCGCATTGTTGGTGTAAAAGGCGCTGTAGGGTTTAGCCAGTTTGTAATTCGCAGCATCGTCGATGAGCTTGCTGGCGTAGGTTTCCGCTTGTTCCCACTCCTGCCGGTACAGATGATACCGCGCCCGCAGCGCCCAGACTGTTTTGCGGGTAATTTTGTTCCGGTTGGTTGTATTGCTCAGCAGGGGTTCTGCCGTTGTCAAGTCCTTGAGTACCTGCGCGTAGGTATCCTCGACACTGCTCCGGGTAATACCGGTATTGTCAGCGGGCGTACGCGTTGGCTTGGTAATCAGCTGAACCCCGCCCCATCCGCGAACGAGGTCGAAATACGATAACGCCCGAATGGCGTAGGCTTCTCCCTGAATCTGGTTTTTCCGATCAGCGGTAAGCTGTGGATCGGTCAGGTTCGGAACGGCTTCAAGCAGGTAATTGGCTTGCAGGATGGTTCGGTAGATAGCGGACCAGGCTGAGCCGACATACCCATTATCGGCGGTCAGTTTGCGGGCGGTAATCTCCTGCGGAGCCGACTGCGATCCGGTCCACTGGATATCCCCCCCCGACAGATACGCGATAGCCGGAAAGTTGGAGCCGTAATACCCATCACTTCCCAGGCGGTTATATAAGCCATTGACGGCTGCTTCGGCGGTACTGGCATTCGTGATGGCCTGCGATTGATCGACCTGCAACTCCGGCTGCACGTCTAAAAAACGCTGGCAACTGGTAAACAGCACGATCAACGCAATGAGCTTGCTACTATGTTTCATAAAAATTATTGCTTTCTACGCAGACTGTCGGATTGAAAAAAGAGGAATTATCGGTAGACCAATCACGCGGTTACAAGGTGAGATTCAGGCCAAACTGAGCCGTCCGGGGCTGTGGTGGCGTACCCAGATCGTACCCTTGCGTTGTCGGATCGCCGGTGACGTTTACTTCGGGGTCTGGTCCCTGGTAACGGCTCAGCAACCACAGGTTGGAACCGCTGTAATAAATCCGGGCCGATGCGATACCGATTTTACGAAGAATCTCTTTGGGAATCGTGTAGCCAAATACCAGCGAGTTCAGTCGGATAAAGGACCCGTCTTCGACAAAGCGGCTGATCGGGCTGAGGTTGTAATTGTTACCCAGCGTCGTTACGCGGGGAACATCCGTTATATCTCCTTCTTTTTGCCAGCGGTTGAGCTGATTTTTGTTGATGGCCCGCCGGTCGTCGCGCGTTCCGCCCGATTCGTGGAAAAAGCGGTTGTTGTTAAAGACTTTATTCCCGGAGCTGAAATTAAAAAAGACGGACAAGTCGAAGCCTTTGTAAGCGAAGGTGTTGTTCAGGCCACCAAAGAATTTGGGCAATGCACTCCCGTAAAACTGGCGGTCGGCTACGGTAATTTTACCGTCCTTGTTCACGTCCTCGTAAACAGCATCGCCCGTTTTCGGATCAACGTACAACTGTTTGTAGACATAGAATGAGTGGAACGATTGGCCTTCCGCCATGCGCTCGGTGGCATAACTGGCATCAACCGGAATGGACAGTTTCTCGATCCGGTTCACGTTACCAGCAATGTTGAAACTCGTGTTCCACTGAAACCCGTTCCTGTTGATGTTCAACGAATTAATAGCAAATTCGAGGCCCCGGTTGCTGATTTCGCCGTCGTTGCGGTAGATGCTGGCGAAACCTGAGCTTTGGGCCAGCGGCACCTGTAGCAACAGATCGTACGTGTACTTTGAATACGCGTTCAGTTCTAGCCCGATCCGGTTGTTCAGCAACCCAACGTTCAGGCCAATGTTTGCCTGCCGGGTCGTTTCCCACTTCAGCTCCGGATTAGCCAACTGCACGGGCACTGTTCCCGGATTGTCCTGGTAATTGTTCCCCCCGCCCCACAGTCCGCGCGATGCGTAGTTGCCGATGCCGTTCTGATTACCCGTCCAGCCAATGCTGGCGCGTACTTTCAGATCGCTCAAAAAATTCACATCCCGCAGGAAGCTCTCTTGTTTGAGTTGCCAGGCAACCCCCGCCGACGGGAAATAGCCCCAGCGATGACCTACCGCGAACTTCGACGAAGCATCGGCCCGCAGGCTGGCCTCCAGGAAGTATTTTTTGGCAAAATTATAATCGACCCGGCCGAAGAAAGACACCAAATTGTACTCATTCCGGTTCGATGACGACGTCGTTACCGAAGCCGACGCGATCTGTTTAAAGGCATCCGACGGAAAATTCGTACCCTGGCCCAGCGTTTGCGTTGACACATTCCCCTGGAACGTATTCCCAACCAACGCGCCGAAACTATGCTGACTACCAAACGTTTGTCGGTACGAAAGTGTCTGTTCGTTGATCCAGATTGTGTTCTTACTAACGCTCGACGTGGCTAGTCCTTTGCTGGCGCTGCCCCGGTTGGTCAGGGTGTTCCAATATTCGTATTCGTTGTAATCGTTGTAATCGATGCTCCAGCTACTACGCAGTTTCAGCCCGCTTAAAATGTCGTACTCGCCGTAGATGTTACCGATGTACCGGCTACTGGTCGAGTGCATATCGGTATTGTTGATCAGCACATCCAGGTTATCAAAGCCCGCCCACTTTGCGTAGGTGCCGTCAGTGTTGAACTTGGGTAAGTAGGTAGGCGTATGCAAAGCGGCCTGTAAAATTCCACCCTGAGGGCCATCACCAACCCGGGCGTTGGTCCGGTTGGATTGCGACAGGATGTTGCTCGTTCCAATGCGAATTTTATCGGTAATATCCTGATCCAGATTTAGTTTAAAACTGGCGCGGGCGAAATCGTTGGTTCGTAGCGTAGCCTGTTGACTGGTATACCCGCCACCGATGTAAAACCGAGTTTGCTTCGTACCACCCGACACGGCGAGGTCGTAATTCTGAAGCGCACCGGTCCGGAAAATATCGCCTAAACGGTCGTAGGTAGGTTGTTCTTCCGGCAGACCGCGCCCTCCTTCGGAAACTGGGCGAAACGGACGAGTAGATGCCGGCTTACCGTCGTTAATCCAAGCTTCGTTGATGATCGTTGCGTGCTCGGGACCCGTTACTAAGTCCCAAAGTTTAGGGGCCCAGGCCTGCCCAACGGATGTATTCAGGGACACCTTGGTTTTGCTGTTGTAGCTTCCCCGTTTGGTCGTGATCAGGACAACACCATTGGCCGCTCTGGCTCCGTAGATGGCCGTCGCTTCCGCATCTTTCAGAATCGAAATGGATTCAATATCAGCGGGGTTAATATCGGCCAGCGGATTGTTGGACTGGCCCTGGGTCGTGATTTTTTGCAACGACTGGTTGTTGACAAATACACCGTCAACCACGTAAAGCGGGTCGTTGCTTGCATTGATCGAGGTTGTTCCCCGGATGCGGAAGAAAATACCATCACCGGGCACACCCGTGTTGGCCGCTACCTGCACACCAGCCGCCCGCCCCTGCAACTGCTGGTCGAAACTGGCGACCGGACGATTCTTGATTTCATCGGCATTGACCTGCGTGACCGAACCGACCAGATTCCTACGATCCTGGGTACCATAGCCCACAACCACCACTTCATTCAGTTGAGACGTTGATTCGCGGAGCGTTATGGTCAGCGGAGCACTACCGCTAACGGCCAGTGTTGCCGTTTGATAGCCGATGGCGGAGACAACAAGTTGATCACCCGAACGGGCATCCAGGTTAAAACGGCCATCCGCATCGGTCGTCGCCCCTTTTGTTTGGCTTTTAACAACCACGTTCGCGCCGGGTAAAGGTTCACCGTTCTCGGTCCTAACGGTGCCGTTTATGCGTGATCCGGTTGATTGTGCCAGCAACCATCCGCAAGAGAATAGCCAGACTACTCCTGCAAATAAAAGTTTTTGCATTACTTTGTATTGGTTATGTGAAAAAGTGAGGCCGGTCCGACGCTTCGGTTGCCAGAGCCTTATTGTTAGCCAGTCGAAACGGTTGCCGCCGTTTCGACTTTTTTTTGCGCTCTATAATTCAGTTGCCGCTGAATTACGAACCACAGGTTACCGGTGCTACGGCACCAATAAATTATCTATCTACACATGTGGGATTGATTATGTTGGTTTATAAGAAGCGATACATCTCGATTTTGAACGCAATTGGTTGACGTATTAATAATTATATCTATAGAATTTATAGATTATAACCCATTACTTACATTTACTCATCGGTGAACATCATTGATTAGATAGCGTGACGACAGGTGTATTGAACCACTCAACCTATCCAGATAAGGTTGCTACAGACAAACCTGGATAGTGCTACAGTTAATAGACGGGCAAAGTTGGGTAGCCGATTTTATTTTTGCAAGTGCTTTGTAAAAAAATGATTATCAATCAATTAGCTAGTAGTCTATCGGGATATAGGGTTATTAGAAGAGAGCGGATGCTAATCCGTTAAGAATCATTCGGTCTGCCACTGGCAAGCTAATGTGGGGTGTAGCGATAAACTCGCTTAAATACGATTAATAAAATTGGCAAGGTTGGCTTGGGCTTGATGCAAGCCTGCTAGTGCGGCTCCGTGTTCCTGCTGACGTCGTAACGCCTGGGCCACAGCGATAATCTGACTCCCCAATCGACCCTGCTCTTCAATGCTCATCCGGTTGTATTGCTGTTGCCGATTCGTTTCCCACGAAAACAGTTCTGTCTTGGCATCATAAACGCCAATCGGAATGCCGATTTGCCCTACTGAGATATGTTGTAACAGGCCAATCGCTTCATTCTGAGATGTACAGTAGAGCTGTTGGTATTGACCATCTTTAGCGTAAATAAGCGAAAAGCGGCTCATCAGGTAATTTACAATCTAATTGTTAAGGAGTTACAGTAAAAAATATAAATTCTCTAGAGTCTGGTAGACATATCAATTCATCGGGGCTGTTGACCGCAGTTAGTTATGAGCCATATCGACCAGCACGGTAATTGATTAAAAAAAACGGGCCGCCCTCTAGGCAGCCCATTTAAACAAATACCTAACCTAAGAAATTAATGATGCAAGATACTACAAAAAACTTATAGTTAACGATTTTTATATAAAATAAACAAAACAATTACTTTACTATAATATGCATTAACAAATAGAATGATCATTGATTCAGTATAAACCAAATTTAGCTTGCCCCTTTATTCAGAAAAGAAAGCCGGGAAGTCTATGAAATTACGGATTCCTGGAGGAATAAGTACGATGCATTTCAAGCTCGTGCCCAAAGCCCCCGAACGTTGTTGCCCCTATCGCTGCCTTATTGACTTTCGACAGCCAGCCGTTTAGCGGCAGTAAAGCGGACGCTTTTTGTTAGCTCCTTCCCATAATTTTTAACCTAATCTACAATTTGCGGTTTATAGGGAGAAATCTGTAATCTACTCCAATGGCAAGACTTAAAAAAAACCTTCAGCCAATCAGTCATGAACCGGTTGGCCAAGCCGGTCAGGCTCATGATGTGTTTGCTCTTGAGAATGTTACTCAGCTACGGGAAGCTGTAGACCAGGCAGTTTATGGGGATTCTGAAGAGACCGAGCCGAATGATCCACAGCGTGTTCATACTGTTGAAGGACTAACGACGTTAGGGCAAATGGGACTCTTGACGGAGATGGACCTGGACGAAGCGAAGAAAGGGTATTTGTAGGTACCACCGGCTGGTCAAGTGTTTTCAGACCGCTCTATGTTGCCAAGGTACTGCAAGCAAATGAATTTTCAGCCCGTACGCGTACTCCTTGCAAGCTCATATCTTCCCGGCTAGACGCATTATAAAGTTTGAATTTGTTGTGTTACCCAGCAACTACAGCCACTGTCGAGGACGGCCAGTGGTTGCTGGGTAACATGACCTGATCTAGCTTAACAGATTTTAATGGGCTAGGTACGGGTAGAATGTGCTTTTTATCCTGTTTCTTGGGAGCTGTTTACTAATTTTAAACGTAGTTTCATCGTATACCGCCAAAAGCCCTAATCGTACCCGCCATTTCGCTGCCTATGCTAACAACTTGCCCCCGCGTCTGGATTGTTGATGATGATACCGATGATCAGTACCTGTTCGAAATTGCGTTTAAGCGGCTTGTTCCCCCCGTTGAGATTAAGCTTCTCGACGATGGAGAAGAGTTGATTCCCGCGCTTATGCAAACGTCGGACCTGCCCAATCTGATCATTCTGGATCTGAACATGCCCCGGCTCAATGGCTTCGAAACGCTCAAGCAACTTCGTCAAACCCCACCCTACCAACACGTACCCGTCATTGTACTGACCACCTCTTCGCATCGGGAAGATCAGGAAAAAGCCGCCCGACTAGGTGCCAATGGTTTTCTGACAAAGCCACCCTCCATGGACTTGTTATTGGTCTTGTTTGGTCAACTGGTACAGGACTGGGAGTTGAGTTGATTCGGTTACCAGGGTCCGCTTAAAAAGTTTTCGATCATGGTAGTTGCCTACAAGCTACCTTCGTTCGATGTTTATCACTCAACGAAATGGCAATGCGAACCGATCAGCGTGCTAACGTCATGCTAATCGATGACGACGAGGACGATTACTATCTACTCAATCAGGCATTCGGGAATTACTCGAAGCAAGTTACTCTTTCGCACCAGCAGACGGTTACCGAGCTATTGGAATCGCTGTTGCACTTAGACTCGTTACCAGACCTTATTCTGCTGGATTTCAATATTCCCCCGAGTAACGCCCTGGATGTACTAGCGGTTCTGAAACAGGATTCTCGCACCAACATGATTCCGGTTATTGTCTGGTCAGGTTCCCTGGAGAAGGGGCAAATCACCCAATGCTATCAGGCAGGAGCTAACTCCGTATTACTCAAATCCCCTAGCCTATCTGGCCTGGTACACATCGTTCGTCAATTGTGCGAATACTGGTTTGAAGCAAGTCAGCTCCCTTCTTAAGTTAAATCAGTTAACGACAGGGTAGCCAGTTTTTTTAGCTTTCCACGGGGAAGCTTTGTGCGCTGAACGAGGCCATACCAAGCGTATGACGAACCTGGTTGATGCGTCGGTGAGCGATCTCAATGTGCTGGCCTGTACTCATCACTATCCATGCCTGCTTGGCTTTGGTCTGTTCAAAGCGAACAATGTGTTTAGGATTGATGAGTACCGATTTATGGACGCGAACAAATGCAGGTAGCTTCGCTTCAAAACCTTTCAGGGTCTGAGAAGCCAGATAAGAGTGGCTATCAATAAAGTGTAATCGGGCGTAATTACCGTCGCCTTCAATCCACACGATCGAACTATTAACTATGGGTTTATCTAATCCAGCTACTTTTAGCGTAGTCATGCACAAACGTTGATGATAAAATGTACAGTTTGGGCATGGGCCAGTAAGTCAGTTGAGAAGTGATGTGTTATACTTACTTATACGTTCAGCGAAGGAAACTGGATTTGTCAGCCGAATAATAATTGCGACAAAAGAGCGACCGCTTCACCGTACATAAAACAGCAGGCCCCCTACGCTTGGGGGCCTGCTGTTTTATGGTAGACATCACTGTTTATCGTTCGACCGCCGTAATAAGCAGATCGTGTCCTTTCGTATTCAGTTCCCAGTCATTGTGCTGCGGATTCCATTTAAACATTAACTCTCGCTCGCACGGATTCCCGTAATCGTTGGTCACGGGAAATTTTACAGCGTGGAGATTGTTCTCCTGTGGTTGTTCAGGCAGACTACTAAAAGCGTTCACTAACTCATCAAGGCTGACTTGCAGATTTTGCAGGGGCTGTGTGTTCATCTTCATAGCAATACTGTTTAAAGGTATGTTCACCTTATAAACCCCGTAAAGCTCCGGTAGTTTAAAGACTGGTTATCAATATCCGTTGGGCAAGCCGGTAAGCTACCGTTTCGTTCAGTACAATCGTACAGCGATCCGTCACGCGTAGGTAAGAATAGCCTACGCAGTGAGCCTGACGAACCAGAACTTTATATTTATCCGTAAATTGCGCCAATACAAACTCGGTAATGTGCTTATCGGCTACTTTCAACGTTCAATCGGTTGCTTGTTAGCGCTGATGGATAAATTGCACAACAACAAGCCATTTTACCAGCCTTATCGTACCTTAGACAACCTCAGTTTATAAAAAAGTGCTTTTCGCTGCATGAATACCACCGTTGCTTTAGTGATTTTGATTGCCTATTTCGGCATGTTGATCGCGGTATCCTTCTATACTGCCAGGGGAGCTGATACCAACACCTTTTTTACCGCCAACCGGCAGTCGCCCTGGTGGCTGGTTGCGTTCGGCATGATTGGCACTTCGCTGTCAGGTGTTACGTTTATATCGGTACCGGGAGCCGTGGGTAAAATCGGCTTTTCGTATTTTCAGGTTGTACTCGGATACATCATCGGCTACTTCGTCATCGGCTCGGTACTCATGCCGCTCTACTACCGATTAAACCTGATCTCTATTTACGGCTACCTCGAAAAGCGCTTTGGCTTCTGGTCGTACAAGACTGGAGCAGGCTTTTTTCTGCTATCCCGAACGGTGGGTTCTGCCGTCCGGCTTTACGTTGCCGCTGGGGTGTTGCAAATCGCCTTGTTCAGTCCGCTGGGCGTTCCATTTGAGGTCTCCGTGCTGATCACCATTGGTCTGATCTGGATATACACGTTCAAAGGTGGCGTTAAAACGATTATTGTCACGGACACGCTTCAAACGTTATTCTTAATCACCGCCGTTATCCTGACGATTTTTCTGATTTCTAAAGAACTGAACTTATCCTTCGGTGGCCTGATAAAAACGGTCAGTGACAGCCCGATGTCGCAGGTTTTTTACTGGGAAGGCAATGATTCCAAAAACTTCTTCAAACAATTTATTTCGGGTGCCTTTATCGCCATCGTGATGACGGGTCTGGATCAGGATTTGATGCAGAAAAACCTGACGTGCAAAAACATCGGGGAAGCCCAGAAGAACATGTTCTGGTTTACCGTTACGCTCGTGATCGTTAATTTTCTATTCCTTAGTTTAGGGGTTTTACTGTATCAGTATGCGCAGAAAGAAGGCATCGCGATTCCAGCCCGTACCGACGATTTATACCCGTTGCTGGCCCTGAATCATCTTGGTTTAGTGGTTGCAATTACGTTCCTACTTGGGATCACGGCGGCTACCTACGCCAGTGCCGACTCCGCCCTGACGGCCCTTACAACCTCGTTCTGCGTTGATTTTATGAACGTTGAGAAACGGTCGGAGTCCGACCGTTCCCGGATTAAGCACATTGTCCACATCGGCTTTTCACTGCTTTTTTACGTTGTCATTATTGTTTTCCGCCAACTAAACAGCAAAGAAGTAATCACCGCTGTATTCGATATTGCGGGTTATACGTACGGGCCACTGCTTGGCTTGTATGCGTTCGGTATTTTCAGCAAACGCCCGGTTATTGATCGTTTTGTACCGTTCATTTGCCTGGCTTCACCCGTATTCACGTACATTGTCAATGAAAATTCAGCGGCCTGGTTTGGCGGCTATCAGTTTGGGTTCGAGCGTTTACTGCTCAATGGGTTATTTACCTTCGTCAGCTTACTGGCGGTATCCAAACCGGTCAAAAAAGAAGAGCCAGTAATCGTATAACTTGCAACGCCTTTCCTTTTTACGTTATGAAATGTATTAGTAGTTTTTTTCTTTTACTCGTAGCCACGCAGGCATCGGTGCTGGCTCAGTTTCGTTTCTCGCCCGAAAAGCCGCAGGTTGGTCAAACCGTTTCCTTTACCTATACGCCACAGGCCACCCCGCTGGCGACGGACAGCACACTCGAAGGACGGTTTGTGTATTATGGCGCACCAACAGCCATGCACCTGAGTCGTCCGACAACCGCTGCGCTTACGCGGCAGGGCAATGTGTTTGTTGGGCAGGTACTGATTCCGTTGAAAGGGGTAACGGGCGCGATGCTGGCCTTTCGCAATAGCAAACAACCTCAACGCATCGACCTGAACAAGGGCCAGTTGTACGTGATTCCGGTTTACGACGCCACGGGTCAGACCGTTCCGCACGCTATCGCGGGACAATCGTCGGTTTTTACCCGTAGTCATTTTCTGTACGAACTGGGTAGTCGTCCTGATCAGAACCGGGTGGTTTCGTTGTACGCGCAGGAGTTTCAGGCCAACCCTACCCTTTATCCGATGTACTGGTCGGATTATCTGGCCTCCCAAATCAAGCAGAAAAAACCCGGTTACGGCCCGAAAGTAAAGCTGGGTATCGAAACGTATCTGGCATCCCGACCGGCTCCTACGGCGGCAGAGCTAACAGCGGGCGCTCAGCTATACGAAAACATGGGCGACTTCCCCAAAGCCAACGCCCTGCGCGAACGCATGAAATCGCTCGATCCCGCCGGATCACTTGTACAACGAGATCGGGCCACCGCAGTTCGAAATGAAACGGATTGGACTCGCAAAAAACTGGCATACCAGACTTATCAGAAGGAATTTCCGAACGCATCCTACCTGCCTCCGCTAACCGTTATGATGACGGACGGTTACTTCAAAAACAACGATATCCGCGGTTTGGTCGCTTTTGTCGAGCAGCAACCCGTAGCGCATACCGACGTACTGATGCTGAACACAATGGCCTTCCAACTAGCCGACGAACGGCGATCCCTGCCGGAAGCCGAGCAGTTGATCAAGCGGGCCATGATGATCCAGAAAACACAGCCGAAATCTGGCAACGGTGACGACCGGCAACGGCAGTTGATGAATACCTACGCCCGCGTACTGGAGCAGCAGGGTAAATACGCCGAAGCGTACACAGCCTATCAGGACGTTATCAATCCGAATGCCATAGAAGACAGCGACCCACGGCTCAACGAACGGTATTTCCTATGCGCGCTTCAGGCTAACCATGCCGCTGATGCTCAGGCGCTAACCGAATCCGCTATCCGGGTTGGGAAAGCTACCCCCCGGCTGAAAACCGTTTTTCGGGACTGGTACGCTAAACAATCCGGCAACACAGTCGCCAAAGCCGATACGTACCTGACCGAACTGGAAGCCGACCTACGGGCCGATCAGACGGACGAACTCCGGGACATCCTTATCAACGAGCCCGCCCCCGCTTTCTCGATGACCGATTTGCAGGGTCGGACCATTTCGTCGGCTTCGCTGCGCGGCAAGGTGATCGTACTGGATTTCTGGGCAACCTGGTGTGGTCCTTGCATCGCATCGTTCCCGGCTATGAAACAGGCGCAATCGAAGTTTGAGAATGACTCCAAGGTGCAGTTTTTGTTTGTCAATACCCGTGAAGGCGGTCCTTTACAGCGGGTACACAACTTTATGAACCGGCAACCGTATGGTTCTTACGGCTTTACGGTACCGATTGACGCTAGTCAGCGCGTGTCGCGGGCGTACAAAGTGCAGGGTATTCCAACCAAGGTCGTTATTGATCCGAAAGGTCGTGTACGCTACCGCCAGATTGGCTACTCCGGCGACCCGGAAACCACCGTGAATGAATTGACGCTGGTCGTAGAGATGTTAAAAGACGAAAAGTAATAGCAACGAGTTAACAGGTTTAACTCACCCGAAAGTAGCCATCATTCCGAATGACCATCCGACTTGCCACCCCTGCCGATCTTCCGGCTTTATTAACGCTTTTAAAAAAGGTAATTCCACTCATGCGCGAAGCGGGCAATTTGCAGTGGGACGACCATTACCCCAACGTAACCGTTTTTCGTGAAGACATCAGCAAGGAGCAATTGTGGGTTGCTGACGTGGATGGCCAACTGGCTGGCGTAGCCGCCCTAACCGAAGACCAGGAGCCCGAATACGCACAGGTCGGTTTCGACCTCAGCCAGCGCGCCATTGTCACGCATCGTCTCGCCGTTGATCCCGCTTTTCGCGGTCAGGGGGTGGCAGCCGCTTTACTGGCTCAGGCCGAACAGATTGCAAAGGAACGCTCCGTTAGTTTTCTGCGAATTGATACAAACTCCGAAAATCAGGTAACCCAAAAGTTATTTCCCAAATTAGGCTACCGGTACGCTGGTGAAATCACCTTAAGCTTTCGGCCAGGATTACGATTCCTGGCCTACGAGAAAGCCCTATAGTCGGAAAAGTGCTTCAGGCAATGGACAGAAAAATTAGCCCTGACCTTCTTGCTTACTGGCGCGATTAGCCTGCTTAATGCTTTGTTCGATCATGTCCCACTGCTCGTTGGTCACTTGCTCTAGGTGGTTAAACTCACCGGCAGCCAGCACTTCCCCCCCATCAATGGTAATGGTTTCGCCGGTGACGTAGCCCGAATAATCCGACAGTAAGTAAGCCGCCAGATTGGCTAATTCGCCGTGTTCGCCAACCCGTTTTAGTGGGATACGGCTCGTCGGATCCATGATACTGGCTAAGGGTTCGGGAAACAACCGGTCCCACGCCCCTTTGGTCGGGAATGGCCCCGGAGCAATGGCGTTAAGCCGAATACCGTACTTCCCCCATTCAGCAGCCAGCGATTTGGTCATAATCAAGGCGCCCCCTTTCGCTACCGCCGAGGGAACGACGTAGCCTGAACCAGTTGTCGCGTAGGTAGTCGCGATGTTCAGCACGGTACCCGGTATTTTGTTATCGATCCAGTATTTGCCCACCGCCAGGGTGAAATAATACGTACCCCGAAGCACGATATCAACAATCGTATCAAATGCTTTGTAGGACAAGCGTTCGGTAGGGCTGATAAAGTTACCAGCTGAGTTGTTCAGAAGCCCGTCGATTCGACCAAATTTCTCGATAGTCCGTTCGATTACGTGTTCAATCTCTGCCGGTTTGCGCACGTCGCAGGCTACAGCCAGGACTTGACCGTTCGTTTCGTTCATCAGCTCCTGCGCGGTCTCGTCGAGAACAGCTTGCCGACGGCTACAGATGGTAACCGAGGCTCCTAACTGTAATAAATACCGGCTTATGGACTTACCGAGCCCGGTTCCGCCACCCGTCACAATAATGGTTTTTCCCTGCATGGCTCCATCGCGGAGCATTCCTGTTGTGTTCATATCAGCTAAGTGAAAGAGCATTTCAGTGAACGAGTCACTCGTTAGTAGCCCCGGTTTGTTTTCTTGTTAAACTCCGCCTTGCGTTTTTCCATCGTAGCCTGAATAGCTTCGCTGAAATCATCGGATTGCAGCTGTGATGAATTCCAGACGGCAACGTATTGCAGCCCGTCTTCGATGGATTTGTTCAGGCTATAATTAAGTACACGCTTGGCTCCCTGCACGGCCGTCGCCGGATTATCGGCAATCTGCCGGGCTAGCTGATTAGCCGCCTGAAAAAGCGCGTCGGGCGTATCATACACGTGATTGACCAAACCAATACGCTCGGCAAAAGCGGCATCATAGTCAGCCCCCGTAAACGCCATTTCTCGCGTAAACCCCTGCCCGATGATAGGAGGCAGAAACTGTAACCCACCAATATCGGGTGTGATCGCCAGTTTGGTTTCGCGCAGACTAAACCTGGCTTCGCGGGAACAAAGTCGAATATCAGCAGCCGCAATCATGTTAACCCCTCCCCCGATGCACCAACCGTGTACAGCCGCAATAACGGGTTTGGGCGATTCGTGCATCTTCTGAAAACCGGACTGCATGTGGCGGATCTGCGCCATTAGCTCGCTACGCTGGTGAGCCACTACCGCACCCGTTGTCATGGCTGCCAGTCTTGGTATCATGTGGGGCAGATTTAAACCATAGCTGTAATGGTCGCCACTACCCCGAACAATAACGCAACGAATGTCGGCCATGCCGTTGATGGCATCCATTGCTTTGGGAAACTCCTCTCAAAACTCGGGGCCCATCGCATTGCCTTTTCCGGGACCTAACAAAGTAACCGTCATGATACCGTCAGCAGCGGTAAGAGACAAAGACTGATACGTCGTTTCCATAGCGATAGTATGCTTGCATACAATTGTCGTAAAGGTAGCATAATTACGGAAAATCGAACACGCTACAAGGAAGCTCGTTCGCTTTTAGAAACTACCTTTTACAGCTGATCATGGAGCGCATTAATGGTGTATGCCCGTCGCTTATCGGGTGGAGTGGCGACTCACTTTCCTCAAATTCTATAGATTCAATAACCGCACTTAATGACTTACCTACCTTTTGGTAGTCATAAGTAAAACAGCTTCTTGGCGTAAGCGAATACAATTTTTGATGATTTTATAACTACTGTGTAGCCCGAATAAGCCTGTACCATTGTCTCTGGAATACCGCCGTTGTTTTCTGATTGGGGCTTTACAAACACACCTACTACTATGTTTATACTCTTTTTTACGTGCTATTTCCTTCCAATGCTATTCATACTGATGTGTGGGCTATTGACCGACGCCCAGGAAGACACCATGCAGATTGCGGTACCTATAGCGTTTATGCCTGGTGTGAATCTGCTGGCCACCATTGGCTGCCTAAGCGTTACGATTCGTACAACCGTCGATTGGTTTAACCGATAGCCTTTCCGCTTTGATCCATTCAGGGATAAAAACCCGCAGCTTGAGGTCGGCTTGCAAGTCCGTATCATTCAACCCTATAATCAACTTTTTCAGCCGATTGCGTACTGACTATTGGCCTGCGCCCAATTTAGCCCTTTCTTTATGGCTAAATACAAACCTAAGAAACGTTCAGATGAAGAAATGGTTATTTGTAGCGTTCTGCCTGTTGGCAGGGCATGGCTATTCCCAAAAGCGAACATACTCATTGGCCGATATGCCCTTTGAGCTTGATTCCGCATCGGGAGGCATTGTATATCGAGGTATGGTTGAGGTTCCGGGCGTTATGGCTGATCAATTGTATCTGCGGGCCAGGTCATCGCTACAAAATCTATTTCCAAAAGATAATCAGGTCATTAAATCCGCAGACCAGGCCAAAGGACTGGTTACGGGAAAAGGAAGGTTGTTCATTCCTATAACCAACAGCCAAACAGAAGTTCCCAATTCACGAGCGCAGGCTTATTACGAAGTACCGGTTGAGATACAAGTAAAAAATGGCTTGTTTAAGTACCGGATCGCCAGCATCAGCATTGTAAACCGTGGCCTAAAAACCAGCCTTGATCGGGAAGTAAGCAAATCTGCAGCCGATATGCGGCAACGCGTACTTTCTGAATACGAATACCAGCGATCGCTGCGCAGTGTTCAACCGTTTGTTGAGTTGATCAATGCCTTAAAGCAACGGATGATCGCCCGTTCTGATACCCAATAACACTGAAAAGCCTCACCGACAAACAACGCGCTGTTGTTCATGGGTGAGGCTCTCCTAAAACCAGGCTGGCCATGCTAGCCCAGCCCTTACCGTTCCGTTAACTGTTCGCTACCGATCCAGCGTTGGGCGACCTGAAGGGTATAGTCAACAAACGCTTTCGCGGTCCGTTCGTACACGTCATGCCCGACGAAGTTGCCGTTCTCATCCAGGTTCTTATCGGTTTCGTGCGATTCGTATAACTTTGGTGAAACGATTGAGTAGCTGTTGGTAAAGCTAATAATCTTGTTCACCACCGTTGTCATGTCCAGCGCAGGTTGCCGGCCACCCCGACCATTAGAAACGCCGACCATAGCAAAAACCTTGTTATCGAACAGGTGCTTGTAGGCCGGTCCGCCTAATTGATGAATCGTATTGGTGGCTTGTGGCGGAGCCGTCCAGTTGTATTCGGGCATGGCAAAGATCACCAGGTCCGCCGACTCCCAGGCGTCGATCAGTTCGTGCTGAAAAGGCGTGAGCGTCTCCGGCTTAACGGATCCTTGTCCAACATAGGGAATATCGTACTGCTCAAACGTAACGATTGACACCTCGTGCTGTTCATCTGCCGTCAGCAGTTGCCGAACGTAATTGATGAAACGCAGTGAGTTACTGTTTTTACGCGAGGAGGTAGAAATCAAAGCGATTTTCATTGGGGTAGGTTGCTTCGTATGGTTGAGAAACCACCGTGATTAGGGTTTAGTTTCAGCACAGGTTTTGCAACGCATAAGTCCCAAAAAGGGTCTTTGTGTAAATTCACCCGGTTTAACCGAACTGACACGATGAAATCCCTGCTACTCATGCTGCTGGCTACCGGCTTTGCCTACGCCCAGCTCCCCGCCACAACCATCCGGCGCGACTCCCTGCCCGATACTCAGCGGGCAATGCCGACGCTACTACCGGCCAACTCGTTTTACCGACAGCCTACTGACCCCGATAATGTGGTCCGGGCCACCCTGGACAATATGCCAGTCAAAATTCCTGACTCGTCTACCTATTATACCCTGCAACGGTATCGACCCAGCTACCCGCCAGACAAACAAACGCCAATGCCTGGGGAAAGGCATTGGCGCCAGCACGTACCGAAAAAGCCTTAGCGTAACGCTTGAGCCAGGTCGCCAATTAGATCTTCAGCGTGTTCCAGGCCAATGGAGATTCGCAACAGATTCTGTGGTGTTGCGGAATTGGGGCCCTCAACACTGGCGCGGTGCTCGATCAGGCTCTCCACCCCTCCCAAGCTCGTGGCCCTTGTGAACAGTTTTAGCTTACCGATGAATCGCAGGGCTTCGGCGGCTTCTCCCTTGACCTGGACGGACAGCATAGCCCCCGGCGCGTTCATTTGCTGATGAATCAAGGCACGGTCGGGGTGGTTGGCCAAGCCGGGGTAGTGTACTTGCTCGACCGCAGGATGCCCATCCAGAAAATCAGCTATAGCTTGTGCTGTAGCCGTTTGCGCCCGAATCCGGACGCCAAGCGTTTTAATGCCCCGACTAATCAGCCAGCAGTCAAACGGCGACGGTACCGCCCCCGACAAACCCTGCAACATACGAACACGCTGGGCAAATGCATTGTCATGCTTAAAAATCAGCGCTCCTCCCAACACATCGCTATGACCACTGAGGTATTTGGTGGTCGAGTGCATAACCACATCGCAATTGAAGTCGAAAGGGCGTTGCAGAGCGGGCGTCGCCCAGGTATTATCACAAACGCAAATGGCTCCGGCTTCGTGAGCCAGCCGACTTACGGTCAGCAGGTCGGTAATCGACAACATAGGGTTCGAAGGCGTTTCACACCAGACGACACGGGTATTTTCGTGAATCGACTGCTGCACCGCATCAAGATCACTCATATCGACGCGTGTATACGTCAGCCCCCACGGATGAAATACCTGTTCGAGGAGGGCGGGCGTACCGTAATAGGAATCAGCAGATAGTAAGACGTGATCACCCGGCCGCAACGCCTGAAACAGCGTCATGGTAGCGGCCTGTCCCGATCCGAAGGCCATAGCAACCGCCCCCCCTTCAAGCGCGGCCAGTGCTTTCTCCAATGCTTCACGGGTAGGATTGTTAGGACGTGTGTATATGAAGTCAGCCGGTAATTCGTTGGCTTCATCGCGGGCAAACGTGGTAGACAGGTAAATGGGTGGTATGACGGCTCCGGTCGTTGGATCAGGTTGGTGCGTAGCACGGAGAGCAAGGGTGTCGAAATGGATCATACGTGTGTAGGGTTAGCTAATCGGCCTAAAATGGCTCCAGAAGCGGCATGCACAGGGTTAACCATTAAATGACGGCAATCATTCCTCGGCTAGCTCATCAACGCGTCCAAAACCAGACCACAGCCCGTTGCAGTACTTCATCCAATGGACACACTACCGCTTTAAAGCAGAAAAACCCGGCCTGCGCAATACGTGCAGACCGGGTCTTGATAGTAGTAATGGCGGGCTTCAGTTGTGGAGAAGCGGAAGCCATAATTGACTACATATACGACAGAAACGCTTTGCTGGATTTTCTACACGAGCTATATAACCTGATAACCAGCATCTATGACCGCTTTGCTTTCAAGCGTGTCACCAGATTAAGGAGTCACTTTCATTCGATAGAATAATTTAACAAACCCCATATCATAAGCACGGCCAGGGTTCCGTAAGCCATTGCGGCTAAACCCGTCTTGACCCGGCATAGTGTTCCCAAAGGTGTCTGAATGCATTCCTTCAAAAACAGGCCGGACATCGATAACAGCCCGAATACCGACAACATCATTACAATAGACTTCATACAGAACGCAACCAATAATTTATTTTTCGCTAAAACAACCTAAGCAAATATACTTAGGTATTTGCGACATACCAGCTAATATAAATTATTTAATTTCTTAGCATCGCTTCTTTTAGCAGTCCCAGCCTTTTTACATTTTTCTAGACAAAAGACTGGACTATTTGTAATGATTCGATGACTGGATCGTCTTCATTCCTGAAAGTAGGTTTTACGGGCGACAGCATTCAAAATTATTTTCACCAACGATGCAACACACCACTACTAGCTGACCTCTTTGGTTCAACGAGCGAATAAGCGTGCTACCGGGGCACGTTAAACGCTTCTAACAAACACTGACGCTTCAGGTATCTTCCACCTGTCCAAACAACTTCCTTCAACCATATCGATGAAACACCTTCTCACGCTGCTCTTGCTGGGTGCCTGGCTGACTAGTGCCCTGGCGCAAGTGTCTAACCCAGGTAAGCTGACCGGATCGCTTACCGACTCCAGCACCACAAAACCTGTTCCTTTCGCTACCGTAGCGTTAATGGATGGTACCAAACTCGTTACGGGCACCACCACAGACGGCGCTGGCGCGTTTGTTTTACCAAATTTACCGTTAGGCCGATACACCCTTATGCTGTCGTTTGTTGGCTACCGTTCAAAACCGCTGGCCGTAACGCTTACCGACGCCCAGCCAATCCTGCACGTTGGCTCGATCCGAATGATTGCCGAAGGGAAAACATTAAGCGAAGTAACCGTAGCCGGTCAGAAGGCGCTGGTGGAGGACAAAGGCGACCGGCTGGTGTACAACGCCGAAAAAGACATTTCGAACGCTGGCGGTACAGCTGCGGACGTGCTGCGTAAAGTGCCCACGTTAAGCGTTGACCTCGATGGTAATGTGCAGATGCGTGGCAACGGTAATATCAAAGTGCTGATCAACGGGAAGCCTTCGGCCATGATGGCCCGTAACCTCGCCGATGCCCTGCGCCAGATGCCCGCCAATACCATCAAATCTATTGAAGTTATAACCAGCCCAGGGGCTAAATACGATGCCGAAGGGTCCGCAGGCATTATCAATATCATCACCAAAAAAGCACTTCAAGGCTTCAACGGTTCGGCTAATGCCACGGCAGGCAATCTAAACCGGGGAATCGGTACCAGTCTGAACCTAAGAAAGAAAAAATTTGGCTTTTCGCTCTCGGCAAATGGTTACCAGTTTCGCAATCAGCGGCAAATCGAGTCGACTCGCACCGGCTTTACAACAGCCAGTGACGGCAGTCGCCAGCCCGTTTCTATTTTGACCCAACAAAATAGCGCTGACAATACAGGCACCGGTGGCTACGGGGAAATGAGCGCCGAGTATGACCCCGATTCAACCAATCACATCAACTTTTCGGCCAACGTCTGGGGTGGGTACTATCCAAACAATAGCACCGTGTTCAACCGGCTGACCAACCCGTCGGGTGAGGAATTGCAAGCGTTTCGCAACGACATTCGATTCAGCAACCCGTACGGCAATGGCCAACTCGATCTGGGCTATACTAAAACGTTTAAAAAGACGGGACAGGAATTTTCGATTCTGACGCAGTTCAGCCGCATGCCCGATAACTACTTTTACGACACCGACCGGTATAATACCGCCGAGCAGCTTATTTACCGTCAACACAGTACCAATTACAGTCGCAACAAAGAATACACATTCCAGACGGATTACACGCATCCATTCACCATAAACGGACGCCGGGATACCACGACAATTAAACTGGAAGCAGGTCTCAAGGGTATTCTGCGGGATATTGGCAGCGAATACCGCGTGACCCAGTCGCTGGATGGCTTGGGCGAGCTGGTACTGGACTCGACTCAAACAAATGAGTTCAACTACGTCCAAAAGGTTTACTCCGGGTATACGTCATTACGGCTCGACACAAAACGCAAATGGAGTCTTAACGCCGGAGCGCGGTTTGAACATACTGCTATTCAGGGTGATTTTGTTACGACAAAAACAAAGCTGGTCAGTCAGTACAACAATCTGATTCCCAGCATCACCTTGTCCAAAGGCATCAAGGGCCAGACGATCAAGGTTAGCTACACGCAGCGGATACAACGCCCTATGGTGTGGTATCTAAACCCCTGGCTGAACCAGAGCGACCCTAAAAATATTCAGACTGGTAACCCTTACTTAGATCCCGAACTGAGCCACGCCACGGAGCTGTCCTATAACGTCAGCACCAAAAAAGGACTCTCGTTAAACACGGCCTTATACTGGCGATTTACAAACAATGCCATCGAATACCTGGCAACGGTCGATGCTTCGGGGACCTCCCTCACGACCCCTCAGAACATTGCCCAGCGTAAGGCGTATGGCCTCAACACGAACATAACAAGCCAGCCGACAAAAAACTGGAGCCTCAACGGAGGTGTCGATCTACGCTACGTGGATCTGCGCAGCCCGGCTTTGAATCAGGGGAATAGTGGTATTGTATGGAGTACCAATCTGAATACTAGCTACAAACTGCCCAATAATTACACGATTCAGGCAAACGGTAATTTCAACTCGGGCTGGATCAGCTTACAGGGGCAATACACAGGCTTCTACTGGCACAGTATCTCGGCCAAACGGGAGTTTATGAACAAACAGGCTAGCCTGACCCTGGGACTCAACAATCCATTTTACCAGCGCGTGTACCAGACAAACCGGCAATCAGCGCCAACGTTTGAGTCGCAAACCAATTACGCATTCTTTCGCCGTTCCGTACGGTTGACGTTCGAATGGCGGTTTGGCCAAATGAACACGGGTGGCGGTAAAAAAGGAAAGAAGATTAGTAACGACGACAAAGACGGTCGATAACCAGTTCGTCTAAGCGACGACCGGAGCCTCCTGATCCATCTGATGAGACGGTAATTCAGAAAGCCATCGAGCACCATTTTTATCGATGGCTTTTTTTGCCGACTCCAGACTGTGCTTAAGCCCGTAGGTCAGCCCGGTGCGCGTGTTATTGATCGAGTAAGCAACACTTGTTCCTACCTGTTCATAGCTGTCTTCGTGAAAAACACACGTCGGTATAGCCTTTTCTTCAATGATAAACCCTGCGTAATGCATAGCAATTAACGTTAGTACTGTAAAGCTAAATCTAATTTAGCGTGAGTTACCTTACAGGAATAATAAGTTAACAAAATCTTATTAATTGGAACTATATAAAAACTTATAGACAAAATAGCTACTTATTAATCGGTTTATACCACCCAAAGAGTAACTGCGTTCTGTCGTGCTTTGCTCACAGATCCAGCGATAATTGCCCATTCCTGGCTGTCGACCAGTCCTGTAGGCTTGACAGCGCTATACCTAGCAACCGTACACCCTTTTGCACGGGAAGCAAAGAGGTTAGCAATTCATTACTCACCTGTTTGAGCAGCGTGCGATCCGTAATCAGGCTAGGCGTGGTACGGCTGCGGGTAATTTGTTGAAAATCGGCGTACTTGACTTTCAGCGTCACCGTTCGCCCCAACACATTCGTCCGCTGGCAATAGCTCCATACACTGTCCAGTAGTGGTTCGAGGGAATTTTGCAGGTCGGGAGCATCGGTGAGATCCTGCTCGAACGTTGTCTCGGAACCCACTGATTTTCGTACCCGGTCAGGCGTTACCGGGCGGTGATCGACTGCGTTGGCAATGGAATAGTAATGATGACCAACTTTACCGAAGTGCTGGGTCAAAAAAGCTTCGCTTTTCTGGCGCAAATCCGCGCCGGTGAAAATACCCAACTGATTCATTTTTGCTGCGGTAACCCGGCCAACCCCGTGAAACTGCCCAACAGCCAATCCTTCCACAAAGGCTGCGCCCTCAGTGGGTCTGATAACAAATAAGCCATCGGGCTTGCGGTAATCCGATGCCAGCTTAGCCAGAAATTTGTTGTACGACACACCAGCCGAAGCGGTCAGCCCCGTCTCTTGTCGGATCTGCTCTTTGATAGCCTGGGCAATTCGGGTAGCGGACGGATTATTGACTAGGTTGTTGGTTACGTCCAGATACGCTTCATCGAGTGAGAGCGGTTCAATAAGCGGGGTGTACTGGGCAAAAATACCCCGTATCTGCGCCGACACGGCTTTATACACGTCAAAGCGAGGTTTTACAAAAATAAGATCGGGGCATTTTCGAATCGCGATGGACGACGCCATTGCCGAGCGAACCCCGAATTGACGCGCTTCATAACTGGCAGCGGCTACAACACCACGCTGCCGGGAGCCCCCTACCGCAACGGGCTTTCCCCGAAGATGTTCATTGTCCCGTTGCTCGACGGATGCGTAAAAGGCATCCATGTCAATGTGAATTATTTTGCGATTCTGGGACTGATTCAACGTGTTACTGGCCAGGCTAGCTTTTTGCAGCCATCAACGGCTTTATGGTACCGACAAAGCTATCGTTCAAAAGACAAAAAAGCCGGACTTCAATACGAGCCAAGCTTTAAAAAATTCTCTTTTACACTTAGCTAACGGCTTCGTTACGCGCTATGTTTTATAACTACCCGTAAATTTTCATCGACAAGATTTAACGTAAATGGGCGAAATTGACGCGTAAACGGCGTAAGTAACTCAGCAGTACGCTTTCTGACAAACGCTTGCTTGTTGTAAAAGCGATTCCGCATTTTTGAGATGATCCATTCCAATTTCGGCTATGTTAGACCTGGTTATTGACGTGCGTCCGGCTTCGCTGGGCAATGGATTTACGGTAAAGCGCATTCTGCCCTATCAGTTGCGACGGATGCTTGGCCCGTTCATTTTTATGGATCACGGTGGCCCCGTTTCTATTGATCCGAACCAGATAACGAACATGGATGTGTTGCCGCATTCGTACATTGGCCTGTCAACCGTTAGTTATCTGTTTGATGGGCAGGTTACCCACCGTGACAGCCTGGGAGTTCAGCAGCTAATCCGCCCCGGCGAAGTAAACTGGATGACGGCGGGCAGCGGTATTGCGCATTCGGAGCGGTTCGAAGACCCGGCTATGCTGGCTGGCCAAACTTGGGTGGCTCTACCCGAAGCCGATGAAGAAAGTACCCCTACTTTCGACAATTATCACCCCCACGAACTACCCATCTTCACTGATAAAGGAATCTGGATGCGCCTGATTGCGGGCGATGCGTTTGGCCTTCACAACGCTGTTAAAACGCACTCTCCTTTGTTTTATACGCACGTTGTTTTACAAACCGGTACTCGATTTGGCTTACCGACAGGTTTTCCCGAAGACCGGTCCAGACCAGCGGGTACGCCACCCCCGCAGCCTCTTTCCTGATAAACCTAATTGCCCCAACCGGACGACATTATGTATGAGTCGTCCGGTTGGGGCAGTTTTACGACAGTGCGCTATTACTGAACGACAACCGAAAAATCAGTGTCGAGGTCTGAGGAGCCAGGTGTAGCCGTACCGTTCTTGGTATTTGGCTGGTGACGCAATACAACCTTTAATTTTCCCGTCCCGGCAGCGCCCGTTTTCATGTCCGTTGTTAGCCCGATTGGGTAAGGCCCCGGTGCCGGGTTACTATCCTTGTCGGTGATGGTAACAGCCAGTGACGAAGCCGCGCCAGTCGTTGCCGTGTACGTGTATACGAACAAGTGCTCGTTAGCCTTTTCTTTTATCTCTTCCGTAGCATCGAGCGTCGGCGTCTTGGTTTTATCGAGCAGGGTTACTACGCCCGAGTAGGTCGTGTTTGCCTTTAAATTCAACGTTGCTTTGCTGAAATCGGCGGTAGTATTCAGGTTTTCGACGGTAGCGGTGACGACATCACTCGCGTTCGCTTTGTTCGTCAACGTCAGCGTCGCCGTTGTAATCGCTTCGTTGTCGTCCGTTGGGGCTACGTTTTCTTCGTCTTTTTTACAGGCTCCGGCCAACAGCATAACGGGCAACACCATCCACAGGGCTTTTCTCATTAATTGCATAAAGTACGTCAGGTTATAGTGAAACAAAAAATTAGCAAAGACGAAGTCAACTACGCCGATCAAACGACAGAGGTAGTTTTACTTTCAGCATGATGTTGCGTCCGGGCTCATCCGCGAAATAACGGAACCGGTCGAGGTAGTCCCGGTAAGCGCGGTTCAGCAAATTGGTTCCGGTAACGATAATGGTCATGGGTCGCGTCCCCAACCTCCAGGCGAAACCAACTTCTGCACCCACCAGTGAATAAGCGGGTGGCGGGGGAGCAAAATCGCCGGTAAAAATGATCTGCCCGTTTTCCTGCCGCTGCGTAACCGTCGGCACCCGATTTTGCCGGGCTACGTATTGGCTGCTCAGACTGACATACACGTCCGCAATGCGTCGCTGCTTATCGGTAGCAAAATCGTAGCGTAACCCGTTATCAGTGTGGTTCGCCGGAATATAAACCAGGTAATCGTCGTTCGTGTGATCGTAAGCGAACAGCAGTGACGTTTTGGACGTAAACGTCAGCTGATCGGTCAACTTATAGCGAATGGTTGCATCAACACCCCGAAAGGTTGCCCGCACCTGGCTGTACGAATACGCCGGGAAAGCCCCCCGCTGCCGGACGATGGGTACCGAGTCGGGTTTCAGATAAATGTAATTGTTGATCCAGTTGTTGTACAGCCCCAAGTCCGCATACAACCGTTTACCCGTGTATTCAACCGAAACCGTCAGATTATACGCCTGTTCCGGATTCAAATTCGGATTGCCCCGCTCATAAGCCACGGCGCTCTGGTGCAGCCCATCGGAATACAGATCGCTGACCGTGGGGGCGCGCCAGGCCGTACTCAGATTACCCGACAGGGTTAGATTCTGGCTCATCTGATAGGTAGTACCCAACGAACCGGTCAGGTTACGCCAATCGCGGGTACGCGCCGTGGTCAGGTTCGTTCGCTCGTCCAGAAAAAATGCCCGTAGCCAACGGTAATCGTATCGAATGCCGCCTTCTACCGTCCAGCGGTCGCGGGCGTACCGCTCAATGGCAAACAAACCTGCCCCGTAGTTGCGGTAGTTCGGAATCAAAAACAGATACCTTCGGACGTTTCCCTGCGTAATCCCGTTAAAGCCGACCGTTCCCGACCACTGACCACCGTTTGCAGTTTTAACGGGTTGGTGCTCCCACGTCAGATCAACGGTTTGCGTAACGAGTTTCAGGTACAGTTCAGGATCAGTAACGCGGCTAAACGACTGAATATCATACTCGCGCCGAACATTCTGCTGACGGGCAACAACCGCCGTTACCGTACCGAACCGCTCCGACCGGACAAACGCCCGCACTTTCAGCAAATCGTGCTGAACCTGTTGATACGGTCGGCCCAGATCATACGAAAAACCGGGCTGGCTCAGCGGTTCGGGCCGGGCGATAGCGGCATAAAAATCCGTCAGGCTACCGACCTGCGCTCCGGTAAATAAGCCAACTTTCGTATAAAACTGACTGTAAAACACCTCGGCTCCCACGTGCTTACGCGTGTAATTGATCGTTCCCGATAGGTTATTCTCGTGGTAACTACTGTTTTCCAGGTAGTAATTCGGTGTTTTGGCGTACCCGACGCGCTTGAGCGTCCCCTGCAACCGCCAGCTCAGGCCAGTTAGTTTTTTCCCGAATGCCTGTTCAACCAATCCTGAAATCGTTCCCTGCCGACCGTTTGTACCAGCTACCGCGTTCACCTCCCCACCAACACCGGGGATTGTGGGCAACGCTTTAGGCTCGACCAGAATTACCCCGCCAATGGCATCAGAACCGTACCGGATGCTGGCCGCACCCTTGATCACCGTCAGCCGGGACGCCAGAAATGGGTCGATCTGCGGAGCGTGTTCGCTGCCCCACTGCTGATCTTCCTGCCGAACCCCGTTGTTGAGCGTCAAAATTCGGTTGCTGTACAAACCGTGAATAACCGGCTTGGATATAGACGGTCCGGTTTGAATGGAGTATAAGCCGGGCAGCGTTTTCAGACTTTCCCCCAGCGATTGTCCGCGCGATGCGTCGAGGGCATTCCCCGAAAGCTCGGTTTGCACCTGAAGCAGCTGCTGCGCTTCCGAACGACGTTCCGTAACGACCACCTCCTTCAAGGTTTCGTTTTCAGGAGCGAGCGTAATTGTTGGCTGCGTAATCAACGGCTCTGTACCAACGACTACAGAAAGCGTAACCGATTTATAACCAACAAACTGATAGTCAATTGTATAATTTCCTGGACATAACTTCTCCAGGCGAAAACCACCCGTTGAATCAGCCACGGCACCCGTCGTCAGTTCGCGAACATACACGGTGGCTCCCATCAGCGGTTCCCGGTTGTCTTTTCCTATAATTTTCCCACTCAACACCGTCGGGCAGGTTGCCGACTGCGACCATCCCGACGTAATTGTGCTGATGAGCAACCCAGCCAACAAGCCAAGCTTCCTTAAAACACGCATCAGCTCTCTGTCGTCTTAACCAAGTAAACGGTTATTAATGCAACTATGTTGCAATATTAACAAAAAGGTATGACTCTCCACCCATCGTCGGGTGCTTACTGGCTTAAATTTGTTTTTGGCGAAAAATGGCTGGCTTGTTTTCGGGTACTCCGTAGTCAGCAAAAAGCCGCTTTACTGGGTCAGTAAAGCGGCTTTGGCAATAAAAAGTCAAGTGTCTAATGCAGAATACTAAACACCAGTTCGCGAAGAATATCCCCTTCGTTCATCGTTGGCGTATCGATTCCCTTACTTTGCGCATCGGCCCGGCGAATGGCATGAATGATATCGGCGACTTTTGGCAACGTGAACGTGCGGGCCGCAGTGAGGTAATCTTTCAAAAAGAACGGATTAACGCCCAAAAGCGGAGCCAGCCCTTTGTCGGTCTGGTCTTTGGACGACTGCACCAGCAGCACTTTGCTAAAATAACCAAACAACTGGGCCAGAATGACCACTAGTGGGTTATCTTTCGGGTTGCGGGCGAAGTAATCGACAATCTGATTTGCCTTGACCACATCGCGCTGGGTCAGCGCCTTTTGCAGTTCAAAAACGTTGTATTCTTTGCTGATACCCACCAGTCGTTCGACGGTCGCAGCCGAAATTTCTTCACCAACGTGCAGGTTGATCAGTATTTTGTCGATCTCACCCGCCAGTCGTTTCAAATCGTTGCCAATGTGGTCGGCCAGGAGCTGGCAGGCCTTGGGACTGATCTTAGCGCCCTGTTCGCGGCAGTACTCCCCCACCCAGTCCGGTATCTTGTTATCGTACAGCTTTTTAACGCCGAGTAACTTACCCTTCGACCCAAAAGCTTTCACCCAGGATTTACGCTCGTCGAGGCCCGATTTACCTTCTTCCTTGACGTAGCAGAGCATTAAGATGGTACTGGGCAGCGGATTTAGCGCATAATCCTCGAACAGCGTTTGCGTTGATTTGTCCCCGATTCCGGCCATCTGTTGCGCTTCCTTGACGATCACCAGTTGGCGTTCGGCCATAAACGGATAGCGTCGGGCGTAGTTCAGCACCGCCCCGGCGTCGGTGTCTTTTCCGAAAAGCACAAATTGATTAAACCCACGTTCGGCAACCGGAATAGCTACTTTTTCGAGTTCTTCGGCAATACGGTCAAGGTAATAAGGCTCATCACCATGAATCAGGTAAACAGGAGCAATCCGCTTGTTTCGGATGTCTTTCAATAAAGCGTCAACGGCAGGAATCAAAACGAACTGAGTTTGTAGTTTATAGGCTTTCATTGGCGGTTCATCGCTTCTGATGAATCAGTTGCAACAGGCTTCGCAACGATAAGCCGAAAAACTAGATACTGGATAATAAGGCAAAATTAATAGTTCCTGACCATTCATACCGCACTAAAGGCAATGGATAACGGAAGGCAGTGCCATTAAATGTAATTCCGTCTCTTTAGTAAAGAGTTGTTTTCGTCAACTCGCTCTTAATTATATGCAACCTGGCGGCCAGACCATCCAAACGGGCTTGCCAGCTGACATAAGTTGACTTGGTTTGACAAATTTGTTCGTCAATTGTAGCCTGTCGCTGTTTCGTTTTTTGTAGCTGCTGCCTGACCCGTGCCGAGGAGTCGGAAGCCGATTTACCTAACCGTTTGCAGTAAACAAGTTGGTGTTTCAGTTCGTCTACGGCCTGCCTTATATCCTTTATGCTATGATCCATACGCTTCTGCTGATATTGATAAGCTGTTCTTGCCTGAGACGGCGAAAACCACACGATAATCTATAAAGCACGGCACAAACTTTTCTCCTGCCGTTCGCTTGTCATAACGGGTGCAATACGCTGACCCAGCCTACCTGTCGCGCAAGGTAAGCGACGAACACAACTGCTCTCTGGATGAATCTAAACATAACAGCTTATTCTACCGCCTTATTTGCAACCTGGTATTTCATCGAAGACTTGGGACTGCTCTTTGACGCCGGTGACGGACTGATTTCTTCGCTGTTACAAAAGTCCAGAAAAATAGAAAATGTCTTTATTTCCCACGCCGACCGGGATCATCTGACCGGTTTGTTACAACTAAATCAACTGAACGCCCGCGAGGGTTTTCCGCATATCTATTTCCCCAACGATTCGAATTCGTTTCGGGCGCTGGAAGAGTTTTCCAAAAACTTCGACAGGCGCGTAAAGCAAACGGTTTGGAGCGGGATGAAAGAAGAGGAACCTGTCCAGATCAACAAAAATACGTTTGTTCAGGCCGTTAAAAACAACCACGTCCGAGCAGCGCCGAACGAACACAAAAGCTTTGGCTTTCTGGTTTATCAAACAAAAGCCAAATTAAAGGAAGAATACCTAGCGTTGCCCCAATCGGAAATCGTCCAGCTGGCGCGTTCTATTGGCCGGGAGACCATGACCCAAGAGGTCAGAACGAATCTGCTGGCATACTCAGGCGATACCCCCGTCGAGAATTTCGATAAATGGAACAACGCGCAAATTCTTATTCACGAAGCGACTTTTCTGGATCGTAACGACATCGATAGCTCGGATACCCGATATAATAAACATAGTAGCCTCGAAGATGTGCTGAAAATGGTTTCCGAACTTACCCTCGACGCTTTAATCCTGGGGCATTTTTCGTCACGTTACACGCACGAGCAGATCGACGGCAAACTAAAAAGCTTGTGTAAAGAGTTTAAGATCGATATTCCGGTGTACCGCGTACTGCCCGGACAAACGCACCGGAACATCTTACAGGAAACACCAGTCAATCACTGATCGTTGATCAGCGAACCAAATCATACCCTCGCTTAAACAGCCAGCGTACGGATCAGTCGATAGCCGGATAGCCTTTGTCGAGCCAATCGACTTTTAGGTTTTGGGTGATGTTCAGCAGCTTATGGTTTTTGAAGCCCATTTCGTTGAGTTTGGTAAAAGCCGGACGAATGTTTGGGCAGTTCTTGAACGGACAGCAACCACAGTAAATGACAATTGCCCGGTCTTTCGATTCCTTGCTCAACAACTGTTCTAGCTTGGCCAGATTCTCCGCTTCGCGAGCAGGCCCCACGCCTACCGATTCTTTGATGGTGGCCGCTGGTCCTATGCTGATAATTAGTGGCTTGCTGGCATCCGTGCCTGAAATCATAGCCGCCAGGTCAGCGGTTTCCATGAGCTGGTCAGGTCGCCAGGGTTCCGCGTTTTTCCAGCTGATCTGCGCAATCGCAGCACAGAGAAAAACGAGAATGACGGCAAGCGAGGAAAATTTGACGGTTCGGTTCATAAGTCAGCAAGTAAGGCGATGCGCGTTTGTTGGCTATGCGCGACTAAAGCAGTCCAAAAATACGTGAAATGTCTGTCAATCTGACTGTAATAGCGTTCTAAATCAATAATAGCGGTATCCAATCCAGAGGGAAATGCGGTCCGGCGGGCAATGCCCTTTAGCGAACGGTCGATGCCCGCCAGGGTCTGGTACTGCATGATCCAGTCGTACTGAACCATTGCATCGAGCATACGGACCGCCGGTGACGGAAATCGTACCGACAGTCGTTGTAGCGATCCGTAAAAAAAATCGGTGAAAAGGGCCAATGGCTCATTTGTCAATTCCTCAAAATGGACCGCCAGGAAATGATCGAAAAACACATCGACAGCAACACCCGCGTACTTGTGACAACGCGGGTGCAGGAGATCGCGCACGGCTGCCACGTCGGGGTGCGTATCGGTAAACGTATCGATTTCCCGGTGCAGACGGACCCCCGCAATTTCGATGGGACTAAGCCGATGACGCGGGTGAGTGGGATCGCCCTTGATAAAATCACCAATGAAATTACCGATTAGTAACCCATCGTTACGGTCCGATAGATAGCCATGCGCCAGTATGTTCATCGGATCGACGAATCGCGTTCCGGCGTTCCAACGGTTTTCTGCGACGTGACGGCACTAGACAACGGTGGTTCTGCCAGTAGCGTAACGCCTTCGCCCGGCTGATACCGTTCGACCGTAACGCCAAACCGACGCAGGAAATCAACGCCTTCGTCGGACGGTATGCCTTTGTATTCCGCGTACGAATGCAAATAGATCACCCGGGCGATTTTCATGCTGTAAATGATCCGCGCGCAGGCGATACAAGGCGACAGCGTGACATAGATCGTTGCGCCTTCAATTTCGGAACCGTTTTTTGCCGCGTATAAAATTGCGTTTTGTTCGGCATGGAGCGCCAACGAGCAGGATCCCTTCGAGTCACGCGGGCAACCGACTCCCGGATATTCTTCATCGCAGTTGTGCGTACCCGCCGGTGGTCCGTTATAGCCAATGGAAATAATCCGGGTGTCGCGGGCCAGTACCGCCCCAACCTGCGCCTTGATGCAGTGCGACCGTCGGGCCAGATTGACGGCCAGTTCCATAAAAATATCGTCGAATCGCGGTCTGGTGTGGGATTCGGGCGTTTGCGCAGAAAGTAACATCGATCTTAATCGTTGCGGTGGTTTACGTGCTTTGTATGATTACGCAAAGTTCAACCATTTTATTTTGATAATCGTAATGGCTGGTTTGTCTTATTCATCCAAGGGTGGCATGTTTCTTGCCCGATCAGCGTATACCGCCTTTCTCCGTTGCTGAACACAAGGGTATTTGTCCTGAGATACTGCTTTTTAACTATGTTTGTCATTTAAGCCGCCCTATTCTATCGATCTTAATGAAAAGTTTGTCCTTTTTGCTACTCTGCTGCTTCGTTTCAGTCGTTTCGCTGGCCCAATCCATCGTCTACGTAACGCCCTCCGGCAGTGGTAACGGGTCGGGAAACTCCTGGTCTAATTCGCTACCCGGTACCCAACTGGCGAGTCGTGTGGCAAGGGCCGCTACGGGAACCCAGTACTGGCTAGCCGCTGGCACCTACAAACCGACCACGACTACCGACCGAACAGCGTCATTCAGTATCGCTACGGGCGTATCGGTGTACGGCGGATTTGCCGGAACGGAGACAGCACTGGACCAGCGCAATTACACGATCAACACCACCATTTTATCGGGCGATATTGGCTTTCCCTACAACTCGGGAGACGGTTCGGACCTACCCGCGTCGCAGGCCGACAATTCCTATCACGTCGTTTCCATCCAGGATGCCGACGAAACGACCCAGCTCAACGGCCTCACCATCAGCGGTGGCGTAGCCAATCTGGCTAACGGCTCAACGTCTTACGTGCTTGGCGAAGGCGTGCAGGCCAATGACATTGGAAAAACGGGCGGTGGCATTCAAAATATCAGCGTCAAAAAATGCAGTACACCATCGATTATCAACTGCACCATCGAACAGAACCGAGCTAGTTTTGGCTGCGGTCTGTACAGCAGCGGGGCGGCTTGCTCTACGGCTGCTTCATCCCGGATCATCAATTGCTTGTTCAGAAACAACAAAGCGATTGGTCTGGGGAGCGGTGGAGCCGTTTATATCAACTCCGTCAGGAATCTGGTCATTCAAGCGTGTACATTCGTTAACAATAGCTCTTTCTGGGGTGGTGGTATTTTCGTCTTCAACTGCAATCCGCAGTTAACCAATTGTACGTTCAACGGCAACCTGGCCGGGTCGAATAACGGCGGCAGCGGTGGCGCTTTGTTTGTCGACGCGTTCAATCAGGATAGTAGCCCATCGCTCTACAACTGCCTGTTTACCAACAACCAGGCCACCGGTGGCGGGGCTGTTTTTACGGGTTCGTTCCTCAACGGGACGAGTACTCCTCAGTTCATCAATTGCAGCTTTACGCAAAACAAATCCTTGTCGGCGGCCGGTGGAGCCCTTGCCATTCAGGATAGTGTTTACAGTGACGGCTACACCAAATCGACCAGCGCATACCTTCCCCACCCGATTCTTAAAAACTGCATTATCTGGGATAACTTTTCGTACAAAAACGAATCGATCTCCTTCGGCTACAACGCTTTTCCGACGGTCAAAAACTCCATTGTTAACGGTACGTTTCTCACGCAGGAGTACGCAGGAGCCCCAGCTGAATACAATTTAGGCAACAACCTCAACGCCGATCCGCTCTTTACGGATCCTGACAACGGCAATTTTCGCCTAAAGCCGACGAGCCCCGCGCTAAACGCTGGTGATCCAACTGTCACGGGTTTACCGGCCACCGATCTCGCCGGACAAGCCCGAATTCAGGATGGCCGGGTGGATATGGGAGCTTACGAACTGTCGGTGTGCAAACCAACGCCCTGCGTACCATTCACCGTGCAGCGTCGGCAGTAAAGTCCATAAAAAACCCGCTGGTCAAACAACCAGCGGGTTTTTAAAAGCACATGCTATGCTAGTACTTTCTTTGAGCGAAGCCATTCGGGTTTGGTCGTCACCACCTTGGCTTTTAATTCATTGAGCATCGCGTACAAGCCGTAATAGGTTCGGTTTACGTACAGCCCATCCTGCGATCCCCGGGCGACCTTCGAGCTTTTCAACTCCTCTACTTTCGACAAATCTTCGGCAAAGGCGTACACTTTGTTAAAATAAGCATCATCGCCAAAGTCGAATTCATCGACGGCAAAGGGTTCGCCTAACATCCGGATCATCTGCTTGAACAGATCGGAGAAAAACGCACGGTCTCTTGGTGAATCCTGCGGATTTAAAAACTCCAGGTTTTCGAAAATCGTCTCCGTCAGCGCATCATCATCAATCGTGTCGGGATTAACAAGCCGGAAGTAATTGTCATAGTAGAAATCCGGAATGACTTTTACACAGCCGAAATCAATAACGCCCATCGTACCGTCCGGGCGCATCAGGAAGTTGCCCGGATGGGGATCGGCGTGAACCTGACGCAGCGTATGGATCTGGTAATCGTAAAAATCCCACAGCGACTGCCCAATGCGGTTACGCACCTCCTGCGAGGGATTTGTTTTCAGGAAATCTTTTAAATGCAACCCATCGAGCCAGTCCATGGTTAGGATGCGCTTCGACGATAGTTCGGGATAGTATTTTGGAAAGATCAAGCCCGGAATGTGCGCGCAGGCTTCCGAAATCTCGATCGACCGCCGAAGTTCGAGTTCATAGTCAGTTTCTTCGAGCAGCTTCGATTCTACTTCACCCATGTACCGGTCAATGTCGCGCTCGTTGAGACTAAGCAGCCGAACCGCCAGTGGTTTTGCAATCTTTAAGTCAGAGCTTACCGCGTCGGCTACCCCCGGATACTGCACTTTGACAGCCAGCTTTTTACCGTCTTTCCACGCCTGATGCACCTGCCCGATACTAGCCGCGTTCATCGCTTCACTGTCAAACTTATCAAACAGTTGAGACGGTGCTTTACCGAAATACGTCCGGAATGTTTTGACAACCAGCGGCCCCGATAAGGGCGGAGCCGAATACTGCGCCATCGTGAATTTGTCGGAATAAGCCACCGGCAGCAGGCCCCGGTCCATACTGAGCATCTGCGCCATTTTCAGGGCCGATCCTTTCAATTCGCTCAGGGCATTGTAAATATCAGCCGCGTTGTCCTGGTGCAGTTCTTCGCGCGACAGGCTTGGATCAATCAGTTTCTTACTGTAATGCTTGATGTAATTCCCACCGACCTTTACTCCGGCCTTCACAAACTGGCTGGCACGGGCAACTTTGGTCGTTGGGACGGAGCTTTGGGTTTTCATTTTCTCAATAGGTAATTAAGCGAATGAATGAGTAAGTTTCGCGCCCGTATACCGGTCTACCGATAGCTGTTCGCTCAATCACGCATTCACGATTCACTCATTTATTTTGGTACATGAACTTGGCGAAATCAACAAGGGTATCGAGCGGTGAGCGACCGATAAGATCGAACGCCGTATTGACCGCTTTTTCGATAGCGGTATCGGTTTTTTCAAAGTTTTTACTCACATCACGCACCCAGAAATCGAGCAGATAAAGGGTTTGCGCCCAGAGCGCGTTCGGGTAGCGGTCCGTAATAAACGGACGAGGCTCGACTTCCTTACTTTCACGACCTTCGGCCAGCAGGTCGCGGGCGTAGTCGAAGAAAGCTTCCTTGAATGGTTGAAGAACCTGCGATTTAGAAGCACCCAGCCCGCGCTGGTTCTTGCTTTCTTCCCGCAATCGCCCAACGCTGTAGACGACAAAGCTGCGCTGCGTTTTGAGCAATTCAATCCAGGTGTAATAAAAAGCCAGTACTTTTTCCCGCACCGAATAGCCTTGGTACGTTTCGTCGGCTTCAACGGTTGCTTTCGCTTCGTTGAAAAACGTTAGCCAGACATCAGCCTCAATGGCGTCGAAGGACGCATAGTCCTTGTAGAAATCGGCTTCGGCTAGTTTTAGCTTCTTGGCAAACTGGAAGACAGAGGTGGGTTGTTTTCCGTTTTCGAGGACGTACTCGGTGTACGCTTTACGAATTTTTTCGAGCGTTTCCATATGCTTAACTAACGGACTGTTGGAAAGAAAAGTTTAGGAAAAATCGTCCTTAACAGGGCCTTAAAGCCTTAATTATCGGCTTGGCCTTCGAACGAATGATTACGCAAAGAAATATGGGTTTCCTTTAATTTTTAGCGAACTTTGCCGTTTAACAACTGTACTTGTCCAAGAAGCAATTATCATGAAATTTCGGATTCGTTTAAGCGTATTGTTGTCTAGTGTATGCCTGGGTACGGGACTGATGCTCACGCATGCGAGCTTTGGTCAGTACGGGGGCTACGGGGGCGGCTATGGCGGTGGCGGTTATGGGCGCATGGGTGGTATGCAAAGCATGCCGAGTTCCTCGCCACGAGCGTCGATTCCCAACATCGCCGGTGACATGGCAAACAAAGAAACGAAGTGGCTGAAAGACAATCTGGCGCTGACGAAAGATCAGGCGAAGGCGGTCAAACAGCTCAACAATGAATACGCCAGTCAGCAGCAGGACGCTATCAAGGACATCGTTGGTACGAAAGGGGAACGCCCTTCGCCCGAAACGATCAAGCAGATTCAGGATATGATGCTGATGATGAACGAAGAAAAAGAAGATAAACTTCGTCCGATCCTGACTGCGGATCAATGGTCGCTTTATCAGTCGAAGAAGGAAGCGATGCAGAAAGACATCGGCGGGTACCGCCCACCCGCTCCCAAAAAAGATTCAACCAACAAGGCGGTCAATCATTGATCCACAATGCGGTCTGGTAAAGCCGACAGTTTATAATGAGTGTGCGGTCAGGTTCTCAAACCTGACCGCACTTCGTTTAACAGAATATTGCCCTGCTATAAATCGGTCACGTAGGCGCCCATCTGCCGGACCGAGTAGCACGTTATGCCGCGTTGCTTCGCTTCGGCTAACAGCTTATCAGTCAGTGGTGTCTTGCTCGAATCATCGAAGATGATGTGTCGGGCCACGACTCGCCCGTTTAACTGGTCCCACTCGCGCAGGGCGTTCCGACGAATAATCAGGTAATCAACCACCGCCGGGAGCTTCCACCGATTACGTCCGGTCAATTTGTTGACCAGCAACAGGGTTTTACCACGCCACACCCAAAGGGCGTATTCCTTGGTCTGGTAAAAGGCCGCATCCTTTTTTGGTGGGCTGGCCGTTTGTTTGGCGTCATAACGCAGGTTGTTAACCATAAGCCTGGAAACACCCCATTGTCCGAACGTATTCTTCAGGTAAAAATCGAACGAACGGGTATCAGTCGGGTCTACATCCGTCAGCAATGTGCTTTTGTGGCCGTAAGTCAGACTAATAGCTGTTCGATGAGGCAGGAAATGAATAGCCAGTCGTTGCTGATGCGCCTGTTCGTATTGGTTCCAGAGCAACACACTCGATAACAGCAAGGCGCTGACGCAAGCAGCCCACAGATACGCGCGGTTACGAACCATAACCAGCGCGACAGCACAAAAGATAACGGCATAGGTCAACAGCATCGCCACGGGCGATAACCACAATCCTTCCCAGGCAGCACCGGGCAACTGACCCGTTTGCGAAACGGCATAGTTTAATAACCAGGCCGTTTTCTGCAACAGCCAACCGAGCAGTTCATTTACATAAGGAACCCAACTCAATGCCAGCGTTACCATCGCTAGTGGCAACAGGATTTCCGACATGACGATAACGATCGGATTTGCCAGCAGAAAGTAAGTCGGGAACTGGTGGAAATAAAAGACTCCCAAGGGAAACGTGATAAGCTGGGCTACCAGTGCTACCGCTGTTAGCTCCCATAGCCGGTTGACCCACTGGTTTCGAAACGTGTACGTCTGGTAAAGCGACGATTGCCAGGCACTAATACCGGCCACCGCCAAATACGACAACTGGAACCCGGCCGAAAACACCGCATACGGATCAAAGCACAGTATAAAAAAAGCCGATGCGCCCAGCGTGTTCATCAACTGCTGCTGCCGCCCGAACGCATTGGCTACGATAACCAGCGTAAACATCCCTGCCGACCGCAGCACGGGGGGCGAAAACCCGGTTACCAGGGCGTAAAACCACAAAATAGCCAATTGCAACACCGCCATCAGCAGCTTTCCGCGTGGTCGCTTGGTCAGAAAACGCAACAGAAACGTCAGCACGGCAAATAAAATACCAACGTGCAAGCCCGATACAGACAAGACGTGAACGGCCCCGGCGGCTGAATAAGCGCGGTAGAGTTCGGTATCCAGATCGTCCCGTACGCCCAGAATCATGGCGTTAACGATGCCGTATTCGGCACGGGAACCAATCTGCCGGGTGAATACGCTATCCGCCCAACTGTTGACCGCAGTCGCCAGCCTTGTCACCGGATTCGGTGGGTCGTAGCCTATTATCGTTCGCTGGAACGGACGTAGGTATTGCTGGTGGTAGATGTTGCGGTAGCTGAGGTATCGCTTGTAATTAAACTCGCCAGGATTCAGGGGCGGATCAATTGGCCGAGGAGATCCCAACACGACCCATACATCACCGTACCGAGGTCGGGCCACTACCGACCCAACAGCTTTGGCACTATCCCCTTCTGTTACCTTCTGAGCGGCTTTATCCAGATAAACGATCACCCGGCCACTAAGCGGCTGCCACTGTTGGGCACTGTCGCTACTCAGCCAGTTGCCCCGTCGGATTTCCAGTTCGACGCGGTAAGTTTTAGCCCGTTCTTCGGGCTGGGCAGCAATCACGCCCTCGTAGGCCTGCAAGGTATCGCGTAGGTGACTGATGTTATTCGGGCGATTACTAGCCGTATGCTGGTAGGCAATACCCCACCCCAATGCCACTAGGATCAATAGTCCGCCGAGCCCCTGCTTGATCTGTATCGGTTTCAGCATACGGTTTCGATTCTGGACAAATCCGAAACCGAACAATCCTGTTCCAACTACCAGCGCCAATAAGGGAATGGCACAAGCGTGGGGCCATTGATCGTAAACGACAATGCCCGCAATCAACGCAGCTGCGAAGCGAACAAACGGTTGTCCGACTGTACCCTGCGGACTCATTCTTTCGTGTAGGCTGAGCCCGGCAATACCATCTTGCAATGAGGTATACCGGCTTCGTCGAATATTGCCCCGACGGGAACGAATCCAAAACCCGCGTAGAGCGGCATAGCCGTTACCTGGGCGTGAAGGTATATGCTTTCAATAGGCTCCGGCTGTTGGCTGAAAACGTCGTTCAGCACCGTCTGAACCAGCGCTTTACCGACGCCCTTTCCCCGGCAGGTGGGCAAAACGGCAAAGCGTTCCAGTTTAACCCCATTCGATGTACGTCGCCAGCGCGCTGTGCCGCAGGGTTCTCCATCGGCCCGAGCCAGGAAATGGGTGCTGGTCGTCTCAAATTCATCGTATTCTTCATCAGGATGCACGTTTTGCTCATCCACAAAAACAATTCGTCGAATGGCAAAAGCGTCGTTCAGCTCCTTTTCGTTGGCTACTGGTAAAACGGTAATCATACGGACTGGCGATTAGGCTTTTCGGGGATACAATTGCCAAGTATACGATTTATTCTGTTAACCGCACCGCAACCCCTGGTCCTAATTTCTACTGCACCAGCAAGCGCTTACTGGTCGTTTCGCCCTCCGTTTTAACCCGCAAAATGTATAAGCCCGTTGGTAAACCGCTGATTGGAACACTGACGCGCGTGCTCGGTGCGTTGGTGTAGTTCAGCTTCCGCACTTGCCGTCCGCTCATGTCTTCCAGATCAACCGTAAACGACTGAAAACCCTTCAACTGCACATCAACCGTAGGGTCGGATACAGCGGGATTGGGATAAACGTTGATGGTCAGGTTCTCCGTTTCGGGCAATGCAGCAAGTGATTTGATGAGCTTGGCCCGCCGAGGACTGAACTGCAATACCGCCCGCATTCGGCTGACTTGCCCCTGCGTGAACAGATTCATGCAGGCGTCAGGCGAGTAATCCATGTAATCTTCGGTCAGATCACGCGTTTGTACACCGTTGAAACACGTGGAATACGTAGTTCGGCATTGGGTAGTCTGGTTAGCAGCTTTGGTTGGCGGGGTGTCTGCTACGTAGTCTTCGGCGCATCCATCGCCATCGCCCCAGGTGTGGATCAGCCCCAGCCAGTGGCCAATTTCGTGCGTTGCCGTCCGGCCAAGCGAATAGCTAGCGCTGGTCACCGTCCCAGTTTTTCGCCCGAAGTACCGATAATCAATGATGGACCCATCCACAAACTCGTCGGACTCACCGGGTAATCCTTTCAACGTATCAGCCGCCGTCGGAAACTGCGTATAACCCAGATAGTTATTTTGTAATGTCGTAACCCAGATGTTCAGATAGCGGTCGCTGGGCCAGTATGCAATCCGCGATAAAAGCACATCGTCCGTAAAAATATCGAATGATGATTTTTGCGCGTAATAATGCCGGGTAATGCCGTTGGTCGCCTGTCCGTTCGGGTCAGCCGTCGCCAGAAAAAACTCAATCTTTGCATCCGCCCCGATGGCACTTGTGTTGTAGCCGTTGGTTCCTTCTTTCCGGCGGTAATCTTCGTTGAGTACCTGGATCTGCGAAGCGATCTGTTCGTCGGAAATATTGGTATTGTTGGCACCACCGATTTGACCAGACGCATTGCCGTGTACAACATGCACGACGACGGGGATTCGATAAACGGTCTCATCAGCAGCCTGGCGCCCCGACATGCCGTTTTTTTCAGCTTCCAGAATCCGGCGGTTGAGTTCGTTGATCTGATGCAGCCGATTTGGATTACGAATTTGCAGGACACGCTTTTCGTATTCGCTGGTACCGCACCGTTTCAGGCTTGTTTCATCAACCGTTTGCGCCTTCGTCGTTGCTACCAACAGGCATACAAAAGAACCGGCCAGCCAAAGCCAGTCGGTTCTTTTGAGTAGGTTTTTCAGGCTATTGCCCTGCTTTTTCATACGCTGTAATAATTTCCCGCACAAGCCGGTGCCGCACCACATCACGACCGTCGAGTTCAACGAACGAGATTCCTTTTATTGATTTCAGGATGTCAATTGACTCAACCAAACCAGACTTCTGCTTGTTGGGCAAGTCAATCTGTGAGCGGTCACCCGTAATGATTGCTTTCGACGACGGCCCCATCCGGGTCAGGAACATCTTCATCTGCATCGGCGTCGTATTCTGCGCTTCGTCGAGCAAAATAAACGCGTTGTTGAGTGTCCGACCACGCATGTAAGCCAGCGGTGCGATTTCGATGATCCGGTTTTCGGTGTAAAACTTTAGTTTTTCCGCCGGGATCATGTCATCAAGCGCATCATAAATCGGGCGCAGGTACGGATCGATCTTTTCCTTCAGATCGCCCGGTAGAAAACCCAGATTTTCACCTGCTTCAACCGCAGGACGCGTAATAATGATTTTCTTTACCTCTTTATTTTTCAACGCACGTACGGCAATAGCCACAGCGGTGTAGGTTTTACCCGTACCAGCTGGCCCAATCGCAAATACGAGATCGTGTTTCTCAGCGGCTTCGACCAGGCGTTTCTGGTTGTCCGTCTTAGCCCGGACGACAATGCCCCGGTTCCCGTAAACGAGCACTTCGTCATCGTCGGGCAACACGGGCTGTCCCGGGTTAACGCCCGTTGGCTGGCCGCTATGACTGATGTAGCTCTGCACGTTCTCGTGGGTTAATTTGCCGTATTTCTGGTAATGCTCCATCAGCGAATCCAGGATATCACTGATGCGGGTAATCTCGGGCGTCGTGCCTTTAATGCGGATTTCGTTACCGCGCGAGATGATTTTGCTCATCGGGAACGCAGCAGCCACTTCTTTAATATTGTGGTTCTCTACGCCCAAAAAGTCGATGAGCGATACGTTGTCGAGGGTGATGACTTTTTCGACCAAATGATAAATAGCGTTTTAAGTGTGATTCCGAAAAGTAAGCGATTTCTCTACTCCTACAACACATTTAAACAAAAATTTATTCGTTTCGATTTAATTCTTATTTGCCAAGGCCAATGGATAAAAACGGCTGGATTTGTATGAAGAAAATGTTACCTTGCTGACATACAGACTCCATCGGTTTTATCGGTATACGCTAGAATACCCTTGCGCCGTTGCTTAAAAAAGATATTTTTTTTCGGCTTGATACCATTAACATTACCAGAATGTTACGAGCGAATCCAGGTTTGCGCAGCCTATACGACAATTGGCAGAGGCTTGCCTTATGCAGGGAGGAATGCGTAAACTTGCAGTAAGAGATGGAAAATAACGCACGTCCTAACCAACACCTTCGCAAACCCTCCGCCTTCGCCGGCGGTCGTCAGCAAGCAGGCAATCACTGGCTCGATACCGGGCTCGGTAAGTTGCCACCACAGGCTCTTGATCTGGAAGAGGCCGTGTTGGGGGCTCTCATGATCGAAAAAGACGCGCTTTCTTCGGTTGTTGACATTCTGAAGCCGGAAACGTTTTACAAAGAAGCGCATCAGCGAATTTACAACGCCATTCTGACCCTGTTTGGCAACTCCGATCCGATTGATCTACTGACCGTTACGCAGCAACTGCGCAAAACGGGCGAGATTGAAATTGTCGGTGGTGGAGGTTACGTTTCTGAACTTACATTCCGGGTTAACTCGGCGGCTAACATCGAGTATCACGCGCGGGTTATATCCGAGCAGGCCCTGAAACGGGCACTGATCTCGATGTCGTCTACGATTCTGCGCGACGCCTACGAGGACACAACCGACGTTTTTGAACTGCTCGACCGCACTGAGCAATCGCTCTTCAAGATTTCGGAATCGAACATCAAGAAGAACTACGCCGACATGAGTACCATCGTCAGGATGGCTCTCAATGAACTGGAAACAAAGAAAAACCAGGAGGGACTGACGGGCGTACCATCAGGCTTTACGAACCTTGATCGGGTGACATCGGGCTGGCAACCAACGGAATTGATTATTCTGGCGGCCAGACCTGCGATGGGTAAAACGGCGTTTGTCGTTTCGGCCCTGCGCAATGCCGCCGTCGACCACGGCAAACCCGTCGCTATTTTCTCCCTGGAGATGTCGTCGGTACAGCTGGTCAACCGGCTTATTTCGGCGGAAGCCGAGATCGATTCCGAAAAAATACGGAAAGGAACGCTGGCTCCGCACGAGTGGACGCAACTCCACCATAAAATTCAGCGGCTGACCGAAGCACCGATCTTTATTGACGACACGCCTGCCCTGTCTATTCTGGAACTGCGGGCAAAATGCCGCCGTCTGAAAGCACAGCACGATATTCAGATGGTCGTCATTGACTACCTTCAGCTTATGTCGGGTGATACATCAGGCAAGGGTGGCGGTAACCGCGAGCAGGAAATTGCCTCGATTTCGCGGGCGCTGAAAAACCTGGCGAAAGAACTGAACGTACCCGTCATCGCGCTGTCGCAGTTGAGCCGGGCCGTTGAAACGCGCGGTGGTGACAAGAAGCCGCAGCTTTCCGACCTTCGGGAATCGGGATCTATCGAGCAGGATGCTGACATGGTGTGCTTCCTGTACCGCCCCGAGTACTACAACATCACCCAGGACGAAAACGGAAACTCAACCGCCGGCATTGGCGAGGTTATCATTGCCAAAAACCGAAGCGGTTCGCTCGATACGATCCAACTCCGGTTTATTAACAAATTCACGAAATTCTGCGATCTGGATTCGTACTTCGAACCCGTACCGACGCAGGGATTCACCCCCGAAATGAACGGGCTAAGCAGTTTCGACGCTCCGCCAGTGGGCAACGTCTTCAAGAGTAAGGCGAACGACCGTTCGAACTTCGGCCACGCCGACCCTGGTCAGGAAACCCCATTTTAACGGAACGGGAACTGTCGGTCCGCATCGAAGTAGCACTGAAAAGTAAACATGTGCTTCTGATGCGGACCAGAGGTTCCCGTTACTTTTTCACCAGCAGGGCGATATTTTCTACGTGGTGAGTATGAGGAAACATATCCACCGGTTGAACATCGGCGACCCGATAGCCTTCGTCCAGAATGCCTAAATCGCGGGCTTGCGTAGCCGTGTTACAGCTTACGTACACGATGCGTTCGGGAGCCGCTTTAAGCAATTGACGCGTTACGGCTTCATCCATTCCAGCCCGTGGCGGATCGGTGATGACCACGTCGGGACGGCCATGCTGATCGAAGAACCCATCGGTTAGAATGTCACGCATATCGCCCGCCACAAAGGTGGTGTTCGTGATGCCATTTACCTGCGCATTGACCCGCGCATCGGCCACCGACGCTTCAACGTATTCCACGCCGACGACATGCTGCGCCATCCGGGCAACAAACAACGCAATTGTCCCCGTACCGGTGTACAGGTCATACACCCGTTCCTTACCCGTCAACCTAGCCCAGTCACGCGCGACTTTGTAAAGGGTGAAAGCCTGCTGAGCGTTGGTTTGGTAAAACGACTTGGGACCAACCCGAAACGTAAGCGTCTGCGACTCACCGCCGAGACCACTCCCGGCATCCATCCGTTCTTCGATGTACGGCTTGCCCGACCAGTTGATTACTTCCTGATCCTGATAGCTATCGTTTTTCTTTGTGTTGATGATGTAATTCAGCGACGTGATCTGCGGGAAGGTTGTTTGCAGAAAATTCAGTAAGCCGGCCAGCGTCTCGGGCTTGTCCTGCGCCACTTGAACCGTCACCATCAACTGCCCCGACGACTCTGCCGTTCGGATGATCAGCGTCCGCAAAAAACCCGTATGTACTTTTAAATTGTACAAACTCAGTTCATTTTCGAACGCATAATTCGCAACAGCCAGTCGAATCGCGTTGGACGGATCAGGCTGAAGGTAACAATGCCTGATGGGCAACACTTTATCGAAACGACCCGGCACGTGAAAGCCAACGGCTCTCGGGTCAATCGTCTCGGTGGTCCCTACTTCGGCCTGCGTTAGCCAGCGTCCTTCGGCGCAGGTAAATTCGAGTTTATTGCGGTAATACTGCGTTGGATGGGCCGCCAGAATAGCCCGGATATCAGGCAGTGGCACTTTGCCGATCCGCGTCAGATGATCGACAACCTGCTGATGTTTGAACCGCAACTGTTCATCGTAACGAATGTGCTGCCATTTACAGCCGCCACAGGTGCCGAAATGTTCGCAAAACGGCTCTGTTCGCACCGGCGACAATTCGTGGATGTGTTCAGCAACAGCTTCACGGTATTGCTTTTTCCGGTTCGTAACCCGCAGGTCAACCACATCGCCGGGTGCAACACCGGGTCCTCCGGTTGGGTTATCGACAAAAATAACGCCGTCTTCAGTCCGTACAATACACTTCCCCTCCGCTGCCACAGCATCAACCGAAACTGCGTACAACCGTTCGGGGGCTTTATGACTCCTTCTACGCATAAGTATCCTAAAAAACTGCTAATTTAAGCATCCGTTTCCGGACGATCTTACTAAACCCGTGTATTCCTTTATGGTGCATCTTTACCGTAGACGCTTTTTGATGGTGGGCTTAATCAGTGTGTTGCTGATTATCAGTGGAGTTGTGCGCGCTACGCATATCGTTGGTGGAGAACTGGAACTTCGCTATCTAGGGCCCCAGAGCGCCTTTTCTCACCGTGTTGTTCTGAATTTGTACTTCGACGACGTAAACGGCGACTCAGGAGCCGACGACGGTTTTGTGTCCGTAGGCGTCTTTTCGAAACGAACCGATGAACTTATTGGGTTTGTTTCCCTCCGTCGCATCAGTAGCGAGTACGTGGCTTATACCAACAACTCCTGCCAGATAGCCAATCTGCGCACCCGGCTTATTCGTCATAGCCAGGATATCAATCTTGATCCCAACGTTTTCAACGATCCGGGTGGCTATTACCTGTCCTGGGAGCGCTGTTGCCGCAACAGCACCATTGTTAATATTCAAAACCCCGCCAACGCGGGTTCTACCTTTTACCTGGAATTTCCGGCTCTATCGGTCAGGAATTCATCCCCCGTTTTTACGATTCCCAGAGGTGATTATGCGTGTATCAATCAGCCCTTTACCCTTGACTTCAGCGCCAAGGATGCCGACGGTGATAGTCTGACGTATGCACTGGTAACGCCCTACAATGGTCACAGCACCCGAAATGTTCCGAACCCCGGCTACTCCGCAGCAAACTTTCCCATTTTCTTTCCCGCGCCCTATACACCCGTTTCGTGGATTTCGGGCGTTTCAGAAGCGAATGAAATTCCGGGCTCTCAACCGCTTCGGGTTAACGCCCGCTCTGGATTATTGACTGTAACACCCAACCGTACCGGCTTGCACGTGTTTTCGGTTCAGGTGGACGAATACCGCAAAGGCGTTCGAATCGGGCGCGTCCGGCGCGACTATCAGATATTGGTTGTCGATTGCCAAAAAAATGATCCGCCCAAATTACTGTTCCGTCCCGAAGGGCAGGCCTCGTTTTATACCCAGGGGACCGTGCTGACAATTGCCGAAAAAGACACCAACTGTCTCGACCTGTATGTCACGGACCCGAACCCGAACCAGCGCATTCGGATCATCAACATGAGCGGTTCGTTACCCGGCCTGACATTGGCTCCCGGCGACCTGTTTACCCGATCTACCCGCGACACCCTCCGCACTAAATTTTGCTTTGGCCGGTGCGTCGGCAATGGTCAGCCTTTTACACTCCTGATTCGAGCCACGGACGAAGGTTGTCCACAGGGCCTTAGCGACACGATCAGCATTCGTCTGAATATCGTTCCGTCGCCCAACAACAAACCACTCGCCAGTACGAACCTGCTGAACAATAAGAGTACAGTAACCGTCGGCACCTCCTTGAGCTTTACCGCTTTTGGCAACGACATTGACAACGATAACATCACGATTCAGGCTGTCGGGCGCGGCTTTACACTGGCGCAGGCTGGTATGAGCTTCGGGTCGGCAACGGGAATCGGCAAAGTAGCGCAACCGTTTACCTGGAAACCAACCTGCACCGATGCCACGCGAGCCGAGTACATCGTTGATTTCATTGTCACAGATACGCGCTGTAACGGAAATCTGCGTGATACGGTTACGGTCAACCTGTCCGCTATGGGCTTGCCTAGCCAGCCGCCAACCGTTCGGACAACCTTAGCCCAGCCCGTTGTTGAGCTAACGGTTGGTTCGAAAGAGTCGGCGGGCAGCACGTTTACCGTCATTGGGGATGACGCCGACCGGGATACCATTCGGTTAACAGCCGTCGGACGCGGCTTTAATTACAAGGTTTCAGGCATGAACTTTACGGACAAAACGGGTCAGGCGGCTCTTCAGTCCCCATTCGACTGGAAACCGACCTGTGAGCTAATGGCTGGCAGGACAGAAGCTACCTTCGTCATTGATTTTATTGCCGATGACCGATCGTGCCAGCCCAATCATACGGACACGACCACCGTAACGTTTCTCGTCAAAGACCCATCGGTCGTAGCGGATATCAAAGTACCCAACGTCTTTACGCCAAACGGTGACGGTATCAATGATTATTTTGGCGTTAGTGATCTACCGGAAAATTCGTGCGCCGAGCAGTTTAAATCGGTCGACATTTCAAATCGTTACGGCAAAAGTGTATTTACGTCTACCGATCCTAAATTTCGCTGGTATGGCACGAATGACCCGATAGGCACTTACTACTACCTTATTCAAACCTCTACCCGAACGTTTAAAGGCCCCGTGACGCTGCTCCGATAAGGACGGTTTTCACTTAATTCGTACGGACAGCAAATGATTCAAAATCGAAGATAACCTACCAGCATGGTGGCCATTAGATCACCCATACATTGTCCCGCCGGATGTAATAAAGCTCGTTGTGCCAGAACACGCGCAGGTAAATATCCTCACTGCCAATGATGTTTACTTTATTACCGCGCCCTATAATCTCGGCAACGGGCGCGGCAGCGGATGGGTTTGTTCGCAGTAATACGCGGTCATGGCTTATGATACCTGATTGAACGCCCTCCGGCAGATTCACAAAGAGCAACAGCCCAATCAGATAAAGAAACAGTACCCATTTCTGACGAACGGCGATTGGCTCTTTTCGAATCAGCTTTACGCTGATTACCCCGAAGGCGTACCCCGCCGGAATCAGTAGAAAAAGCAGAAAATAAATCCCGTACTTTTTATAAAACAAGTAGAAGTAATTCAGATCGTCGGTTTCGTAGCCGTTGAGGTTGTTCGAACGAGCCACTTCGTTCATTCGATGCAGTACGGCATCGTCGGGATGACGGTCGAAATAAACCTGCAAAAAATAAAGCAATCGCGGCACGTCATTCTGACGCTCATAAGCGCTGGCCAGTTTAAGCAACATGCCATCCGTGGCAGAATGCCCCTCAGCAATGGCCGTCTCATAAAGTTTGGCTGCATCCTCTTGAGCACCAGCGGCAAACAACGAATCGGCCCGACGAATCGTATCTGCCTGAGATGCTTTTCCTGGCAGCCATGCAAGCGTCAGGCAAAAAAATAGGCTTATTTTAAGGAGAAAGGCTTGCATTGAATTAAATAAGGCTATAATTTTGCACTGCATTTGAGAAACACACCTGTTATCATAAGCGCCCACCATTTATGATTTGGTAGCTCAGCTGGTAGAGCAATACACTTTTAATGTATGGGTCCTGGGTTCGAATCCCAGCCGAATCACCAAAAGAAAAGAGGAAGTTGTATCAACTTCCTCTTTTCTTTTTAATCTATAAAGCCTTAGAAAGGCAGATCGTTACTTTCATCGTCAAAGGTCGTATTGAACGGCATAGCAGCCGGTTGACTTTGCCCCGCAGGACGAGCCGGTTGTGCCTGTGCCGGACGCGATGGAGCCGAATAACCGCTCTCTCCTCCTCCTTCAGCTAGTTCGATACGAAAAGCGCGCAGCTCGGTATACCACCGATCGTTGTACTCCCGTGATTCGGCGCTAAACGTTGCTTTCAGCGTATCGCCATCCGCGAATTGCTTTAGATCGTTTGCTTTCTCGCCCCAGGCCGTCAGACACACTTTTTTAGGATATTGACTATCAAGAGTTTCGATAACAAACTCTTGTTTGTTCCATGCCCCATTTTTGCCCTGCCCCGTCACTTCTGGCAATACTTTTACGAGCTTCCCTACTAATTCCAGTGCCATACTAGTTAAACTATTGATCGTTATTAAGAACGATAAAATTACAAATTTTGGGTCATTTTTGGGAGCTTTTTCACTAAAAAATGAAAAGAAAAACGCCCTTATTTGCATTGACAGAATAAAAAGCCTATGTTTGCACCCGCAATCAGGAAATGGCCACGTGGTGAAACTGGTAGACACGCCATCTTGAGGGGGTGGTGCTGCAAGGCATGGGAGTTCGAGTCTCCCCGTGGTCACATAAACGATTCAATATGAAGCACTTACAATCAAGAGTAAGTGCTTTTTTCGTTCGTAGGTACACCGATAGGTACAACATTATACGACTCATATGTAAGCCATGTACAAACTCCATGAATTGTTCATCGAGCCACAGGACCAAAACGCTAAAATTTGGCGCTATATAGACTTTACTAAGTTTGTCTCTCTTATTGATAGCCAAGAACTATTCTTTGCGCGTGCTGATAAGTTTGATGATCCTTTCGAGGGCTCTTTTTCCGAATAGACTTGGCGAATAGACGCGCTATCGGCTCTCAGCTTCGAGACATTCAATCTTATGAAGAGCACTTGAGCGGATATAGTAAATCATGGCGGAAATTTGTGGCTATAAACTGTTGGCACCAGAACGAGTACGAATCGGCAGCGATGTGGAAGCTTTACCTTAAAAGCGACGAAGGTATCGCAATTCAATCTACGTTTAGTCGGTTAAAAGGCAGTTTCATCAGTGAAGACGAGGTGAATGTAGGAACGGTTAAGTACATTGATTATGATTCAGAAGCGGTTGGAATCACTAACGTGTTTAGTCCATTTCTCCGCAAACGGAAAAGCTTTGAACATGATTGGGAGATTCGTGCTATAGTTATGAAATGGCCCTATCATCAAACTGATATATCTAGCCTTGACATTTCCTAAGAGCTTATCCAAGACGGTTTGCCGATTAAAGTAGATATTAAAACCTTGATCGAACGAATCTATGTTGCTCCTAATTCAGCCACTTGGTTCACTGATCTAATCCGTTCGATTACCAGAAAGTACGGGTACGCGTTTCCAGTCCTCCAATCAAATATGAATAAGAACCCTTTGTTCTAATGATACATCTTTTCTTTGAAGGGTAGTAGAGCCACTCGTTTGGTCGCATCTGTAAAGCGGTATTATATCAACACGTTGTAACGAGTTCTCATCCAATGTTAGATGATAACTAGATTACCTATTCATTATAATGTCCCCAATATGGTAATTTTTGTCTTAGATAAGAAAGTAAAAACCTTTATTTGGTTATTTCTATGTATTAAGATATAATTTTAATTTATTCATTCTTTTTTCTACGAGTCTAATATGAAAAAGATTTTCCTTATCTCTGTCCTAACAGTTCTGCTTGAACACTTCTTCATCGTTCAACTTCATGCTCAATGGACAAGTACGTTTCTTCCACAAGCTCGATCTGAAGTGGCGGCTTCTAGTGTAGGAAGTAAAGCTTTATTTGCAGGAGGGCAAAGTTCTACTTCTTATGGCACTCCTTATCAAACAGATAGAGTTGACGTATATGACGCTCTTACGAACCAATGGAGCGTAAGCACGCTCTCGATCCCCAGATCTCGTATTGCAGCGGCTACTGTATCTGATTTGGTATTCTTCGCAGGTGGTATGACCAGAGGTTTTGGCCCATCTCATTCATGGGCTACCGTGGACATATACACTGAATCTACCAATCAATGGACAACAGCTCAACTTTCGCAGGCAAGGCACTCTATAGCTGCTGTCAGTGCTGGGGGAAAAGTCTTATTCGCCGGGGGGTCTTCTCTCACCCCACAAGATGTTTTAATTGACTACAGTGCCGTGGATATTTACGATGTAGCTACAAAGCAGTGGTCGGTAACGCAACTCCCTCGCCTTAAAGGTAGTAATTTAGGAGCAACCAGCGTAGGTAACAAGGTCTTTTTTGCAGGTGATGGGCTTCTGGATATTTATGATATAGCGACTGGGCAGTGGACAATCTCCACAATTCCTCGAGTTAAGGAAGAGGTAGTGGCTGTTAGTGTTGGAAATAAAGTTTTATTAGCAGGAGGCAGCCCTATTTCTGACATCGTAGATATCTATGATATATCTACTAATCAGTGGACGATGGCGCAACTTTCGCAAGCAAGAAGTAAGGTTTCAGCTGTGAGCATTGATAATAAAGTTTTCTTCGCTGGCGGATTAACTGCGCAATCAAATGATTATTCAAACGTACTTGATGTATACGATGTAAATACCAACCAGCTGGTTGCCTCACAACTTCCAAAGGTTAAAGGCAATTTAGCTACCGTCCGTGTGAATAATCAAATATTATTAGCTGAAAATAATCAAGTTACAACTACCTACTCACAGCCAGCAAATGTCGACATTTTTACAGTAAATCAGGCTTTGCCGGTTACCTTAGTCTCTTTTGCTGGCGTATGGATTGATGAGGTAGGAACTCAACTTACTTGGCAAACCTCATTCGAAACAAACAATGATTATTTTGAAATTCAGCGCAGCAGTAATGCCAAAGTTTACGAAACAATTGGCCGCATTAAGGGACAAGGTACTGCGAGAACTCTTAATGAGTATAGCTTTGTAGATACTGATAAGCCCGATATAATCAACTACTACCGGCTAAAACAAGTTGATTTCGACGGTAAAGTGCATTTTTCCAAAATAATTTCAGTCAACTCTCAAGAGGGTTATCAACAGTCAGCCAGCTTGTCGGTATGGCCTATTCCAGCGACTGAATCACTGACGATTAGCTTATCATCAGGACAAACTATTAGTGAGATGACCATATACAGTATTCATGGGCAACGGATGGTCAGCTCTATTAAACCGCAACAGAAAGTCGATGTATCAGGTCTAACAGCGGGTGTCTATTTGATAGATATACTCACCTCAGACAACAAGCACCTAAGATCCCGTTTTGTCAAACAACAGTAACGCACAAAAAGGCGCTTTCTCGGCCTCAGTTATCAAGTTTCTTCTCATCAGAGTAGTGTTTTTCTAGACATTTTTACATCTGTGGAAATGGATAATGAGTAGCCATTTTCCATTTCCACAGATGCATTTCCTGCACGGTTTTTAGCAACACATAGATCAACCTGTAGCACCAAAGTTCACTATTCATGCTAACTTAAGTTTGTTTCTACATCGGAAGAGCCAATGAGGTTAAGCCCGTCTCTGTATCTACTGAGACGGGCTTAACTTCTATTCCCTTGCTACCATTACGGCTAAGTTTTGGACTGGCTTCTATAGAATGAAGAGAAAATATCATTACTCTTATTGGGATTGTCGAGGTTGGCTTATCACCTAACTCTCCTTACAACTAAGCATTCTCTACCGCTTAGATAAAGCGGGATATGGCTCTTGATTACAGCCGAAAGCTCACTTCAAATACCGACATTGTTTGAAGCACAAAAGTAGAGGGCTCTATTTTAGCCTTCTTACTGATATCGGCTATACACATCTTTACCAAAAAGACAGTTTATCTACGATATAATTTTATATAAACAATTAATAGCCATAGCCATACATACCACTATGATAATTGTGGTTATCGGCCGGTATATACGCTGGCTATAAATGACAATGGCGCTAGAAAAGACGATTATTAACAGACAACCCCCAGTCAAATTCAATAAGGGTATGGTTTAGGTCAGGCCTTGGTTTTTGTGTCCGCTTTAGAAAGTCAACTTGGAGTATGCACTCCATATATTATTCCTGAATGGTTTGGCGATTTATCAAAATAGGTGCGTTCGAGTCTCCCCGTGGCCACTCGACTACTTATGTAATCCACTGAATAACAAAACGTTACAGCGGATTTTTTATTTTCCTGCGAAACTACTTCTCCGATCACCCTGCTTCTTAGTAAATCACAAGCTATCACTGCTCGTTCTTTCAGATCATTGATGAACTAGAAGGATGAAAGTAGTTCCTTTAGCGATTTACATTGCCTAAATCCTCAGCATCAGAAAAATTAGTAGCTTGTAAGTCTTAGCCGTTCAGGCTTATATCCTAACAATCATCAGCCAAAAAGCTGACCCTGCTCAGGACCAGATGCAATCAGGAAGCGCATCTTTGCGGGTACCGGCATCGAGCTGAATTGTTCTATCCTGCTTAGCGTGATTATGTATGGTGTCCTACCCTTTCGTATCTTAAATGATTTAACTGGTGAATAAAGTCAACCGGACGCGATTACGGCTGAAACGCAGTCACTCCCATGGTTTGACCAATATGGCCTTTGACTTATTTTTTACGGAAAACAAACTCCTGTTTCTTGCTTTTAGCGCTTATCCGTGGTTGATTCATCCGCTAGCTTCTCATCAAACAATCATCGAGATTCCTCGTTCGGAAACATAAACATCGTATGACGGTCGGGAGATGGTATGTACTCGATCCCTAGCTCGTAACGAAGCCTTTTTCTTTGACCCAGTTGACACGATCAGCGGAGGTGTTGCCAACTTCCTGTACATTCGGTCAGTGATTTTTGAACAGCATATGACGAAATCCATATTTATCGCATCGGTAGAGCCTTACACGGGTAAATCCTTGTTAGCGCTCGGCCTGGTAAACAGCCTTTTGGGTAAAACACAGAAAGTTGGTTACTTCAAACCCATTATCACTCCACAGCTTCCCGGCCAGAAAGAGATTCATATCGAGGCCATTCTGGATTACTTCGCCCTACCCATTCCTTACGAGGACACGTATGCGTTTACCCGGCAGGAAGCCCTCCAGCATATGGAACAGGAAGAGCGGGGCGAAATGCTTAACACCATCATCAGCAAGTACAAGAAACTGGAAGAATCCTGCGACTTTACGGTCATTGAAGGTAGTGATTTTCTGGGGGAGGGTATTGCTTTTGAGTTTGAATCGAATGCCGCTATTGCTAAAAATCTCGGCGCTCCCGTCCTGATCATCATCAGTGGAGAGTCTAAATCGACCGCCCAGATTATCAGCGCAGCCCTGAGTGCACTGCAAGGTTTTGAGAGCCGGGAGGTTCAGGTGCTGGGTCTGGTTGCCAACCGGGTCAAAGCGGAGCAGGTAGACGACGTTCGGGAACTGCTTCGGATGCAACTACCCGCCGGCATGATGCTTACCGTCATACCGTGGGAAAAGCAGCTCCAGAGTCCGACTATGAAAGAGATCAGGGACGCGCTCGGCGCGAAAGTACTCGTTGGCGAAAGTCTGCTTTCCAATCAGGTAGACAACTTTGTGACGGGAGCCATGATGCTGCCAAACTTCCTGAATTACATCAAGGAAAACGTACTTATCGTGACGCCCGGCGACCGGGGCGACATCATCATTGGCGCGTTGCAGGCGAATCTGTCGGCCAATTACCCGAAAGTAGCGGGTATCGTGCTGACCGCAGGGACGGAGCCGGACGAGCCCGTCACCCGCTTGATTGCAGGCCTTCAAACGGTTATTCCCATCCTCACGGTACAGCAGGGTACGTTTGGTACGACAACCGCCATCGGGGCCATTCATTCCCGCATCACCGCCGACAACCGAAAGAAAATCGAACTGGCTATCGACGTATTTGAAAAGAACGTGGATACCAAAGCGCTGGACGACCGACTGGTTACGTTCCAGTCCGAAGGTATCACTCCCCACATGTTCCAGTATCAGCTCGTCAAAACGGCCAGAAGTCAGAAAAAGCACATTGTCCTGCCGGAAGGAAACGACGATCGGATCTTGAAAGCGGCTGCCCGTCTGGTCGCTCAAAACGTTGTCGAACTGACTATTCTGGGCGATGAAGCCGAGATATTGGCGGCAACAAAACGATTGGGAATTACGCTCGAACCCGGCTCGGTGACCATTATAAACCCGGCCACTTCGGAAAACTACGACGCGTACGCAGCGACATTGTACGAACTGCGCAAAGCGAAAAACGTGAACCTGGACATGGCGCGCGATATGATGCTGGACGTTTCGTACTTTGGTACGATGATGGTCTACCAGGGTCATGCCGATGGTATGGTTTCGGGCGCGGTCCATACCACCCAGCACACCATCCGACCTGCCCTGCAATTTATCAAAACCAAGCCGGGTGTCTCGCTGGTGTCATCGGTCTTTTTTATGTGCTTGCCCGACCGCGTATCCGTCTTCGGCGACTGCGCCGTAAACCCGAATCCAACCGCTTCTCAACTGGCCGAAATCGCCATTTCATCCGCCGAGAGCAGTGCACGCTTCGGTATTGAGCCGCGCATTGCCATGCTTTCTTACTCGTCGGGAACGTCGGGTGAAGGCGAAGACGTGGAAAAGGTACGACAGGCCACAGCCATCGTTCGCAATAAACGTCCTGACTTAAAAATCGAAGGACCGATTCAGTATGATGCGGCCGTCGATCCGCTGGTAGGCAGTCAGAAACTACCCAATTCCGATGTAGCGGGTCGGGCCAGCGTGTTGATTTTTCCCGATTTGAATACCGGCAACAATACGTACAAAGCCGTGCAACGAGAAACGGGTGCGCTCGCCATCGGTCCGATGTTACAAGGACTCAACAAACCCATTAATGACCTGAGCCGAGGCTGTACCGTCGATGATGTGTTTAATACCGTCGTCATCACGGCCATTCAATGTCAGGATACTATTTCCTAGTTTGACAGGATTACCAGGATGAGATAGCGTTTTACCTAATTTTTAATCGTGCCTTATCTTGTTGATCCTGTCAGAAAACAAACCAGTATGTATATTCTTGTAATTAACGCGGGCAGCAGTTCGTTGAAATACCAGCTGTTCGACATGCCTTCTGATAAGCCTCTGTGCACGGGATTGATTGAACGGATTGGTACGAACGAGGCATTCATCCGGCACAAAATACTGACAGTCGATCCAACTCAGACCATCGAGCGGCAGGAAGCGATTGCGGATCACTCAGCAGGGCTTCAGCAAATGGTAGAGCTACTGTCAGACGCTGAGATTGGTTTGATCCATTCAGCCGACGACATCAAGGCCGTCGGGCACCGGGTCGTACACGGGGGTGAACGGTTTGCCAACGCCACTCTGATCACACCAGCGGTTAAAGAAACGATCAAAGATCTGTTTCCACTGGCCCCCCTTCATAACCCCATCAATTATCAATGCATTGAGCTTGCCGAAAAAACGTTTCCGAACGCGCGGCAAATTGCGGTCTTCGACACTGCGTTTCACCAGACCATGCCGGAATACGCTTTCCGCTACGCCATTCCAGAATCCTTGTACACTGATGAAGGCATTCGGGTCTATGGTTTTCATGGCACGAGCCACAAATACGTAAGTGAGAAAGCGGCAGCCTGGCTAGGGAAACCCGACGCCAAGCTCATTAGTATTCACCTGGGTAATGGCTGTAGTATCACCGCCGTTCAAAACGGTAAATCGCTGGATACCAGCATGGGGTTTAGCCCACTGGCGGGTCTGGTTATGGGAACCCGCTCCGGCGATATTGACCCTTCCGTTATTTTTCATCTGATCGCCAAAGGCTATAGTGCCGATGCGGTAAACAACCTGCTCAACAAACAATCCGGTATGCAGGGCCTGACGGGTTTAAATGACATGCGCGACATTCGAAAGGCGCTGGAAGCGGGCAATCAGGCAGCCGCCCTTGCCCTCGACATCTACGCCTATCGTATCCAGAAGTACATCGGTAGTTATGCGGCTGTCCTGAACGGCCTGGATGCGTTGATTTTTACCGCAGGTGTGGGTGAGAACGATAGTGCCATGCGCGAACAGATCTGTGCCAACCTCGACTTCCTGGCTGTTTACCTCGATTCGGACAAAAACAGGGTCGCTACGGGGGATGTCCGGGAGGTCAACCGCCCCGATTCTGCGGTTAAGATTCTCGTGATACCCACCAACGAAGAGTTAGAAATTGCCCAACAGAGTTTTGATTTACTGGAAACCGCTTAATCTCTGTAGTCAGCATTTATAGGCAATTTATGGGTGCTGACTGTCAATTCGCTGGTTTGAAATACGTGTTCCGGTAGCGTAATTATGATATAGATTTGCTATAGTTAGTATATACTTTAATTATAATTTCTTATTTTTAAGGCAGTATACAACAAATGACTTTATGCAATTTTATACGCGATTTTTGTGCTACGATAGCCCGGATCGACAGACCACAACTCAAATTCACCCGGATATTCCAACGGACGAATTACCGGATTATGGCTACAATCAGCTTGTAAGGGTAGGTCGTGTAACTGACGCCCCTGCAACCTGGCCTTGCTATGTGGTAGCCCATATTACCCATTTGCAACAGATCGATGATCCGGGCGGGGATGGCAGCAAAGCCTTGTTGTTCAACGTATTTCTGGCTCGATACGAACAGTGGCCTCAATTCTACCTCCCGCAAATGGCTTTGGGTCCTCTTGAACTAACGCAGTAGCAGGCTCATACACTACACCAAACGTCCGGTTAGCTCCTGCTACCGGACGTTCTTATTTTTGCGACTAATAACCTTGTCTAGCCTAACAGATCGTGCAGCCACTGTAATGGCGTTTCGCTCAGGCATGCTGTAGTGCTTTGATCAGGAGCGGGACTGGTTAATGGCGCATCCTCCCGGTAGCAAATAGTCTACCAAACGGACGATCAACCGGTCAACGTAATTGTCTAGTCGTGAAAGAGCAGTGATAGGAGAAAGCATACGGTTGAAGGTTTGGTCAACGCTACCTCCGATAGTTTGACCAGTACGTTGACGATAAACGTGCTATTGCATAGCCACCACCCGGCTGATCTGCTGAGCGGGTTGGGTCGACAGGTTTAACTGCTTACGGATGCTACCTTCCGACGATTGTACTTCCAGCTCGTATTTGCCGTCGGCCAGTTCAGCGACATTTAGTTTTACGGCGTACTTAGCATCGTTCTTGTTGATATTCTGCCGGTAAATCACCTGGTTAGCGTCGTCCCGAAGCAGGATTACCACCGGTATCTGCGCCGTCTTGCTGACCGCAACGCGAATCTGGTTGTTGGTCGTCACATAAGCGCTTGCATCGAAGGAAAGCGTCTTCGGCGTAGTTGGATTGCTCAGTGTAGCAGCGCTGATGAGTGCGGAAAGAGCCAGTTTGTTAATCATTGGTAATAACATGGTAGTAGTGCGTTTAGTGTTGTTTACGTGTTCACTACTACTAAGCCAAAGGTTGTGCCAACATAGTTCAATAACTGATTATCAGATAGTTATAATAAATACCATGTCAAACGATGTCCGTATTTGGACAACTATTGTTCACTTGCGGACAGAAATCCGTGGAGCCCGCATTAAGACCATGTTTCCTTGTCTTTAGTGGGCTGAACCTGCTTTTCTGACGGCTCTGGAGCATCATCCACGGGCGATTTGGCTGGATTACCCACGTTCATTTACCACCTTTTTGATGATATAACTTACCGGAGATGGTAATTAGTCGATGCGCTAATGCAACGTTCCGGAGCCTTTCCAGTACGTACGAAGCAAGGAAAAAGCCTCCAGCCAGTCCTGGTAACGAATTGGCTTAACGATATACGAATTAGTAGCGCAATTGAATGATTCGTTGATATCGTCGGGATCGGCCGACTGGCTCAGGACGATAGTTGGCAGATGTTGGTATACGGGGTGGTTCTTAATCGCTTTCAGGACCGAGTAGCCCATAGCAGCACTAGGTAAATACAGATCTAATAAAATCAGTACGGGAAGTTCGTTCCTATTCACCACACTCGCGTTCAGGTAAGGCATCACGCGACTTTCCTCGTCAATCCAGACTGCTTCCAGCTCCGGAAACTGCTGAAGCAAAGTCCATCGAATAAGAAACCACTGATCGGCATTATCTTCAACAACAAGGATGGTAGGTTTTGACGGATTTAAGGCACTGGTTTCGGGCTTCATAAAGCAGGATTAGGATGGTGAGAAGTGACGCGTTTCTTGTCGAACTGATTGGATTAAGCCAAGATGATCGCGCGGGTTAACACAAGTAGTAGCTGATACAAAACACGTCCAATGCCCTGTGAGACGACATTAGTATATTGTTAGCAGCCATATGTACATAAGATTATTTTAATAGGGCCGAATCGAACGTTTGGCGAATAAACACAGTTACCCTAAGGAACAACTTATACAATGACCCCACTTGACACCGATTGCGTCTTTCTGGTAGACGACGATGAAGATGACCGCTTCTTAGTACAGCAAGTTTTCAAGCAACTCAGCCCAGAGTGTCAGATCAAATCCCTGTTTAATGGCGAACAGTTAATCAACGCGTTAGCTACAGCCCCTGTCTTACCAAGTTTAATTTTGCTGGATTTAAACATGCCGTTTATGAGCGGTATGGAAGCCCTGCGGTTCATTCGTCGGGAACCAAAGTACCAGTCAATAGCCATTGTTATCCTGACTACATCGAGCAACCCCTTCGATCAGCAACAAGCGCTGAAACTAGGAGCCAACGATTTTATCACCAAACCAGCGGACATCAAGGGACTAAATAAAGTTATTCTTCAACTGCGCCAGAATTGGCTGCTCGGCAACTGCATCACTTCGTGCGACCGTTCCACGCAGCCGTGAGTTAAGACAACTTACCATACGTTCGAGACCTCAAAGACATAGTGCTTCAACTTTCCGGCAGGAGTACAAATAAGTCCGGGACTTTAGATTACCCCGGACTTAAGCAAACCCTCTTATCTGTCCGTATTACAGCCATTCAACGAAAGTACCCATACAGTTACCCCTTGTAATGAGGCAACGGCAAAACATTCAGCAATAACGCCCGACCTCATTGAAGTCGGGCGTTATGCACTATCTATTCAGAAAAACAAATCACTGGTTAATCTCCTGGCACGGATAAGAAGTTATCACTCTGATAAACTAGTGAGCATATGGTTCTTGTCAATATACACTCAATTCGTTTGAATGCTTTTGGATGTTAACCGCTGGCCGATCACTCCGAAATAGATTGTATTTCAAAATGGCATAGATCGCCCGGAAGCCATCGCGCCAGCCTATTTTCTTTCCCTCCGCATAGGTACGTCCATAGTACGAAATTCCTACTTCATAGATTCGGATAGCCGGTATCCGGGCCAGTTTCGCCGTTACTTCCGGTTCAAAACCAAATCGTTTTTCCTGCAAATTAATCCCCTGAATCAAACTGGTTTTAAACACCTTATAGCAACTCTCCATATCCGTCAGATTCAGATCCGTAAAGACGTTTGATAATAGCGTCAGGATCTTGTTGCCTACCGAATGCCAGAAGTACAAAACCCGGTGCGGCTGATTGCCAATGAAACGGGTGCCAAAAACAACATCGGCTTTACCGTCGAGCAGCGGCTGTAACAGCAATCCGTATTCGTTAGGATCATATTCCAGATCGGCATCCTGTATAATAAGCCAATTGCCGGTAGCCAGCCGAATACCGGTCTGCAAAGCGGCTCCTTTGCCTTGATTGGTTGCGTGACGAACGTACTGGAGACAAGAATCCGGATGCTCGTCCTTAAATGTCTGGACCAACAGACCGGTCTGATCGATTGAGCAATCGTCAATCACAATGATTTCTTTCTGAATGTGTGCAGGCAACGGAGCAGCCACAACTTTGTCTAACAACGCGTAGATGGTGCGCTCTTCGTTGTAAGCGGGAATGATGATACTCAGCTTCATTTGGATAGATTGGAATTAATTGCTAATGAGTCGGTGGGGTTCGGGTTTCGGCGGAAGCCGTCGGCAATGGTGCGGCCCCGCAACTGAAGATCGTTGAAGAAAAAAGGCGTGCAAGGCTGCTCAATGTCAAAACAGGATTTGCAGGGAGCCTTCGGGACCAGGACAGCGAGCTTACTGCGCGTCCATCGTCGTTGGTAAGGAATCGATCCGGCATACCGGTGGCTCAAGGGCTGGGGCTTCCACAATTGGCTACTCATCCGATCCCGTTTACGTGTGTCTTCACCTACGACGAAGTAGCCAAGCAGGCTAGTCATTAATACGATTATCGGTACGCGCACGACAAGTGGGTGAATCGGGTGCCGTACCAACGCACCGATGGGCAACAGGGCGGCTGTCCAGATAAACGCGTAACCAAACCGGAACTCCGGTGCTTTGATAAACCAGAAGACAAATCCGGCAAACGCCACGGCATAAACAGTCAGCCAGCTCTGTACCCGCTTGCGGGCAGACATCCACAGGAAGAGCACGAATACGGGCGAAGCAAAGGCCAGCAGAAAGGTTGGCCGATTGGGCCAGTTGTACCAGAACCACCAGTGCGTCCACCACCACGACACCCAGCGTCCCAACGGCCAGGTCAGCTTTTCGGGATCAAACTCGGTCTCAGCCACATGGAACCGTGCCCAGTACGTAATGATCTGTTGTTCGTACTGCGCCAGGACAGGATCTACTTTCCAGTCAACAGAAAACAGGTCTGGTTCTGTAAGCGGGAAAAGCAGGTAGCCGGATAAAATAACGTTTTTGACCAGCCAGGGAATAAGCAGGAAACCCCCTAACGCCATCGCGGCCACGCTGTTTTGCCAGGTTACCCACCGTCGGCAGCCGTACCCCAGCAATGGCAGAGCAAGCAGCAACGGAAGCGTAGCCAGTTTAACGGTCAGGCACGTAAACACGAGGGCCAGCAGCAAAAAAGTTAGAAACTTGTTGTCCTGCGTTCGTCCATTCAGCCAGAACAAAAAAAAGAACAGGGTTAACAGAGTGGCCCACACGTCGGGCGTAGGTGCGTTTACCTGACGGATCAGAAAGTACAGGCTCAGTCCTAGTACACCAACCTGAAAAACTTGTAAGGCCGGCGTCGTGTCGGCTCGCCAGAGTTGCTGGATGACGTAGCTACCGAACACCAGCAAGAGGAATCCATTCAGCGGAAACAAGGTTTGCCCCACCAGGTCGGTACATCCAACAGCGGCTCCAATCGCAAAAAAGCTTGAATTGAACGCCAATCGACTGAATAGATTTCCGAGTCCGGGAATCGTCGCAAATCGTTCGGTATACCGGATAGCAGGCAAATGATAAGCGCCACTATCCGGGTTAGTCGGGCGTTGGATCGCGTACAAAAGCACCACCGCAACCAGCAGCCACCATACAGGCTCTCGGCCTATCGTTCGCAGGTAGATCGTAGCGTTACGAATCGACTGGTTTAGCAAACGCCCGTTTATAAAAGCGGCTAGTAACACCAATCCAACAACGGAAGCAAGGTTGATGGGAATGAAAATAGACGCAAGTTGCAGCAGGCCAACCGCACCGATAAGACCTGTTAGAATCGTTTCGGTGGGCGATGCCCTGATCGCCCACCGACGAGGCATCAGGTGAATAATTCCTTCACCGAATACCCAGAATAGAAAGTACAGTAGAAGCCATAGCAGCAAAAGAACCAGCATAGTTCGATTCCTTGGGTTAACACCGGTCGCTTTCCGGCAATCGTTTATTCGAAAAGTATCCCAACTTATCTGTTTATAGACTACCCCTACAAAACGTGAATGCCGATGCGCCTTTTTTTTCGCGATTGCCTTAATACGTTCGCATTCGTGAACGGGCTTGGGCGAAAAAAAGTAGGCGCACAGCCCGGTTCCAGAATGACCGGCTGTGCGCCTACAGTTGTACGAACTGACCGACGACGATGAACCACTATCCGTTCAAAGCGTGGGCTTTAACGGCTTACCCATTGTCTTTAAAACGTACACTCCAAAATCCGGTGTCCTTGTATCGCAACGGGAATCGTTTTCACGACTTTCACCTGCCCCTGTTTGATAAACTCCTCAATCTGGTATTGGCTATCTTCATCGACAATGTAGAAATGAGGAAAATTAGTTTTGTTAAAGCTCGCTTTGGGCACTATGTCGTTGACCTGATAATTGTCCCGTACCGATTTAAGGATTTTGTGTTCAACGGTAGCGTTCAGGTAGTTGCCCGGTGTAACAGCCGTTTGCCAGTCCAGCAAATAACAAACCCTGGGCGCTAGTTTATGAAACCAGATAGGCAGAAAATAATCCGCCGTTTCGACAAAAATAGGGTAGCTTTTGTCCAGCCCTTCAAAGTAAGGTAGGATGTCGCCGGAAAAATGAGGCAGCTTCCGATTCTGGTACACGATAAACGTCCCTACAAACAGCACATACACCCATAATAGACCGCTCGACAAACGATTATAGGTTCGGTAACCGAAAAAGTAATAATAGGCGTAGATCAGCTGATAGATAACCAACAGTGAACTCGGCCATAAATACCGACTCAAAAAAATGGATGTATGGACCAGCGAGACGGTCAGCGCAATACCGATTGTGAGCAGGTAAATAAAGCCCGACAACCCATAAAAGACAAACGCTTTATCGCGAATGACCTCTCGAAAAGGAGCTTTTGTTTTTTTAAGGACGATGTACAGAAACAAACCGGCGATCACCACAAACCGAGCGATTGGTAACCAGAGCAGAAACGGGTTGTAGTCCAGTTTTGACGACAGATTCGGCGCAATCTCCCCAACGGTGTTGAAGAACGACAAAAAAGTTGGCAGCGGAATCCAGGAATGGGGCTTACCAGCTTGAGACTGGATGGCGAAGCTGGGGTACCAGCTGACCAACCAAACAAGCAGAATCAGACCATGCGTTCCAATAACCAGCAGGTACTTACGCTCCTTTGACCACAGCCATAACAAGGCAAAAAAAGCGCCCGAAGCCGCCAGATAAAACAAGCCAAAATTATGGGCAAACAACAAACCTACCCCGAGCAGCACATGGGCGACGAGCAGCTTAGGCCGGTTGGGGGTTATACTGAGTTGGTGTATCGTAATAAAATAGCCGCAGCCAATCAACAGAAACAAGGCGTAGGCACGAATCTGAGTAGCCAGCGACAGATTCAAAAAAGTCAAACTGACCATGCACGTGACCAGAACAAAGTTTTGAATCGGTGTACCAATCAGCTTAGTTGAATAGTAAAAGAATAGGGCTATCGTCAGAGAAAAAATAAGAATTGATACGACCCGCAAAAACTGCGTATTCAGACTGATAGAATGCCCGATCAGCCAATACAGATTCGCAAAAAGGGGCGGGTTAGCGTCCATTCCACTTACCACCGCTTTGTTCATATGTGCGATGGACGGGTCAGCGATCAGGATGTCACTAAGTACCTCATCCATCCATAACCAGCTGTTTTTCAAAAACAACGACGTTATCAAGCTTACCGATAACAGCACAAAAATGCCGACACCCAGGCTCAGCGCTCGTGGACGGTTAACGCTAACGTCACGTTGACGAAGCACAGCCGGACTGAGCCCGTCATAAAAAGTACCCATAGAAAATATAGTTTCAGGTTGTATCGAACTCGTATGGGTGTGAATAGAAAGATCTGACCGTTTTTGCTATAACAGCATCGGCAAGCTAAGCCAGTGAAATTGTACCAAAAGGCCGTAGTTATACTACTAGACAAAGCTCTTTAAAATTGAGTGGACTTATGGTCTTAAGTAAAGTTATTTCCAGAATAAGTGAGGCAATGGCTCTATGCTCCCCCTATATCTATAATCCTGCAAGGGTAGCCGATTTCGCCCTGACTTTTTTACTTATTGACTTATAACCAAGCGGCTTCTATCTCCCCAATTTAACTGAACAGGTAAATCATAAATGATACGCTGAGCCTTTGCCTCGTAACTTTGCGGTATCGTAACTCGGTGTTTTAAATGAACAACATCCGTGTTTGATGGAATCTGACCACATGACCAAGTTGCCGGGTTATTCCAATTACCTTCCTGAACGGAATACACCTCTCCGGTGCAAGCCGGTCCTAGTTTGACAAGCCAGGGAACAAGATCATTCGTTGTTTTTCCTTGCACATCGCCATCCGTTGACGTTGTGGTGCCAACGACTAGAAGGCCGCCATCGTTGGTAGCGATAACACTTTTAATTTTTTCTGCCAAAGAACCACCTAATTTCTTTGTCCATGCTGGTCCTTGTGCAGTCAGATTTTGCAACCGCAAATCTCCGCCGTTTTCATTAACCACATCAACGATCGTGTAACTAGCAGCGTCTGTTCCTGCAACGATAAATGATTCAGTATTATCGACTCGATTAGACTGGCTATAACCGTTAGCCGGCTCTCCGTTGGGGCCAATTAAAAGTGTACGCGTTTCAGCGGGATCATTTCTTCCAACGGCCATGAATGAATCATTAGTATAAGGATTTGGAATTACGTCCTCCAACGATGTGCTACTGAAGTTCTTATTCCAGATTTTACCGAGCTGTGGCGTAAGCTTAGCCGCCCAAGCAGTGAAGTTCACAGACCTGTCTGTTGCTCTTCCTACTAGCAGATAACTTCCGTCATTTGTCTGAATGACTTTATAAGTCGTTGTATTGCCCCTGGCGATATTTCCATAATCATTATTTATTTGTCTGGTAACAAGGTTGTTCCCATCGGCGTCAAATGTATAAACGGTAGTTGCGGTTCCGTTGCGGCCATATTGTGTATAGTCAACCGCCAGAAAACCACCGTCAGCGGTATAAATCAAATCGGAGAACGTTCGATATATGGAACTAGTAGTATTCTCGTAATTGGCAAATGATTTTACCCACAGAACAACTCCTTCGGCGGTTAACCGAGCCAAAGACCATCGATACGTGTTGCGTGTTACGACCGCAAAGCCGCCGTCGGGAATAGCGGTTATAAATTCAGCATAATTAGAATAAGCTGGCAGTTCAGCCGTTGGAGGTATTTGAGTTTGCCATAGTGTATTGCCCGACTCCGACAAGCGTAATACCTGCCCTAAGTACGTCAGAGCGCAGCCATCATGGCTCGCTTTTGCCAGTTGCAGTGTTGAATTGCCAATAGGTCCGAGCAACCGCTGCCATTTAATGGTTGGCGCCTGCGTTGTTTGCGCCTGAACAGACAACGCCAGAAGAATAGTACATAAGATAGCTAGCAATCGGTAGTTTTTTCCCATCGTGTAATCGATCCAGATTTTTATTGCATTTCTTTGACGGTATAGGTCACAAAAATAGTAATCTAGCTACGTAGAATCCGTTTAAAAGTAATGCAGATTACATTCACCGATTAAGGTCGTCAAGAAAGTGAGGTAACTGACTGAGTTCTACCAAACGACAAACATTCTACTATACCTATGGTTGAAATAGCAGGGAGCACTTCCCTCCTGTTTTTGACACGGTAAGACAAACTGGTTCTATGCAACAAATGCCTTTTTCCCGACGGAATTTCATTCAGAAGCTTGGCGCGACAGCCTTAGTCATCCCAAGTCTAACCACGTTGGCCGGGCTCCAGGGGTGTGGTTTCAAAAGCAGCGAGTCATCGGCGGAATCGGCTTCATCGACGACAACCAATTCAGGCTCGGAACGTAAGCTAGGAATTGCGCTGGTCGGATTGGGCAAGTACAGCGAAGGAGAATTAGCGCCAGCGCTGGAGAAAACAACCTTTTGCCGACTGGCCGGTATTGTCACGGGAACACCCGACAAGGCCGAAACCTGGAAGAAAAAATACGACATTCCCGATAAGAACGTCTATAACTACCAGACGTTTGACAAAATTGCGGATAACCCCGACATTGATATTGTCTATGTGGTACTACCGAACTCGATGCATGCCGAATACGTCATTCGAGCAGCACAGGCCGGTAAACACGTTATTTGCGAAAAACCGATGGCGCTGACATCAGACGAATGTCAGAAGATGATCGACGCTTGCAAAAAAGCCAACAAGAAGCTTTCGGTTGGCTACCGGCTTCATTTTGAGCCGCATAATCAGGAAATGATGCGGTTAGGCCAGAAAGAAGTTTTTGGTAAGGTAAACAAAATCATTGCCCAAAATGCGCAGAAACAGGAGAATGATACACCCTGGCGTCTTGGCGGTGGTGTAGGTGGCGGTGGGCCGTTACGCGATGTCGGCATTTACTGTCTGCAAGGGGCCATTTACACCAAAGGACAGGTACCCATTGCCGTAACCGCCAAATACCACCCGATAACCGACCCTAAAAAGTTTGCGAAAGTAGAGGAAGGCGTCGATTTTCAACTCCACTTTGCGGATGGTACCGTTGCCGAATGCCGAACCAGCTACAACGATCAGTACAATAAATTACGCGCCGAAGCAGCCAAGGGCTGGTTCGAACTCGACCCCGCTTACCAATATGATGGCCTTAAAGGGCAAACCAGCCAGGGTAAGATGAACATAGAAAATGTACCGCAGCAGGCTCGACAAATGGATGCTTTTGCCGAATGTGTCCTAAACGACAAACCGACTACCGTACCCGGCGAGATGGGTATGCGCGATGTTCAACTGATTGAAGCGATTTTTCAGGCGGCTAAGACCGGTACGAAAGTATCGACCAAGGCGGTGCAGCAGATCTTGGACCCTGTTGCTAGTCGTTAACCGCAACATGCGCTGAATTGGCCGAAGTCTGGAACATCTATGAATTTACGTGACGCTGAATCCAAACGAATCGACAAAGACGTATATACCGTGTCTATCTCGTTATGTAGCTTACTGATCTTGAAAATAGACTGACACTATTAAGAACCGGTCTATTTTCTCGTCTGTATCCGTTAGCTGTGCGCTGTATCCTAATTTGCTCAATCTGTGGATATTTCACCTCATAGTGCACAGCTACTCACCTGATAAAACTACTTATTTTTTTTAGCGACAACTATCTAAAGAGTAAGTAAAGTCCTGATTAACCAGGTTTTTGCGCGCGTATTCATACGCACGGTTTGTGCTGAAACGGCTTGGCAAATAATTTGTCTATCATAACACCGTCCAGCAATTCATTAAACAGCACAAAAGTATGCGCCAATCCTTGCTTATTCTTGCCGTCGTTATCAGCAGTATCCTTTGTTTGTTCGGCTACTGTGCTGCGCTGATCGATTGGATACAGGATTTTCAAACAGGCGTGTATACAACAAGTTATCTGGAAGCCACCTTTGAAACGGCAGCGATTCTCCTTTACTCCTACGCTGGTTTCTTCTTTCTTAAGCGTAGAGTAACGCTTTAACCAATTAAGAAAGTACGTATTTTTTCTGGTCGTCACGAGTGACCGTCTTCGATTCGAGTCACAAAGACCAATGTCCTCTAGCCTGATTCTCTGGGCTGAAAATCGCGCACCAATCGCTGTGCTTCTATAACGCGTCCCTTACTACACCGTTTATTTCAGCGTTGGAATAACACTTATGCTCATTCACGAGGTTATACCCTGGTAAGGTGTTTAATTGCCTTCTATAAAGTGAGCAGATCAACTACCTGCGGAAAAACTACTCTACAATACGGAACGATATGATGAACGAAGGCCTGACTAGATACGTATGGTGGCAGGAAGGAATTATTTATCAAATTTACCCCCGGTCGTTCCAGGATAGCAATGGCGATGGCATTGGTGATCTTCAGGGGGTTTTACAACGACTGGATTATCTCTCAGCGCTAGGCATTACAGCCGTCTGGCTATCTCCCATTTATCCGTCGCCAATGGCTGACTTCGGGTATGATATCGCTGACTATCAAAGTGTACACCCGCTGTTCGGATCACTCAACGATTTTGATGCGTTAATCGAAGCAATCCACCAGCGCGGCATGAAACTGATTCTGGATCTGGTGCCAAACCATACGTCCAATCAGCATCCCTGGTTTCTGGAATCCCGCTCGTCGCGCGACAACCCAAAGCGGGATTGGTACATCTGGCAGGATAAACTTCCCGACGGCTCTCCACCCAACAACTGGCTAAGTGTGTTTGGTGGCAACGCCTGGGAATGGGACGAAACAACGGGGCAATTTTATTACCACGCTTTTCTGAAGGAACAGCCCGATCTAAACTGGCGAAATCCGGAAGTGCAGGAAGCGATGCTGAACTTAATGCGCTTTTGGCTGGACAAAGGCGTTGATGGGTTTCGGGTGGATGTTATGTGGCACCTTATCAAAGACAAAAACCTGCGCGACAACCCGGTCAATCCTGACTACCAGCCGCACATGGCTACCTACGATCAACTGCTGCCAGTCTACTCTACCGATCAGCCGGAGGTACACGACCTAGTCAGGCAGATGCGGCACGTTCTGGATGGCTACACCGACCGGTTGCTGATCGGCGAAATCTATCTCCCTATTCACCAACTCGTTACTTACTATGGTATTGATGGCAAGGGTGCTCACCTTCCGTTCAATTTTCAGTTACTAACGCTGCCGTGGGAAGCCCGTCAGCTAGCTACCGCCATCGACCAGTATGAAGGACTTTTGCCCGCCAACGGCTGGCCCAACTGGGTACTTGGCAACCATGATCAGCCCCGGATAACCAGCCGTGTGGGCAGAGAACAGGCTCGGGTAGCCGCGCTGATGCTATTGACCTTACGCGGTACCCCCACGATCTACTACGGGGAAGAAATCGGAATGCAGGATGTGCCGATCCCGTTCGATGAGGTGCAGGACCCCCAGGGGTTGAACATGCCCGACAAAAATCTGAGCCGCGACCCAGTCCGAACACCCATGCAATGGGACGACAGCCCAAACGCCGGATTTACGGAAGGGAAGCCCTGGCTTCGGCTGGCCCGAAATTTTTCGCGGGAAAACGTCGAGCGTCAGCAGCAGGATTCCTACTCGATGCTTTCGTTCTACAAACGACTCATCAAACTCCGGCAGCAGGAACCCTCGCTGATGGTTGGTGATTACGTACCGGTGTACGCCAGCGAGCAGGTCCTTGGGTACATGCGTCAGTTCGACGGGCAGCCTCGTTTTCTCGTACTGCTCAATTTAAGCCACCGCCCCTGTTACCTAACACTAAACGATTCATCAATCAACGGCGTCGTTGTACTCGCTACGGCTCCGGAGTGGGAAGGTAACCGAGTGACCAACTCAATCAGTTTGGGCGGGGACGATGGCCTGTTAATTCGATTAGACTAATTATTGCAACCACTACATGAAGACGATTGGCGCAACGTATACCGGAAACGGTAACTGTGTATTTACGGTATGGGCTCCCGAAAAAGAAAGCGTTACCCTGCATATCGTGCACCCAACGGAGCAAGAGTTGCCGATGCAGCCTAAAGGTCTGGGGTATTTTCAACTGGACGTAGCGTCGGCTGAACCGGGTACCCGCTATTTTTACAAGTTGGATGATGAGCACGAATACCCCGATCCAGCCTCTCATTTTCAGCCGGAGGATGTACACGGGCCTTCCGAGGTAATCGATCAGTCGGCCTACCAATGGCATGATCAAGCCTGGCGGGGATTGCCGTTCCGTGACCTTATTTTCTACGAATTACACGTGGGCACGTTTACGCCCGAAGGTACTTTCGAAGCCATTATTGAGCGGCTGGATGACTTGGCCGAGGTCGGCATCAACGCGCTCGAACTCATGCCGGTCTGCCAGTTTCCCGGCGGACGGAACTGGGGCTACGACGGCGTGTATCCGTATTCCGTTCAACATTCGTACGGTGGCCCGGATGGTCTTAAAAAGCTCGTCGATGCCTGCCACGCCCGTGGCATTGCCGTGTTTCTGGATGTAGTGTACAACCACATGGGTCCTGAAGGCAATCACTTCAGTCAGTTTGGCCCTTACTTTACTAGCAAATACTGTACACCCTGGGGTGATGCGTTGAACTTTGATGGGGTATGGGCCGATGGTGTACGCGATTTCTTTGCCAACAACGCGCTGTTCTGGCTGGAACAGTACCACATTGACGGCCTAAGATTGGACGCTACCCATGAAGTATTCGACATGAGTGCCGTATCCATATGGGAGTTGATGCATGACCGGGTAAGCCAACTGGAGCAGCGGCTCGGTCGTTCGCTGTATGTTGTAGCCGAATCGGATCTCAACAGCCCGAAAGTTGTTACCCCCCCGGCGTTGGGTGGTCACGGATTCAACGCGCAATGGCTCGACGATTTTCACCATTCGTTTTTTGTGCTGATCTACAAAGATGCCCAAAAACGATACGTCGATTTTGGGCGTATGGAACAGCTGGCGAAAGCGTATACCGACGGATTTGTCTTTACCGGGGAGTATGCCCCTTCCCGAAAGCGACAATTTGGCCGCTCTTCGGCGGGTGTACCGGCGGAGCGATACGTGGTTTTTAACCTCAACCACGATCAGGTAGGCAATCTCACCGGTAAGGAACGCCTGTCGAATCTGGTGAATTTTGACCGGCAGAAAATTGCCGCAGCCGCCATACTTCTTTCCCCCTATGTTCCCTTGTTGTTCATGGGCGAGGAATACGCCGACAAAACGCCATTCTATTACTTTATTAGCCATTCCGATCAGGAGTTGATCAAAGCCATACGGGAAGGCAGAAAGGAAGAATTCGGGTCGTTTAATGATGGCGAGGAGTTCCCCGAACCCGACGACGAAGCAACGTTTACCAAATCAAAAATCCAGTGGAGCGATCGCACAAAAGGGAAGCATCGACTCATGCTAAAATGGCACCAAACCTTGATTCAGTTGCGTCGTTCGCTGGCTCCCCTCCAACACATGGACAAAAGCAGCGTTCGGGTCACCGTTTTGAACCAGGCCGGATTCGTGCTACACCGACAAACGGAAGATGGCCTACAACACCTCGCTTGCCTATTCAATCTTTCCGACGAAGCGATTGACTACACCTTACCCGGCTGGGTCAATGCCTGGCAGAAATTACTGGATTCTAAAGAAGAACAATGGCAGGAAGACGGCGTTTCGTCAGAAGCGTTGTTACCCGATCAGGTGCAGGCCGGTCAGTTGGTCCGTCTTTCTCCCTGTAGCGTAACCGTATACAGTGGAAAACGGACCATTGATTAACGGCCATTTATTCCCGCTCTGTCAGGAGAACTTACGAAAGTAACGCAAAAGTAAGGGGTCAGTTTAAGCGACATTTCGCCTAAACTGACCCCTTACTTTATTGATAACTAGAGTTTATTTAATAAACGGTCCTGCAATAGCCAGGACTTTTTCCTTCGTCAGGGGTTCATCAAACGCTTCCCGAACGATTTTCTCGGCAACCATCTCCGGCGAACCGTCTTTGACAAGTAGTCGGGGAGCGGTAACCGAGATCAAGTCAACCAGATCGTGCTGACGAATGTTGTTTTCGCCTTCATAAACCGCAGCGGGTGCACCGCCCGTTTCCTGTTCCGAAGCCCATACACGCAGGCCACGAATCAGGCGTACATCGGCGGCATGGCGCGCTTCGACCGAGTGAATTTTTAACGCTGACAACAGAACGTCCTGATTGCCTTTGAGACGAGGAGCCTGCCCTTTGTAAGCGCGTACCCCTAGATCCTCGAACGATTGCGACAACACCAGGAAAGTTGCGTAATTAGAAAACACATCGGCAAACTTACCGCCAGCCGTGAAGTCGAACGTTGGTTTGCCTACGGCGCTGCCACCCAGGGCCGATTTCAGAAATTCGACGTGCTGTTTTTCGTGCTCGCCAATCTTCATAAATACCATGCGGTCGGCTTCTGGAATCAGCCCCCCTTTAGACAGACCCATTTCGTAAAATTCGGCCTCTAGGTATTCCAGCGTCAAGGCAAAGTTGAGCACATCGACAACTTCGCTATCGGCAGCAAACGCTTTATTGAGTGTCGTTGCCAGAAAACCCGTGGTACCAACAGCAGCTACGGCGGTTGTCTTTAATAAATTGCGACGCGTAAACTCAACTCGTTCGTACGCTTCAGCATCACGTTTCTCAATGTCAGATAAAATGTTGAACAGGTTCATACGAGCGTTGGGTTATTTAGGAAGGTTGGCGACACTAATTTTTTGTTTGATAAACGGTTGTGCTTTCATCATTACCTCCTGAGCCGACAAAGCCCAGTCGCGGCCTTGTGCATCGATCAGTTCGTGACCCAGCGAGAAGTAGGTTTTGGGCCGGATCATGTACCGGGCTAACGTTGCATGACGCGCTTCGATAGACACCATTTTACCGGCGATCTTCAGCACTTCCACGTCCTGGATAAGTGGCCCTGCCCCATTAAAAGCAGCCACACCGACATCCTCAAACTTCTGGGCAGCGTCGAAAATGGCGTAGCGATCCCCGAAATTGATGCCGCTGAAATCAAACTCCAGATCCGGTATGCCATTGTTTGTCAGTATACCTCGGAAGAATTCGCGGTGAACCAGTTCGTGGTCGTGCAGTTCCGCCAGCACTTTACGATCTTCCTGGCTGATGCCGTAGGCTTTTTCGACGGCCGTTCCGTAGAAAGCCGTTTCAAGTTGGTCCAGCATGAAAGCCAGGTTGGAAATACCAATGTCGCCAGAACCCAGATCAACGGTACCGTCTGGCAGGATAGACGCGCCAACCCGTGCTCCCGAACGGCCGGTCTTTGGATTGATGGACTCGTCAGTTACTTCACGGGTACAGGAAGCAAGAAAAGCGGCTGTGGTAGCCGAAACTAAACCGAGTTGCCGCATGAACATTCGGCGCTCGACCGATGGAATGGCCGGGATGGTTGGTGTAGTTTTTTTGGATTGAACTTCGTTGAGTTTTTCCATAACAAAGGATAAATTGGATTAATGAAAAAGCCTTTTTACGAGACCATACTATTAATAGATTTAGTAGACTTTTGCTCAGAAAAATGATGAAAAATTAAGGCAACGGCCCAGGGTTTTTATTTCTGTTTTTTAACACCGAATAATCAAAAAATTTATCGGGTGATTTCTGAATTCGTGCACAAAATCATCGCGTTTTTCCCTTGGCAGAAAGCAGGTTTTTGCCGCTACTTTTTTACTGAACAGCCGACCGATTGCCGGTCTAAATCCTCGTCTACAGAAGCAAGTCTGTTTTTAATTCTTTCAGTAAATGCGTTGCCTCCTGGATAACGAGTTGTACACTGTCGGGGTCAGCTTCCAGCACGATCCGGTGCCTGTCGGTATTCAACGGCCCCCACTCGGCAGGATCAGCCGATGTAAACACCACGACGCTGGGTGTTTGGCAGGCTACGGCCAGATGAGCTACGCCCGTGTCGTTGCTGACGACCAAAGCTGCTTTTTTGAGCAGACCGGTTAGACTGGCTAAATTCGTTTGCCCCGCTAGCGAGATCGCCGGGTGTTTCATCAGCCGCCGAACGGCCTCGATGATGGGTTCTTCGGCCTTCGTTCCTGTTAGCACAACGGCGTATCCCTGTTCGGCCAACGCATCGGCAACGACGGCGAAATTGGTTTCGGGCCAGCGACGCCCGGAGATGCCTCCCGCGTGAATGCAGACGTATTCCTGAACAAATCCCTTAGACTGCGCTGAAAACAGCTTTATTTCAGGGCTTCCAATGGCGGGATGGGGCGGCTCTAACGCATCACCCTGTGTTTCAATGCCTAAAAAATTCATCAGTCCTACATGCCGCAGTACCTCATGCTTTTTCTCCGGGTAAGGCTGAAGCAATCCTTTGTCGGCCGCCCACCGCTCACTCGAAACATCGGACAAATAATAACCCGCCAGAACAGTCGCTCCGCACAAACCAAGCATGGCATTCACCAGCGTTCCGTTCCCCTGCATCTGCACCATAACGTCCCATTTCCGGTCCTGCATCGCTTGCAGAAAAGCAACCGTTTTCTCAGGGTCAACGGGTTGCTCGGGTAAGCCGGGCCAGCCGGGGAAAGCGATAAACTCGTCAAAATACTGTGGGTAACAGGCCGCAAATTCCTCCGCCCAGGGCAGGCTAATCAGCGCAATATGGGCCTCCGGGTAGGCCGCTCGTAAAGCCCGGAACGCGGGTACAGCGCACAGCAGATCACCCAGTTTAATCGCCCGGAAGATCGCAATGGTGCGGGGGCGATGGCCCAAATACGCGGTTAGCTTGTCCATCTACCAGTACCAGGTTTTGTACCGAAACGCCCCGTAAAGCCGCCAGTAAATCGACAGAAATGGCTTAGATACGCCGGTCAGAATGGCCGTTCTGAGGTTTTCCCACTTCAGTGGAGAATCAGGCAGTTGTCGGCTAATAATCGTTATTGTCAGCAGCAGCCAGATGGCGAATACGCCAATGGCAACACTCGTATGGCCAAGGGCAAGCGCTAGCAAACCCGCCAGAAACGTTATGACGAATGCATAGTACTGCATGACCAGCGACCGATACGCCGGAATACGCTGACGAAACAAAACCGGGTGTCGTTTGTAAAGCAGCGCGTCGTACCGATTTTTTCGCTCGTCGCGCAGACTCGCGTACCAGGGGGCTGACCGAATCGGGTGAACGATTACAGCCTCGGGGCACGTACTAATCGAAATATTCGCTTCCAGCAATTTAAACTGCAAATCACTGTCTTCCCGCCAGGCAATGTCGAACGCTTCGTCAAAGCCACCAACCCGTGCCAGCGCCGACCGGCGGCAAAATAGATTGGCCGTGACAAACTCGGCGGTTTCGAGCAGAGCGGTTGTGCGGTCGTGGGCGGTTGGCTGATCGGGCAACGGTATTTTTACCCGGCCTGTGATCACCTGCGCCCCGCGTTGCAGGGCAAGCAACCCGGTTGTAAGCCAGGCCGGTTGCGGCAGGCAATCGTCGTCCGTAAAGGCAATGTAGGCCGTCTGCGCCGATTGCCAACCCCGGTTCCGGGCCGCTGCCGGACCCCGACGCACCGGCTGACCAAGGTACTGAACCAGTAGGCCTGTCTGCCCAACAATGCCCTGCACTGCCTGAGCTGTCTGGGCTTCGTTTCCATCATCCACCACCACAACGCGAAAGAGACTACGCTCCAATTGTTGCTGCGCTAAAGCCAGCAGACACTTGCGCAACAGATCCGGTCGGCGGTAAGTTGGCACAACAACGGTGATTAAGGGTTCCATCATTTCAGATATGTTATCCTCGCTGAACATCGGTTTCTTCCAGAGCAACAGCGGCTTCATCTTGCCGGATAGCGGGCTTTTTTTCGAGCATAAACGAGCCGATGACCAACGCATCCAGCGGAGACGTCCAGAACGACTCAACCGCGTCGCGGGGAGAACAAACGACCGGTTCGCCCCGTGTGTTGAACGAGGTGTTAACCAGCACTGGCACGCCCGTCAGGTTCCCAAACTCGCGGATCAAATCGTAGTATGGCTTGTTTTGTTGTTCGTTAACCGTCTGAATCCGGGCCGTCCGGTCGGTATGCGTTACGGCCGGAATGTCGGCTACCCGTTCGGGGCGCACCTGATTCACGAACAGCATAAACGGCGATTGGCGCGCGTTAAGGAAATACGTGTCGGCGGCTTCTTCCAGCACAACCGGAGCCACCGGTCGGAAATCCTCGCGGTCTTTCAGGTCATTGAGTCGAGCCTGCATCTGGGCCGGGAACGGCGGGGCCAGTATTGACCGGGCACCCAACGCGCGGGGACCAAACTCCATGCCTTGCTGAAACCAGCCAATCACGTGCCCTTCGGCCAGATACGCAGCGACATCCTGTGCGGGATTTGCCAGACGGCGGTACGGCAGTTTCGACCAGTTCAGGAACGTTTCGATGTCATCATCGGTGTAGTTGGGTCCGAGATACGCGTGATCCATGCGGTACCGCCGATCCGGGCGCTGGCTTTCCTGTGCATCGATCCACATCGCTGCCCCGAGGGCTGTTCCGGCATCGCCAGCCGCTGGCTGTACCCAGATGTTTTTGAACGGTCCCCGATCGCGCAGCTGAGCGTTCATCACGCAGTTGAGCGCCACCCCGCCGGCCATGCACAGGCTATCCGCACCGGTTTGCTTATGCAGCCACGTGATCAGCTGCAAGACGGTTTCTTCGAGTACCAGCTGAACCGAGTGAGCAATGTCAAAATGGCGTTTTTCGAGCGGGCCGCCCCGTTGCCGGGCCGGGCCGAATGTTTCGTCGAGTCGTAGCGGGTCAATGGTGTAACCGCCCTGCCCATCCAGATGAATCAGGCTCCGGAAATAATCGGCATACACCGGATCGCCGTAAGATGCCACGGCCATCACCTTGTACTCGTCGGACGAATGCAGAAAACCGAGGTACGTCGTCATCTGCTCGTACAGCAACCCGAGCGAGTGCGGCAGGTTAACTTCACCCAGCTTGGTCATGGTATTGCCTTCGCCCAGCCAGTAGCTTGTCGTCGCGACCTCCCCCCGACCATCCAGTACCAATACAGCCGCCCGCTCGTAGGGACTCGGCAAGAAGGCGCTGGCTGCGTGCGCCAGATGGTGATTGACGTAATGCCATTGGTACGGTCCATCGACGGTCGCTCCCCGGAAACGTTCGGTCAGGTGATGCGGAACTCCATCGACCAGGTGCCCCGGTGCATTCAGGATAGCCGATAAAAATAAGCCTTCGTACGGATTTTCACCCGTGGTGGCAAGAGCGGTTACGCCAGCGGGATTCAGGGGAATTTCAACGGTGTTGCTTCCTGCGCGACTACCAAGGATTAATTCAGGATCAAACGAGTAAGCAATATGATCAATGTCAGTAAGGGTAATTTTCGCCGTTTTCAGGCAGAAATCAATGGCATTGTAAGGTATCTCATAGGTCGAGAACGGGATGGGTCGTTTGCCGTGCTTGATCCGGGAAAACCGTTCTTCCTCGGCCGCGGCAAGGACAACTCCGTCCTTAACGAGTGTGGCCGCTGAATCGTGAAATACCGCGTTGATGCCTAATGTGTACATGCTGGTTGTGCGTTTATAGTTGTAGTTTGAGGGTTTGCGACAGCGACGCTGCCAAGTACTATGGATTATAGACAATCGACAACGCGCGCACGGCCTGAACAATAGCTGCTGGTGAAGCGACGGGCTGTGCCGGTTGGGGAAATTGTTGGAGCAGTACGTTACGCGAGCGCAATGACTGGGGAACATCAAAGTACAGAACACGGCTGGGAACCTGCCAGGGGGTGTGCTGTGGATTCGTTTTGGCGTACAGCACGACGACTGGTGTTTGCAGCGCAGCCGCAATGTGCACCGGCCCGGTATTGTTAGACAGCAGCAGGGGCGCGTCGGCGAGTAGCCCCATAAACTGGCTAAGTGGCAGTTCTCCCGCCAGATTCACGGCTTTCTCACCCAGTTGTTGCCGAAAGGTTTCGGCCAGGGGGCGCTCGCTCGCTGTACCCGTCAGTACCAGTTGATAGGCATGCTCCCGGATAAGCAGGTCGGCCGCTTCGATAAAGCAGTCAAGCGGATAGCGCCGTTTTTCTTCGCTTGCTCCCGGATGCACAACCAGCCAGGGCCGGTCCGTATCGACACCAGCCCTTACCAACGCTTGTCGGGCCAGGAGCCGGTCCGCTTCGGCGATTCGCAAGGAAAGCTGTTGCTGACTCGTACGACACCCCACTGATTCAACCAAGGCCAACTGCCGTTCGACTTCGTGACGCGTTGCCACCAAAATCTCCGTGTCGGGTACCCAATGCGTAAGCAACTGATACGGGTTTTCGCGGCAATAGCCCAGCACATTCGGAATACCGGCCAAATAACACAACATCGCGGCTGGCAGCGGATTCTGACTTTGTACCGTAAACACGACAGCCGCATCATAATGACCGGCTCGCAGTCTATCGGCTACGTCTGACACCGCCTTTGGCGTACCTGACCGACCCGCCACCCAGGGCACATCAAACGTAATGACCGCGTCCAGTTCATCAATGTATTGCGCAACAGCCGCGCCCGCCGACGACGTAAGCAGCGTCAGGTGACAGGCGGGCCAAGTTTCTTTCATGGCCCGAAAGGCGGGCGTTGTCATCAGCACGTCGCCAAGATTGTCCGGTCGAACGCACAGAATCCGAAGTCCGTCCGGCCAGTGTGTTTCCTGAGTCAGTGTTGTTTCGGCAGCGGTTTTAGTCATGGTAGTGCAGGATGAAATCAGTGGCTTCCTCAATGCTGTTAACGACAGCCGTCGGGGTTCTATGGGGGCCGTCGAGCCACTCGGTTTCGTTGCCCCGGTCAACGAGTACGGTTCGGCACCCCGCCCGATTCCCGGCTTCCACATCGTTCAGGATATCGCCAATCATCCACGATTCGCTTAAGTTGATGGCATGGTCTTGTGCTGCCTTCAGCAACATACCGGGTTCCGGCTTGCGACAAGCACAGGCTTTTGCGTATTCGTCAACCTTTCCTCCGGGGTGATGGGGACAGTAGTAAACGCCGTCCAGATGAACGCCGACGGGAGCCAGCAGCGTCGAGAGCCGTTTCCAAACAGGTGTTAAAGCCGCTTCGTCAAACAATCCGTACGCAACTCCGGCTTGATTTGAAACGACAAACTGCCTGAAACCGGCGGTCTGCAACCTGTTTAGATTGGCTTGTACATCAGCGTAAAGGCTAATCCGTTCTGGATTTACGTTGTACGGAATATCCGGTATCAGTGTCCCATCTTTATCCCAAAAAATCGCTTTGTTCATTGTTTCAGGTAGTCCGCTTAATGAGCAGCCTTCATTCGGATGCCGACGCGGGTGCGACCTGTGCAGACCAGATCATACAGATCGGCCGTTTGCTGGGCCACATGCTTCCAGGTGTAGCCCGCCTGTACGTGTTTAACGGCCGCTTTACCCATGCGTTGACGCAGGTTCTCATTACCAAGCACAACCGCCAGTTGATCGGCCAACAGCTTAGGACTTTCCGGCGGCACCAGGTACCCCGTCACACCCGAAATAACGGTATGTTTGATTCCCCCGACCGACGAACCTACAACGGGCGTACCACAGGCCATCGATTCCAGGGGCGTAATACCAAACGGCTCATACCAGGGTGTAGTCACAAAAACATCGGCGGCACTGTAGTACGTACGCAATTGGGAGCGCGCACGGCTACCTATAAACGTCACTCGATCCGCGACTCCTAAACTGGTGGCGAGTTGTTGCAACCGGCCAATCTCCGGGGTCAGTACCGGGTCGGGCGTAGCGCTTTCCCCACCCACAACAAGCAGCCGGGCTTTCCGACCGTTGATCGGCGGTAACACGGCCAGCGCGCGTACGACATTATCGATTCCTTTTCGCGGAACAAGCCGCCCCAGTTGAAGAATAACCGGTTCTTCGGGGTCGAGTCCGGCACTGGCGCGCGCCAGCCCCTGATCCAGCGGAAAGAAATCGGTTGGATTATAGCCGTTCGGAATAATCGTCAGCTTGGCGGGGTTGGCACCGTACAGGGTTTGCAGATCGGTGGCATCCTGCGGGCAAAGTGCTACGACGCCACTAGCTTTCTGCACGAGCTGCTTCTCAATGGCCGTTCGTTCAGCGGGGAATCCGTCCTTAGTCCCCTGACACAATTGCCTGACGGCTCCCAACGCATGAAACGTTATAACGAAAGGAATACCCAGCAGTTGCCGAAGGCGCATCGCTACAACCCCCGACATAAAGAAGTGAGCGTGAATAACCCGGTACGTGCTATTCTCCCGTTGAATAAACTGGGCCATCTTCTCCGCAAAATCGTCCATCACCGGAAGCAAATGCTCTTTGGGAATGTACTTGGGCGGGCCAGCTGCCACGTGAATAACCCGAACGCGCGGCTGCCAGTGAACAACATCGGGCACCGAAGGCGAATCAAGCCGGGTAAAGACGTCTACCCAATAACCCAACCGGGCCAGCTCCTTCGCTAGTTCGGCTACAGCAATGTTCTGACCGCCTGCATCAATGCCCCCAATGGTAGCCAGGGGCGAGGCATGGTCAGAAATTAATGCAATGCATGAGGTCATAAAATTATCGTTTCATGTCTGGGTTAGAGGAAAAACCCGCTTACTCTTTACTTACTTCTGAGTAGGCAAACGTTCCGTTCTGGAGAAGGTTTGGGAATGGCTAACATGACGGACCGTTTATGTTCAATTTGTGAGGATTCGGCGCCCATCACCCTTGAAACAGGCGAGTTTTAGATCGCCCTAAACATTCGTCAGCTTAACCACGTTACGGCCCCAATAGACACTCTTTTTTAATGCGACAACTCAATATTCTGATCTGGCACATTCACGGTGCTTATTTAACCGCTATTACGTCTACGCAACACAACTGGTATGTTCCTACCCGCCCCGACGGCGGTGAGGGTTACGCAGGACGGGGTCTTGATTCGACCATGCCCGACTACGTGCACGAAGTTCCCGCCGACCAGGTGCAAAACCTTGATTTAGATCTGATTATTTGCCAGACACCCAAGAACTACCAGGTTGACCGGTTCGACATTCTTTCGCCTGAACAACAGCAGTTACCGGTGATTTATCTGGAACACAACACACCCGAACCGCACCCAACCAACTCCCGCCATCCAGCCGCCGATGACCCCAACGTAACACTCGTTCACGTTACGTATTACAACCAGCTTATGTGGGACAACGGCCAGACTCCGACCCGCGTTGTTGAACATAGCGTCGCCATTGACCCAACGCTCCGGTACGAAGGGAGACGCAATGAAGGCATTATCGTCGTTAATGAGTTACAACGGCGGGGTCGAATGGCGGGCTTCGATTTGTACGAGCAACTGCGGAAACGTGTACCTCTGACCGTTGCGGGCATGAAAGCGCAGGACATTGGCGGCATTGGTGAAATCCATTATCGCAACCTGCATAAGCGCGTAGCCGAGTACCGCTTTCTGTTCAGCCCGATGCGCTACAGCAGTTTACCGCTGGCCGTTATCGAAGCCATGACCATCGGAATGCCCATCGTTGCCCTGGCAACAACCGAGTTGCCGACCGTCATCGAGAATGGGGTGCATGGCTTCGTGTCGGCTAATGTCGATGAGTTGGCCGACCGGATGCAGTACCTGCTCGACAATCCCGATGAGGCCAAGAAACTCGGTGATAATGCCCGAGCCCTCGCCCAGCGTCGCTTTGGCCTGGACCGCTTTGTCGACGAATGGAACAGCGTATTTCTGGCCGTAGTAAACAGTAGTGAATCAATCAATTCGACAGCTTCCTCTATCGTATGAGCACAGTTAAACCAGCCCTTCAGGAACCGGCTCTCATTTCGCATCTGGCGGGAGCAAACAACTACTCCTGGCTTTACTTTCGGAATGGCGAGAAAAAAATGCTGGCCAAATCGCTCAGCTATCTACACACCTTATTAACTGGCTTTGTGCGCGTTCACAAAACGGCATTGATCAATCCGGTTTGCGTGAAAAGCCTGCAAAGCCCGCCGAGCCGCCGGATGCCGGGAGCGGTTCAACTGGAAAACGGGGTTGAATTGCCGGTTAGCCGCCGACGCTGGCAGCAGGTAGCCGAAGTCCTGCAACCTTTCCTTGACAACGAGATCTCTGACCGAGAATACGTCGCCAACAGCGCTGCCACTACGTCAACGGCTCAACAGGTCCAGGCCTCCATCCTGCTAGTTACAGACGAGACCGACGACGCTCAGGCGTTCAAACACATTATTGAAACGAAATGGCCCCGGTTCATTCTACACGCCATGCGGCATGGTACCCTTTTGCCAGAAATGCTGGCCGATCTACCCGCCCACGAGCGACCGGCGCTTATTTTGATGGACGCCCGAAAAGCCAGAGCGGAACGGTTGCACGCACTCCGGAGGCTGAAAGAATTACCAAACTGTAGTCGGATTCCGGTGTTGCTGATTACCTCAACGAATCACAACGCCATTGCGGAAGGATACGAGCGCTACGCAAACTCAGTAATTGCACTGCCCGACCAGCCCGCGACGTTGGTAGCCGTCGCCGAGCGAATCGGGCAGTTCTGGTTGCAAACCGTTGCGTTGCCAATTATCGACATACCGGACAACGAATTAGATTAGCATACGGGTGGGGGGCAGTGTAGATGTCCCCCACCAGTACGTACGCAAATGCTGGAAGTAAAGAAGCCAATCGCCGTAGTCAAGTGGTTTGACGATGTACGATGAACAGCCTTTTTCGTACAAGTCCAGAATATCGTCCTGAACCGTGGAGCTACTGAAAACAATGACGGGAACCCACTTGCAGGGTACAGGCATGGCACGAACCTGTTCAAGTAACTGCAATCCGCCGGTGCGTTCTGGAATGTACAGATCCAGCAGAACCAAATTGGGCATGTCCCACTCCTGAACGGCCCAATCGTCCAGATACGCCGAGGCTTCCTGCTGCGACGAAGCCCGTATCGTGTCCGCTTCGGGTATCACTTGCTGGATGGCCCGCTGAATAAGCGTCCAGTGATCATCGTTATCTTCGACCGCAAAGATTTTTGTACATTTAGAATTGGTCCTGCTAACGTTGGTTCGTTTAAGAGTAGCCATTTTCCTTAAATAGGGAAGGTATAGTACTTTAAACCATAAATATACTATAGAGTTTGTATAATAAAGAGTATCTTCTAATTAATTGACACAATGAACGTTAGCTCGAAGACGTAACTATTCACCTAAAAGTCCAAGAATCGGCCAGGAAACGCTCCTGGCCGATTCTTTTGTAAACCAGCGACTTACTTTGTATCCGTCCGGTTGAGCGCCGATTTTTCTGGTTGACTGATTCGTAGTACATAATCGAGTGTGCGGTCGTAGCCGTTCAGGATATCGGTAATGGTGGGCTCGATCAACTGGTCGGGGATAATTCCGCGATCCGCGTGCGGGTACTCGGTACTGTTTGCCATGTTGAAACCAAACATGCCAATACCCAGATCGATTTTTGAATTGGGCAATTGCGTAATGGCGAAGAGACCGCTAACGTCGAGGTTGTACCCTCCGCCGGTTTCCTGCCCGACGAACACAACCTCACCCGCGCGTTGCTTCCGGTTGGCGTGCAGATGAGCGGCTAATTCAGTGGTAACCGAAAAACTGGCTCCATTGATCAGCACGTATACTTTACCCCGATACGCGTCACGGTTCGGCTTCTGCTGCCGGAGTCCGCGCTGTAGGGTAAACACATAGCCATCACCCCGTTTTCGTACGGCGAGCCACCGGAATTTTTTGTACAAGGTTGATGTCCAGACCGGAAACGAGTATTTTTTCTTTTGTCGCACGCTGATGTGGTCATAATAGCGAAACGGCTTATCGGCCAGATAAGAAGCCAGCCTGATCCCCCACGACTCCTCCCCTCCTTCGTTGCTGCGCAGATCAAGCACCAGCTTTTGCACCCCGTTCTGCTTGATCGCCCGGAAGGACTCTTTTAGAAACACCTTGAAGTCAGGGTCGGTTTTATCGGACCAGAAGCGCTCAATGGTCATTACCGCAGTTTGCGGATTGACGAAGGACAGGCGAAACGGCTTTTGCGCAACCGGCTTCTTTTTCGTAACGTAGTCCTTGATCGTTACTTCGGCAACGGGCGATACGATGACTGTTTTTTCTTCATCACCCGTTTTGTAAACCACCGTGAATGCGTCGGGTGCCCCTATAAACGTCGCGTAAAAACCGGAGAAGTATTGATTTAAGTCTTCGTATTTCCCACCGATGCGATTACCGTCAGCAAACGTCATCATGGGTAAGAGCTTTTCAATAATAGCGGCAATCGACTGGCCATTGATCGACCGAATCTCGGCTCCGGCAGGAACGGTGTCTGGGCCGTAATTCCCGACAACCCACGCCTTCTGACCAAGGAAATAAAGCTTCAGCGGAAACAGCTTATCGGTAGCAAATGGATAATGTTCATCCCGGCCCGCAACAATCCATTTTATGTGCCCATCGCGCAGGGCAACCAGCAGGGGCACCATCGTCACGTAGAATTCCTGCTGGCTCATGGGCCGGTTGAGCCGGGCCTCCGTTGCGGTAAAAAGCGAATCGAACGTGGCCTTGGGTGTATAGCGGTACATTTCGGGATGCACCTCCGCCAGGGCGGTTCGAAAACGGGTAAAATCAGCCTGTAGCTGCTCCGGCGTAAGCGTCTGGCCGAACAGTGGCAAGCGAAGCGTAATGCCGAGTAAAGCGATTAATCCAATGCGGTTCATCAGTCGTCGTTGTTTTTGGGTGAACGACACAAACATGGCTAGTGCGGGCCGTAAAGAAAATCTATCACCACCTGAACTGCCCGGATTTAGGGCCGGAGTGTCGGTTTTATTCACCCAGCCAACGCTTGAAATCGCCCGCCCGCTCCCGACTGACCACCACTTCTTCGTCAAAAGCGGGACGGAGTATCACCTTAAGTTTTCCGTTAAAATACAGGTGCACTTTATCCACGGCCCGCATCTCGGCAATGATCTGCCGATTGAGCCGGAAAAAGCGTTGTGGGTCGAGCATCTGCGCTAGTTCGTCCATGGTATAATCAAGCAGCCATTCCGAATCGTCGCGGGTTTTGAGAAACGACATCTTGTTGCGGGTCACGAAATAAGCCACCTCGTCAACACCAATCGAAAACAACCGCTGCCCCTGCTTGATCATAAACCGCTCCCGGTAGGTTCCGTTTGTAGGCGTGGGTGCTTGAACGGCTGTCGTTGTTACGGGCGCGGCTACCGATGCGTCACGCACTTGTTGAAGCAACGTAGCCAGTGCTCCTTCCAGCGATCCCATTCCGGCGGTTTGGGACGTCAGTACGTGTCTAAGCGTTTGTAATTTAGCCAACGCCTGCCGAAGATCGTCTTCTTTGACCGGCTTGAGCAGGTAGTCGATGCTATTGACCTTGAAGGCTTTAATGGCGTATTCGTCGTAGGCGGTCGTAAAAATAACCGGACTCGTTATCGGCACCTGATCGAAAATCGCAAAACTCTGCCCATCAGCCAGTTCGATATCCATAAAAATCAGGTCGGGACGCGGATTGGCCCGAAGCCATTCAACTGATTCGTCTACGCTGACAGTCGTGCCGACCACCCGGACGGCGGGGTCAACCTCCACCAGCAATCGCCCAAGTTTACGGGCCGTCAGTTCTTCGTCTTCAATGATGAGCGTAGTCATAGCGGGTTTGGTGAATAAGCGGAATCATTACCTGAAAATGCGTGTCGGTCTGTTCGATGACAACGGCGGGTTGGCCCATAAGCCTGTATTTAGCGGTGATATTCGCCAGCCCGGTTCCGTTGGAGGGCACCCGATTTTGTTTTTTATGCAACGTATTGCGCAAAAACAACCGTTGGTCCGGATCGGTGTCAATGCGAATAAGCAACGGACGATTGGGTAAGGCGGTGTTATGCTTGACCGCGTTCTCGACCAGCAGTTGCAGCGTCAGGGGCGGGATAAGTAGCGAACGACAGGATTCGTCCACGGCGATGTAGAGTTCTACGCTTCGTCCGAAACGCATTTGCAGCAGGTGAAAATAAGCCCGGATAAACTGCAATTCACTGTCGAGTGTTGTTAGGGCCTGTTCGTTGGTTTGCAGGACATAGCGGTACACCAAGGCTAATTCTTCGATGAACCGCTCGGCCTGTTTAGGATTTTCGCTGACCAGCGAGGAAAGTGTGCTCAGGCTGTTGAACAGAAAATGGGGATTTATCTGCGCTTTGAGCGAATCGAGCTGGCTTTGCAACGCTTGTTTTTTGAGCTGTTCAGCTTCGTAGTACGTGGCCCACCACTGGCGGTAAAGATAACGGGCTTCGTAAATGGCGGCCAGCGGCACGGTGAACAGAAACGGAATCAGCGTATTGACCCAATAAGATCGCTCCGTCATGGGGTACCCCCAAAACTCCGTCACATCGTACAGATAAACAAGGGCAAGCCGCTGCACAACGGTCGTAACGCTAAACCAAAGCACCTGTTCGATAATGCGGGGTGTTGTCTGCTTCAATGTCGGGTGATGCCGACGCGCCCGGATGATACCCAGCCGGGCGATTTCCCAAATCAATAGGCACTCCACCAGACTCGCACCCAGGGCAACCCACCGGCTGATGTGGTGGGCATCGTTGTCGGGTTGAAAGAAAATAAAATTGGATACCAGGCAGATGAGTGGCACTCCCACCAGCCGCATCCATCGGTCGTTCAGCTTTTCCATGCGCGACTAAATATACCGCTGCGGTGCGGCAGACCAGCGCTGACCGCTACCGAAATGTCGGAAAAGCAGCCTGAACTGACCCATTTAGTTATAAATTGATACAAACCTCCTTTTATACTCAAAGTGCCTCATCCTGAATCTGTAGCCTTTTCGATGACAAAGAATTCAGCCGCTACTACCCCGTTGTCTAGCCAATTTGGTTGCCCGCCCGACTGTGGTCCTGATTCAATGACGAGTACCGACATCAACCTTCTTTTCGACCGGTTCACGGGCGTCAGGGTCGGCGTTATTGGCGATTTTGCGGTGGATCTGTACGTCGACCTCCGGACCGACACCGGTGAACAATCGCTGGAAACGGGGCTGGATGTGTTCTGGGGAAGCCATCCGAGGGCATCACTGGGAGCAGCAGGCAACGTCGTTCAAAACCTGGCTGCCCTGGGCGTATCCTGCATTCAGGTGATCGGCTGCGTGGGTAACGACCTATTCGGGCGGGAAATGCGCTACCTGTTCGATTCACTGGGTGTTGATACGAGGTACTTGTACACGATCGCCGACGGATGGGACACCTGCCTGTATACCAAGCCAGCGCGAAACGGTCGGGAGGCCAATCGGATTGATTTCGGCACGGGTAATACCGTATCCGACCTGTTTTTTGGGTCGCTATCGGCCGATCTGGACCAGTTGCTGCCCAAACTAGACGTGTTGGTTATCAATCAGCAGTTTGCCCACCCGCTGCTCACGGGCGAGCGGGTTGCCCAATTGAACGAGCGGATCGCCCGATTTCCCAACGTGCGGTTCATTGCTGATATGCGCAGGGAAGGAACGCAGGTGCAGGGGGCTACGCTAAAAGTAAACACCGCCGAACTAGCCCGTTTCCTGGCTATCGACCACCCGGACGAACCAGACCTGAACTGGTGTCTCCAACACGGGGAAGTTTTGCAAAAACGAATCGGTGGTCCCTTGCTGATAACCCGTGGGCCAGCCGGTATTTTGTGTATCGACCAGGCCGAAACGAAGCGCGTCGACGGGCTGACACTGGCGGGCCCACTGGATACCGTTGGCGCGGGCGATACCGTCGTTGCGACCTGGGCGGCTTGTCAGGGAGCGGGCGCGTCCATGAGCCAGGCCCTGACGCTGGCGAACTTGGCAGCCGCCGTGACCGTCCAGAAGTGCAATCAGACCGGTACGGCCTGTTTATCCGAAATCCTCGCGTTACACCATAGCCACTACGCCCATGACTAACGAAGTCTTCGACCAGCACATTCAGGAACTCCACGCGCACCTGACCAACGAACTGCTCCCCTTCTGGACAACCCGAACCGTCGATGCAGTGAATGGTGGTTTCATCACTCATTTTGATCAGTACGGCAACGACTCCGGCGAAGACGAAAAATCGCTCATTGCCCAGACCCGGTCCATCTACACCTACGCATCGGCCCATCGGGCGGGTTATGGCGAGGGAACCCTGGCGGAGCTGGCCCGGCACGGAGTTGATTACCTTTTAAACTCGATGTGGGATGAAGAATACGGCGGTTTCTACTGGATGACCAACCGAAAAGGCGAGGTGCTGAACGACCAGAAAATTGTGTACGGGCAAAGTTTCGCGATTTATTGCCTGAGTGAGTACACGCTCGCAACGGGCGATCCGCGCGGGATAAAATACGCCCGTAACGTGTTTGATCTCTTGCAGAAACACGCCACCGATACGACCTACGGCGGCTATTTCGAGATGTTTCACCGCGACTGGACACTCAGCGGACCGGAGGCTGGTGGCGGTGACCGCAAAACGCTCGACGTACACATGCACCTGATGGAAGCGTTCACCACCTTGTACGAGTGTACGCGTCAACCGCTTCATCGGCGAAAGTTGCTGGAAGTGATCGAACTGCTGGTCAAGCGAATCATGCATCCGGTATACGGAACGGGCATACCGCAGTTCTGGGCCGACTGGCAAGTAGCGCCCCAAATCAAATTCGATGTTATCTGGGGCTGGGACCGCTTCACGGAAGACGGGGTTAAGCGAGCCGCCGAAGACAATACCAGTTACGGCCATAATGTTGAATTCGCCTGGCTCCTGCTCCACGCGCTCTCCGTCCTGAATCTGACTTATGATTTATACCGCGATCAGTTCGTGAAATCCTTTGTCCACGCCGTTGAGCATGGCGTGGACTGGGCGTTTGGCGGGGTCTTCGTCGAAGGGTCACACGCGGGCGAGGTGTATGACCGGGAAAAAGAATTCTGGCAGCAGGCCGAGGTGCTCATTGGCTTTCTGGACGCCTACCGCCTATTCGGCGACGAACGCTACTGGCAGGCTTACGAGAACGTTCACCGCTTTGTCATGGACAACATGATCAATCACTCCGTTGGTGAATGGTGGCCGCTGATGACCCGGCAGGGCATTCCGATCTGGACGCACATGAGTCATTCCTGGAAGATCAACTACCATACCGTACGATCCGTGGTGCAGTCCATTCGCAGGCTGAATGCTCTGAAAGCCGATCTGAACAAACCTCGATGATTGTGCCGAAGGCCCCATTTCTGACTGGCAGCGTCGCTACTCGTACGTTTACAAGTCAACTTAGCGACGCTGCCACGGTTCGATTGGGTTAATCGGTCTCAACCGAACTGGCTCCGCTAAGCCGCTGCCGCACCGAAGGTCTTCCCCGGTACCGAACGTTACTCGCTCCGCTGGCCTCGATGTCCAGCGAACCTGATACGCTCACATTTGCTTTACTGGCCCCGGACAGATTCAGGTTTGCCGCATCGACCGGATACGCAAACGCCTGGAGCATCGACGCTCCCGACAAATCCGTTCCGAGCGAAGTTCCGGCACCACTGAGTTGCAGATTTGACGCACCCGATAACGCAACCTTCACTTGTCTGGCCTGTACCGTAAACTGACCCTTCGAGGCCCCCGACAGCTCAATATCGAACTCGTTCAGATCCGAGAAACCCGCTATCGACGATTGACTGGCTCCCGAAAAGGCAACGCCCCGCAGCGTCGGCATGGTAATCGTAAACGACGTTTCGTACTGCCGGTTGCGGGAATTGCGGTAGCGGGCATACAAGGTTCCGTTGCGGGTGTACACATCCAGATCATCCAGGTTTCGTCGGTCGCCCTCGGCCAGGATGCGGTAGTCGTTTCCTGGTTGAACCATTATCGTAAATGCGCTGCCCATGTCGAGCCGGTCAAAATTGCCTAGACCGAACGTTCGCTGATCGCTTTGGAAAGGACCGATGTCTTCCCGACGCCAGCCACAGGAACTAAGATTGATAATCAGAAAGGCAGTGCATAGGAACTGAAAAAATGATTTACGCTTCATGGTGTTAATTCATTGTTGTTTCCCTAACAGCGAGTCGTTTCAGGAACCTATACCGTTTTGTAGCAAAGTAGTGATCCCAAATCTCCGACTTCGCAATCAGGACAATCGAATTGGCGAATACCCCTATGCGCCGTGCTTTTTTTTGCTCGAAAAAAAAGGTCACGAATTACCGAACCGTAGTCCGGCCTGAAAGCCAATCCAGCCCCAGAGGTAGGTAGAGCCGAAAGCTGAAACGCGGTTATCGAAAAGCGAAAGGGTCGGCTGCGTGACGGGGCGACTGGCTTCGTCCTCGCTAAAATACCAGTTGACGGAAGGGCCAAAAGCAAGTGACAGGTGTTTGCTGAATCGTGTCTCGATCAACGTGCCTAGACGAATCTGTTGATTATTTTCGTAATAACCCCGGTTGTAGAACAAGTGATGCGCTGTCGCTTCAAGGCTCATCATCGTCCGTCGGGACAGGGTAAACGCCGTTCCTAACCCGTAACCCGCACTTACTGTAGGGCTACCGATTCGCTCGAAACTCGTCCCGGCGGTGAAAATGTTATAGAAGCGCCGGACGCCCGTTCGGTAGGCTACATTAAGCAGATTTACCTCGCCCGTGGCTACCTCGATCCGTCGATAACCGCCTTTCCGTACGTGGCTAAATAAGCCAATCGGCACCTTTTCGACGGAATCAGCCAGGTTTATCAACCCGATTTGGTGCCCCCGCGTAACGGTCCGCGCCCGGTTCAGCAACCCGCCGATTTGCCAGCCCCGCACGTCATTGCGCGCATAGTTGACCAATCCAGCTAATTGCACTCCGTCGATCGAGCCACCGGCGAAGTTTAATAAACCGCCGATCTGCACCATCCCCGGCTGGTCGCCCAGGGTAGCGTTGAACAAACCACCAACCTGAACACCCGACGCCTGCTTTAAATTGACGGTAAATAGCCCACCCGCCTGAAAGCCATTTACCTGCCCTCCAGCGACGTTAAACAAGCCGCCAAACTGCGCTCCTGTCACGTTGCGTCCGACAAGGTTACCGAGTCCACCCGCCTGGAAACCATGAACATCAGCTTGTACAAGGTTGAGCAACCCACCCACTTCAAACGAACGGACACCAAACGAATACCCCACTAAGGCGTTGAATGAAAGCCGGTTGATGATTCGACCGCTCAGCCGGTGGTTCGTGCCGATGTAAGGCACCAGAGACACCTGCCAGTCGCGGTAAAGCGTATCGCGGCTGAGGTTGATGTCGTGAATGGCTTGTTGCGTCGATACAAACAAATTCATGATACCTATTCGACCACGTTCGATTATTGACCAGGGTTTCTGTTCCGGTGTTGTGTCATTAACCATCGCAGGCATCTCCACAGGAACGCTATTGACGGCCAACGCCATCGCCGACCGGGTGGTATCGTCGGTTATGCGAATGGGTATGGTTTCGACGCTGATTTGCTGGGGTAGCGGTTTCAGGCGGACATTGACCGTATGCGTAAACGTACCGCGAATCGTAACGGTCTCCCGCACGTACGCTTGTTTACGCACGTCGAGCCGAATGCTTGGCAAATCAGCGGGGAGTTTGATGCGGTAGTAGCCGAATGGGTTGCTGACGGTTGAGGCAAGGGTTGTTTTTTCAAAAATACTGGCCTGGGCAATTCGCTTTCCGGTCTGTTCATCGAGGATATAACCGTCCAGCAGCAGATTCTTGGGCGTCGGTTCGGTTGGGTCCACCCGCAGCAGAATGACGTGATTCCCCCGCGATTTAAAGGTCATACCATTGGCAAACACCTGATTTAGCACCTGCCGAACCGTCCCGTTCGTCAACCGAACGCTTACAACAGCACTTTTGTCGATGTGCGCCGGGTTGTACGAAAACGCGAAATGGCCGGCAGTGCTGATCTGGCGGAGGGCTTCCTCAACCCGCTGGTTTCGAATATCGACCGTAATCAGCCGTTCGAGCGGGGGTGCCGATTGCGCCCGTAACCCGATGGCGGAACAAAAGAAAAACAGAGAAATACAGGAACGAAGCAAAGTCATTGTACAGCTAATTTTCAACCAAGACAGCTGATGGGGACTTATCCCCTACTCACTGACAGGTTCCGTCTAAAATTACCTGCCTGCCAACGTGCCGGACCCGCAGGCCAAGCGTTTCGGCGGTGATTGCAACGACCGCGTTCAACGGTGCATTGTCGAAGCGGGTCGTTAACCGACAACTGCCCAGCGGCTCATTACCGAGTCGTACGTCGGCGTTATACACCTGATTCAGCGTTTTCACTACGTCCCGGAGCGGCTCATTGTCGAACACCAACTGACCCGTTTTGTAGGCAAACACATTCGTAGCCAATTGAAGCGACCGGCGAATGGTATCCCCTTTCGGATCGAAGGTGGCCTGCTGATTTTTGGTCAGCAACACCGATTTGCGTTTACTGGCGAATCGCACTTTCCCCGTCTGAACGGCCACGCTGACGTTTGCATCGTAAGCCCGAACATTAAACGAAGTCCCCAGCACCTGCACCGTGGTTTGCCGGGCCTGAATGCGAAACGGTCGCTCGGCATCCGGCATGACCTCAAAATACGCTTCACCCGTTAGCGTGACCGCTCGGATATCGTCGTCAAAAAGGGTCGGATAACGCAGGGTCGAGTGGTGATTTAGCCACACTTTCGTGCCATCGGGTAGGATTCGCTCAGCCCGTTGATCCGTTGTTGTAAGAGTCAGGTAAGCCTCCGCCGGACGCTGCTTGTTCTGGAATTGAAAGACCAGCCACCCTACCCCAACGGCTACGACCAGCACGGCAGCGGCCCGCCAGATAGCCCGATTCCAGATCGGCTGACGACGTGGCGGCTGGGGTTCGGCTGACCTACCCGGTTGCGGTTTTTGAACGGGCATCGGTTTGACAACAGGATCGGCTTTCGCCGAAGTGCGAGATTCAGTCGCCTGCATTTTCTGCTGCATTGACAGCCAGGCCGCATTGGTATCAATTGGCTTCTTGTCGGCGGGAGTAGCGTTCTGCCATAGCTGCGCAAAGCGCTCAAAATCCGCCTGGCTGGGTTCGTTCGGGGCTGAATCCTGACTGGCGAGCCACTGCTGTACCCGCGCCGACTCACTAAGGTCGGTTTCGCCCGCCAGGAATTTTGCCAGCAAAGCGTCATCTATGGGTCGTTGGTCTGCCATGATTCAGGGGTGACTTAACAGCCACGTCAGTAAAGCCAGTGGTAAATAATCGCTCAATTCGGTGCGTAGGATACGGAGTGCCTTGCCAATCTGATTTTCGACCGTTTTCACCGAAATTCCCAATTGATCGGCAATCTCCTGGTATTTCAGTTCGTCGAACCGACTTAGCGTAAAGGCCAGCCGGCACTGTTCGGGTAATTTTTGGATGGCCGTCTGTATCCGGTCGGACAGTTCGTCGCCCAGGAGCGCCTGTACCGGTGACTCCGCTGTCGTGTCGCCCGTGTAAAGCGTATGCTGCCGGTGTTCGTCGCGGATGGCAAGGTGCTTGATCCGGTTCAGGCACCGATTGTGTACGGCCCGAAATAGGTACGACTTCAGCGATGTTGTAATCAGCAGCCCTTCACGCTTTTCCCAGAACGCGAGAAACATAGCCTGCACTTCTTCTTCGGCATCGTCGGCATCGGGCAGAAATTGGCGGGCGTACCGGCATAACGGCGCGTAGTGCAGCCGAAAGACGGTTTCGAAAACGCGCTCGTTGCCCTGCCGAATAGCCGCTAATACGTCCTCTTCAGTTGGTTGCACTGACGTAGGGGGGTGAGTGGTTGGATACGGCAAAGCTATCATTTTCGCTACAGATGCGCCTGGTCTGTCCTAAGACACCTAGTTATCGGTAAACCCCTACGCCCGCCGAAATTAATTTTCACTTCTCCATTGTTTGTGGCCATATATGGTACGAATCGGTTCAATCGTTATTTGTATACGAGCTCAAATGCAGGTGGTCCAGTGCATAACTAATTAGGATTCATTCTCGCCATGAATGACAAATACAAGTTGATTGCAAATTAGCTAACGTCAATACGGTATATGAATTTTTATGCAGACTGAGTTCCGAGTTTTTATCGTCGATGACGAAGCCGACTACCGGTTTTTGACTGGTCAGGTTTTTACGCGTTTTTTGCCCCAGTACCCCGTTCGATTCTTTACGTCTGGTAGTGAATTACAACAGCATATACTGACCGAACCACCCGAGCAGCCTGCCCTGATTATCCTGGATCTGCACATGCCCGTTCTAAACGGTCACCAAACATTGCGGTATTTAAAGCAACATCCGCAGTGGCGGCATATTCCGGTCGTTATGATGAGCAATACCGTTGATCAGGCCGAAATCGCTTCCTGCTACGAAGCAGGCGTTAACTCATTCCTTGGAAAACCGGATGGACTCACGCAGTTCCAGACGCTCTACGAGTCAGTATGCACATATTGGCTGGTTCTCAATAAACTGCCCAAAAACAAGGTTAACCTTAGTAAGTAGTTCAGCCGACTACTTCTTCTTGACGTTTCTCGTTTACTTACCCGGATCACTTTACAAAGGCATCGCTCCTACTGCCCTAAGCTGGGCGCTCCACGCTACGTAGCTCGGCCAGCCGCCCATCAATCTGACGCACGATCTCCAGAAAATCGGCGGGGTGCTCCGTATAGTCCAGCTCGTTCACATCAACAATCAATAATTCGCCGATGGTGTAAGCAGCCACAAATTCTTCGTAAAGCTCATTCAGGCTGCTCAGGTACTCGTCGCTGATTGACTGTTCGAAGGAGCGGCCACGCTTCCGGATCTGCCGGCGGAGTTTGGGTAAATCGGCCCGGAGGTAAATCATCAGATCAGGGGGGCGGACCAGACTCATCATGTTTTCGAATACGCCGTAGTACGTCTGGTAATCACGCTCGCTCAACGTACCCAGCAAATACAGGTTACGGGCGAAGATAGACGCGTCTTCGTAGATGGTCCGATCCTGGATAACCGATGTTTGTTGTTGCCTGCTAAGGTCCAGTATCCGACGCATCTGCGCAAACCGGCTGTTCAGAAAGTAAATCTGAAGGTTAAACGCCCAGCGGGGCATGTCTTCGTAGAAATCGGACAGGTACGGATTTCCATCGACGGCTTCGTACAAAACCTCCCAGCCATAATGCCGGGCCAGCAGTTCGGCCAGCGTTGTTTTGCCAGCGCCAATATTTCCGGTTATTGCAATGTGCATGCGGTAGCAGTTAAGTGGTCGCCCTTCCTCGGCTTCTGAGGCCGGACAACGGAAAGCAAACGACTAAATTAGGGAACGAACTTCAACGAAATGGGTTTATTTTTGTAGGAAATTTCAAGAGTTGTGAACAAAACGAGCGATCGGCAACCGTAACGATTGCTTTTTCACGCATCCGCTTTCGACAATGAAACCATATCGCGTTCTTCTGTACTATATCTATTCGCCCATCGAGAACCCCGACCAATACCGCGAGGAACATCATTTGCTATGTCTGCAACTAAACTTGCTGGGCCGTGTGATTGTCGCGCCCGAAGGGTTGAACGGAACTGTTTCCGGCCTGACCGCCGATTGCGAAGCGTACATGGCCGCTTTACACGCCGACCCGCGTTTTGCCGGTATTGAGTTTAAAGTGGACGAAGCGGATGACCATACTTTTCAGAAACTTCACGTTCGGATCAAAAGCGAAATCGTCCATTCCGACCTTCCTGTCGATCCATTGCGGCAGACCGGTCAGTATCTGGAGCCCGACGAGTTTAAAAAGCTTAAAAACGATCCCGACGTTGTGCTGGTCGATATGCGGTCAAACTACGAACACGCGGTCGGCAAGTTCAAAGGAGCCATCACGTTCGATATGGAAAATCTGCGCGAGCTGCCAGAGCATATCCACGAAATCGAACACCTCAAAGACAAGAAAGTCATTACGTACTGCACGGGTGGTATCAAGTGCGAAAAAGCGTCGGCTTACCTGCTGGCCCAGGGTTTTGAAAACGTATACCAGCTGCACGGTGGCATCATCAAGTACGGCATGGAAGCGGGCGGAGAAGACTTCGATGGGCAGTGTTACGTCTTTGACAACCGCGTAACGGTTCCCGTTAACCACATCAACCCCGAAACGATATCGACCTGTTACCGCTGCGGTAGCCAAACCAACCGGATGATCAACTGCGCGAGTCCGGTCTGCAACAACCACGTTACGCTGTGCGACGACTGCGGTCATGAACACCAGGGTACCTGCTCGGACGACTGCAAACAAGACCCGGCACTACGGCCTTACGATGGAACGGGTTATTACGGCAAACAAACCCAAAGTTACTCGCCAATGCAGGGTTTCGTTAGCCAGCGGGGTCAAAAGAATACCACACCCTTGACATTAACGAAAGCAGACTAAGCGTTTATTTCTGAACGACTTCACGTATTCGATACGTCGGTTTGCGTCCACCTTCAAAATAGGTTCGCATCTGCATTTCGGCAATCAGGCCAAAGGCAAGCAACTGTAATCCGCCGAGAATCAGTACGGCTACCAGGGTTAGCCAGGCGGTTAGGTTGAGTGCTTCGCCCATCAGTTTCTGGACGAGGATGTAAACACTCACTACCAGTCCGGTTAGCAGCGAAAGCGCAGCTGCGGGGCCAAACAACCGCATGGGTCGGCGGAAATACCGTTGCAGGAATAGGACAAGCAGTAAATCGTTCAATACGGGACCAATGCGTCCCAGACCGTACTTGGAAACGCCGTGGATACGGGGATGATGCCGAACGTCCATCTGTGTCATGCGGCTTCCTTGCATGGCGGCCAGCACGGGAATGAAGCGGTGCAGCTCACCATAAAGCCCCAAAGCCTGGGCCACCTCCCGACGAAATACTTTGAGCGTACAGCCGTAATCCTGTAGGTAAACTCCCGTCAGCCACCGGATCAGCGCGTTGGCCATTCGACTCGGTAGTTTGCGCAGGAGCATGCCGTCCTGTCGGTTGGCCCGATTACCCGCCACCACATCCCAGTTGCCGCTTTGCGCATGTTGTAGCATCACGGGAATATCAATGGGATCATTTTGCAAATCGCCGTCCAGCGTCGCGACATACGTACCGGTTGCGGCATCAATACCGGCGGCAAGGGCCGTTGTCTGTCCGTAATTACGGGCCAGAATTATCAGCTTCGTCTGGGCATCAGCCAACTGCCGGACTTTGGCCACGGTTTCATCCCGCGATCCATCATCCACCAGAATCAGTTCGTACGAAAGCGTCGCCAGGGCGTCACGAATACGGTCCAGCAGCGGACCGACGTTATCCGCTTCGTTGTACAGCGGCACGACAACCGACACCAGCACAGGAGCCGTCATACCGAAGCGGAATTACGGGCGGGCTGATTAACCAGGGATTTGCTCATGCTATAATCGTTCATCCAGTACGGACCGATGGCAATATCCTCTTCGCCGACCACCCGAAAGCCTACCTTTTCGTAGAAGGTCCGCGCTTTGTTGTACCGATTCACATTCAGCAGCAGTTCCTCGCCACCCTTTGCCCGGCATCGATCTTCAACTTCAGTGAGGAGCGCTCGACCCAAACCGCTTCCCTGCGTGGCGGGCAGCACGTAGATCTTATGCAATTTAAACGATTTATCGTCGGGTCTGTACGCCGAAAAAGCCGCAAATCCGCGTAGTTCCGGCGCCTGATCGTCATGCTCCACTTCGAGCAGCACAAACGTATGACCCCGTGTAGTCATCTGTTCCTGAAGCGCTTCGGGCGAGTACATCATCGTAAACATGTACGCGATCTGATCGGGCGCCAAAATGGATCGGTAGGTCGGTTCCCAAATCTGTTCCTGCAACCGGATAATGGCCGGGATGTCGTCGGGCGAAGCAGTACGAAGTTTAAACGGCACGTTTGGTCTATTTACGTAGTTTTGTAGCAAATATACTAAGTCCATCAATAGCACTGTGTGGTGGCACCTACCCTGCCGATCAGCGACTGTTGACGGATACCGGACGATTAGCAACTTTTTATGGCCGAACATAAGCCTCTGATTTTAGTAACGAACGACGACGGTATCACCGCCCCCGGCATTCGGACACTCGTTGAATTGATGAAAACCCTCGGTTCAGTGGTGGTGGTCGCCCCGAACAGCCCCCAGTCGGGGATGGGACACGCCATCACCATTGCTCATCCGATTCGACTGTACCCCTCCGACATTTTCGGCGATGTACCGGCTTACGAATGTTCGGGTACGCCCGCCGACTGCGTGAAAATAGCCAAGAACCACGTTTTGAAAGATCGCGCTCCCGATCTGGTGGTAAGCGGCATCAACCACGGCAGCAACTCGGCTATCAGTGTTCTGTATTCGGGTACGATGTCGGCAGCCATCGAAGCCGCCATTGAAGGCATTCCCGCCATCGGCTTTTCGCTGGGCGACTTTACGCGGCAGGCCGATTTTTCGCATACCCACGAGCACATCCTGGCCATTACCCAAACCGTGCTGGAACGCGGCATAAAACGCGGTACCGCGCTGAACGTCAACTTCCCGGCCAAAGCAGCCGAGCCGCTGAAAGGCATTCGGATATGCCGTCAGGCGCACGCCAAATGGCAGGAAGTGTTCGACGAACGGCGCGATCCGCACGGACGCCGGTATTTCTGGCTGGCGGGCGATTTCGTCAATTTCGATACCCACGCCGAAGACACCGACGAGTACGCGCTTTCGCAGAACTACACGTCCGTTGTCCCCTGCCAGTACGATCTGACTTCGTACGCGATGGTAAACGAGTTGAAGAATTGGAACTTATAAGAATTTACGGTGTAATCAGAATACATCGTATAGCACACCGTAGACTATGGCTCTATTAGGCAGTATGCTCAAAAACGGTATTCGGTTGACCAATGCCGTCCGGCTGCGTAAAACGAATCCGTTCAAGCAACAGCGCAAAGCGTTCCGTAAACTCGTCAGCAAAGCACGCTTTACGGAGTTTGGCAAGGCTTATCATTTCGAAGAATTACTCAGTTCGGCGGAGTTTGGAACGCCACGCGAGTTCTACGAGAAATACAAACAACTCGTCCCCATCCACGATTATAATTCGATGTTCGACGGCTGGTGGAAACGGTCGTTGGCGGGCGAAAAAGACATTGTCTGGCCAGGACGGGTAAAGTATTTTGCGCTTAGCTCGGGCACTTCGGAAGCGGCCTCGAAATACATTCCGGTTACGAAATCGATGTCGAAAGCCATCCAGCGCACCAGCATCCGCCAGATTCTGACGCTGGGCCGCTACCAGAACCTACCGTCAACGCTGTACGAAAAAGGGTATTTGATGCTGGGAGGAAGCACCCAGCTGAACGCACGGGAAGGCCACTACGAAGGCGACCTGAGCGGCATTACGGCCAGTCAGATTCCGTTCTGGTTCCAGCGTTTCTACAAACCCGGTCGGGAAATCGCGCAGGAGCGCGACTGGGCGCTTAAACTGGACGAGATCACCGAGCAGGCGGGCAGTTGGGACATTGGCTACGTGGTAGGCGTTCCGGCCTGGATTCAGCTGCTGATGGAAAAAATCATCGCTCGCTACAACGTGAAAACGATTCACGATGTCTGGCCGAACCTGATGGTTTTCTGCCACGGTGGCGTGTCGTTTGAACCGTACCGGCAGGGATTTGAAAAACTTCTCGCCCACCCCATCACGTACATCGAAACCTATCTGGCGTCGGAGGGATTTATTGCCTACCAGTCTCATCCCAACGCGGAAGGCATGCAACTGGTCCTTAACAATGGCTTGTTTTTCGAATTTATCCCGTTCAACGAGCAAAATTTCTCTTCCGATGGGGAGCTGGTAGCAAAGCCCCAGACGCTGATGATCGATGAGGTCGAGGAAGGCAAAGAATACGCCTTGCTGCTATCGACCTGTTCGGGAGCCTGGCGTTACCTGATCGGCGATACCATCCGGTTTGTCAGTAAAAAGCGCTCCGAGATCGTCATCACCGGACGGACCAAGCATTTCCTGAGTCTATGCGGTGAACACCTGTCGGTTGATAACATGAACAAGGCCGTTGAGCTGGTATCGCATGATCTGGGCATTTCAATCCGGGAATTTACCGTTGCGGGCGTATCCTACGACACGTTGTTTGCGCACCACTGGTACGTTGGCACCGACGACGCCGTTGACGCCACGGATCTCCGCGACCGAATCGACGCCAAGTTAAACGAGCTTAACGACGATTACGCCGTTGAACGTCGGCATGCCCTGAAAGAAATTACGGTGACCGTACTGCCGGTCAAAACCTTTTACGATTGGATGGAATCACGCGGCAAAATGGGTGGTCAGCACAAGTTCCCGCGCGTTCTGAAAAAGAACCTGATTGCCGAGTGGGAGAATTTTTTGAAAAACGTATGACGTAGCATGTGTACCGTATGATACAGGGCACTTTATCTACCGCTGTATCATACGGCATACAGGCATTGCTTACCAGTTCATTGCTTTTGACAGTGGTTCCAGTAAGCGCGAATAGGCAATATTGATCGCTCCAAGCAGAAACACCACACCGGTCGTCCGGTTAAAGATCGTAACAACGCGGGGCGTAAAAAATCGTTTGAGTCGGTTGGCATAATAAGCCAGTGCCGTTTCTGTAACGAACACGCCGACTAGACTGGCAGCCATGAAAGCGTACTGCTGCCCTACGCTGTAGTGCAGGTGCGACCGGATGTAAGCAACAATCGCCACCCACGACACGAAGTTGACGGGATTAAGCGCGTTCAGAAAGAAACCCGTTGTAAAGTAGTAAACAAAATTACCAAAGCTGGTTTTGGGATACGCCAGCCGGGGGGTGCCTTTGAAGATATTAACCAAACCCATTGCCGTCAGAAACAAGACTCCGACAAGGGCCATCAGGGTTTCAAAACCATCGATTTTCGGGAGAAAGGCCGTACCCAGCAGAGCGGCCAAAACAAACAGCGTATCACCGGTAATGACGCCTAAAACAATTTTCAAGCCCGAGCGAAAGCCATTATCAACGCTGTTCTGAATCAGGGCAAAAAAAACCGTACCGAAGGTCAGGCAAAGGGCAACGCCAACTAAGAAACCAAAAAGAATAGGTAAAAACACAGATAGAAGCTGGTTTACGGTTTTTGAATGCAGATGCATGGTTCTATTAAACCATACGACATAAACCGGTAACTATAAATAACAGACGGTGTTTAGATTCCTCGCAGCCGGGCAACGATCAACAGGCCACTAACGCTGAGCGCATCGGTAATCCGACTCGTCATAGCCATCTCAACGGCTTCGGCCAAAGGCAGCTTCCAGATACGCAGGTCTTCGGTCTCTTCGGGTTCGTGGTCTCCCTGCGCAAGGTCTTCTGCAATGTAAAGAAACCCTTCCTCATCAGTTGCCGAATTGGAGGTATGGATACGGGCAATTTTAGTCCATTGGCGCGCTTCGAGCCCCGTTTCTTCGCGGAGTTCACGCTTAGCGGATTCGAGTGGATCGGTACCGAGCGGTGAGCCACCTTCCGGTATTTCCCACGAGTATTCGTTTAAGGGATACCGATATTGGCCGACCAGATACGTGTTGCCTTCGGCATCAATCGGAATAACACCCACCGCTTTGTTCTTAAAGCTCACAACACCGTAGATACCCGGTGTACCGGCGGGTGTAATGACCTCTTCGTGTCGAATTGAAAGCCAGGGATTTTCGTATTTAACCGACGATTCCAGCGTCTGCCAGGGGTTTTCAGTCTCGTTCATAGGGACGAAAGTACAAACAATACGGCTACGAATTGCTACCTTTGTCCTTTTCTAACCATTGTCCGTAACGCTGGATGAGCACCCACCAACGCACAAAATACCGCTGGATGAGCGTGTCGCTGGGACTAAGCATCGTCTTGCTGATCCTTAAGTTTACCGCTTATTTTCTGACCTATTCGACGGCCATCCTCAGCGATGCAATCGAGTCGATTGTCAATGTCATTGCCAGCGGATTTGCCTTTTACAGTATCTATCTGGCTGGTCAGCCCCGCGACCAGAATCACCCGTACGGTCACGGGAAAATTGAGTTTTTGTCGTCGGGTTTCGAAGGCGCCATGATTTTGTCGGCTGGTATTGTCATTTTCTGGCAGGCTATTCTTAATTTTTTTGAGCCCAAAGTGCTCAGCAACCTGGATGTGGGTTTAGTACTGGTGGGGCTGACGGCGCTGGCGAATGCCTTTGTTGGCTACATGCTCATTCGGTCGGGCAAACAAACCGACTCGCTGGCGCTAACCGCCGATGGGCGTCATTTACTTACCGATACGTTCAGTAGTATCGTGGTTATGATCGGCGTAACGCTGGTAGCGCTGACGGGCAAACTCTGGATCGACACTGCGCTCTCCTTGCTGCTTTCGTTTGCCATTGTTTACAACGGCTTTCAACTCATTCGCCAGTCGGTGGCCAGGCTCATGGATGAAACCGATGCACCAACCCTCGAACGGGTAACCGCTTTGCTGAATGTGCATAAAGACCGCACCTGGATCGACGTACACAACCTGCGCGTGCAGAAGTACGGCGCTGACCTTCACGTTGATTGTCACCTAACGCTACCGTATTACTGGGAGCTGACGCAGGTGCACGATGAAGTGCATCATTTTGAAGACACGCTCAAAGACGGTTTTCAGGGCGAAGTAGAGATCTTCGTGCATACTGACCCCTGCGTGAAGGAGTGCTGTCACTACTGCCGGGTAGCCGACTGTCCGGTAAGAGCCTCTGCTTTTCTGCGGGATGTAGACTGGACAGCCGAGAATCTACCGTTAAATCAGAAACATTTCGTCCCCTTCGAAATAGCAAACCAGTAATTCTTATCTGTTTCTCTGATAATCAACCAGATGCATAAGGTAGGCTCGAATAAATCTTGGGGCCGAGCAACCGGCTATTTGACGTCTTAAATATTATTTACCCAAAAAGTTGTATTAATTCTTTTTATTTACCAATTTTGATCCACTTGCTTCTCGCTTGAAGAGTAGCGCCGACATTACTTTTTTCAATTCAGGTTGTATTCAAATACGGGTAAAAGACGCCTTCTTCTGACGAATTGAGGGCGTTTTTTCTTTATAGGTAAGACATCTTGGCTAAACCTCCCCAAAGCCATACTTAGTAAACGGTTGTAAACGGCCCGGTTGACAAGCTTCAAGCGCGGTCTTCAGTCAGCCATTGAAAACAGACATCCTACCCTACAAAATGCGCATCAAGTGGTTATCAAGACAGCATCAAGAACACATAGGTACGGTACATACACATCCATGGATCAACCGGCCTGATCATTCAAGCGATGTACTTAGTGCTGAAGACATGAATACCATAGCCATTAGTGATCCGAAACCGAATCATTATATACTTACATGTGAAACTTAATTCCATGTAATTCTAATAGCACTGTTGAATCGTCCACACCAAGCATTGATTGTCAGTAATTTTTTCAGTGTCAGCGTTAAAATGAAAACTTTTGGCGCTAATACTTTTAACTCATTTATTACTATGAAATACCTTATTATACTACTCTCACTACTAAATATTAGCTTGTTCGCTCAAGTCCTTCCAAAGACTGAAATTAAGGATAAAGAACTAACAACGCATTTACGTACTTACATAGCTGAATGTAGGCTATTGAATCTAATTAAAGATTCAACAGGTATCGTTGTTCTACAACATAACCGACAGCTAAATGGGCACCAACTTCTGCTAAGTCTTATTGACAAAGAACGTCACTCCTACTTCACAACCCGTTGTGTTCCATCCCAATACGCTTACTTTGATGGTGTCCTCGTATTAATTCGTTCCGGAGTTGAGAACAAATTACAGTTTTCCAAGGCTTACTACGAAGAGATAGATAAGATCGTTGAAGGGAAGTTCCAGCGATTAGAAGAGGAAAGAGGGCTTATCGTTGTCTACGAAAAGACCCCTGATGGAAAGGTACACAGAACACGACAAGCCACAGGAGGAAACGTCCATAACGACGTACGAATTGAAGTATCTGCGGATGGGCAATCTAAATTATATAGGGACATATAGCTTCTAGCTTCACTTCAATACATGTACCATTATAGCTCCTTTTGTGTGGCAACTACTTAATCCCGATTGACTTTCTTCGTCGGGATTTTTCTCTGTATCAGAAACGATATCCTACGCTGACCCCCACAGAGGATAATGTGCCCAATAGACTAGCTCTTGCATCAGGAGTTAGAAAGTTGGTGGTTACTCCAGCTCTGAGACCAACGATCAAATTAGGAGTTATTAAGTATTCGTAATCAGTTTTCAGATTGGCTCCAACGTTGAATTCAGAACTATATACTCTATTGAAGGTAAGATTTTCGATTTGCTGACCATTGGTTGTTGCCGATAAATTTGTGACATCACCATTGCGTTGATACCAAACAGACGGACCTAGACCGATTCGAAAAGCGTGCCTTTCTTTTTTGAGAATACTGTATAAGATGCTCGCATCACCCACTACGCGCTGGGAATGGTTCCCCTTGTAGTAATAATCAAATGGCGAGAATTTTTCTTTGCGATAATAGTTGATGTAACCTACACTAATCTCATAGTCCCATCTACTTAACTTAATCTGTTCACTATAGATATATGAATACTTCACTGCCTTGGCTTGTCCAGATGCATTACCGCCTACGTGATTAGCTTCAATGGCTACACGAAACGATTTTGAAGGTATTTGATACTGGGCAAAAGACACATTGCAAATCGTAAATAAAAGAAAAGACAAAATCGATTTTTTCATAGGAACTAATTTTTAACTTCTAGAAAAATGCATGCATCGCTTTCACTCTAACGACTGGCAGAAAGTGATGCATACGAACGTTGATACAAACTTCCTAAAATCGTGCGATTATTACCCGTCTAAATCAACACCTTTAATTCGTCCCGCGTCGGCAGCGTCTTATTGTCGTCTAACTCGATCTGTACCCGAGCGAAGCCTTGTGGTCACGGGTGTCAACAGCCTACTGCCACTCGTTGAAACTCTGGGAATTGATATAAATTTTGTTTTCCAAGTTAACCACCTTATAATTCGACTTTCTGGGTCAATCGTATTGAGGCCGTTTCTATCAACAATAGCCTCTTTGAAAGGCTTTTCATTGTCTATACTCCATCCTTGCTTGCAGCTAGTCCCAGCAGCGTCTGGTTATCTTCGCCGTAAATAGGAAGTGCGTTTGAGTTGGCTTTTTAATCGCACTCATCAGTTCCTGATCGTTTCTAAGGGTGTCCAGCTTCTTGTGTTGAGTTAATGGCTCGGGTTGATACCTTCCAACGGCCGGTTTTCAGGCTCATACCACAGATATGAGCCTGAAAACCGGCCGTTATGAAAACGGCAAAATTTTCTGTCTTGTCAGTCAGATACTTTTCTGCATTTACCCCTACCTGAATGGTTCGAAACCGCTTTGTTATAGTAGATGATTGTCCTATTCTTAAACCTCCCAAACTTTTTACTTGGTCCAGTATCATCTCAGAAAGAAAAAATTTGAAGCATTTTTCATGGTTTTTACGGCTCTTGTGCAAAGCAATCTTCCTGAAGGTTTTACGATTTACCCCATTCGTGCTTATTCAGAAACTATGCAGAAATTTCTGGCGTTGACGAAAAAAAAAAAAAAAATCGTTGTAATGAAAAAAGTAGCTTTCCTATCCCTCTTTTTTGCCAGCCTGTTTCTACGTCCGGCTCTTGCTCAAACGGCACAGCGTATCGCTGTTGATAAAGCCACGTTTGCCAATCCTCTACCGGTACAATTTGGCGATCCTTACATCTTGCTCTCAAAAGGTACGTATTATATGTACGGTACGGGCGGAGGTGCCGACAAAGGTTTTGCGGCTTATTCGTCAAAAGATCTTATGAAATGGAAGGCCGAAGGTCAGGTTTACTTCCACGATAATAAAAATGGCTGGAGCGACCCGAAAGCGAACTGGGGAGGTGCTTACTGGGCGCCTGAAGTGTATGAGGTTAATGGTAAATTTTACCTGTTCTATAGTGCTCAGTGGAAGGAAAATCCCACCCAGGAAGCCGAAAATTTTCGCATCGGTGTCGCCGTCGCCGACAAGCCAACTGGCCCTTTTATCGACCTGGCCAACAAGCCCGTTTTTGATCCTGGCTATCCCGTTATCGATGCCAATGTGTTTTTCGATACCAACGGCAAAGCCTATCTCTATTTTTCACGCTGCTGCTACAAACACCCGGTTGAAAGCGAAGTGGCGGATCTAGCGCGTAAGAACGGTTGGTACAAGGAGATTGAAGAAAGTTGGGTGTACGGTGTCGAACTTAAGCCTGATTTTTCCGGCGTCATCGGCGAACCGGTTTTACTCCTGCGCCCCCCCGTCCAACTCAGCGATAAACAGTCTGAATGGGAAAGCCGGTCGGTTACAGCCCGCGAAGTAAACCGCCGATGGACCGAGGGTTCTGTGACCTTCAAAAAAGACAATACGTATTACATCATGTACTCAGCCAATCATTTCGGCGGTCAGTATTACGCCATTGGCTACGCGACGGCTAACTCGCCGTTGGGTCCGTTTAAAAAAGCGGCTAACAATCCTGTTTTGCAGAAAAACAGCGACAAAGGAGGCCAGGTGACGGGTACCGGGCATAACAGTGTCACGTACTCACCGGATGGTAAAGAAATGTTTTGTGTCTACCACGGCAGAACCGAAAAAACCGGCGACGAACGGGTTGTGTTCATCGACCGTATGCAGGTGAAAGACGGCAAAATAACGATCTCAGGACCCACTACAAAGCCTCAAAAACAACCCTCGGGCGTACCTGCGGCAGTCACGAACAAGTAGGCCGCCAACGTAATAAGCCCGTGTACTGTCAGCACGGGCTTATTGAAGACTATTTTTATCCAGGGAGATGCGCTAAGCCATCAAAACTCCAGCTGGCTCATCAACGAGTATATAGTCGTAAGCGCGCAGATGCTGATGAATCTTGGCAGCCAGTTCGGGCGAGGCTAGTAGCGTTTCCGGCTTTAACTCGACTGACGTTGATGCAGGAATCATGTCCAGCCAACGCGCCAGCCGGGTTACCGCCTGCTGTTTAGCCACTCGATGGGTTTCTTTCGTAAGCGCATCTCCAGCTTCAATATCATAAGGATGCACGATCGTCAGACGGATTACTGCTTCGTTCTGGTCCGTGAGCCAGCGACGCACAAAAAGAGCGGAATCAACCGAGCAGTCAGTCAGAAAAAAAACCGTTTTCATAAAGCCATCTTTGGATAGTGGTAAGACTTAACAAAACTAGTCACCCACCCGGAGGTAGCCTATGAGCAGAATCAGCCAATGCACTAACTATTATCAGTAGTGCCGGGTGGTGTCGGTTTTGAGAAACCGACACCACGGCGTCAGCAACTCGTGTCGGTTTTGAGAAACCGACACCACCTCAAGTGCCATCAATACACCTTACCAATTGGCCCGGCGAAGTTTGTCGGGTTGTAACACCCGGATACCCGCACCGACCAGTTCAATCAATCCGTCCTGTTTGAATTCGCTCAGCGTACGAATCAGTGACTCGGTGGCCGTACCGACGACCGATGCCAGATCGTCGCGCGACAGTTGAATCAATCCTTGTGGGTGCTCGGCGGCCTGTTGCTCGTGCAACCGCAGCAAGGTATCGGCTACACGCCGTCGTAACGAGCTATACGCCATACCAACCAGTTGATGCTCCCGATCACTGACTCGTCCAGCCAAGAGTTTAATGAATTGCTGGCTGACATCGTTATTGGCTAATAGCAGTTGCTTAAAATCTTCGTTGGGAATATAAATCAGCTCGGAATCTTCCAGGGTAATAGCCGAATCAGTATATTCTGTATTTTCCAGCAAGGCTAAATACCCAAAAAACTCCCCGGCGTTGTACAAACCCGTGATCAATTCCTTCCCATCGGCGTTGGTCCGTACCGTCTTCACCTTTCCCGACTTTAGCAAATACAATCTCGTCGGATCGTCGCCCTCGGTGTAGATGTATTGTTTTTTGCGAACCGGGTGCGTTTTACGGTCAGCCGATAAGCTTTCCAGATTACCGACCTGTCGGGCATCGTTCAGAAACTGATTCAGTCCGTCGTGTTGCAGGTCGTAGTTGGCAGTGAGCGGCTGGGTCTGTCCCCCACTGACTTTCTCGAAGCGATTGAGCCGCCCTTCGATCGCGCTTAACAGTTCACTTTCGTCAAACGGCTTGGTCAGGTAGTCATCCGCGCCTAGCTCCATCCCTTTCCGAAAATCGGTACGTTCGGTTTTGGCCGTCAGGAAAATAAACGGGATTCCCGCCAATTGCGGATTTTTGTTGAAAATATGTAGCACCCCATAGCCATCCAGCACGGGCATCATGATGTCGCAGATAACCAGATCAGGGCGTTGGCTTAGAGCCTTTTCGACGCCGATCTTTCCATTCTCCGCCGTTAAGACGGCATAACCCGCCAACTCCAGAATCTCCGCGGTATTCTCGCGAATGTCGTCGTTGTCTTCAATCAACAGTAAGGTTTTCATACGGTAGTGTTATCGTGACGGTCGTTCCCTGGTTCAGCTCACTTTGCAGATCGAGGGTTCCGCCCATTAAGTCAACATAGCGGGCTACAATGTGCAGTCCCAGGCCGGTACCCGGAATATTGACGACATTTTTGGCCCGAAAGAAGCGTTCGAACAGGTGTTTCTGATCGTCCGCCGAAATACCGATTCCCTGATCGGTTACCGTTATGGTCAACCGATTATCCGTGCAATCTGCCCGCACCGTGACGACCGAATCGGCTTTAGAATACTTGATTGCATTGGACAGTAAGTTGACCAGCACCTTACGCAGCAACGACGGATCGACCCAAACCGGAACAATGCACTGGATATGGGACTGAATCGTTTGCCCGGCTTTGCGCATACCCTGTAGGTCGGCAATGGTATCCCCAATCAGCCGGGTGATGTCGACCTGCACCGGGTTGGGTTCGATTCGGCCTTCCTCCAGGCGACCGACCGACAGAAATTCTTCCAGAATGTCGTTCAGGTGGTTGACCGACGAGCGGATGCGTTCAAGGTGTTTCAGGCGCTTGTCCTGCTGGTCGCTGCCGGGATATTTCTCGATGAGTGTAGCGGATGTAAGTACGGTGGTGAGCGGGGTACGAAACTCGTGCGACGCCATCGACACAAACCGTGATTTCAGCTCACCCAACTGCCGTTCGTCGGTCAGAGCTTTCGCAAGTTCGTCCTTCGATTGTTCAAGTTGTTCTAGTGTATTCATCAAGGCGTGGGTCCGGTCGGCTACTTTCTGCTCCAGATCGGCGTTGAGCCGCTCGATGCGATCACGGTGGGCTAGTAGTTGCTGTTCCGCTTCTTTCTTGAACGTGATATCAATGATGTAGGCAACGGCGTGCAGATCATCATCCAGCCGAAAATAACTCAGACTAACCTCGACCGGAAACACGGAGCCGTCCTTCCGCCGGGCGTGCAGATCCCGGTTGTGCCCCATGGCCCGCACCTGCGGATTCGCGTTGAACGACTGCCGTAGTCGTTCATGGTACTCACTTACTTGGGTTGGAACCAATACATCAATTGACTGACCAATCAGTTCATCGTTTGGATAACCGAACAGTTGTTTCGCCAGTCGATTCACCGAGACGATCTTGCCCTGCTGATTGGAAACAATGATTCCGATGGTGGCATTCGTAAATACGGCTTCGTAGCGCTGGACACTTTGTTCCAACTCATGCTCGGCCTGACGCAACCGCCCCTGATTAATCAAACGGACGAGTAAGGTTGATTTGTCTTCATTGACGGCGGTGATGACCACCCGACCCCAGAATCGGGTCCCGTCCTGTCGGTTTAGTTCGGTTTCGTGTTCGTACTGCCCTGCGTGAACAATTTCGTTGATGAGCGCCGTGCGTTGTTCGTTCGTTTGCGGGGGCGTAGGCAGCGAGCGGGACCAGATCGGATTGTCCAGAAACGCCTGTTCAGACGCAAACCCCAACATACGAGCACCCGCCCGATTGACCCGCGTAAACCGCTCTACATCCGTTTGATAGACGCCGATAAAATCATCGCTCTGCTCAAAAAGTAAGTCGGTTAGATTCATGGAGGGTGTAGTCAAACGGATTATGAGGGATAAGCGCGGAACGCATCTACGCGAGTCTATTCTCGAAAAATGAAAGCAATGAACCGCACCAACTTAACGTCTATTCGGGCAAATATGTCGAAAATCAGTCAACTTTTTGACCACCATCATACAGCGTGCTAGCGGGAAATCCCATTTTTACAGTCGATTCTACGATCTCGACATCAACTGGCGAACGCATACAGCTATCATGGCACTAAGCACCCATCAACCCATACTGATTCCGGCAAAAACGGCAGTCCTATTGGTTTTTATTCCGGCAGCTCCTACTCAGGAAAGCGTTGGCCAAAGCCTGGCGGTAACGAAGCTGGTTTCGCCCTTACAGCAAAAATTGGGCAGCTCGGTTCGCGTGTTAAAGATTGACGAAACCATGCACCCCGATGTCGTTCGCAGCTTTGATGTCCGACAGTTTCCCGCGTTTATACTGGTACAGCAGGGCATCGAACTATGGCGGCAGGAAGGTATTCCACCGACGGGAGAGGACGTTGTCAACGCCCCTAACCTGATGGCGCTGATCGATACCCACTGATACGCACAGTAGTAATGAATCGTGTGCATTTTCACAAAACCAGGGTTGCGGCAAACTGGCTATCACGAACCCGTTTGTCGCAACCCTGGCCTCGTTTACTTGAACAGATTCTCAATAATACCCAGATCGAGTTTTACTTTCTCAATGGATTGCTGGGCAAAATTGCGCAGTTCCGTTTCCTTCCCGAACTGTAGGTAACTGGTTGCCAGATTCGCTGCATCCTGCCGCTGATCCTTTAATACAATAGCCAGGTTTTTACCGGGTTGATCAGTCAGTTTATAGCTCGACGCCGACTGCTTTATTTTTTCCTGGATGGCGGCCACCACACGCCGTTGCTGCTTCGCGAAAGCGGCATTCGCCCTGCCCGGTTTCAGCTCTTTTTGAATCGTGTTCAGCGACGCCAGATCCGTCTCGGCGGTGGAAAGCATGGTTTTAGCCGCCTGCGTCAAGGCCGAGTCCGACTGTACTTCCAGAACGGCTTTCAACAAATCGTGCGTCCCCTGCGTATGAATTTTTGCCAGAGTGATATAATCCGCGTCGGGATCACCAGTGATTTTTACCGTCTTTAACTTTTGGGCCATCTCCTGCATCGGTGGCAGCAGGCTTGTTTTCAACGGTTGACCGGAGGCTGCGCTGGTGGCGGTATTCGTTTTGGGCGAGTCAATCGTTTGCGCAAAAACTGCCGAACAGCCCATTAGCAAGGTTAAAATCAACAGCTTACTTATTCGTGTATGCATAGAACCAGACTTTTCTGAAATGATTGGAGTACGATCAAAAATACACGGGCGCTCCAGGCTAGCGGTTGATGGTGATTAGCCCACGAACTGATCTTCGTCAGTGCCCATTTGCTCCGTTGTTCGCGGGCTACATCACCCCCTTACTCCGTCAGTAGACCGTGGCAAATGGGAATGGAATCGACCGAGTGAGCCAGCGCCGGGTACTGAGCGACACCCCGCCCGATCAGCAGCAACGCGACCACCACTGTAGCGACCGAAAGAAGCCGGTTCAGCCGCTGACGACCTACCACCGTTAGCCAACCCATAACCAGATTGACTCCCAACAGCGCAGGCAACGTACCGAAACCAAACAAGAGCATGTACGATGCCCCCGCCAGGGGCGTGTTGGTAGCGAGTGTACCGGCCAGCGCCAGGTAGGTAAAACCGCAGGGCAACAGGCCGTTCAACAGGCCGAGCCCGGCGAAACCCGCTCTACCCGGCTGGCGCAGGTGCTGACGAAAGCGCTGGGCAATCTGCCGATCCAGCCAGGACCAGCGCAAGCGGGCGGGTACGCCTTTTCGCCAGACGAAGTTTATCAACAGCAATACACCACAGCCAATGGCCAGTGGTCGCTGCCAGCCGAGCAGGTGCAGGCCCAGACTCATGGTCCCGGCAAAAGTGCCTAGTACGCCGTACGTGGCAATCCGCCCGGCATGGTACAGACCGATGGCCTGCCACCGGTGCGGGTACGGTAGTCGGCCAACGGGCAACGCAGCCACCAGCGGACCACACATACCTACGCAGTGGAGACTGCTGATCAGACCGGTCAGGAAAGCGGTAGCAAGCCAGGGCGACATCGTTTACAGAAATAATTGTTCTTCTTTGTAATACTCCCGCTGCCCATCCGACCAGGTGAACTGAACGCGCCAGATGCCTTTGTCGAGGTCTTTGGTCGAAATAATCTGCCGAATGGCGTGTCTCGCGGGAATGGCGACCCGAAAATCCTGCTGCCGGTCGCTGGGGCGGTAAAAATTAATTTCTCCTTTTCGAAGGTCGCTGGGTAGCACCACGACTACCCGCTCCAGGTCGGCCTGATAGGTCATCGTTACAGAATCGTTGGTCCGGGCGTTGGTCACCCGGTCGATGTGTTGCTGATAGTCAATTTCGTTCTGGTAATAATTATCGCTCACCAGATCGACCCGTTCGCGCGTCATCCGGTACACCATGGTGCCGATAAATCCGGCAAACAGCACAAAGACAAGAATGATTGTTTTTCCCCAGTTCATAGGATTGACAGTTTGGTGGGCCAAGAGCAACGGCGAGTTTAATCTTTCTGCTCCGCGCCCCAGGCTACTCTACCGGCCCCAAAAATGTGGTTTCCACCTCATCGAGCACGGTACCTTCGGAGACCACTTCGACGGTAAGCTTTGTACTGCTTTGGTGAATGGCCTTTTCGGGCAACAAAATAAAAAACATACCTTTGGTCAGTTCATCGGCGGGTGCTTCGGTCAGTGGCTGCACCATCCGCAGCGTAGCGCCGGGAAAATTTACGCGAAACGAGACGGGCTTGGTCCGATGCGTTTTATTGACCAGTTCCACCAGATACAGATTCGATACCATCGCGCCCATCGGTCCACGTTCGGCTTCGCGCTGGTAAAGCTGACCCGGTGCCCGCAGAATCGTGGTATCGAGATCACTACGGTCCACCAGCAGAAACACCCAAACGCTCATCAGCAAAACCAGCACCACGCTATACCCGATCATGCGCGGGGTCATCCGCCAGGGCCGACGGGTTTGAATCCCTTCCAGCGAATCGTACCGGATCAGACCGCGTGGCCGCTCGATCTTGTCCATGATACTGTCGCAGGCGTCGATACAAAGGGTACAGTTTACGCATTCCATCTGAACGCCATTGCGGATGTCGATACCCGTCGGGCAGACCTGCACGCACAGCTTGCAGTCAATGCAATCGCCAACGACAGGAGCCGTTTCAACCGTTCCCGCGTCGGTTACGCCCGATTCGAGAAAGGCTTTATCCAGCCGGGCAGCCACCGTTGTACGCTCCGCAACCGGCCTACCAGTCAGGCGGTTTGTCTGCGTTTGGCGATCCGTACGAATGTTGTGCTTTTTGATTTTACCGCGCGGCTCGCCCCGTACATCATCGTACGTAACCATCACCGATTGCTTATCCAGCAAGACGCTTTGCAGCCGACCGTAGGGACAGATGGTGGTACAGACGATTTCACGGACATGGGCAAACACCCCGTAAAACACACCCGTAAAAATCAGAATCGATGCCAGGCCGCCTAGGTGATTTGCCGGGTTGTCGGTCATGATCGCCAGCAACGCATCCGTACCGATGGTATAGGCCAGAAACGTATTGCTGATAGCGAATGAGATCAAAAAGAACAGGCTGTGTTTGAGTGTTTTCTTTCCAATCTTTTCCGTCGTCCAGGGCGCGGCATCGAGTCGTTTGCGGCTATTATGATCGCCTTCGATCCAGATCTCGATCCGGCGAAAAACCATCTCCAGAAAAATAGTTTGCGGACACGCCCACCCGCAGAAAACACGCCCGTAAATAACCGTAAACAAGGCGATAAAGACGATGAACGCCAGCAATCCGATGGCAACCAGGTAAAAATCCTGAGGCCAGAAGGTTACGCCAAAAAAGATAAACTTCCGTTCGAGCACGTTGAACAGAAACAAGGGCTGACCATCGTACCGTAGAAACGGCCCGGCAAACAAGGCGGTCAACAAAACCCAGGCGACGACGGTCCGCCAGCGGTAATAACGACCTTTTACCACGCGCGGGTAAAGCCACTGGCGGTTGTCGGCCGGTTTGGTTGTCAATTGACGAATAGGTCCGTCGTCCGGTGCCTGAACGTTGAGTTGGGAGTTCATTGGTTTTGTTGTCAATAGGTGGTCATTCATTGCCCTTGCCGTCAGTGACAATGGATGACCAATCGATTAGTTCATGGCTACTTTAGGCGTCGGCGCAGCTGCGGGTGCCACCTTTTCGCCCTGCGGCTCTTTCGCGCCCGCCGGTTTAGTACCCTGCAACGAGAGTACATAACTGGTCACCTGCTGAATCTGGAGCGGGTTCAGCTGACGTTTCCACGAGATCATTCCTTTATCGGGAACCCCCTCCGTTATGGTATGGAACACGTCTTTGACGGTGCCGCCGTGCAGCCAGTACTCATCCGTTAAGTTTGGACCGACTTTACCTTCGGCATTCTGACCGTGGCAGGCCGTACAGTACTGCGTAAACAAGGCCTGACCCGCTTCAATCCCTTTCTTGTCGGTCAGCATGGTCACCGTATTTTCGTTGATCTTACCCGCCACGAGTTTGATGTAAGCTGCGCGTTCTTTTTCGGCGATGGCTACTTCCTGCGTGTATTCCTGCTCCATGATACTGCCCGTACGGAAGGTGTGAAAGACCAGCCAGTAGATGACCGCGAAGGCAATTGTTCCATAAAACAGGCCCATAAACCAGGGGGGCGTTGGGTTATCCAGCTCGGCGATACCATCGTACGCGTGTTCCATTTCCAGCTCTTTCTCCTGACTCAATGGACGCAGACCCGATACCCGTTGCCACCAGGTCCGGGTATCAACCGGTTTAGTAGCTTCCGTTGGTTCCAGCACTTTTTTGAGGATAACGAGCAGGTACACGGCTACGGCTCCCACCAGCACCGCGCCGACCAGCACGACAATTGCCAAGACGAGCAACGCCAGATCCTGACCGGTTGAGATAGCCCACATGGATGTAGCGGGCTCCTGAATCATCAGGACACGACCGACTAATACGATTTGATTCATGAGTAGTACGTAGTGTTAGTGGGTGGACGACTCATCAAGCGGCAGGTTGCCCATTTGCCGAAGATGGCGTTTGTCGGCCAGCAGTAAGTACAGACCGACCAGGAGAAAAAAGACGAAAAACGTCAGGAACGAGCCGACCATGTAGATGTCTGCTCCGGGAAGTGTTGAGATGAATTGCTTGAACATGATAGCAGGGGATTGCGGGGGGTGCTGGGAATGGCGGGGATTGCGGGGTAGTTATTGTCCCTGCTATCCCCGCAACCCCTGCCCACCGCTATTTATCGGTCATTTCCATTTTCTTGATATCCGTTCCTAACCGCTGTAGGTACGCGATAAGGGCCACAATCTCCCGGTCGGATTTAACCTTGATTCCTTCCTTCGCTAAACGGGCGCTCACCTGATCGGCCTGGATTTTAAGGTCGTCGTTGGCGTACGAAATCGCCTGATCGTCGTACGGAACACCTACTTTACGCAGGGCATTCAGTTTAGCCGACGTGTTGGAGATGTCGAGTTGCTGTGTAATCAGCCAGGGGTACGGAGGCATTACAGAGCCCGGCGACATCGACGTGGGTTCGTTCATGTGGTGGTAGTGCCATGAGTCCGGGTACTTCCCGCCTTCGCGGTGCAAATCCGGTCCGGTTCGCTTGCTTCCCCACAGGAACGGGTGATCGTACACGAACTCGCCCGCTTTGGAGTACTCACCGTAGCGTTCGGTTTCGGAGCGGAACGGACGGACCATCTGACTGTGGCAGTTTACGCAGCCTTCGCGGATGTACAGATCGCGGCCCTGAACCTCAAGCGCGGTGTAAGGCTGTACCGACGGAATGGTGGGTATGTTCGACTTCACCATGAACGTTGGAACCAGCTCAACCATCGAACCGATCAGAATCGTTAGCAACGACGCGACCAGCAGCTGGAAAGGCCGACGCTCGATCCAACGGTGCCGGAACGTATCCGAACCCGTTGGTTTGTAGACCTTGGACAGTGCATGCGCTTCGGCCTCTTCGTTGACAACCAGATTACCGACGGCCATCGTTTTGAACAGGTTATACGCCATCAGAATCGCCCCGATCAGGTAAAGGCCACCACCAATGGCCCGCATCTTGTGCATCGGCAGAATTTGCAGCGTTGTCTCGAGGAACGTCGGGTATTTCAGAACGCTTTCATTCGTAAACTCTTTCCACATCAGCCCCTGTGTGAAGCCCGCGATGTACATCGGTACGGCGTAGAACAGGATGCCCAGCGTGCCAATCCAGAAGTGCGCATTCAGCAATTTCTGCGAATACAAGGGCGTACGGTACATACGCGGAATAAGCCAGTACAGCACCGCAAACGTCAGGAAACCGTTCAGGCCCAGCGCCCCCACGTGCACGTGTGCGACGATCCAGTCGGTAAAGTGGGCAATGCCGTTGATGTTTTTGAGCGACAGCATCGGCCCTTCGAACGTTGCCATCCCGTAAGCGGTCAGGGCGACCACCATGAATTTCAGGACGGTATCTTCACGCACTTTGTTCCAGGCACCCCGCAGGGTCAGCAGACCATTGATCATACCACCCCACGATGGCGCAATAAGCATGATCGAGAACACGGTCCCCAGTGACTGCGCCCAGTCGGGTACGGAATTGTACAGCAAGTGGTGCGGACCGGCCCAGATGTAGATGAAAATCAAGGCCCAGAAGTGTAAGATCGACAGTCGGTACGAATAAACGGGGCGATTCGCCATTTTGGGCAGGTAGTAGTACATCATCCCCAGGTAAGGCGTCGTCAGAAAGAACGCGACCGCGTTGTGCCCGTACCACCACTGCACCAGCGCATCCTGCACTCCGGCGTAGAGGTAATAGCTTTTGAACAGGCTAACCGGCATCTCAAACGAGTTGACGATGTGCAGGACCGCGATGGTGACGAACGTCGCAATGTAAAACCAGATTGCCACGTACAGGTGCCGTTCGCGCCGTTTGATAATGGTGCCGAACATGTTGATACCGAACACCACCCAAATCAGCGTGATGGCAATGTCGATGGGCCATTCGAGTTCCGCGTATTCGTGCGAGGTAGTAAAGCCCAGCGGCAGCGTAACCACGGCCGACAGGATAATCAGCTGCCAGCCCCAGAAGTGAATTTTGCTCAGTGCATCCGAAAACATGCGCGCCTTGCACAGCCGCTGCAACGAATAGTAAACGGCCATAAAGATGGCGTTACCGACAAAGGCAAAAATGACCGCGTTGGTGTGCAGCGGACGAATCCGGCCAAACGTTGTGTACTGGTTGTTGAGGTTGACGGCGGGCGCAAACAACTGACTGGCAATCAGCACCCCGACGAGCATACCGATGATGCCCCATATAACGGTTGCTACGGCAAAATTGCGGACAATCAGGTTGTCGTAGGCGAATCGCTCGACGGGCGTTTCATGACCAGGCGGCTGATGACCGATATCGGCCTGGCCAGGCGTCAATCGGCCCGACTTGTCACGCTCGGGCGACGTAAGCGTAGTGGATTGATTAAACGAAACATTCATAGCTGAACGAGTACAGGGGTTACTAAGCGTTAGATTGAGGTTGACTGGTCTCGGGCGCATCGTCTTCGAGCAACATTCGGATCGACGGGGTGTAGAGGTCATCCTGCTGACCGGTACGCATCGACCACAGAAAAGCGCCTAAAAAACCCAGGGCCAGCAGCAGACTAATGCCAATCATAAAAAAGATAATGCTCATGGGCGTATCGATTTGCTGGCTCAAAAGTGTGGGTAATTGGGCGGGCGATCTATGAGATTCGTCAGGCGAACGGCTGATAAAATTCAAGCAGAAATCGGGGTGATTAAACTCAGCCGGTCTGCTGACAGCCGTCAGGAATAAGGCTCGAAGAACCGTCTACTTTTACCCCACAAAGTTTCTCACCTCTCTCGTTTACGCCATGACCGATACACCCATCAACGCGCCGTTGGGCGAAGAATCCGCGCTGGTTCAGACCTGCCGCACCCAACACCAGACCTGGGCTGCTACCATTGCTCAGCACGAACAGGAAATTGACCAGCTCCTGGCTCTCCTGAACGATTTACTGGAACACCACAATTACCAAAGTCTGCGCCACCGCGCTGTCAATTATTACGGCGATCTGAACCACCTGAAAAGCGGCTTTCAACGGTTGCGACTGGATACAATCTGTCAGACGATGGATTGTTCGCATACCCAGCGGCAGAGCTGCCGGGAGCCCCGGTTCAGTCTGTATGCGACCATCGAATCCCGTTTCCACGCGCTAACCGACGACCTGAACCGAATCCAGGCCGGATGCTACCAGTTTTTATCGGTCATGGTCACCTTGAATCTGCTTTAATCCACACTTGGTTTTACCCCACCGGCTTACGTTTTTCCTTGATGGTTATTCTTTTTTTCTTCCTCGCGCACTGGTACCTGTCGGTTCTGATGCAGACCATTTTCTTACACCGCTATGCGGCCCACCAGATGTTCACGATGAGCAAAGGCTGGGAAAAAGTCTTTTACGTACTGACCTTCGTTGGGCAGGGGTCATCGTTTCTGAGTCCGCGCGCGTACGGTATCATGCACCGTTTACATCACGCCCACGCCGATACCGAGCAGGACCCGCACTCGCCCGAGTTTTCCAAGAATCTGTTCGATATGATGTGGAAGACGCGGCAGTATTACAACGACATCCTGAACAACCGGGATTCGATTCCGGCCAGGTTCAAAAAGGGGGTGCCCAACTGGGCATGGATGGAGCGGTTCGGAGACCGTTGGCCGGTGCGACTGACCTGGATCGCGGTTTACACGCTGATTTACGTGCAGTTTGCGGTGTCCCCTTGGTTATTTCTGCTGCTACCAGTTCATTTTTTGATGGGACCGGTTCACGGAGCGATTATCAACTGGTACGCCCACCGCTACGGCTACACGAACTTCACAGTAAACGATACCGCGAAGAATTTACTGCCCTTTGATTTTCTGATGATGGGCGAATCGTACCACAACAATCACCACAAATTCGGTGGTCGCCCGAACTTCGGCGGCTTCCGCTGGCACGAATTTGATCCCGCTTACCCGCTTCTCAAGATACTGGACTCGCTGAACGTGATCAAGTTGCGCGTTGGCCGCGACGAAGCGTACATGTAGCCTTCGACAGCCCGTACATTCTCCAGATGACCCGGTCAGATCGGATTGCCGATACATGGCCGGGTCATTTGCGCATCGCTAGTAGTCCCAGCAGTGGCCCAGGCAGCAGCACGTAAAACAATTCGCCCGATAGACCGAGGTGGGTCAGCAACCACGCCATCAGTTGAATGGACAGGACTGTCAGCAGAAAGCCCAAACTGGTAACGAGCGTCAGAATACTGCCCCGACTGTCAATCGTAGCCCGGCTGGCGACAAGCGTCGAAAATTGCGGAGAATCGCCCGCAGCGGCAGCACCCCAGACAAGGAGAAACAATCCGAATCCCAACGGAGACAGGGCCAGCAACCACGGCAGCAGCAGAATACAGATTGCTGAGATCAGCAGAAAATACCGAGCCACCCGCGTACTGCCGATTCGCCCGGCAAGGTAACCCCCTCCTACGCAGCCGATAGCACCCGAAGCAATCGCCCCAAACGCCCATACCGAATGGTCTATTCGTGTGTCGGGATGGAGTTGGCTATAGTAACTGACTAAAGCGGGCAGGAAAGCCCATAGGGTGTACACTTCCCACATATGCCCGAAATAGCCGAGCATGGCCGGTCGAAAGGCCGAGGGCCTACCCAGGGCCAGTAACGCCTGAAAGCGGAAGAGACTATTCCTGTTCCGGGCTGGTTCCGAGGGCACAGTCAGGAACAGTAAAATACCCCCGCTAACGGCTAACAAACTAACCGACAGCATGAGGGTTCGGTACGGTATACTTGCGCCCAATCCCCGGATCAGATGCGGGAAAGCGGTACCCAACACCAACGCGCCAACCAGAAAGCCCATCGCCCGACCCAGCCCGGTTTTGAAGCGGTCAGCGGCAATTTTCATTCCGACGGGATAGACACCCGCCAGAAAAAAGCCGGTCATAAATCGACTGGCTAAAATGAGTGTTGCGTTGATTGGAAAAATCAACCAGACAAGATTCGCCAGTGCCGCCAGCCCTACCGACACCAGAAAAACAGTCGTTGACCGAAAGCGGTCGGGAATGGCGAGTATCGCATAAAGCAGCGTCCCGGCAATAAAGCCAATCTGAACCGAGGACGTAATCCAGCTAATCAGCGTGTTTGCTTTCAGCAGCGGTTGCAGCTCAGGCAAAATAGCGTTACCGGCAAACCAAAGCGACGTACCCGCAAACTGGGCAAAGACTACAACCAGTAACTGACCATTGACGCGCGAGGAAAAAAACATCCCCAAAGATAGCGATTCAGCACGAACAGGTGACGGTCATCCGCTTGCTCCGGGACTACACGCTAAGCTTCTTCCAACGCATGCCAATGGTGGCAATCAGCAGCATCGTCGCTGAACTGACGGGCATTAGAATAGCCGCTACTACCGGCGACAGATTACCCGTCAAGGCGTAGGACAGCCCGACAAAATTATACAACAGCGACACGATAAAGCTGAACCGGATTACCCGCATACCGAAGCGGGTGTAACGCAACATACCGGGCAGTTTGGGCAGTGACGACGCTTCGAGAATGGCATCGCTGGCGGGCGTAAACTGAATGGTGTCGTCGGTAAGCGCAATGCCTACGTCGGCCTGTTTCAACGCCCCGGCATCATTCAGTCCGTCACCAATCATCATGACGCGACGCCCCTGTTGCTGCAACTGCTGAACGACGGTAAGTTTTTGCTGCGGCTGGCAATTGAACGTCATCGCATCCGGCGCAAACCAGCGGGCCAGTTCGGGTCGGGCCGTATCGTTGTCGCCCGAAAGCAGGTAAAGCGCGTGCGTCGTTTTCAGCGCATCCAGCATCGCATCCAGGCCCGGCCGGTATTGATTCGGAAAGCAAAAACAGCCCCGGTATTTGCCTTCAATCGACAGATGAACGGTTGTGCCGGTCGACAGGTGTCCGTCCGTTGGTGCATCGTCTCCCCCATTGACAAACGTGCGGGAACCTACTTTGATCAGCCAGTCGTCAACGAGCCCCTGGATACCGTGGCCGGGAATTTCGGTGAATCCGTCAATCCGCAACGGCAGGGCATCCGTTAGGTGTGAAGTCAGTTTGCGGCTCAGCGGGTGAGCCGACTGCCGCACCAGCGACGCGACCAACGACCGTTCGTAGGCGGTCAGCGGCTGGTCGAACGAGTCCACTACCAAGGTTGGTGTCGTAGTCGTCAGCGTGCCGGTTTTATCAAAAACGACTGTATCGCAGGCGGCCATCTGCTCGATGACTTCCGCATTTTTGAGGTAAAGCTTTTGTTTACTCAATTTGCGCAGACCGTTGCCGAGCGCAAACGGATACGACAGCGAGAGCGCGCAGGGACAGGCAATGATCAGTACCGCCGTAAACGCGTTGATGGCACGGGCCGGATCGTGGGTGTACCAGTACAAACTGACGAGCGTCGCCAGCGTAATGACCGTTAGGGTGAAGTACTTACCGACTGCATCAGCGAAGGTCAGGATGCGTGAACTGTCGCCCTTGCGGAAGGCGTCGTTGTTCCAGAGTTGCGTCAGGTAGCTTTGCGATACGTTCCGAACGACTTCCAGCTCGATGGCTTCACCAATCTGCTTGCCTCCGGCGTAAAGCAGCGCACCGGGTTGCCGGGATTCCGGCTCCGACTCGCCCGTTACGAAGCTGTAATCGATCATCCCCTGCCCTTTGTACAGTATTCCATCGGCGGGAATCAGTTCGTGGTTTCGCACCCGGATTCGGTCGCCTTTACGCAGCTGCGCCACCGGAACGGCAGTTTCACCACTCGCTTTCAAAACCGTTACGGCCAGCGGGAAATACGACTTATAATCACGTTCGAAGGACAGAAATTCGTGAGTTCGCTGCTGAAACCATTTTCCGCATAACAGAAAGAAGACCAGTCCGGTGAGCGAATCGAAATACCCCGCGCCATCGATAAACAGCACTTCGTAACTCCCCCGAAAGAAAGCCACGAGAATACCCAATAGAATAGGCAAATCAATGTTGATCATGCCTTTCTTCAAGCTCGTCCAAACCGATTCGAAATACCCTGACGCCGAATACGCCACGACCGGAATCGCCAGTAGCATATTGACAATCCCAAACAAATGCTTGAACGACGGGTCGTCGAGGCCAAGGTATTCGGGGAAGCTGAACAGCATGATGTTTCCCGAACAGAAACCCGCCAGCGCCAGCCGATACAGCAACGGACGATATGACGGTTTTTGCTGTTCTTTGACCACGTCGTTGAGGCTAATCAACGGCTCATAGCCAACCGACGTAAGCAGTTCGACTACTTGCCGAAGCGTTAGCTTACTAGGCTGGTAGGTCAGGTGAACCTGCTTTTTCAGAAAGTCAATGCGCGACTGCTGAATACCGGGGTCGATTCGATACAGGTGCTCAAGCAGCCACAAACACGAACTACAGTGAATGGTCGGTACGTAAAACGTAACCTTGGCGACCGACTCATTAGAAAACTCCAGCAACTGCGCTACAATATCGGGATGATCCAGAAAATCGAATTGGGTGGTGCGGGCCCTGTTCTCCTTATGGTTGACTCCTGATCTGGACTGGTCATCAAGGCTCTCTTTCAGAGTATAGTATTGACAAAGCTGGTGCTGGCTCAGGATGCTGTACACCGTTTTGCAGCCGTCGCAGCAGAAGTACTTTTCCTCGTACCGGATGTCGTGATCGGTGCAGTCGTTACCGCAGTGGTAGCAGGTCGTTGATGCAATCGTTGCCGTATTCATACCTCAGAAATTTAAAGCAAGTTGGCAACCGCCAGCGCGTTAAACCCTGACGTTTATCAGCCGCTGACCTGATACGGCTCAACGTTTGGGTAGCCGTCTCGGGCAAACTTTGTCTACCGAACCAACGAATCGCTATGAACGCACTCATTCAGAAATACAACGTTCCCGGTCCGCGCTATACCAGTTACCCAACCGTACCATTCTGGGATGAATCTATGTTCAGCGAAACGGCCTGGGTACGCAACCTGCGCCGGGCTTTTTCGGTCAGCAACAGCACAACGGGCATCAGCCTGTACATTCACCTGCCCTACTGCGAAAGCCTGTGTACGTTCTGTGGTTGCAACAAGCGCATCACCCGGAACCACAATGTCGAAGGTCCGTACGTCGACGCACTGCTGACCGAGTGGAATACCTACTGTGATCTACTTCAGAGTGCCGGATCGGAACGCCCGCGCATTGCCGAACTTCATCTGGGCGGGGGTACGCCGAGCTTTTTTTCGTCGGACCAGCTTAACCGCTTGTTAACCGGCATTTTCAGTCAGGCCACGCCAGCCGAATCGACCGATTATGGCTGGGAAGGACACCCCAACAATACCACCCGCGAGCATTTGCAAACGCTTTACGATTTTGGCTTCCGGCGCGTGAGCTTTGGCGTGCAGGACTACGACCCGAAAGTCCAGCGGGCCATTCACCGCATTCAGCCGTTCGAGAACGTGAAGCAGGTGACGGACTGGGCGCGGCAGATTGGCTATACGTCGATCAGCCATGATCTAATGTTTGGGCTACCCTTTCAGACCGCCGATGCGATCACCAACACCATTTACAAAACGCTGACGCTCCGCCCCGACCGCATCGCGTTTTACTCCTACGCACACGTCCCCTGGATCGAAGGCGTCAACGGACAGCGGGGTTTTCAGGACAAGGATTTGCCCACCGGCGATCAGAAACGCATCCTCTACGAAACCGGACGCGACTTACTGGAACAGGCGGGATACGTCGAGATCGGAATGGACCATTTTGCCCTTTCTCACGACTCCCTGTACAAATCCCTGAAAAACAAGACACTGCATCGGAACTTCATGGGCTACACCACGACCCAGACGCGCCTGTTGCTCGGTCTTGGGGCATCGTCCATCAGCGATGTCTGGTCGGCGTTTGCCCAGAATGAGAAAGACCTGGATACGTATATAAACCGGGCCAATGCCGGAGAACTTCCGCTGCTGCGGGGGCACGTCCTCGATGATCAGGACCAGTTTTTACGCCGACAGATCTTGAACATCATGTGTCAGGGGCAGACGCAATGGCCGCTGGGCAGCTGGTCAAGAAAGGAATGGGAAGTGTTGAGCGCCCGACTGGAATCGTTCTGGCTCGACGGACTGCTGGATTACGATGTGGAAGGCTTGCGCGTCCATTCAGAAGGGCGGCCATTTCTACGCAACATCTGCATGGCCTTCGATGAACGGCTCAATTACGCCCAACCCCAAACGCGCCTGTTCTCTCAGACAGTATAAACGGCAGACGGGTGGTGTCGGTTTTCGGTGGTGTCGGCGGGGCCGCCCGCACGGTTCTCAAAACCGACACCACTCACCCAGCATCACATTACGCATTTTACGGATTCTGGACAATACTGTTTCTCAAAACCAACATTTTATGTTAGCTATTAGTGTCGGTTTTGAGAACCGCGCGGGCGGCCCCGCCGACACCACTCACCCAGTGAGGTTCTAGCGCGTATACAGATTACCTTTGGCAATGGTCGATTCGTATTCACCGCTGATTGTTTCCAGGAATTTACCGGTTACCCAGCCAATATCCGAGTTGCGGACAAACACAAATCGTTTCGGTTCCGAACCGGTGTTGTACGCTTTCATAATCGCTTCCAGCCACAACGCCCCGGCAATCAACTGTTTCTCATTGAACTGACTTTGGAGGGCAATTACGTCTTTTTCGGCTTTACTGCGCACGTCAGGGTTTGTCACATCGGCTAAATCAGGCTGTATCAATGCTTTATAATCCGTCAGGGCTAAACGCTTGAATCGCTCAACATCTTCAGTAGTGATGGCAACAGCGGCTACGTTCGACCGATCAGGATAAAGGTAGGTAACCAGTGCCAGCGCCACATCGCCCCCAACGCCTACCGTCTGGTGATTCTGTAGACCGGCTCCTGCTTCTTTCAGACGAGCCTTGAGGTCAGTGTTAGCCAGATTATCAACGACTCGCTGTGCTTCCCGCTTGTAGGCATCCATCCCCAGCGAACGCTTGCTGTCGATCTGATTGACAAGGGTATTGACCCCAACGGGCAAGGCTAAGGCATGGAACCCTTTATCGACCTGGTTGATATCCTTTCGGCTGGCTTCTTTGTCAAAATAGCCACCCATTGTATTCGCGCTCCCGATATTGAGCGCCGAGGTAGTCGGCCATACTTTACGGGGAATCGCACCTACTGTAAATAACTGGGCTTCACGGGTGGGCGTTAGTGTCGTATCGATCTGAACGGCTCCGTTCGGAATCACGCGCATCAACTGTCGGTAGAGGGCCAATTTGCTTTCCGGCGACCGGGTCAATCCTTCGTTTACGTCGCTGTTGAAGACGATGAAGATGCGCTCGTTGGGAATGTTGTACCGCCGGATCGAATCCAGGCCGATCCGTAACGCATCCTGACCACCTTTAAACGATTTAGAAGCATCAGCAACCAGCACCTCGGTCGGAATCGTAAAGCTGGAGCGAATATCTTTCTCATAAAAATCGCTTTCGTACCTGGTTTTGAAGATAGCTACCTTCACCCCCGCAGCGCCCACCTGAATACCGGCGTAAACGTTTTTGCTGGAAATATCCCGGATCACTTCGTTGACGGCCCAACCGCTGGCTACGTATTTGAGCTTGGCGTACTGGCTTCGTGCAAGTTCCAGATAGCGAAGCGCACTAGTGGTGTCTTTAATATCCTTGAACGAAAGGCCCATCAATTCATTGGTAATGGCCTCCCAGTATAAATTTTTCGACTTAACCGCTGGCATCGCCCGTTGCAACAGGCTAATGGACTCCTGCGACTTATCCACTTCGCGAAGAGTATTCGCCAGTTTGATGTATTGAATGGCCTGCGTTAAATTCTTTGCGTTTTGTGCATGACCCGGCATTTGTGCAGCACACAGGGTTAACAAAAGCATGAGGACATTTTTCATAACGTTTTAAGTTTAAATAGGCGACAAAACGTAAATACTAGCTCCTATAATCTAAAGAACCAAAACGATAACAAGCGAATTTGTATCCATTGACGCCACAAAAGCTATCTACCAGATAAACAGCTAGTTATCATTTTATTACACATACGTTTGAGTCGGAGCAATAGATGTCGTTCGAGAAAAAATTCTGGTAAGACCTGTCCAAGAAAGGTGACAGCCGTTCGGATCATAACAAAACGTGTGAGCCTTGTGTGCGGTCAGGTTTGAGAACCAGTATTGTCCACAATGTTGAGTTTGCTCCGGTCCTATTCTCTTCTTTGGTGGTGTCGGCGGGGCCGCCCGCGCGGCATCATATCAAGCATTTTACGGATTTCAGACAATACTAGTTTGAGAACCTGACCGCACACAAGGCTCACAGCACAGTCAATCGTTTTTACGCGAATTTCAGATCAAAAGAAGCGCGCTTTATCGACCGCAGATCCCCTTAAAATCGCAGTACTGACACACTTCAATCTGATCAGTCTTGCGGAACGGCTCCGCGCCATCGAGCATTTTTTGGATCAATGCCTTTAGCAGCGCTTCCGAATCGGTAATGTACTGCGCCGGGCTATCGTCCGTCCCGAAGGCAACCGGATTGGATTTAAATCCGCCCTTGAGATCGCGAAATGAGTAAAATCCGGCTTCTACAGGCAGGTTCGTGGCCGGATAGATATTTTGTTTCGCCCGGTCGCGGGGCAGGCCGCCGTGATCGTTGATGTTTTTGAGCGCCAGATACCGATACAGCCAAAGCTGACGCATTTTATCCTCCCGACCGTCGTTCAACAGTTTTTCGGCTAGGTCTTTGGGCGCTTTTTCGGGCAAATCGACTTTGCCGGTTTTGTAATCGACGATGCGAATCTGATCGCCAACGCGCTCGATGCGGTCAATCTTTCCGGCAATGCGCACCCGAATCGATTCACCGGTTGACAGCGGTACGGTCAGGTAGGTTTCGAGGGTTTGCTCGGTTCCGATGACCGTCAGGTCCGTCTGTTCGCTTTGCTGGCGGTAGAAGTCGAGCATGAGTTTTTTAGCCAGATCGTACAGCAACAGGTTCATACCCGACTCGATTACCCGACCTTTCATGGACACGGCGAACTCTTCTTCCAGCAGTTTCTGGACAATCGATTCGTCAACGGGTTCGCCTTTGAGCCGGTAATCCACATCCATGCGTTCGAGCACTTTGTGCAGCCAGCTACCGAACTCAGCCGCCCCCATCTTTTCCTCGATTTCTTCTTCCTCGCTGATGTTCACAATCCGGCTGAAATAAAACCGCATCGAACAGGTAACGAACTGATTCAGATACGAAGGATACAACCCTTTGGTCGTCAGTAGCTTGATCAGATCCGCGCGAACGCTATCCGTTTTGGGGACGCTTAGATCGGTTGTATCCACCGCCTGCCCCGTACCCGCCCGACCAAAGCGCACCGTCGGGTGGCTAATGCGGATGAGACCATTCGCACGGGGAACCAGTTCATGCTCGATTTGCCGAATAAACCGGCTAGGCTCTCCTTTGCTGCTGCCATAAGCGTCGGTGGAGGTAGTGTGCAGCAATACAATATCGCTGGCTCGTTGCAGCAATCGGTAGAAGTGGTACGCCATGACGGATTCCTGCTCCCGGTAGGTAGGCATGCCCAACTCGCTGGCAATGTCGAATGGAATCAGCGAATTCAACTTGCGCGACTGCGGCAGAATACCTTCGTTGACGGATAAGATAATAACCCGTTCAAAGTCGAGCGCCCGCGTTTCCAGCATCCCCATCACCTGCAACTGGCTTTTGCCTTCGCTCGTAAACGGGATACTCGTCTGCCGGATCAATTCGTACAAAAACTGCCGGAAGCTCCGTACCGTAACGGCGGTGTCGGCATGAACGGATTGGTCTTGCCGTTCGAGCGTGGCTTCCAGTTGTTTGAGCAGCGTAAAAAATAGGTACAGGTATTCGATTTCAATAGCATCCTGACTGGTTCGGTACACCTCGCGCAGCAATTCAATCAGGTCATACAGGCACTGGATCGCTTTTATCGGCTCTTCGTTGGGCCAGCGCGAAAACAACACCCGAACCAGCGGATCATTCTGACCCAGTTCGGCCATCTCGCGTTCGGTCAGGTATACACGCTGGTCCTTAACGATGGTTTTGGCAATCCACTGAAATAACGGTTCCGGTGGTAATACCTCCCCTGATTCAAGCACCTCACCCGGCCATTGAAGCCCATGGATCCGTTCGTACTGTTTGATGAAGGGGTGGTTCAACACCTTGACAACGTGCCGGTGGTGGTACTTCGGAATCCGTAGGTTACGACCATCTTTTGTGCGGAACTCGTGCACCGTCCGCTGCATCTCGAACAGGGTATCGACCAGCGTAAACAGCAGGGAACTGCGCAGCGAAAGACCCATCGTTACGTTTAGATCGGTCACGCTCTCGTCCAGTGCGTACAGGACAGGCATCAGCAGCGTTTCGTCAGCCAGCACAATCGCCGTTTTAGGCCGTGACGTGTTATACTTATGGCCTCCTGTAGTCTGCCAGTCCTGATAAATCTTGCCCGCTACCTTCGCCTGCATACTGGCGTTGGGTACGCCTACTACGCGGATATTTTTTTCGGTACCGAGCAGGTTGTTGGACAACTGATCCAGATCTTCCCGGTTTTGTTTGGAGAATAACCAGCCGTTGTCGCGGTAGCGACGCAAAAACTCACCGGCTTCCTGCCCCCAGTCGTTGATGTAATATTGGTCGGCATCCCAGATTAGCTCGGCTTTATTGGCATCTACCAACACGCGGATAATCTGTTCCTCGGCCCGGCTCAGAGCGTTAAACCCCACGAAATAAACGCGCTCGTACGCCAGATTATCCCGAATCAGCGATTCAACGTTTTGGGCCAACTGTCGGTAGGCCATACCCCGGTAAGCCAGCCCCTGATCCATGAGACGCTTTTGCAGGGCGTGATACGCCGTTTGCAGATTTTCGAAGAGCTTGAAGTAGCGGGCGGTACCGGGCGTCTCAACAATTGGTTTAGCCGACGACGGTTGGTTGACCTGCCAGCGTTCAAGGGCTTTAGCCGCCGTCAGGTAACTAAACAGTTCGCTCGTACTAATAAGATACTGATCGATCCGGTCAAAGTCGGTCAACAATACTGATGCCCAGCCGATAAACTGCTCAAATTCAACCAGCGGGTCTATTTCCCGGAAAACGTCGTAGAGATCGAATAACAGACTGACCGAATCCGTGAGCTGTACACCAGCCGCCTGGGTGATAAAATCATCGACGGCTAAGGCATGAGGAGCCAGAAACGGACGATCCGAAAGCGCGGCCAATTCTTCCAGAAAGACGGAAACAGCCCGGCGCGTAGGCAAAATAACCCAAACATCGCTAAGGCTAGGGCCGTGCGTGTCAAATATGCGTTGAGCGGTTTGTTGAAGAAAAGTCAACTGGTATTACTCGTTAGTCAGACAGTAAAGGTACAACTTGTTGGGCACTGCCTGACCGCTTTCTTTCCCGCTCAGCTATTTTTAGTGCATTCGGTCACCCCGCACGTCCAGATTCGCTATGATGTCGGCTTCCACGGCCAGAAACTCTTTCCACCGCTCCCGTACCCGTTCGGCGGGCAGGTACGTTTCGGCCAGTTCGATGAAATTACGGTAGTGACCCGCTTCGGAAATCATCAGTTCACGGTAAAACTTTTTCAAGCCTTCATCGGCAATGTTTTCCGAAAGCAGTTTGAAGCGTTCGCAGCTGCGAGCTTCGATCAACGCATTCATTAACATGTTATCCATCAACTGCTCTTTCTGATCATTGGTCGACCGGCGCAACCGGGACCGCAACTGGTTCACGTACTCATCTTTCCGCTGACGACCCAACGGAATATTTCGTTTGCGCAGCTCTTTCAGCACCCGCTGAAAATGCCCCCACTCCTCGGCAACAATTGGCGTCAGTGCCTCCACCAACTCTTCTTTGTCGAAGTATTGTAAAATTAGCGAAATGCACGATGAAGCGGCTTTCTGTTCGCAGTACGCGTGATCAATAAGGATCTCGCCGATGTTCATTTCGGCAATGTTCACCCAGCGCGGGTCGGTAGGCAGTTCGAGTCCTAAAGTTGTAAGCGACATGAAAAAAGTCGGTAGTCGTTTGTCAATTAAAACGAAACAAAGTTAGCCACATTTGACGAACGACTACCGACCGATGCGTATCTGTTTTTACGCTTATCTCGGCGCTTTGAATTTGAACAGCCGATACGGATCAGTGCGCTCCAGACGCGGGATGTGTAATTGCGAAGTCGTCACGTACACCGAACTGTCGGGATCGTACGCAAAGCTGTCGGGCCATTTCAGGCGGGTATCTTCGACAACGCGCTGTAAATCACCGGCGGGGGTCAGCCGCTCAACGGCATTTTGCTGAATGTACGTCAGATACAGATTTCCGGCTGGGTCGAACAACATGCCGTCAACGGGGTCCGTATCCCGTACTTTTTCGACCCGCTGGTTCAGCTGGCTTTCCGACAGGCTTTCGTCCTGCAAAGCCGCCGTTGCAATCCGGTACAGTGGCCGCGCGGTGATAGCGTGGAAATATACATAATCGCGCTGGGGTGTCAGACCGATACCATCGGCGTCGAATGAAGGAACCTTACCAGCATTGTTGCGCCAGACGCGTCCCTCGGCCGTAACGACAACCCCTTCCGATTTTGTGGTCGGACTGCGGCTGAGCAACCGCCGGGCTTTCCCCGTAGTTAGGTTTACCACGATTAATGCACCCTGGCCCGAATCCGTGATGTACGCGTAGTTTTTCTGCGTATCGATGCGTACGTCATTCAAGTAGCTGGTCGGATAAACGATCATCTCGTCTTCGAAAACGATGCGCTGAATAAGAGCACCCGTCGCTGGATTGAACTTCAGCAGCTTGGCCCCACCTTTCACCACGCCCCGCATCTGGGGAGAAGCCGGGTCGAGCACCCACAGGTTGTTCTGATCATCAACGTGGACACTTTGCACGCAGATAAAATGATCCTGCGGAGGCAGCGACGGATTCCAGTTGTTCCAGTCCGCATTGGGGAAGGGCGTCGCCTGCGCTCCGCTTACGTAAGCGACGGAGTACGGTATGGTGTCGGTTTCCATGCGGGGGTAGTTGGCGAAAACGCGTCCATCCCGCGCTACGGCAACCCCCGTCCACTGCACCTGCGACGTTGCCACTTCGGTCAGCGTAGCCCCCGGCAGCGGGTCCTGACCATCTTCGTCTTTGGTGTTACAGCCCATTGCGGCAAAAAATGCCAGCGCCAGGAGCCGGGTTGGCCAGTACGTTGTTTTCATAGAGCGTTGAGATATCCAATTTGATTGTTAGGTCTTCATCCGCGTACTCGTTCTTTTGTTTCCAAACAGGCAGCGAGTCCAGCTTATGGGATAAAAATTGAGGTTTTGGTCACCGATCCGGAATCTGAACCGGAGCTACGCTGTTTTATAGGTACGGTTTACGCTATGATGTACTGGAAAAACGCCTGGGTTTTTATAAGCCTGTTCTTAGGAACAAATCTCTTTTTTTTATCCTGCCAGCAGGCTCCGACAACGGCAGCTACGGAGAACACCAATCCAGTCGATACCCGCCTGGCAACACTTCCGGCATTAAAACCGGGCGAGGCCATTGCCACGCTGGCGGGCGGCTGTTTCTGGGCGACGGAAAAAGAAATGAAATCATTGAAGGGCGTTCGGGCGGTCATTTCGGGCTACGCGGGTGGTGATCTGGAATACCCAACGTATGAGCAGGTCGGCACCGATCAGACGGGCCATGCCGAAACGGTTCAGGTTTATTACGATCCTCGCCAACTTTCGTACGATACCCTACTCGATGCTTTTTTCGCGGGTCACGATGCGACCCAGCTTAACCGGCAGGGTCCTGACGTGGGCAAGCATTACCGCTCAGCTGTTTTTTACCGCACTTCCGTCGAAAAAGCGCAAATCGAAGCCGCTATCCAGCGTGAATCGGCCAATCACAAAGCGCCCATCGTCACCCAGGTGGTTCCCTTTACCGCGTTTTACCCGGCAGAGATGTACCACCAGAACTACTACGAGCAACATCCGTACAGCTTGTATATTCATCTGGTTTCGGAACCGAAAGTAAAGAAGTTTGAGGAACGGATGCGGAATCACCTGAAAGAATGAGTATTCATGCATAGATAGGCTAGCTTGCATGATAAGAGCGTTTTTGTCATGCTGACCGGTCCGCCGGTGCGGCAGGAAGCATCTTCGGTAGCAGGCAAAAAGGTCACCTTCGAAGATGCTTCCTACGTCAGCATGACAAAAATTTTGATTACACTACTTAGCTTATTTGTGGCTTTCTAAAACGATTAATCAAACATTCGGCCCGCCCTAGAACTTATTATCAGGCTAGGCAACCGTTCGGCCAGAATCATACCGCATGATCGGTCCGGACCTAGTAACATTGTTCTGTATTTCACACACGGGTGACCCCGAAATGAAAACAAACTATGCCAGAACCTGATAAATCGCTCGGTCGAAAAATTTTGAATTTCTTCGTAAAAGAAGAAGATCCGGGAATCGCCACAGGCACTAAACCTACCCCTGCCCCGACGGCACCACGTCCAGCCAGTGCCCCCAATCCGCAACCCACGCAGCCCACAGCGGTAACCCCGACGGGTACCGTAGACTCGAAGTTTGCGGAACATCTGGCGAATGTGCTGGCTCAGAACAACCCGCCCGGTCCCGATTATTTTGAGTTTAGCGAAACCCTGCGAAGCCTGTCCAATCTGGGACTACCCGAAGATAAACAGTTTCAGGCAGCCTGGGCGAGTTTTAAAGCGCTTGGCGGGCCGAACGACATTTCGGTACTGACCAAAACGGCAAATGGGTATATTGCAGCGCTCAACAACGACCGCGATGCGTTCAGCAAAAGCGTCGATGTGGCGCTAGCAGATCGGGTTGGCGGTTTGCAGAACGAGGAAAAGCGGCTACAAACCGAAAACGAAGCGCTGGCCAAACAATTGGTTGAGATTCAGCAGAAGATCAACGCTAACAACGACCGACTGTCGGCCATTGGTGGAGAGATTACCGAGCAAAGCGCGAAGATTACGCAGAATCGGCAGAATTACGAAGTGACCTTTGCGCACTTCACCGAGCAGATCAAAAGCGATATGGCGAAACTAACCCAGTATCTGAAATAAGGACTTTGTTTTCAAGACATTAGTTTTCAGAGACTAACGCACGCTGAGCCTATTATAAGCTTATAAGCAGAACCCCTAAACGTACTACTACATACATGGCTACTCCTGATTTTTCACAACTTGGTGGCAGTACGGACGCCGAAAAACGTTCGTTCTGGAGCCGCCCCGAAGGTCTTTTTGGTATGATCGTGCTGGCTGGCATTGCCGGTTTCAGCCTCTATCACCTGAACGCAATTCTCGAATTTCTGATTCGGGCCACCTCAAACGTGCTTGAACTGGCGCTTCTACTGGGCGCGTTAGGCGTTCTTATTTTTCTATTTACCAGCCGCGACGTGCGGACGGCGATGTTCTTTCTTTTTAAATCGTTGATGCGCAGCATTACGGGTACGGTCATCCAGTTGAACCCGATTGCCATCATGAAAATCTACGTGCAGGATCTAAAAGACAAGCGTCAGAAAATGCAGGGCCAGATCAACACGCTGGCGGGGCAACTGGTGAAACTCAACAAGCGCATCAACGAAAACAACGAATCGATCAAGCAGAAATTTGCGGAAGCAAACAAAGCAAACTCGATGAGCGATAAGCCGGGTATGCGCGAGTCGGCTCAACTGGCGACCATCGAAGGCGCAGGCTTGCAGGAGATGAACGAAAAGCTACTGCCTCTTCAGCGGAACATGAAACAGGTGCTGGCTTTCATGGAAAAAGTAAACCAGAGCGCCGATTACATCATTAAAGAAACCGAAATCAAAGTCCGGCTCAAAGAAACGGAATACCAGATCGTTAAAGAAAGCTCGAACGCGCTAAAAACTGCCGTGAGTATTTTCAAAGGCGACCCGGACAAGAAGTTTTATTTCGACCAGTCGATGGAATACATTCAGGACGATATGAGCCAGAAACTCGGCGAGATGAAACGGGCGATGGACCTGTCGATGGACTTCATCAATGGCGTAGATATCCAGAACGGTATCCTGTCCGACAAAGGGGAAGCCTTGCTGGAAGCTTACAACAAAGGCGAGTTCAAGATGGTGCAGCTCGACGCCCCCGCTCAGCCAGTCATCACGGCTCCGAACCCTCCCAAAGATGCTGGTTATCGGAACTTGCTAGACTAATTTCATCGAGCGGTTGAGTGAATGAGTGATGCAGCGAATTATCACTCAGCCGCTTTTTTTTCACACAATCGCTCATTCACCCAATCACTCAATAAAACTATGCAACGATTAACCGTAGCCGGTCGGCTGCTTATTACGGCTCTCATTTTAGCCGCTATCTTTTTCGGATTCCGCTACTTTGGCGGCAACGATGCCCTGCGCAAACTATCCCCGAAACAATCGGAAGAGTCCGCTACCCTTCCCCGGTCTGACGACCAGACCTCCACAGCCTCGTCGGATGAATCGTCGGCTTCTGACAATGGATCATCGTCAAGTTCGTCATCGGATGAAGCATCTAGCAATAGTAATGCCGGGCGGTCGTTCAATTATACCCCTCCTGCTCCCAACGGTGGAAAGTTAAAAGGCGTGGTCGAACTGGGAGCCAGCGGATTCAACTCGTTCATTATTCGCGTTGACGATCAGAAAAACTGGAAGCTCGAAAAAGCGGAATTTGGCAATAGCCTCGTTATCGAGAATATGGCGTCCGACGACGATGTCCGTTCGGGATTGAAAAGCTACATCGGCAAAATGCTTGACTTCGGCGTGAGTGGCCGCGACATTCACTTTGTGGTCAGCTCGGGCGCAGTGAAAGCGGATGGAACGCAGAAGATTATCCGTGCGCTGAAATCGCTTAATTACTTCGTCAATACCGTAACGCCGGAGCAGGAGGGTTCGCTGGGCCTGCGGTCGGTGTTGCCCGCCGATTACGAGAGCAATTCATTCGTTGTTGATATCGGTTCGGGAAACACCAAAATTTCATGGAAAGAAGGTGGTTCGACCAAAGCGTTGGAAACGTACGGAGCCAAGTATTTTCAGAACGGCACGAGCGACGAAGCGGTTGCTACGGAAGTAAAAGCCAAAGCAAAACAAGTACCGGACGATCATCGCAAAACCTGTTTTATCATCGGTGGCGTACCCTTCGAACTGGCCAAAGCGGTTCGGAAAGGCAAAGAGCGCTACACGGTTCTCGATGCACCTTCTGCTTACAAGCTGGACAACGCTAAGTCGAAAGCGGGTTTAAACATCTACAAAGCCATCGCCGACGCGACCGGCTGCGATCAATTCGTGTTCGACTGGGATTCGAACTTCACGATTGGTTTCCTGCTGGCGATGCCGAAATAATCATCACAACCATACACCAAACAGCCGGGCTACTTAGCAGTACGCCCGGCTGTTTGGTTTTATAGCTAAACTGATTTGAACTAGCGTGCGGTCAGGTTCTTAAACCTGACCGTTAAGATTTCTCACCGGGTCGGTTTTTGAGAAACAGTATCGTCCGGAATCCGCAAAAAAAACGTGATGTGATGCTGGATGAGTGATGTCGGCGGGGCCGCCCGCGCGGTTCTCAAAACCGACATCACTCATCCAACACGGCTTTATGCAATAATATACGGACTAGTAGCGAAAATACGTACATTTGATTTTTACAAATCGGACCTGGTATGGAAACGACAACGCTGGAAGGATTTTACAAAGAAATTTCGGATCTCATTCCCCAGGATATAAACAAAGAGATCGGGCATTTCAACGTTTTCAAAATAGCGGACATAAGCGCTAAATACAAGCTGAAGCCGTTTATGCCTTACAACCGGCGGTCCTACTATAAAATCAGTCTGATCATTGGGCACAATAAAGCGGAATACGCTGACAAGGTTATCGACATTGAAAAGAATGCGCTCTTGTTTGCCACGCCGAAAATCCCGTATCACTACCTGCCACAGGACGACAACCAATCCGGCTTCTTCTGCATTTTTACGGATGATTTCCTGGTCCAGTCAAAAAGTAGCGTCATCTTAGACGAGCTACCGATTTTCAAGCCGGGGGGCTACCCTATTTTTCAACTGTCTGACGAAGAGGTTACTGAGTTGCTGTATATTTTCCAGAAAATGCACAAAGAGCTATCGTCGGATTACGCCTACAAGTACGATCTACTGCGTAACTACGTGCTGGAACTGATTCACTATGGTCAGAAATTACAGCCCGCTACGGCTCTTTACCCGACTCATACCGCTTCCGCACGGGTTTCCTCGTTGTTTATCGAATTGCTTGAGCGGCAATTTCCCATCGAATCGCCCCACCAGAAGCTCAACCTCCGCACCGCTAAAGATTTCGCCGATCAACTGTCGGTCCACGTCAATCATTTGAATAAAGTTCTGAAAGAAAATACGGGGAAAACCACGACCAGTCTGATCAGTAGCCGAGTCATTCAGGAAGCAAAAATCCTCCTGAAGAAAACGGATTGGAGCATTACTGAAATTGCCTACAGCCTGGGTTTTGAGGAAGTCGCCCATTTCTCCAACTTTTTCCGAAAACAAACCTCGTTTTCTCCACTCGCTTTCCGAGCCTGAAAACGGGGCAGCATTTGAATCTTGCAAACAATGGATTGATGCTTGCAACTGCTTAAACCAGATAATGCGCCAACTTTGTCCTACTCAAATCACAACGATATGGACGCACAAAGTAAAATCGCATTGGTTACCGGCGGAAGCCGAGGGTTAGGCCGGAATATGGCGATCAACCTTGCCAAAAAAGGGATTGATGTCGTACTTACCTACAACAGCAATCAGGAGGAAGCGGATAAAGTAGTAGCGGAAATCCAGGCACTCGGCCAGAAAGCCAGCGCCTTTCAATTGGATGCCAGCAACGTGAAATCGTTCGACGGCTTTTTCGGGCAGGTGACCGCCTACCTGAACGATACGTACGGCGCTCCCCGCTTTGATTTCCTGATCAACAATGCCGGAACAGCTCTCTATTCTTTATTTGCCGAAACCACCGAAGAACAGTTCGACACGGTCCTGAATGTTCATTATAAAGGTGTGTTTTTCCTCACCCAGAAAGCATTACCGTTTATCAACGACGGGGGCCGCATCATCAACATTTCGTCGGGACTTGCGCGCATTACCTATCCGGGTTCATCGGCCTACGGCTCCATGAAAGGTGCGGTCGAAGTGCTTACGCGTTATCTGGCGAAAGAATTAGGCCCCCGAGGTATTGCTGCGAACGTAGTGGCTCCCGGAGCGATTGAAACCGATTTCGGTGGCGGGCGCGTACGGGATAACCAGGATCTAAACGCACAAATAGCCAGTCAGACCGCCCTGGGCCGCGTAGGTTTGCCCGACGACATTGGGGGCGTGGTCGCGTTTCTGTGTACGGATGACGCCCGCTGGATCAACGGTCAACGCATTGAAGTATCGGGCGGTCAAGCGATCTAATCAGCCATGAAACTACTGAGCGGGGCACTGCTGATCATCACTGTTATCCTGAGTGTACGGCATGGCTGGGCAGGACTTTCCATGAAACCGGAAACATCCGATATGCTTACCGAGCTGGGATTAGGAACCAACAGAACCATCCTTTATCTGATAAGCGTACTTACGTTAAGCGTTGCCTTATTGGTCCTGTTTCCGCAGACGTTTTTTGCGGGTAATCTCATCAACGCAGGCATCATACTACTCATTATGGCGCTGTCCCTGAATGTAGGTAATCTGAAAACGGCTTTACTTGAGATCCCGTTTCTACTGATTCCGCTGGTTTTGATTTATCTGGGGCACCCGCTGAAAAAGTAAAGTTAATTCGGGCCGGAAGTTCGTAGCTTAATAGGTCGTCTAAAATGGTCTTTCTTACTCCTTTTGGCATGGCTTCTATCGTCGAAATGACAAACCCACGTATAGGCGTGGGATCAGCGGTACCATCCGTGGTGTCGGCGGGGCCGCCCGCGCGGACGACAACCTATTAAGCTTTACAAAGCAATTCACGGATATAGAAAAACCCCCTGATTGAAGTCAGGGGGTTTTCTACATAAACGAGTGTCTATTCAATTAGTATTTCGTACCAAAATCAGTCACCCAGTAATGTTTGTAGGTACTGCTGGCGGAGTATCCGTAGCCGACGCCTACTTCTTTGAAGTTAGCGCTCATAATGTTTTTGCAGTGGCCTTCCGATTTAAGCCAGCCATCGACAACCGCACGCGTTGTTGCGTAACCAGCGGCAATGTTTTCGCCAGCCGCCCGCCATTTGTATCCTTCGCGCGTCATACGGTCCCACGGCTGCGATCCATCCTTACCGGTATGGCTAAAGTAATTGTTGGTCGCCATATCGACCGCGTGTTTGTCCGAAGCCGACGTTAGCAGGCTGTTCAACGCCAGGGCCGGAACCGCCGGGTAAACGGTTGTCCCACATTGACAAGGCTTCGAGCGAGCCTGATTGATGTAGGTTAATACTTCCTGCTGCTGGGTTGAGGTCGATACTGCCGCCCGAGCCCCCGACAAATCGGGTGCCATACCAAGGGTTTCGCCAGCGCCCCCTTCTTTGTAAACGGACGAGGTTACGGGTGCGGGCGTTTGCGTTGTTTCCCGGTCGGACTGACAGGCAGCAGTAGCGCCAACTAAGGCAAGTACGCCTAACAGGTAGGTGATTTTCATAAGCAGATAAACCGTCTATTTGTTGATTAAACGGTAGGTCGCTCAGCTTAGTATTACGAAATAGTCAATCCAGTAAAATAAACGTTACATCCTTACTCTTTGGTAAACGAGATAAGAACAGAACTTCTAGTAAATGCAGGAATGCGTTTGTGCTTATTTTCGCTCCCAGTTCCCTTTTTCGGTCTGCGGGCGCAGGATATACACGTCAAGGATCGCGTTGGGCCGGGCGAGGTACTCGCGGATGAGTGTCCGGAGAGAATAGCCGTCTGGAACGTCCTGCGCGGCAAAGGCAATGGCTTCCATACCCTCGTGATTGCCGATGTAGAGGGCGCGGGCATTATGAAAGTTTTGCGAGATAATCGTGATCTTCTCCTGGTTGAACACGTCTTTGCAGCGTACGACCGAATCGAACGTTCGGTAACCGGCGTAATCGAGGGTCATTACAGAAGCCGGAACGCCTAACTTCACCAGCGCCCGCTGCATATCGACCGGTTCGTTGTAATACTCGGAGTCGTTATTACCGCTCAGGATAAGGTACTTGACTTTGCCTTCTTTCCATAATCGGGCAGTTGCTTCCATGCGGTAACGAAAAAACAGATTTTCTTTTCCCGACCGTACGAACTTACTGGTGCCGAGAACAAGGCCAACGTCATTGGCCGGTAATTCACTAATGTCGAAGAAAATCTGATCTTTTGTGCTTTGCACAACCCACCAGTTGCAGATCAATACGATGATGGAGCCACTGAAAGTAAGGGCAATAGCAATCTTAATCGTCCATTTGACCATACGAATGCCAACCGCTTCGCGCGGAGTGTCGTCACTATAGTCGGTGGCAAACGTCGTGTTCATTCTATTCGCTAAAATGTGGATTTTTCGTTAATCCAACAACATTACCAAATGGATCTTTATTTACTGCGGTTGCATTTTGCCACGTACGTTCTGCATTTTCGGCGAAAGCAGCGTACCTGAACTGATACTTTCCGCTTTACCTGCTGACCGCTGGGTTGATCGATAAACCTTATAGAACCCGATGCTGGGTTCTATAAGGTTTTGACACCTTCTAAGAAAACAACCCTAACTGAATAGACTCTTTTTCTTCGGTTTCGGTTGTATTGCCCGCTTCCAGTACCGCAGCAGGCTGTACATCGCTTTTAGGCGTATTGGCAGTAACAACTTTGGGCGGGAGCAGCTTGACCTCTTTCACTTTGACAAACGGTAATTTCTGTCCCAATGCCTTCCAACCCCGTACTTCGATGAATCCCTCGGGTTCGAGTACCATTTTTTCGAGTGGTCCCCGCTCTTTCACCTGATGAACAAGCTCGATCCGCGGGTACTGATCAACCGTTACAGCCAGGTTTTTAGAGCCTTTAACGTCGCCGATAAAGCTGAATTTCTTATCGAGCGATGTTGTCTCGACTTTAAACCGTTTTACGTACCAGGCCTTCTGATTCGCTTCGTAGTAAACCGCTGAGAGTACCGTTTCGGGATCGAACTTCATCAGCACCGCGATTTCGTTGGGCTCGTACCGATTGGTCAGATCGAAGCTGGTCAATTCATACTGCCCGTCTTTATAAACGACCAGAATGCTGTCTTTCGCATCAAAATTACCGAGCATTCGTCCGCGCTCGTCCCGATTCAACCGTCCGAGGTGATCGTCGTACCAGATATCTACCCCACCCAATGTCGATACACCACCCGTTTTCTGGGTAATCTTCCGCACGTTATACTTGGTCAGGATATTACCCTGCGCTCCCCGGTTTTTGATACCCACCGAAGCAAAGTCAAAATCGAACTGTTTAACCTTTGCCGTAGACTGCGCGGTCAAATTAATGGAGATAACCTCTGCTTCGCCATTATCGTTCGCGCTGAAATACGTTATCTTCGATTTCGGATTACCCATGGTCAGATCGTATTCCCGATCACGCGTGACGCCCGTTACCGGAAATCGCTTCGCCATCGAAATGCCTGACTTACCATCGAGATAAATAAGGTTATAAATTTTACGCTCGTCGTTCTTTTTGAATACCGAAACGTAAACAATATCCTTGCCAACGAATACCTTGTCCTGCACTTTCGTCACCAGGCATTTTCCGTCACGCCGGAAAATGATTATGTCGTCAATGTCCGAACAGTCGCTGACGTACTCATCTTTCTTCAGGCCGTATCCGATAAAGCCACCCTCCCGATCAACGTAAAGTTTCTGGTTGGCAGCCGCTACGACACTAGCCGCAATGGTATTGAACGCCCGGATTTCGGTTTTACGCTCCCGTCCTTTCCCGTATTTCTTTTGGAGGTCCTTGAAATACGCAATAGCATAACGCGTAATATTCGCCAGATTGTCTTCGGTTTCGGCCAGATCCTGCTCCAGCTTACGCATCAGTTCCTCCGCCTTGAATCCGTCGTATTTCGAAATACGCTTGATTTTAATCTCCGTCAGACGAATCAGATCGTCTTCCGTAATCGCACGGTAAAACTGCTTCTTGAACGGTTTCAGCGCCTTGTCAATCGTTGCCAGAACAGCCTCGAACGATTCGCACTCCTCGATCTTACGATAAATACGGTTTTCGATAAAGATCTTTTCGAGCGAGCTGTACAGTAACCGCTCCATTAACTCACTACGCCGAATTTCAAGCTCGCGTTGCAACAACTGGACCGTTTGGTGCGTGTTGACGCGCAGGATGTCCGCGACACTGACGAAATGGGGTTTATCGCCAATGATCACGCAGGCGTTGGGCGAGATCGAAACCTCGCAATCGGTGAAGGCGTAGAGCGCGTCGATTGACACGTCGGGCGATACACCGGGTTGAAGGTGAACCAGAATCTCAACGTCCCTCGCCGTGTTATCCACCACAGCGGCCACATTCCGGCTTGGCGCTTTAATCCTGATTTTTCCCAGTTCAGCGGCTTTAACGATGGATTCGATCAGTTGGGGGGTCGTCACGCCGAACGGCACATCGCGAATGGCCAGCGTCTTCTTGTCAACCTCTTCGATACGCGCCCGAACCCGGACTTTACCGCCCCGGTGCCCGTCGTTGTAGTTGCTAACGTCGATCAGGCCGCCCGTCTGAAAGTCGGGGAACAACTGAACCGGTTTGTCTTTAAGAATCTGAATCGACGCATCGATCAGTTCGTTGAAGTTGTGCGGCAGAATCTTGGTCGAAAGCCCAACGGCAATCCCTTCGACACCCTGCGCCAGCAGCAACGGGAATTTTACGGGCAACGTAACGGGTTCGCGCTTACGACCATCGTAAGAAAGCTGCCATTCCGTGGTCTTATCATTGTAGATGGCATCGAGCGCAAACTTCGAAAGCCGAACTTCGATGTAACGCGGAGCGGCTGCGCCATCGCCCGTACGGACATCGCCCCAGCTGCCCTGCGTATCGAAGAGCAGTTCCTTCTGGCCGATGTTGACAAGCGCTTCGCCGATGGACGCATCACCGTGGGGGTGATATTGCATGGTTTGCCCGATCACATTGGCCACTTTATTGAAGCGGCCATCGTCCATCTCTTTAAGCGCGTGCAGAATACGGCGCTGAACCGGTTTCAGACCGTCCTCAACAGCCGGAACGGCGCGTTCGAGAATGACGTACGAGGCATAATCCAGAAAGTAATTTTCGTAAAGTCCCGAAACGACCGTTTGGTCGTGCAGCACTTCGTTGACGGTATCAATCGGTTGCTCATCCGGTCCGATAGCCTCTACTGGCTCCGCGTCATCGGCAGAAAACGCTGCTTCGGGCAGGCCCTGTTCGTCGTCTATCGGTTCCTGATTTTCTTCGTTCATCATGAATTGTTATAGGTACTATTTCACTGGATAATTAGGCGGGATCTGCCGAACGGCAAACCTTGTGTTCGACTCCTTAAATTTACTAAAAAAAGTTGAAAAAACGGCTTTTTACGGCTAAAAATGCACAAAATACCCTAATCCAACTTTCTATTTCCCGCTAGTATCCCCGGCCCAGTTCGACGGCATTTTCCAGCGGTTCACCAGCTCGGAACCGATCAAGATTTCGCACGAACTGGAGCACTTTCCCGTCGTCTTCGTTGGGCTGTCCACCGCCCGTATGTTGCGTCAATAGCACATTTGGTAACGTCCAGAGCGGGCTATCGGCGGGCAGCGGTTCCGTGGCGGTCACGTCGAGAACAGCACCCCCAATCTGACCGGATTGCAACGCGTCGATCAATGCCGTTTCGTCGGTTGTCGTACCTCGTCCAACGTTGGCATAAATGCTGTTGGGGTGCATAGCGGCAATCAGTTCAGCCGAGAAAAAACCCCTGGCCGTACCGGGCAGACAGTTGACTACAATATCCGTCTCCGGCAAGGCGGCTTTCAGCTCATCAACCGAGTGCAAATCGGCCTGTGGATCCGTACGAGCCAGCATTTTTGTTTGGCAGAAGAAGCCCGTCAGCATTTGGCGTACCGCCTGACCGATGGTTCCCGTGCCCAGGATAATCACGCGCTTGTCGCGTAGCAAACCCGTTCGTTCCCGAATCGGTGCACCAACCCACTGGCTCTGGTTTTGCAAGGTCACCAGTTCAGGAATGCGCCGGTAGAACGCCAGAATTCCGGCGACCATCGTTTCGGCGCAGGGCCAGGCAAAGTAATCACCCATGTTTGCGATCTGGGCGTTTACCTGTGCGTCGCGGTAACCATCGAATCCCGCCGAATCCAATTGCCAGAATTGCAGATTAGTCAGCGGCTCAGCAAACCAGGCAGGGGGCGGGTTTCCTAGTACGATATTGGCGGCTTTGAAGGCGTCCTGTTGTTGATCAGCCGGTAAGTCATGGCGAAAGACAGGCGTTATATCGCCGGGCAGTTGCTGGCGGAGCGTTGTCTTTAACGTGTCGTTGAGCGTGGTATTGACAAATAGTTGCATACTAGATTTACGTAATTCAGGTCAATTTGGTTGCGTTCGTGCGGACAAACAACTTTTCGGATCAGCGTGGCAGGACAAGATAGATTGTGCCCTACTTTTCTCCTTTTAGCTGAGCTAACAGCCAATTGGTCATTCGTTCGGTCTGTTCCGGATAGGTCCAGTGTCCCGGATCAAGCGATTCAATGTCCAGCGTCTTGGGGCCGGGAATGACATTGTAAGCCGCGTACATGGACGTTGGCGGGCAGGTTTCGTCGTTGAATCCCCACGCGTACCGACCGGGCACGTTGACAAGTCGGGCGAAATTGACAACATCGTAGTAGCCCGTCGTTTTGATGCGATCCGGTTTGTTGTTGTAGGCCAGATCGTTCCCCGTAAACAGATGCGGCCAGCCACCGGCTCGCCCGTGCAGATACCCGGTTACGTCGCACAACGCCGGATAAAAAGCGGCCAGCCGTTTGATGCGCGAATCGAGCCCCGCCGTCACAATGGACAAAGCGCCCCCCTGACTACCACCCGTAACGGCCAGATTCTGACCGTCGTACTGAGGTAAACTCGTCAGAAAATCCACCGCCCGTACGCAGCCCAGGTAGACACGCTTGTAGTAATACCGGTCCCGGTCGTCCAGATTAGCGGCTGGGTAACCATTGAGCGGCCCCCGGCTGAGGTTTTCGTACACAACCGGCTCCATCGTAACCGGCACCCCGTGAATGCCTACTTCGAGGGTTATAAACCCTTTATCGGCTTCGGCGATCATGCCATTGTACGGACGAACCCCCGCGCCGGGAACGCGCAAAATGGCGGGATACTTTCCTTCTTTTTTCGGGACGCACAGAATACCGTAAAAGCGCGAATTGTTGATATTCTGTAGATTCAGGTGATACACGTTTGTCCGTTCCGTACACCGCTCCGGCAGCAGGGTCATGCGGGCATCAACCGGAACAGCCGCCAGATCGGCCTTGGCCTTATCCCAGAACGCCCGGAAATCGGCGGGATTTTCGACCGTAGGTTTGATGGTCTGCGGGTCAAAGCCAGCCGTTGTCAGGCCGCGATACTCTTTCCCGTCAACCTCAACCGTAGCGATGCACCGCAGAAAACCGCCCGTTCGCATCGTCCCCCCATCCAGCGCCAAGGTTCCGTCCCGCAGGGTAACGGTTTCCTTTTTGGTGGGCTCCATCTTCTCGGGGCCAATCTCGTAGCGAAGCTTCGCTCCTTTCAGCAGGACATTGTTTCGGTAGACCGATATGGTAAACCTGACGGGTTCCCCGATCTTATACTGCCAGTCGGCGTGATCGGGAGAGACAACGATTTTTACAAACCGCTCAGACGGTTGAGCAACGAGATCAAGACAACGAAAAAGACAAAGGACAAGGAGTAGTCGTTTCATGAAAGATGGGAACGTAGTTTACGGTAGAAGCTAGGTACGATTTCGGCCTACTCATTTCTACCGACGAACCCTTGTCGTTCCCTTCTCTTAGTCTCGTTTTTGTTCAGGCCACCCGCGCGGGCGTCTCGTAGCCCCGCCGAACCCGCTGTATGTTGACGATACAGCGAATAAGCAGCGTTAATGGAAAAATCACATCGAACCCACCCGGTATGTTAGACAGGAAGATGCCCAGTACGATTAGAATAGACGTAACGGTGAAATACGTTGTCCGACGTCGGGCGGTAGCTTTTGCGCTTGTCGCCCAGTAGATCAGCGGGAGGTGAAAAGGCATCAGGTACAGCAATGTTGGGTTCCAGGCCGTTACGCCGTCATCACGAATCAGCCATAGGGTAAGCAGAAACCAGCCGAGAAAGCCTACTGTCCCGAACAGCAGCCGGTCAAGCCAGCGATCAACTTTCCCGGCCGTCCTATACCGCCGGATCGTAAACAAAGCGATAACAACGCCGAAAATAGTAAAGACTACATCGGGGTCCAGGAGAAAAGGGAGCTGCTGCCGGAACAGCTTCTGCGCGGCAAAAATCGTTTGCTCTCCCTGTACCAACGGCACCGTCTGACCGTTCGCCCGAACCAGCGTTGCGTGCGCAAACTGGTCGTACACCTGATTGGGCAGGTACATGGCGTGCCAGCCATCGGTCTGCTCATCGGCGGGATGCCCAATGGCGAGGTTCATGCCTAATTGATACCAGGGCTTTTCGTTCAGGTAATCGTTCATCAGGTCGCGGTACGATTTACCCGTCATGCGCGACCGCGATGGGATTGTCAGGCTATCGCCACAGGCTTCGGCAATCATATCGCGGGGCCGGGTGGCGCAGTTGTCGTAATAAAACTGGTACTGGTATTGCCGATTTTCGGGTAGATAATTTTTCTCCAGCGCGGCCAGCAACCGTTGCTGCTGCGTGGTCGACAGATTAAGCTGCTGTTCGCGAATGCTCCGGTTGGTCTGCTGGTAATAGAACATCACCTGGTACAGATTATGAACATCCAGCAGGTACGGCAAGGTACCCCGCAGAAACTTGATGATGAATGAGTCCGTCCGATAGTCGAAGCCACCGTAGCTGTAATTCCGGTCAAGACCAAGCGCCGGGTCAACGATTCGGATCTCGGTATGCCCGAAGGCCGATGAAATGTCGTCATCCCCCGGTCCGTAGGTAACCAGGCTCACGCGCGAAGCGGGCGACAACGTAGGTACCTGCGCGACCGAAGCCTGATGGGTCAGCAATAAAAGACCCGTCAGCAAGCCGCAAAGCCACGCTACACGCGGTACCCTCCCCCTACTTTTCTCGACTAGCTTATTCATCTTCGTCGTCATTGTCGATTTCTCTTCCTTCCCGCTGATCCGAACGCCGGCCCGATTTTTTAGGCTCTCTTCCCTGTACGCAGATAACAATCTCACCTTTTATGGTTTTTTGGGCAAAATACGCAATTAGTTCGGACAAAGGCCCGCGCTGATTTTCTTCAAATACCTTCGTCAGCTCACGCGATACGCTGGCCGGACGGTCCGCGCCAAACACGTCCGCAAACTGCTGTAAGGTTTTCAACAAGCGGTGGGGCGACTCGTAAAACACCATCGTCCGCTCTTCCTCCGCCAGCTCAGTCAACCGCGTTTGCCGTCCTTTTTTGTGGGGCAAAAACCCTTCGAACGTAAAGCGGTCGTTGGGCAGACCCGAATTGACCAGCGCCGGAACGAAAGCCGTTGGCCCCGGCAGGCATTCGACCGGAATGTCATTTTTGATGCACTCCCGTACCAGCAAAAATCCAGGGTCCGAGATACCCGGCGTTCCGGCATCAGATACCAGCGCCAGGGTTTTTCCTTCCTTCAACTGATTCACCAGTCGCTGTACGGTCTGGTGTTCGTTGAAAATGTGGTAACTATGCAGGGGCTTGCTAATGTTCAGGTGACGCAGTAGTACACCCGAGGTACGGGTATCTTCGGCCAGAATGGCGTCGGCCTGTTGCAGGACTTTGATGGCCCGAAGCGTAATATCGTCGAGGTTACCGATGGGCGTCGGTACGAGGTACAGTTTCATGCTGCAAGTTAACCTCAATCACAAAAACTTCGTGCAGTCGAATAGATTAGCGAGAAATCGTCTTTGTAGCTATAAACCTCTCCACTATTTATGCAACGTCCGTCATTGCGGTTTTCCCGGTTTCTTTTTCTGCTGCTGATCGGCCACATGAGCTGGTTTTCAGCTATTGCTCAACGCTGGACAGCCCAGCAGGCTAACGATTGGTACAAGACGCAGCCATTCCTGGTTGGCGCTAATTTTATTCCGAGCACCGCCATCAATCAATTGGAAATGTGGCAGGCTGAATCGTTCGATCCGGCTACCATCGACCGTGAACTGGGCTACGCCGAAAGCATCGGCATGAATGTTATGCGGGTATTTCTGCACAATCTGGTCTGGGAGCAGGACGCCGATGGATACAAAAAGCGCATCGATCAATTTTTGCAGATTGCCGATAAGCACCACATCAAAATCATGTTTGTGCTGTTCGACTCCTGCTGGAACGACGAGCCTAAACTCGGCAAACAGCCCGATCCGGTTGTCGGCAAGCACAATTCGGGTTGGGTGCGTGGTCCCGGTACCAAACGGCTGTTCGATTCACGGACGTGGGAAGGATTAGAACAGTATACCAAGGGCGTCCTTTCGGCTTTCGCCAATGACAAGCGGGTTGTCGCCTGGGATTTGTTCAATGAACCAACCAACAGCGGCTACAACGATGCCGTGTTGCCCTTGTTGACCAAAACGTTTGTCTGGGCGCAGGCCGTTCGTCCGTCGCAGCCCATTACGGTCGGTAGCTGGCACGACCATCCCCTATCAAACGACCTTATGTACGCCCAGTCGGACATCATCAGCTTTCACAACTACGCCGAAGCGCCCAAGCTGGAAGCGCAAATTCTTGACTTGCAGAAGCAAGGCCGCCCGCTTATCTGCACCGAATACATGGCCCGTACGCGCAACAGCACCTTTGAAACCTGCCTGCCCGTCTTCAAAAAGTATAAAGTGGGAGCCATCAACTGGGGCTTGGTCAAAGGCAAAACAAACACGATCTACGCCTGGGATGCCCCCATGCCCAATGGTGAAGAACCAAAAGTCTGGTTTCACGACGTGTTCCGCCCCGACGGTTCTGTTTTCAACCCGAAGGAAACGGCAGTCATCAAGCAGCTAACCACCGGTAAATAAGTGTATGACCATACAGATGCGGCTTGACCATGACACCACAGAACAGTGGCGATTTGGAATTGCTTTTATTTTGATCTGTTCTTTACGTACCTACTCGTTTCAGGCGTGAATGCTTGTTTTAAGAGCCTTTCTAAACCCATTTTCATGAAACCCTCCTTATTTCTGCTGACGAGTCTGCTGCTGACCCGGACGGCATTGGCCCAGCTCACGCCCGGCGAGCTGACCTGCGAACACCGTACCAACCCGCTGGGTATTGCCGAAACCAAGCCCCGACTGAGCTGGAAATTGTCCGGCAAAGGCCGTAACCTCCACCAGACCGCTTACCAGATTCAGGCAGCCACCACGCCAACGTTTGCGGGTAAAAGTCAGGTCTGGAATTCCCAAAAAGTAGCCTCCGATGAATCGGTGCTCCGCCCATATTCGGGGCCAGCGCTCACATCGGGCCAGCGGGTCTACTGGCGGGTCAAGGTTTGGGATGGCTCCGGTAAAGAAGGGTCGTGGAGCAGTCCGGCGTACTGGGAAATGGGCCTGCTGCAACCCGCTGACTGGCAAAAGGCGAAGTGGGTTGAACTGCCGGTCAGTGCCAATCCTAAAGCAGCGGGTCCGGTAGCGATGTTGCGGAAACCCTTTTCGATCAACAAAAAAGTGGCGTCGGCACGGGCGTACGCTACGGCGCATGGTTTATACGAATTGCACCTGAACGGCCAGCGCGTCGGCGAAGATCTGCTCACACCGGGCTGGACGGTTTACCCGAAACGGCTTCAGTACCAAGTGTACGACATAACCGACCAACTGAAATCGGGGGCGAATGTCATCGGCGCGATGCTGGGCGAAGGCTGGTACAAAGGCGCTCTCGGCTATGAAGACAATTCGGCGTTTTACGGGAACAACACCGCGTTACTGGCCCAACTGGTGATCCAATACACCGATGGAACAACCGACGTGATTGGTACGGACGGTAGCTGGCAAGCCAGCACGGATGGCCCCATTCGCAAGTCGGAACTGTACAACGGCGAGATTTACGACGCCCGGATGGAGCGGGCCGGTTGGGATACGCCCAACTTTACGGGTACCAACTGGTCGGCGGTTCAGGTAGCCAACTATCCGACCCATACGCTTGTTTCAACCGTCAGTCAGCCGGTACGTCGGCAAGAGACGATCAAGCCGATCCGTATTTTCAAAACGCCATCGGGAACACTCGTCGCCGATTTCGGTCAGAACATGACGGGTTGGGTTCGACTAAACGTAAGCGGCCCGGCGGGTACGACCATCAAGATTCGTCATGCCGAAGTACTGGACAAACAAGGCGAATTTTACACGACCAACCTGCGCAGAGCGAAACAGGAACTGCATTACACGCTGAAAGGCAACGGCACAGAAGTTTATGAGCCTCGGTTTACGTTTATGGGCTTTCGGTACGTCGCCGTTGACGGTTTCCCCGGCGATCTTAAACCGGACAATCTGGCGGGTGTTGTGATTCATACCGACATGCCGCAGACGGGTCAGTTCGACTGTTCAAATCCGCTCGTCAACCAGTTGCAGCACAACATCCAGTGGGGGCAAAAAGGAAACTTCGTAGACGTACCGACCGACTGTCCGCAACGCGACGAACGGCTCGGCTGGACCGGCGACGCGCAGGCCTTCTGCCGGACCGCTGGCTTTAACCGCGATGTGGCAGCTCTCTTCACGCGCTGGCTGGCCGACGTTGCCGCCGACCAACGGGCGGACGGAGCCGTACCGTTCGTCGTTCCCGATATTCTGAATCCCCTTGGCAAAGACGCAGCGACGTCGGCGGGCTGGGGCGATGTCGCCACGATTGCCCCCTGGACCATCTATCAACTGTATGGCGACCAGCGCATTCTCGAAACGCAGTACCCAAGTATGAAAGCGTACGTCGAGTACATTCACAAGAAAGCCGGAGATCGCTACATCTGGAAAGGCGGCAGCGTTTTCGGCGACTGGCTGTTCTACAAGCCGCACATGTACAGCCACGCCGAACCTGATGGCTACACCAACAACGACATGATTGCGACGGCGTTCTACGCGTACTCGACGGACCTTTTACGACAAGCCGCTACCGTACTGGGCAAAACGGACGACGCCCGACAGTACGCGGACTTGTTCAACAAAATCAAGGCGACGTTCCAGCGTGAATACATCACCCCGACCGGACGAATTGCTTCGGATTCACAAACGGCGTACGTGCTGGCCCTGATGTTCAATCTACTCCCCGACGAACTTCGTCCGCTGGCGGCCCAGCACCTGGTCGATGACATTAAGAGCCGCAAAAATCACCTGTCGACGGGTTTCCTTGGCACGCCTTACCTGTGTCAGGTGCTCTCCGACAACGGATTTACGGATGTAGGATATGATCTGCTGCTGCAAGAATCTTTCCCGTCGTGGTTGTACCCCGTCAAGATGGGGGCAACAACGATCTGGGAGCGCTGGGATGGTATTCGTCCCGACAGTACCTTCCAGGATGCGGGCATGAACTCGTTCAACCACTATGCGTACGGGGCCATTGGCGATTGGATGTACCGGGTCGTGAGCGGCATCGAAATTGGCAAGCCGGGCTACAAACATGTGCTGATTCAGCCTCAGCCGACCGACCGGTTGACGTACGCCAAATCGTCGCTGAAGAGTTCGTACGGTGATATCAAATCGGGCTGGGAGCGCAAAAACGGGCAGATGATCGTCCGGGTGAGTGTTCCGACCAACACGACGGCCACCATCCGACTCCCCAAAGCAGACGCATCGCGTGTGACCGAAGGCGGAAAAGCTCTCGCGCAGGGTGCCAATTTCCGCAACATCAAAGCGGGTCAGAACGATCTTACCCTGGAAGTAGGCTCCGGCGATTATGAGTTCTCGTATCCGACTAACTGATTCGCGCCACGGTGACCGGTTGACCATCCATTCCGGTTTGCAAGCCGAGATCTAACGCTTTCGGCTTGCTTGTTTTTGTAGTGGTGTCGGTTTCTCAAAACCGACACGGATTGCTGACGCAAAGGGTCGGTTTTGAGAAACCGACACCACGCGGGCGGACACGCCGACACCACGACCACAGCCAAACATCCTTTTTTGTGGAACAATTATGACTATTCCCGTTAATTCTTTACATTTAGTATGTGCTAAACACTTATTCAGTTGGATGCCTCCTTAAGTTACTCTTACTCAACGGATACCGTACTCTGGGATGATTTTTTAAACGGCAATAAAGCGGCCTATGCCTATCTCTACGGTAAGTACGCCAAAACACTCTATAACTACGGATACAAGATCGCTCAGAATCGGGAAATGACCGAGGACTGTCTGCAAGACCTCTTCCTGACCATCCTCGAAACACGCGAGCGGTTAGGCCGCACCGATTCGATTAAATTTTACCTGATGCGGGCGCTTCGTCGGGATATCGTCCGCAAGCTTACCCGCGAACAACGATTCGATCACGAACTGGACACGCTCGATTTTAAGATCGAATTCTACTACGAACCCACCTGGCTGGACGCCCAGATTTCTCAGGAACAATCGACGCTATTACTGCATGAGCTGAATAGCCTACCCGCCCGCCAGAAGGAAGCCCTTTTTTTGAAGTATTTCGACAATCTGAGCTACGAGGAGATAGCGGGCGTCATGGGCATCGAGCAAAGCTCCGTTTACAAGATTGTTTATAAAGCCATTGCCTCGCTCCAAAAGCGGATGGCCCTGCACACTATTCTCGCCGTCCTGGCACTGATCCGATAAATTTTGTAAAATAATCGCGACTGCGAGGGATAATAAAGCCGATGAACGCCTTTGTTTTTTGTCATCTGCTACCCTCATCGCATGAATGCCTCAGATCTACCGGATTATAGTCATTACTCCATAAACGAGTTTGTTCTGGACGAATCATTTCGTCGGTGGGTGCTACAGCCCGACGAAGAGACGATGTCGTTCTGGCATTCGTTTATGCTCAGGCATCCCGAACAGCAGCCCGTCATTGAGGAAGCCAGTGCCATTTTACTGCACCTTCGCATTCGGCAGGACGATTTGACGGATAGCCGCCAGGAACGCATCTGGCAGGTGCTGGATACGGCCTACGAGCAGCAGATGCAGCCATTGGGCGAAGTCAAAACACGCTGGCAACGTTGGGTCAATCCATTCCGGCGTTGGCAATTGGCGGCCTCGCTAACGGGTTTGCTGGTGCTGGCGGGCGGTGGCTGGGCCTACTGGCACTACGGGCAACGGCAGGAGGTGCATACGAATTACGGCCAGTTGCTGACCGTTACGCTTCCCGACGGGTCGCAGGTGCGGCTGAACGGGAACTCAACGCTTTCCTACCCAACCGACTGGACAAACGCCCGCGACCGCGAGGTATGGCTCGAAGGCGAAGCTTTTTTTACCGTCACCAAACAGCGCACATCGTCGGGGCGGCTCAAATTCATTACCCACACGCCTAACCTGGACATATCGGTGCTAGGAACCCGGTTTAATGTCAACACCCGCCGGGGACAAACGCAGGTCGTACTGTCGGAAGGAAAAATTCAGTTGTCACAACCGAACGGTCCGGCAGCTCGTGTGATGCTGATGAAGCCCGGCGAACTAGCCACGGCCCAGTCGGAAGCCCTACCGGTCGCGATCAAACGGGCCAAACCGCAACTGTATACGGCCTGGACTAAGCAGGAATTCGCCTTCGAAAACACCCCGCTGCGCGCCATTGCCCAACAGCTGAATGATGGTTGGGGCCTGACGCTTGTTTTCGATGATGACGCGCTGGCCGAACGACGGTTTACGGGCAATTTATCCAGTCAGGATGTAGAGACGCTGTTAACAACGCTGGCAGCTACGTTCGACTTACAGGTTGTCCGGGACAAGGACCGGATCTACCTGCACCGACAGTAATTCAGGCGCTACACGCACAAGTAAATAATCAATTGCAATCAATTAACTCTTCGTGGTATGAAAAGAATGGTTTTACCCCTTTCGCTCTGGATGGCAGGAACGGTGGTACTCAGTCTACCGTCTGTAGCTGCGGCCCAGTTGCTGACCCGGGCTCAAAGCAGGACAGAACACACGTTTCCCGAAAATAAGCCGAGTCGGGCTCGCTCCTTAAAGAAAGTGTTGAGCGAGTTGGAAAAGCGCTACAAAGTCAGCTTTGCGTATGATGAGTCGCTGCTGGCCAACCGCCTGACCGAAACCGAACCGGATGGCAGCACGCTGGAACAGTCGCTGAATCAGCTGCTTAACGAACAGGGACTACGTTACCGGAAAATCAAGGATAATCTGTACGTTATCCAGCCTATTCCCAAAAAGGAACCCGTTTCGGTAAACGCTCCCGTCGCACCCGACGAAGCCCGTCCGGTCGAGCTGCGGGAAGTCACCGCCGTCCGGCGCATCACCGGTCAGATTACCGACGAAACCAATGCGGGTTTACCGGGGGCCAACGTCCTGGAAAAAGGCACCACCAACGGTACCACCACCGACGCGAACGGCAACTTTACCCTGAACGCCAGTGATGCGGCAACAACGCTCACCGTGTCGAGCGTCGGCTACGTGAACCAGGACGTAGCTATCAACAACCAGTCGACGATCAATGTGAAGCTGGTCCCCGACAACCGCACCCTCGAAGAAGTCGTGGTTATTGGGTACCAGACCGTTCGTAAGCGGGACGTTACGGGGGCCAACGACGTGATCAGCGTAGCGCAGTCGAACCGGGTAACGGCTAACTCCGTCGCCGAATCCATCCAGGGTCTTTCGCCCGGCGTCACGGTTCGGAATACGGGGGTACCAGGGCAGCAGGCTTCAATCCAGATTCGCGGGGTTGCCAGCTTCCTGAACACCGATCCGCTGTACATCATCGACGGGATGATTGCCGACGCGAACCCGACCATCAACAACGACGACATCGAGTCCATTCAAGTGTTGAAAGATGCGTCCGCAGCGGCTATCTACGGATCAAGAGCGGCCAACGGCGTGATCATCATCACGACGAAACAAGGGAAAGAAGGTCCGGTGCGCGTGTCGTTCGCGGCCAAATACGGCGTGCAACAGACTTACAAACGCTGGGATCTTACCGACGCGTCGGGTTTTGCGGCTCTGCAACGGCAGCAATACCAGAACTCCAGCCAGACGCCCCCCTCCAGTGTAGCCGAAGCAACGTTTAACCCGGCCATCAATACCAACTGGCAGGACGAAGTTCTCCGTACGGGTAGTTTACAAGACTACAACCTGACCTTGTCGGGCGGCTCGAAGACCGGTTCGTATCTGATTTCGGGCAGCTACTTTAATAACGTGGGCTATGTGATCGGTAGCAACTTCGACCGGGCCAGCCTGCGGATCAATACCCGGAGCACCATCGGTCGCTTTACGTTTGGCGAGAATGCCGTGCTGACCAACTCCAACATTCGGAATTTCCCGGCGGGCAACCCGATCTACGACATGGCCAGTATGCTGCCCGTTATCCCGGTGCAGGACCCTAGTTTTATCAACGCCAGCAACCCGGAAGGCTACGGGATCGGTACCAATCCCGGTGCAGTAACCTACGCCTACAACCCGGTGGCCGCGCGTAATCTGGTATCGAACAAAAGCAACTTCGCCAAACTGGTTGGAAACGCTTACCTCGATGTCAAGCTGACCGACTGGTTGAATTACCGCGCCAACGCGGGTCTGGAAGTAAGTTTCGATTACACCCAGAACCTGCGCCGGATCGGCATTTATCAGTACAGCGCGGCTGTGGTGCCCAGTTCCGTCGGCGAAGACCGGTCCCGCTACCTGAGTCTGCTGTTCGAGCATACGCTGAACTTTAACAAAACGGTTGGCGTCCACAACATCAACGGCGTGGTCGGGATCAGCCAGCAAACGGCCCAGCGTGACGTTACGTCGGGTTCTCGCACCAATCTGGGGTACGCCGGTGGTCAGTATTTCACGACCATCAATGCGGCTACGGGCATCTCGAACTCCGCCGGTGGCACGCCCGACAACTACCGGATTCTTGGGTACATCGGCCGGGTGAACTATACCTACAACGACAAATACCTGCTGACGCTGACGGGTCGCGTTGACCAGGATTCGCGCTTTGGGGAGAACTACCGGACGGGTTTCTTCCCATCGGTGGCCGGTGCCTGGCGTATCAGTCAGGAAAAGTTTTTCCACGTCGACTGGATCTCGGATCTGAAGCTGAATGCCTCGTACGGCAAATTGGGTATTGTGGTGCCAACCCTTGGTTCGTTTCCGTACACGGCCTTTATCAACAACAACCCAAGAGCCATTTTCGGGATCGACCAGAACGCCAGCGTGGGGGCTTACCAGGCTCAGTTGGCAAACCCGGATCTGCGCTGGGAACAGCGGATTTCGCAGAACTACGGGGTAACCGCCAGCTTCCTCAACAACCGGCTTTCGGCGGAGATCAACTATTACAACTCCCTGTCGTCGGATGCGATTCTGAACCTGGCCGTACCGGGCTATCTGGGTAATCTGCGCGGTAATCCGTACGTGAATACGGCGTCGATCCGCAACCGGGGTGTTGAGTTTTCGGCTACGTACCGCAACAATGAACACGCCGTCAAGTGGGATGTATCGGCTAACTTCACCACGATCAAGAACCGGATCGAAAACGTCGGCAATCAGGGACAAAACGTAAATTACATTCAGAGTGGCAACACCCGCTCGCAGGTTGGCCAACCCGTTGGTCAGTGGTACGTCCTGAAAACAGCCGGTATTTTCCAGACGCAGGAAGAAGTCAACAACTACCGGGGACCGAATGGCAACCTCATCCAGCCCGATGCCCGGCCCGGTGATATCCGCTACGTAGACACCAACGGCGACGGTCAGATTACACAAAATGACGACCGCCAGTTTGTTAGTTCGCCCTGGCCCAAATTACAGACCGGTGCGCAGTTCAACGGCAGCTACAAGCAGTTTAGTTTGAACGTGCAGCTGGTGGGTGTGTTTGGCTACACCGTGTACAACGATGTTCGCCGGTCGCTGGACAGCTACCAGAACACCAATTTCCGCCGGGACGTCAACCCGTGGTCGCCGACGAACACGAACACCAACGACCCACGCATTGCGTTGCAGGCAACCCCCAACGCGAATGTGTACAATCCGCAGGGGATCATTTCAAACAACTTTGGGTACACGGACCGCTGGCTGGAAGACGCTTCGTACTTGCGGGTGCGAAACGTGGAGATCGGCTATACGCTTCCCAAAGCACTGTTGAGCAAAATCGCGGTCCGGAACGGGCGGGTGTTTGTAAGCGGTCAGAACCTGTTCACCATCACGAAATACACGGGCCTTGATCCCGACGTAACGGGTGCAGGAGGTACTGCTGGCATCCAGGAGCGTGGTGTCGATAACGGCAACTGGCCCTCGCCCCGCGTCATTTCGGTCGGTTTGACGGGTGATTTTTAACGACAACTCATTTTCCTTATGAAAAACATACTGAGCGCTTTGAGTCTGGTTACCGTTCTGGGACTGACGAGCTGCGACCGAAGCTTAACCATTGTAAACCCCAACCAGGTAACGACCGAGTCGTTCTGGAAAACGTCCGACGATGCCCTGGCGGGGGTCAATTCTGTCTACAGCACCATGCACCGGGGTGGCATTTCGCGGTGGATGCCGTTTTATTACATTATCCGTTCCGACGAGGGCCGCAGCCAAAGTCCAGCGACCGACATCGTCAACAACATGGATCAGTTCCTGATCACGGATTACAACTACGGCAATGCCTACGGCGTCTGGAACGATAACTACATCGGCATCAACCGGGCCAATCAGGTGATCAACTACCTGCCTGCCATTCAGATGGACGAAACGCTGAAGCAACGCTATATCGGCGAAGCGAAGTTTTTGCGGGCCATGTACTACTTTCACCTGGTTACGTTGTGGGGCAATGTGCCGCTTGTTTTGCAGGTATCGGTGGTAGGCGACAGACCTAGCTCGGCAACCAGTGCGCAGGTTTGGGCGCAGATCGAAAAGGATCTGACCGAAGCGGCTCCTGTCCTGCCAACAACCTACGCTTCGGCGGAGCTGGGCCGGGCCACCCGAGGAGCGGCTTATGCCTTGCTGGCACGTTCGTACATGCAGCAGCGCAAATACACCGAGTCGCTTACGCCCCTACAATGGCTGGCGGATGGCGAAGGCAAGGGTATCTACGCCTTGACAGCGAACTACCGCGACAACTTTTTGATCTCGACAGAAAACAACCGGGAGTCTATCTTTGAATGGCAGTTTCAGATCAACCCGGCGGAAACGACGGATGACGATACGGAAACCCCCAATCAGAACTACGGCACGTCGCTGGCCCAGTTCTTCGGCCCTCCAAGCATTGGCTGGTCCGACGGCGAAGCGAACCGCTGGCCAACCCGCGAGTTCTACGAACCAACGACTACGGGTGCCCGCGACCCGCGCCTGGAAGCTTCGTTTCTGTTTGATTCAACTAATGTGAAAGGACCAGATTCCACGCTGATCTACGGCCAGACGTTTACCCAACGTTACGGTCGGGACAACAAGCGGGTGTGGTTCCGGAAGTTTCAGAACGACCATTGGAAAAACGAGGAAGGCTACCGCTCGCCCAACAACTGGCGTTATATCCGCTATGCCGACGTGCTGCTGATGTACGCCGAAGCCTTGAACGCGACGGGCAAGACCACCCAGGCCTATGCGTATGTCGATCAGGTACGACGCCGGGCTGGATTGCCAACGCTTACGGCGGCAAGACCGGGGTTAACGCAGGATCAGTTTCTGGCTCAGCTCAAGCACGAACGCGTGACGGAATTATCGGGTGAAGGCCACCGCTGGAATGACCTGGCCCGCTGGGGCGATCTGGGGCCGCAACTGGCTAGCCGTGACCCGGCTTTTTCGACGTTCGTAAAAGGGAAAAGCGAATTGCTTCCCATTCCGCAGCTGGATCGTGACCTGAATCCAAACCTGATCCAGAACCCGAATTACTAAGCCATCGACCAACACGGTAACGTGTTTCTCTACGGAGAATTCGTTACCGTGTTTTTTTGTTAACAAAGCATGAAAAACTGGTTTCTTTATGTACTCGTAACGCTGTCGCTGACCGAATTTGGCGGCTGCAAATCTGGCGATAAGCCTAACCCCACCCCTAACCCACCGGTAGCAGCGGTCGATACCGTCGGCAGGTTTCAGAACCCCCAGTTAACGGCGGCCCCCGATCCGTGGGTGACCAGCAAAGACGGGTTTTATTACGTGATGCACACCACCGGCAACAGCCTCCGCATCTACAAAACCCGCTCGATGAGCCGACTGAATCAGGCCCGGCCCGTTACCGTCTGGACTCCACCGGCTACGGGTCCTAACTCGCGGGACATCTGGGCTCCTGAGCTGTTCAATATTAACAACAAGTGGTACATCTATTATGCCGCCGACAACAACGGTGTCGATGCTACCCACCGGATGTTTGTGCTCGAAAACGAATCGGCGGACCCCACACAAGGCACCTGGGTTGATAAAGGTCAATTGAACCTGCCCGACAACAAATGGGCCATCGACGGAACCGTCTTGCAACTGGACAACCAGCTTTATTTCGCGTGGTCGGGCTGGGAAAACGATCTGGGTGGTCAGCAGAACCTGTACCTCTGCAAGCTAACCAATCCGTACACTGCCGAAGGGCCACGGATTCGCGTATCAACACCTGATTATACCTGGGAAAAACAAGGGTTCGGTGTCAACGAAGGCCCGGAGTTTCTGGTGCACAACAACACGGTTTATTTGATTTACTCGGCTAGTTTCTGCGGCACCGACTTCTACGCTTTAGGCCAGCTCTCCGCCCCTACCAACGCCAACCTGCTGACGCCTTCCTCCTGGACGAAATCAGCAACGCCGGTCTTTGGTCCGTATTCGGGCAATGGCGCTTACAGCGTAGGCCATAACGGCTTTTTCACGTCAGCCGATGGCACCCAGAACTGGCTTGTCTACCACGCCAACGCGGCCCCCGGCCAGGGTTGCGGGGACCAGCGTTCGTTACGCATGCAGCCGTTCGGCTGGAAAGCCGACGGAGCGCCTGATTTTGGCTCGCCCACGCCCCTGACGGAATGGATAAAGCGACCGAGTGGCGAATAGATCGGCACCGTTGTTGATCACTCTATTCGTTCGGGGTGGTGTCGGTTTCTCAAAACCGACACCACCCCGAACACTACTAAACGATTCCTGGCGGAGCCGGTGTTTCGTCAGACAACGGAATTGCCCGGTCTTCCCACCGATACAACCATTCGGACAGCCGGTTGACTAACGTCGTGTCCGCGAGGTAGACGTACATCAAGAACAGCAGTTTGAAAAAACCCCGCCGAAAGGTATAGGCAACGTTGGCACCGTCTACATGCTGAATAATCAAACCAAACAGTCCGTAGATACCGATAAGCCAGACCAGAGTTATCCAGCCGCGTTTGTCCCGAAAGAGTACGAGATTTAGCAGGGCAAGCCCGACGAAAATATAAACCGTATAATTCCAGTAGTCCGCATCGAAGACCACGGTTTTATTCATGGCCGAAAAGACCGCCAGTAGTTTGCCGACATACCCATCCGTCACGCCATGAATGACACCCAAATGAGCCTGGGGTGGCAGCGGCACATACCCCCGCAGAAATCCGTAATTCCAGAACAGCACCGGCAGTAAACCCGCCAGCGAATAACCAGCCGCAAGAACAACTGCCCTTACGGGATGTCTTCTAACCAATCGAACGAACAGGAGTAACGATCCAATCGCGGCAAAGAATATAGTTTCCGTACGGGTCCAGCAGGCCAGTGCCATCAGCAAGGCGCTCCCCGCCAGTACGCCCCGCCCGCCCGATGCCAGATAGCGCTGAAGCAGCATAACCCCCACCACGAAGAACGCGGCATTCGCCCAATCGGTCTGCACCAGAAAGGTGTACGAAAACAGTTCGGGTGTACAGGCCAGTACCGTTATCAACACGCCAGCCAGCAGCGGATGAATGCGCTCGCGTAGTTCCGCGTAGAGCCACAACCCGAAACCAACGACCAGCACCGTAAGCCAGATTTTCCCGAACACAAATGGGCCGTCGTTCTGAGCCGCCAGCAAGTAGATCACCTGCTGCATGGCCGTAAAAGGCGCGTAGAACGGTTGGTTGCTAAAGACCGACACCAACGGCAGATGCTCGGTAAACACCGACGACGCCAGCGTTTGCTCCCGTACGGCAGCCGTTGCCACCAGATCAGGACCGACAATCGTATCGAAAGGGGTATTCGGAAACCACGCACATTTCCAGGCGCTGATGAACAGCAGATAAGCCCAGAACCCCAGAAACGGTAGCTCATACAGTCGGATAGCAGTTCGTTGACCCGAAAATACCGCTCGCAGATACTCGCCCTGCCCCTGCAGCAGGAGGGCCGAAAACCCGGTGAGTACACCCAGCCCCACGAATACCGGAGTAGCCGTAATCGGTAGCTGCGCGAACTCAACGATAAACGGCACCAGCGAACTTACGCCCAGACCAACCAGCATAGAAAGTCCTGAAAGGCTCATCCCATTACGGACCGCTTTCAGCCGCGTGACCATGCCAAAGCCGAGCAGCCATTGCATACAAACTACCAACACTACGGGCCAAATCATCGCTTTGAATAATATCGTTTAGCCTGAGCGGGTGTGTACGCAAAAAAGTGAGGATCATACTTACCGAACGTATCCAGCACTGCCGCCCGGTTCTGGTTCGTAAGTCGGAGCAGTTCCAACCGACCGTTTGTTACCCAAAGGGTGTACGTAGCGCGTTGGCGCATAGTATCCGGCGCGGTCATTTCGCGCAGGTGAATTGATTGACCGAGGTGATAATAGAGTACGCTTGGATACAGCCAGACAAACCCGTCAGCGGCTCCCTGTTTGTAGGCGTTTCGAATGAGATACCGTTGCGGAGGAATCAATAGGTAATCGTTGGGCTTGCCCTGTTGTTTGATCAGCGTAGTGTACGTGTACGCCGTGCCGTAGCCTTTCCGCATTCGGCTTTCCTTGCCCATCTGCTCGCCCAACGTTTGCCGTTGTTCGTAAAAATGCCGGACAGTGGTCGTTAGCCAATCATAATTTCGGGGTAACGCCAGCATCGCTCCGAGTACGAGACAGCTCACCAGCAGGTACACCAGTTGTACCAGCGCCAGACGAGGAGACCTTTGTTTTACCACACTTCGCCAACAATCAATTTATCGATAGCAGCCGCCATCTTCTGATCCTTTTCCGTCACGGTATTGCCCGCATCATGCGTAGAAAGCCGGATCGTTACCTTGTTGTACACGTTCGACCACCACGGATGGTGATCCATTTTCTCGGCGATAAGCGCCACGCGGGTCATGAAAGCGAACGCTTCCGAAAAATCGGTGAACATAAACTCACGCGTCAGTTGATTGTCTTTTTCCTCCCACATACGATTTGCGTTTTGGCCTATAACCTCCGAATGGTCCCGCAAGTTTAACGATAACGCAGACAGAATGGTGTCGGCGGGGCGCCCACGTGGTGTCGGTTTCTCAAAACCGACACCACGTGGGCGCCCCGCCGACACTACGTAGGCAGTAAAGCGGCCTAAATCAACCTAGCTTTGGTTCGACCCACAGGCTCGTCAGGCAGACGACAAAAAGCAGTAGCCACGCCCAGCCCGGCAGCCGGGTTTCAGTTACCCGATCCGCCACTACGCGATTCGTCTGATCGTTGGCGTGCGCCAGTGCATAGGCGTTGACCATCCGACTTTTGGCCAGCGTGGGTAAGCCTGATCCTTCCGCGTAGGTCGCCAGCGAATCGCCTATCGGCAACCACCCCGCCTGACTTACCCGAAAATACCCATCCGCCGACAAGGGATTGATGGCTGAATACGTCAAGGCAACCGTATCGCTGCCGAGCCGAACCGCACTTGGGCGTGTCGGCAGATTGTTGACCCGAATCGCTTCCCGGAACCGGGCAAAAACGGGCGCGTCCAGATCGACGCTGTTTATAGTTGCCGGTTGAAGCCGGGCCAGAACGGCATTCCAGACCCGGTTATACGCCATGCTATCGCCACTCAGTTTGAGCGGAAAGGTTTCGCCCAGGAGACTGACGCCAATCGTACCGGTCGTCCGCTGAACCCCAACCGGGTACCCCGGAACAATCGTCTGAGCGGCATTCGTCACGAAGGTATAGGGCAAGGCGTTTAGGCCACTACCAACCGGAACCAACGGCTCGTTGGATACTTTCTTCGCTTGCCAGCGGCTTCCCAACGCCTGATTGATCAATCGAAAATCAGCCTCGGGACTGGTCAGGTTGATAAACAGCACCGATTTGCCGTCGGCTACGGCTCTCTTAACCACAGCGCTACCTGCATTGCTCGGGTCCGTAACGATCACGTCGGGTTTGGCGGAAGTCCGGTTGATCGTCAGCTTGTTGGTAATATCTTTCGACAGCGTAGACGTAACCTGTACCGAATGACCATTTTTCCCTAACCAGTCGGCCAGCGCTCTGCTTTCAAAATCGGGCGTTCCGAGCACAAACTGAAAGGCCAGCGGCTTTAGTGGACGGGCAAAAAAACGAATCGTATCCAGCGGAGTATTGTCCAGAACCAACTCGGTTTCGGTTCGACCCAGCGTAAATACCGGAAATTGAAGCGTAAACGACGCGGCTCCTTTCGGTATGTCCAGACTGTCGAGTGTGCGCCCCCCGTACATCAGCTTGATGCGTTGCTTCTTCGACGACTGAATGTTGCCCGTTACCTGCTGCATCTCGCCTTTCTGGACAATTCCTTTCCAGTTGATGGTTTGTACCTGATCGGGAGCGGTATACGGAATCCAGCGAATTACCTGCCGACTCAACCGGCTAAGCAATTCGGGCGAAAAATCCTGCCCAACCAACGTGACGGAATCATAGCGTTCGGGCTTAAACGTCTGCCGGGTAAGCACCTCCCGGATATGCAGGCTATCGCCGATTTTTTGCCGAAAGTTGTCGGGAACGTCCTCACCGGCCAGCAGCGCGTGTCGGGTACTGGCCGTAACGGTCCAGGTCGGTTGCAGGACGTAGCCGAGTACCACCAGCCACAGCAGCCCGTTCAACACCAGCCGAACCGTTTTCCGTTGTCCAGTAATCGTCTCGTTGCGGAGGGTAAGCCAGAGCTGTACCGCGAGCAGCAGCGCAACAAGCCCCATAGTAAGCCAACTGATGGGCTGTGATCGGTCGAATTGGAAAGAAATCATTGTAAATGGCGCCAGAATGACCGTTCGAGTTTACGTTCGCTGGTGTAGGAACGGTTGGTTTGCTGCGACGTTCCGGCCAGTTCATACAGTTTGGTTTTCAGCTGTTTTTTCTCGGCATCGGCAAGCGGTTTACCACCCGCCAGTTTCTGTAGTCCCGTTAGCACCGACCAGTTCGTCAGGCCGCTGTTGACAACCCGGTCGGCCAGGGTATTGCCCAATTGCTGTACGGTCTGCCGCTGTGTAGCATTGAGTTGATCCAGTGACAAAAAGCCGAGCACCTGTCCTACCAGCGATTCCAGCCGGGGCTGATCGTACATCCGCTGTTGGCTTGTATTGGCGTTCACGTTTTTCAGTTCGCCGGTTAGCCGCGTTTCCTGTTCTTTGATCGGGGGCGGGTCGAAGCCGGTTTTTTTGACGAACGAGCGCGCTTTCTGCTGCGACAGCTTCAGATATTCAAGCGCTTTTTTCTCGTACGGCAAGGCTTTTTCGGGCTCGTACATCCGCAGATGCAATTCTGATTCCCACATCTGTTCCAGCGCCATTTTCAACAGGCTCCGGGTCGATTGCTCGTGGAAGGTGTTTGTTTCGGCATCGTCGTGATTGTGCACGTACTGTTCCATCAAGGCGGCCACGGGATCTTTACCGTCGTCGGACGATCCGCCACCGCCCCCGTGGTTGTGCCCATCATCGGCCGAGTGCACCGGGCGTTGCGGAGCCGCCGTCTGTTCGCCTTCCCCCTCGTCGTGCTTGTGCATGTACGCCTGAATAGCCGCCATGCCCGCCACGACTACCCCTTCGCTGTTAGTCGGTATGGGCGGAGCGCCATCCCCCCCGATGGATTTTTCGAATTCTTCGCCCAGAAACTGACCATAGCGTAGGCGCAGTGCTTTCTGATCGAAGCCGATTTCGTTCGACGCGCTTTTGAACGCATGATTCGGATTCGCCTTGTCGGCCATCGTTTTGCGTTTGGCGATCAGCTTTTCGGTATCGATAATGATCTGTCGCTGACTCCGAAAATACTCCGGCATGATGTTCACGGCCATCGTAGCCAGTTCGCTTTCTTCCAGCTTGGTCGTGTCTTTGTAAACGAGAAAATACGTATCTGACTTCGTAAAATTCGGTTCGGGTTGCCGATTGTCGAACGCGGCCCAGTAGTAGTACAGCTCATCGCCGGGCGCAAAGTTGAGCGCTTTCAGATCAATCTGTTTTGTCAGCTTGGCTTCCTTGAAATTACTCCGGTCCAACGGCATTTTCACCTCCCGAAACTTCACATTCTCGCCCGATCCGCGCGCTACAGTAGCTACGATAAATGCCTGTGTAACCTTGAAATCGTCGGACATTGTGGCGGACAGAGCGATATTTTTGGGGTCTTTCAGGTAATGGTAGCGGTACAGTTCTTTGGATTCGGGAACGATCTTGGGCGCTAAATCGGGTTGCGCTTCGAGCCGGTAAAAATCCGACTGGTAAACCAACGAATCCTTACCCAGCCCGGACCAGTAGGCTTTGATGGCGTACAAGCCCGAATTGATGAGCCGATCCTGGTACACAAACCCATCGTCGGACGGTTTGAAGCGAACCTCGACCCCCCGGTTGCTCACCAGCCGAACCGACACGTTACGGCTATCGCTGAACGCAATGCGCCAAGTAAGCATCGAGCCGTTGATGGACGACGCGTTCAGATCCGACGATACCCGCTCCGGCAGTTGGGTGTAAGCGGGGGGCTGAATCCGTAGCTGCGCCGACTCGAACGAGGGTGCAACTGGCTTTTCTTCGGCTACTAATGCCGCCCGACGGCTTTCTCCCGGCTTTGGGCTCATGGCCGAAGACCGTTGAAGAAGCGGATAAGCGACGTAAACAGCCAGCGCAGCCAGCAGGATAAGCGCGTAGACTTTTAGCTGCGCGAATAGAACGGTCGGAATTTTCGCGTCGCGGATACGCTCGTGCAGTCGTTCGAGTTGAAGCTGTTCGGCTACGTTCAGCTGCGTTTTTTCCAAGAGCGGCAAACTGTATTCCGCATCGCCGACGGTCTGGTGAATAAGCCGAACGGCCTGCGGTTTCTTGTCCTCAAACAGCTTACCTAGCACCATACCGGCTACTAGGCCAGCCAGTCCAGCCAGGCCCGCGATCAGCAGCGAGTGGGTGAAGGTAAACGTCAGGAGAAAGGCCGAAGCAGCGAGGACCAGACACCGCAGTAGCGCGTTGGCGTAAAGTTGATTGCTGACCGACGATATGATTTGCTTGGGATCCGTCATGCGTTTTTTGTTAAGGCGATCCAGCGTTCTGCGATAAGCAAAACGACGAACAGCAGTACGAGTACGTTATGAACTAATGTTTGCGGCTTCCGGTCCGACCGGCTCGCTACGACGAACAGCGATTTTAATTCCTGCTGACTCAGTGGCTCCGAGCTAACCCGCAGGCCGTAGTGTTCAATCAAGCGTTCGCCCAACCACTCGGGCAGCTGACCACTGGCGACCCGTTCATCCGTTTGCGGGGTAAAGGCGTACGCATGAAACCGTACGTTCGGTGCCTCCGAAGCAGCCGATTGACCCGACACGATATATAACGTTTGCGGGTTTGAATTCTGGTTTATTTGATCCGTCAGTACCCAGTCGTAGGGTGTGGCCGTCGTCGGTGTATGGTCAATCGACAAGTCAAGATCGTAGACCTCAGCCAGGGCATTCAAGGCCGCTTCGACCGTACGCTGTTCACGTTGATTACTGTACTGAACCAACACCCGCAAGGGACCCGTATGGGCCGGTGCCGATTGAAATTTCAGCGCCGGATCCAGCACCGCACTGGTCGTCAAGCGTCCGGCCTGATTGACAAACAGTTTTTGTCCGCCTTTTGTCGCCAGATACGCCCGTGGTTTCTGACTCGAATCGATCATCGTATGCAGTTGAAACCGGGCGGGAACGTACACCGCCGGAACGGTTGCCAGTCCGTCGGTATTCAGCAGGTACAGATGCACCTCGGCCTCGTCGTGACGCCGTTTGTCGATAGCCGCCTGAAGCAGCAACGGCGAAAAATTCGGCTTCGCGGGCAGCTCGGTAAGCTCATCGACCGGCTCCGTATTTTCATCCATCCAGTACAGCTTTTCGCCCCGTTTGCGGGCCTCTTCCAGTTCAAATCGGTAGTTCGACGAAAGCAGCGCATTGGGTTGAACCAAATGGATGGGCTGATTGTCGGTCTTGCTTTTCAGATTGTTCAGCACGAGCTGACTGAGCAGGGCGACCAGCACAAGTAGTAACAAACACCGAAGAATCAGCAGAACGATGTTGTCGAGTTTCAATCCACGCTGTTGCTGCTGATTTTTTTCAACAAGCCATTGCGTAGCCGCCCACGCCAATGGTTTCCCTTTTTTCTGGTGCCAGAAATGGATGATGATCGGACTAAGTACCGCCAGCGCACCCCACAACAAAAACGGTTCTAAAAAAGCCATTTATACTAGAAAGACACTGGATACCGATCAACCATCAGATCCAACAGGTAAATACAGGGCCGATTGCCCTTCGCTGTGCAGGTCACGTTTCGCACGATCACACTTGCTTCCCGGTCAGGAATCCGCTCAGGACCCGGCCAATCGGATCGCTCAGCCGAACGCGGATCAGCCGGACGTGCGGAATTCGTAGCGCATCGTCCAACTTCGCCAGATACGCCGTAGCCGTCTGCCGAACGGTGTCCCGAACCGCATCGGCCTGTAGTTCGATTTCGCGTCCCGTTTCCAGATCCTGAAAGCGGTAGAAACCCGTCAGGTTAAAGTCCAGCTCCTGATCGCCAAGAATCTGAAAAATAACGATTTCCCGACGCGGCCCGGCCACGTTCTGAATCAGGTGCAACCACTCGTCGCCCACCTGCAAAAAGTCGGACGCAATAATCAGCAGTTCGCTTTGCTTGCGGCTGAACTCCGGAAACGAGGGCTGCTTGACCACCCACGCTCCGGATGCCTGCGCCGTTTCCAGCGTACCCACAATCTTCAGAAACGATTGCTTGCCCGGTGGAACCAGCGCCTGAACGTCGCCATTTTGCAACCCATACAAACTGAGTTGATCGTTTTGCCGATAGCCCAGGTACGCCAGTGACGCCAGAAGAATTTTCGCGTAGTGTAACCGGCTAATTCCCGACTCGTCGTAATTCATCGATCCCGACAGATCCAGCAAAAACCGGACCTGCTGGTTACTCTCCGTTGCCGATTCCCGAACCAGGTAATTGCCACTCCGCGCAAACAGTTTCCAGTCGATACGTTTGGGATCGTCGCCCGGTTCGTAGTGCCGATACTGTTCAAACTCGGTTCCTATTCCCGACCGGCGGCTGGTCTGAATACCCAGCATCAGCTCATCGCTGACAAGCTTGCTAGCCAGTTGCAGGTTGTTTAAACGGATCAGATCAGAAGTCAGTGTAGCCATTGTTGATGAATACCGAAGCAGCAAGAACGCAGGGATTTCCAGGAAATCCTGTTTCTATAGCTTTTGATGGGAATGAGATTGAACCGCAGCCGGTGCGCATCAGCTACGCACGCGTTAAACCGATGCCCTACCCTACGAGCGTTCGTTTTACTTTACCCCTTTGAGTAGTTCGCTGATGACCTTATCGGTGGTGATCCCCTCCGAATCGGCGCGAAAGTTCAAGGCGATTCGATGGCGCAATACCGGATAAGCCAGCGTCTGAATATCGTCGGGAATAACAGAAAAACGCTCATTGAGCACTGCGCGGGCTTTGGCACACAAGACCAGCGCCTGTCCGGCACGCGGACCCGCCCCCCATTCGCACCACTGCTTCACGAACGCCGAAGGACTATCCTGCGGACGCGTAGCCCGTACTAGCCGGTTGATGTATGCAATCAGTTCATCGCTGATGTGCACCTGCCGGGTTAGGCTTTGTAGATTCAAAATATCCTCGTCGGAGAGGATCGTATTCAGCACGGGGCGTTTGGTACCCGTTGTGCTTTGCAATACGGTAAGCTCTTCCTGCTCCGACGGATAGCTTAGTTTGATGTACAGCAAAAAACGGTCGAGCTGGGCTTCGGGCAATGGGTAGGTACCGGCCTGCTCGATGGGGTTTTGTGTGGCAATGATCAGGAACGGACGTGGTAAGGCATAGTCGTTGCCCCCATACGTGACCTTGTATTCCTGCATGGCTTCCAGCATGGCGGCCTGCGTTTTGGGGGGTGTCCGGTTGATCTCATCGGCCAGCACAACGTTGGCAAACAAAGGGCCTTTGTTGAACTGGAAGAATTTCTTGCCGGTCTCGTGGTCTTCTTCCAGAATCTCGGTACCGACAATATCGCCGGGCATCAGGTCGGGCGTAAACTGAATGCGTTTGAAGCGCATGGCCAGCGCATCAGCCATCGTCTTGACCATCAGCGTTTTGGCAAGTCCGGGTACGCCTTCCAGCAGGCAGTGACCACCCGCTAAAAGCGCAATCAGCACCTCGCTGATGACCTCCTGTTGTCCGATAATTACTTTGCCGATTTCGTTGCGTAGCTGCGGCAGCCTGGCCACCAGTGTTTTGTAATGGGTTAAGTCTGTTGATTCCAAGTTTTTATCAGGTTGTATAAAGAGGTAAACGGTACGTGATGTAGAATTGATCGTTGCCTATTCTATTCTACAGACTCATTTAAGCGTTTCATTCTCAAGCCGTATTAGCTGTTTTTGTCATCCCGACAACGGAGGAATCTTTGTTTACTAGTACCGGAGATTCCTCCGTTGTCGGGATGACAAAAATGCGATTACAACCAATCAGGCGGTTAAGGCATAGGTGATGATGTTTACGCCAAACTTCGTGTTGTCCTCGGCCAGAAACCGTTTGTTTCGAAAATCATAATCCCACTCACAGCCGTAATCCTTGTTGCTGTACAATACCCCGATTCGACCGTTGACAGTGATGGCTTTCAGGTAATCGTGTACCAGATCGTCGCCCCAGCCGTTCAGCTCGAACGAAGTCGTGGGCGGACCCTCCTCAAACGTAAAAAAGCAGGTGTAGAGCGGGTGATTATTCGGAATTTTCTGCAACGCCTTCGGTCCGAACGTGCGGGCCATTTCCTGCTCAAACGACCGGGCAAACAAAGCGTCGATGTCGTGATTGCAATCGTCAACGAACACAAAGCCCCCGTTCTGCACGTATCGTTTGAAGTGATCGCGTTCCTGCGCCGAAAACTCAACCAGTTTATGCCCGCTCAGGTAACAAAACGGGCTTTTAAACAAGTCGGGGCTGCTCAACTGAACCACTTTTTCCTTCTGGTCAACCGGAATGGTTGTGTATTCGATCAGGGAATGCAACAGATTGGAGGGCATTCGCTGGTCGGTATCCCAGTCGCCGGAGGTGTATTGGAGTCGAGTGAAAATAAATGGTTTCAAAAGCGGTTGTTGCGAAGTGTTTTATAATCAAAAATCATCAGTCGGCCTTGGTCATAATTCGCTGCAAGGCTTCCATATTCGCTTGCCTGTCAAAAATAGCCCGTACCGGAATCTGAAAGCCCGGTACAGTCAAGGCTTCGAGTGTGTCGTCGCTGTACACGGTTGCCACCGATGCAAAGGCCATTGTCGGTTCGTCCAGCTGGTATTGCTCAACGGACTTCCGAACCGGGTCGATAATCCAGTATTCGAGAACACCGTGGGCTGCGTAGTCCTCAAACTTAATTCCCCGGTCGCGTCCGGTGGTGCTTCGGGAAAGAATCTCGACAACCAGATCCGGGGCAGGATGCTCCATCTGATCATCAGTAAACGAACGGGCTGTTTCGCGGTTCCAGAAGCAAATATCCGGTTCATAATCATTCCGCGTGAGGCCAACCAGCGCTTTTTCAGAATCAACAGCGCCCAGGTCATGCAGATGTACATACACCCGAAGCAATGTTGTCAAGTTCTGCGTTGCATCCAGATGACGGCGTTTGACGGGCGAGTGCATAACCACTTCGCCGTTGATAAATTCGGCCTTCACATCATCCCGCAGCCACTCCCGAAACGCACGACGACGCTGGGCTTCGTCGGCCAGAATAGCCTGCGCTCGCTCGATCACCAATTTGGCATCAGGCGCTTCCAGTAGGTCAGCAACGCGGTTTTCAAGCATGTTTCGATACGGTTAATAGCCTATGAAGTTACGATTATTTTTGCTCGTTTGGTATCGTCAGATTTGAGAAACAGTATTGTCCGAAATGTTGGATTTACCCTGATTCGATGTCCTTCTAGAGTGATGTCGGTTTTGAGAACCGCGCGGGCGGCCCCGCCGACATCACTCTAGAAGGACTAGGTTATGCGTTTTACGGATTTCGGACAATGCTAAGCTAATTTGAGAGCCGCACGGGCCGCCCACGCGGTTCTCAAACCTGACACCACACTAGCGGACGCTTCTTTACACCGCATCAGATAAGCTCGTGAACGTAAATTCCCGAATCTTCATCGGCGGCACCAGGTAATTCTGATCGGACTCGGTACTGACTACCCGCTCCGGTTTACCCAGGGCTTCGAGGTTGTTGAGCATAATGATCGGGCTTTCGTTGAAACGGAAGTTCTTGACCGGATGCTTGATCTTTCCGTTTTCGATATAGAACGTTCCGTCGCGGGTCAGGCCCGTCAGCAGAATCGTCTGCGGATCGACCTCCCGGATGTACCAGAGTTTGGTTACCAGAATACCGCGCTGCGTGGTTCGGATCATCTCCTCCAGCGACGCGTTGCCGCCCATCATAATCACATTGTTGGGACCAGGAATCGCCTTTTTACCAGTTTTCTGCGCCCAATACCGCGAATACGAAAGATTTTTGACGACACCTTTCTCGATCCACATCGTTTTTTCCTGAGGTCGCCCGTCACCCGACCAGGGCGACGCGGGCAGTTCGGCATTGGCCGGATCGGAATAGATCGTTACGCGCTCATCGACGATTTTATCACCAAGCCGGGATTTGCCGCCCATCTTGCTAAAGTACGACCGGCCTTCGTCGGCGCTGCGGGCATCCATATTGAAATAGATGTTTTCCAGCAACACGGCTGCGGCTGTCGGCTCCAGGATAACGGTGTACTTACCCGGCTCAATAGCCCGTGCCTCAGCGGACCCCTGCGCCTTCTGCATCGCAATGCGCGTTGCGGCCACCGTATCCAGTTTTGTTATGTCGTTATAGCCGCGCGCTACGTAGCCGGAACCTTTACCATCGTCGGTGCGGACGGTCAGCGAAAAATTGACGTTGGTGCTGGGGTAATACGCAAAAAGTCCTTTGGAGTTCATCATGGCCGTATACCCATGATAGTCCTGTAAAAAGCCAGCCGCCGTCAGCTTCTGGTCGCGCGCCAGCTGTAAGCTTTTCGCCACGGCATCAGCCCGCGTGTCGGGCGTGATGTTGGCCGTAGCCTCCACAAACCCGTTAGTCTTCATGTACTGTTGCGGACCGAGAACGCTCACATATTCAGGGTTTTCGGGAGCCAGCCGGGCTAATTCTTCAGCACGACGCACGACCTTTTCGAGCGACGCATCGTCGAATTCGTCGATTGTTGCGGTACCAACTTTTTTACCAAATGCGGACTGGACCTGTAGGTTCTGGTTTGTCGTGGAGCCGCTGGTGGATACTTCGTTACGAGCGTAACGCAGGTTACCCCGCTCTTCGCCCAACAGATTGACTTCGCATTCGTCGGCTTTCGAATAGCTTAGTACTTTGGTGAGTAGCGCCTTTGCTTCGGCTTCGGTGAGTATGATTGCCATAGTTGTGGTCGATGACTAGATTTTTCGAGCTGTGTTGATGACATTGACCCCGTTGAAGCGAGCGGTCGAACTACCGTGCGAAACCGCACTCGACTGCGGGGGTTGCCCTTTTCCGTCAAAGAATGAGCCGCCTAACCGATAATCACGCTCATCGCAAACGGCTACGCAGGAGTTCCAGAATTCCTGGGTGTTCGACTGGTATGCCACGTCCTTGAGCATACCCGCAATCTCGCCGTTTTTGATTTCGTAAAACAGCTGACCACCAAACTGAAAGTTGTAGCGCTGCTGATCAATCGAGAACGAGCCGTCACCGATGATGTAGATTCCTTTTTTGACATCCTTAATCATCTGCTGCACCGACAGGGGTGTTTTACCAGCCGCCAGCGATACGTTGGCCATCCGCTGAAACTGCACCGAACCCCAGCTATCGGCGTAGCAGCAGCCCTGTGATTCGTTTTCACCGATAATGTGTACCTGATCACGGATGGCCTGGTAGTTGACAAGCGTTCCGTCTTTTACCAGATCCCACTGTTTAGTTTTGACGCCTTCGTCGTCCCAGCCCACAGCGCCTAGCGAACCGACCTGCGTTTTGTCGGCAAACAGGTTAACCTGCTTACTGCCGTAGTTAAAGTTCTTACTTTGCCACTTATCGAGGGTAGCAAAACTGGTTCCGGCAAAGTTGGCTTCGTAACCCAGTACGCGGTCCAGCTCCAGCGGGTGACCCACCGATTCGTGGATGGTAAGCCAGAGATGCGACGGATCAAGAACCAGATCGTATTTGCCCGCTTCAACCGATTTGGCGGTGTGTTTCGCCCGTGCCTGTTTAGCCGCAGCCGTCACGTCTTCGAGCATATCGTAGCCCTTGCTGTAGCGGGTCGTAATGCCCGTAACCTTGTCCGACGGGTTGACTTGCAGGTACTCGTAGCCCATGCCGACCGGAGCGCTTAGGGCGTTGCGCGTTTCAAATTTGCCCGTTTTTGGGTCGATAGCCGTTACATTGAATATCGGCCAGATGCGGTGAATGTCCTGATCGGCATAGGTCCCGTCGGTTGACGCGAAGTATTTCTGCTCGTTGACCATGAACAGCACCGAGTTAACATAGTTTGCCCCGTTCTTCAGGGCGGCATTGTTCACCCCAAGCAGCAGATCGACCTTTTCTTTGATGGGTACTTCAAAGGCGTTTTTCTGGATGGGTGCTTTCCAGCTTACTTCGCCGTAGCCTTTCTGGGGAGCCAGTTGAACCGGTTGTTTCATCAGCTTGGCATTCGCTTTGGCGATGGCCACAGCTTTTTCGGCCGCTTTCGCAGTATCGGCTTCATTTTTCGCATCAACCACGGCGGCAAAGCCCCAGCAACCGTCGGCAATAACGCGAACACCAACGCCGTACGATTCCGTGTTGACGATGTTCTGTACTTTGTCCTCGCGGGTGATCACGTACTGATTCAGGTAACGACCGATCCGCACGTCGGAATAGGTGGCTCCTTTACTTTTAGCCGTATTGAGGGCGGCATCGGCCAGCCGTTTCTTGGTCGCCACATCGACGCCCGGCTCCAGTAAGGCTTCCGGACTAACGTTGCGGGAAAAAGCCGGGAGCTTGGGCAGCAAGATCCCGGCCGTGCCCATGCCCATTAATTGATTAAAGTTTCGGCGGTTCATGCGAGTACATTAGATAGGTTGGGATTTGTTTGTGTGGACGAAAATAATCGGGACGCGGATTACACACAAATCCGCGTCCCAGAATCATTATACCGCGTCTGACAAACTGGTAAACGTAAAGTCACGAATCTTCATCGGCGGAATCAGGTTGCCACCCGCCCGAACGGGTTTACCCAGGGCTTCGACGTTATTAAGCATGATGACGGGGCTTTCGTTGAAGCGGAAATTCTTGACCGGAAACTTAATCTGCCCGTTCTCGATGTAGAACGTTCCGTCGCGGGTCAGACCCGTGTAGAGCTGCGTTTGCGGGTCAACGGCACGGATGTACCAGAACCGCGTCACCAGGATACCTTTATCGGTACTCTTGATCAGATCGGCCAGCGACTGCGTACCGCCCTGAAGAATAAATCCCGACGGGGGCGGAACGGCTTTAGCCCCTTTCTTGTCGGCCCAGTACCGCGAGTAGAACATATTCTTGACAACGCCTTTCTCGATCCAGGTTACTTTTTCCTGAGGAACGCCTTCGCCACCGCCCCCACCGAAGCGACCACCACCGCCCCCGCCAAAGGGCGAAAGAGGCAGATCAGCATTCAGCGGATCGGTAATAATGGTAACTCGCTCATCGAAAAGCTTTTCATTCAGTCGGGTTCCCCCTCCTTTTTTACTTAGAAAGCTACGGCCTTCGTCAGCACTGCGCGCGTCCATGCTGCGCATCATGTTTTGCAGCAATTCAACCGACGCCGTTGGCTCCAGAATAACCGTGTACTTTCCCGGTTCCAGCGCCCGCGCACTTGCCGACGCCAGCGCCTTCTGCATGGCGATTTCGGTGGATGCTTTCGTGCTGAGCTTACTGACATCGTTGACATCCGGGTTGGCATAACCCGACCCTTTCCCATCCGCAGTGCGGACCGTAATGGAAAAATCAACGCCGGTCGAACGGTTGTAGCCAAACAGCCCTTTGCTGTTGCCGATAGCCGTAAAACCCGTGTTATCTTCCATGTAACCGGCCGCCGTCAGGTTTTTCTGGCGACAAGGATCTATGCTGTCGAAAGCCGCCTGCGCCCGGAATTCAGGGTCAATCTTGGCGGTGCTTTCGGCGTAGGTGTTTGATTCCAGATACGTCTGGGGTCCCAGCATGGCCATGTATTCCGGATTTTCGGGCGCTAAGCGGGCGATTTCTTCCGCCCGGCGAACCGTTTTTTCGAGCGAGGCATCGTCAAGCTCGTTGATCGTTGCCGTTCCCGACCGCTTGCCGAAAACCGACGTAACGGCAACCGAGAGGTTATTGGTTTCACCACTGGTTGACACGGAGTTACGAGCGTATCGAATGTTGCCCGTTCGACTGCCACTGACGCTAACGCTGGTTTCGTCAGCTTTCGAGTAGGACAGTACTTTATCAATGATTTTTTTGGCTTCGTCTTTGGTTAGAATGGCCATAGTTCGTTATTGTCGATGACTAGATTTTTCGAGCGGTATTGATGACGTTTACTCCGTTGAAACGGGCCGTTGCGCTGCCGTGCGAAACGGCGCTGGATTGGGAGGGTTGTCCTTTCCCATCGTTGAACGCTCCACCCAGCCGGTAATCGCTTTCGTCGCAGACGGCTACGCAGGAGTTCCAGAATTCGCGGGTGTTGGCCTGATAAGCGACATCTTTGAGCATTCCCACGATTTCACCGTTTTTGATTTCGTAGAACAATTGACCGCCAAACTGGAAGTTGTAGCGCTGCTGATCAATCGAGAACGAGCCGTCGCCGATGATGTAGACACCGCGCTTGACATCCTTGATCATTTGCTGCACCGACAGGGGTGTTTTGCCAGCCGCCAGCGATACGTTGGCCATGCGTTGAAACTGCACCGAACTCCAGTTATCGGCGTAGCAGCAGCCCTGCGATTCTTTTTCGCCGATGATGTGCGCCTGGTCGCGAATGGCCTGGTAGTTGACCAGCACACCGTCCTTGATCAAATCCCACTGTTTGGTTTTGACCCCTTCGTCGTCCCAGCCCACAGCACCCAAGGACCCAACCTGCGTTTTGTCGGCGAAGAAATTGACGGCGGGGCTACCGTACTGAAAGTTTTTGCTTTGCCACTTATCGAGGGTGGCAAAGCTGGTACCGGCGTAGTTGGCTTCATAGCCCAGCACCCGGTCCAGTTCCAGCGGGTGACCGACCGATTCGTGGATGGTCAGCCAGGTGTGCGACGGATCGAGGACAAGGTCATACTTACCCGCTTCAACCGATTTCGCCGATAATTTTTCTTTGGCTTGTTTAGCGGCTGCCGTGATGTCTTCGAGCATATCGTACCCTTTGTTGTAGCGGGTCGTAACGCCCGTAACCTTATCCGACGGGTTGACTTGCAGGTATTCGTAGCCCATTCCCATTGGGGCGCTGAGCGAATTGCGGGTCGCAAAGCGGCCATTGGCCGGGTCAACGGCAGTTACGGTAAAGCTGGGTCCAATCCGGTGAATGTCCTGGTCGGCGTACGTCCCATCGGTCGATGCGAAGTATTTCTGCTCGTTGACCTGAAACATCACGTTGTTGACGAAGTTGGCACCGTTTTTCATGGCCGCAGCATTGCACGACAGCAGCAGATCGACCTTTTCTTTGATGGGTACTTCGAAGGCATTTTTCTTGATCGGCGCTTTCCAGCTTACTTCCCCGAATCCTTTCTGGGGGGCCAGTTGTACGGGTTCGGTCAGGAGCCGGGCGTTGGCCTTCGCAATCGTTACGGCGGTTTCGGCGGCTTTGGCCACAACGGACTCGTCGCGGGCATCACCGACCGACGCAAAGCCCCAGCAACCGTCGGCAATCACGCGGACGCCCACCCCGAAGGATTCGGAGTTGACGATTCCCTGCACTTTGTTTTCACGCGTGAGGACAAACTGGTTCAGGTAGCGACCAATCCGTACGTCGGCGTAGGTGGCTCCTTTCGCTTTGGCCGCATTCAGGGCGGCATCGGCCAGCCGTTTTTTCACGGCTATATCCAGACCGGGCTCCAGCAATGCTTCGGGGGCGACGGTACGCGAGAAGGCGGGCAAAGATGGCATCAAAATACCAGCAGCCCCCATACCCAGAAGCTGATTAAAATCTCGACGGTTCATTGAAAAAGTGTTTTAGACACGAAGGAAGATGGCACAGAGAACACCCGGCGTTTTCTGGTAGAAAGCGCGGTGTTCTGCGTGTGAAAATTATACAGCATCGGACAGGCTCGTGAACGTAAAGTCCCGAATTTTCATCGGTGGTACAAGATTACCACCCATCCGAACGGGTTTGCCCAAGGCTTCAAGGTTGTTGAGCATAATGACGGGGCTTTCGTTGAAGCGGAAATTCTTGACCGGAAACTTGATCTGCCCATTTTCGATGTAAAATGTTCCGTCGCGGGTCAGGCCGGTGTAAAGCAGTGTCTGCGGATCGACGGGGCGGATGTACCAAAACCTCGTCACCAGAATACCTTTCTCCGTACTTTTTATCATGTCGGCCAGCGACTGCGTACCGCCTTCCATGATGAAATTGGCGGGTGCCGGAATGGCTTTCACGCCTTTCTTCTCGGCCCAGTAGCGCGAATACGAAAGGTTTTTAACGACGCCTTTCTCGATCCAGGTTACTTTTTCCTGCGGACGTCCATCGCTGCCACCCCCAAAGCGGCCACCACCGCCCCCACCGAACGGCGACGCCGGTACTTCGGGATTGGTCGGATCGGAATAAATGGTGATGCGCTCATCAAACAGCTTTTCGCCCAAGCGCGTACCGCCCCCTTTTTTACTCAGGAAGCTACGGCCTTCTTCGGCGCTGCGTGCATCGAGCGAACCCATCATCGCGGCCAGCAGCGAAGCGTCTACGTTTGCCAAAAGAGCAGCGGGTTCCAGAATAACGGTATATTTCCCCGGCTCTAACGCCCGCGCACTCGCCGACGCTTTTGCTTTTTGCATGGCGACTTCGGTAGCGTCTTTGGTACTGAGCTTCGACACATCCGTTACGTCGCGGGTCGCGTATCCGGAGCCTAGTCCATCGGCAGTACGTACCGTAACCGAAAACTCAACCGATGTTTCGCGGTTGTAGGCCGATAAGCCTTTCGTGTTGCCCAGTGCCGTAAACCGGGTCGAATCTTCCATGTAGCCAGCCGCCGTCAGGTTATTTTTTCGGCAGGGGTCGAGACTATCAAAGGTCGCCTGCGACCGGAAAGCAGGGTCAATCTTAGCGGTACTTTCCGCGTAAGGGTCTGCCGACAGATACGTTTGAGGCCCCAGCATGGGCACGTATTCCGGGTTTTCGGGAGCCAGTCGGGCAATCTCCTCGGCCCGGCGAACCGTTTTTTCGAGCGAGGCATCGTCAAACTCGTTGACCGTTGCCGTACCCGACCGTTTGCCGAAAACCGCCGTAACGGCCAGCGACAGGTTGGTACTTTCGCCACTGGTAGAGACGGCATTCCGCGCGTAGCGAATGTTTCCCGTCCGTCCGCCCGACAGGTTGACGCTCATCTCGTCAGCCTTCGAGTAGGACAGCACTTTATCAATGATCGTCTTTGCTTCGTCTTTGGTTAAGATCGCCATTTTAGTGTCATTCAAGTGTCATCAATTGCTATTGATCGTCATTTGTCGTCCTTCTTTATTCAGGCAGCAAACGACAGCCAACGCCCATTAATGACAAGGTAATGCCTATATTTTCCGAGCTGTATTGATCACATTAACGCCGTTGAAGCGAGTCGTTGCGCTACCGTGGGAGACGGCACTTACCTGAGAAGGCTGGCCTTTCCCGTCGAAGAACGAGCCGAATGTGCGGTAATCGTCTTTGTCGCAAAGCTGAGCGCAGGAGTTCCAGAATTCCTGGGTGTTCGACTGGTATGCCACATCGTCGAGCATTCCGGCAATCTGACCGTTCTTGATTTCGTAGAATAGCTGACCGCCAAACTGGAAGTTGTAACGCTGCTGATCAATCGAATAGGACCCGCGACCAATGATATAAATACCTTTTTCGACGCCTTTGATCATATCGAAAACAGAGCGTTTTTCATCGCCGTGCTTCAGTGAGACGTTTGGCATCCGCTGAAACTGCACCGAACTCCAGTTATCGGCATAGCAACAGCCGTTCGATTCTTTTTCGCCCAGAATAGCCGCCTGATCACGAATGGCCTGATAGTTTACCAGAATACCGTCTTTGATCAAATCCCATTCTTTGCTAGGAACCCCTTCGTCATCGTACCCGACGGTTCCGAGGGTGTACGGCTGTTGTTTGTCAGCAACGATATTAACCAGCTTGCTACCGTAGTTAAAGCTTTTTGTTTTCCACTTGTCGAGGGTGGCAAAGCTGGTACCGGCGTAGTTGGCTTCATAACCTAGTACGCGGTCCAGTTCCAGCGGGTGACCAACCGACTCGTGAATGGTAAGCCCTAAATGGTTTGGATCGAGAACCAGATCGTATTTACCGGGCTGAACCGATTTGGCCGTCAGTTTCTGCTTCGCCTGCTTGGCCGCCAGCACCGCGTCTTCGACCATGTCGTACGAGTACCGATAGCCGACCAGGCCATTGGGAGCCGCTATTTTTTCGGACGCTACCCCATCAAGGTATTCGTAGCCCATGCCCATTGGCGAACTGAGCGCGTCGCGCGTTTTGAACTTACCCGCCCCTTTGTCCAGAGCAGTCACCGTGAACGTCGGCCAGATGCGGTGAATATCCTGATCGATATACGATCCATCGGTCGAGGCAAAATATTTCTGTTCGTTGACCAAAAACAAATTCGAAGTAACAAAAGCCGCCCCGTTATCGATAGCTGCCCCGTTGACTTTCATCAACAGATCGATCTTCTGTTGTACCGGGATTTCAAACGCATTTTTTTTGATCGGCGTCTTCCAGCTTACTTCCCCTACCCCTTTCTGCGGAGCCAGCACAACCGGTTCGGTTTGCAGTTTGGCGTTGGCCTTGGCAATGGCGACAGCGGTCTCCGCACAGCGGGCAATGGCATCCGGAGTCACGTCGCTGGTAGCGGCAAAGCCCCAGGTTCCATTGGCAATCACCCGGATACCGATGCCGTAGGATTCGGCATTGACAATGTTCTGCACCTTTTTTTCGCGCGTAAACATGTACTGTTGCAAGTACCGTCCAATGCGCACGTCGGTGTAGGTGGCGCCTTTGCTTTTGGCCGCATTCAGTGCGATGTCGGCAAACCGTTTTTTGGTGGCCACATCCACACCCGGTTCGAGCAAGTACTCGGACGGCACGGAATGGCCCAATATAGGCACCCCACTGGCCGGAATTCCGGCGGTCAGTAAAGCTCCCATACCCATGCCAGACAATTGAATGAAATCTCTTCTGTTCATGTGATGAATAATAAAAAACTGGCTTTCTCTGATCGCATTCCGTCGGGCTTACGGGCATCAGAAACGCGAATATGGTCAAAAATACGATCAATTACCAAACTTTTATGATGAACGGCAATACACTTACCAAATATTCATCTGAGTTTATGGCCCTTTTCGACTTTAAACAGTAGTCTTCTTTGTTATGAGTAATAAGTCGGAGAAGAGGAAAATCCGCTTTTCGAGTAAGTGATTGTTTTAAAGGAAATTACTAATAATTTACTGAAACGACCGCCCCGGAATTATACTTATACGGTTGGTCCACCCGGCTGGCCAAAAGATCTATTTCAGCGGGACCATCAACAAAAAAAATTCAGGAATCTATTTCTAAAAGATAGAGTAAGCTCCCCTTTTCTTAACTAAGTTTATACGCAATAACCCGCTGATTAGCAGTTATTGGACTCTAAAAAGAAGATATACGACGGAATTGGGCAGTCTGCTTCGTATGACTTCCACACGGACCCGTAACGGCTACCGCTATCGATAACCCCCTCAACTAACTTCGTTTATTATGTTCCAATTTTTCCGATTGGTTACTGTCCTACTGTTGTTTGTTCAGACAACGGGATGGTCACAAACACTTCCATCACCCAAAGAGCATTTTGGCTTTACCATCGGCGATGACTATCAATTGGCAACCTACACGCAGACCGAAGCGTATTTTAAAAAGCTGGCTACGTCGGACCGCACGAAACTGGTTGATATCGGCATGACCGAAGAAGGTCGTCACCAGTACATGCTGATTGTATCGTCACCGGAGAATATCAAGAAACTGGACCGCTACAAAGAGATCTCACAGAAATTAGCCCGGGCAGAAGGCATTACCAAGGAACAGGCGATGGCGATGGCGACCGAAGGCAAAGCAATCGTCTGGATTGACGGGGGTCTTCACGCTACCGAAACGGTTGGTACGCATCAGCTGATCGAAACAGCCTGGCAGCTGGTCAGCCGGAAAGACCCCGAAACGCTTCGCATTCTGGATAATGTCGTGATTCTGCTGACCCACGCCAACCCCGATGGGCAGGAAATTGTCAGCAACTGGTACATGCGTGAGCCAAAACCCGAAAAGCGTACGCTGGATTATTTGCCCCGGCTGTACCAGAAATACGTTGGGCACGACAACAACCGCGACTTCTTTATTATGAACATGAAAGAATCGCAGAATATCGGACGGCAGTTGTTTGTCGAGTGGATTCCGCAGATCATGTACAACCACCACCAGCGCGGCCCGGCAGGTTCGGTACTGGCTGGTCCGCCGTACCGCGATCCGTTCAACTACGTCTTCGACCCGCTGATGATTACGGGTATCGACGCCTTGGGCGCGGCCATGATCAACCGGTTGAACGCGGAAGATAAACCCGGTTTTACGCGGCTGGGCGGCTCTGTTTTCTCAACCTGGTACAACGGCGGTTTGCGCACAACAACGCACTTCCACAACATGATCGGCCTACTAACCGAGATTATTGGCAACCCGACCCCCGAAACCGTGCCTTTGGTTCCACAACGGCTGATCCCGAACGGCAACACCCCGTTTCCGGTGACTCCGCAAAAGTGGCACTTCAAACAGTCGATTGATTACTCGCTCTCGCTCAACTACGCAACGCTCGATTATGCAGCCCGCCATCGTGATGAACTGCTGCTCAACATTTACCGGATGGGCAAAAATTCCATTGAGCGCGGCAGCAGCGATTATTGGACACTTTCCCCAAAACGGGTTGATGCCATCACGCAAGCCTATCAGACGGATCTGAAGAAGCCCCGTTCCGACTCCTCAGCACGCCCGGCAGCCAGCGAAGGCTCGCGCGGGGGTGGTATGCCAATCAAATACTACGATGCAGTCCTGAAAGATCCGAAGCTGCGCGATCCGCGTGGTTTCATCATTACAGCGAATCAAACCGATCCGGCAACCACCGTTAACTTTGTGAATGCCCTGATCAAGACAGGTATTCTTATCCAGCAGGCAACCGCCGATTTTACCGTAGCGGGCAAGAAGTACCCAGCGGGTTCATACGTTGTCAAGACCGACCAGGCGTTCCGTCCGCACATACTCGATATGTTCGAACCGCAGGATCACCCCAATGATTTTCCGTATCCAGGTGGCCCGCCCATCCGTCCGTACGATGCCGCTGGCTGGACGCTGGCTTACCAGATGAACGTTCAGTTCGACCGGATTCTGGACGCGTTTGATGGTCCGTTCAAAAAACTGCCTTACGGCGAACTGCAAACACCAAAAGGCCGTATGGACGCGTCGGCGGGCGCGGGTTATGTCTTGAATGCACAAGCCAACAACTCGTTTATTGCGGTCAATGATCTGCTCAAATCGGGCGTTGACGTTTACCGGCTCCCGTCGGGAAGCACCGGCAAATCGTCCGTCGAACCAGGGACATTCTTTATTCCGGCGTCGGCGAAAGCGAAAGCCGCTCTGGAAAAAGCGACCAGAGAATTTGGTGTCGATGCAACGGGAATCGCCAAGCGACCTTCGGGGGCGCTGGTCAAAGTTTCGCCGATGCGAATCGCTCTCTGGGATACGTACGGCGGTTCGATGCCGTCGGGCTGGGTACGCTGGCTGATGGAACAGTATCATTTTCCCATGAACATTATTCGCGCACAGGACATCGACGCCGGTGATCTTCGCAAAAAGTACGATGTCATTGTGTTTGTTACGCGGGCGATCCCACCCGTGAGCAACTCAGGTGGTGGCACCCGTGGCGAAGGCGAATACCAGATGCGGGAGCCAAAAACGGAAGAGCTACCCGCCGAGTATCGCCCGTGGGTAGGCCGGATTACCGCCGACAAATCGATTCCTCAGCTAAAGAAGTTTCTTGAAGCAGGCGGTAGCGTGGTAACCATCGGTTCCAGCACGAATCTGGCTTATCATTTGGGCTTACCCGTTAAAAACGCGTTGGTTGAAATGACCAATGCGGGCCAGGAGCGTCCGCTACCCGCTGAAAAATATTACATCCCAGGCAGCATTTTACGCGTCACACTGGATTCGACGCAACAGGCTACCTGGGGTATGCCTTCTCAGACGGACGTGTATTTCGATGCTAGTCCCGTGTTTAAACTAGCCCCGGATGCTATTGCTAAAGGCACTGTGAAGCCGCTGGCCTGGTTCTCCACGAATAAGCCGCTGCGTAGCGGCTGGGCCTGGGGTCAGTCCTATTTACAGGACGGTGTTGCCGCGTTCATGGCCCCGGTTGGGTCGGGCAAGCTCTACGCTTTTGGTCCGGAAATTACCTTCCGGGCTCAGGCACAAGGAACGTTCAAACTATTGTTTAACCAGTTATACGCGATATCCGTTGGTCAGTAAGCAAGACCAGCCGCTCTAAAAACGAAAAAGCCTGATTGAGTCAATCAGGCTTTTTCGTTGTAGAAATCTTCTTCAGGGATTCGGATACCCGATATGTTTACTCCGCATCCCTGACACCACACCTCAATGCTTGTTCCGCGACATTCGGAGCAAGGTACCGGGCTGGCTACCCAACTGTAAAGCAGCGAATCACTCGCATCGTCGATATAGCCATTGTCGCATAAATTCGAACAATGTCGCCACCAGGTTTGCTCATGCCCACACACCGGGCAGGGCGTCCCATTCAATTCAGCGTTGTGCATGACCTAATTCAAAAAGGTTTAGCAAAGACCAATTCAGGAATAGTGTAGGTGGTAGGCGTTCTGAAAAACCAGAACATTGGTTACAAGGAAGTGTCGTATAAACGACTCAAAAGAAGAAGCTAATCGACTAGGAATGCTTCGGACAACGCAGCCAAAGACGCTGGGTGACCATCTGCACGCAAAGTATATACAAATGTACAAAAAAGGCTTATACTGCTAAACTTTTATAGAAAGAAAAAAGACAGGCTACCATTCGTGAGGAATAGCACACAGCCGTTGTTGTGCACAGTAATTTCCTAACCGCAACGGAGAGAGTTTAAGTAGCGCTTTGCGAAAAGCCGAACTTGATTAATCCAATCGCCAGCAACACAGCGATAAACCCGCAAACCAGTGCTTTGATACTAGCCAGAATACGTTCGCGCATGTCTGATCTAGCCTGAATTGCTTCGTGAACGTAATTGGCGACCAAGCACAATTGGCATATAATACTTATGCCAATTAGATAATCCTTCATATTTACGCAAATAAATACTAAATCAACATTTTATTATTAAAACAATCTTCATATAAACAAAATAAACGACTTTACTCCCTTAAAACATGTAATCAACCTACACTGAAGGCCTAGCACTACTACCTAATTAGTGACTGATACACCTCCAGATACTGCCTTGCCGTTTTATCCCAGCTAAAGCGGTTGGCGTGCTCTATGATGGAATTCGCCATGTTCGATCGCTTGTAAGCCTGCATCCCTTGTTGGTACACCGCCTGGACGGTGCTGGCGTCGAAATCAGGAAAGTAAAATGCCGCATCTCCGCCCACTTCCGGTAGCGACGTAAGCCGGGAAAGAAACACCGGTTTTCCGAATTGCATCGCTTCGATCACGGGTAAACCGAAACCCTCGGCAAGCGACGGATGCAGAAAAGCGTTGCAGTTCTTTAAGTACCAGATTTTATCGTCTTCCGAAACCGTACCGGGCAGGTGTAATCGATTCTCAACCCCCATCTGCTGAGCCGTTTCGTGCATCATGGTTACGTACTGCGGGTCATCGTGGCGGCCCAGAATAATCATTTCCAGGTCGGGATTGGCTTGTAACAAAGGCAACAGAACGTGGTAATTCTTCTTACTGTTCAGGTATCCGATGCCCAGCAAAAACGCCCGGTCAGGTTTATACGCTACGGGCTTATCTACCGACGCCGTTTTCTTGTTGAGGCCATTGTAAATAACATGAATAGGTTTGTTGCCGACAGAGCAATGAGACAGCACATCACCTTTCGTAAACTCTGAAATACAGACGATTGCATCGCTTCGATTGATCAATGATTGGGTACGAGCAAGGCTTTTCTGCTGGTAAGTATCGGACTTACCTTCGTGTAACATGTTTAAATCATGGATCGTTAGCACTACCTTTATGGCGGGATACAACCTTTTGTTGGGCACAATCCGTCCGGATTGGAACGGTGCGTGCCAGACCTGACAGCCCCGCAGAAACGGTTTAACGAGTTTATGCCACTTCTGTTCTACCAGATGATAGGGTTCCCAGGGAAGGGTAAGTTTCTTCCTGGGCGGAATATACATCTGCATAAAGGGCTGATTTTCTTCAGCGAGTAGTTTATTGACGTGTTCTCCCAGGTTTTGGCAGTACTGAAACAGGCCGGAGTGAGGGAACTTCATTAACTCGCAATCAAGAATAATTCGGGACATAAAGCAGAGAAATAAGCAGGGGGAGTACCCCAGAATCGCATTTTTTGATTTTGTGCAACATTAGTCACCATTCGCAGGTATTATTCACGGCGGAGCAACGAGTCGCTCCAACCTTTACCTCGCTTTCGGTATCCTAGTAAAAACAGGGGTCCATGTTCGCATGAAACCGTTGTAGTGTGAGGTTAACTTTTTTATCGATGGTGCGTTTTAGTTCTTCTGGAACAATTATACAACCTTGTGAGACTATTGTGTTATGATTCGTATTATATTCGATTGCGAGAGAATGAAGTACGTTAACACAGGACTGTACTACTATTGCCTTAATCTGGGCAAAGCCATTCTGCAAAACAAAAGCCAAGAGCATATATCCTTATTTATCCCTGAGCATGTCCGCTCGACGCTTGATCCTTCGTTGCCCTACATTGCTCAGCATTCGCTACAGAAGTTCTTTATGCCTTCGCTGAGCAAGTTTGACATCTGGCACAGCACGTATCAGAGTTCGCAGTATCTGCCCCGCAGGAACAAGAAGATAAAGGTGCTGCTGACGATTCATGATCTCAACTTTCTGCACGAAGATAAGACCGAGCAGAAAAAAGCGCGCTGTCTGGCTTATCTCCAACAGAACATTGACCGGAGCGATGCGATAGTCTGCATATCTGAGTTCAGCAAAAAGGACGTACTAACGCACTGCGACACCAAAGGAAAACCAGTTCATGTGATCTATAATGGCACCAACGGTTTGCCTACGCCCGAACTGGAGGCCAAATCGTACCGGCCCACTGATCCTTTCCTGTTTAACATTGGGGTGATCGCCCGGAAAAAGAACCAGCACCGCATTCTGCCGCTGCTGCAATCCAACCCACGCCTGGAACTGGTACTGGCCGGTCGGCATGAGGATAAAGACTACGCCCGTTTTCTGCGACAACACGCGTCTGACCTAAACGTAGAAGACCGAATGCACTTGGTCGATGAGATCACGGAAGGCGAAAAATCGTGGTATTACCATAACTGTCAGGCGGTAGTAATGCCGTCGCTGGCCGAAGGTTTTGGCCTGCCCGTGACCGAAGCTATGTCGGTTGGTAAGCCGGTATTTCTTTCCCGGCATACGGCCCTGCCCGAAATAGGAAAAGACATGGCGTTTTACTTTCACGATTTCGAAAACATGCACGACGATTTCGCGGCTGGTATGCGGCAGTACAAGAATGCGGGCAGCCAGATGAAAGAAGCCATGAAGGCATACAGTGCAACGTTTAACTGGGAAGATTCGGCCCGGAAGTACATTGACGTATACCGCTCGTTGGCTGAATAAGCTGAAATTAGCGTCAATCTTGCTATCTTAGCAGTTATGTCACATTAACGTCAACGAATGAAGATTTATAAACGGCTAATGGTGTATGCCAAGCCTTATGGAAAGTTCATTGTCCCCTTCTTTATCTTCACCATTATTAGTGTATTTTTCAACGTCTTTCAGTTTGCGTTGATCATACCTCTGCTCAATTTTTTGTTTGACCCCATCAACACAGGCGACGCCACAAAATATGCGTCGATGCCTGCGTTTCGGTTTGATCCTACTTACTTTAAAGACGCGTTTTACCACCTGATCTACAATTTCAAGACGACCAACCCGGTTTATGCCCTTTATTTTCTGGCGGGTATGATTGTAGTGGCGGTGGTGATGACCAATCTGTTCCGGTTTCTGGCGCAACGATGCCTGCTCAGCACCCGAACCTTGCTGGTGAAGCGCCTTCGGGAAGCACTGTTCGAAAAAATTAACCACCTGCATCTGGGTTACTTTACCAAAGAGCATAAAGGCGATCTACTGTCCCGGCTCAACGGCGACGTATACGCGATTGAAGGCGTAGCAAGCAGCTCCATCGAAGTTATCTTTAAAGAGCCGTACATGTTTATCGGTTACTTTATAGCGCTGTTTACCATTTCGACCCAGCTAACGTTTTTTACGCTGATCATCATTCCGATTTCTGCCGTTGGTATAGCCGCTGTAACCAAGAAACTTAAAAAAGAAGCGCAGGACGTGCAGTCGTCGATGGGGCGGATGCTCACGCTCATGGATGAGACGTTGCTCGGTATGCGCATCATCCGGTCGTTTAACGCGACGTCCTTTGTACTGAAACGGTTCAGTATCGAAAACGATTTTTACCGGAGAGCCAGTTTAGAAGGGTTTAAGCGCCGGGAACTGGCTCCAGCCTTTTCTGAAGCTTCCGGCGTATTTGTGGTAGCCTGTATTCTCGTCTACGGGGGAAGTCTGGTCCTGAACAGCGAAAGCAATTTACAGGCTAGTTCGTTTATTGCGTTTATCGCTATCTTTTCGCAGGTCATCCGTCCGGCCAAAGCCATCGTTGTTGCCCTGACCAATATTCAGCAGGGACAAGCCGCCGGTGAACGCATTCTTGAACTTCTCGACAAGCCAATCGAAATCCTGGATAAGCCCAATGCCCAGGCGATGGAACCCTTTCGTCGGGATATTATCTTTGAAAACGTTAGCTTCCAGTACGGCGACAAACCGGTTCTGAAAAACATTGATCTTCGCATTGCAAAAGGCAAGAAAATTGCACTGGTCGGTCCGTCAGGCGTCGGAAAATCGACCATTGCCGATCTGATCCCCCGGTTTTACGAAGCAACGCAGGGTAGCGTCAAAATCGATGGCATCGACGTACGCGAGTACACGATGGAATCGTTGCGGGCGCAGATGAGCTTTGTCACGCAGGAAATCATTCTGTTCAACGACACAATCTTCAACAACATCGCTCTCGGAAAACCGGATGCCCGTCTGGAAGACGTTATCGAAGCGGCCAAAATAGCCAATGCCCATGATTTCATCATGAATACGGAAGATGGCTATAATACCAATATCGGCGACCGGGGTATTCGACTGAGTGGCGGTCAGCGTCAACGGCTGAGCATTGCCCGTGCGGTATTCAAAAAGCCGTCGATTCTTATTCTCGACGAAGCAACGTCAGCCTTGGATATTGAATCTGAAAAATCCGTTCAGGAGGCACTGGACAACCTGATGGAAGGACGCACGACCCTGGTCATTGCTCACCGGCTCAGCACCATCAAAGAAGCTGATGAGATCCTGATTATGGAAGGGGGCGAGATTATCGAACGTGGTAATCACTACGACCTCATCAGCAACAAAGACAGCATTTACCGGCGGCTTAATACCATGCACGAAGTACTTCAATAACGGTACTACCGCCCGTTCGCTACGTAATTTACGGCTTTATCAAACTTAGCAAGCACGGCACTCCAGGTGTAATATTGCTGGACGTAAGAACGGGCGTTATCAGCCATTGCGGTTGTGTCCTGCGTCAGGACCTGGTTAATAGCCTGTTCGAACTGATCGTAATTCTGGTACGAATAGCCAGCCTGACTGCCTTCAATGTGATCACGAAGTACGGCACAATCGGCATTGGCAATGACAGGAATGCCCACCGCGAAGCTTTCCAGCGTGACCATCGACAAGCTTTCGTAAGGCGATGGCATAATCAACGCTTTTGCCCCTGCTAACAAGGATGCTTTCGTCGGTTCGTCCACGAATCCGGCAGCGATGAAATCAGGATGTTCGGGTATGGGCATAAACGACTGACCAACCAGCACCAGCTTTAGCGACGAGGGATTTGCTTGTTTGTACCGCATAAACATCTCGAACAAGGCATCACAGCCTTTCGCCACATCGATCCGGCCAATGTACAGTACGTAGTCGGCTGCTGTCCCTAGCAGTTCCGCTACGGATTTGTCCGAGACAACCGTAGCCGGTTCGATACCGACGCCAACGACATCGTTGTAGATCGCGTCGTTCTGAAACTGCCGGTTGACGAACGTTTTCTCGGCGGGGGTCAGGAACAGGATAGCGCGCGGCTTCTTAAATAGCGGACGAAAGAGCGGCAAATAGATTGGCGGTTCATCGTGCGCGGTCGGAATAAAAATTGATTTCTTGGGGGCTACATTCAGCCCGGCAATCGTAGGATAATACAGGTAGGTAATGAAGATCATTGCATCGTACTGCTGATGGTTTTTCTTCAGATAGTCAATCAGGTCAGGCGTGTACGGCCCCTGGTATTTTGGCCACAACCGGCTATAGCGACGAACCGTTTTCCCAACGAGCGCACGAGCCCACATTTTTAGCCAACCGAATCCCTCCCACTCCTCGGGTCGCGACCACTTTTTGAGTTTGTGCTCGATGCGTGATGATTGTTTCACCTGCCGCTCGTACTCCGTAGCAAACCGGTGAACGCGAACATCATTGATCATGACGGTTTCCGGCTGATACCAGTTGGCCCAGGTGACGTATTCTAATGCGCAGCTGGTCAACACATCGACTTCATACGTTTTGGCCAGCCGTTCGGCCATTATACGGCAGTAATATTCGGCACCACCATTAACTTCGACTCCATAACGCTGAACAATAAATGCAATTTTTTTCATATATTGATTATAACGAATTCTAAAAACCGTACGGCCTCCTGGAGCAGTCGGTGTATAGGGAGAAACAAACGACACCCTAGTATAACGGGCGGTTGAACGGCTATCCAAACAGCCTTGAACACGTTATTTGCCTTACTTTTTACGAGGACCGCCACTGTCTAATCTGTCTCAAAAGTACGTCATCCGTGATTCGAAATTTCATTTTGAACGAAATTAGCCGCTGAATTACTCCTGATCTAAGTCAAGCCCAGATCCTCTGCCTGAGATCGACCATCTATCCTGAGTAAGCCGTCAACATTGCTAACGCCGAAACGTTATGATGCTATGTTTAAATCGACAGCATAGCTATTTATCAAACACCGTAGCCGTATAAAAAATAGTGGATCACAAATAAGGAAAAAGGCATTAAGTACAAACGTACGGATCGCTTTATACGATGATATTGCAGAGCCGAACAGGATGATTTGTTGGCTAGTCGTTTATACACGCCATTCATGGATATACGGTTCTACTTCATTGGTTTAGCAGCCATCAGTCAACTGGGTATGAGTCTGGTCAACATCCAGCACGCGTTCGGCAACCAGACGACCCGACGCGACCGTATTCACCACGCGCTAATAGCCTGCTCGTACGGTGGACTAGCCGTAGCTCTCGTAGCTGGTCTAATGCTATACGGCTTACCAGTGCGGGAATGACGTTTATTTACCCTTATCTTTCGGTCAGGGCGTTTCAATCACGCCTGTGCGGCTCTAAAATTTTCCTACCAGTAGCCGTTTAATCACAACGCTCAAACCGTCGTTGAAGAATCTTTCTGCGCTATCAACACCGGTCGTAATTGATAGATAGCAGGAAAAGCTAGGATTACTCAACGTTTATGCGGTGATCCACGCACGATTTAGAAAGCATATCCGTTGGAGTCTTTGTGTACTATTGACATAAAGACTTTACTGCATGCCAGCCCCAAGAAAATATCCTATTCGTATTGTCGTAGACGGACAACCTGTCCAGGTCAAATCAATAGGTGGAAAGTTATTTTGCTCTAAGAAGTTTGTGTATCAGGCGGAGTATGATGACTCCGGCCATTTGACAGGAAAGATCATTAAGGCGCTAAATAACCCTTGTTCCGCTTCTTGATAAAGCAATCAGTCAACGTTCTTCTAGTGCGCTCTCGGTAAAGATAACCGCTTAGTAGCCTTGCTCGCACTTCGCTAGTTCTTTTCAACAATTTCGCGGATAAGTCCTATACACGTCGTTACGAAACCAGTAGTTGGCCGCTCCTTACAAAGTCGTTTATTGTTGATAAACGACTTTGTAAGGAGCGGTTGTTTTTATGAACCTTAGCCTCTAGAACGAGTCTTTACGCTGTATCGACTGGCCGGACTAACAGCCATCCAAGCACGGATTGTACAGCGTTATAGGACTGGGAAAATCGTCGCTATGCTTCTGAACAAGGTAATGCCTTATCTTGTCAAGCCAACTTGGTAAGAGCGGCAATGCACTCAAGACGTTTCAAACGAGACAAGCTTACCATGCATGACTAAATAGCCCCGTTTAATTCGCGTAATCTGTATGGCAAAATCTGTCCCGGTCTATAAACTAGCGTCATTTCCCCGCCACGAACCTAACGCACCGTTTTACATGACCCGGCTGGAGAAGCTGGTCCAGGAATTCAAACGGATTGGCGATTCGCATTCGCACACGTTTTACCTGATGATGTGGATCACGCACGGAAGCGGAACTCATACCATCGACTTCAAGACCCACGAAGTCAAACCTTTCCAGCTTTATTTTCTCACGCCGGGGCAAGTGCACAGTTGGCAGTTATCAGCCGATATTCAAGGCTATGACCTGTTTTTTGAAGCTAATTTCCTGCGTAGCCGCTTTGGCAACCGACTGCACGAGTACCCTTTTTACCACTCCCACCAACATCAGCCGCTCCTGAACGTAACGGACCAACGAAAGCTGGTGGGTGATTTGTTTACGCATGCCTGGGACGAGTATGACCAGCATCAGGCAAACCGGTCCGATGTGTTTTTGTCCTATCTGCATCTGATGCTAGAAACGGCTAATCGAATTTACAACCAGCAGTGGCCGGGAGCCGATACATTGTTTTATGACCACATCCGTCAATACGAAGATTTGCTGGAACATCAATTTCTGACGGTTCGTGAAGTCAACGAGTACGCAGCCCAGATGAATTTGTCGCCTAATTACCTGAATCACATCTGCAAAAGTGTACTTGGTAAGACGGCCAGCCAGTTGTTGTACGAACGCCTGATCGTTGAAGCTCAACGCTTGTTAACGCATACCAATCAATCGGTCAAGGAGATTGCTTTCCGATTAGGCTTTGAAGACCCTTCCTACTTCGTCCGGTTTTTCAAAAAACACACGCGGCAAACGCCCGCCGAGTTTCGCCAAAACGCATCGATCCATCGTTGATTTGTACCATACTTGGCTTGGTTTGTCTTTTTAGTAAACCGGGCCTGTACCTACCTTTGTGACATAGAAACCCGTTTAAAAAACAGGTTTATCGAACCCTAAACGTTCCATGTCATGTCAACTCATAGTCGTATATACAGCATCTTATTCAATAAATGTCCTCGCTGCCAGGAGGGTGACTTCTTTGTCACAAAAAGCGCCTTTAGCCGTCATTTCGACCAGATGCACGAGCGTTGCCCCCACTGTGGCGAGAACTTTATGCCTGAACCCGGATTTTATTGGGCGTCCATGTTCGTTAGTTATGCGCTTTTCACCCTCTGGATCCTACTGACCTTCTTTGTAGCGGTGAGCTGGCTTAACGTTGATCTTGATTACTATTTGATGGGACTGATTCCTTCCATCATTTTGCTCACACCCTATTTCTTCCGATTGGCGCGCCGAACCTGGCTAGCTCTGTTCGTATCCCCCAAACCTGTTCACAAACCTATATAATAAGGAAATAATCTACCGATCTGGTTGATAATCGATCAAAAACAAACTAGGTACCCGCTTCGCGAAGCGGGTACCTAGTTTGTTTTAATAGCCGCCTGTCTTGCCAGATAAAGAAGATTGAGCAGACCTTACATCCACGCTATCTATTTTTCATCGGCACGATCATGCATTAGCGCATCGATTGATTAATGATAAATTGGCTCTTGTGTAGTCAGCTCTATTCTTGACTACCTAAGGCATTTCTTCAGGTTTTGACAGTAACCCGGCCATTATCCCAAAAGCGCCTATCGCTAGGAATGTGTTTCGCGCGCGCGTATTGTTTGCAAAGCCAAATAGCCAGGGAGCCGATGCCGCCAGTACGCCAACAGCCGTATCAGCAGCCAGATGCGCCTTAAAGGGTAATGCTTTGACAAGACCCCATTCAGCACGTGTGAACAAGCTCGACGCGAGAATACTGCCGCTTAAAACCCGAGTTAATGTAACGGCCGTTGGTTCGTTCTCGAAGCTAGCCAGCACGGGGGCAGCTGCTACCAGTGGTATGTAGCTATAATCCGTGAAGCCGTGTTGCTTGCGGGTGATTGGTTTTTCCATACAATTTTAGCTTTACGAAGCGTTCCACGAACATCTGATGAAACGCTCTTAGACGATGATTTACCATATTGGTAAACCGATGGCTACCTAAGCAGTTTGAACAAGTAAGGCTGTGGGTAAGCCTAAGAAGTCGCTGATGACGTAACTTTATGGGGTTTCATCAATACAAAAGCGAACTCCTGTCTGCGCTTCCTCGTAAACCTGATACGACTACCGGAAAACACAGATAGGAGTCCGCTTTTAGGCTAGCTATTGCCAACTCCGCTACAAGAGTTTGTCAATCTGGATTGGCAAATCCCGCACGCGCTTGCCGGTAGCGTGGTAGATGGCATTGGCAACGGCGGCTGGCATACCAACAATACCGATCTCCCCCAACCCTTTGACGCCTAATGGGTTAACAATCGTATCCACTTCATCGACGAAAATTACGTCCAGGTCGTGAATATCGGCGTTGACCGCTACGTGGTATTCGGCGAGGTTATGATTCATAAAGCGCCCAAACCGATGATCAACAGCGCTTTCTTCTTCCAAAGCCTTACTGATACCCCACACCATACCACCGATAATCTGACTACGCGCCGTTTTCGGATTCAGGATACGTCCCCCAGCCACAGCGGTTACGGCTCTGGTAACTTTCACGGCTCCGAGGTCTTCGTCCACCTGCACCTCAACGAACACCGCCGAGTGAGTGCTACGGGTGTATTTACGTTGTTCTAGCAAATTAGGCAGTGATGTGGCCGTTTCTGAGACGGCCCGACCATTGTTCTGATCGACAATAGCCTGCAACGAAACCGCTACCGACGGGTCGCTTTTCAACCGAAGGTGTTTGTCCGCAAATTCGATTTGCTCGTGCTTCACATCGGCAAACGGCGAATTGGGCATTTTTTTCGCTAGCTTAAACAGCTTCTTGCCTAGTTCTTCGCAGACGTTCTTCACGGCAGAGCCTACAGTGGCAGCGGTCCAGGACCCTCCCGAAATCGGAGCAAACGGCATCTCGGAATCACCCAGTTTGAAAAACACATCCTCCACGGGCATCCCTAACGTTTCGGCTGCAATTTGCGTCATGATCGTGTACGTTCCGGTACCGATATCCGCCGAAGCACTGCTGACGCGTAGTCTGCCGTTGACCGTTAGTACTGCTTCCGCACGAGCGGGCATCTGGTTAGAATCCCAAATCCCCGTAGCCATTCCCCACCCGATCAGGTTATGTCCCTTGCGCATGGAGCGGGGTTGTGGATTGCGGTCGGACCAGCCAAACCGTTCGGCACCTTGCAGAAAGCAGGCCCGTAGTTCCTTACTGGAATAAGGCCGATCCTCGTTCATGTCTTTTTCGGTATAGTTTTTTAACCGAAACTCCAGCGGATCGATCCCGATCTTATAGGCTAATTCATCGATAGCTACTTCAAGGGCTGCCATGCCTGTCACACCACCGGGTGCCCGCATATCGAGGGGGCTATTGAAATCAAGCGAAACCAGTTTGTAGTCAAGCGTGACATTCTCGACCGGGTACAACATACCACCCCAGTTAACGACCACTTCCGTATAGTCTTCAAACTGCGATGTTTCGCCGAAGGCCTGATGGTATAACGCATTGAGCTTACCATCTTTCGAACCACCAAGCGCGATGTTCTGAACCGTTGCCGGACGGTGACCAAACGTAAACATTTGCTGGCGCGTCAACGAAACGCGTACTGAACGCTGCAAGTCACGCGCGGCCATAACCGCAAAAAACAACTGATACTGGGGCCGCAACCCCGACCCAAAGCCCCCGCCCATGAACGGAGAAATGACTCGTACATCATCCGAAGAAAGACCAAATACCTGGGTTACGTACATCTTGCTGTTCGTCGCTCCCTGGGTTTTGTCATAGATGGTCAGCTTTCCGTCTTTTTCGTAGACAACCGTCGAGCCAAACAGCTCCATCGGGTTGTGGTGCTCAACGGCGTGGACGTAGCTCTCGGCAACTTTTGCGTCGGAACTGCTGTAAGCACCATCAAAGTCGCCCCGTGGTTTTGGCGGTGGTGGTTTCAACAAGGACGCAACACCAACAGATGGCTTGTGTGCTTTGGACAAATGAGCCTCTAGATCGGTGTTGTGTTCTTCTGTTTCGTATTGAACCTGGATCAGGCCAGCCGCATAGCGCGCTAATTCAAACGTCTCAGCCACGACCAGCGCTATCGGCTGACCGCTGTACTTGATGGTCGCATCTTCCAGAGGGCGAAACGGTGAGCCCGGTGGCGCGTCCTGATCTTTGTAACTGATATCGAACCAGGCGGTATGTGGTCGGTTCTCGTGCGTAAACACCTTTAAAACACCGTCCAGCTTTAGTGCTTCGCTATCGTCAATACTGGTGATTTTACCTTTGGCTATAGCACTCGAGATAACATAACCGTAGGTCAACTCCGGCACATTATATTCGGCAGCATATTTGGCACTTCCTGTTACTTTTGCCCGACCATCAACACGGCTGAGGGGCTTTCCAATTGCATTGCTCATAGGATTATGTTCAGTCGGTTGGTTCCTGTTTGGCGGCAATACCGAGCGCTCGGACAATCGCTCGTTTCGCCATTTCGATCTTGAAGGTATTGTGGCCGAACCCTTTCGCTCCTTCCAGCAACGCTTCGGCCACCAGGTGGTAGTTTTCTTTCGTTGCGGACTTGCCAATCAGTAAGGCTTCGGCTTCGGGTTTGCGCCAGGGCTTGTGGGCTACTCCTCCCAACGCTATCCGAGCATCTGTGATTGTATCGCCATCCATTTCCAGCGCTGCCGCTACCGATACAAGCGCAAATGCATACGACGCCCGGTCCCGTAATTTAAGGTAGGCGTGGTTTTCCGAGAATCCTTTGGCGGGTAGATCAATCGCCGTTACGATTTCACCAGACTTCAACGTATTATCGTACTGCGGTTCGTCGCCGGGCAACCGGTGAAAGTCAGCAATGGGAACGGTACGTTCGCCGTTTGGCCCTTTGATGCGTATGGTTGCGTCAAGAGCAGCCAGTGCTACGCACATATCCGAAGGGTGGGTCGCAATGCACGCATCGCTCGTTCCTAGAATTGCGTGGATGCGGTTGTAGCCTCCGATAGCACCGCATCCTGAACCCGGCTCACGCTTATTACACGGCATGGCTACATCATAGAAATAGTAGCAGCGCGTACGCTGGAACAAATTGCCACCATTCGTAGCCATATTGCGCAGCTGGGGCGAAGCACCCGCCAGGATAGCCTGCGACAACAGCGGGTAACGTTGTTCGACCAATGGATGATATGCCGTATCGGCATTGGTGACCAGCGCTCCGAGCCGTAACGAACCCTCTTCCGCTTCTTCAATGGTCGATAGAGGGAGCCGATTGATATCAACCAGTCGGTCGGGCCGCTCGACGTTTTCCTTCATCAAGTCAAGCAGGTTCGTACCTCCGGCAATGAACTTGGCGAGCGGATCAGCGACTAGTTCATCCACGGCAGTATCAACCTCCTGCGGACGAGCATAGGTGAAATAATTCATAGGTTAGATGGATTTAGCGGGTTCAGGGGATAAAGCTGCGGCACTTTTCTGGTTTTGATTGTCTATACCCATTACATCGCTGATTGCATCAACGATATGTGGGTAGGCTCCGCAGCGACAGATGTTGCCACTCATCAACTCCTGAATATCAGCGGTCGTTTTTGCCCGCCCTTCGCTGATCAGCCCCACCGCCGAACAAATCTGACCGGGCGTACAATAGCCACATTGAAAGGCATCATGGTCAATGAACGCCTGTTGCAGCGGATGTAGTGTCTCGGCGTCGGCTATCCCTTCAATTGTGGTAATTGCGTGGTCGTCGTGCATAACGGCCAGCGTCAGGCACGAGTTTACTCGCTTTCCTTCGACGAGCACCGTACAGGCACCGCACTGGCCGTGGTCGCAGCCTTTTTTCGTTCCCGTCAGGTTGCAATACTCACGCAAAGCATCGAGCAGTGAAGTCCAGGGGGCAATATTGATTTCTTTTTTCTCGCCATTAATCGTCAGAGTCACAGGTTTAGTCTCAATCTTGGAGACACCCGTGCGCGACAACGGTTCAGGAGCTAGTACTGTCGACATAGAGACGTAGGTTGGTTAGGCCATTGATATACCTTATTTTACCAAACAACCGACGTTTTGTTCACTCATATAGTAGAGTATTACTGTGTGGCTGTTATTTTCAGTCAGCGCCCCGCAAATAAACCCCTAACTATCAGATAATTAACTAAAATAAATACCCACCGTTTACAGCATTAATACTGTGAACGGTGGGTAGTATAATTGAGTAATAAGTGTTTATTTATTCGTTGCTACTTGCTTCCTGCTGTTCGTTCTTTGTGGCAAAAGAGACGAAAGGAAACCATGAGTAGACAGAACAACGGGTCATTTTTGTGCTTCATCATGACCGTGCTGAACGTCCTGCACCGAAGGGCAAGCGGAATCGCTTCGTCGGACTAACCGATAAGTCAATACACAGCCGTGTCAAAGAGGTCTCTCACTTTGTCTCTGGTGCGTTTAAGGCGCATCTTGACGGCACTCTCCGTAAGTTGATAACGAGTCGCTAACTCTTTTATGGACAGGTTTTGCTCGTACCGAAGGCGCAGAAAATAGACTTCCTCGGCGGGCAGACGACTGAGAACGATTTCCAAATTATGCAACTGGGCCTCTGTAGATTCCAGAGGGTCTGTTTCAGCAAGATTATCGGCAACAATTTGGGTTAGATTCTCGCTTTGGAAGCGTTTTTCCAGCCGAATCCGGTCTAAGCAGTAATTATGAGCAATTGAATATAGCCAGGTTGAGGCAGCTGACCGGTTCTTAAATGTGTCAAGTTTTGCCCAAACCTTAAGAAAAATATCCTGCGTATAATCGTGTGCAGCGATAGAATCTTTAGTCATGGTAAGGCATTTACTGTATACTTTACCAACGTAATTGGTATATAATTCTTCAAACAAAAACTCTTCACTATGCTTTGACGGCTGAGGAGCCGAATACCTGGACGTGGATAATTTTTGTTTCATAACTAACCCAGAACTTACAAGCGTAAAGTCTAAATTTAGTAGAAAACCAGGCGTGTTCATATAATGAATCCGTCAATTGAGTATAGGGAGGATATATACCTTTTTGCCCAGCGGTAACTATAAAAAGTACTAAATCACCGCCTAGAAGACTAGATCGGTAGCTTTTATGGAGTCTAATTTTATTTTCTATAAAATTAGCGCACTTAACTTCTGCCCTTAAATTAATGGTAACAGTAAAAAATTTATTATTCGGCAGGGTTAAATTAATCAAATAAGTGATCGGTTATCGTAAGAAGCAGGGACGAACGGATGATGCATACACGAATTTAATCTGCTTACGAGCGGAAGTGAGTCTGTTCAACAAACGATGCGCTGGCTTGGTAAACCATTTACCGGAAAATGCTTTTAAACTGTATATAACCTCACCAAAAGGTACCTTGATACGTCTTACAGAAAGCGCGACGGTAGTAGCTAGTTAACAAATCTTCGCCCTTCCAGTTAGTTGACAGAAGCGAAGTGATTTGTTTTCTCTTATTTTAAAACAAGACCGTAACGATACCAGCGGTATAAAGCGCAGTAATCAGTAGTACCGATAGCCAAGTAATTACATTGGTAAGATCGATCGATGATTTCTTATTGGTCATCATTGTAAAATTTTTGTAGATCGCTAGAATGTAAACATCCAGTCGGCCTGGGTAGGATGCATCGCTAAGCGAACCATGTAAATAGCCGTGATAATCAACGCGACTAACCAGGCCAGGGTACTTAGGGAATCAAACAAAAGGGTGAAGCGAACTCGGTTCATTGTATATACTGTGATCGACTTAAGATTGAGGCTTTGGGACGAAGGAACGCAAAAAGGTCACTCTTCAGTTGTCGCTTTGGCGGACAGAGACGCTATAAGTCGGTATAGCTAGCCTCTTCTGATCGAGAGGCAGACAGAACTTTCGGTGTGTAGGTTATTCGGCTAAACTTCTTTTTCAAACCAGATTCCGGGTAAGCTCACCGTATTATACCAGTACATTTTTAACTGGCTCATGTACTCTTTCCAGTCCGCATAGCTGTATGGCTTAGCCGTAAATGAAGCGGCTCCTAATTCGTATGCCTGCCGAATTTGATCTGGTGATTCGGTGGCCGAAAGCATAACCACCGGCACTAAACGTCCCTGAGGGTGTTCGCGTAATAAGGATAAAAACCCCAGCCCCTCGCCGTGGCTATGTAGATTAACATCCAGCAAGACTAGCTTCGGCCCTTTTCCTTCTAGATTTTCGAGGTAGCTGACCGCATTTTCGAAGCTACCGACAGGCATAAATGTCGCTTCAGGAAAGCTACTTGTAGCCGCAATCTGTAGTATCTCAGCAACAGCAGGGTCGTCGTCGACGAGTAAGATAGGAAATTGGTAAGCCATGCTTGTTGCATAACACGAAGCGTTCCCGAGCAATTTGTCCGTTAACAAACTGGCGCAGGATCAACGAAACCTGACGTGCTGTTTTTAATGATTAGACTGAGTAGGTACTGCAAAAGTACAAAAATGGCACTTCTTGTGTATTCAGTTCTTGTAAATTAATGGATAAGACAGACCATCGCTCCCAGAGCGTTGTCTTTCCTTGTTACTGCTGAGCTTACACGGCTTCTTCAACTGTCGCAATGATCCGCCCGATTACGGCTTGCTGTTCCTTGGTAGCCAGCCCTGAGACTTCTTCCAGTTGCGTTTTGATAGCCTGCCATTGCGGAACAGACAACAAAATAGCTTCTGCCTGAAATTCAACCGAATCCCCCAAGTCGGTTTGCGAAACGGGCAACGGCTCCAGTAGCGCTTTTGCGAACTCGACCTTCAGGCGGTCTTTGGCGTAAGGGATAGGGTCCAGATTAGCGTTTCTGAGTATTTGTTTGTCGTACGATTTTACCTTTTTCCACCACATGATACTTAAAACTAGGTTACGTTCTTAACCGAGTTTTTCCGCTAGTGTTCACTCGTCAGCTATTTAATTGTAAACCGATAGGTACCCGCCTGTAAGCGATACTGCCCGGATTGGCGCGTAGTACTTTCCAGCAAATGAATCTCCGGCGAACTGACCGTTAAAGGTTTATTGTTTTCGTAGACGTTCGCGCCGTTGGCCAGCGGCAGGACAAGCGTTGCGGTCGAGTTTGGCGGCACGGTTACGTCGTACGCTAGTCCGTCCGCATTTCGCTGCCAGGCCGAACGAATGGCTCCATAAGGTCCATTGTGCGTAACATCGGCCCGGTTCAGTCCGCTAACGAAAATGGGCTGGAGGAGTACATTCTTAAAACCAGGTTGCTCAGGATCGGGCTTGATGCCGCCCAGGGCTTTGTAAAGCCAGGCCCCAATCTCACCGAACATAATGTGGTTCATCGAAATATCGCTTTTCGCGTCAATCGGCCAGTTCTCGTAAAGCGTCGTGGCTCCGTTTACAATCCACCAGCCCCAGGAAGGAAACGTTTCCTGCGAAGCCATCTTGTAGGCGACATCACCGTAACCGTTTTCGCTGAGTGCGTTTAGGATAGCCTTAGTCCCCAGTAGACCCACATCCAGGTGATTGTTATCAGCCTCAACGCGTTTAGCTAAATTGGCCGCAACCTTTGCTTTAAGTTCCTCGGGAACCAGTCCCCACATAAGCGGTACGCTCAGTTCAGTTTGTAGTCCGTTGCCATAAACTCCCGTTTCCTTATTCAGGTACTTGCTGTTAACAGCCGCCTTTATTTTGGACGCCAAAGCTGTATAGTAGGCGTGATCAGCCTGTTTACCAAGCACCTTGGCCGCTTTAGCCAGAATAGACACGTCGGTAAAGTAATACGCTGACGAGGTCAACTCGACCGGCGATTTTGACTTGACGGGTACCCAGTCACCAAGTCCCCAGCTTGTCAGTCCCGACGGGCTTTGTTCATTGATGTGATCGACGTAGCGCTTGATGTTGTCGTAGCAGTCTGCTAACAATTTTGTATCGCCGTAAAAAAGGTAGATGTTCCAGGGGATAATGGCAATAGTACTTGTCCAGTCGGGGCCATTTCCCCACTCGTAGCCCCAGCCGCTCGTCGGAATAATGGAGGGCAGGACCCCATTCGGCTGTTGTTCGTCGCGGTGGTCAGCCAGCCATTTTTCGTAGACAGTAATTCCGTCAAAATTGTATAGCCCCGTTTCAACGGCAATGTGCGCATCGCCCGTCCAGCCGTTTTTTTCCCGCTGGGGGCAGTCCGTGGGATAACCAAACAGGTTCGATAAATACGCGTTGTTCGTTGCCTGCCAGATCTTATCAATCGTCGGATTGGATGTCTGGACACGGCCCACGGGCGGCACATCGCTGTGCATGAAATGGCCCGTTAGGCTGGCCTGCGTCAGTTCAACGGGTTTGCTACTGGTGACCTCTACGTACTGAAAACCTTTGTAGTTGAAGCGGGGCATAAACGTTTCCTCTCCTCGCCCACCCAGAATGAAAATGTCGGTTTGAAACGGATCGCTTTTGTCCGTGGGTCGGTAGTGAACGTCAATGTTGGACAAATCAACGTGTCCGTTATCGTATAAACGTTCGCCGTGTTTCAGGCGCAATGTCGTTCCAGCGTTTCCCTTTACGTTGATCTGGCTAACCCCGGAAATATTTCTTCCGAGGTCAAAAACGTAAGTAGTATCGTTTAGTTTCTTGACCGATTTTGCGGAAATCTGCTCCACCGCCCGGATGGGATGCATAACCTGCGCGACGATATTTTCGGACGGCGTTGCCCGGTAAATCACCTCTTTCCACTTGGCATCATCGAAATCGGCCTTGTTCCAGTTGGCTTGCTCCTGGCGTGCGTCATAGTGCTCGGCAGTATAAATGCTGTTAAATACCAGCGGGCTTAAAGCCGTTTTCCAATCCTTATCCGAGCGTATGGTTTCAACAGAGCCGTCGTCGTAGGTGATGCGCAGGTCCAGGCAAAAAGCCGGACGGTTACGCCAGGGCGCTTCGTGAAAATACCACACCGCCGTTGACTGATGGTTGTACCAACCGTTGCCCAACAACACGCCAATTGCGTTTTTACCCGATTGCAGCTGCGCCGTTACGTCGTGCGTTACATACAGCGTCCGCCGGTCGAAGCGGGTATACATCGGATCAAGGCGATGATTGCCTATTTTCTGACCATTGATATACAGCTCATACAAGCCCGCAACGGCGATGTAAGCCCGGGCGCTGCGTACTTTTTTTGTCGTCTGGAAAGCCTTGCGAAAATACGGAGCGGGCTTTGTGGCTACGTCACGGCTGTCACTGATCCACGCCCCCTGCCAGTTTCTGTCGCTCATCATCCCCGTTTCGAAACGGCTTAGCACGGCGGCCTGGTTTTTCTTTCCATCCTTGTCCCAGGTATCGACCCGCCAGTAATACTTGGTAAAAGGTTTCAGCGGCTTTCCGGCGTACGTCAATAAGGTCTGTGCAGCGGTAATCTTATCTGTATTCCACTGATCCGCTTTCCCTTGGCTCACAGCCAGCGAATCGGTGCCAACGTACAGTTGATAGGCGGTCTGACGCGCCCCTCGCCGGCCATCAGCCAGCCGCCACGATAAGCGCGGACGGGCGGCATCAACACCCAGTGGATTCGTCAGGTATTCGCAGTGGAGATCAGTCGGCCTGGCAATGGGATCGGCGATTTGTTGTCCAGACGCGGGAACGGTCATTCCCCCAATAACACACGCTATACTGATACTTGTCTGAACAAAACTGGCTACTGAACCTGCTACCGACGTTTGCCTGATCATGGATACTTTAATTACAGTCTGAGGATTACCTGGCAATAAAAGGTAAAATCGCGTCAGGTTTACCACCGGCTATGGGAAAAGTTTACAGGCATCCGCAGGCAGAGCGCTAGAACAGCTCCCCGTTTAAAGCGGGTTGTTATTGACTATTTATTGAAACTTATCAGGTGTTTTGCTGATCCCGCTGGCAGGCTATCCTGGCTCACGAATGAACATTCCAATAACCGGACGCCTGCAATAGACACAGGTCGCTGACTAATTACTTTCACTTGTCCGCTTTTGATGTAATCCTCAATCTGATAGACAGCCTGTTCATCAACGACATAGAAGTGCGGATAGTTGGTAGCATTGAAGCGGTCTACAGGTATAATACCGCTCACGTTATAATTGTCTTTTAGTGATTTCAGGATTTTATAGTCTACCGTCGCACTTTTAATATTCCCCGGTCGGTCAGCGTTTCGCCAATCCAGCAGAAACGACACATTAGGATGTTGATTGTGAAACCAGATCGGCAAGAAATAATCGGCCCGCTCGACAAATACCGGATACTGAGCACTCAATTGAGGTAGATACGTCAGGATACGGCTTTGAAAAGACGTTTGCATTTTCCAGACCTTGTAAAAGATTGCCCCGCCTAATACGAACGCATAGATGGGTAGCAGCCGGGCAAACTGAGGCATTACCCGTCGCTCACCAACGAACTGATAATAGGCATAAACCAGTTCGAACATGATCAAAAGCTGGCTCGGCCACATGTATCGGCGCAGAAAAACAGACGTATAGGTAAACGAAATAACCAAGGCGATGACGAGTATCCCCAGATAGATACTTCCTGACAACAGAAAAAACTGAAAGGCTTTGTCCCGGCGCATGGCATCGAAACCCAGTTTCAGCTTCGGTACAGCCAGGTACACAAACAACCCGATTACCAGACTAACGCGCAGGATCGCCAGCCACCAGAACGAGGATTGCCATTCGAGCTTATCCGATACGCTGGGAATCAGGTCGCCAACCCCGGTGAAGAACGATTTAACCGTTGGCAGGGGAATCCAGGAATGTGGCTTGCCCGCGTCGGACTGAATTGTAAAGCTGGGATACCAAACGACCAGCCAGACCAGTCCAATCAGCGCGTAGGTAGCAAAGATTGGCAGGTAGCTTTTTTCTTTGGACCAAATCAGCAACACCCCAAAAAAGGCTCCGGAGGCCGCCAGGTAGAATAACCCGTAGTTGTGACAAAACGCCATCAGTAAGCCTATGACCGTGTGCAGAGCCAGTAGCCACGTATCAGTAGGTCGATTGATAAGCTGCTGTAAAACAATAAAGTACACGTAGCTGATTGGCAGCAGAAGCGCGTAGGAACGAATCTGGGTGGCGTGTTCGAAGTTCTGATAGGTAAGGTACACCATTGCCGAGATCAGCACAAAATTGGTGACTGCATTGCCGATCAGCCGGGTTGTATACCAGAAAAACAACGCTAATGTACTTGTAAACAGAATTACCGAAAATGACCGAAAAAAAATCGGTTTCAAGCTGATCATGTGTCCAACCAGCCAGTAAAGATTCGGGAAGAGCGGTGGGTTGGCATCCATGTTGCTCACTACCGCCTGGTTCAGATGCGTGGGCGATGGGTCGGAAATAAGTACGTAACTAAGTACCTCGTCCATCCAAAGCCACGGTTCCCGAAAAAACAGGCCCGCGATGATACTAAGCGAAAAAAGCAAGAATATGGCAGCAGCCAATAACTGACTATCTTCCTGATGCTTTACCATGGTGTGTTTTGGTACACGTTGCGTCGAAAGAGGAAAAGTGCTAAAAAAATAGGATCTAGAAGACTGCACTTTGATTTCGCAACTTCTATTCGCCTGGCGATACTTATTTATCATTTAAAGCTATACTATAGAGTACGATCAACAAGCGATGAATAAGACCCATCCTCTTGATTAGCGAAGCCAAAGACTCGTATTCCCAGCGACTCCTCCGTTTAAGATCTAAGCAAATTACATCGCCGAATCTTCATTCGTTGGTTCAAACACCTATAAATGAGGCAATGGCCCCTGAATTTGTATTAATACTATTTTTAAAAGGCTTTTCCATAGTAACCCTTTTTCGTTGTACATTTGCGGCCTTTTTAACTAAAATCATGCATCGCATCGTCCGTTAACCCAAACCGACAGACCTGTGCATGATCACAATCCCAGACCGGAATGACAGCACTTTCCTGCGGAATCGATTTTGGCACATCAAATTCAAGTGTCGCCCTTAACAAAGACGGTCACGTTAGTCTGGTGCCAGTCGAGCAGACGCACGTTACCATTCCCAGCGCAATTTTCTTTCGGCGCGTCGATAACAAACCGTTCTATGGCCGAACAGCGATTCATTTATTTCTTGATCGTCAGGATGGACGCTTTATGCGGAGTCTGAAGCGCGTTCTGGGAACCTCGCTCATGAAGAACGGGACCGTCGTCAACGGCGCGACGATGAACTTCGCGACGATCATCACCTCTTTCTTAAAGGACTTAAAAGACAAAGCCGATGCGGTTGCGGGTCAGGAAATCGAAAATGTCGTGATGGGGCGACCCGTTCATTTTGTCGACAACGACCCGGAAGCCGACACGCGCGCGCAGGCTGAATTAAAAGCGATTGCCCAACGCATCGGGTTCAAAAATATTGACTTTCAGTTCGAACCCATTGCAGCGGCCTTTGCCCACGAAGTAAATCTTACGGGCGAAAAACTGGCGATTGTTGTCGATCTGGGCGGAGGTACCTCTGACTTTACGGTCATCAGGCTCTCGAATCAATTCATTCACAAACCGGATCGCATGTCCGATATTCTGGCCAATACCGGGGTTCGCATTGGCGGCAACGATTTTGATAAAGAGTTGAGTCTGGCGGCTATTATGCCCGAACTTGGCTACCGGACTACGTACGGTGCTAAACAGCTGGAAGTGCCCCTGAAGCCGTATCACGATTTGGCCGAATGGAGTAAGGTTAACTTTCTGTACACCCCAAAGACGATTATGCAAACCCGGCAGCTGCTCCACCAATCGCACGATAAAAAGCGCTACGGACGGCTGTTGCACGTACTTGAACACGAAACGGGGCATACGCTCCTGGCCGCTGCCGAAGGAACGAAAATTGCCCTTACGGCTCAGGAAGAGCACGACGCTCCGCTTGATTTCATTGAGAGCGGCTTCTCTATCCCCGTCAAACGGACACTTTTTGACGAAGCCATCCACGAAGAAGTCCAGAAAATAGCCGCTTCGGCCAGACAGTGCCTTCAGGAAGCTGGGGTTAAACAACATGCTATTGAACTGGTCATTCTTACTGGTGGCTCAACCGAAGTCCACTCGGTGAAAAACGAGTTCAAGCGACTCTTTCCCAACGCGACCATCGCCGAGGAAAACAAGCTTTCCAGCGTTGGTCTTGGTCTGGCTTACGACAGCCAGTACAAATTTGGCCAGCACTCGACCCGCCCTGTTGAAACGAATAGCGTCAACGTATAAGAAAGCTCGTATAAAAAGGCCAAACCCCTTTTGTATTGGAAAGGGTTTGGCCTTTTTATACGAGCTGACTTGAGCGGTGTATGGCGCATCGGCTAGGGTCCGGTGCTGCCCCCTACTCTGGTAACCATGCTGCTGGTTGTAAAGGTAGACGATTGTGAACCTATGCTATACGTACCGCTCGTATACAAGCCATTGAGACTGGTCCCGTTCGACACACTTCCTCCCGTGTATACCGTATACGTCTGACCCGTTTTCAACTTGGGGCTCGAAAACAACATAGTTGCGTAGGTCCGGGGAATCAGAAACGTTAGCGCTTCGGTACCTTCATTCGACCGAATATGAATCAACTGGTTAGCCGAGCTCCCGCCCAAAATGACGGAAGGCTGCGTGCTCACCGTAGCCGTTGGCGTACTGGTAGCCCCGGCAATGCCGACAAGAACACCCCCCGTTATTTTAAACGTGTTTCGATCACAGTCGAAGCCTTCCTCGGGCGCGGTCGAACCAACAGCAATTACTTTACCACCCGTGACCGTAATTTTACCGTTGGAATCAATAGCGTCGTTGGAAGTGCTATAGGCATAGACGGTTCCTCCGTTGATGTAGATAAACGTCCCTGCATTCAAGCCATCGTCCTTTGTTTTCGCGGTGATGATTCCATCGTTGATGGTCAGTATACTTTTACTTTCAATACCCTCGCCCGCCGTCGAATTGACCGTGATCGTTCCCCCGTTGATGGTTACGTACGGGTCAATCGTCGTGTCGACGTCGTAGTTGGCAGAGATTCCTTTATCGACCACGTTGATTGTAAAGGTACCGCTGTTGATGACAATGTAGCCTTGTTCGCATTGAATACCATCTCCCGACGTTGTAATGTTCAGCGTACCGCCATCCGCAATAAACGCATCATTGCTGTGAATACCGTCTGAAACCGCCCCCGTTACGGTAATCGTCCCGCCCATCACGCGCACGTAATCATCGCTGCAAATGGCATGTTTGTAGTTTCCTTTTACGCTCAGGCTGCCCTTGCCGCTGACGATCAACTGGCCTTCGCTAAACAGCGTGGCCTTCATGTCTTCCGTTCCGCTGGCCGTATACGTCGTCCCGTCGGTTAGAGAGTTAGTTGTGTTGTCGGTCAACACCACGAAAGCGCGTTTGCTTGACTGAATGTTGATGGCGGGTCCATCGGCGTTGGTGATGTTAACCCCGTTTAAGGTGAGTTTAAACTTTTTGTCGCTGTATATCTTCACCGATCCATTTGTCGTCGTTCCCGACAGGATATATTCCACACCCGTAGCGGTAGCATTAATAACGACATCACCATTGCTTTCGGTTATCGTTACGCCACTCGCGGCTAGTGGGTTTGTGATCGTAACGGAGCTACCAAAACCAACTGTCACCGTAGAAGAAAAGGTGGAGTTAGCCAATATGTCATCGGCATTGGCTGCGGTGCCTGTATTCCCTTCTTTCGTGGTAGAAGTAGTGGTTATGCTATCGATAGCGACAGCGTTTTCCGTTGTCGTTGTGCCGCCTGGGGTTACGGCATCCTCGCTTTTCGAGCAGGCAATTAATGCGCCCAGAATTAGGATGGCAATCAGGCTCCCGCTGGCAAAGCGGCTTCGAACGGCTCGATTGAGAAGATTGGTTAACCGTTGTATCAGAACTTCACTGCGTTTCATCACTTGGCTTGGTGTCAATATTGGTGTATTGACGAATACGCAGCGTCGACGGCAGATGTTGCTCAGCTACCATCGTTTGCGGTTAACCAACCACTTTTGCCGGTTAATCGACCTGTGCCAGTCAGGTGTTGCCTCGATTGCGCAGTAACGTAAGCGGAGATTCTGTTTGAGTAGTACTAGCAAGACCAACTGCTTCAGTACAACACAGTTTTGCGGCTACTTATCACTTATGCCTTGAGCCACCGTTCGCCATTTTTGTCAATGGCTTTTTTCGCGAGTTCTGCCGTAGAAAAGATGCTGAGTATGTATCCCGATTTTGGCTCGATGACCTCATAGGCCTGGGTTTCACCGTCTACCACATAATAATCGTTGTCAATATCACCGGTTAAAACGGTTCTAGATCTAATTGTAAATCCCTTATAATCCACAGAGGTACAGGCTTAATATTATCTGAATGTACGAAAACTAACCAATACACCGATTTAACAAAGAGCCTATATTGTGTTAACGGTAGTAGAATTACTCATTGAGTCACCTACCCTAACTATTTACCATATACGTAAACAATTCTTCGTCTGAAAATAAACGTTTGCTCAGAAACAGCCGGATTATGAGACGGTTAAGCGTGCCGAAAGAGTTAACTAAAGATGCCGGTTCAACGAGAAAATGCCTTTACTTCATGTAATACAATCGAATTAGTTGCATAGCTTCTTTCTCATCGTCGGCACACGGTTCGCAGAATGTACCGATGCCAGCAACCGGGCCTTCGTATTTCCAGGTAAAATTCTTTCGATAATTTCCAGACAGGTCTGAGATTTTAAGCGATTGTTCCTTCGGGATCACGTACAAAACATGCTTGTTGGTAAACTGCACTTTGAATCCTTTTTCGCCGTTGAGCACGTCCTTACCAGCATATCTCAATGGTGAAGGACGCCTGTTTTCGCCAAATACGTAATTGATCTCAGCCCGATTGTTGCTTCTAACCCAGAATGCAATCTCCTCATAGTCTTTTGTGCCCGGCTTACCGTACGAATAAATAGCGACTTTTTGCGAAAAGCCATACGCTCCTGAAAGAAGAAAGATTACCGCAAAAACAGCGGTTCGTACCGAACTGACGCGACAAGGTAGTTGATGGCTTCGTTTCATTTCTCTGTCTATGAACCACTACTAAAAACGACCCAACTTTTCCTTTTGTTAAGAAAGCCGTTCAACAACTATCGCCTTACTGAATGCGTTCGACGGGTTTATCAGGTTCAGCCCCAGCTTGCTGGGTGAGGTCTTCGGTTTCTGTGCGACTGTGTTGTCGGTTTCTCAAAGCCAACAGCACAGTAGGTGACTAAGTAACGACCCGTCTCATAACTGTCGTCCCCTCTTTCGAATGCCGCTACTAGTAATTCATCAACCGATAATGATGCCCAGTTGCCGAATCCCCCGTTGGACTAGCTATTTTTAGCTTCGTTTGATACCTATTTCCGGTAAGGGCACGACTAACAGAAGGTCATTGGCTTAATCCTCTTAGCCACTAGGTACTATGGAATCGTCAGCAAATCGAATTCCGGCTCCGGCTGAGAATAGCGCGGAGTTCCGCCCGTTATCGGTTGGCCAGAAGCTCGTCAAGACCCTGCTGGGCACGGGGTTATTTTTGATCTGGTTGCTGCTGTTTATTCTGGGTCTGAGTCTGGACGCCAACGATTACCGTCCCTGCGTTGCGCCCGCCGATACAGTAAGCTTCCACTACCTGACGTTATATGCCGTAAGTTTTACGCCTATCAACGTGGCGCTGCTGGCTTCTCTGGCGGGAGCCTTGGGAGGTATTGCCAGTAATTTGGCGGCTAGTAATAAGTTTTCGCTCGTACAGCCGTCGAAAATCAGCTCTAGTTCCGAAGATTTTCAAAGCTACCTGTACATGACCGAAAACCCGCTGGTCTCGCTGCTTCGGGGCTTTGTTACCTTTATGATCTTTATCGCGGGATCGTACTTAACCGATTTTACGTCTGCCAACGACCCAGGTAACGCGGGTGGCTTTTCGGGTATAACCGCTTCGTCCTATCTTCGATTTTCGGTATCCGTATCACTCCTGGCTTACCTGGCGGGCTACGATCCCTCACGAATACAGAATCTGCTGAATAAGCTTAATTTGAGCAAAAAAGAAAACGACTTGTACCCCGTGGAACGCGAAACAGTCACGCAAACCCTCCAGGTCGAAAAAGCGGGGCAGCCCATTAATCACGGACAGCCGTAAAGACTATTTTATACGGCGCTACTTACGGCTGCAATTCCATGCAGTTGCTGGTCGAGACCGGTTGCGCCGTTCGTATTCACGTCTTACCAGGAGCCTGATTCGCTGTCGGCTTCTCGTTGCCTTTCCGCTCGATCAAGCCACCTGATTACCATTCCTGTTCATTCCAATAGCTCCTCCAGATTGGTCCGGGCCACAGCTAGTGCCGATACAACTACCCGAATCTGTTCCCAGACCGCTTCCGTATCCGCAGGGTCGCTCTCCTCTTCAATATCACTCACCAGACGCTCCAGATCATCGTCAATGTTGAGTAATTGGCTGGCTAGCATGGCGAGGGCTTGTTTATGCTCGGCTATCATACGTTGATTTTAGTGCTTTGAAGTATTTCATGATGCTATTCGTAGCAACGTTCTGTTTAGTTACTAAGTTGGCTGCTTAGACTACAGGATTCATGTTGAAAAGCTATTTTCTGTACGTTTTGACTTTAGGCGGTATGAGTGAATCAGACTTTGCAAACAGGAAGGCCACTCAGGAGAAGTCAGGACGCCTATTGACGAAGAAAACACGCTTTTAATCAGTAGTACACCGCAAAAATACGTTTTGATTGTTTCCAATACGATTAAGTTTGGTTGACTTGCGTATGATAACCTCTACTTATGTACGGCCCAACTTTATGATCAAAGCTATCTAAGAGCGAAATTCCCTGGTAGACAGTTACGTTTAGCTGTCTACCAGGGAATTTCGCTCGGGCACAATAAAGAAACACAAATCACATCCAGGCGCGACAGCCTGAACCAGGATCATTCCGTTTTGGGATCACTGTTCAATTTTCCAGCAGCGTTGCATAACTCGCTTTAAGCTGAGCCAGCAAGCGCATCTCACCGCGAATTTGCCGGTATATGACAACGCCGATGAGTAGCAGAAAGAGGGTGCCGGAAAAGATGATGTACAAATAGAATCCTTCGCTTACCCCCGCTTTGATGTACGGCAAAAGCAAGATAAATCCCCACACATAACTTCCAAAACTCAGGGGCGTCACCACGAACTGAATCTGTTGCCTTACCCGATGAAAGGCGCTGATTTGCTCCAGACAGGTCCGCAAATCGGTGTTTAGTTTTATACGGGCGAACCGGCGATAGCTGACGTATTCCACACCGATGCGCAACAACAGGGAAACGACCATGAGCAGACTACCCACTAAAACCGTCCGATTGCTAGTCGTCCCGTAAGTCCAAAAGTAGCCAGCCAGTATGAGTACGGTAGCCGAAAGAGTGACCATTGTACCGCGGTGAGTAGCAAGTAACCGTTTACTGTCCGTTTCGGCTCGCGTCATAATGGTCATAGCTGTCTCGGATTGACTTGCGTCTGGCTGCTGGTTCCAAAGGGATTGAATACGCTCAAAGTCGGTCATAACTGTATCAGTTTCGCTAATCGTTTTTTGATTCGGTGAATTTTCACGCGTAACAGACTTTCCGAAATCCCGACGATACTCGCAATTTCTTCGTAAGCCAGTCCGTCCAGTACCAGCAGGATAATTAAGCGGGCAGTGCTGTCGAGTTGGTAGATACCCGCATACATTTGCTGAAATCGTTCTTCCGTCGCTAGCGTATCACTTTCGTCGGCCCGATCAGGCAGGATATCCGTTCGAATTTCTTTATTAACAGCCGCCTTTCGAAGCTGTAGCAGGCAGGTATTAACCGCTATCTTGTAGATCCATGTGCTGACAGAAGCATCCGCTCTGAATTCAGCCCGATGTTGCCACACTTTCATAAACACTTCTTGCGCCAGATCGGTAGCGATGGCCTGATCCCCGTTTACGTAACCCTTACAGAGACGCAATACCTTCGTAAAATGGGTGCTGTAGATTTGGGTGAACTCCTCCTTTTGTAGCGGCATTGGTTATTGGAGGTTCTCCCGAATTTTAGCGATAAACCACGCTGGCTGGTCATACATGATAAAGTGAGCGGACTGATCAGCGTAATAGATCCGCTTTTCTTTTAGCTTCGCCAGCTGTTGATTCCAGGTCGTTTCAACCTGTTGCCGATTGGGATGCGTAGCGGCCAGAACGACTATGGGCACGGTTGTGTTCGCTAAATCGTCCCGCAAGTCTAACCTCAATAAATCAATGTAGCCATACACGTACGTTTTTCGGTCAGCCTTCATCATCCAGTCAACGAGTTGACCATGCTTCGTTTGGTTCAGACTCATCCCGGAAGCCATCTGTCGAGCCATCTGGTGAAAATGTACGCTATCCATAGCCAGTTGTTGTTTACTGTAAGGATTATCGTACACCATCTGGCTTGCCTTAAAAGTAGGCATCAGTAAGGCACCTGTGCAGGGTAAGGCATCGACCGCAATTAGTTTCTTAAACAGAGTCGGTTCGGAAGTCACTAACCACATGCCTAATGTTCCTCCCAAACTGTGCCCAATGATGGTCGCTTGCTTTAGGTTTTTCTTTTTAACGTAGTCAATCAATTGTTCCTTAATGGTAGGTAGCCAGGGAAAACCGATCGGTGGAACATCCCCAAACCCGGCGAACGTAAACGCATGGCATTCATGGTTCGCCGAAATAGCCGCAACAGTTTCCTGCCACACGTCTGCGGTACAGGCGAATCCAGGCAACAAGAGTACCGGCTCCCCCTGGCCAGTGACTTTTACGGTAAAAGCTGTTTGCTGAGCTTGGGTACGAAGTGAAAAGAGTAGTGAGGTAACGAGTAAGACGAGCCGGACAATTCTCATGATAGCAGTTTTTTACCTTTTGATACATGACCGGTCTATTTGTTACACCTCTGCTAAAGATACCTTAAAAATTTAGTGTGTCTGTTAAATCTAGAAGCGATAGAACTGAGGTTTGGCAAGCCGTTACTGACTGAAGAGCGATTCATTTACCATTCTGCTTTCCGATAGTCATTACGAAAGGCAGCCTCGGTCATAGCCCGCGGGCTAATTTGAAAAGAGGTGTCAAGTTCGGTTATAGAAAGCTCCGAAAAGCTGGAGTAAAAAAAACTTCTGATTGTCTCACGTTGAATCGTATTTCGTTTCAACGTGAGACAATCAGAAGCCAAAGTTTGCGCGGCAACAGCAGCTTATTTATTCTCAAAATCGCCGGGCACTTCAGAATTAGTTTTGAGTTGGGTCTGAATAATCAGACGGCTGTTTAACGGAGCTACGCTTGTGTTGTTCGTCACTTTATCCTCGTAGGCAATAAAATAAAAAACGGGGCTTTCGGTACTAAGCACCTGATAGAAACCTACAAAGGCCGCCATATCATAGTTGACGAACAAGGTTCTGGGGTCGAAATTAAGCCCATCCACATTTTGAATGTACCCTTTATTCTTGGAGACAGGATCTTCAAACAGGAGCCGGGCCTGATAGCGGATGCCGTGCTGAAGCGCTTTGCTGGTCAGCTTAATTTCAAAACGGGTACTTGAATCCCGGTATACCGCAACGGTATAGCTTTCGATTTCAATTTGGGTAAAGGCCATGCAATTATCGATTACGTTTCCGGCAAGGTAATCCCAAAGAGGTGGCTCATATGAATCTCTTTAGCAAGCGGTTATATCGTACCGTCTCGCCATAAAGTGTATGCTTGGCTAGCATCTGCTCGACACCTAGAGTGTGACGGAACACCCTGCACCAATGACGAGCAGACGGGCTGAGTGATTAGTCCAACGGTGCACAAATGATGCAGGTTGACGATCAAGCCTGAGAATTCGATGTCTGCACTGACTGCTAAACGAGCGTTTCGCAGATGGACCATTAAGCACTACGCCGAAGACCCGGCTCATAAAGACAAGCTGAGCAGCTCACCCACCGAAGTAAACCGCATTTGACCAGTGAGCTGCAACGGCTTTTAGCGGCGTAACTTATCATAAAAATTCTTAAAGGAGTAGTAGATTTGTTTTAAATAACCATTTTACTTGTCATAGTATATAATACAGTTATTTAATCCACGCATTGTATGAAAAAGGTAGCGTTATTGTTATTCGTATGGATGGGCGTTCTCATTTCATCCGCTCAGGCACAAACTGAAAAAGGTCGCTGGATGGCTGGCACCCAAATTGGCGATTTCACGTATTCCGGTCAATACGGACAGCGAAATTTTTCGGCTAGTCTATCGCCTTCTGCTGGTTATTTTGTAGCCAACGGCCTACTCGTTGGAGCAAGAGTACCGCTGAGCTACGCTTCCGTTCGCTATCCAGAGTATAATTCAAATGGGACTTCCCCTGTACCAGCAAAAAGCATCGCAACCTCTTACGGACTAGGCCCCTTCGTGCGCTACTATGTTGGGTCGGCAAAGGTTAAACCCTATATTGGGCTGTCCTATACCTATAGTCTTACCAACACAAAACAAACTTCTTCCGCTAGAGAGACGGTTAAAAACAGTTCTCACTACTCCCTGATTGTGCCTACACTTGGGGTAGCCTATTTTGTAACTCGCAACGTAGCGTTGAACGCAGGCCTGAATTACAATAGCTATCGGAGTACCTACGAAGCGGATCAACCCACTCCAGGCACCTACACAGACACATCGAAATCATTTTCACTGGGTATTGGCTTTGACTTATTTTTTGGGCAATAAAGAATACTTGTTTTTCGGTTTTAATTGCCACTAAAACCACAGCCTTTTCGCAAAGCCGAACACCAACCAGTACTAGCCCCCCTGCGGCCCTATCTCTCCCCTACCTGGAGCCACGTCCAATTCGACTGACCGAGTCCCAGGTCCGGCAAGCGATCGAATCTCGGTTTCAAAGGTTGATCAGCTCCGGAAAGCCCAGTCGACGAGTGACAGTTGATTTGGCAGTCTCATCCTAAAAAAGTAAGAAAGCCCCCGACACCCGGAGGCTTTTTTGATGTACAGATAAATGGTGAACTGATTAGGTTGTCAAAATGACCGGGTAATGTAGCGAACGAAAATCGCCAGCTTTTAACCATGCTGCGAGTATACTATTTCCTGGTACAAAACCACTCAACTTCAAGCTGAGCTGAGCGGTTTGAACTATCCACACCATGAGCCACAATCAAGGCTCAATGACAGAAGATTTCTACTGTTTGCTATTTCGTAAGCTATGAAAAGCCCGGATCGTCGCTGATCCGGGCTTTTGCATTTCGTTACTCGTAAATTGATTAGGGCCGCAACAGCTTGATCTGCTGGCGCTGGGTCGCCGTACTCACATCGAGTAGCAGTATACCCTGAGCGTTACCTACTGGTAAGCTGACCCGCTCAACAGAGCCAGCCTCCTTGATGCTCTGACCGTGCACCGTTTTACCTTGCAAATCTACTAGCTTGAGTTGTACGGCCTGACCACTCACACCACTGATCTCGACCTCCGCTGATTGACCGACCACTGGGTTACCCAACACCTTTACCACGAGCAGCGAGCCCGCTTCCGGCGCTGCTTCGCGGCTACTGCCCGTGCCCGTAGGCTCAACGCCGTAGAAGATTACTCCGTTCTGGTAAGCCGTGATGCGGGGGTTAAGCGTGAAGCTGCTATTATTGATGTAGGAGTAGTCATCGGGCTGGAAAAAGCTGCTATAGTCTTGCTTATTAGCCTGTACTTCCAGCGGACCTGAATCGCCGTTGGGGGCCAGACTGCCCGCTCCCGCACTAAAGCTGTACTCGATATAACCCGTAGCCCCCTGACGAGCCGGATCGAGTGGTACATAGCGCAGGTTGAGGTTGCCCTGACCGATCTGGACGTAGTTCTTCTGGAACAGTAGGGGAATATTATTCTCGGTGGTCAGCCAGTAGCGAAGTGTGATGGTGCTGTAGGCGATCGGTGTGGTACCCGCGTTTTGCAGGATCAGGTAAGGCTTTATGGTGTTGTTGCCCAGCTGGCCGTTGTCAGGATCGCGCGAAAGCACTTTGAGCGTTGGCGCGACTACCGTGACCGTAGCCGTCGTGGTAGGACTGGTGCAGCCGTTGCGAGTACAGGTGGCGGTGAAGGACTGGGTACCCTGGCTGCTGGTCGAGACGGCCAGCGTGGTGGCGCTGCCCCCGCTCCAGTTGATGGTGCCGCCCGAGCAACCCGAGACGCTCAGGATTACCGAGCCCACGTTCTGGCTGATGGTCAGGTTACTCACGCCTGCCGGGTAGGAGTTGCCCGCCTGGGTGACCAGCACGGGCGTGGCGGGCACTTCCTTGACGGTAACGTTCTGGGTAACGGTATTGGTGCAGCTGTTGCCATCGGTGTAGGAGTAGGTCACGGTATGGGAACCTACCGCCAGCGTGGCGGGATTGAAAACCGTGGCCGCCGAAGCATCGATAGTAAAGCTACCGCCTTCGGGCGAGCCCAGCGGAACTAGTGGGACTGCGGTGGCGTCCTGGCAGTAAGCGCTGGCCAGACCTGTTATCGAGACGACGGGCAAGGCATTGATGGTGACGTTCTGCGAAGCCGTGTTGCTACAGCCGCTGCTGTTAGTGTAGGAATATACCACCGTGTGCTGCCCTACAGACAGACTAGCGGGGTTAAATACCGTAGCGGTACTGCCATCAACCTTAAAAACCCCACCCGAGGGTGAACCCAGTAGCGTCACCGCTGTTGTCCCCTGGCAGTAGCTGTCCGCTAGCCCTACGATCGAAGGATTCGGCAAGGGGGTTACGGTGACGGTAATAGGGGTGCGATCACTCTCACAACCGCTACTGTTGACCTGACTCACGTAATAGGTCGTCGATCCGACGGTGTTGGTTGGCGGAGTTGGCGCTACGCTCGAACCTGTGCCGCCCGTAGAAGCGATGTACCAACGCAGGTTCGAGCCTTGGGTGACACTTCCTACCAGGGAAACCGGTGTGCTTTTCTGACAAACGCTGACATTGTTAGCACTGGGAGCCAGCGGTTTTTCATTGACCGTTAAAGTCGCCGTGGCGGTAGCCGAGCAGCCATTGCCGGCCGTACCCGTCACCGAGTAGCTACCAGCCACGTTGGCCGAGATGCTGGCGGTCGTTGCCCCTGTACTCCAGCGATACGCATCAGCGCCCTGGGCCGTAAAGCTCGCCGTTTGGCCCTGGCAGATGGTCTGGGAAGCCGGAATGATGCTTACGCTGGGCACGGCGGTATTGCTGGTCACGTTCGTTTGGGCGGTGGCGGAACAGCCGCCGGGCACGGTAACGGTCACACTGTAGAGCCCTGAGTTGGCGACCGTGGCGGTCGCACTGCTGGCCGAGCTGGCGACTGCTCCATTGCTGTAGGTATAGCTAGCGCCAGAAGGGGCGTTGGTCGTGGACAGCAACACGCTTTGCTTTGCACAGGTCAATGGGCCATTATTAGACAGGCTAACAAAGAAGGGTGCACTGACTGTGATTTGTTGCGATGCGCACGCACCAGGGGTTACACAGCCCCCTTCGCCCCGTACATAGTAAGTCGTGGTTGATCCAGGGCTCACTTGTATGGACGAACCAGTACCGACCGGCGTACCTCCGCAGCTCCCCTCGTACCATTTCCAATTGGTCGCGTCGTTTAAGCTTCCGCTCTGGATAGATAAGGTGGTGGTGGTTCCGGCACAGATTGCGGTTCGTGTGGTGGTAATAGTGGGTAGGGTTGGATTGGTACAGGTACTTCCTCCACCTGTTGATACTACCGTAACCCGAATTGACCAGCTTGTTCCAACACTGTAATCAACTGAAGCAAGACCAATGTAGGGATTACTCTCGGAATTGGGTCCCAAGTCCCCCGTGCGGGTGGCGTTTACGCCACTGCTGTTTGAAAAAGTAGCCGCCGAGTAGCCGGGGTAGCTGTCGGCAAAGGAAATAAAGCCGGTTGGCTGTTGCTGACTGTTCCCTCCAGAAGCCTGAAGGACCGCTTTCGTTACCTTAAAGCCAACTGGTATAACTACCTTGAATGCATCCTGCTGGTCATTTGGCGTTTGAACCGTACCCGAGAAGGTATAGTCGCCCGCCTGATTTAGTGTATAAATGGGTGCGCCCGCAATGCCCGGAAAATCGTTGCCTTCAGGATAATTAGTCTGCGCGTATGCGGAAAAGGTTAATGCCAGTCCACTAATGAGCAGACACAGATTGGCAAAAAGATAAGACGTAGAAATTTTTCTCATAAACGTACTTGGTTGTCTTGACTATTACTAAATTGATTTGATTGATAGAACCTATAGATTTTACTCACATACTTTTACGCCAAAGGGTTAAAAAAATGGCGTCTCGTACACATACAAATATACTAGTATTTACATATATACAGTAACGAAAATGAGGCTGTTTTAGCTGAACGTGACCTCATTAGCTACGCCTTATCAATCATTAATTCCTGTACATATGAATCAACAAATGTCCTGGGAAGCGGCAGCAAAGATAAACCGAGGCTAGGGGTGCAACTATCCAAAATCGCCCAAACACTATCCGAATTGTAACAAATACGGGTCAATACGCCTTATTAATCATAAAATTCAGCCCACCAGAGCCAATAAATGACACAGCCCCAACCTCTAGCTTAATGACAGGCCTATTCCTAAAATCACGTCTAGGCTTGTCTAGCCAATAATTACCGTTTGTGTGACGATTGTGGCTTTACGGGTTTTATACCTATAAGAAGCCCGGCAGCGGGGAGACTAGCCGGGCTTCTTATGGACTAGTTTTTTGACTATCCTAGGGCCGCAACAGCTTGACCTGCTGACGCTGGGTTGCTGTGCTCACATCCAGTAAGAGAATGCCCTGGGCGTTACCCACTGGTAAACTGATCCGTTCCACTAAACCAGCCTGCTTGATACTCTGACCGTGCAGCGTTTTACCCTGCAGATCGACTAGCTTCAGCTGTACATCCTGACCACTCACACCGCTTATCTCGACCTCGGCTGTTTGACCGACTACGGGGTTACCCAGCACCTTCACCGACAACGACCCGACCCGCTCATCAGACCCTACCCGGGCCGGTGCACCCGTTGGAGGAGTGCCAAATATAAGCCGGTTGTTGAGCAGCACCGTGATGCGATTGTTCAGCCCCAGACCGCTGTAGTTAGGCGCATAGGAGTAGTCGTTGCTTTGATCAAAAAGCCCGTTGTCTGATCGCACAATCCGTAGATCGATGGCTCCTAAGCTACTGCCTGGATTGAGCGTCAGGGGGCCACCGGTAAAGCGCAACTCGACGTAGCTGTCAGCTCCGCCGACTGGCGCGGGTAACTTGATCACCCGGGCTCGCACGTTGGCCGCGCCGATGTCGGCATAATCGACATAGACGTTGGCTGGTTGGTTGTTGTCGGAGGTAAAATAGTAGCGTAATCGAAAATCAGGGACTGACAGGGCTACGTTGCCCGTGTTGCGTAGTTCCAGCCGGGGCTGCACCTGATAAGCAGTGATTCCCTCTTTGGGCGCTGAATAGACCTGCACCGCCGTCTGCGAGTTGACAGAAGTAGGCTCCTGACCATAGAAGATGGTGCCGTTCTGGTAGGCCGTGATGCGGGGGTTGAGCGTATAACTGCCGTTGGTGCTATAGGAATAGTCGTCGCCCTGGAAGAAGTTACTGTAATCCTGCTTGTTGGCCTGCACTTCCAGCGGTCCCGAATCGCCGTTTGGTGCCAGACTGCCCGCCCCCGCAGTGAAGCTATACTCGATGTAGCCCGTGGCCCCCTGACGGGGAGTAGCCAGTGGTACGTAGCGCAGGTTGAGGTTGTTTGGCCCAATCTGCACGTAGTTCTTCTGGAAGACCAGACCGACATTATCCTCGGTCGTCAGCCAATAGCGTAGGGTGATGGTGTTGTAGGGAATGGGCGTAGTGCCCGCATTTTGCAGCAACAGATAGGGCTTGAGCGTGTTAGTGTTCAAGAGCCCATTATCAGGATCACGTGAAAGTACTTTGAGCGTGGGCGCAACGACCGTCACCGTGGCGGTGCCGATGGAGCTGGTGCAGCCGTTCTGGGTACTGGTGCAGGTAGCCGTAAAGCTTTGCGTGCCCAGGTTAGCCGTTGAGACCGCCAACGTGGGGCTGTTGCCTCCGTTCCAGTTGATAGTACCGTCCTGACAACCCGAAACGGCCAGGATCACGTTGCCCGTATTTTGAGAAATAGTCAGACTGCTCACATTTGCTGGGTAAGGCCCGCCCGACTGGGTAGCAATGAGGGGTGCCGCTGGAGCAATGGTGTTACTGGTAACGTTCGTCGTGGCCGTGGCCGAGCAGCCGCCGGGTACAGTTACCGTGACGCTATAGGGACCCGAGTTGGTCACTGTAGCGGTGGCACTGCTGGTTGAGCTAGCCTGAGCGCCTGGGCTATAGGCATAGGTTGCCCCGGTAGGCCCGCGGGTGGTGGTGAGTGTGACGCTTTTCTTGACGCAGGTCAGGGGGCTATCATCGAGCAGGTTGACGGTGAAGGGCGTACAAGGGGATACATAAGTGATGGTAACTAGGCCATCGCCCGAGTTACCATCGGTAGCGCCACTCCGTTCAAACAGCCGAGTACCCGCCGTGAACGAGCCGCCCCCCCCGCCACTACTACCACGACCACGAGAGAAGCCACCACCACCACCACCAGAGTAGCCACCACCACCACCAGCACCAGTACCATTACCACTACCACCACCACCAAAACTACCTATACTAGCACTAGAGCCGCCATCTCCTCCGTTGATAAAGGCTTTGCCACCACCATCACCAGTACCATTACCCAGGAGCCCACCACCACCACCACCACTACCACCACTACCACCACCACCAGCAGTACCACCACTACCACCAGCAGTACCACCACCACCACCATCATTTGTGGTTCGGCCGTGCTTGGTCGGAGAATCGAGATCCGCCGCCCCCGCGCCGCCACCGGCGATCACTAGGGGGGTAGGATTACCTGGACTACCCGGACCAACCACGAACGAGCCACCGCCCCCGGCAGCTCGCCCATCCAGGCGCTGACCCACTAGGATACTCAGCGATTGACCCGGCGTAACGATTATCTGGGCCATCACGATGGCGCCTTTGCCCGCCGAAACTATCGAGTTGACAATGTCCCCCCCTTCAGCCCCCTTCGCTTCAATGGTTAAGGAGGTAACACTCGTCGGTACCATCCATGTTTCGATCTGGCCGGTATAGGAAAAGCTCTGGGTGGTGGTCACCGATCCGGAGTTCTGGGCCTGAACGCCTGTGGCTACACTGCCGCCTAGAAGCAGTGCTAGTCCCCATTGCCAGCAAGCTGCTAGCCGCCGGGCTTTACGAGTAAATCGTGTTTTCATACGCGTTGGTGCAGGGGGTTAGTGATCCTGCCCGCCAAAAAAATAGTTAGTAAAACGTAAGGGTATACAACCGCTTGATGCAGGTCAGCACCCGCTTGCGCTGCGAGACAAAAGTAGACCAGAGCCAAGCCATCGGACGATAACAAATCGCCCAAAAACCATAACATTTCTCCCAAATGGCGGTAAAACAAGCCCTTCTACAACTATAAAAGGGCTTGTTCTGCTGGGTAGCATTATCACAACAAGTAAAGTTTTACTTTAAGTAAGCCGCTCCCTGTCCATCGCTTGGCAAGACATAGCCCAACAAAAAAACCGCCCGACTTCAAGCTGAGCCGGGCAGTTTTTATTTACACTTATTAAGTCAAGATTCGGTAATTGATTGCTTATATCGACAAGTTTAATATCAGTCGTAGTCAAACCTTAACCTGTTGGTTAAATCCGTAGGTAATCACCGCTTCTTGACGTTATCGGGTGAAACCACTTTTACCCCCTTTCCTAACGTTGTCCGAGAGAACCGTAATCCGCCCGCCATCGGTCCAGCGTACCACGGTCGCATAGTAAGTACCCCGGTCGTAGCCACGAACCATGCGAATAACCACCACCCGATCACCGGGCCGAATCACTGAATCCTTCATTGTACCGCAACAAACATCGTATTTAGACCCACTTGCTCTCCATTAAAAATACGCATTATTAGGCAGCCAGGCAACGCTTTTTTGTCTGATTTATAAAGTTACCAGTTGCCCCCCGTTCTATGCTTTGACTATATGCTTGCGGGCCGGGAGACCGAAATGCCTACCGTCAACATAACCAGGTAAGGCGATGTGACGATTAAATTCAGCGAGTGATGTCTCTAGGAGGTTCCGTTTGACAAATAGCCTATGAGTACGCGTAAAAAGAAGGGTTGTGGCAGCAGTTAAAACGACATTGCAACACCTAAAAACAAGAAAGCGTAACTAACTGTTTTTCACAGCGTTACGCTTATCATTAGCAGAGAGCGAGGGATTTGACCCTAACTATCTAACCTCTTCTTAATAACCGTGTTAACCGCTTAGGTTAACGGGGTGATGCCTACTTTGAAGCCACGATTGGTCGCTTAGGGGCAAGTTGCCGAGGTGCATCTACAAGAGCAAGTCCTAGTTGTAAATAGGCACGTTTAGCATTTTCCTGAGCAGCTTCGTAGTTCGAAGTCGGTTGATCGGTATCACCCTCAAACTTTCCCACTAAAGCATCAACCGTTCGCTGCAATCCAGCTATCTGCTGATTTTTCACTCGGAGTTCTTCCTCAAACAAATGTTTAATTTCCTCAATGTTTTGAGCCATTCTTCTGGTTACTTGGTCGCCAAAATCTTCTACGATATCACTTTGAGCGCTATCCGTTCCATAAAAATATAGAATTGGCATTCCAAAAAAATCTGCAATCTGCGCTAACCTAACGGCAGAGATACTGTTGTTTTTAAGCATCCCATCGAAACCATTTGCGGTCATTTTCAGATGGTCGTAAAGACTTTTTTTTGTCTTTCCGTTCTCATTTAGTAACCGCTCAACCTTCTCTCCGAAATTGTATTCCATTGAAAATCAGCGTTTAAATATTAACGTGCATTTTTTATTTCAATTTTATTGATTCAAAATTTGGAATCAGTTCCAATAAAATCTAGTATTGCATTACCGATTTAAGTTGTAATGAGTACCAAAATTAGTAATTGACGCCAATAATTGTGCTAAACGCTGCAAAATGTATTGGCTATTAGAACTTTAATAGTTACTGCAAACTAGGCTATAGCAATGGAAACAACCGCTTCAAAACCAACCACGCGTAAGAATAAACTCTGGGATATTTATCAAGATGCGAATCCCATTTTACGTGCAGAAATCATCCTGGCTCTCAAAAAAGCGGGTGTTTTCAGGTACTGGCTCGATGCGGCTAGTAAACATGGCTACAATTTGCACAAGGTGAAGGCCCCAGTCCGGGACATCTTCATTGCGCACATGCCTGATACAGCTCCGATGTTCGGAGTGGTTAATAAGAGTTAGACCAAAAATGTGAATGGATATATGAAAATTTTATTTTTCTCCGCTCTCTGCCTGGCTCTTAGTAGCTGCGGTAGCAAAACAATTACTCGCTTTTCGGAAACACCCGACAGCGTTTTGGTACAGGCTTTCATCGACGTACCGGCTCAAATCGAAGTTGGTTTAAAGCTACCGCTGGCCAGCCTGGAGAGTTACCGCGTAGGCCAGCGGCTGTTTGTACAGCCTGACATTACCGACCCGGAGCGATTCGGTAACATCTATGTCGTAGATGCGAAAGGCGTTTATCCGATTATCATTAAAAGCCTTACTCCTCGCTATGGATTCTAAGAACCAAGACGCTATCAACAAACAGAAGCAAGAGGAGATCTACCACCAGTATCACCTCCACTGTTTAGGGCAACACGCTATAGAGTCATTGAAAGCCGACGGCGTACTGCTGGTCGGATTATATAAAGACCCTCAGAAAGAGGGCCGGATCTGGTTTGATTTTGAGCAAATCGGTATCGAAGCGGTCGAGATGATCGGTATCATTAACAGGCTGATGGGTGACGTTAATAAGCACTTCGTCGACGCGCAGCTTGATCCCCCCTTCCCCCAGGCTAAAGAATTTATTCGGCCCGTTCCGCAGGCGGAAGGTCAGTAACGCATTACCCAATTTTCTCATAATAACTATAAAATGGAAACGCAGAACAATCAACCCCAGTCACTGGCCTCGATCCTGGCCCGACGTATGTTTTCTCACTTAAGCCCGGCACGTATTGCCAAGTTTACCAGTCCTAAACCGCTTGGTTTTCAAAGTGCGGTGCTCGATATAGATTATAATGTTCAATTAGGTTTTCATTGTTTGCACCTGTTGATCAATAAAGATTACCAGCAAACATCGTATCTGCCAGCTATCAACTACACACCGTTTGATTGTACGCTCCCTGAACTTCTGCAGCTACAATTAGTACTTCCCTGCCGAGATCCCGACCGGCCTTCTTCTCCCGACAGTACCCAGTTTATTCTTAAAGCAAAGCACTATAAGCTACTCAGAAAGTATCTGAGCAAGGAACTGCGCTGGCTGGCCACGCACGGCACGAGCAGATTAAAGGACGTTTCGGTATTTACGCTGAAGATGAGTTTGAAGGCAGTAATGAAGGCTATGTTGTCCAGTACCAAGATCTTACGAACCGATCATGCAAACGATCAAACTAATTGAGTGGCTACAGCTGCACGCCCATTGGCTGTATGAAATTCTTGTGCTGAGTTTAATACTAGCCTGTATCTGGCTTACCAACAGCAACATACGTTGGCACAAACAGAATATAAAGCGTCATGCGTACAGTCGAGGACATAGTCGATACCGGTCTGGTTGACAGCGAGGTACCAACGCCAGTACTGGATGATTCATTGGTGGTAATCGAGTGGCGAATTAACACCATCAGCGGTTCGCACTGGGTGAATACGCTAATCGGTCAGGGAGCTATTCTCTGGTGCCAAGATGTGGCAAACCGGATTCAGCAGGAGCTAAACCGCCGTCGTGGTTTGGACGGCATGACGGAGTTAGGCTAATGGCTATTGATCGCAAACGCTACCCGCCTGACTGGAAACAGATCAGTCATCGCATCCGATTCATTCGGGCGGGTGGTCGATGCGAGGTGAAGGGCTGCGGAGCCGAGCATGGCCAGCCGCACCCGGTAACCGGAAAGAAAGTGAAGCTCCAGACGGCGCACCTGAACCGGATGCCTGAGCAGACGACAGACGAGCAGTTGATGGCGATGTGCCCACGGTGTCACTTCGCTTATGATCGGGCTGACAATGCTTGGAAAGTGAGGTTTGGTAAGCTGGCTAAGCTAAACCAGCTGGATCTGTTTGGTAGCAAATAAAACAGCCCGCTACCACGGGCAGAGAGCTGTAAAGTAATCTCATAATTAACTATTGCGGAAACGCAACGGGCAAAGGTAGGCAATTATGCCCTATCAGCAAGACATTGGCTCAGCCACGTGGCTGACAAACGATCTACCCTGTTATGGTAGACCTCCGATTGGTTGAACCTGAAAGGAGGTAATGGTGTGGATAGAAGCAGACTACCGGGCTGGCCCGATCTGGCCCGGTAGTTTACACACGGTGGGATAGCTCAATTGGTAGAGCACAGCACTTTAAATGCTGCGGTTGTCGGTTCGAGTCCGGCTCCCTGCCGCCAGGCACAACTCGTGCCTCTTTAACGAACGTATCATCATGCGAAAAACCTTCGCCCAGTACCTTTTTGTCCCTACGTAACTACGTGAGGCCACATATCGCCCCAGGATGCCTGGTCTGAGTTGCAAATCGGATCGGTCTAATTGCTCACGCGCATCCCGTAACCGCTACGCACTGAAAAAAAAGATTTTCAGGAGCCGACCGGAGAAAGTATTGCCCTAATAGCTAAGCGGCTATTTTTTAAGTGCGGTTTTACTGTACTGTAAAGGCACTGAAAGTGCACCCTTCAGTAAGAGAAACTTTTAAGATGTTCTATGTACCGGAAATATGTACAATGTACATCTGTACAAGTGTACAATGCGCGAAAAAAATCGAAAAACGCGACCGGCCCCATCTCTGCCAACAAATCCCACAGGAAGCCTTAAAACGCACCTACTAGCCTGTGTCCCTCCCAAATATTATTTTGTTATGGAAAGCCCAAGAAGTAACCGACCAACGTCTATCGGACAACTTGTCCAACCCGTTTTTAATCCAGAAGTCCAGCCCCAAACTCAACAGCCATCGGAGGGAAATTCAAGTACGTTTATCAAGAACTTTGGCAAGTTTGAACGGCCCGGCTCTACCTACAGCTGGAAGATCTACCGGCCTCGCCTGCAAACCCTTTACGGCTACTCAAAGCCGTTCGGAATGGCTGAAAAGGCCAATAAGCAGGAACTGCTTCTGAACTGTATTACTCGGCTAAAGCCCAAGTACATCGTTGAAGGATACCGAATCGATTTCTATCGCAATTTCTCGGATGACGATAATGATAGCGTGAAGCTGATGAGCTTGTACGGTACCCGGTTCATGCCTGAGCCAGTGATAATTACTGAAGCCTGGTTGATGAAGTTTTTAAAAGATCTCTACAACCCGATTGTCTATAACTATGGTACCGAAATGTTCCCCACGGGTGGCAAGTCTAACGCTCCAAACGGAACAGCTATCATTCCTGATTCCAGTAAGCAGGCAGCTGTAAAAGACCCCTTCGATCCAAGCCGGACGTTCAAAAACGAGGATGCACTGATGAAATACATGGAAAAGCTACTGCGCGAAGGTCATCCTCATGGACAGGTACAGGAGTTTTTCAGAGTGAAGATTCAGGCATTTCACACCAGACCCGTTTAGCGCATGGCAAAGATCACGCTTAAAATTTTCCCCAGTGAGTGCGCGGGTCTGATCAGCTACCTACACACGTTCAAAGGTGTTCAGCAGCTACCCTTAACCCAGCGAACTGTTTCGCAACTGGTGATCATCCAGTACGCCAAAACCTGGAATATGGAGCGCATACTGTCCTGGGGTGGTAAGTCTGCTCAAAAGGAATATGCGGTTAGCATGCCTGTGGCTGTTGCCAAAGCTTTACATGAAGATATGCAAAGAGATTGCCTATCTCCCTTCCAACGCTCATTTCTGGGCAAACTCGATCAGGCCATTATCAACTACCAATCCGGTAGCCTTCTCAATGTAGAAGTAGGAACCGTGACAGGGTGGGTATATGAAGCGACACAAAATTTAAAGCAACCAGGTCGATTAATCGAATAAATCAGCATGCAAAAATTAATCAGTTGGGCTAACGGTAATCCCGGAGCCATGCAATTCCTTATTCAACTTTACAATTCTTATGTCAGTATATCAGCCCCAATCATTGGAATGCTTGAGCAAGCAACAACCATTAGGGGGACTAACCTATACGTTTTATGGTCGGATCTGTGCGATAAGGATATGAATAAAGTATCCCATTTATGCCAGCACTGCCCACAGGACATTTTAGAAGATGCCTGTAGCCGCCAGGACTGGTCGGGCCGCAATCTAGTAGCTCCTTATCTAGCTGGTCAGGAATGGTCTAATGAATCGTAAACTTTTCAACTTACTCAACCATGTACAATCTCATTGAATTGACCCTGCACGACGACAGAATAGTTTACGTGATGCCATCGTCCATATCTCAATTAGCTGATTTAGGTGACAGCACGTGCGTGAATCTTATTAGTGAACATGCGCTTTCGGTAAAGCAATCACCAAAGGAGATTAAAAAGAGGATTGATCAGTCCCGGCTTATCCATTCTGATCTGTACGAGGAACCTGTTTTTAAGAACCTGGCTGAGTTGACCCAGCAGCAGCTTGATCAGCTGAGCGAGGATTTTGTAGGCGAAGGTGATCGGTATGCCAATTTCAAAACGCTGTGGGGAAATTTTATCTCCCAACGGCCCGACATGACGGCAGTAGTACAACTGCTGACTCAACTGGAGGACTGGGGGTATGAGACTGAAGAAATCGTGTAATATGGCCGCATTGTTTAAAATCCGCAGCGAGTTATTCGCAACTCGATTAAACCTTACTGACTACGAAATTTACCGGGATGGATTCTGTCTATGGATCAAAAACGACAAGAAGCGTCTGGGTTATCAACTCTTGATTAAAGATTTGACGGCCATGATTACTGCGCTAATGGGCTTTGCTATTGTGCCAAATAGCGTTATTGAAGCGGTACTTGTTGAAGATTCCTCAGTCTGGAAGATACCCAGCGATGAGCAGATCATCCAGTACTGCATCGATCAGGCATTCATCCCCCATCCCTACGAGGAGTACATTTCGGCACCATAAAAAGTCTTGAACTTTTGCGGTATCACTAACTTTTCGTTTCTGGAGATACTTAACGTTAGGCTGCCATAATTGAGCAGCCTAACGTTTTTTTAGAACTACCAAGGCAAAGAATATATTTTCATTATATCATACCGTACAAATGCGTCACAGTTGTTAAATTTAGGGTGTTAACGAAACACGATTGATTGTTGTCCTGTATCGACTGGTAAAGGGTAACTAGCTTCGCTCCAGTTAACCCCCACTCGCTTCAGCATAATGACCCCTTCGCCTTTGTCAACGTTTACGATCCCGGTTTATCCGCTGGTTTTAAAATTCCTTTCTTCTCAGTACAACACAGAGCCCTTTACGCTAGGCGGCTATTCGAACCCCTACGCTGGTTTTCTTTACAACAGCCTGGATCGCTACTGTCATTTTGATACGCGCCTACCCCGCAAGTACAGCCGGCTAACAGCCGAGTTGACGATTGGTATTCCCGCCTGGGTGCAACGCTACGGAGCCGGAGCCAAACTGACGCCCCAGAAGATCTCGGTTTTTAATGATTTCGTCCGCCAGATGTTCTTCGAAAAAATGGCCGAAGAAGTCACCCTGCGCATGAGCTACGGGATGGGCATCAAAGCCTCAGTCGAGCGGTTTTTGAATCGCTACGGCATTACCGAGGAGGAACTGAGTTTGCAAACCGCCCTTCGTTATTACGCCCGGAATCGCCGGTCGATGTGTTCAGGTTCGTTGGCGGCTGACAGCACGCCCGTTATGCCGATTGATTGTTGTCCTGTTTCGCCGGATGCTGAGTTCGTAATCTTGCCCCATGAGCGAGATAGCACGCAGTGGCAAATGGAATCCGGGCGGAGGCAGGTGGCTTGATGTAGTGGCGGCTGTGGGGGTCGAGCCTACGCAGGTCCCTGGTGCTATTACCTTCAAAGCCGGCTTCGATTGGACGCGTATCTATTGCACCCAGGGTACGCTCCAGTACCGCATGGGTAGCCAGCACACCGATAACGGTCGTTTATACTCCTTCGAAATTAAGGGCTTTTCGCCTGACGATAATGCCGTCAAATCTGCGGCTATCGATGCTCTGTTTGCTTACGAAAAATTAATCGTCCGCTTTACTGATAACAGCGGACTTGTTCGCATTGTGGGTCTGCCCGACGAGGCACTCACCTTCAGCCACGAACTGGGCACTGATCCCGACGTACCGGGCCAGCGTGGCTATGATCTCAACCTCAAAGGGACTTCCACCCAGCGCTCTGCGTATGCTTAGACACAATCTCGATCTGATGGCCTTTATGGCCCAGCCCTGGCTTATTGAACGCGAAGCCGGCACCATGTTACTGGCTCAGCTTGTTTCGGGCAATGGGGTGCTTGCGCTGGAGATTGACGAAGATCCAATTCACTACGCTGATCCGAACTGGATCTACTACCCGGCTGCGCAGAAAGAAGGTAGTACCGTTATCCTTAACATCACGGGTGTGATTTACGACTACTACGTGAATTACCTGTGCGCGAAGCTGGACATGATCTATGCCGATCCCAATGCAGCCCGGCTGATTGTGCGGATCAATGGTCCAGGTGGGGCCGCTAACGCCGGCAATAAACTGGCGGATAAGATCCAGGCTTCACCCATACCGACGTTTGCTTTTATCGACTACGGGATGGCCGCTTCGGCCCACTACATGGTCGCCTGCGCCTGTGATGCCATCTATGCCAGCCGGCCAAACGACCGGGCTGGCTCGATTGGTACGCTGATCTCCTATCAGGACTGGAGCAAGTACTTTGATAAAATGGGTATCGTGACCAAAGAGCTTTACGCTAAACAGTCGACCCAGAAAAACGAAGAATTTCGCCAGGCGGCTGACGGTAATTTCAAATTACTCCAGCAGGCCGCTGATTCCGAAGCCCAGCGCTTCATCGATTACGTGTTAGCGCGCCGGCCTGGCATTAATGAAGCCGCACTCAAGGGTCGATTATTCAATGGTACCGATTCCTTGGAGAACGGTCTGATCGACGGTATTGCTGATCTGAAATCAGCGTTCAAATCTTTTTCTACGACAACTTCAAACACAACCCCCCGTACAACCATGTTAGGTTACGTAAAATTATCCGCTCTGGCAGCGGTGAAAGGTACGGCTGCAGCCGATTTGTCCGACGCTCAGTTGGAGGCTATCAATACCGAATTGAATGCCGCCTACCCCGGACTGGCCATCGTTTCACAGTCCCAACTCGATGCCGCTGTTGAGAATGCCAATAAAGGCGCTGGCGATGCCACAGCCCTGGCAACGGCTACGGCTGAAGTAACTCGTTTGACCAATGAGCTAACGACGGCTAATAACAAAGTCAGTACGCTGACCACCGAGCGTAATGAATTTAAAGAAAAAGCGGAAGAATACGGCGCGATGAACGCAGCCGAAAAAACGCAGGTGCAAAAGAAAAACGAAGTCCAGGCGGATTCGGGTGAGCAGAGCGATTCAGACAAAACGATCGCTAACCTAGCTCATAACAAATCCCTGGAAGGCAGCTGGCTGTGGGACAACGTTGCCGCATCGCAGACAAAATAAAACGCGGCTTCGCGCAAATAACCAATCAATTTATAATTCCGTAACTCTTTCTAAAAAATGGATATTCAGGATGTAGTAACCGAATATGGTGCGTATTACCAGGATCGGGGACAAAACATTAGCCGACTTTACCAGGTGTTGCGCCGGAAGTTGGCCTCCGAAAGTATGTTCACCACCCAGCTGACTGACGACACGATCTGGCAGGCGGGTAAGGTTTCCTTTGGCCGGCTGGTACAGGCGTATCAAAAAGGCTTTACGCCCATCAACCCACTCGCTTTTGATCCGGTGCAAATTAAGATGTTCCACCACAAAGTGGACACCTCGGAAACTCCGCACGATCTGGAAGCCAGCTGGCTAGGTTTTCTGGCCGATAACAACGTCAGTCCGAAGGATTGGCCGTTTGTGCGTTGGTGGATCGAGCAGCAGATCGTCAACCAGATTGAAGACGATATGGAAACGCTCGAAATCGGCAAAGGTGTACGCGTTGAGCCAACAGCTGGTGTAGTAGGTGCTGCTGGTGCTGGTATGGACGGTTTCTTGACCATCATCAAACAGCATATTGCTGGCACGCGGACCACACCTATTACGATGGGCGTCGTACCAACCGATGAGGTTGAAATGGTTGAGTATGTCGAGGATTTGTGCGATCAGATCGATGAGAAGTACTGGAGCCAGCCAATGGAGCTCAACATGAACGAGCGTCTGAAAAAACGCTACCGTCGTGGTTTGCGCAAAGTATATGGCAAGGACACAGTCGATAACGCGCTCAACGATACGGTTAAAGATACCAATATCACGATCGTAGGCCGGGCGTCGATGCAAGGCAAGAGCCGTATTTTCTGTACGCCAAAGGACAACAGCATTGTCCTGAAGAAAAAGACCCAGAACCAGAAGCGTTTCGACGTACAGGCTGATAAGCGTCAGGTCAACATTCTAACCGACTGGTGGTATGGCGTTGGCTTCATCTTACCTGAGCTTATTTTCTGTAATGATCAGGAGTAGTCGGTAGTCCTACCGATTTACTTTTTATACCCTAACTCACCGATAACAAACCGACATGTCTGAAATAAAAGAATCCCCTGCGGGGGAAGGGCCAGAGGTGACCGTGGAGTCACTTCTGGCTCAGCTGGAGGCTGAGAAGAATGCGCATCAGGCTACGAAAGACGCCTTGGATATTGCCCTCGAAGCCAAAGACGATGCCGCTGGTGCACTTAGCGAAGCAGCTAGCGTCATCACCGGCCAGAAAGAAACGATTACTTCGCTGCAGGCGCGGGTGAATGAACTGGAGACCAAACCGTCGTCTCACCCCATCATCGAAGTGAACAAGAAAAAATTTGAGGTGCACGCCAAGTCTTTCAAGTACAAAGGTGAGACCTACACGGTGGCTGATCTGATCAGCAATAAAGGACTTCAAAAGGAGCTTGTTAGCATTCAGGCGGGCTTTTTAATCGAAAAACAGGATTAACCGATGGCCTATAAATCAATCAAAGATCCGGGTAAAGTGAGCCGGATGGGTGGTACGGCCCAGCGTATTTTGTTAGCGCCTTTTCTGGACTTTCTGATTCTTCAGAAGCCAGCTGCTGGAAAATACAACATCACTGAAGCGCATACATTCCCAGTGGGTAAAGGCTTCATTGAGTTGTACGTAACGAAAGATACGGGTACGGTGAAGTATTCACCCCTGGGCGGTCCTGACCGCAACAGCTTCGACGTAACAGGTGAGTTTTATCACCCTGGTGAATCGGATGAAATCGAAGCATTCGCCAACGATGCTAAAAACGAGCGCTGGATTGCGCTGGTCCCCGTACCAGGTATTCCTGAACTCTTCCAGGTAGGTGATGCTGATTTTCAGGTTCAGATCATGCCGGAGTACGATGCAACCAAGAACTCGGGTGACGGACGTGGCTGGAACTTCAAGTATAGCTGCTTTGCCGCTAACAAGATCAAGTACAAAGCGTCGACCATCACGATGGCCGCTGATCCAGCTTAAGATGCAGCCTGGAGACAAAGCCCCGGTGGTGACGGAGGTAGCTTCCACACCGCTGGGTCCAGCAACCTATAAGCTGGTCGGTATCAAAAAGGGTGTAACGGAAGTATACATCCCGCTGCTGCAGCGGAGCTACACCATTAAGCAGCTAACCGATAATCTGGGGCTTCTTGAGTTGCTGGATCGGCTTGGCTGGGATAAGGTCCAAAAAACGATTTAACCGAATCTACCTAAAAATAGCGGCCGTCTTTACGTCCGCTATTTTTTATAGTAATCATCATGCTGGAGCGCATTACTTCCTGGCTAACATCCTCTGGCGACTACGAGGCTGGTCTCATTCTGCTACGTGAAACAGGTTATACTGGCTTTGCCCTGAGTGTTCTGGATATGGGCGAAGATGCGTATACCCGTAACCGGTTAGAGACTGAACTAACCGCCTGGTGCAACAAACAGAATAGTATGCTGCAGCCTGGGCCGGATCTTTCGCCCTTGGCAGCAAAACAATCTTCGGCTCCCCTGGCGGTGTCGATGGATTACGGCTCCGGGAGTAATTCCGTTGTTGTCGTTACGACCAATCCGCTGCGCGTAGAAACGCCCCCAACGGATGAACCCGAAGCGGTGCAAAGTATTCGTCGACAGATCTTTCAGCTGATGGATCTGCGCACGGATGCCAAAGCCTGGATTCGGGCCAATGAGCACCTGGGCAATAGTGAAGCGGCCCAGATCCAACGCCGGCCATACGCCTACCAGGTTAAACGCCTGACGCTTCAACTTGATGAGCTATACAGTCAGCTGGATTTCTTTACCCAGTACGGCTATTTACCCCAACCCATTGAACAGGACGTCGACCAGCGGTCGCTCCTACTCAATACACGTAGCTATGTGAGCCGCTATAAAGGCTATTTGAAGAAAAAGAACCTGACGCCTGAGCAACGTCAGTCCTATCAAGTCCAGTACGATCTGTACCTGGCCCGTAAACAACAATTAGAGCTAAAGAGCAACCATGATTCGCCCCCGCCCGGAGCGGGCTAAACCGTAGCTTTTATGAAAACCGAAGAAGCCCGCTTCGAGCTGATCTTTGACAAGATCATGAAGTGGTACCAGGATGAGGACAAATACCCCCTTACGCCTGAACTGCAAGCTGAACTCTTGCGCTGGAAGAAAGCCAGGGAGTTTGTCCTAACCCAGCGACCGCTAACAGATTCCTTCACGGTCAACTTTCTGATGAAAGATTGTGAAGTCAGTGAACCCCAAGCCTGGCGCGACGTGCGCAACATGAAACGGTTTTTTGCATCGATGGAAAAAACCAATAAGGAGTGGGATCGCATCATGCTGGTTGCCCAGATCCGGGATAACCGCGTGAAGGCTTCCCTAGCTGAAGATTATAAAGTAGTCGCTCAGTGCGATGCGATCCTGCAGAAAATGGGCGTCGGTGATGAAGTCGAGCAGAAAGAAGACAACCAGGGCAAAAACATCGAACTGCTAATCGATTTCGACCCGCGTCTGATCGGGGCTAAGCCAATCCCGAAACTATTCGAAACGGTCGCCAAATTTATCGGTGAAGAAGCCGCCCGGCGAGAGCTCTTAATTCAGGACGAAGAACCCTTATAGCCATGAATCAACAACTCATGCGCCGGGATAGTCTTCCGGCCCCAAAGGCGTCCATCAGTCCTGAAGAAGACCTACGGGAGCAAAAACGAATGCACTTTAACTATCTCCAGATGATTTGTCTGGCGATCGGGGCGCAGTACACCACCGTTGTGGCCGGACGTGGTACCGGAAAAACGCGGGGTGTGCTGGCTCCTAAACTGCATCAGTTGCTAAAGAAATTAGCGCGTTCGTCGATCGTTGTCATTGGCGCTACCTATGTGCAACTCATGGACCGCACATTGCCCGAACTCATGGAGGGTATGGAAGCGCTGGGCTACGTGCGCAACGTCGATTTCTGGCAGGGTCGCTTTCCTGATAAGAAGTATAATTTGCGTTTGCCCTACAACGCTCCGCTCGATCCGCACCACTCTATTTTTATGCGTAATCCGGGAACCGACTGCGTGTCGGTTCTTCGCATGGTCAGCCAGGACCGGCCCGGCTCTGCCAATGGTATGAGCATCTCGGCTATTCTGGGTGACGAAGCCAAAACGTTTAAAAAGGATAAACTCGATTCGGAAGTGATGGCCATTAACCGGGGCGGTTACGAACGTTATGGCGATATCCCGGAACATCACAGCGTGACCTTTACCACCGATATGCCGACCGAGCGGGAGGCTAAATGGATTCTAAAGGACAGAGAAGAGTCACTCAAGCCACACCACCAGAAAGCCATCGAGTTGATTCTGGCTATTCAGCTTGAGCTTTACAATGAACGACTGCGGCTCAAAACCCGCGCGCGCAATGCGGCCCGGCTCAAACGGATCGAGAGCTACGAGCGCCAATTGAATGAGCTTCGTAAAGGGCTGGTCCATTATGCAGCCGCTTCCAGCTTTGCCAACGTGCACGCGTTGGGCCTGGCTTATTTTAGGGAAAAGAAACGCATGTTTAAGCCCAGCGCTTTCGATGCGTTTATTCTTAATAAAGAGCAGGATGGCGTCGATAACGGCTTCTATCCGGACTTTGACCAGCACCATCACCAGTACGACGCGACGGATTACAATTTTGTCGACAAACGGGTTATAGCGGGGGAATCGTACAATGACTGCCGGAAGGATGCGGATCTGGACCATAACCAGCCGCTCACCATCGGAATGGACTATGGTAGCAGCTTTAACGGTATTGTTGTTGGCCAGCGTTTTTCAAAACTACACCTGATGAATAAATCAGGTTTTGATGAAGTCAGGTACCTCAAATCCTTTGATGTGTTGTACCCCGATAAGGTACAGGATGTAGTAGCCCGGTTTGTGGAGTATTACCGCTATTTCTACAAAAAGCAGCTTACCTATGTGTATGACCCTACAGCTGTTGGTAAGGATGGTAAGTCCCCGATGACCTATGCGGATGAAGTGATCAAAGGACTGAAGGCTGCTGGCTGGAAGGTCAAGACCAAGTACTTCTCGAAAGTACCCTCGCACGATGCCAGGTTCCTGGCCTGGGGCTGGTGCCTCAGAGAGATCGACACCCGCTTTGCCAAGCAACGCTTCAACCGGGAGAACATGCGTAAGGTTGTGAAGGCAATGGGCAATGCAAAGGTCAAAGAGGGTAGGAATGGCTTTGAGAAAGATAAGACGGATGAGAAGTACGTCGATGAAGTACCCCAGGATGAGACCACCCACTATACCGATGCAATGGATACCGTGTTCTGGTATCTAACCATTGTGGAGCCTGGTAAGACCGACCTATTGGGTGCTGTCTTTGGTAACTAGACTACAAGATCGACTGCAAGCATGACGATAAGCTCAGCCTCAAGGCTGGGCTTTTTATTTGGCCCGGTCGAAGGCCCAATCATATATGCACGACCCCCGCCACCCCCTGCAACTGCACTCACCGGTAGTGCGTAGCGGGGTCAGGAAACCGGGAAAAGTTGATATACCATTATTTTCAGGCAAGCGACCCTTACAAATCAGCCATTTAGCCGAAAATCGTTGAAAAACAGGCTAAAATTTTCGTATCAAATTTGAAACGCGATTCACTGCTATTCATCTGAGCGCACGACGGTTAACCCTCAAAAAAGCGTAAAACGGAAACTGCGCGTTTTTCTGGGTTTTTTCAGAATTGCAGGGCCAATCATGCCAGGTGATTGAATCAAACTCACAGCTTTTTCTGGGGTTTGTTCCATTTCTTCTCCTGCGCGACTTTGAAGCCGCACTTGTCGAGCATCTCCTCAATCAAGTCCAGACTCAGCTGATCATTTTTAAATCGATGCCGGGTCCGCGCGCGGTCCGCTTTGGTGTAGCCGGCATCGAGCCAGTACTGTAGGTATTCTTCCTCGTAAAGCAGCAAACGCAGGGCGTTGTTGGTGTTAAACGTTGCCATGCCTAAAGGTAGCCATTTCAATTTTGAGATTAGCGGTGCACGCTGATTGATTGTTGTCCTGTTTTTCGCCCCGCTGTGGGCGCAACTTGCCGCCCTATTTCGGTCCGTAACCCGAACGCTTCACTTAAACGACGATGAGCCATGTAAACCGTAAGTCTGCCACACGTCCGACGACACTACTCTCCTGGCAGGAGGCTCTGGCAATCATCGAAAGCTGCGATGCGCGGGGGGTTCCTATACCCTTCGCCATCGCTTTTTGCACAGCTGACGAAGACAAAGGCACCGGTGGCGAGATCATTCGCTATGAAAAGGCCGTCTGGCACGTCAACGGCGGTCGGGTTACAAAAACCGAACAATTCGAGCAGGTTGGCCCCAAAAAGAAGGCCAAACGAACGCTCAAAGCTAAATGGACCCGGCTGATCCGGGCTGTTGGCAGCGATCAGCTGCGCAAAATCCACCTCCACTTAATCCTAGAAGTTAACGGTCAGTCGGTACGATGAGTGAAGTTACACTAAACGATGCGGGGAATATCGCTCTATTGCCAGCGGCTCGGGCGGTTGTTTCACTGAAAGGATTCCCTACCGTGAAAGGGACGCCCACCTCACCCGCTGAACTGGGCGTGATGCCCACTGAGCCAGTCAAGCGCCGGATGCTTTCGCCCGGTGACGATAAAATTACGTTCTGGGGTGAGGGTAATGACTATCCCCAGAAAATTATTGAGCTGGCCAGCAAGTCAACCATCATCCCCCAGGCGATCGCCGACAAAGCAGCGCTCTGGGTTGCCGGTGGCGTAATGGCCACGGCCTCGCTGAACTCGGATGAAGAGATCGACGATGACGAAATCTACAATTTCTTAACCGATACCACCTTCGAGCGTTACTTGCTGGAGGCTTCGGTCGATATGGGTTGGTGGTGGAACGGCTTTCCGGAGTTCTGCATGAGCCGGGACCGCAAAAAGATCAACCAGCTGCATAACAACGAAACAGCGTATTGCCGCTGGGGCCGCATGGATGAGCGCACCGGTGCACTGGATAAAGTCTACCTCAATGCCAACTGGCCCGAAGCAACCGCAGACGATGCGGATACAGAACTCATTCGGGCCATTAGTCCCTACCGCTCTGACCGGATCGAGTGGGTACGTGGCCAGAAAGATCCCAAGTTCATTTATCCGCTTTGTTTTCCCTCGCCGGGTAAGAGCTACTACCAGCTGCCGGCTTGGGATGCTGTGCGCACGTCGGGCTGGCTGGATTATCTGGCCAGCATTCCCCAGTTTAAAAAGTTCGGCATGGTCAATAAGATGGCCCTGCGCTATCACATTGAAGTGCCGGAGGAGTACTGGGAGCGGGTGTACGGTGAGCGTTGGACGGAGTCTAATTTCGACGCAAAACGGGCTATCCGGGATGAGTTCCTGAAAGGCATGACCGAATCGCTGACCAACGTTGAAAATGCCAACAAAGCAATTCTAACCGACAAGTGGTTCGACGATAACAAGAACGAATTAGGCGTCGTCATTCACGTCCTGGACGATAAGGAGAAGGATAATAAGTACAACGAAGACTACTCCGATGGCCAGGCTAATTTGCTTTATGCGCTGGGCACCGATCCGTCCCTGTTTGGCTTTCAGTCGAAAGATATCCAGCGCTCCGGCGGCTCGGATAAAAACCAGGCGTACAACATCTTCATTGCCAAATCCACGCCCTACCGGTCCCGCATTCTGGAACCCCTCAAATTTATCGCGGAGTACAACGGCTGGAAGAAGCGGTTCCCCCGCCTAACCTTCAAATTTCGGGATACGGTGATGACTCCCCAGAGCACCGGTGCCACCACCGCTAAACAAGAGACTGCCGTATGAACCTAATATTTAACTCGGTCGAGCAGGTCCGCAGCTTCGTTAATTTTTCGGGGGATGTCGGTCACGAGCAGCTATCACCTTCGTTTCGACCAGCCCAGCGGTTTCTTTCCACGTTTGTGGGCAATCAGCTGCTGGATCAGCTGGGCGAAAACGGAGCGACAAATCCGGACGAAGAAGAATTGCTAAACCTGGTCGGGGTGCCGATGGCCGCCCTGGTCCTACTCCGCTATGCCAGTCTGAACACGGCCCGGATTACCGATCTGGGACTGATGCGTACCCAGACGGCGGATACCAACGATGCGTTTGAGTGGCAGGTCGACCGCATGACGCGTTCGCTGCAGAATACCATTTTTGACGGCATCGAGCAGCTGCTGGAGTTCCTGGCCCAGAATCTCGACACGTTTCCAGCTTACAAAGAATCGGAGGAGTACAAGCAGGAAAAAAGCAAACTGATCCCATCGGCTGCGATTTTTAACCGGTACTACAACATCAAATCGTCGCGGCTGATTTTCTCGACCCTGGCCGCATCGATGCGCACGGCGGAGTCGTCGGTTCGCAGGATGCTGGGCGATAAACTGACCGGCCTGCTGGGTACGAGCCTAACGGATAAGCAGGCTGATCAGCTGGATGCTGCCCGTCGCGCGCTGGTGTATTTGACCGTTGCCCGTGCCCTGCGCGAACGCCTGGTGAGCATCACCGAGGACGGCGTTCAGGTGCTGGCCATCTCCCAATCGCTAACGACCAATTACCGATCGGCTCCCAGTGATAAGTCACTGGAGCGTAGTATCACCTACTTCGATGAGCAGTCTTCCCGGTTCCTTTCTGAATTAGCTGGCCTGATCAACGATACGCCCTCGAACCCTTCCCCGGAGGCCTCCGGCGGTAGCCCAATCATTAATCGACCTATTGTTAGTTTTTAACCACCGTTTCTTATGACACGTGTCCTATTTCGAGTCCTGTTTTGCACCCTGCGGGTGATCGCCATCACGGCGTTAATTCACCTGGTTAATGCCATTCGTGATTGCCGGTATCAATTGCTATTGCTGGCTGTTGCTGGGTTGATCGCTTACCTGTTGTCGGGTTGCTCTTCTTTCGAGTCTGCTTTTCGCAAGTACGGCCAAACGGTCACGGACACCACAATGGTAACGGTACCGGTGGCGGTTACAATACCCCGCGATTCGGCTGTGATCACTGTTCGAACCGACACCAGCCGCGTAATCATCGAGGAGCATAATCGGACCAGCTGGGTACGGCTCTACCGGGACAAGAATCAGACGCGCGTCGAGGGCGGGTGTGATTCGGCCACTATTGCTAAGGACGTGCTGGCCAAAGTACCCAGAAAGCAAGCCATTTGGGGTGTCGATCCTAAGTACAAAACCTGGATGGAACGATGGCGAACGGCGGCTATCGTTCTATTTGCCTTGATAGCGGTCGCTTTCGGGCTGTATTCGTTTACCCGAAAATTTATAATCACCCCCCGCAATGGAACTGCTGCTTAATCGAATTGACCGTACGGATAGCTATACCGGTGGTGTTTTAGCCGTTTTCAAGGCAAATAAATCGGTGCAGATCCTGGCTACCCTGGAAGACCCGATCCGGGGATTCGGCCCCAAAGGTGAAGGTAAAATTTGGGGTGAAACAGCGATTCCAGCTGGTCGCTATAAAGTGGAGTTAACCAAATCAAAACGGTTTGGTATCGTCCTCCCAGAGCTTTTAAAAGTGCCCTTCTTTTCTGGCATCCGGATTCACATCGGTAACTGGACGAAAGATACGGACGGCTGTATTCTGGTGGGCACAAAACGCGTGGGCAACATGGTACAGCGTTCAGCCGTCGGCTTAAAGCTACTCATGGATCTTCTGCGGGAAGCGGAAGCCCAGAATGACGACGTATTTATCACAATTGTAAACGCTTAAAATGGCATGGATATCCTACCCATAATCACCGAAATTTTAAGGATTTCCCCCTTTGCGGCCATTGCGCTGTATATGATTTACACGCTTTGGAAAAAGCTCACCGAATTGATTCAGTCTCATGCTGATGACCGCAAGGAAACGCAGGAAAAGATGTTTCAGATTGTCAATCAGAACTCCGCCAGCCATTTACAACTGGCTACATCGGTCGACAACCTGGCTAAATCCGTAGTCGATAGCGGTAAGAATATGGAGAACCGGCTGACGGCTGTCGAGCAGAAAGTTGAAAGGACAAACCGCTCTCAGCGCAGCTCAGCGGCAAAAGCTGCAGCAGCATGAACACCGTCCAGATCGGCTCTAAGACATTCACCGGCCCGGCTGGTTGGGCTGATATCACCCCCCGCCACTTCCGGCAGCTACTGAACTGGCGGATCGGTCTAGACTCCGATCCGGCTGGTCGGTGGGTGTTGCTCGAGCTTTGGTACGGCATTGGCCACAAGTACTGGCATAAGCTAAGCGATGACAATCGGGTGAGTCTGATTAGCCTGCTTGACTTTCTGGATACACGGCCTGAGCGGTGGATGCTGCCTAAACTGCGCATCGGTAAACGCACCTACATCGGTCCCGGCGATGGGCTTGACTTTCTGACCTTCGGGGAGTTTATGTACGCCCAGGCTGCGCGCGATCGCTACCGGTCGGACGGTCAACCCGAAGACCTGGCTGAATTAATGGCTTCGCTCTACCGGCCCCGCGCGTTTTTCTTTCAACCCTCCGGCGAAGGCTATCGGAAGCTGTTTGATATCCGGGAACATCCTGAGCAAATTAAACGAGTGTCTATAGTACCGGTCGAAATTCAGCAGGGCGTGCTGATGAACTTTGAAGGTTGTCTGGACCGCTTTCCGACTCAGTTCCCGCATTTGTTTAAACAATCTGGCCAGGGTGATGGCGGTGGAAGCTGGCTGGATGTGGGCTTATCATTAGCCAGGCAGACGAGTGCCCTGGGTACGTTTGCCCAGTTGGAGCGGTCAAACCTGTTTCTGGTGCTGAGTACGCTGGACGCGATCATGAAGGAAAACGAGGAGCTTAAAGCAAAACTAGAGAAATGACCGATCTGTCTGAGTTCTATAAAGCCTACGGCGAGGGCCTGGCCAGCCGGCTGGCGGACATTGCCTACAGCGAATCCAATAAAACATTCTGTTTTGTGGAAGACGTTGGCTCCCCCACGGAAGTGATCAGTTTTAATTTTGGTCCGAATCCAGTACTGGTCTGGGAAGATTTCGAGGAAGATATCGAAACGGCTGGCCGGGACAACTACTACAGTCAGATCGTGGGCAGTATGGCCGTGATGAGCAAGGCAGGCGGCTCAGCCAGTAAAGCAGGCAAACGGGAAGTGTACCGGCAAAACCGGGCTATCCTGCTTAAAGCCATTGCGCTGATGATTCAGGACAGCGAAAGCGGAGAGCTTGCTGATCAGGACATCAGCATGGAGATCCGGAAGTTTCCCTGTCAGAAGATTGGCCCAGTGGGTGGGGATAAATACGGCTATGGTATTCAGTTCACCTGGCTGGTGCCGGTGAACTTGACCCTGACCGAAAGCGACGTGCTTTACCAGGATTGATTGTTGTCCTGTATTAGCGCGCGCGCCCTAGGCAATTTCGCGGCATGGCCGTTGTTTTAGTTTCTGCACCCGACGAATTTGCGCTCACCAAAGGGGGGCGTATGCGCTACCAGTTTACGGGGAGCGGTCGGTACGAAAGCACCGGAATCAAAGCAGTCACCGCCATTCTGGTCTACGATCGGGGCAGTGCTGACGGCGATCAGTTCGTTCTTCAATGGGGCAATAAGGAAGTCGTTATGACGGCCCGCACGAATCCGACCGAACCGGGCGAATTTCCGGCGGGTGACGGCTCAGCGGCTTACCTGGAAAGCATCCTGCCTTACTTCACCGGCTACTATCCCATCCGGCAGGATTTTACGGTCGCTATCTATCCGGGACCTCCCTTCGGTATCATCGAGCTAACGGCAAAAAGGCCTGGCACGGCCTATACGGTCGAGCCCTACGGCGATTCGGTTGGTTTTCACGTGTCGGGTTCCCTGCCAGCTGGTGGCGAAGCGCTGATCCGGGAGCGGTATGGGGTGTACATTGAAGTATACCTGCAAAAGCCTGGTACCGATGGTGTTGGGGACGACGATTTTGAATTGATCAGCGAACAGCACGTGGAAGCTGATGACGATGGCCGCTGCGAGTTTGATGCCGGCGATCTGCTGCACGGCTACCTGAGCGCGGACATTCCCGCATTTGGGTCTACTGGTGGCCAGCTATCCCAAACCTCCCACCGTAAATACTACATCGCCTACGGGGAAGCCTGGGGCAATCCGATCAAGCCTACGCTGATCAAAAACGATACAATTCGGCACGCCTATTTGGGCGGTGCTGATTTTGAGCATCGGGCCAGTGGTGGGTTTTCCCTGATCAACTACGTTAAGGGAGCCACTACCGCCCAGGATCGTCCCCTGCGGTTTGGACCGGTTACCCGCAAAATTTACGTCGACGAACCCGCCTGGCTAACCTTCGTTAACCTGCGCGAAGATGCTCCTCAGCCCGTCACACTGGACGTGTTCGTCAAGTATGACGATGACAGCACCCAAAACGTGCCCGGCGTGCAGGCCGCTATGGTCTTCAAAAAGGGAGACAAACTAACCTACGCCGTTGGCATTGCCCAGCGTGGTTTACTGGCTGGTGTTCCGGCTGGCAAACACCTGAAGGAGTACTACGTTAAAATCCGATCGTCTTCGGCTGATTACAGCGCCCAGTATCGGTTTATTGTCGATTACGACCCCAAACCTTACCGTCGCTTTTTTGCCTACCAGAATAGCCTGGGCGCTTTCGATTGCATCACTACCTGGGGAAAAGGCTCAGCCGAGTTGCAGCGCTTCTACGAGCAGGCCGAACGGGCACTACCGTCCAACTACGCGCCAACAGCCGCGCAGTTTGTCGATTACAATGTTTCGCGTCAACAGAGCTTCGAGGTAACCTCGGGCTGGCAGCTGCAGGCCGATCTGATCCGGTGGGATGATTTTTACTGTGCGTACGTCCGCTTCCAAGTAAAGGGGTCCAAAGCGGTAGCCATTGGTCTGACCAGCAAACAGATCAAGCAGTTCAAAGACGGCGACAATCAGTTTGCTCACAGCTTCTCCTATTCGCTGCTTAAGCGGGATGAGTACTACTCGGAAGATACGCTGGAAGTAGCGCAGACCGTGCCGGTTGTTTCCCTGCCCGTTGGCACGGTAACGATTCAGCCAACCCAGCCCGTGCTCACGCGCGACCCATCGATCGACGATTCGGTGCGGACGCTCACCCCAGTTGACATTTTAAATTTTAGAAACGCAGCGTCCCGGCCCAATCCCGAAACCTTGGGCTTTCTCACCCAGCAGTCAGGAGCAAAGCTATTCCGTCGACAGGATCTTCCCATCAGCTACAAAGAGCTGACGCAAAAACCCACCAACCGGGACGAAGCGGGCCTGGCCGATGTGCCAACCGTGACGGAGGCCAATCTAAACGCGCTCAGCGCCTCATTTCAACAAATCAGAGATCTAGTCGGCTTTAGGCCCGTTGCCCGCAGCTGGACCGGTGATCAGGAACCCTCGTAACTATGGCAGGCATTCGCATTGATACCCCAACGGGTAACGAGTGGGACTACTCACTCGACGGCCAGACCTGGCAGGCATCACCCAAATTTCTTGTTCAGGCCAGCGGTGCCCCCTTCGTGGATGGCACGCTGTACACCGTTCATTGTCGCAATCAGAAAAAAAATGTCCGGCGCGACGTGACCATTATATTCGGAGAAGATTCCTCCGAGCGGATCTTCGACCAGGTCGTCAAGTCGGGTTCTTCCAAACGAAAGGGATGGACCGACTTTTTAGTGCAGCTGATGGGCGGCATTCAGACCGATCTGCCCACCACCAGTGATAGCGATTTACCCCAGGTGGTGATCGGTGCGGACGGTAAGCTCTACCGCCGTGGGGGCAAACAGCTCGATTACATCCGGGTAACGGGACCAAACAGCTTTCCCATCAACCAGACCGGTCAATTTGTTGCCACGGCCTATTACACCGATGGGACTAACAAACCCGCTGTCGGGGCTGTGTTCTCCGTTCAGGGCAAGGATGCTAGTATCAACTTTGCGACCGGCGTGATGACGCCCGGCCCGGATGCGGAAGTGGGCGGAGCCTACACCGTGACGGCCTCGTTTGGGGGTAAAACCTACAGCAAGGGCACCACGCTGACCGCAGCCTCACTCAACTTCGTAAGAACGGGGGCACCGCGTTATCTGGAGCCGATTGGCCTGCTGGGACCAAACTACGATGGTTCCCTCGATACCGTCACCTGCTTTCAGATCACGGGCTGGGTAGCGGATCTTAACCACCCTAACGAACGCGCCCAGGCACGGCTCTACATCAATGGTATTCTGGCGACGACCATCACCGCCCACGTCAAGCGCGAGGAAGTCAGTACAGTGCTGGGACTAACGAACACAACCGGCCATATCTACGGCTTTGAGTACACCGTTCCGGCCAAATTCCGTACCGGTCAGAAACTGGTGGTCGAGCTTCGTCCGGTTTCGGGTACCAACGCGTTCCGCTACTCGCCCAAAACCTCCGATGAGGGCTGTCTGGATCTGTCGAATTTGATCAACGTGGCCGCTGGCAAGTCTGTCACGGCCTCCAGTACCGAAACGGCGAATCCAGCTTGGGTACCCGCGACGCTGACCAGCGAGAACACGCAAAATATGTGGTCAACGCCCTGTCTGGGCGAAACGGATCAGTCAACCGTAACGATTGATTTAAACGGCACAGCGGCTCCTCAGCAAATCAAGATCCTGCCTCGTCAGGATGATCCGGGAGCCATGCCGATTGCGTATTACGTCGATGGCTCGATCAACGGCACCGACTGGTTCCGCATGGCAACGGTCAACAACCAGTCACGGGGGGCGGACGAGGTGATCCTGCAAGTCGAGAAGGATCTACAGGGCAACTACCGCACCTGCCGCTACGTGCGCTTAACGGTCACCAAAAACGGACAGGCCGGTGGTGATTGCCCCCGCGTGCAACTGGCTATCGTGAAAGTGATGGCCCCCAGCTGGACTCCGCTCGACGGCCCACCACCGACCAAGCAGCCGCAAAGTTTGCTCATTCAAGGGGATGGCGGGGTCCGGGAAGGCACCCAGACCTACTATAAAGTTGTCCAGTTTTATACCGACAACTCCCAGGAGGACGTAACAACCAGCGCCCAGATTGCCTACAATGGCGGTAGCGACGTAGCCTTTGAGAAAGTAGGCAATGAAGCCCGGTTGACGATAGCCAGCAACAATACGCCCAACGATACGCGCAGCTGTCAGCTGAAGGCGTACAATCCGGCAACGGGTCTATCGGCCTTCAAAGACGTGAGCATCTATGATGCGACCGCCGTGTTTGCCAAAACCTACCGCATCGACAAGCAGGAAGGGCCACCGCAACTAGTCGAGGGCACGTCGGGCAGCTTCCGCATTGTGGCAACTATGTCGGACGAAACAGAAACCCAGTACATGGGAGCTGGTTCGTACTCGATCATCGAACCCTATCCGGACGGTATGACCGCCGTCACCGGTGCGAATGCAACCTGCGTCGTAACCCTGCCCCGCAACAGCATCACGGCCAATCTGGACCGCGTCTTGCGGTTCACCTTCCCGGCTGGGGGTGGCTTTATTGAGCGAACCATTTCGCTCGAGAACGTCAACGATTCGCAGGCGACCTTCGACCACTACGATATCGTAGGCGATCTAACGTTGCAGGAAAGTGCCACGGATGCAGTGACTGGTACCTATCAGGTGGTGGAAGTCTACTCGGATGGATCGACAAAGGACTACACCGGCTCCGGCTCCTACAGCATCGATGGAAATTATCCTGACCGGATGACCTTCTCGACCGCTGGAGCGGGTAAGGGTACGGTAACGCTCGATAAGAACAGCATTTCGGGTAATCTGACGCTACCGCTCCGCTTCACGTTTGGCAACAATTCGACCATTACCAAAGGTGTACAGCTGCTCAATGTGGCCGAAGCTGATCCGTGCGCCAATCAGAAAACCTCCATTCAGTACGCAGTTTTTGAGGGTGGTCAAGCGAATACCTTCCAGCTCCACGCCTATTACAGAACCCCAGACGGTAAACCCTGGCAGGCGAGAGTCAAGATGGTGGGCGGTTTCGATTTCCCTTTCTACGAAATGGACGCATTCCCGTCGGGCGTGATCGGCTGCTACAAGTTTGGCAGCAACATCGGCCCGATCAATCCGGGTGAGCAGGTAGAAATCAATATCAGCCCTGACGGCGTGAATAACGTGATCACCCGGACTGTCACCATCACCGGCCTCCAGGCCCGGACAACCCTCTACACCGCCCCCTAATCATGGCAGCAATTCAAGAATACGATTACGTGCCTGGCACCATCGACGGCGTAGCGTGCTGGCTTCGGGTGACGCTGGCAAGTGGCTGTAGTGCTCAGTCGGGCATGGTCAATAGTACCGAGATCGTCTACACCCTGCCCGATTCGGTAGCCGGTTTTCAGTGGAAAACACGGGAGTGCCCGGCGGATGATGATATCGTGGTGACCTCTAACCCAGCGGACTTTACCCCCGATGGCACAACACCCACCACGCCCGACCCGGTCAGTTCCAATCCAGCCGACGAGGTCAACGCAATTCTTTACACATCTGATTCCAACGACGACGGCGGACCTAAACAATGAAAAAGCTAACCCTACTCTGGTGCTTGCTGGCAACCCTTGTATCGCAGGCACAAACCATCACCGGACACCGGGCGTCTACCCTGGTGGATGGCACTCAGCTGGTCTACCGTCTTTATTCGGACGGTAGTAAAGTATTGGTCGATCACTTGCCCCCCGACGCAGTGCGTAGCCGGTCAGCGGGCCGCACCCTGATTCCCTACGCCCCGGAGGGCCGGGGGGAGTTTAACCCCGCTCAGTTTGGTACGGGCAAATACTACTCACCCACGTTTCGCTTTAGTGTCGATTTCGCGGGTCTAGCCACCAAACAGCAACGGCTCGACTACGGGATCAATACGTTCAATGACTATGCCGTCGAGGCGTCTACGCGCAGCCAGTACAGCCCCGGTGAAGGACAGGCATATATCACCGAGTCAGGCATCCACCACACCCTCGAAGGAGCGGCTTTCTACGAGAATGATCTCCAGACCTATTACAACATGATCTGGTCCCGCTGTCCCTCGTATGGGTACGGCGACCTGGCGTTTATGAAGTATTTGGCGCTCAACATCGAAACCAGTTCAGACTGGGGCTTCGGCATCTACGGCACGGGGCAGTACTGGCCTTCCTGGGAGTCGAGCAAAAATCACCTGGTCAAGTGCGAAACCGATGGGGTGACCCGAACGGTCGAGCAGATCCGCAACATGGGGGACAGCTGGTGGCAGAACGAAACCCAGATCCGGCGTACCAACCGGTATAGGCTTTGTATGCTGGTGGTGAAGGAAAAAGCGCACCCGGATTGCAAAATCACGTTCGGGGCTTCTCCCTACCAGGGCCGTCCCCGGATGGACTTCAAGAATGGGAACGGCATTTTTGCCGAGGGGCGTTGCGACGTAAGCCACATCGGTGGGGACAGTCAGGGGAACATCACGCTCAACAATCCGGACGGCGGACAGCGTACCTACAAGCTGACCGGCTCGCACTACGATGTCGAGGATTTTTTGATGGGCTATTACTACCTGTTCAACTTCGATATTGGTGGTCAGGACTATCAGGATATCTGGGTCAACAAAAAAGCGGGTACCCAGAGTCTGCCTTACCTGTGGAGCAAGATGAAAACGGTCCACATCGTGGCCGACGAAAAGGGCTATATCCAGCTGAACCGCAAGAAAATGATGGACCGTCAAGGGAAGTACCGGCCCTTCTGGCGGATGATGGAGCCGATGTACGAGGGCGATGGGGGCTTTGTGGATGGCGCTTACCCGGCTACGGCTCAGCGGATGCCCTTCGATTATATCCAGAATCCTGGCGGCTACGAGACTCCGAAGGTCTGGCAACCGCCGTACATGACCTACTCACGCTACGCAGTAACGCGCTTTTTTGCGGGGAACGAGCAGGACTGGGGCTTTTACGTATTTCCGACAAGTCCACAATTTGTGCGGGGTGATTTTAAGTCAATGCCGCTCTACAACCACGAGTTGCACACGTACACGGCCATCTTTCAGGCCAGAGCGGATATGCAGCCGCTGGAGCGTTTCTACACGGGCAGTACACTTATCGAGAATCCAGAGGTGCAGGTGGGTGGATCGGGCGGCTTTTCGGCCTACGATGGCACCGACGCCTACAACTACAGTGATGGGACGTATGGCGTGCAGAAACCGGCCTATCTATTACGCTACAAAGCCACGGCCACGGGCTGGCAGGTCTACATCCTGGGGGGTATGAATCAGGGCTGGACCGATGAGCGAACCGATATCGTGCGGGTTCCGGGTGGGCTGTTGAACAACAATCAGTTTAAGGTCAAACTGCGCGGCCCCGGCGCTCAGGTCTACGAGTTCACGGTCAATTCGTCCGACACCAATCAAACTTACGAAGCCCTGCCCGCTGCCCAGACGCTCTGGGAAAAAGCGGGCTATTCGGGCCGCATCGGCAGTGCGCAAAACTAACCTACCTACTTCTGTAACTTGACTATGAATCGTTTCTTAGTACTTCTCTTTAGCCTGCTGAGCCTGGCTAGTTGGGGGCAAAACAAAGCCAACATTCAGGCGACGATTACCTACAAGGGTGAGTCGTATGTCGTGACGAGTGACGCCCCGAAAGGCTACTACGCCCTGACCAGTACAGGGCAAGCGGCTTTCAATAAAGCCGTTTACGACGGCGTCTGGAATCTGACCACCGCTGACGGCTGTATTATTCCCAAAGGTACCAAACCGCCCAAAAACAAGCCCACGTGCTCAACGACGGTACCGATCAACTACAACCAGTCGTTTGCCGCTTACCAGGCGTCCGGCGCGGGCACCACCTACGATAAGCCCGGTGCAAGTGACAGCAAGATCAAAGACGGTGAGCTGACCTATTCGGTGAGCAGTATTCCGGCACCGGGCAGCTACACCTTGGTCTTGTCGTATCAGTCGAACTCGGCCCCGCCGACCGCCCTGATCAGCGTCAATAACGGCTCGGCGCAGTCGCTTCAGCTGGAGGCCACGGAAGGCTCATTAAAAACCGCGACCGCCACGGTATCGGGGTTTCAAACCGGCACCAACTCGGTTCGCATCACGCCCCAAGGCTATTTCGCTTCTGACAAAATCGCGGTAAGCCGGGTTGGTACCACGACGGTACCCACCGATAACTCGACCGGCTGTGGTGATCTGCAACTGGCGGTCAGTTCGCCCAGCGTAAGCTGTGGTGCATCCGTGCAGCTGACCGCTATGGCGTCCGGAACAGCGGCCAGCGGTTTACAGTATGCCTGGTCAAACGGGATGTCGGGCACGTCGATCACCTTCAACGCGCCCAGCGAGAACGGCTCCTACCCCTACACCGTAACGGCCTCGAAGAATGGTTGTAGTAAGTCAGCAACCGCCACGGTTACCGTAACAGGTTGCCAAACCACAACGGTCACCTCGCCCGGATCGGGTTACTATTCTTACCGGGGCGACACCTACGATTATCCGTCGTGGCCTACCGCTTCGACAGCCGATAAATTCCCCGTATTCGAGAACGAGTTTATCAAGATCCAGCTGGCCCTTGATAACCAGAAAGGCTACTCAAACACACCGGGGGGCGGTGGTGCCATCTGGAAACTCTGGAACAAGAAAGGCAACGTCAGCCACACCTTGTTGTACAACCCCAACAGGTATAACGGCGATGATGACGGCCCGGTAAATCGCTCAGGTTTTCCCAACCGAATCTTCTGGGGTCAGGGGTTAAGTGATTGCTTGTATAAGCTACCAAAGCCCTTTTATACGGATGCCGCTAACGGGGCGGCTGGCCCTTCTCACGACACAGGTCTTGGTTTGAATCCGAATGAGTGTGGGGATGATATGCTCAACAGCGGTGAGCTTCAGGAGTATCACGTGTCTCCGGATGGGCAGGGTTTTCATAACAAAACCAGACCCCCGATTTATGGTCAGAACCGGTTCTATTTGCCAGTCTCGGCCATCACGATGGAGAAGTGGGTCCGGTTGTCCGGGCGTGCGCTGAAGCTCAACTACCAGGCCAACTTTAACCAGCAGGGTGCGGCTGAGTATGCCGATGCCCGTGTGGTGACCAAGCCCCAGGAGACCCCGTGCTTGTACGTGAACGGGCTCAATATCTTCAAGTGGTATGATGGCACGAATCCCTACAGCAATGACGGCCTAACTACGATTGAAGCCCGGCTGGGCCGCAATAATGCCAACAACGTAGACTGGAACGGTGGGCGTCCGGGTGGGCAGTTTCTAAGCGAGCCGTGGATCTGGGTAGGTGGTAAGGATGGGCAGGGCATCGGGCTGATGCTAAAGCACAACTACGAGGCTGCCTACGCCTACCGTGGTGACGGCGGTTTCTTTGCCGATAACCCGCACATGGGTGGTAGCTATGCCACCATCACGGCCTCTCCCCAGGAGATTCTGGATCACGTGATGAAATACCGTCACGAGGCCGAGGTCATCGTAGGCACCGTCGATGAGGTTCGGGCTTACGTTTACGCGCATTCGTTCCGTCCGGACTTTACCCCCCGTTTCAAGTGGAATCGGGCCGGGCGTGAAGGCTGGTATCTGAATAGTGGTGATGCGCCCGATATCCACACCTGGGATGATGGTTATTCTGGCAGCGCAAAGGATGGCTGGAAGGTTTATTTCGGCGCAGGTTACGATGCGGTGATGTCATCGCCTGCGGTGATTTACAAGGCTGATCAGACCCAGACAATCTACCTGCGCTATAAGTATTCAGGCAAAGAAACCCAGTGGAGTCTGTCGTTTCAGCGCAATGCTCAAACGCCGAATGGTGATCCAAACCTAAACGAGAGCACCAACCGCTACGCGCACGAGGACGTAATCCGGTACCGGAACGGCAAGGGGAACGGCGACAATCAGACGGTCAAATTCGAGGTGATTCCCGATGGTCAGGTTCACACTGCCGTGATCAATCTACCCTCAACCTGGCAGGGTGTGATTAACCGGATCAATATCCGGCCCCACGCCAATTTCGGCGCTCAGTTCAACGCGGGAGAGAACGCTACGCTCTACTGGCTCAACAACAAAGACGAAGATCCATTTCCCAACAATTAATTCCTAACACAATGCAAGCATTCGTAGAAGCTAACAAACGTTTTGAAAACCCCGATTATCGCCGGTTGGGTGAGATTGTCTACGGCCTATTTCAAGGATTTTGTCCTTCGTGGCAGAAAGGCGTACCCTTTGAGCAGTACTGGGCTAAGTCCAAACAGGTAGTCTTTGCTTGGGAGATTATCCAGATCCTCAATGAGCCGGACATTAGTGTCGATGAGCTATGGAACCGCTATTATGCCATTACTAGCCATGTTCCTCTTGAACAACAAGAGTGGTACCTGAAGGAGGACGTCTACAAAAGTGATCCTGAATTATGGGTAATGATCAAGGCTGTGGTCAACGCCATGCGTCATACCATCAAACCCGCTCGCTGCTCGTACTAGATGAAAAATACCATCCGCCAAAACGTCACCACGCTTGACCTGGTGCTATTCCGGGGTAACCAGCTTCACCTGCTGGTTACCCTGCCGGATGACTTTGTGATGCCCACCGCTGTGCGCTGGAAATTCAGTAATGGCGGTGGGCTGTTTTCGTCGGTCGAGCAGCCGACAGTGACCGTCACGGGCAAGACTATCGACCTGGTGCTGGACACGACCAACCTGCCGGAGCGGGGGGTATCGCATACGCTCTACTTTGATAACAGGGCGGTGTTGGCGGGTGGAGTTGTTACCAATAGACAGACCACCAATGCCCCCGCCTATTCAGATCAGCACGTGCCGCTGACTATCGATGCCGTAATCCCGATCAATGTGCAGATGATCACGACTGTACTAGATAGCTCAGGCGAAGTTGCACCGGACCTGGCCAGTATCTATGAACTCTTTAAACAAGCGTAAACAAACCGTAACAATTCAATTCTATGACACTCGCACAGAGAGTAACCCTATTTGCCCAGGCCATTGCCGTCGATATCAAGTCGCTATACGGTAAAGTTGGCAACCTGGCTAACCTGACCACCACCGCCAAAGGGGACCTGGTCTCAGCCCTCAATGAAGTTAAAGCCTCGGTGGGCGTCGCCGGAGCGCAGATTGATGACACAGCCGCATCGTCAACCAAAGTCTATTCCAGCAGCAAGACCGAATCGTTTGTCAACGCGAAAGTAGCCGCCCTGGTCAACGCGGCTCCGACCACGCTGGACACCCTAAAGGAGCTTTCTGACGCCTTGGGCGGTGACGCAAACTTTGCCACGACGACCACGACCGCCCTGGGTAAGCGGGTGGGCGTGGATGCCCAGACGTTTACGACGGCTCAGCAGACCCAAGCACGGGCTAATATTTCGGCCTATGGCTCTGCGGAAATTGGCGATCCGGACACGGATCTGGTCACGGTCTATAACACTGCTAAAGCCTAATCATTATGAGTCTAGTCGGTAAAATAACTGCCTTTGTTCAAGCTGTTGGGGCCGACGTAAAAAACCTGTCCAATCGTAGTATTCCCGCTGGGGGCACGGTTGGACAGGTTCTTGCCAAATCGTCCAACCAGGATTACGCCACCGGCTGGATTACTCCAGCTGCTGCTGTTACGGGAAACACCTACACCGTAGTTGAAACCAAGACGAGCACGGGTATTCAGAACGCGGTGAACGCGGCCTCACCAGGGCAAACGTTGGTGCTCAGTGGTGGCTATGATTGCTCCGATCCGAGCAAAACGATTCTGATCCAGAAAGGAATTGTCATTGAAGGCTACAACGCTTTTTTGGATGGGGGCAGCACCAACCACAATTTGGTGAAGGTCAACAATGCCAGTGGGTTGACGCTAAAAAACTTCGGTTTACGATCAACCGAAGGGGGTAAAGATTACGCGCTTCTGCTGATCAACGAAGAAGGCCCCGTAAACAACCTGGTACTCGAAGATCTGTGGTTTACCTGTCCTTTTGGCGATTACAACGCAATCACCGCGCAGGCATGGAGTCCGGACGCCAATGCGGGCAGCTTCAATAAAAACTGGACCGTACGGAATTGTCGGGGCTTCGATCTGAACCGGATGTTTCTGGAGCTTCACGCGCACAAATGGGATGGCGTACCCCGCTACGATGGGATTAACGTCACCGATTGCCGGGTCCAAAATTCGGGTCTCAGCTCCGAGCACGGCATGGCTTACAGCTTTTCTGGGGATATCACCAATGTGGGAATCGATACCTGTAAAGCCTACGGGTTTCGGGGGTATGCCGTGGAGTTTATTGGTACCACCAACTTCAGCGCAACAGGCAACATCCTGACCTCCACAAAGCGGTTTGGTGGTACGAACAACGATCAGTACGGAAGCAACGGCTACAATCTGACTGACGGAGGCAACACCGAACGGGGTAACCCGAACCGGGGAGCCAAAGAAGGCTCGATTACGGGCGGGCTGGTCAACGTTTCGGGTAGACCGATCCAAACGTTTTACGCCCAGCGTGTGGCGATTTCGGGCGGTCGCTGGGTCGGTGGTGAAGGTAGTTTACTCCAGCACTCCAGCGCGTTCGATATTCAGCTGGGTAGCGTGCGGACGAACAAGAATTACTGTTTTTACCTGGACGATAGCAGCTACAACACCTTCGATGGGGGTAGCTACGACAACTACCAGGCGCAGGATGCGTATGAGTGGGTCGGCTTCTACAGCGGTAGTAATAACAATGTCGTGAATAATATCCGCCTGCTGGGTGGATCGGTGAACGGCAAGCAGATTGCCTCCGACAACGCCAATGCGGCCAATAAGTACAGCAATGTTTTCTACAACGGCAATTTCATAAGCGGTACCGCCGATCCAAATCCTCATTAGGAATAAGCTGCTTTAAGTCAACCTACCAGTACCCTAACCGTAACAATAATGATTAACATCCGGAACGCAGCCGGCGTTTCCCTGGTCATCGATCCTGATCAGCACCTGACGCTTGAGCAGGCCGCTGGCTGGCTTCAGGATGACACCCTGCCCGGCGCAAAGAGTTATCCCATCTCTTTCCCCATCACGCCTAACGAGGCTTTTTTGTCGTCCGGATACCGTCCGGATGCGGCTAAGCCTGTTATGGAATTTCCTGTGACGGCTCAGTTTCAGAACGTGCTCTACCGGCGCTGTCTGTTCACCTATGAGATCAACGAAGGCAAAGGATCGGCTTACCTAAAAATCGACGGTGGTGAGGTTTTCTCCAAACTGCGTAAGCTCAAGTTATCGGATGCACTCAATACGCCCATTGATTTAGGTACGAATGTATCGTTGCAGCTGCCTACCCGGATGCGGCAGATCGCGGATATGAAGCCGGGTCAGTTTCCGCTGACCTTCTTTACCGTTCGGAACGAATTATTCTTCGAAGAAGGATTCGATGCGGCCAAGCTGACAACGATGGTTCGTCAGCCCTACGTCAACGCCTGGTACCAGGCTGGCTTTCGTCAGGATTCGCTGAGCCGGCTGGGCTATCCCATTGTGCCGTTTTTCTACCTGTCCTGGGTCATCGAGCAGCTGTTTGCCAAAGCCGGCTACAGCGTGGAGGGTGACTGGCTGGCTGATCCGAACGTGAAGCGCCTGGTGATTCTCAACATGACGGCCATCGATGCGCGACTGGTGTCGGTGACCAACCTCAAATCGCACACCGTCAAACCGGGTCAGCACTTGCCCGATATGCAGGTTGGCGATTTTTTGAAGGCAATTCGGCAACGCTATGGGTTGATGTACACCTTTAATTCAACCCGGCAGGTGGTAACCATTCGGCGGTTTACGGATGTGGTGAAAAGTAAGCCGGTGGATCTGACCCAATACATTGTCAATCCCGATAAGTACGGTATCAAACCCCCATCCAATCAGGGCTTTTCGGTTGTCGACTACATTGATTCAGCAGACGAGCTCTACCGGGATACCAAACAACAAACCATCATTCCCAAGGGCCTGCAGATTGGTGGTACCGCTGACAGCGATCGGCTGGAAGTAAAGCTCGGTGTGGGCAGCTGTCAACAGATCCTGGAGCCGGGTTTTCTAGCTAATACCAAATGGGTGTTGCCCACCGTTCGCCAGGCGGGTAATATGCTCGATCCGAACTACTACGCGTCCGATCGCTATCCGACCGAGGACGGCACCCTGCGCAACCAGATGGGCCTGCGGATCATCAGCTACCTGGGCGTGGTACCAAGCTCAAACGGGGCCGTTTATCCCTGCGCTACCCCCGCCGATCGGGATGGCAGACAGCAAGAAGCGCTGACGGCTTCGAGCAGCCTCACGGGTAAGAATGGGCTATGGCAAACCATACTCCGCAATTTTTACTATTTCCGGGATCAGACGCGGGAAGTGACGGTAGACCTCAACCTGCCCACCGGCGTAGCCGCTGCCCTGAATTTGCACGAGCCGATTAGCCTGGCACTTTCGGGTCAGTCGCGCCGGAGTTATCTGATTGAAAAACTCCGATCGGAAAGTCCGGGGCCATCGGGCATCATGGAATCCAAGCTCTACGCGTATTCGATTCCGGACGGACTTGATTTATCTCAGCAGGTCGAGGAGCCGCACTTCTACGTACAGATGACAGCGGTGGAAGGTCCGTTTGTTTCGATAGCCTTCCCGATGCCTTTAACGCTCAAGCTGACGACCTACACGCTTAGCTACTGGTTGGATGCAGCCAAGACTCAGCCCGCTGGTCTGGTGAATCGAAGCATCAATATGCGACGCATCCGCAAAGGGATTCCGGGGGCCGGTAACCAGGCAATCCGGGTGGACTTTCACGAGGAATCTGTCGTAGTATATCCCGCGATCGGAAGCGGTGGCCCGCTCGATCCAGCCGCTGCAGGTTGCGCGGGTCAAAGTCTGTTCGCGGACGTGATCAGCTACTATCTGCCCGATATCATCGAGCGCAACCCGCCGATTGATGCCTATACCTTAACGCTCCAGCTTGATCCAGGCGAAGGCTACACGGTTCTGCCATGAATAACTACGATAGCCTGAGCATTAACGAGAAGATTAACCTGAAGGATATTCTGCGTCAGTGGGCTACCTACACCGTGCAGCACTTTGGGCAGGAACTCGACAAAAAGGTCTACGGCCTGCGCACGAACAAAAGTGGGGTACAACGCAGCTCCTTGTCTGGCTACCGGTTTGGCTCAGGTAAAAGTCGTACCAACCAGCTGCGCAGAACCTGGTACCAGAACATTGCCGAGGGCGCGGGTGTGGACCGGGTCATGATTCAATTTCTGTTGTACGGACGCTTCCTGGATATGGGTGTTGGCCGGGGCACTACCCACACCCGGCGTGTCGTCGATCGTCAACTCAAGCAGGGCCGCAGCACCCGCATTAAAAAAGCCTGGTATTCGAAACGCAAAAGCTACGAGATCCACCAGCTCAACGAACTGCTGGCTCAGCGCAACATTAGCCTGGCCTTCAACACCGTTGAAACCGCGCTCAATATCAGTGTCCACCTAGATTTATAACCTACCGTAATGGCAACTCAACAGGACAAGGCAGTAATCGACTTAGTCATCAATGGCAAACAGTCGGAAACCAGTCTCTATAACATCAAAACGGCTGCGGTCAACGCTCAGAAAGCGCTCTCCCGCATGGCGGAAACCGATCCGGGCTATGCCAAGCAGAAAAGGGAATTAGAAGCGCTGCTGGCCGCTCAGCAACAACGCATCGTTAAAATCAACCAGGAGAAAACAGCCTGGCAGCGTTTCACCGCTGATATGCCCAGCATGACGGGGGCCGTGACAGCCGGAAATTTGATCACCTCGACGATCAGCATGATCGGTAGCGGTATCTCCTCAGCCATTGCCAACTTCCGGGAGTTCGATGCCGCTAGTAAAGATTTGAGTGCGGTTACGGGGGCAACTGGTCAGGATCTGGAGTTTTTAAATAAAACCGCATCCCGTACCGGTCCCGCCCTGGGTAAGAGTGCGGCTGAAATGCTGGAAGCCTACAAATTAATGGCCTCAGCAAAACCCGAACTGTTGGATCAAAAAGAACTGCTGGTGGCCACCACTGAAGCGGCCATCACCTTAAGCCAGGCTGGTAAGATTGATCTGGCAGAAGCAACCAAGGTTACGGCTGAATCCTTAAACCAGTTCGGGGAAGGTGCTGATCAGGCAAACCGGTTTATCAACGCCATTGCAGCCGGTGCCAATGAAGGCTCAGCCGAGATCGACGAAATGGGAGCCGCGCTGAAAAATTCCGGTACCGTGGCAGCGGCTCAGAATGTTTCGTTCGAGCAGACCAACGCCGTTTTGCAAAGTTTGAGTACGATCGCCTTAAAAGGTGGTGAAGCGGGTACCCAGTTGCGAAACGTCCTATTAACCCTCGGATCAGGTTCGGACGATACAAACCCCAAAGTTGTCGGTCTGGATAAAGCGCTGGATAATCTGGGCAAGAAAAATCTGTCGACGGCAGAAATGACCAAACTTTTCGGTAAAGAGAATATCACGGCGGCTCAGCACATCATTGCGCACCGGAGTGAGATTTCTAAAATGACCACCGATATCACCGGCACCTCAGAGGCTTACACCCAGGCGGCCAAAAATAACGCATCGCTTGACCATCAGATTGAGGTCTTTTCGTCGCGGATGTCTGGCCTCGCCGTACTGATCGGCACGAAGGTCATGCCGGTGGTCAATGAGTTCTTAGGTGGCGCCATTGATCTGGCCAAACAGTTCACGGATCTGTTAACACCCGCTGCTGAAACGGCTACCCAGGCATTTGACGATCAGAAAAAGAAAGTCGCTGATTTAACTACTAACCTGACGCCCCTACTGGATCGGCATGATCAGCTGAAGAAAAAAACGGTCCTGACGACAGATGAGCAGAATGAGCTGAAGAAAATTGTTAGCCAGGTTGCCAATGTCGTACCAGGTGCGGTCACTGAATTTGATAAGTACGGGAATGCGCTGGGGCTGAATACCGACAAAGCGCGTGAATTTATCCGCGTGCAGAAAGCCATGCTGCAGTATACCAATAAAGCAGCCATCGACGAAAATAAGAAGGCGCTGACCGATTTGCAGAAAACCCAGAAACAGCAGCAGGACCTGCTCAACAGCGGTGGGGCCCAGACGATCCGTACCATCCTGGGTAATGGTCAGGTTAGTGAGAAAGTCATTCACATGAGCCAGGAGCAACTCAATAAGTTGCGCGGTGAACTAGCCGCTACCACGGCAGAGATTCAGCAGAAACAGGACGTCGTAAAAGGGTTGTCGGGTGGTTTGTTGGATGCACCAACCGATAAGCCGGCGTCTCCCGCCACGGGCACCGGTGGGAAGCCCGCTGATACCGGTGGTGGTGGTAGCAAAGGGGGTGGCCTATCGGATGATGAGCAAAAGGCAAAAGACAAAGCCGAGCGGAAGGCTGAAGCGAAGATCACGGCCAATAAACGGGCAGATCTGGCCATCAAGGAAATGGAGATGAACGCCATTGCTGACGAAGAGCAGCGTGAGATGGCCCGTGCTCAGTGGAAATCGGATAAAGAGAAAGAGGAGATCCGCACCTCAGCTGCCGACGCAGCCAAAAAAGCAACCTGGACCAAAGGGGTGGAAGATGCGCTGAAGGTTGAGTTGAACGAAATCGAAGAGAAGTACACTAAAAAACGGGCGGAAGAAAAAGATAAACAGATGGAGCTTCTTCGTAAAGGTGCCGAAGAAGAATTGAATCTGGAAAAAGCCAAAAATCTGGCGAAGATTGACGAAATGGTTGCCAATGGTGAAATGACCAAAGAGGTCGGCAACCAGGCGAAACTAATGGTGGAATGGTCTTATCTGCAGGACGCGCTTGCGCTTAACGAAGTCCATTACCAGTCACTGGCCGAACTCTACGAGAAGGATGCAGCTAAAAAAGCGGAGATCGAAGCCAAAAAGAAAGAATCGAATGCGAAGATTGCGGGTGACATTACCAAGAATGAAGGGGATCAGGCTACGGCACGTGCTGAAGTAGCCGACGCCGAAGTTACTCGTAGTAAGGAGTCCGCCGATCAGCAGGCCAGAGATCAACGTGAGTTGTTTAACCGCAAAAAGGAGATCTTCAATGATTCGGTAACGGTTCTAAAGTTCTTTTTCAAAGAAAATACCCTGGTCTATAAAGCGGCCATGCTTGCCCAGCAGGCGTACGCGCTGAAGGACGTGGCCATTAACTACAGCCGGGCCGTAATGGGTGTGATTGCGGGGGCGTCGACCGTACCTTTTCCGGGCAACCTGCTGGCGATCGCTAAAGGGATTGCCATACCAACGTTGCAAATGGCCTCAGCGGTAGCCAACATCCGCGCCCAGAAGTTTGATGCACCTGCCTTCGCGGACGGTGGATTTACGAACTCCTCTGACGCTCCAAGCGGTTACACCACGGGACCGACGTATTACAACCGGAAAAACTTTATTGCCGGTGAAGCCGGCACCGAATGGATCATGTCGGCTCCGATGCTGAAAAACCCGGTGATGGCCAATATCGCCGGTGCTTTGCAGGCGCTGCAGGTTTCGGGCCAGTACAAAAGCATGGGTTCCGTAGGCACTTCAGCGGGGGCGAATGGGGGCAGTACTAGTCAGTCGGGCGGGGGAATGTCAGACGGTCTTTTACTGGCAATTCATCAGCAGCTGCAGTTGAATAACCAGCGTATGGAGGAAATGGCAAAACGACCCATCAACCAGAATTACTTCAAAGTGCGTGAAGTAGAAGACAAAGTAGACCAGATCGAAATGGAAACGTCGCTGTAGTTCGTACCTTTGTCATGCTCTATTTTGTCTAATTGTTGAACACAGGGGACGGCATCGCCAATGAGAAGGCGGTGCTGTTCCCCCGTGTGCGTGTTTCCATAATGGTATGCACAACTTACCCTGTGTTCAGGAAAATTAGAGCGATGGGTCAGAGCAGCACCGCCTATTCAGAATAAAGTTTATTCTAGTTGATTAATTCTACTTTTCAACCATTAATAAAATCCCTAATTGTTATACAAAGATCAGGGCTTATATGACGAAACAGCTTATCATTGGTTACTACGCGTGTAGGACGATTGTTTCTTACATACAGTAAGTGATACAAATCAATAAGATCATTTGTACCTGGTGTACCACCAGCGCCAAGTCTATATATGTCGTAATTTATAGTAGAGTCTGTATGTATATCCATGTTTCCATTATAGCTACGAATAACCTCATCTATCGTTATATTAGTCAATTCTGTACTGAGGTTATTCAAAATTAATTCAGCAATTCCTTGAATGTGTGCTGAGCGGAACAAATTTCGTCCGTCGCTATTGCTCATAAACTTGACGAGTTGAGGCAAAGAGCTTAATTCATAAGTCTTATCATTTATTACAACAGGCTCACAGCCCTCTAATAAAATTTTTTTGTAATTATTATAGCCTCTTTGAGTAACCTCCACAAAGTTCTTACCAATAATGTTGTCTAAATTATTAAAATAGCTTATTCCATAGTCAATGTTATTGTATTCTATTGATTGCTGTAGAGTGGCGAAGTCTGTAGCTTCTACAATTACATTTACAAGGTTTCGCAAGGCTTCAAGTTCATACGGAACAATTTCGTAGCCCAAATTAAAGCTATTATGCATCATTTGAGAGGGGGTTTGATACACTACTTTAATTCTACTGTTTGATGCTTTCCTTAGTATGCTTTGTCTCCTCTGAAAATCTTTCTGATCGTTTATACCGGAAATGAGTTCGAAGTATGCTAGATAAGATGTGTAACAATCAGCCAATTTTTGACTAGGAATTTGATTTATATTATAAACCGCATTAGTATCTAAGTAATAGTTCATTTTATATGGTGCTATTCAAGTGTATTTCTCTATATTTCAGGAATTTATAAATTGTCTATCTAGAAAGACTTAACTTTTTTGCGATCATCTTAGTTGGGTATCCTTCTGTATACATTGACTCAACGACCCGCGCGGTGTTCTTGGCTTCTTCCATCAAACCTTTAGGCAGCCTTAACCAAATTACTTTATAGGTTTCCAAACTGGATTGATTAAAAGTAAACTGAGATTTATTGCCTATACAAAGCAGCACTCTACCACTGGGTTTCTAATTCATAGCCTATAATCTTTTGTCCACTTCGAATCTTTAAATACCTATACAGCATACTTTCATAAAACTCTTTTTGCCTAACATAAAATTCTCGTATCTGGTGATACTCAATACGAGCTTTATGCTCATAATCATCAAAAATATTGTCGTTCTGTAAAGAATCTTTGGCTGATAAAGTAAACGCCAATGTTGAATTAAACCTATAAATATTTAAATAAAATCCTCTTAGCAAATCAGGATCTTCAAATAGAATAGGATTGTTAGATTGTTCTTGCAAATACGTCAATATATACCGTATTGGCTGAGTATCATTCATTGTATAGCTATTATAAAACTTTTGACTATTGACAACATCTCCATACTTTTTGAGATTACGGCCAAATTGATTCAAGTTTTTCAAAACTTCCACACGGTTGTTATTGTCAGCAAATTTCAACTGAGCTTTAAGTACATCAACTTGACTTCCGTTAATCTCAGCTAATATACGGCCTTGCTCCATGTCATCTTTTCTTTTCATTGCAGCAAGTTCAAATTGAAGTTGATTTAATTTCAATTGTTGTAAAGCAAGTAGGCTATCATTTTTATACTGTTCTGCTGCGCGCACTGTATTTAGACTGTCTTTGATATCCTGACTTCTAGCCGCTACTTCATTAATTTTTATTTGCTTATCGGCGTAATGTACTTGTACTAAAATAGCTGCAATTGCAACAATAGTAGCCGGTATAATACCTACTAAAGCGTTCGCTATTGCTGACTGAACAGTTGCTTTTTCTTTCCAGTGTTGAGGCATAGGGATACAATGACATTAAAAATGTTAGTATATATTTATTTTATATTTACTCCTCTAAATTTTAAATAATTGTACACTGTCATGCGGGTTATCTTCAGCTGATCGCTGATGAGCTTAATCGAATACCCTTCTTTGTAGAGGGATTCAGCGACCCGCGCGGTGTTCTTGGCCTCCTCAGTCAAACCTTTAGGCTTCCCTCCCGTTTTACCCCGAAGTTTTGCAGCGGCTAAGCCGGCCATTGTTCGCTCCCGGATCAGCGCCCGCTCGTATTCGGCCAGGCTGCAAAAAATATGAAAGATTAGTTTGCCCGACGGCGTGCTAGTGTCGATGTTATCTGACAGACTGGAGAAGGCCACGCCCTTATCCGAAAATGAATTGACCAATTCAATTAGGTGGGTAATGGATCGGCCTAGCCGGTCGAGCTTCCAGACAACCACCTCATCACCGGGCCTCAGCTGATCAACCATCAGCTGCAGCTGGGGACGATCCGTACTAGCCCCCGACATTTTGTCTTGAAAGAATCTTTCGCATCCGACCGTTTTCAATGCGTTCAATTGCATATCTAAATTCTGGTCGAGTGTGGACACTCTAGCGTAGCCAATCTTCATAGTGTCTAATATAACGGTGATATATTAGACACGCAATGATTGACAAGTTCGGTTTACACTTTAGGGCTACAAATAACTAGTCGCGTCGTAGCAAAAAAGTGTCTTGTATATCGAGCGTTTTGATGAACATAAAAAACGTTCACAAAAAGAACCTGAGCTTTTGTAACTACGGCTCATACTGTTCCTAGCTCATGGACCGTGTCGAAATCTGACCTTGTTCGTAAGTAGATTTACGCGTATTTTTACCAACCTAACTTGTAACTGGTACCCTTCATGAATACACGCTTGTCGGACGAGGAAACCAAGCGCCTGGCGGCTCTGGATAGCTATGCCATCTTAGATTCTCTACCCGAAAAAGACTACGAAGATATTACCCTGCTAGCGGCCCAAATCTGCGCTACGCCCGTGGCCTTAATCACGCTGGTCGATCAGTCGCGACAGTGGTTTAAATCCAACCGGGGACTCTCCTTTCGGCAAACGCCCCGAGAACATGCCTTTTGCGCTCATAATCTACTGCTTACTACCCCTTTGATTGTCGAAGACGCCCGCCAGGATGAACGCTTTCGCCAAAATCCACTGGTAACCGGCGATCCCCGTATCGTCTTCTACGCCGGCGAACCGCTGATCGACGAGGATGGCCAAACGCTAGGTTCACTCTGCGTCATCGATTCAACCGTGCGTCAGCTCGATGAGGGGCAACTTAGGGCGCTCAACATTCTGGCCAAACAGGTCGTAACTTTACTGACGGCGCGTCGGAAGGCGATTCGGGAAGCCCATTTGCAGCACCAACTTCGGGTCAGCGAAGCCCGCTTTGGGGACCTGGTCATGGCGACCCCAACCGCCACGGCAGTCTTTGTGGGTCGCGAGATGGTCATTGACCAGGTCAACGACCCCATGCTATCGATCTGGGGCAAAGACGATTCCGTGAAAGGCAAACCGTTGCACACGGCGATGCCTGAACTGGAAGGACAACCCTTTCTAGCCCAGCTCCAGCACGTCTTTGACACGGGCGAGCCGTTCCTTCAAAAGGAAGGCATGGCCCAAGTGATCGAGAACGGCCAGCTAAAACAAGTTTGGTTTAACCACGCCTATAATCCGCTACTTGACGAGAAGGGCCAGATTTACGGGGTCATCAATGTGGCCTTTGACGTGACGAGTCAGGTCCTCGTTCGCCAGCAGCTGGCCGAGCGGGAAAGCCGGTTTCGGAGCGTCGTTGAACAGGCACCCATGGCAATCGGTCAGCTCAAGGGTCGTGACATGGTCATCGAGGTAGGCAACGAGCGCATTTTCGAAGTATGGGGCAAAGATGCATCGGTGGTGGGTAAACCTATTCTGGAGGCCCTACCCGAGCTGGAAGGCCAGCCTTTTATGGCGCTGCTGGAAAACGTCTACGATACGGGTACCCCCTTTTATGGGACGGCGGTGTTAGCCAAACTCGTCCGGCAAGGTAAACTCGAGGATGTGTATTTCGACTTCAGCTATTCTCCCATCCGGGCAGTCGATGGCCAAATTACGGGCGTTCTGATTCTGGCCGTCGAGGTAACCATACAAGTCGCAGCGCGCCAGGAAATTGAAAAAAGCGAGCAACGTTTCCGTAGCCTAGTAGCGGATGCCCCCTTTGCCATTGCCGTTTACGAAACGGCCGACCTGCTCATTTCGGTGGCCAACGATGCCATGATCAAACTGTGGGGCAAAACCAACGCCGTGATCGGCCAACCGCTAATCGACGCTTTGCCTGAAATCGCCGATCAGCCCTTCATTCCCCTGTTGAACGTGGTTTACGCGACGGCAAAAACGTACCGTACCACGGAACAGTCCGCGAACTTACTGATTGAGGGCCAGTTGCAAACCCGTTGGTTCAACTTTGTTTACCAACCCCTGCTGGATGGCCAGGGGCAGGTGTACGCCATTTTAAACATGGCGGTCGATGTTACGGACGCTTACATAGCCCGTCAGTTGCTGCAGGAAAGCGAACAAAGCTACCGGGAGTTAGCCGCCGATTTGGACAACCGGGTTGAGGCCCGCACCCAGGAACTGTTGCTCGCCAATGACGACCTACAACGCTCCAACGACAACTTGCAGCAGTTCGCCTACGTGGCCAGCCACGACCTTCAGGAGCCCTTACGCAAGATCCAAGCCTTCAGCGACCTGCTGGGATCACAGCTCGCCAATCATGCCGACTCATCGGTGGGTGAGCATCTACACCGCATTGCCAGGGCGGCAGCGCGCATGTCCCAGTTGGTGCGCGACTTGCTGGCTTACTCCCTGATCTCGACCCGTCAGCAGGCATTCGGACCCGTTTCGCTGCGGGCGGTTATGGCGGGTGTATTGGCAAGCCTGCACCGGACAATTCAACAAACCGACGCTCAGATTGAGGTGGCCGATCTACCCCCGGCCCGGGGCGACAACTGGCAGCTGACCCAGCTGTTTGAGAACCTGCTGGCCAACGCCCTCAAGTTTGTCAAGCCCAAACAAAAGCCCCGGATTCAGGTTGAGTACTTTCATCGCTCCGCTAACGAGCTACCCAGTGATGTTCGTTGTACCTCCGCCGTTTCGTTCTACCATCAGATCAGTGTGACCGATAACGGCATCGGTTTCGATGGGAAATACCTGGACCGTATCTTTCAGGTATTTCAGCAGCTCAACAACCGGGACGATTACTCGGGTACGGGCGTAGGGCTGGCGATCTGTCAACGGGTGGTAGAGAATCACGGTGGTGGTATCACGGCCAACAGTCAGCCGGGGCATGGGGCCACCTTTTGTGTGTACCTGCCCGACTGAATCGAAGGCATGCACTTGAATTCAAGTCTTTCTTTTACTCGTTATTCATGGTTGATTTTACCCAAATGGATCCCTTGGATCGGATGCCCATTGTTCATATTGAGCATGATGTTGACGATCACTACCTGGTCGAAAAAGCACTCCAGGCAGCCTCGATTCGTAACCCGGTTCGTTTTTTCAGGAATGGCCAGCAGGCGCTGCAGTATTTGCAGACAACCGACGAGGTACCGCTGGTGATCTTATGCGATGTGATCATGCCGGGCATGGACGGCTTTGAACTACGCGATCGTATTGCCGCCGATCCTGTTCTGCATATGAAGGCTATTCCCTTCGTTTATTTCTCGACCTGGGCCAACAAAAAGCTCGTGGAGCAGGCTTATGAAGGTCCTATTCAGGGTTATCACCTGAAAGGCATAAGCTTCGAGGATCTCAAGGCCGAGCTTAGTCTGATCGTAGCCTACTGGAGGCGGTGCCTGCATCCGCGCAGTTTTCAGTAGTACCTGACTGGGGACTCAATTGGCTCCGCATTCGCTTATGACTTTTTATTGTAGTCACGTCTATTAACCTTGAGCTATATGATAAACATTTATACGGGCTAGTCAAGGTAGTAATTACTTTTAGTGTATATACATGAAATAGCCCGCGATAGCGGGCTATTTCCGTTTATTTAGGCTGATTTATTACGCCTGTTATCACCAGACACTTTTTTCTTCTGCTGGAGCACTTTGCTGTTCTTTAGCTCCGAGGCTACTCGCCTTTCATCGGGCCTTCCATACACTTCTAGCCCATCGGCTGTTTTTCGACCCAGTAAGACGAGTACTGCATCAGTCGTCAAGTTCAGCGTATTGAAGCACCAGTCCGTAAATGTTTTACGACCTGCCTTACTCGACAAATCTGGATGCAGATTCAGTTCGGCGGCCACCAGTTTGAGGTAAAAATTAAACTTAGCTAGGCTGATCATGGGCAGTTTCTCCCAGCCACCGTATTTCCCAATGATCTGCTTTACTTCCTCGAACTGGGGTACCTTGATCATGACCTCAGTTTTGATGCGGGATTTCATTAGCCACACTTCACCATCGATGCCCCGACGTAGCGCCGTTTTGTGTTCCTTCACAAAATCCTCCAGATCACCATAGTGGAAACCGGTTCGGCACAGAATAATGAACACATCAGCGATTTGCTGGAGCCTTGGGTTTGAAAAGCGGTGCTTGCGCAGTTGGATGAACTGCTCATCGGTCAGAAAGATTGGATCGTCATACACAATACCTTTCACTTTGTAGCCGTCTAGAGGGTTTTTATCCGAGAGTTTGTGGAGTTTGGCCCAGATGATCACGTTCTTGATCGTCTGCGTCTGCTTGGCCACGTAGCTATCAGCGTGGCCAGCTTTTCCGTCCGACTGAGGAAGCGTTTTCATCCAGGCCCGGTAGGCTTTCACCCAACCTAAGTCAAAGTCTTCGACCAGAAGATCGGTTGCCTTTCTTTTGATCAGAAAGTCGGTCAGCTTCTTTCGGACATTGTCGTAAACAGTAATAGTAGATTTGGTTAGATTACGCTCGGGATCTGTCTTGCAATCCTTCATGTACAACTCGAAAGCGGACAGCAGACTCACCGTGCCGGTTTGCCCTTCGTAGAGCCGCTTGATCTTGGCCGCCGTAATCTTTTCCTTTTTCCGAAACAGATCGCTGTAGTGTGCCCGGAGCTGATCGCGCATTGTGTCCAGATGTTCATTCATGTGATAGTACCCGGATTCCGATTTGGTGACCCTGTCGCCGTCCCAGTTATCCCACTCGATGGTGTGGCCCGTACTGCCAATGTTTACCCGCTCCCCGCTGACTGCGATCCGGCAGTAAAGCTGGGCTTTACCCTGTTGTTTGCTTCTTCTTCTAAAGAAACTAATTTCCATTCTTGAATTTTTCATAAAAGCTGCATTTTGGTGCAGCCTCGGTGCGGACGAATTCAAGGCCAGTAGTTGCTGACCATGCAGTAAGCACATTAAAACCCGATTAAAAGGGGATGAATCTTACTATCTGTTTTTCACATAGGTGATACCAGTCATATGTAGGTGATACCAGGGGTGATACCAACTTTCAAAATGGGTCTGAAATAGTTAAAAAACGGGCAAAAAAAAAGCCTGATACGGCTTCGTATCAGGCATCTGGTCACTAAAAAGGTCGGTTCTGCAGAGAGCGAGGGATTGAGTACGCTACAGATTAAACTGTTAATTATGACCAACTTAGCCACGTAAGCTAAGAGGGTGCCAACAACTTTGCCAACGACTAGTGCAAAAAAATAGACTGCATAAACGGCTGCTGGAAAACAGACAGCAAATAGTCATGCATTCTAGTTTGATACTCTAACTCATCATTGGAAAGTGGTCCATAGATGGCACCCTTAGGCTTTCCCCAAAGTTCTTTTTGAAGCTGAGCAATCAGTTCGTCTCTTAGTTGCAGACCTTTCTTCAAAGAATTATCCTCAACGACCTCTTCTTTTATCATCGGACCTTCGCCATAGAAGAGCCACTCCGCACTTAGGTTTAATTTTTTACCTAAAGTTGTCAAAGTTCTAACATCTGGGCTTTCTGTTGCACCAGTAACTATTTTATTTATGGCCGTATCAGATACCTCCGCCATCCTTGACAAATCCCTGTTTTTCAACCGAAACCGAGCTTTTATTTGCTCAAATCTCTCGGAGAAACCCGTTTTATTTTGTGTCTCCATAAAAATATTTTTTCTAAAGTTTAATTTATTAATCTAGAATTAACTATCATTGTGTGATAATTATATCAAAGGTATGTTTTTCCATCGTTTTTAATCGAAAGTGAGACAAAAAAATACGTGAACGGTAAAAGTGGTAGCATTAAATAGACTCTAGTTATGATCAATGGAGAAATGCTTATTGTGCAGACAGGTTTGAGATATCATCCTCAGCTTGGGCTTCTTTCGCTTGCATATCTTCTTGCTCCTGCCCTGAAAGCTGGGCTTGTAAATGGAGGATTATGTCTTCATACTGCTTGTTCTGATCAATCAGGTTCTGGATCATTTCCAGATATTTTTCTATCGATTTTAAATACCCATCGATTTGCTGATCCTTCACCTGCAACTGCTGTTCTAGCCAGGTTACGTGTTTATTTCTTAGCTCTTCAATTGACTTCTCTAAGTCTTGTGCTCTCGCTTTATCAATCGACATGACTCTCAGTTAGCTTTTATCGGTAAACAATAAATATAATCATTGCAATATAGGTACTCTATGCCAAACGTAAATCCACTAGAAAGGCTACTGGATGCCCTCCCAGCGGCCATCGCAAAAGAGAAACGGGCAAGTATCCAAGCAGATCTGGTAGAAGTGGGTTTGTGGGAGCATTACCGGCAGACAATAAGTAAACCAGGAAAGGATTTGGGTAGAATCAGCTTTCGAGCTGGGGTCATTTTCAAGCACCATCTGGGTGTTAGCGATGATTTTTTCGTCGGCTCTGCCGAAGTACAGGAAGATGAGTTGAAGCGCATTGTGCGCCTTTATTTTGATACTAATGTATCAGTGACATAAGCGAATGGAGTGACAGGGAAAGGTTAACTAAAAGACAACAGCGCCATGACACGCACAACACTACCTACTGAGCAGGCTTTTCTGGAACGTATACAGATGATGCCCCAGATCGGTATCTGTTTCCGCGATCCAGACAACAATGTACTGATGCAGTTTTTTGTCGATGATCCGGCGCTTCGGGACGCACTGGTCGAATATCAGACTCAGCGTGTGCGGGAACTGGAGCTATCGACCGAAAAGATATAGTAGCCTTTTGGCTACAGACAAGCTTCCCTATCACGGAAGACCTTCGAGCACGTTGAACCTGCTTTCGAAGGTAATGGTGTGGATAGAAGTAGTTGTACCGGGCTGGACACCGGCCCGGTACACTTAACCAACAAGCCTTAACTAACAAATTATATGACATCGTCTCTACTGATTATTGGCTTTAATGTGCTCTACTGGGCGATTGTGATTGGCTATCTCCACTGGCGGCAAAGTAGACGTTTCGAGTAACCCTAGTTAACTATCCCTTCCCATGCGTACTATTCCCCAACTCATTGCTTTAGTCGGCTTCGAACAGCTGACAAAAGCGGATCGCTGGCAGATTATCGACGAAATCGAACAGCAGATCGACCACCTCCAGCGCTGTCAGAAAGTGCTCCACGACCAGGGCGTCAGCTACGCGAATCTGGCTCAGGAAATTACCGAGCTACGTACCAAAAAGGTACTGATCTGGTTAAGCCTGTCACTCAAAACACCGTCACTGGTACGGTTAGCAGCATGAGCCAGACAGCCATTTTACAGGACATGCGGTCCATCCTGGACAAAGCCATCCAAGTGCCGGGCGACGGCCACCGCCAACGTATGGCACTAACGACAATCGGCTATCGAGCCAATGTAGCCAAAACAAGTCCCTTAGAATTTTTGCGGAGCTATTTCTACGAGCAGTTCCAGGCCGAACTAGCTAACCAACCAGCGGTGGTAGCCGCGACCGATCCGGCTCCTATAACGCCAGCATCCGTAGAAACCGAGTCTATCCAGTGTCGTTCGTGCGGTCGCACCTTTAAGACGCAAACAGCCCTCAACGGCCACGGCGAAGCCCGCTGTCAGAACCGTCAAACCAGTCCTGTTACATCATGACCCCAGAAATTACGTTTGTCGTTACCGTAGCTAAGATGCGAACGGCTCAGAAAAAGTATTTCAAAAGCAGAACTCAGACCAATCTGAAGGCTGCACTCGAAATCGAAGCGGACGTTGACCGCCAGATCGCCCAGTTTGCGGGAGATTCGCCAGCGGTGACTCATATAATAAGCGAACAGACCCGATTATTTGGGTGACGATACGCCCTTAAATGGGCTTTAAGGGGCCACAAGCCTTTGCGAGTAAAGTACCGTCGAGATAGACACTCAAGCTACGGTACTACTCGTCCAGCCCTGGACGGCTGCGAAGTGGATGGCAACCGGGCCATATCCGGGCCGATGTAGCTCAAATGGTAGAGCGGTCGCTTCGCCTAGAAGCAGCGACAGGTTGCAGGTTCGAATCCTGCCTTCGGTGCGATCAGGGTGGGACCTGGTCACTTGCATGAAGGGATAGCTTTCCGGTCGGTGTAACAACTGGCCGGAAACTTTAACCTCGCTGACAAGGTCCCTAAAGGTCAAAATACCGACGTATAGCGCTATACGTTGGGTAGGGGAAGCTACATATTACCTGTCTATTTGACAGAAAGCAACCCCGTAAAAAAACAGCCCTAAAAGGCTGACTGGTAGAATATTGCCCAAACTTTTTAATTTTTTCCCCCGGCTTTCTATAGAATATTCTATAGAGTTAGGCGATAGATCGATAAATCGTTAGATCGATAGAATGTCGTATAATCTCTGTATATACTATAGAAAGCGCGAAAAATGAAAATTTCGTCATGCAACGCGCAAAACACCCATCGACCGGCTGTCCTAGTGACCCTCAGCAGTCCCTTTTCAAGTTTCATCTCCACTTTCATCCGCACACCCAGGAGTATCTCAGCAAGCCAAACGGCAAACCTTGGGTTTGGTATTCCTTCGACAAAGCGGATGAGCGGGCCATGTTCCCACGGGGACTAGACCATGAGCTACGGGGGCTGTATTCCAATCTACTATTTGATGCTTACCGCTGGGCGGAGCTGCACAACTTCCTTAAAGAATGCCACCCTGTTTGGGTCAATCAACCAGATCAGGCACCCAAGCTAACCTTCTATATGCCTCGGCACATGATTAGTACTGCCCGCGACATTGGAGCCCGCTACACCGAGACAATTGATTTACTGACAGACAATCTGGGTATTAAATCCTGGAACATGGATTATCTGGAACAGGGCCGTACCGTGCCGGGTCACTCACCCCTTAAAAAGAAAATCCAGTATTACGGTCTGGATTATTTCAAGCGAAATCCGACCATTAGAAAATGGTTTTTAGAAGGCAAGCTGCACCAGGTCGAGGTTTACGACAATCGCTGCTACCATATTGACAACCATTACGACACCATACCACCAGAAGTATTTCTTGCCCCTACTCCCGCTACGGTTCAACCCCAACGCAAGCCTTTTACTAGCACTCCACCAGCAGCGCCCGCTCCCGAACAAGCCTGGAACGGCATTCCAAGTTCAACAGCGCCCCCCATCAACGACCGCCCCTGTCAGCCATCAACAAATGGCCGCATGAACAAAGCCGTTTCAGTAGGCTCAATTCTAGCTCATTTCCCTAAACAATAGACGCTATGCAAACCGAACTCTTTGCCATACCTACGCCCGGCGTGGATTCGCCCAGCGTGGTCACGCCCGATCCGTCACCGAAAAAGAAGCAGAAGAAGCGACCAAAACGGGAAATTGTCGAACCTGTCAGCCTGGGCTTTTTCAGTTTCGATACCTGGGTAAGCTATCACGCTCAGCGAGCCTGGGACAACGATGGTCTACGGGTCAATTTCACGGTACCCGTTCATTCTGATCTGCTGGAAGCGGTCAACAACCCAGAAAAAACGGAGATCACCTGCAAGTATCGAGTTCGGAAAAACTTCCTCTGGGGTGGCCTTGGTAAGATGGCCAAGGTGCATATCGAAGCCCATTTGACCCAAGGCCCGAAGGGTGGGCTATATCTCCACTGCAAGCACGTTGAAATCCTGGAGCCAGTCCCGATAAAGGGTGAACCCCTACCCGGTTTTCTTAAAAAGATGAACAAGAGTATGCAGAAGCAATGCTAAAAATCAAACTAAAACTAACCCCTGGCGAAGTAAACGTGCTGTATATGTACAGCACTCAGGCATTCATGGCCTGGTCCGATCTCAACAACCGGCCTTATATGTTGGGATCAGCGATGCAGCTGGCCGAACACTACGAGCGCATCCGAAAGCAGGTATACAACTGGGCCGAACGGCCAGCCAACAAAGAGTATCGATACACCCTACCGATGTCAATAGCCTGGTCCTATTATGAATGGCTTAATAAACGAGCTATTCATTCGCTCGACCGTACCACCCTGCTGGGAAAGCTCAATAGAGCCTTTGTCGACTGCCACGTAATAACTCAAAATGGGTATCCACTCAATGAAAATACTACTGTTCCCATTCAGGCTGCTACTAGCGACAGCCTTCATCTTTATTAGCCTGCTGAGCTTTGTTATAACCGTCTCAGTGACGCCCATTTTAACCGTCTTTACCAAAAGATTGCACTCTTGAAAGATGTAGTCTTCGATTAAGTATCACTACTACTTAATACCTGTCGCTGTGTAGACGTCTACCTGTTTCTAAAAAGGTAAGATGAAAATCAACCTCAAATTTGTCCAAGGTAATGCCTTATCGTATTATTGTATCGACAGCAAGTTCACTGTCCTTCAGTCAAGTATCCACTTTGTTTAATAGTCACTCAATTAATTATGGCTTTTATCCGAAAAGATAAATCTAAGAAACCTAAGCAATTCCCATTTACCTATTTGCTTCTAAATATAAAGCTTATATCAAATAGACGTCAAGGCGAAGATGCTTATAAGCAGATTTTCCAAGACATTTACAGCAACACAATAACAGAACATGTTGGTAGGGGTAAAAGAGCATTTCTAAGAACAATGTTTCCTGAAAACATCGATGGTCAAGAGTTCTACTATGGGCGAATTACGCGGTTTACTGATCTAGAAAATAATAGTTGGGTCAGCGTAATTACAAGAGAAGAAATTACTATGAATCTTGAAAAAGGTTTATACCCAAATAAACAAGAAACAGAGTACGTATTTGTGCCACAAGCTCATAGATTAGCGCTGAAATTATCTTCTGATTTTACCATTAAAAATGCACAGGATTTCTTCACAAAAGCGATAGGAAAAGTAGTAAGTAGCGATGAAGATTTTTCAGTAAATATTCAGCAGTCAACAGATATATTTGAAGAAATATTTAAAGCACAAAAAGTTGAAAACTTATATATAAATGTTACGTATACAAACTCAGATGAAATAGGAGATGATGCTGCCGAATGGCTTGACGCTCAATTAAAAGCATCTAATATTAGTGAGGCTAATCTCACTTTTGAAGCAGGCAAAAATGAAACTATTAACCTAGATACAGACTTAATCAAAGGAGGCTTAGACTTGGCTAGGGAAAATGGTGAGGTACAAGCTAGAGTGAAGGACGTAAATGGGAAGTTTAGAAGAATTATAACGAAGGAACATCCTGAGAAAAATAAAACGGTGGCGACCTCCGAAGATGGGCTAAAAAATGTTATATTTATGGAGGTAATGCAACGATACAGGAACAACGATGAATGAACGTGATCAGATTGCCAGAGATCACCCTTTTAGCTATAAGGGAATCTTTCGCGCTTACGACTTTAGTGAGATAAGGGATTCTAATCCCTTTAGACTCAGTATTGCCCTTTCTATAGGAATACTTTTCATCACAAAGTTCTCGGAAAAATCTTATTATGAGATACTAACCTTTTGGGTCGCTCAAATAATGGCTGTCTTTCCAAACCTTCTAGGGTTCAATCTTGGTGGATATGCACTAATTGTTGGTTTTGGTAATGGTAATCTGCTGAAAGCGATGACCAGAAAGGCACCAAACAAAAGAGCGTCTATTTTTCAAAAACTAAGCGGGGTCTTCGCTTTCTCAATTTTACTTCAGCTAGCTGCATTCATAGTGGCCTTTTCTGTTAATTTTTTAAATCAATACAACTTCAAATCAACTAATGATCTGATAGTCAACACAGTTAACGGGTCGCTTGTAGCTATAGTCTCCTTTTTAGGGTTCTGGGGGTTGTTTATCGTACCGAACTTAGTTTCTAACGTATTTAATTTCGGACAAATGCACCATTCTATGCTGACTATCGAGCGCATCGAAGCTGAGCAAAAGCAACAGAGAGATATCGAGCGCAATGAAGCTGAGCAAAAGCAGCGGGATACCGAGTCAAAGCGAAGACAAGAACAAGTCTGATATTAGGTTACTCAACTTTAAGGCCCGCCCAAATCGGCGGGCTTTTTTACGTCCTTTCCAGCAGGCATTTACCAGGTGAATTTTGGTCAGTCAACCAAAAACAGACCAATGCCTTCTCGCTCAATTGAAGACCTGCACCCGCTTTTAGCCTATGCCTTTGGCAAGGCTGAAGCCCAGTACTGCGCTGTCTACCCGGACGCGCCAACGCCGTTTCTTTCCTGCACCTTCCGCTCCAACGAAGAGCAACTGAAACTCTACAATCAGCTGACCGATAAGATCGATAACGACGGCGACGGTAAGATCGACGAAGCGGACGAAAAAGTAACCAACGCCCGGCCTGGCGAATCAGCGCACAACTACAACCCATCACTGGCTTTCGATGTGGCGTTCAAAGACAAATCCGGCAAGTCGGACTGGAGCGCCCTACACTTCCAGCGCTTTGCCAAACTGATGCTGCAGAACAAGAACATCACCTGGGGCGGCAACTTCAAAACGCTGATCGATCTACCGCACTTCGAGCTGACCGACTGGAAAAAACGGGTGGGCAAGAAATGATCAAGCACCTGATCACTCTGGCCCACTTCCTGCAGGGCACCTACGCCAAGTTTGGTACCAGCGCCAATCTGTTCCGCGAGATCACCGTCAGCGTGATCACAGCCGTCACCATCGCCGTGTTGGTGGGTCTGCTGACGCCAAAGGAAGAATCACCAGCCGCCGAGCTAAACACGACACTAACCACCGTGCTGACGGCTCAGCGCAAGGCGGACTCAACAGTGGCGGCTGTCAGGATCTGGAAACTCCAGGGCCGCATCGACTCCCTAAACAATGTACTTCTCGAACGTGATGAACAGGACTCTTTACGCGAAAATGCTGGCTTGTCTGATCTGGATGCCATGCAGCTCATTAATGGGGCAATCAATGCTGACCGGAATCGCTCCGGCAAATAAGCCAGGTCTGCCCACCGACAGCGCTGCTGTAGTGCAGCAGTTTGTCCGAAACGCAAAGCCCCTTCTTGACAGCCTGACGGCCCTGCACTTTGCCCGCCTAAAAATTGGCAAGCTGCAGACCCAGCTCACCGAACGGGAAAGCCAGCGCGATGGGCTGGCCACGACTTACATCCAGGCCCAGCAGCAGATCGGCAACATCCAGATCGAACTCTTTAACACCAAAGAGCAGCTGGGCCGCTACCGCCGGAAGTATAGGGCCAGTCAGTTCCAACTCTGGGCCTTGCGGCTGGGGGCGGGCTACCTGCTTTACAAGAAATTCTGTCCTTCCTGCAGGCCCTGACGCGTGCCACCTTCGTCCTATGGTACGCTCAAACAAACGCATTAGCCGCCGGGCCGTCTTTGCCGATATCCACCAGGAGATTCGGGGCGACGGTACGCCACACGTCTTCTCGGTGATCTATTGCAAACGCGATGGCACACTGGGCGAAAAGCTACTGGTCACCAAAAGCCAGAGCCGCCAGGTCGGCGAGCGGGGCTACCGGGGCAACGTGAGTTTGAACTTCGTGCTGCTGCTCTATAACGTGGCGACCAAAAAACACTTCGAAATCTCAATCGACCGGCTGCTCTACTACAACGGCCAGCGAATCAACCACCAGTCTTAAGTATGGAATGGATTAACGAAGACGTGGCCCTGGTCACGTCACGAACTCACTCAGCGGCTATTCTGCAACTGACCGACCGCGTAGGCCGCGACCATGCCTATGGGTCGACTTACAGCGTGATCGGTAACGGCCTCGATCACGTACCCTGGGGCGTGGCCGACAACCAGCCCAACACGATGGGCGTGCTGGTGCAGAAAAACAACCAGATCAAGCCCCTGCTCGATTCTAATCGGGACATGATCTACGGCACGGGTATCAGCTTTAACCGCCGGCAGATTGTCGACGGCAAACTACAACTGATTCCCTACATCGACGAGCAGCTCACCGAATGGGCCATCAAGACCCGGCTGGCCAGCTACGCGGTCGGGGCCATTAATGAGCGCGTCACCAACGGTAACCACTTCACCCGCATCGAGCTGGAGATGGATGGTTTGCCCCTGTTGAGCGTGGTCGACTGCTACAGCGCCCGCATCGATCAGAACAGCACCCGGTTGCAGCCAAAGTATTTTTATAATCCGTTCTTCGGTGATTTTGCCTATTTCCGGCCCCGCGATTCCGAGCCGGTACCGGCCTTCAATCCGCGTGATCCGGAAGCCAATATTGTCTCCTTTTTTCACTCCAGGGAGCACCAGTCGGGTAATCCCCACTATGCGTTCCCTTCCTGGTGGGGGGCGGCGGAATGGATTCAGCTGGCGAACCTGATCCCTGTCTTCCACACGTCAGGCATTACCAACGGCTACAACATCAAGTACTTGGTCAAAATGCCCAAGGATTACTACGATACCGAAGGCGGCAAGCCCCTGGCGCCGGAGAAGATAGCGGCCAAATGGCGTACGTTCGGCGAGAACCTGTCGAGCTGGATGTCGGGCACCAAGAACGTCAACAAAACGCTCGTACTGAAATACCTGCGCGGTGACGACGGCAAACCCAACGACGCCATCGACGTGGTGCCCTTAAAAAACGAGATGTCGGACGATGCCTATTCCAAAGTGTGGGAGATGGCCAACGTCTCGATTGCGAACGCTGCTGGCATTCTGCCTACCTTGGCGGGCGTCAATCCGGGCAAGGGCAACGATTCGGGCTCCCAGATTCGGGTCATGGCCGAATTTCAGCAGCACTTCCGAACGCCCGTTCACCATGTACTGCTACTTGAACCCATCCAGTGCGCACTCAGGCTGATGGGCTATAAAGACATTGTGCCCAGCTTTTCGGGCGTGCAGATCACCACGCTCGATGTCAACCCGACCGGCACCCAGGCCGTCACCAACCACAACTAACCATGCTGACCGAAGACATTTTAAAAGAGCAGCTGGGTAGTCTGCAGGCCAACATGAGCCTGGAAACGATTAACCCGTTCGCCCGTCACGCGGAGCGCTGGTTTCGCGCTGAAGTGGGCGTCGATCTCTTTACTTTCCTGAAAAGCGATCAGGCCAGCCAGGCCACCTACAAGGAACTGCTCTGGCTGGCCCAGAGCTGTATGGCCTGGCAATGCTTCGTACTGGCTTTCCCCCACCAGAAATTCCGCATCAGCGATTTGGGCATGATGAAAAGCACGCCCAACACAACCATCGCGGTCACCAAGTGGGAGTACGTCGACAGCCGGGACGCGAACCTGTCAATGCTCGACTGGTCGCTGGAGTATTTCTGGCGCGAGCTGGAGGCCGTGCGGCCCGATACCTGGGTCGATTCAGAAGGCTACCGGACCCGCAATCAGCACTTCGTTCGCTCTGCCGACGAGCTGGGTCAGCTGGTACCGATGGCGGGGCGCAACTACCGCTTTTTTCAGAAACTGCTGGTCCATATCGAAGAGATCGAAGACGAGCTGATCGCCACGACCCTGACGCCCCAGCTCTACCAGGTACTCAAGCAGAAATGGCGGACGCCCCGCTCGACCTGGAGTTTTCAGGAAGAGCAGCTGATCAGCCTGGTCCGAAAAGCCGTGGCTTACCTGGCCATCGACAAAGCCTGGCCCTACCTGCCGCTTTCCTTTTCCGAGATCGGCCTGGCTGAACGCCGGCAGAAAGATGGTACCGGGGGCGAAGAAGTAGCCGCCGACAAAGACCAGCGCAACAATTTACGGCTGACCATTGCCCGCGATGCCCAGACCCGGCTGGATCGAATCACCAGCTATCTGGACCAGGTATCGACACCCCTGCTTTTTCCCTCCTACTACCAGCGGCTACAGACCAGCAGCACGACGGTCGTTGCCGATGACTTTACCAATACCGCGCACGTAATCCTCTAATTTTTTTTACCAATCAATTAATCATGTTACCAGCAAGCAACCCACAAGAAGACAAATTAAGCACCGATGAAGCGGCTCAGGAAATTATGAACCACCTAACCGAAAGCGGTTACGACCTGGGCGAGAAAGTGGCCATCAGCCGGGCGTTTCGTAAGCTGCTGCGCACCGAGGGTGAAGAAGCGCAGAAGACATTGACCAACCTTTTAGACACGTTGTAATTAATGGATTTCAAACGCAAAAAAGCGGATGACCAGCGGGCTGCCAGTGAGCAGCCTGCTGGAAACGAGGGAAACGGATTGCCAACGGATGCTATGCTTAAACAGATGGCAGCAGCGGCCTGGTCAGCGACAGCAAACAATGATCCCGAACCAGTCAACGAACCAGCACCAAAGTCGGTGATCACAGTAGTTGATCGAGCCACTGGCCAGGAGATCAGAGAAAGTGAACCCCTACCAATTTACGAACCAGAACCAGCACCAAAATCGGGGATCATAGCCAGCGTGCTGGCCAGCCTAGTGCGATGGCTGAACCACTCCCGCTACCTGCTGAGCCTGTATGGCGGGCTGGCCGTTGCCTTTGTGGCTTTCTACGCGCTGGCCGACTATACAGCCTACACCACCGCTGAGCAGCGGCCTGGTCAGCTGATCTTTTCCAACACGATGACTCAGCTTTGGACGGCCTGCTTTCGGCTGGTGTTCATTCTGGGGGCCAGCCTGGCGCTGCTTCGACTGTTCTGGCCTGAGTTGTTTCGCTTTTTTAGGCCGGACACTCAAAACGGGCCAGACATGATGACCACCATCAAACACGAGTTAACGTCCTACCAACGGTTATGCGTCTTCTTGTTAGCCTTTTTTGGGCTCTGTCTTTTGTTTATAGCCCTGCTTCTGGTCAATCTACCGCAGACAGTAAGCGTCGGTCGGTAGTCGACCAGCGCAAAGCCGTCACCCAGGCGGCAGTTCTCTACGTTGGCATTAGGGAAGAGGGCCAGAATCGGGGCAAACCGTATGAGCTGTTTATGAAGCCTTACGGCTATGGTCCTGGAAGCCTCTGGTGCGGTCTGTTCTGTCACCACGTCTTTGTTACGGCCAGCGTCAAACACGGGGTCAAAGGGCCAGCCATTGCCGCCAACTGGTCACTACCCGTCAGCGTCATCGTCTGGCGCAATAACCGGCCCGTAAACGGTCGGGTGCCGCTGGCGGGCGATCTGGCCTTGTTTCGCTTTAAAAGCAAGCGCATCAATCACGTCGAAGTCATTGTCAACTGGCCGAGCAATGAAAACTACTGCTGGGTGATCGGGGGCAATACCTCTAACCCCAACGGATCGGGTGAAGGCGTCTTTTTGAAGCAGCGACTGAAAAGCGAAATGATCGTTGTCAGCCGCATCACTTTTTAAACCGTAACGCATGAAACAATCCATTCACCTCTACGTGCTGGCAGGGCTACTGATGGGCCTGCTGGCTTTGGTGGTAGCTCGACCCTGGGGCCAGCTCAATAACGCCGTTGGCATTGAGTCGGTAGCCGATTCGATTCGGGCCGATACGCTCTCGCGTGCCGAGCTTGACAGTCTGATCATCGACACGGAAGCCGTAACAATGACCCTGCCCAACGCCATCAGCGACAGTCTGAGCTACAGCTTTGAAGCCCGTAAAAAGAAAAAAGCCTATCTGGAAGAGCAGAACGCCCTGTTGCAAAAGCAGAACCAGCAGCTGGAAACCAAGCTCAACAAAAAGCGGCAATCACTAATGCAGAATCTGGTGTCACTCCAAGAGGTTGAGCAGCTGCTGGTCAAGCAGAGCGGCTCAGCCAGTAAGATCGTGGTCAGTCCTGAAAACCCCTAACGGCCCCAACGAAGAGCAGGCGGGCTGAGCGATTAGTCCGACGTTGGGGCGATCCTGTTCGAATGATTACCGAAGCCGAGCTACTCTATCCTGAAACGGCGGTCGCCATTGCGGTGCTGGAGACGGGGCACTTTAGCTCACGGCACATGATGAAAACCCACAATTGGTTTGGATTCCGGCGTAACAGCCGAGGCTTTCAAAAGTGCGTTCGGAAGGGCTACGGTGAGTATGCCAGCGCACAAATGATGATGGCCGACTATCAAGCCTGGGAATACAACATCTGCACTAAATATGGCCTGACCGATGAGCGGGCGTTCCGCCGATGGATTGTCAAGCACTACGCTGAAGACCCGGCTTATAGTGCCAAGCTGAGCACCTCACTAGCTGAAGTAAATCGCACCTGGCGATAAAAGAGCACTCATTTTTTACTAGACAAAACGACTGATCAGCCGTGAGCGGAACGCTAAGAAATATTGACACCGACACCCTGGGCGGTATTGCCCTGGCCTTGCTGATCGCTGTAGGCATCGGCTTTCTCATCTACCACCTGGTTGATTGCGCCCAGGGCACCGACATTGAGACGAGTGGTCAGCTCGTCGACAAATATCATTCACCAGCCTGGGACGAACACAGAACCGTCGTTGTCCAGGATGGAAAGTACTCCCACCTGAAAATTGAAACCACCCATCACCCGGAACGCTTTGTGCTCAGCATTTACGACGGCGATGGCGGACGCGATATTGATGTCGAGCGGGCCGTCTGGCTTCACTACAAAACCGGCGACTGGGTCAAGCTGCGAAAGCGCTACGGCAAACGATCTAAATGTAAGTGTTACGAAACCGTCCTTTAGGGGGCGGTTTTTTGGTTTCTACTTGCTGGCCATATGTATCTAACTACGAGTAACTCTATTGTTTAACCAAACCAATTAATTTCCATGAATGATTTGCAAGATGAACTGAGTTTGGCCCAGCGACTGACAGCGCCCACGCCGAAACTGTTTCAGAAGGTGCGGAACGTCGGGGTGATCCTGGCTGCATTTGCCGGTACCATTCTGGGACTGGAGGCTAAAGGGGTGATCGTTCCCGACAGCATCGAAATGGTAGCCACTGGCGTCACTACGGTGGCGGGCATTATTGCCGCCCTGGTGAGCCAGTTCACGGTCGATCTGAAGGAATACCAAATCAAAAAAGCCCTTCAGTAATGCGCACCATCCAGCTCGACGGGGTGAGCTACCCCTTCCCCCAGAACTGGGCCGAAGTCAGCCCGGATCAGTTGCCCAAACTGATCCGGCTGGTTTACCTGACGCCCGAAAACGGCAAGATGTACCACGAGTTACTGCAGGCCCTGCTGGGCATCAAACCTAAAGCCTGGAAAAAGCTCCACCAGAAGCATTTTAACCCCAACTTACCGGAAGCCGTCCGGAAGAAAAACGCGGTTGCCCTGCACGATCTGGTATTTATGAGCCGATGGGTATGGCAGCAGCCAATGACCGAGCAACCTTTCAAGACCATCACAGTCGACAAAGTAGAATGGCTACTTCCTGAACCCGGTTTTGTATCGGTTAGCTACGGCGAGCTGACTGATCTGTATGTACACCTGCAGGCATACATCACCCAGCAGGAAGCCGGCGAAGGAGAGTTGGACTACCTGGTGGCCACGGCCTGCCGACCGGCCCGGCCTGCTGATCAGCTGAGCCATCCGGACTGGGACGGCGATCACCGCGAGCGCTACAACGAATTCATCGTGCGCGAGCGGGTCCGGCGCTTGAAGAAAGTACCCTTCGAGCACAAACTAAGCGTGCTGTTATTTGTGGCCAGCACCATCCAGGCCGTACTGGGCAAGTACACGCTCTTCGATGCTAACGATAAGAAAAACGCCGGCTCAGCCGAATCCTATACGGGTCAGGGCTTTATCAAGAACACCCATTTGCTGGCCGAAAAGGGTATCTTTGGTAACCTCAAACAAACCCAGCAGGCCAACGCCCACGAAGTTTTACTGTTTCTAGAAGAACACCGCGCCGATCAGATCGAGCGCCAGCAAGCCCATGAACAGCACTAATTTATTCTGGAATTACTTTGAGCCGCTGGCCAAAGAGATCGTACCGGACGGGGCGGGTACCGTGATGCAATCCGACGGCGATCAGATGGAGAAACTGATGACGGCATCCGTCAGCACCAGAGGCTTTTTCCCGGCGGTGTTTGTCATGCGCCCGGCCTACAAACTGCACGACAACGGAGCCGAGCAATTTTACTTCTGGTTTAATGTCACCTTTTACGTGTTTTGCAAAAGCAACTACAGCAAGCAGGAGACTATCGAAGCGGCCTTTAATGACGCCGAAGCCATCGCGCTTTCAATTGCCCACAAGCTCCGGCAGGAGCACCAGCTGACCGAAAACGTCGAGTACGAGTATAACACCACGGCGCTGGAACCCGTAACCATGATGACGCTCGAATCGACCCAGGGCTACGAAGTCAAACTTCGACTGGCCTTACAGGCTAACGACGTGTTACGAATTTATCTTTGACCCCATGCTTCGCAAAAAAATTCTTTTCTGGCTTACCTGGCTGATCTTAGGCCCACTGGTGATGGTGTACTTTTGCGGGGTTGCTCTTTTCTCCCGACGCCGTCGAAGCGTCCTGATCAGAACCCAGCTCGTCTATCAATCCGTCTGGCAAAATTTAGTCATCGAGAAACCCCTTCGGCGTCGCGTCCTGTCGATGGATCGCTACCGTTTCTGGATTAAGCGATAGATAGCCCTTATTCGGGTCCTTTCCCCAGCGGGTCGATAGCGCCAATTTTGGCAAAACACGCTTTGCTATGATCGACCCGCTGGCAACCAATCTGGTTTTCCAACCCCTTCATTTTTCCCGCAATCGGCTGGACGTGCTCATTGATCCGGCGGATACAACGCTAACAGACCGCTCCGATCTGCGCTACGCCCTGACAGTACTTGTGCCGAGTTTTCCCCAGAGTTCCGAGCTGGAGGAACTCACCACCCTGGTAGGCCGGGAGCGCCCGCCCCAGACGGTGGGTGGGCTGCAGCGCTTTGACGGGGCTCAGTTTCGCATCGACCAGGTACTGGATGGCTTTCTGGAAACCCAGAAGCCCGACTTCAATCAGTCAATTATGAGTATCGTTCCAACGATGACGATGCCCTACTGCCTACGGGAAGCCGTCACCGGGGGCCATCCGGCGGTCGACACCGAACGGACCCGGCCCAAAGAGTGGGTTTTCAAAGGTGGGCTGACGGGCGAAGATTTTGCCGGCTGGTCCGATCATTTCTTCGATAGCTACCTGCGCGACACCCGCCAGTTTCTGACCTGGCAACCCGACGAGAAAATCGTTTCGCTGCACCAGCCCGAATTTTTGTACTTTCTCTTAAACTGCTCGCCGGTACCGGCCACCATTAACTTACGCATCCAGGTCAATTACCCGAACGGGAACTCCGACGTGCGCACCCTGTCGACGCTCAGCGGGGCGTCAATCAACCAGGTCGTTTGCGTGCCAGTGGGCATGTATCCCAACGGGCTGGGCTACGACGTGGCCAGCTACGATGTATGGCTCAGCGACGGGGCCAATAACAGGATTTCTCAGGTGCGCACCTTTGTGATCGATTCGACCGAGCAGGCCCAGGAGCGCTTTATCTTGTTTGAGAATTCGCTGGGCGGCTTTGACACGCTGCGAATTTTGGGCCAGGGCTCGCTGGCGACCACCGTGCAGCGCATAACGGTCGAAACCGATCCCCAGTCGACGGCCATCGACGCGGCTCAGCTGCGGGTCATTCAGATCGAAAGTGATCAGAGCCTGACGGTATCGACGGGCTACTTCAGCAGCCAGGCCGGTGCCTGGGCTCGCTATTTGAACGAGCTGCTGCTGAGCAAGTCGATCTACCTGGTCACAGCCAAGGGCCACGTGCCGCTGCTACTAACCACCACGGAACTGGTCACCCACGAAGACGACGCCGATCTGATTGCCCGTACGCTGAGTTTCCGGAAAGCCAAAATTGAGCAGAATTATAGCCAGTTGCCCGCCACGTCATCGGGACCAGCCCGACCCACGGCCTGGCGGGGCATTGGCTTTCAGCAAATCCTGGACGGCTACGGCAAGCGGACGGGCCTGGGAGCCCCGATCCGGCTGCGCAAGTATTACGTCGACGACGGCAGTGATGTCAAGCCAATCATTGAAAAGCCCAACGCCGTGGGGAATGCCGACTACATCAGCCCGACGCCAATTCCGGGCGTAGTACCTGGATCGACGCCCTACCCCAGTACCCCCATCAGCCGTACGGGCCGGTTCAAACGAAGCACCTGCCCATCGGGCCAGGAAGGCGGGCCGGCTACCGTCGTCGTTCTGGCGGGCAAGTACGGCAGCGAAACCCAGGCCGACGCTGACGCCAGGGCTGAAGCCGAATTTGCCAGCCTCGATACCCAAGCCTACGCCGATAACTGGGGCAGCTGCTCGCTGTCGGAAACCTATTCCTGGAACCTGCCGGCGGGCCAGTGGCACGTGCGCTTCAGCAGTCCAGGCAGCTCCGCTATTTTCCACAATGATGGCCAGGCCGGGCCGGCGGATATGGGCAACACCCAAAGCCTACAGGGCCAGGCGGGTCAGTTCGTTTACCTGGCCGGCAGTAACGATCTGAACTTTCCGGCTGCTGACGCCAACTGGCTGCTGTATAGCCTGGGCGCACCCTTTGCGACCAAACGGCTCAAACTCTACAAAAACGGCGTGCTGCTCCGGACTCAGGACTTTACCCACAACAAAGACGGCTACGAGCAGATGAGTTTAGTAGGCGCTAACGGCATGGGGCCCGTACCACAATCGGGCGAATTGTATTACGTAAAATTTGAAGATCGATGAATCTGGACATTCGCATCGATGGTCGCTCAGTGGAGCTGGCCGCTGGCTCAGCGCTGGAGATGAACCTAATCAACCCGCACTTTGACTATAGCAAGATACCGGGCTCCACGGCCAACCTGCCCACCTTCCCAATCTCCCGGCGCAACCAGCAGATTTTTGGCTACTGGGAACAGCCCCAGGCAGGCGCTATCCTGCAACGTCGACGCTTCGAGCAGTACTGGGGTGGGCACTTGATCCGGGAAGCCACGTTCGTACTGACTGAAGCGGGGCCAGGCGGCTACGTCGGTCAGATGGTTGAAGCGCTGGGCGAGTTTTTTGGTGACTGGCAGAACTTGCCCCTACCGGAGCTGGACCTGGGGTCGCTATCGATGGCAACCCTGGCCAACGGGGAACTGATCGATGGCGGCTTAATCGCTGCCGCCTTTCCGGTTATTCGTAACCCGGACTTCTACGGTACCAATGGCGCATCGATCAGCTACAGCGGCAAGGTAAACGACCCATCGGGCCAGGGACCGCAAACGCCGATGATCATGCTGACCTGGCTACTGAAGAAAATAGCGCTGGCCACTAACACCACCATCGACGGTGCCTTCCTGAATCACCCGGTTTATTCCCGGCTATTGCTCTACAATACCAGGGCGCTGGACGGAGCCACCCAGGTGACGGTCAGCAAACATCTACCCAGTATGAGTTTATCCGAACTGCTGCTGGAGATCAGAAAGCTGTTTAACCTGCAATTCGACTTTGACGGGCCGGCTCGTCGGTTAACGATTGGTTTCTGGCAGGACGCCATCAAAAAGCCGGCAGTGAAGGACTGGAGCAAAAAGGCCGTAGGTCAACCGCTCAAAACGCCCGAAACCAACACGCGTTTGCAGTTGAGCTACGAGCTGGATGGTAACGATGGGCTGATGAAGGACAAGCCCGCGGTGATGGCCGATTACATGAGCGCGGGAAGTGACCCTAATTTTGCGGGCCTTAAAAGCCGTTTCTCGACGTTATTGACTGATGATACCACCGGACGCACGAAAACCGCTCAGATCGGAATTACGACGCAATTCGGCCAGCTCAGTAATACCTTCTCGCCCCGACTGCTTTTCTGGAACGGCATTATCGTGGGCGAACCCGACGCATCACCCGAAAGCGGCTTCTATTCGCTCTACTGGAACGGCGCAAATGGCTTACATGAAAACCACTGGCAGGAGCTGGAAGACATGCGCCAGAATCAGTTTTACGTCAAGCAGTCGATGAACCTGACCGAAACAGATCTGGCCATGCTACGCTGGGATGAAAAAGTACACATCAATGGGATGGATTACTTTGTGCTGAGCGTAGCGGTAAGTCTACCGATTCAGAAGCCGGCGGAATGCTTGTTAGTGGCGGTGTAAGAGCAAAAAATTGATATTCAATAATGAGAAGGAGCCCTGTCAATGTTGACAGGGCTCCTTCTCATTTATTTCTTCTATGGATTAAATGTGTAACTCTTGAAAACAAAATCATCGCTACCTGAATCGTAATTCAAATTCCCAATTTTGTATCCATTCTCGTCGAGCACATTTACCTCAAAATCATTTTCTAATGCAGCTTTGAGCAGATCTTCTATACCTTCCATTGTCGCCCATCCTCCAGTCATATCGCTGACTTCCTTATTTTTTATCCTCTGCCATTGATCATAGGTAATATCCATACTTGGTGTATGTTTCTGATAAGATATACCACTTTCTTCGCTGGGTAACTGACTTAACAAGTCATCTACAGTTGCTTGAAGATCTTCTGGGCTTACATAATTTGGTGCATTTATACGGGCAGGAAACAGCTCAATGTGAACATGAACTATTCCCTCTCTATAGTACATAGTTCCTTCTGCACTATAGAAAAATAATACAAAAGAGGGCAATAAGCATCGTACGCCATTATAAAATTCCCCTGTTCCATTGGGATTTACCAAAGAACCATTGTAAAAGCCATTATGTGCTTTTATAACTGTTTCAACCGTTGATTGACGCGGTCCGAAATGTGCTTGAGTTCCCCTGAACTCGTTTAGTTTTTCTTCGATTAATCTGATTGTGGATGCCATATTATGTAGATTAGAATCACTAAAGCTATTTAAGGAAGAGTTCTAATTACTGTTAATATCATACCCTACTAACTTAGCTTTAAGGCAAGACTTTTCGTCCTTCCCTTTGCCTGCCCTACCCTGCACTTTCGTAGCATGGCAAATTCCCCAGGCACCGAAGCGACCGGCCTGCGCTCCAGCGATGCGCGGGGCGATTGGCTGACCACTAACCGCGATGCAGCGAAGATTCTGGACACCTACATCGAAAAGGCGAAGGAACTATTCATCAGACGCGCTCAGGACGCTGGCCTTAATCTGACGGGTGAGCTATTGCACTCGTTCCGCACGTTTGCGGCCCAGGAAGCTGGTAGCTACGTCGAAGCCCGGCTAACGATGTCGCCACTGGCCCGCATCAAAGACTTACAGTCGCTCAACTACGCCCGCACCCCACCGTTGTCAGCGATGGTACGCATGGTCGAGAATAACCTGGCCAAATACGGGCGGGCGCATTTTTACAAGGGCGTTCCGGGCTATCCCAAGGGCGTCTGGCCGGCATCGGAAACTCAGGCCATCGAACGCATTGCCTGGGGCTACAAAATGGCGCTCCAGCGCTTTCCCAACGTCATACGCGGCTACCGGGGCATGTACTCCGATCCACTGCTGAAAGACGTACTACCCTACTTGTTCCGCGATCTGGTAGAAGCCGCTGGCCATACGGCAATGAAGGGCATGAAACTCGCTTTCGAATTCAACTAACCACAATGGCACTAAATCTTAACGAGGAAGCTACCCTCAAGATCAAGTCCGACACGGGCCAGTTTAACGCCGATCTGAAGGCGCTCAACGACCGGGCTACCGAGCTAACAAAAACGCTCAAGGAGATCGAAAAAACCGGACCCGGTAAGAACTCCGACGAGTGGCGAAAATTCAAGACTGAACTCGACGACACCCGCAAGGCCAGTGAAGCCTTGCGGAAGGACGTTGATATCACGACGCTGTCGTACGGTCAGCTGGAAAACCACGTCAAGCAGCTGGCCCGAGATCTGAAAACGCTCAAGCCTGGCACCGACGAATTCATCGCGGCTTCAGCTAAACTGCAGACCGCCCGCCAGTACCTGGACAACGTCACGGCGTCGACGAAAAATGTCAGCACCAATGCCAAGCAGGCCGCTAAGGATTTGACCACGATGGCCGATTCGGGGCTGACCTTCGGCGAGCTGCGCACCAAGATCGAGCAGCTAAAAACCAAACTGGACGGACTGACACCGGGCACCAAAGAATTTATCGCGACCAGCAAGCAGCTTACGACAACAAAGCAGCTTTACGATAGCGTCAAAGATTCGGTCGACGATGCAACCCAGGCTTTGCATAAGCAGCTGCTGGAAGCCAAAAACAGCGAGCTAACGTACGGCCAACTCGAAGCCAAGGTAAAGCTGCTCAATGAGCAGTTAAAAAAACTCAAGCCCGGTACCGACGACTTTGTCAAAGCCACCAAGCAGCTGGGCGAAGCCGAGAAGGATTTTAAAGCCGTGGGTAAGCAGGTCGACGACGTTAAAAAATCGAGTGATGATCTGGGCAAACCAACGCTCTGGCAAAAAATCACTTCGGGAGTAGGTGGGATGCAAACAGCGTTTCAAGCATTTTTTGCGCTCCAGATCGTCGGCTACATCATCGATATTGGCAAGGCCATTTTTGAAACGACGGCCAAGTTTGAGAAGTACGAAAAGGTACTCACTAACGCCCTGGGCTCCCAGAAGCAGGCCCAGGAATCAATGGAAGCGCTCAAAGAGCTAGGTAGCAAAACGGCCTTCTCAGTCGACGAGCTAACCGAAGGCTACGTTAAGATGGTGAACCGGGGTCTACGCCCATCGAAAGCCGAAATGGTTGCACTCACTGACCTGGCCGCTTCCCAGGGTAAAACCTTTGATCAGCTGGTTGAAGGCTTGCTGGATGCTGCTACCGGCGAATTTGAACGACTTAAAGAGTTTGGCACCAGGGCATCCAAAGCCGGCGAGGAAGTCACCTTTAAATTTAAAAACGCCCAGTTGGTAGTCAAGAATACCAGCGCTGGTTTCGAGGTGCTCGATAAAGTGACGGGCAAGGTAGTCAATACTTTTAAGAACCAGGAAGATGCTACCCTGGGCGTGATGACGGCCTTGGGTGAGATGAAGGGCGTTCAGGGACAGAACGCGGCCATGATGCAAACGCTGGACGGTAAAACGTCTAACCTGGGCGACTCGATGGATGCCCTAAAGGTAGCCGTGGGCGACCGGCTCAAACCCGTCTTTCTGTGGCTGCTGGATTTTCTGTCGACGGGTGTGCAGTGGATGCTCAAGATCGCCGTAGCTACCGAGCCACTGGTGACTGTATTCGCTGATTTATTCGACGCGATTGGCGCACTGGCTGGCTCGCTGCAACCGATAGTGCAGCGCATTTTTCCCAACATGATATCGGGCGGCACGGCACTTAATACCACCATGAAAGTTGTGGCGCTGGCCTTCCGGGCGGTGATCACTCCAGTGCAGGCCGCGATTGCTGTTTTGATTGGCATGGGTCAGACCTTCGGGGGAGTCGTCCAGGCCGCCCGTGCTCTGGAGAAGTATTTGAGTGGCGATGTCGTCGGCGGTAAAGCGGCCTGGGAGCAGGCGAAGAAAACCTTCACCCAGGTGGGCGACACCGCTAAAGTAAACTTCAATGCTATCGCTAATGGCTGGAAAAATGCGATGGTCGACACCCCCAAGAAGGTAGCACCCGAAGCGATTTTTGCAGCTAAAGATACCGAAGCCAAGCGCCAGGAGGGCATGACCGACGAGCAGAAAAAAGCCCAGGCTAAACGGGAAAAAGAAGCTGAGAAGGCCCGCAAAAAAGAGCTAAAAGATCACGAGAAAGCGCTGGAGGACGTACGTAAAGCCAACCAGAAAGCGCTGGAGCTACTGGCCAAGGAAGAAGCCGAAGCCCATATCGCGGGCATCAAAGACGAGATGCAGCGCGAGTTTGCCAAGCTGCAGGCCAAACGTGATCTGGAAGCCGAAGACATCATGCGGGGCCTGCAGAGCGAAACGATCAAGAATCAGCAGATCGCCAACCTGGATTTAAAACTGCAGGCCGATATCACCCGCGTGGCTGGTGAGTACGCTGAGAAGAAGCGCAAAAAAGCCGAAGAAGAAGAGAAAAAACGGCTCGACAATCAGAAGTTCATCGCCGAGCAGGAACGCCAGGCGTACGCGGCTCTCTACGACTGGCAGGAAATGACCGTGCAGGCTAAACTGGATAGTCAGGTTATTTCGTCGGCGACGGCAGCGACTCAATTGGCAGCGATCCACCATCGCCGGGTCGATAGTGAGCTGGCGGCATCGCTGGCCAAGAATACCGCCGAAGAAGCCGCCGAGCGGGCCAAAGCCATCCGGGAAGCGACCAGCAAAGAGCAGGAAGGCGTGATGCTGACGGCCATCGAAGCCCGCTTCGAAAACGAGCGGATCGTGCTGACCCAGCAGGCGGCTGATACCAAAGCCAAGATTGAGCGCGACCTGAAGGAAAAGAAAAACGCTATCTGGAGCGAAGCATCCAACGCGTTTTCGGCCTTACTGAAAGGTGATCTGATGGCGTTCGTCGAACACGCCAGCAACATCGTCAAGGGGGAAAAGGAAGCCTGGCAAAAGCGCATCGAAGAAAACATGGCCAAGTACCAGGCCGTGGCTCAGATGGCGACCGCTGCCGTCCAATTCCTCAATCAGCTCGAACAGCAGAAGGCGGCTAACGCCATTGCCGCTGCCAAGAAAGAGCGTGACGAAAAGGTAGCGCTGATTCAGGAATTGATCGCTACGGAGAAGGCGGCTCAGGACGCTGCGGAAATGGAAAAGCAGCGGGTCACTCAGGAAAGCAACAACAAGATTTCGGCCATCAAATCCGCTTCCGAAAGCGCTATTTCCAGTCTGGAACAGCAGTATCGTCAGCTTTCCAGCACCGCCGAAAAAAAGAAGCTCGATGAACAGCTGCAGGGCTATAAAGAAAATGCGGACGGCAAGTCGGAAGCCGCCAAAGATGCCGCTCAGGAAGCCATCGAAGCTGCTCAGAACGAAGCCAAGCAAAGCATCGATGCCGCCCAGAAAGCCGAAAAGGAAGCCATCAAATCGGCGACTAATGAGAAAAACGAAAAGATCGATGCCGCCGAAGCCACTCGTGATGCCGAAATAGCCGCTATCAATAAGCGTAAGGATATCGACCAGGCTACCCGCAAGCAGCTACTGGCCGACGCAAAAGCCGCTTTTGAGACGACCAAAGAGCAGACCGAAGCCGAAGCCAAGGACAAGATCGAAAAAGCCAAAGACACGGCCAAGACCCAGACCGAGCTGGCGAAGGATACCCAGAAAACCAAAATTGAGCTGGCCAAAGATCAGCAGGAAGCCGAGCTGAAGGCCATCGAAGCGGTTCAAAAAGGGGACGAAAAAGCCGCCAAGGAAATTCTGGCTAAAGCCAAGGAAGACCAGAAAGAGAAGATCCGGCTGGCCAAGGAAGAAGCCGACAAAAAAATCGAAGAAGCCGAAAAGGAGAAGCGGGAAAAACTCAAAAAAGTTGAACAGGAAAAGCAGACCCGGATTCAGAACCAGAAGGAGCTGAACCGCCAGATCGAAGCCGAAAATAAGAAAGCAGCCGCGACCGAAGCAGCCGCCAAGCGCAAAGCCTGGGAAGCCCAGAAAAAAGCCGACATCGCCAGTGCGCTGATCACCGGAGCCCTGGCCACGCTGAAGGCGCTGGCGTCATCGTTCTGGCCGGCTAACCTGGTGTTTGCCGCCATGTCGGCAGTGATGACGGGCGTGCAGGTAGCCATGATCAAAAGCCAGCCGGCTCCCCAGTTCGCCAAGGGGGGCTTTATTCCCCAGGGCGGTCGCCACGGGGCGAGCTACGGCACGGGGGGCATTGGCCTGATCGACCGTCAGAGTGGGCGCGACGTGGGCGAAATGGAAGGCGGGGAAGCCATCATCAGCCGGGAACAAACCCAGGCCAATATGCCGCTGATCCAGCGCATGTTCGCCAACGCCCGCACGCCAGGCCGGCGGGGTCGATCCGTACTAGCCGACCGTGATGCCTTGGGCCATCCAGCCTGGGGCCAGCCAGCCGGCTTCCGGGATGGTGGTTTACTGAACCCACCCAGCTGGCCAGGCCGGATGTATCTCTACGGCGGTATTCCGGGACGGGCCACGCCAGGCCGTGGTAAGCGCTACGACGACGGGGGCATGACCGATGAAGGCTACAGTGATAATTACGGCGGTAGTGATAACTACAGCGGCTACGATGACGCCGAAGCCAGGGCAGCAGCCGACCGGGCCGAAAAGCAGGGACTGGAGCAGCTTCGTTTACTAACGGCCATCAAGGATGCGCTCGAAAAAGAGCCCGAAACCATGCGCCAGCTGCTGATGAATCTGGAGAACAATCTGCGCACGGCGATGGCGAACGTCGCCTTCAGCCAGTGGATCAACGACAGCAACAACAACCGCTCGCTATTGACCGGGCTGGAAACGCTGGGTACGAATCTAAGCAGCGCCCTGACGCGGATATCGACCAGCCAGACGACCGATTCCAAAGTGATCGTCGCTGAGCTGACCACGCTCCGAAATAGCCTGCTGCTATCGATCAACGAGCACCGCTCCCAGCTGGTGGCCACGCTGGGCACGAATCGTTTGACCAATACGCTGGCCATTTCTAGTTTGACGCTGCAGCTGGTATCAAGTCTGAAAGCCCTATCGACCGACACGACCCAGGCGGTGGGCAACCTGGAAGAAACCACCGTGCGCGAGTTGCAGCAGCTGTCGACCGACACGACCCGCTCGCTCAGCAGTCTGGAGAAAACGACGGCCACCGAACTACAGCGCCACTCGACCAATACGACTAAATCGCTCAGCAGCCTGGAGAAGACCACGGCCACGGGCCTGGACAAACTGGCGACCCAGTCAAAGACCGACTTTACCCAGCTGACCGATAAGCTCCAGAGAAACCAGGACGAAGCCACGGCCAAAACCATTCTGGCCATGTCAGCGGCCAGCACCGCCAACCAGAAAGCGCTGGCGAGTCTGAGTCTAAAAACGGTCACCAGCCTGGACAATCTCTCGGACGAGATGAAAACGACCCTGCTGGATTTGAAGAAAGCAACGGTCAACAGTCTGGACGAGCTGGCCGATAGCACCGAGACGGCCCTGGCCCTGCTGGATAAGGATATGACCAAGGCGCTGGCCCTGTTGAGCCAGAACGTCACCCGCTCGCTGGACGTACTCGACGAAGACGTGACGGGCTCGCTCGATACGCTCAACAAAGACCAGAAGCAGGCACTGGGCACCCTGGGCTACCGCACTGAGACGGCTCTGGATCGATCAGCGACTCGTACCACTCAGTCAGTGGACAGCTTATCGGTAGAAGTACGCAGTTTAAAAGGCTCGATCAACAGCGTCGAAGGCGCGGTCTGGCAGGTGCGGGGGGCCGTCGATGGCGTGCAGGGAGCCGTCTGGGGCAGCAACCAGGCAGGTCGACTGGACGCGTTGATAGGCGCTATCAGCACCTTTGGGGGTAAATAAGTAACGGTTGGCGGAGAATATTCCGTGCGGGTAGTTTTACCTGCTTTGCAATGTCACCGGGGAGCCCTATCTTTAATGCTCCCCTCATGACGCACCCACAAAACCTTGCTCTTTTTTAACTTAACATTCATGCTAAAGCGCATTACTTTACCAGTACCTGTCTATTTAAAGAAGTTTTTGGAAGGGGAATACAACGCACAAACCGGCGTTATCAAAGTTGAAAAGTCGAGCCAGATCGGGCAGCTGATCAACCTGGTCTCCCGGCCCTACCCACTGGCTATTCCCGCCCGACCCGTACCCGGTACCAGCGTCACGTTTGCCTACTACTGCCGGGAGAAAAGCTACGACATTGCACCCGACAAACTCGTGGCGATGGTTCGCCAGCTGGAAGAGATTTTTCGCACGGCGATGATCTTCGAGGTGCGCAAAGTGCATGAACTGGTGGGGGGTGACTACGCGCCCCACATCCGGCAGTTTCTCGACCGCTACGACATCAAACGCGACGTGGACATCGACTGGGAGACGGTTCGCAAGATTTACCGGGATTATTTGAACCGAAATGACCGGAAAAATCGAAAAAGGCAGGAAAATTTATGCGTAAAAAGTCCGGCTGTAGACTAAAAAGTCCGGCTACAGACAAAAAAGTCCGGCTCATGCGTAAAAAGTCCGGCTAAAAGGGGCTCTGGTGTATCGCCAGGGCCTTTTTTTTAAAAAAAAGTGTGCGCAAATCGGTCCTTTCGGGCGGGGGTTTTGCGGTCTACTTTTGGGGTATGACCACCACCCAACAGATACTGGGCCAGCCGGCGGGCCAGCCCAACGCGGGCTTTGTTCGTGCGGCCTGGCTGCTTAGGGCCGCTGACGTAGCCGCCGTGCTCAGCCCCCAGCAGTATCCCGTCGCCGGCCAACCCCAGACGGTCAGTAAGGCCGGCCTGCTGGTCAGGAACGGAGCGCTGCTGAGCCGGCTGCAGCTGCCAGCCAAAACAGCCACCTTCGACGAAGCCAGCAGCCGTGAGCTGGCGGGCATGACCTACGTACCTACCCTGCAGTTTCCCCTACCCCGCCCATCGGCGGCTTTCGACGACTACATCGCCCGCTACGCCAGCGCCCGCTGGGTCGTGTTCTGGGCGGATTATAATGGCCAGGGCTGGATCGCGGGCGATCCGGCCAACGGGCTCCGGCTTGGGGTGACCCGGCTGCAGGGAGCCACGAATGGTATCCAGCTTACGTTTACGGGTCGGAGTGCGCACCCGATCTGGCGGCTGGAGAGTACCGATCCGGAGGTACTGTTTGCTGGCTCAGCCTTTGATTTTGGTTTCAACCTTTCTTTTGATTCATAACATGCCTTTAGATTCCGCTCCCCTAGAGAGTCAGATCGACTCGAATTTAGCCGACAACGTCACCCGCGATATCAAGCCGAGTGTGTTGCGTTTTATTCTAAAGACCGTTGTGCGCTGGGTGCGCGATGCGGTCAACAGTAACGTGTCGACCTGGCAGCGCACGGCAGACAACAGCCCAGGCGGTTCCAACAACGAAGACATCTACCGGATCGGCGTCACCCGCTTCAAGGGTAGTATCGAAGCCTATACCCGCACACCGGACGGCAAACCGCTGGCCGAAGTGGCCAACGACCAGGCCGGCATGCGGGTCAGCTCGGTCAACGGCGGGCCTTCGTACATCGAGTTGCACCATCCGGGCGTGCGGATCGACAAGATCGGTACCGACCAGAATGGCGTTTTCAAGTTTGGCCCCTGGGGCCTGCAGGCGGCTTACGCCATCGTGATCGATTCGCTGACCAAAGTTTTTCGCTTAAGCAACGATGTCGCCAACCGAAAGATCGTACTCAACGATGTTACGGGTAACGACCATCAGTTTTACGGGCTGGGGATCAATGCCAGTACACTGCGCTACCAGGTGGATGCCCCGACCTCCAAGCATGCTTTCTACGCGGGCAGTTCCGCCAATACCAGTAACCTGCTGATGATCCTTTTAGGTAGCGGCCAGGTAGGCATTGGCGCTGCTACGCCAGGCTTTAAACTGGATGTACAGGCTGACAACCCCGACAATGGCGTACTGACCCAATTTCAGAACACCCGGCTATCAGGCGGTAATGGGGCGCTCATTCAGATCCACCAGGCCGGCATTGGTATCTGGCGTTACGGGGTTTCTGCCGGTTCGGATTCCTTTATCATTCAGGGCTACGGTGGGGGCGCTTTCCCGGAGCGGCTACGGATCGACACCAATGGCAATATGGGCGTAGGTACCCCAAGCCCCACCGCCCGGCTCCATGCGAAGGGGCCAAATGGCTACGATCAGCTTCGGCTGGAGAACAAATACACGCCCAGCGGGCCGAACGATCCAAACGGCCAACCAGGTAGCGTCTGCTGGGACGACACCTGGTTCTATATCAAAACCGTGAACGGCTGGCGTCGCATTCAACTTTCTTCCTGGTAATCGTCACCTTTTCCTTCCTCCGTATGAACACCATCAAAGCCCCCATTTCTGACGAGCCCGTCACCAGCTTCAAGCGCATCGCTCAGCACGAAATTTTCAGCATTGGCCCCGACCTGAACATGGTGCAGCAGGTGCGGGTGATCACCGTCGACGCCAAGGGCCAACCGCTCACCGAGCGCATTAGCGCCGATCAAACGCTGACCCTAGAACAACGGCTGGCGGGTTTACAGCGCTACGCCGATCAGATCGTCACCCGCCAGACGGCAGGCGCATTCGTCGACGCTACGGGCCTGGTCGTAGCGGAAGGCACGGCAGGAGCCGTGCCCCAGCTGGCTTATTTTCAGGCCATCACCCTGGGCGATCTGAAGGCAAAAGGGCTTACGGTTAACGACGAAACCTCTTTCGCTTCGTTGCTATACGCGCTTTTGCAGGGTGAAATTCTGAACATCGATGCGCGGAGCGGCTTATGAACCAGCCCATCGTCGTCCGCTACAAAGAAGAAGACCCCAAAGCTGACCGCTGGGAGCTGGTGTATTCGGTTACGTTTCAGACCGACGCGGGCAAGGTAGTCGTGCCCCGTGGCTACGTGACCGATTTCGCGTCGGTACCGATGCTGCTCTGGGGCGTTTTCCCGCCCATTGGCCGGCACAACCGGGCCACCATCCTGCACGACTACTGGTACGATAACCGGCTGTTTGAGAATACGCTGGGCGCTAAACAGGCCCGGCGACTGGCGGATCGGGAGCTGTACCTTCGGCTTCGGGAAGTAGAGCCCCGCAAACCCCTGCGCAATTATTGTATGTACCTGGCCTGCCGGCTCTTTGGTCGATCCTGGTGGGTAAACTAATCGAACGATGAATAACTCAATCGGGCGGGTCAAGATGATCCGCTACGCCAAAAACCCGGCTACCTTTCCCTTCACCTTTCCTGGGGGCGTACCGCTCGATCTGACGGTGCGGGCCTGCAGCGAAGGCGGTCAGCGCGATTACCCGTCGCTCAAGCCTTCCATCCAGCGTCAGGGCACGACGCTGCTGCTCCAGCTAAACCTGGAGCAGATGGCCATTCTTCGGGACCTATCGGGCGGGCCGCTCCTGATCGAGATCGGCTGGTACGGCCTGGTGCAATTTGTGCTGGAGCTGACGGCTTCGCTGGCGGCTCCGATTCTACCCGCTCAGCCACTGACGGTTCGCTTACCCGACCAGGTCACCTTCACCGTACCCGTTCAGACGGCTTCCGAGCTGGTAGCCCAGGCAGCGGCAGCGGCCATGCAGTCGGCGGCTCAGGCCCTGGAAAGTAAACAGATCGCCCAGGCCAGTGCGACCAGTGCTACGGACTCGGCGAGTTCGGCGCTGGCCTCCAAGCAAGCCGCCCATACTAGCGCTGAGCTGGCTACTGAAGCGGCTGACACGGCGGTACTAGTGGCGGGTAACATTATGACGTTTGTGGGCAAAACCGAGCGGGGTGTACGGCTCGGCTTAGGCGGAAGTATTCAGTACACCCAAAACCAGAACCGCTATAAAACCATCAGCATCACGTTGTTATGAGCCTAGAAATTGAAGTACTCACCGTCGAAGGGCTCCAGCCCATTATCGACGATCTCAAAGAGTCAATCTTTCCGGATCGGCAGGCGGCTGAATCCGCTGCCGGCGTAGCCACCCAGAAAGCTACCGACGCGGCTGGTTCAGCGGCTGCAGCCCTGGCCTCCAAGAACGCGGCTGGTACCAGCGAGACCAACGCCAAGACGGGTGAGACCAATGCCGCCGGATCAGCGGCTGCAGCCCTGGCTTCCAAGAATGCCGCTGGTACCAGTGAAACCAACGCCAAGACCAGCGAGACCAATGCCGCCGGATCGGCTTCAGCAGCCCTGGCCTCCAAGAACGCGGCTGGTACCAGTGAAACTAACGCGAAGACCAGCGAGACCAATGCCGCCGGATCAGCCACTGCAGCTCTGGCTTCCAAGAATGCCGCCGGTACCAGCGAGACTAACGCGAAGACCAGTGAAACTAATGCCGCCGGATCAGCCGCTGCAGCCCTGACTTCCAAGAATGCCGCTGGCACTAGCGAGACCAATGCCGCCAGTTCAGCGGCTGCAGCCCTGGCCTCCAAGAACGCGGCTGGTACCAGTGAAACTAACGCGAAGACCAGCGAGACCAATGCCGCCGGATCAGCCGCTGCAGCTTTGGCTTCCAAGAATGCCGCCGGCACCAGCGAAACCAATGCCGCCGGATCGGCTTCAGCGGCCCTAGCTTCCAAGAACGCGGCTGGCACCAGTGAGACCAATGCTGCTGGTTCGGCATCAGCGGCCCTGGCCTCCAAGAATGCCGCTGGCACCAGCGAGACCAATGCCGCCGGATCGGCAGCTGCAGCCCTGGCTTCCAAGAATGCCGCCGGTACCAGTGAAACCAATGCAAAGACCAGCGAGACTAACGCCAAGACCAGCGAAAACAATGCACTGGCAGCGGCTACCAATCGCAAGATCGATGCGGGCAATGTAACCGGGGCCTACTCGGTCGATATGGCCGTGAATGACAACACGTACCTGTTTTTAAACTTGACTGGTAACGTTACGCTCAGCCTTACCAACGTGGGACAGGGAAAGTGTTTGTACATCCGGGCCGTGCAGGGCGGGGCGGGTAGCTTTACAATTACCTTCCCCGCTACCGTTCGCTTTCCAGCGGGTGCGGCCATCGACTGGAGCACGGCTGCTGGTAGCGTGATGGTGTTTACCCTCGTGGCCAGTGCAGGTAATGCGCTGGATGGTTTCTACTCTAAACAGTAACGGGCATGGTTAGACACATTGGAGCTACGGTAAGCCAGTTTACACCTTCGCTCAATCTGGATTTTATGAAGGGGGTGCTGCCTGTCGGACTAAACTTCACCAGAGCCACACAGGGTACGTATTTTGATAGTACAGGCACTTTGCAAACCGCCCCTATCAACACGCCTAGATTCGATTACGACCCGGTCAGTAAACAGTTGCGGGGGCTATTGATCGAAGAACAGCGGACGAACTTCATAAACTTTAGTAACACGTTAACAAGCTGGAACCAAACGGGTGCTACAACAACACTGCTTTCCGGCACATCGCTGGGGCTTAACCGCTATGCAATTGCCTGCGGGGGACAAAATTGGCATCGAGCAGAGGCACCTGCTTTCAATCTTACATCAGGCACAGCTTACAGTGGCTTTATATTGTACGAGAATACGGGAAACTCTGGCCGGTTAAGATTCGTGTTTCGCAATCAAGATGGAGCAATCGAAACGGTTGTGAATGGCTTAATTGGTTCTTCGAGTGTCACTAACTCAAATGCAGGAACAATCACCTATACGGATGTCTTTATAACCCCTACGGTACGCAAATTTACGTACACATATGTACCTAATTATACGGGTGGTTTTAGACTAGGTATAGGCCCGGATAGTACTACGTCGAATGAAACGATTGTTGTCTTAGCAGCTCAGTTTGAAGTTGGCTCATTTGCCACCAGCTACATACCGACCACTACGGCGGCTGTTACACGGTCGGCGGATATGTGTTTTACGAACCTAGGCAGCTGGTATAATCAAGGTGAAGGTACGATGCTAATTGAGTTCGTTCGGGGAGTAGTACCCGCAACTAACTACCAATCGTTCTTTGCGCTCTTGTCTGGTTCAGGGAGCAATATTATTGCGCTAGAATCTGGCGCAGCCACACCTTCAGTTCAGCGTCTCAGGGTAACGGCTAGTAATGTGGATCAGGTCATTCTATCAGCAATCAACAATGCCGTTGCAAATTCCATCTATAAGCTAATTGGAAGCTGGCGGGTAAATGATTTTGCGGTTGGTCATACTGGCGTAGGCGTACAAAAAGCTACTAGTGGCAACATACCTATTGTTACATCTATGTATCTAGGTTCAAGTGGTGGATCTGCCAGCCTAAACGGCTACCTGCGTAAGTGCGTCTACTACCCACGTCGTTTGTCTAATTCCTACCTTCAAGCCCTCACTGCCTAATGGATTACTATATCAAATCGGACACCCGCAAGGGCTTGATGGCGGCTCTGGCGGCTGCGGGCCTGATCGATGGGGAAGGCAACCTGGTAATGGCTGGTGAAAACTTCGCTTTGCAATACCTGGGCAAGTTGTATGATCCGCCTATCGTTGACGAATTTGGCGTCGAACTGGCACCGGCTCAGCTGTGTACTGGCTGGCACGCTAATTTTCGGCTGCTGAGCGGTGATCTACCGGACGTGCTCCGCCCGCTGGTGATGAAAACACCCCCTACCACCCCGCTCGTGGTTTGGTTCTGATACGACTGCCTGGCCGCAATGAGCCAGGCTTTTTTTGTGTCCTTTCCGTTTGGCGGGCACGGCTCCACCTTCGTAGCGTTTTAAACCGCTACGGCGATGTACCAAAATCTTTTAGGCGTCTGGGCCATATCCGAAGTTCACAGCTACGCCGTCCAGGCGGCTCTGCAGGCAAGCCAGTTCAAACCCTACATGGCTGGTCACCCGGACATTCCCGCCAGTGCGATGGCCGCTGCCGGCTTTACTATTGAGGGCTACTACGCTGATCAGCTAAGCGTCGGTACCAAGGGCGACGTGGTGGTCATTCCCGTGGTGGGTACCATGTCACGGGGCTATTCCTGGGACAATTATTTCTCCAACACGTTCTTGATGCGTTTGCTGAATAGCATCGCCGAAAATGACGCGAAGAAAGGTGTCATTCTGGACTACAATTCGGGCGGGGGTACCGTCGACTCCACCGATGAATTTTGTGCTTCCGTAGCCGCTTTTGTGCAGAAAAAGCCGCTTGTTTCGCTGGTTAGCTGCTGCGCCAGTGCGGCTCTTTGGTCGGCTTCGCCTTCTAACGAGATCATCATGCGGCCTGGCCCCGTCGCTCAGATCGGCTCGATTGGTACCATCTACATGTACACCAATTACGCCAAATCGCTGGAGCAACAAGGCATCGACGTAAGGCTGTTCCGGTCTACGGGATCAGTCGACAAAGCCAAGCCCAACAGCATCGAGCCGCTCGACGCAAAATCCGAAGCCGATATCCAGCGAAGCCTGGACGTCTCCAATAAAGCCTTCAAAGGAGCCATACGTGCGGGTCGGGGTGGCAAGATCAAATCCGAAGAAATTTTTACCGGCAAGATGTATGGTGCCGATGAAGCCATTAGCAACGGGCTGGCCGACCGCAAAGGCGACCTGACGTTGGCTTATAACCGTGTAATTTCTCTTTCTAAAAACTATGTCTAAAAACACCGTTAACGGGAGCTTCTTCGCCAAGTTGTTCCCCAACGCATCGAAGTGGTTCCTGGAGAACGCTTCCCAGGATGAAGTCAACAAAGCCGAGCAGGAAGCGGCTGTGCTGCACCAGCAAATGCAGGCTGGCGTGGAGACAACGCCACCCGCTGGAACGCCAGCCGCTGGAACGCCAGCCGCTCCAGTAGCAGCTCTTCCCGCTACCCCAGCGGCTCCGGTAGCTGCTCCCGCTGCTCCGGCAGCGGGTCAGATGCCGCTCGAAGTCCCAGCGCCCCAGCCATCGGCTTCGGAGCTGACTAGCCAGCTAACGGTCATGACCACTCGCGCTACGAACGCCGAAGGTCAGGTAACAACGCTGAACGCTCAGGTAACAGCCCTGACTACAGACCGCGACCGCTACAAAGCCTGGCACGATAAGCATAAGACGCTGGCCACGGCCCTACCGGCAACGGACTCAACGAACAAGGGCGAGCAGGCGGAGAACAATTTATCGGAGGCTTCCAGTGCCGCTCTGGATATGTTCCGCAAGCGCCGGACGCCCGCTCAAGCCGTTTAAAAGCGGCTTTCAGCTTGCTTTTTTTTAACTGTATCACCTTTCTCTTTTTTTAACAAATGGCACAGCCAGTAATTGATTTTTCAAATTTTGGGGCTGACCTGATGCGTACCGTCCAGGACAATGGCGGTACCATCATTGTCACCAATGCGGTGATGGATGGCGTAGCGGCTTTGCGCAACGACTTCGCCACCGAGCTGACCCGCGACCGGGCGCTTTTGCTTTCGGCGGAATTTATCGACGCTTTCAAAGCGGCTTCGCAGAGCTTCACGGGTCAACAGGCGATGGTGCTCCGGCCCCGTTACGCCGAGTTCACCCAGGGCGACATCGATCTGGAGATTACCTTCGACGATATTCAGAAAGCCTACCGTTCGTACGCGGGCTGGATCATGGAGCCGACTCGTACCGAAGCCGACGTGCGCGAAAATCCGTTTGAGTTGTTCTTCGTGCGCCGGATCATTGCCGCCCACTTCATGTTCGTGCGCCAGAAAACTTCCTGGAAGGGTATTTACAACCCAACGCCAGTGGGTGCTGAGAACATCGCAGACGGTCTACTGAAGAAAACGGCAGCTGGCCGGGCATCAGGCGAGATCAAAGCGAGCCACGTCTTTACGTCAGCGGCCATCACGGTCAATAACGCCTACGACCAGGTGAATGGCGTGGCCAACCTGATCACCACGGCCCGGCCCGATCTGCTGAGCATCCCGCTCAATTACTACATCTCGCAGACCGATTACGATCTGTACCGGAAGAATCGCCGGACGCTCTTTAAAGAGCACGTTGGACCCGCTGACAAGCCAACAACGCTCGACGACTACACCAACATCACCTTCGTGATCGATCCGGGTCTGGCGGGCAAAAACACGAAAGTGATCACGCCAAAAGACAACCTGAAGTTCATCGCCAACGAAGCGCCAGGCCAGTACTCGATCAACATCGTCAAGCAGGTGAAGAGCTGGCAGATCAGCATCCGGGTGTCGGTTGGTTTCGATTACGCCAGCCCTGAGCTGTTGTTTTTGAACGACGCCATCTAAGTCAGTACCGCGTACCGAGTACCCAGTGCCGCCCACTGGCGACGGTGGGCGGCTAGTTCCTTCCTCTTTTTTTAGAAGTACCCAAGGTTTTATTAGACAGCTAACAAAAATGAAAAGTATCAAGGTATTACTGGGCTTGTCCCTTTTATTCATTGCAGCCTTAGTGACTGATCAGACAGGTAACGTACTGGCTGGCGTGGCCACCATTCCGGCCTTAACGTATGGCTTTCAGCTGGTGACGGGTCAGTCGCTATTTTCCGGATCGGGTCTGGCGTTTGGAGCACTGACCGCCGTCAAAAAGCCCGAACAGGGCGTAGCTAACCCAGGCGGTGGTCGCCGGTTGTTCCTGGCTCCGGTCGATGGCATTTCGGGCGAATGGCCAAAGAAAGCGGATATTATCGAAGGCGAGCTGACCGTAGCGCCCACGATGACCGCTGCTGTAGTCGGGCCACCTGCCATTCCAGCCGGCGCATTTATCGAAGTATCAGTATCGGATAACTCGCTGAAAACGGACGGAGCCTTAAAAGGACCGACTGGCTATCAGAGTTGGGAACAAAGCCTGGAAGTAAAAATTGCGGGCTTTACCAAGGCTCAGTGTGCGGCCATCGACAAGCTGCTCAACCAGGAAGTCGTAGCCGTAGTCACGATGACCGACGGTCAGCGGGCGGTACTGGGCTCTAACTTTTTGGGTCTGCAGTTCGAGATCACCCATACGTCGGGCGCTAAAGGGTCTGACCGTCGGGAATGGACGCTCAAGGCCAAGCAGGACGGCTACATGTTCAACTACCCCATCCTGGCCGCTTCGGTCACGATTCCGGGCGTTGCTTAATTGATTCGTTAACCAGGCTTCTGGACCAACTCGCAAAAGGTCCAGAAGCCTTTTTTTCTGATTTGCCCAATGGCCAAACTACAAGACAAACCAACCCGCACCGTGCAGGTGATCTGCGATCCCAGTACGACGTTTGGCATCGGCTCGGATACAATCCGGGTCGGTGATCTGACGCTGGAGCAAGCCGAGCTGGTCGCTGATCAGCATCCGGGCCAGTACGTTCTTATCAATGATCCAAAAACCAGCAGCGAAGCGTAAGGCCGCTGCTTAACCCGTTTTACAACCATGAGTACACTCACCCAACTCAAAGGAGCCCGCGACCTGGCTCTGCTCAATCATTTTTCTCACAAAAGCGAACAAAGCCAGGCGGCTCTGGACAAAGCCGAATCGGACCTGAAAGCCGCTATTGTAGCTGCAGAAGCAGGCGAAGTGTCGACCGATGACCCGGACGCCATTAAGCAGCAGGCCCACCAGGCGATGAAAGCAGCTGTGCAGGAGAACAGCCCAGCCCCAAAACCAGCGCCGGTAAATACCTTGCCGGCTCCCCCAGCACCGAAGATTGAACCGGCTAAACCAGAAACAAATCAACCTGGTGACACCACCAATCAGGATGGTGGCCAGCCTGCAGACACCACCAATAATGGTGATTCTGGCCAATCTGAAGAAAAAAAAAGCGAATAGACGAGCCGAGTAATCTATCACAAGAACGCAAAGAGCAGCTCTTGCTGGAAGCCGAACGGCTTAACAGCAAGGCTGCTCTTTTGAGTAATACACTGGCTGACTTTGCCGACGATGACGTGGCGGGACGGCTAAAGGTAGTCGAGCAGCTGGAAGAGATCCGGGAGCTGTGGAAGGATGCCCAGTACGAGCTGAAGACCGGCAAACAGCGCCGGGAGCCGAAAGCCACTAAACCAACCCAGCCAAAAGAAGGGCTGAGCGAAGCCGAGATCAAACTGGAGCTGAGCCGCATCCGGACCAATATCTCGAAAAACCAGACCAAACTGGCTGAGCGCCCCGATCACAAGAACGCCTTCGAATGGCAGGCTGAGCTGGACCGTTTGCAAAGTCTGAAACTGGCCTACGAAGCCGAATTAACCCGCTAACGCCCAAAAACAGAAGACCCCCAAAAATCGCGGCTTTTTCCTGGCGATATCCACAAAAAAGCTAGGATCTGGAAGCTAAGAAAAAGGCCATTTCCACGCAATGAATGGCCTTTTCTGAGAAAGCGCAAAATTTTTTCCATCGTTTTGATCCTCTTATAAAACTACCTGATCAATCATCCATGAGAGAGCACAATCAGTACCTAATCAAGGTGCAGGAAGAGCTGAGCATCTATCAAAAATTCCTGCTCAATCCGGACACCGATCTGACAACGACCCAGGCCGAAAACTTCGAGCGCATCGAAGCCGTCCGATCCTGGCTACGCGAAGGCTTCAGCGATGGCCAGGTGCTTTCCCGCATCAAACGCATTTTTCGCCTTCAGGAGCGCCGGGGCCGGGAAATCTTAGCCCTGGCTTACGCGGTGTTTGCCGAGTTGCGTCTATCCCGTGATAAAGATGGCATCAAGGCTGTTTACTCCGAAATGTTTCGCCAGGCCGCGAAAAATGCGGGCGACATGGGTGATTTCAAAGCCCAGGCTGCACTACTGAAGGAAGCAGCCAAAATCGACGGCGCTTACGACAACCAGAAGGAAGTTGATGTCGAATCGAAGAAAAAGCCAACTAAGGTGACCATCAAGGTCAAAACAATCAACATTGGCCAGGCCCCTGCTGAACCCAAAAAAGTCGAAGATATCGCCCATGAAGTCATCAGCTAGTGAAGTTGAAAACCAGGACGAGATCGAACTGGAGGTCAACGAAAAACAAGGGCTTTTCCTGAATGCGGTCACGACCCACCATTATAAAATGGTGGGTATGGTCGGCGGGCGTGGATCGGGCAAATCGATCACGCTCGCCGATCTGCTTAAACTAGCCGCTGAAGAAATGCCGATGGCCAAGTGCGGCTGGGGCGTAAAGACCGTAGCCAAAGCAAAATCGAAGCTAACGTCGGGGCTAAAAGCCGGCTGGAAACGGTGGAACTGCTTCGAGTATGACTGGAAAACCGGAGCGGGTGAATACGTGCTCTGGCGGGAGCCACCGCCGAGTTTTGATCGTGCCTATGAAGCGCCCGACAACTGGGAAAACTGCATCAGTTTTGCCAACGGTTTTACCATCGAGTTCGAAGGCTTCAAAATGGCGTCCGAAGAAAACCGGGGCGCTAACTTTGATATGTACGTTGTCGACGAAGGCTTGAATTTTAAGAAAGCCTGGCTAACCGTCGTATTGCCCACCCTTCGGGCAAACCCTGGAAAATTTGACTCTTTTTTACACCACTCGTTTTTCGTGTTTTCGTCTCCGCCCTGGACGCCCGAAGGCCAGTGGATGTACGAAATTGAAGCCAACGCCAAAAAAGAGCCCAACGATTATTTCTACCAGGAAGTAAAGACGCTGGATAACCAGGCGTTTTTACCAAAGGATTATATAGCAGGGCTTAAAAAAATCCTGACCCGAATGGTCTTTGAAGTGGAAGTCGAAGGCAAGCGAATTTCCAAGCTGCCTAAAACCTTCTACCCAGCCCTGACTCGTGAGAAGCACGTGCTGGAAGATCACGACGAAGACGAGCCGCTAACGCTCGATGGCAACCTGTTTTATAACCCCAAGCAGGAGCTGGTAGCCAGCCTGGATTTTAACGCCCATTTTACCAGTGCTACATTGTGGCAGGAGGATATGATATACGGGCGTCTGGTGGATAACGTGTTTGTGAAAGAGGCCGGGGAAGATAACTCGATGGCCAAAGCCTGGGCGGCTTTATTTGTGGAGCGTTTTTCTGGGCACGCTAAAAAGAAGATCGTTCTAACCGGCGACCGCAATGGCCACAACAAGTCAGCAGGCAGTAAGCAGACGATGTATGAGCAGGTGTATGCTGTACTAGATGGGGCGGGCTGGGATGTGGTACTAGCACCACTCACCTATAACCCATTACACGTAACCAAGCACAATGACATCAACAAGGTACTGGGCGAGCAGCACGAAGGCGATGACCTGTTCAAGGTACGTATCGATGGGGTGAAGGCTAAGGCCACGGTGATATCGATGGAGAACAGTCCCATCAAGATGAACTACGAGAAGGACAAGTCAAGCGAGTCGGGTGACGCTGATCAGGAGCTGGCCACGCACTTATCGGATACGGTCGACTACTACATCATCCGGCGCATGAAGACCGGAGTAGCCCGCGCCAACGAAGACTTCGAGATCGAGTTCTGGTAGCAGCCTGACCGATATCGATGAACAGACCGCTCGACGTGCGCGAGCTGACACCACCAGGCCCAGTGATGCCCGATCCAAAAAATTTCGGGTGTTACTGGGCTTTCAGCTATTCGAAAAAATTGGAAATGGAAATTTCCAAAATGATAAAGGGCGGGGTCAATTAAGAAAAAGGTGTCGAAAAATGGCTGTTTTTGAAAGTTAACGTGCTTTTTTCCAGCTATTTAATCCGTTTTTCAAGTCAAAAACAGTGCAACTTTTGTAACGCACTGACGCTCAAATAAATATCTCTTACTTGAGCGTCAGTGAGATTAATTTATTGATTTCAGCAATTGTCGAATGACGATAGGCTTCCAAACAACTCCTACTTCATTTGGCTGACTTTGCCCAGCGTAGATGCCTAGAAAAAGGGTTTTAAAGCCAGAATGACCAACAACTTCTAATCCTGCGTGGGTTTTATAACCACCGCCCAACCGCAAGACTACAGGTGATCCAGACATTCCACCTCGTGTTGTTGCGTCTATCAAAAAAGCTGGCCAATCATTAAAATTCGTATCGGGGTCACTCGCAATATGACCTGTTTTCCAAATAGGAAATAGGCCAGCTGCTGACATGCCGCCTGGAAAGCCGACTATTTGTACAGGCATTCCAGGTATTGGCACCATATCGGTTTGGTCAAGATCAAGATCAAAAGGATACATCATTATATCATTAGCTACATAAGACAAGGGTAAAGCAACTACATCAGCAAGTTGTCCATTTACACTTATTTCGTGCCAGCGCTTTTTTCCGTTTTCATACAATGGCTCATTTTTTACAAGCCAACTGCCTAGCTTAGAAGCGTGATGCCATATATTCAGCATATTAGGGGTTCTGCCATTTGGATCAGATATTTTATTATTTTGATACATATCCTTGCCAGAAACGACATGCAAATTGGTAATCAGATAATGCTTTGAATTATGAAGAACGATAAAGCCAGTAGCAGTACCTAATAACTGATTGTCAAATCCTATTTCAAGTTTCAGACTTCGAACACTAATCGGGTCTACTGCTTCACCAGGTTGGGATTGTCCAGGACTAGGGCTTGTCAACATTATTAATAGAGATAGATATATTACAAACTTCATTACAATTAATTTTAACCCTTTATCGATTATTATGGTTGCCTACGCACACCGCGATGATCCAAATATTTATATACCGTCGTTCGGGAAATTTTTAGCTGCTCAGCAATCACTTTAATGGCGTGGCCATCCTTGTGCAGCGACTCAGCAATACGGGCGACCTTCTGAGCTTCTTCGCTCAGGCCAGCGGGCTTACCTCCTACCCTGCCCTTCAGTTTCGCGGCTGCTAAACCAGCCATTGTGCGCTCTCTGGTTTGCGCCCGTTCAAACTCGGCTAGGCTGCAAAAGATGTGAAAGATCAACTTGCCGGCGGGTGTACTGGTATCAATCTTGTCATTGAGACTGCAAAACGTGACATGCTTATCAGAAAATCCGTTGACCAGCTGAACCAGGTGCGACAGATCACGGCCTAAACGGTCAAGTTTCCAGACCACCACTTCATCACCAGCGCGAAGTTGCTGCAACATTTTATCGAGTTCGGGACGCTGGTGGCTAGCGCCGGAGATTTTTTCCTGAAAGATTAGGCCGCACCCTTCCTTCTGGAGTGCGTTCAATTGCATATCCAAGTTCTGATCGAGCGTCGAAACGCGGGCGTAGCCTATTCTCATGTGTTCAGGATAACGACCGGTATGGTGAACACAAAGATAACCACCCAAATGCTTAGTATTGTGTCCAGAATACTCGTTCAATATTGCGTGTTCAGTTGACCCCGTTTTTCTGAACAAAGTAGTTCCATTAGAATACTGTACACAATTACCGAAGCCGGGTAGTTATTTTTGGCAGGCCAAACTTGGCAGATTATTTGAATGGTAAATGAGATATAATTATATCTACTTTTTCCTCACGATCTTTTCGCTGGGCTTTTATATGGTAGTTAAAAGCAGCTGCCCATTCGTCTGCCCGTTCTACTTTGGGACCTAACGTTATTTTATTTAATGCGGGGACTATATCGATCAGTTCTATATAAACTCTAGGTGGAATAAATTTTTTATCTATCTTCTTTACAAAGCCCACTCCTTGTACAACTAGCCGTACTTCATTTTCATATTGATATTCCGAGCTTTTGAACAAATAAGCTATATCATTCAACAGTTTTACTACGTTGACACTCTGCTCTTCAGTTAACACTGACACTCTGTCTCGCAAATCAATCATAAGGTTATTTAGTTGAGAAATAATTATATTACTCTTTCCGGGAACGATGAATGTTTCTTTTGATAAATAGGCTACGTTGTAAAAAGTAAATTGCTCCTCATTCCGCGGCTGAACCCCTGGTGTAATATCAATTGGGCTTATTTTCTTTTTTATATTATCTATGAAATCTGTTTTATATACTGTTAAAGCACACCCTCTGGCTTCCGCCTGTGCTTCTTTCCCGTACATTCTCCATAAAGTCAAATCATTATGTTTATTATCTGCAACAAAACTCCCGATGAATGGTCTTTCAGCAAATAATTCTTCTAGGGTCTCGTCAGCAGCAGCCCGCTTCGTACTTTCAAAAGAAAGGTAACGGAATAATTCCCGCCCTTCCGAAGTATCATTCAGGAAAGCTCCTTCTGATAATCGAAATGCACTATTCTCCAGAATCATAGCCTGAGCGCCTGACAAGCTAGTATAATGGGTTAAACAGGGATCATCGAATAACAATAACTGCTTTATATTATCAACGATAGTATCAAGTTCGTCATACCAAGCGTTCTCAATCTTAAATTTTAGCTCTTCAATCTTAGACAAAGCAACCTGATGATAATAATCTTCGGGGTTATTAATTAACTCTACAAAGCGCTTGTAGTAAATAATTGCTTCATTGTATTCCTTCCTACTAGCCAAGAGGTCGCCTTTATTCATGTAAGCCGTGGCATAGCTTGGTTCTAGCCGTATAGCCTCACTATAGTCGGCAAGCGCTTTGTCATACTCTCCCGTTCTGGACCAAACAACTCCTCGATTAAAATACGTATCTGGTTCGTCTTGTTTTAGTTCTATAGCCTTATTATAGTCGGCAAGCGCCGCAGTATACTCTTTTTTATTAACCCAAACACTACCTCGATTACTGTAAGCCAACGCATACCTTGGGTTTAATTCTATGGCCTTATTGTAATCGGCAAACGCTTTGTCATACTCGCCTCTTCTAAACCAGATAGTACCTCGATTACTGTAAGCAATTGTATAATTTGAATTTACTCGGATGGCTTCGTTATAGTCGGCAAATGCTTTATCATTTTCTCCTTTATTAGACCATGCAAGCCCACGATTAGAATACGCCTTATCAATGTTTGGGTCTAGTTGAATAACTTCATTGAAGTCCGCAATCGCTTTGTCATACTCTTTTCTTTCAGACCAGACAACACCTCTCATAAAATAGCCTACTGCCGATTTAGGATTAATGTCAATTGCTTTTTGGGCATAGATAAATACTTTTTCTAGATCGCCTACCTCTATATACGCTTTGGCCCGCCATGCATATAAGAGAGCATTATTATACTGCGATAATAATTTGTCGTTTAGGATGGTATTGATTTCTTGGTATTCATTTTGCTCTAAAAGCTGCTCGACCTGTCGAATGATTTGTTCGGGTGTGGACTCCATTTATGATAAAGAGATGGTTACTTATCGTAAGAATAACTTTTCTTATAGAAATGTCTCTAATATAATAAAAGCTCCTGAGCAATCAGGAGCTTATTTGAAAGTATGACAAAACCTCGTGTTATGAGGCTTTCTTCAATTCCTCTTGAAATGCTTGGCTTTGCTTTAGCTCGGCGATCACCCGGCGCTCGTCGGGTCGGCCATATACTTCCAAACCTTTCTCGGACTTCCGGCCCAGCATCACTTTGACTGCTTCGGTGGTTAGGCCGAGTGTGTTATAACACCAGTCTGTAAAAGTTTTACGTCCTGCCTTTGTTGATAGATCAGGATGAAAACCCAACTCGGCAGCAATGATCTTGAGCCAGTCGTTCATGGTCTTGTTCGACTTGACCGGCAGCCGCTCCCAACCGCCATACTTCTCAACAATGGCGTCTACTTCTTTGAACTGAGGTACCCTGGCCGTCACTTCCGTTTTGATCCGCTCTTTGATCAACCAGGGCTTACCGTCAATACCCCGTTGTAGAGCCGTCTGATACTGATCAATAAAATCTTTAAGATCGCCGTAGTGAAAGCCTGTTCGGCAGTAAATAATAAATAGATCGGCGACCTCCTGCTTATACTTATTATTAAAGCGATACTTCAATAGGCGGTCGAATTCTTCATCTGTCAGAAAAATTGGATCGGGATACTTGGCGTTTGGAATCTTGAAGCCTTCCAGGCTATTGTGTTCAGCCAGGTGGTTGGCTTTTGCCCATCTTGTTACCTGTTTGATCGTCTGGCTGTGCTTTCTGATATAGCTATCGGCATGACCAATCTTATCACCAACGGGAATTAGCTTCATCCATTTACGATGTTTTTTCAGCCAGGGCACGTCGAAGTCTTCAGTGGGTAGATCCAGTGCCTTCTCCGAGATTAGAAAGTCAATTAGTTTTTTGCGGCAGTCGTCATAAGCTTCCCAGGTTCCGTCGCTACAATCCGGGTTAGTTTTAACGTCTTTGAGAAACATATCGAAGGCAGTAAGCAGTGACGTGGTATCCCCTCCTTTCTTCCATAGGCGCTTGATCTTGCCAGCAGTAATGGCTTTTTCTTTGCGAAACAAATCAGTAAAGATGGCCATCAATTGCAGTTCCTGAGCGGCAAGCTGTTCATTCTTAAACTGCGCTTTATGATCATGCTTGGTAATGCGTTGGGCAGCTGCATTCCAGTGATCGCGGTAGATGGTGATGCCCGTTGAGCCGATCTCAACCCGTTCACCCTTCACTGTGATGTTACAATAAATTTGTGCTTTGCCTTGAATTTTCGAATCGTGGAGCCAGTAGTTAACTTCCATACGGTTGATCTTCATTGCGTCTTGTTATGGTCTGGTTAGACCAGCATAACTAGAGGCATTTTACAAAAAGGTAGGGGTGCCAACAGAGAAATTAAGTGCCAGCAGAAGTGCCAACAAGTATAAATAACAGGAGGTTATGCGTACTAATGAGTCGCTATTGGGTGAGAAAAAGCACAAAAAAACCCGATAAAAGGTTATTTATCGGGCACTTCGTCATAATTAAACGGTCTATGCAGAGAGCGAGGAACTGTGAGGCTTTCTGCTAACGTCTAAATTTTCAACCTGTTAACCTCTTGAGTTAACGGGGTGCCACCAAATTTGCCAACGGATAGGGCAAAAAAACAGACTGCATAAACGGCTGCTCAAAAACTGACTGTAAATAATTGCGCATTGCCGTTTGATAGTCTAATTCATCCGAGGAAATTGGTTGGAAGATGGCACCCTCAAACTTTCCCCAAAGCTCCTTCTGGAGTTGGGCTATAAGTTCGTCCCTTAGTTGGAGGCCCCTCTTTAAGGAGTTATCTGGCACCTCTTCCCTAATCATCGGCCCTTCTCCCAAGAACAACCAATCTCCACTTAAGTTGAATTTTCTTGCAATCCTGGCTAAAGTTTTAACATCAGGCGAAGTAGTCAACCCACTCATAATTTTACTAATTGAGTTATCAGAAACCCCTGCAATTCTTGCCAAATCAGTATTTCTGACTTTAAACCTAGACTTTATAGCCTCTAGTCTGGTAGCATATTCATTTAATTCTTCCTGTAGCATAAAATATATTTTAGCTTAAGTTGAATTTTTAATATTACGTTTATTATAATTGTGCGATGATTGTATCAAAGGTATAGTTTTCTATCAAAAAGGCCATTGTCAAACAGAAAAACTGTGTAATCGGCGATAATTAAACTAAAGTGAAACTTGATCGGAATCGTCTTTGCTAGAATTGGTAGGCTGAGCCGGATCATTAGTAACCTCAACGTATTCTTTTATAACAGTGGCAGGATCAATATTTAATTTTTCGCATAGGTCTTTAATTATCACGCCTAGTTCGGCGATGAACTTATGCTGTATCTCATTTTTGCGGGCCAGCGAAACAATATTGTTAGTCATGGTCTCCATCAGGGCCAAATATTTACCAATCTGTTCATCCTTTACACGCATTTGTTCCTGGCAAAAATTTAGCATGTACGCCTGATGATCCAACTGGATTTTGTTCTTCTGTGCTTCAGCGTTGTTCATGGATTCATATTGAGATTTTATCACTTTCAGATTTTTCTACGGTCGCAAGATACTATTTCTATGACAGACTCAAATCCAATAGAACGCCTGCTGGATGCCCTCCCAGCAGCTGTCTCGAAAGAAAAACGGGCGACGATCCAGCATGATCTGGAGGAGGTAGGTTTGTGGGAGCATTACCGACAGAATATCAGTAAGCCAGGAAAAGATTTAGGCAAAGTTGCATTTCGAGCCGGAGTTATTTTCAAGCGTCATTTAGGCGTGAGCGATGATTTTTTCATTGGGACAGCCGACGAACAGGAAGAAGAATTAAAGCGCATTGTCCGGCTTCATTTTGACCCATTTATAACAGCTTAACGGCTGATAAAGAGCTGCCACTATTCCGGCAGACCTTCAGGCTGAACCTAAAACCGCCTGGAGGTAATGGTGTGGATAGAAGTAGTAGTACCGGGCTGGTCTCCGGCCCGGTACACTTAACCCGTAACACTGATTGTTTTCAACCTATACCATCAACGCAGATGACCGCTCAACAGGCCCTGCTAACACCACAACCTACGTCGCTCGGTCCTTCGGCCGACGATCTGATTGCCCTGACGGGTTTCGAATCGATATCGAAAGGCGGACGGCAACAACTCATCGAGCTGATTGAGAAGCGTATTGATACGCTCCAGTATTGGCAGAAGATGGCACAGCCCGGCACGGATCAGTATGAGCTGCTGGTAAACAAGCTAAAAGCCCTCCGGCTGAAGCGGCTCGAAATCTACAATACGTTTCACACGAAAATTGGCCAACAGATCCAAGTTGGTGCTGCCTAAATCTGTCCTATACTATGTCACAAACCCCGAGCATTTTCGCCCCACAGATATGAAGCCGATTCGGACGCCGGTGGATCTGGCAAGCTACGAGCAGTTTTTCGCAAAATCTCGGCTAGCAAACCGAGTGGTACGACGCCGACGCCGGGCTGATAAGTTCTGGCAGCTACGTAAGGGAATACGACTTTTGCTGGGTGGTCGCTTTGTAGGCATACTCTTGGATTTAATGGCTGATCTGGCTGAAGAAGAATACCTAAACGAGCAACAGTAATGGGAGGACTAGAACAATTTATCGAGTTGGTACGCCAGACTCGAGAACTGGAGAAGCGATTTGCTAAGAAGCGGGAAGCCAATCTGATGCTGAAAATTCAGCAGAATCAGAATAGGATCGACAAACTCCTAGACGAGTTGCCCAAGCTGGCACCATCCCAACAAGCCAGCATATTAAGGTAAGTATTTAACGGTAAAGATAGACAACTGAAGCCGGGAGCACTGCTCCCGGCATTCCTTAAAACCCATAGATATGATCTGGTAGCTCAGCGGTAGAGCGTCGATGTGTTCCGCGAAGGACGCAGGTTCAAATCCTGCCCAGATCACCACCGAAGTAGGCCAGTGCCACCCCCAATTAGCCCCTCCCAAGGGGGCTAGTCTTTGACAGAAGTACGCTTAAACTAGAAGTGCCATGATTGCCGAAACCCAAAAACGGGAGCTAATTACGCTGACCGATGATGAATCAAGAACACTGTTTGCTGTTGCCTTCGGCTACGCTCCCCCAGTCGAGACAATAGCCAGTTGTGGTCTCTTCAGAACGTTCGCTATTACGGATGGAATAAGATCGTTGTTTCTGAGTCCCGATGGTTCAATTGCTGCCTACGATAAGGAGGGCGGATCGCTGACGTTTAATGCCCGGAAAGTGCTCACCAATATTGACGCCATGGGCTTAGGCTTCGGTCCCGGGTATGGTCCAGAATTATTCATGACGCGATGATCGAGATCGACTACACCAAAGTGATCTGCCAGACCTCGTCGCTACGCCGGGTTCATAATCGCACCCGGGCGCTCAATGAGGCCATGCCTGCCAAGACCTTCACCAAGGTTATAAACGGTCAGGAAGTAGAATATCAGCGCAAGCCGAAGGCCGTCACTGGCTCGGTTGAAGCAACGCTGGAGCGATTGGTCAAGAATTACATCCGAGAGCATCATAAGCTACTCAAGACCGTAGGCCAGCCTGCTTTCGATGCCGGCCTTCCCCCGCTCCGGCTGAGCCGACCGCAACTGGCGATGCAACGCACAATCGCCGAGAAAACGGCCTATAATCACCTCGCTACGCTTCGAAAACTGGGCTTCATAACCGATTATAAGTTCCGTGGCTCTAAACACGCTTTCGAGATTTGGATCGATCCTACGCTGTTATTTCAGCCTGAGCGCCTTGTTGATGCTGTAACGGCGCAACCTTATCCACAACCGGCCGTGGATAGCTCAAAATCAAGCGCTTCCGAACCCCATAAAATCGCTTCAATTTTGGCCCAAACGGCAAATTTTACCGCATATAAAGCCAGTTCAAATCAAAGAACTAAAGAAACTGAAATAAATAAAGCGGACGAATGTGGACAAGGCAACGACCAAATTCAGCAAGGCAACGAAAATCAAGGCAACACCGAACGGCCCGCACCAAACCACGGCCAAAATGGCAGACAAACGGAACAGCTACCTTTTGGAAACCAGGCACTGGGGGGGCGGCCTGACGTGGCCCGGCCCGGCCTCGGACAACGCTTAAAAGCCCGGATGACCAAAGCGGATCTGGATGCTCAGGCCGAAGCCAACCGGACTCCCGACCAGCGACAGGCCATTTTGCACGGCTACGTCCGTAGCTTCTGGCGCTACGCTCAGCAAAAACTGTATGCGGCTAAGACCTTCACCGAGAACGAAGAACGCCTGACGCTCAATGCCATCTGGAAAGGAGTTTACAACTGTGCGGACAACGACCTGACCGAAAAGCAATGGGATGCCTACCAGGCTGCCCTTTATCAGCGAATCGACATTGCCGCCGGTTATTATTCCCGCAACCCGGACAAGTGGGTACCTGCCCCCTACGCGCAGCTCCGGCCCGGCACCGGCTATTTCGACCAGGAAAACCAGCGAGGATTTATCCAGACAGATACCTGGTACCAAGCCAATAAGGCTCAACAAATCAAATTAAGAGTCACTCAGGCTATTAACCTGGCTATTCGCCACCTACAGCTCCACCGGGTTGGCAAGGCCCCTAAAGCCATCCAGCAAAAAAATTACATTGAGGCTTATCGGCATCTGGAAGCGAAGGTGCAAAAGCTAGGCCCGGATGCTCATACCCGATTCCTTCAGATAGCCGCTACGCTTGATCAGCAGAAGCCGCACTTAACCCCGGGCTTTACCAAGAATTTCAAAAATTAATTATTAACTGATGTTTCACATGCAATCAATTCCAAACACCCCCCAAGCTACTCCGGCTCCAGCCCGGAACGCCGATCCACTCAAGCAACACGCCTGTGTTGTTCTACACGTCCGGTTCATCGATGGTAACAAACGGCCATTCTACAGCCGGGATATCGACTACAAAAACCAATGGCAGTACGGAAACGAGCGCTACTGGGTGCAACGATTCAAAAAGATGGTCGAAGAGGAAACGCCAAAAGGCTGGTCCGGCCGGGTCGACGAAGCCGCTATCTTCTACAATTTCGATGGCAACCGGGGCGATAAGATTTGCCAGTTTATTAAAGACAAAGGAGGCTGGCAGCAATAGGATCATTTCCACTTGATTTTTCAGAGCCGTTTCAGAAAACCCCCGAATAGAGCGAATGAAGGCGGTTTTTTGTGCGTCGTAGATCTTCTCGTTTTTCATCGTAAACAGCCCGAAAATGATCTCATTAAAATTAACCCGCCTTGAGTTTCAGGTTATGGTCCAGTTTCTACGCTGGCATACGGAGTATCAGAATCAAGTACCACTGGTCCACCAGTCGACGAACATGATCATCCTGATGGATTACCTGGCTACGTGGAATACGCTGCGCCTGCTGAACTGGAGTTGTCGACAACCGGATAAGGAATATCGACTGGGCCTGAAGCGCGTAATTGCCCTGGCACTTCATCAGGAGATGCTGCGTGTAAAGCTGACAGTTCATCAACAGATCCTGCTCGGCAAACTGGATCAAGCCATCGTCGATTACCGCGATCCCTTTGCTGAGCCGCACGTGATTGGCGAACTGATTGATAAATAATAAAAATCCCCCGGCCTCGGGAGCGAACCGGGCGGGGGATCAGGTACTGATGTTTCACCGGCAAAACTAGTCATTATGGCTGATCTGAAAACTTTTCGCGCCGAAATCGAGCAAAAATTCAGGGACAACATTGCTATTACCACTTTCGGCTTCTACGGCCAATATCCCACACCCCTGCTGGAAAAGGTACGAGCCGGCTTCGAGCAGCATTATGATGCGGCCTGCCAGGGAGATCCCCACCGGCCGCCACTAGAGTGGCTCCAGAAGCGGATCAAGATTATCACCCGCATTTTGGAAGATCGAGAAGCCGATCGGCCGCGAACCCCTGAAGAAAAAATGTGGGATAAAGTAGAGAATGGAACGGCTAAGCGAGTGCAATTAAACTGGAAATCTAAATCACCCAAATGATGATTGCTGATTTACCACTCACCTGCCACATCTTCGCCCAGATCCGGGACGAAAGCGACAACCGGATGACCATCGCGGCTAAGATTGAATTCTGCCTTAATAACGAGTGCGTGGCTGTCTACGAAGGACGTTGGTACGATTATCACTACTGGCTCAAAGGGGGATCGTTCTACGTTTATTCTGCCCGAAAATTACTGCAGGTTGCCGGAGCCCGGTTCAACTACACTCGGCATGTACAATGCGCTGATCAGATGGATCGCTTCGATTTGAGCACGTATGACTTCTGCGAAATGCTGCGCGTTTTTCGCATTGAATCATTTGGTCACTTGACTCCGTGGCAAGTGATATCTATATCAAAAGAATTGCAGTACTGGGTTGATCAGCAGGATCTGCCCTTCGACCCGGCACTACTCGGCTTTTACGCGTCGACGTCGGCCTATCGAGTTGTTTATTAATCGCTACTTATGATCAATCATAGCAGAGCGCCACCAGGCTGAGCGCTGCCGGTACACTGATGACACTTCGGGGTCAAAATGGGCGGTGTGCCGGCTTTCTCAGGATTTTAAGGAGTCGGATTACTCTTTATAAAAATCTAATCGTAATATTACAATAAACATTTTCTTTGTTATATTTGTGACATGGGAGTGACTAGAACCGAAATCTTCACCGAGCAGCAGAACCGCATTGCGGAACTGGCAAAAGCCTTTGCCCATCCGGCACGGGTTACCATCCTGCAATTATTGATCGAGCGAAAAGCCTGCGTGTGTGGTGATTTGGTGGACGAGTTGGACCTAGCACAGGCAACCGTTTCACAGCATCTGAAAGAACTCAAGCGCATCGGCATCATTCAGGGCGAAATCAACCCGCCCCGCGTCTGCTACTGCATCAATCCGCCTGTTTGGGAAGAAGCACGGCACACCTTTGGCGCATTATTAGATACAGTCGTCGGGGCCACTTGCTGTTAAATCCGTGGCTTTTTTTGACCACGATCATCGTAATATCACAATAAACCAATAAGGACAAAATCATGCAAACAGCCGAACAAATCAAGGAAGTCGTGCGCCAGAAATACGGCGCGATTGCCGAGCAGCCCGAAACCGGAAGCTGCTGCGGCCCAACGTCTTGCTGTGGTCCAGAGATAAGTGCCAACGTGCCTATAGTCATGGCGCAAGAATATGACGCCCTGAACGGCTATGTGGCCGAAGCGGATCTTGGTTTAGGCTGTGGACTGCCGACACAGTTCGCGCAGATCAAAGCCGGCGATGTTGTTGTAGATCTGGGTTCCGGCGCTGGCAATGATTGTTTTGTGGCCCGTGCCGAGACCGGCGAAACTGGCCGCGTGATCGGTCTGGACATGACGCCGGCCATGATCGACCGCGCCCGCCAGAACGCCAAAGCGTTAGGCTTTTCCAATGTCGAGTTCGTTTATGGCGACATTGAATATATGCCCCTGCCTGAAAATCTGGCTGACGTGGTGGTGAGCAACTGTGTGATGAACCTTGTCCCTGACAAGCAAAAAGCCTTTACCGAAACGCACCGCATATTGAAGTCAGGCGGTCATTTCAGCATTTCAGACATTGTGCTGAAAGGCGACCTACCCGAAGGCTTGCAGCATGACGCCGAAATGTACGTTGGCTGCGTATCGGGAGCCATTCAGAAAGACGCTTATCTACAATTGGTGCAGGAGACCGGATTTACAAACATCATTATTCAAAAAGAGCGAGAAATTAGTTTGCCGGATGATGTGCTGCAAAACTATCTGTCAGCCGATGAAATCGCCGACTATCGCCAGGAGGATAAAGGCATCTACAGCATCACCGTTTACGCCGAAAAATAGCCATGAACCAGACAAAAATCCTAGTGCTTTGCACTGGCAATTCCGCCCGTTCTCAATTGGCAGAGGGCTATTTACAACACTTCGCCGGCGACCGCGCCCAGGTCTATAGCGCGGGGGTGGCTCCGCACGGAGTTAATCCGCTGGCCGTGCAGGTCATGGCCGAAGATGGCATTGATATATCTCACCATACGTCAAACCACGCCGACGAATACTCCGCCATTCCGTTTGACTATGTGATAACGGTTTGTGACAACGCCCGTGAGCAATGCCCGATCTTCCCATCATCGGCCAAGAAAATTCATCATAGTTTTACCGACCCCGGCCACCAGCCCGGAATTGACGCTTTAACGTCATTCCGTCAGGTGCGCGACGAGATCAAGGCATACAGCCGCCAATTCATCGAGCAGCATTTAACCGCCAGCGGCCCCGTTCATGCCTAGACTGTCGTTTTTAGACCGTTTCCTGACACTGTGGATCTTCCTTGCGATGTTGCTAGGGGTTGCCATCGGCTATTTTTTCCCGCAGTCGCAGACGTTCATCAATCAGTTCAATTCCGGCACAACCAACGTCCCTTTAGCCATTGGCCTTGTGATGATGATGTACCCACCTTTGGCGAAGGTGCGTTATAGTGAGTTGCCGAAAGTGTTTGCCAACACTAAAATTCTAGGGCTTTCCTTGCTGCAAAACTGGATTGTTGGCCCCTTGCTCATGTTCGGGCTGGCCGTGATATTTCTGCCGGATAAGCCCGAATACATGACCGGCCTCATCATGATCGGCATTGCCCGTTGTATTGCGATGGTGATCGTCTGGAACGATCTGGCTGGCGGTGACAGGCTTTACGCGGCTGGTTTGGTCGCCTTCAACAGCATTTTTCAAGTGCTGTTCTATTCAGTCTATGCCTATGTGTTTATTACCGTCTTGCCGCCTCTGTTCGGTCTACAAGGATTCGAGGTGAACATCACGATTGGCGAAGTAGCGCAGAGCGTTTTTATTTATCTGGGTGTCCCGTTTCTGGGTGGTTTGTTCTCCCGTATCATCCTGACGCGGCTTAAAGGCCATCCATGGTATGAACAGACCTTTTTGCAGGCAATCAGCCCTATAACGCTTGTGGCGCTCCTGTTTACAATTGTCGTCATGTTCAGCCTGAAAGGGCAGCTTATCGTCTCCATACCGCTGGACGTAGTGCGTATCGCTATCCCCCTGACGATCTATTTTGCCATCATGTTCTTTTCGGCTTTCTATCTGTCGAAACGTGCCGGCGCTGATTATTCAAAATCAACGTCACTGGCTTTCACCGCAGCCGGGAATAATTTTGAATTGGGTATTGCGGTTGCCATCGCCGTGTTTGGCGTCAATTCCGGCGCAGCCTTTGCGGCCGTAATCGGGCCGCTGATCGAGGTGCCGGTATTGATTTTACTTGTCAATTTTGCTTTAAAGCAGAAGCCTAGCTTCGAATCCAGCTACAATAAGCCCCACCATGTGAGGTGAATTTGGCAAAGCTTAATTTGATTATATTATTACTCTAATAGGATTACCTGTATGTAACGAGCCGCGAAGAGGCTACTAAACTCGAAGAACAAGGGTACGAAGTACATTAAGCCACAAAAAGCCCGCCCTAACCGGCGGGCTTTTTGTGTCCTTTTAGCCTGGGTAAGCAGGTGGCAACTTTGATAAAAAAGCCAATGCCATCTCGATCAATCAACGATTTACACCCGGCTCTTGCCTACGCATGGGGCAAAGCCCAAGCCAAATGGGCGCTCCTGCACCCAGAATTACCCCAACCTTTTTTAACGTGCACGTACCGCTCCAACGAAGAGCAGGACGGCCTTTTTAAGCAAAAGCCTAAGGTCACCAATGCCCGGGCTGGCGAATCCCCCCACAACTACCAACCATCGCTGGCGTTCGATATCGCCTTTTTGATGAAAACCGGTGTGGTGATCTATACCGATAAGTGGTTCGACCAGTTTGCGCCCTATCTGCTCGAAACGAAGGGGATCACCTGGGGCGGCAACTTCAAGTCGATCATGGATCGGCCGCACTTCGAGCTAACGGACTGGAAAAAGCTCATCCCGAAAAAATGAATTCGTTAACGGCTCTATCCCCACAACGCCACCTCCTATGTCTAAACCACCTGCCGAGTGGCCAGAAGCTGGCCATGCAGTTCCGCCAATAGCAAACAAACTACCGCTACCACCTGAGCCGCCACCCAGCCGGGTGATCCGGGAAGGGCACGAACCACCACCGCCCCCAACTCGACCAACAACAGCCCATCAGCAGCCTATCGATCATGGGCCTGGTATACTGAATATCGTGGTGAACTTCCTGAAGGGAACAACCTCCCATTTGGGCACCACTAAAAACCTGCTGCGTGAAGTTTCGGTCGGCACAATGACGGCCGTGGGCACCCTCGTGGTGATCAACCTGGCGTCACTCCAGCAGCCATCGGACGTCGAAGCGCTGCGCGACGTGGTGAACCTGGCTGTTGAGAAAAGCCATGAAGCCGACTCGCTCTCGTTTGAACTGCGGACCATTCGACTGCACCGGGAAAATGACTCACTTCGGCGGGTCAACTATTGGCTTAATCCGCGCACGATCGACAGCCTGGAAGCCGCTTTTTAACGTCCTTTTTTGACCCCGGGGCCTCTGGTAGACTTGCTAAAAAACTTATTTTTATGCAGCTACCAGAGGTTTTCAAAGAAGATCGGCTCGAACGTTACCGGGACCATCTCATGACTGATCGGCCGCTCGAGGAGAAGGAGCTGGCCATGTTCCAAAAATACTTCTTCGCTTACTCGCATCTCTGCGATGGCTTATCCGAACGCCAGGTCGTCAAGGCCATTATGGCCGTGGGTACCTACAACCTGAGTCAGTCCCAGGCATACAACATTGTGCGCGACTGTCAGGAAATCTTCGCCAATGCCAAATCGGCCAAAAAAGACGCCAAGCGCAATATCTACGTCACGCGCATGGAAGAATTAGCCGCTAAGCTGGAACTCGACGGCGAGTACGAAGCCGCTGCCAACGTGCTCCAGAAAGCCGCCAAAATGCAGGGGCTGCTGGAGAAAAACGCCGAGTTCACTGATCCAAGGCTGTATCTGCCCAAACCCAACATGATTTTCACCTCGGATCTGGCCGCATTGGACATTCTGAAAAACGAAGTCGAAGATGGAGAAGCCGAAGTCGTTGAGTAACGTCACCCAGCGGGCAAACATGACTTACGTGTTTCCCAAGCAGCTGATCTTCCTCCAATCCGAGGCTCAGCGCAAAACGCTGCTGGCCGGCCGGGCGTTTGGTAAGACCTTTTTGCTACTGGTGTGCATTGGCTACTTCGCCCGCATGATGGGCCGGGCCAAGTTCTTTCTGGCCGGGCTGACCTTTGCCCAGCTGCTCAATATCGTGCTCGTCGATATGGCCGACGCCTTCGCCGGCATTGGTTGGAAAGAGTACGATGAGAAAACCGGTTTGGGTCATTACGTGCTTTTCAAGGCTCCGCCATCCCACTGGCCTAAGCCCTTCAAAGCGCCCAAGACCTACGATCGGTGCATTACGTTCATTACCGGCTTTTGTCTGCAGCTGCTCAGTTTTGAAAATCCCGATGCGAACCGGGGGGGTAATTACGACGGTGGCCTGGTCGATGAATCGGCGCTTTTTAAAGAAGACTGGATCAACAAGATCCTGATGCCGATGCTCTACCGGGCCAATACGCACCGGTTTGTCGGCAACTTCATGCACAATTCGCTCTACGATTTCACCTCCAATCCCTGGCATGAGTCTGGAAAATGGGTGTTTAAAACCGAGGAGCTCATGAAGCGGGACCCCAAGAAGTACTTTTTTATCGAGGGTAATTGTGATGACAATCCCATGCTTCACCCCAATTACAAAACGGAACAGGAGGCAATTCTGTCACCGATGGCCTTTCGTATTGAGGTTATGAATGAGCGCATTGCCAAGCTACCAAACTGTTATTATCCTTCCTTCGAGCATGATAAACACTGTTCGGCAAACACCTTCAAGTACGACACCAATGCGTCCGGGATCTGGATGCCCAGTTTCAGCGACCACAACCCAGGAAAGCCCCTGGAAATGTCGTTCGATTTTAACGCTGGTATTTGTAGCGTGATCATCTGCCAGGAGAACCCCAAGGAACTCCGGGTTATTAATAGCCTATACGCTAAGCAGGCGGCCCAGGACCAGACCCTGGTAGAGACGCTGTGTAACATGGTTGTCAATGCGTATGATCATCACACTAAGAAGGAGATCATTCTATTTGGTGATGCCTATGGCAAGTCAAAGAGTGCTGGTAGTAAGAAGACACTCTATGAGCAAGCCATTGATGTCTTCAAGGCTAAGGGTTGGAAGGTCATCGACAAGGTTATTCGCTTCAATCCTGATCACATCGATAAGTTCAATCTCATCGACAAGATCCTGATCGAGTCAAGTGATCAGTATCCAAGAGTGCGCATCAACCAGAACACCTGCAAGGCGCTGATCATCTCCATCCAGAACTCACCCATCAAAACCGGTTTCGAGAAAGATAAAAGCTCGGAGGAAAGCTCGATCGACCAGGCATACGCAACTCACCTTTCTGACTGCTTCGATTATATTCTCTACGCTAAATACTCGACAGCCGGACGGCGGAAGAGTAAGGGTAAAGAGATTCGTTTCCTCTAACGCCGACGCGGCTACCCCCCTTTCATATATTCGGGATTTTCTCTCCCGGTAATTACCGAAAACAGAAAGGGCGTAGCCTCGATCGAGAGCTGACTGGAAAAAAAAGGGCAGCTCCCAAATGCAACTACCTGACGCATCAGGCATTGACCCCAAAACAGATTGGAAGGCTTTTTGGCCTAAAAAACGTCCTTTTTAACCGCTCTCAGCGGTAACACCTTGCACCATGGAAAAAATGTTACCGGTCTCGGCTTTCTACAAGCTGCTGCAGGATGCCGAAAATGACGGCTTCTCGATCCGCTACCGTAAGAAAGATGGCGCGTCCGGCGAAAAACACGACTGCCGAAAATCGAGCAAGCGCTTCGATGGCAAAGGCAGCAAGAAAGGAGCCGGGCTCCGCTACGACGTCTTCGAAAAAGGCGTCCTGCTGCTGGAGGACCAGACGAGAGAACCCTTCTCGCTCCGCACCCGGCTTATCACACACTACCGATTCAAAAATCAAACCGAGTGGCACACAATCAAACGATCCTGGTAAATGGGCGTCCGTAAATTTGATCACAATTTGTTCCATCTCTCGGGCCCCAGTGCTGCCGTAGAGATTATGCCGGCGATCGATATCGTGCACGGCGATGAAAAGGCGCTCTCGGCCGTGAAGGCCAGCACGTCGTTGGGGAGTCACGAGTGGGTGGCCTGGGGCAAAGATGATAATGAGCCCAACCAGGTTATCGCGCTCAACTGGGAATCACCCAGTAAGCCATCGCTCATGGATCAGGCCAAAGAGTTTATTCTGGGCGCGGGCGTGGCTCCCTTCCGAGAAACCTACGAAGGGGGCAAAGTCGTGTATCAGCGCGAAGCCTTCCCCGAAATCAAGGAATGGTTCGAGGAAAACGAAATCTTCGATAAGTATCTGGAGTTGGCCGCCCTGTCGATGACCTTCTGTGAGCAGGCGTTTGTCAACCTGTCGGTTGGCGAAGGGAAGGACATCGGTCTGCAGACAATCCAGCCGCTCAAGTGCCGCTACGTCAAACCCACCGGCAAGGGCCTAGAAGCGCTGCTGATCAGCCCCCAGTTTGGTACCGGTAAGAAGCCCAGCCAACTGGCGAAGGTGCCCCTGTTCAACCGCAAGGAGCCAACCAAATATGCCGAGTCGATCATGCACCTCAAAAAGGCGCAAATCGGCCAGGATTTCTACAACCTGGGCTTGTTCTGGGGCACCAAGTGGTGGACCAAAGTGGCGAATAAAATCCCGCTCTATCATTTGAACGGACTCGAAAACGGCTACAACATCAAGTATCTCATCGAGATCGACGAAGCCTATTTTATTCAGGAAGGTGAAACGCCCGGCGATGAAGAAACAGACAAACTCATCGAGGCCCGGAAAGATAAGTTCATGGCCAAACTCGACGCCTTCCTGGCCGGCGTGGAGAACGCCGATAAGGCCGTGGTCATGATCGGCGATCTGACCAACGGCGATGGCAAAGCCAATGATCTGATCCGGATCAAGCCTGTCGACAACAAAATGACCGACGATGCCTACACCAAAATTTACGGGGCCGCCAACACCGCGCAGGCCCAGGGGCACGGTATCCTGCCGGTACTGGCGGGCATTGCTCAGGGGGAAAAACTGGGCGGATCGGGCTCCGAGCTGGAGCATGCGGCCATGTACCAGGTTGCGTATCGAACGCCCTCCTACCGACGTCATTTGCTCAAGCCACTCAATCTGGCGCTGAAACTGATGGGACTCGATGAAAAAGGTACGGTGGCTTTCCGCTTCGTCGATATCGAATTCACCACACTGGACAAAAACCCAACCGGCAAACAAAACTCACTGGGCGCATGACAACCTACTTAGGCTCCGACGTTATTTCGCAGCAAGAATACTTCGAGCAACTGGTCGAAAAAGATCCCGATCTGCAATCGTTTCTCTTCGAAGCCGGCGAAGACGTCAGTGGTTTGGACGAAGCCACCAAAGCGCCCAGTTTCGGTTTTCCCCTACTGGTGTTGTTCATGCCTTTTGTCGATATCGACGACAATGGGTACGGGGTGATCGATGCCGAACAGGACAACGCTTTTGCGATCCTGGTCAAGCCCACCGATCGCACCGAAGCAGCCCGCAATCAGGCCGTAGCCGACGCCCAGGTGATGGCCTTCCGCATCATTGGCCAGATCCGCAAAGATGCCAAAGCCGGCCGCTTCCGGCTCCCCGACAAACGCCACTGGCGCGTCCGGCCGATGGGTAAAGTGGGTAGTGCCCAGGCGTTCGGCGTGATGGTCGATTTCCAGTTTATCACCAACGCCAACGCGCAGGTGGGCATTCCTAGTTAACCATGGACGAACTCGAAGCCGAACTAGCGGCCATTATTGGCACCTATCGTCTGCAGGCGTTGACCGAGTACAAATACGCCCTGCAGGCGGCTGGCATCAAAATAACGGGGGAGCTGCTGGACAGCTTCGAAGCGACCATTCGCATCGATGCGGCCCGGTTCGTTTTCGAGTGTACCATCAAGTTCGAAGAGTATGGCCGCTTCAAAGACATGAAGGGCCTCAACACCGGTGATCGAATGGCGCCACTCGAAGCCATCGAATACTTCGTTGAAAAAACCGGTGTCGATAAGTTTTTGAACGCAATCTGGGCCGATCGGTACCGCACCTTCAACAGCCGGGGTAAAAACAAAGGCCCCCGTCCTGTTTCCAAACTGATCCGGGACATCGCCTGGGGCGTGCGGATTGCCCGGTACCGCGACATTCGCCACCTGCGGAAAGGGCGGTCCTGGTACAACAAGACCAGCGGGCGACTCTTTATCATGACCCACGAGCGGGTCCGTCAGGCAGCCGCCTTATCGGCGCTTCGTCACATCAAAAACACTCTGGAAGGTAAATTATGATCGATCCATTAGCACAGCTCACCTTTTTGCCGCTCCAGCTCAGCGGTAATCCAATTAATTACAACATTGAAGCGGCCGATCCGGTCGCCATCCCGGAGCGGGCCGATCTGGCCTATCTGCTCCGCATCGACGTGCCCGAGTTTCCCCAGTCACCTACGCTGGTGGAGCTGACCACGCTGGAGGGTCGGGAGAAGCCGCCGGTCACAAAAGGGGGTGCTACCACCTACGAAGGAGCGTTTTTCCGGATTGACGAGCTGCTCGACGGCTTTTTAAGCCGCCAGAAGCCTTTCTTTCGCCAAACGGAGCTATCAGCCATTGCCACGCTGACAATGCCCTACAGGCCCTCAGAATGCGTTAAACAGGCCGATGCGCAGCTCAGCCTGACTCCAAAACCCACGCGCTGGGTCATTGCGGCAGGTTTATCGGATAGCGATGCGGCCGGCTGGGCCGATCGCTTCTTCGATGTTTACCAGGCCAACACCCGGCAGTTTCTCACCTGGCATCCCGACAACAAACAGATCGGGCGCGATCAGGAAGAGTATTTGTATTTTGTGCTCAACTGCAGCCCCCTACCTACAGTCGTCAAACTGCGCGTCGAGCTTACAGGAAAGAACGGGGCTTCGGTTGTGGTGACCGTCACTCAGATTCGATCGGTGGGCGCTTACCAGGTCATCTGTGCCCCGATTGGCATGCCGGTCATGAAGCAATACGAGGTCGATGCGTCCAACCCGATCGTCAGCTACCGGCTCTGGCTGGCCAATCAGAACGATGAGTGCATTAGCCAGGTACGCACCTACTACGTCGACAACCGGTACCAGGCGTCGGAGCGGCATCTGCTGTTTGCCAATTCGCTGGGGGGTTACGATACCCTACGCCTGGTGGGCAGCAGCAGTCAGAGCCTGAAAGTAAGCCGCACCATCGCCGATCGGGGAGCGGGCACCGATTTGGGCGAACTGTACGTGGTCGACGTAGCCGCCGAGCGCACCATCACCCTGCAAACGGGCTGGTTGGAGCGCAACAGCCGGGCCACCCTACGCTACCTGGATGAGCTGCTGCTGTCCCGAGAGTGGTACCTGGTTACGACGAAGGGGCACCAGCCGCTGCAGCTGGCCACCACCGAGCTGATCGATGCCGACGATAGTGCCGATTTGATCAGTCGGAGCTTCACCTTCACAACGGCCCTAGCCAGCTACTACAGCGAGCTGCCCGCTCCGCCGACAACCCAGACTCGGGCTACGGCCTGGCGGGGCGTGGGCTTCCGGCACATCCTGGATGAGCGCGGCAAACGCACCGGCATGGGTACCGTCGTCCGGCTCCGGAAGTATTACCTAGATGACAAAACCGACGTCAAGCCCACGACCGACAAGCCCAACAGCCCGGGCGATCCGGATTACATGGCTCCCGCACCGGTGCCGAGTGTGGTGATCGGGTCCACCCCTTTCCCCAGTGCGGCAATCGGCCGGGCGGGCAGCTACAAACGCGCTACCTGCCCCAGTGGTCAGGAAGGTTCGACGGCCCTGATCAGCGTGGCAGCCGGCTCCTACGGTGGCGAGTTGGAAGGCGATGGCGATGCGCGGGCGGAAGCCGAGTTTCGCCGGCTCGACACCCAGGCATACGCCGACACCTACGGCGCTTGTTCACTCTCCGAGACCTACGCCTGGCCGGTACCAGCCGGCCAGTGGCATATTCGCTACAGTCAGCCGGACACGGCGGCTATCTACCACAACGACGGCCAGAACGGACCAGCGGACATGGGCAACACGCAGTCGCTTCAGGGAACCAGTGGAGCATTTATTTACCCGACCAAAGCCAACGATCTGAACTTCCCGGTGAGCGATCTGAATTGGCTGGTTTACGTCTCGGGTCAGCCCGGAGCCGCCAAGCGAGTGCGACTCTACAAAAACGGCGCTCAGCTCTATAGCCGGGATATCACGCTCAATCCGGATGGGTACGAGCTGCTGGCACTGTTTACGGTTAACGGGGTTAACTACCCACCCGCTTCGACTGACCGGTTTTATTTCAAACACGAAGATCGATGATCGAGTTACGCATTGATGGCCAGGTAGCCGATCTGCCGCCAGCCGCCACCGTTGGTCTGGAGCTGACCAATCCGTTTCTGACGTATGAAACGTTATTTACCCAGAAAGCCACCTGGCCGGCCATGGCCCTGACTCCGCTCAACCGGCAGCTGCTGGGCTTTGCCGATAGTCTGCAAGTGGCCGGAGCCAGTCGCTACAATGCCCAAACGTTTTATGGTGGGCAGCTGCTGCAGGAAGGTGTGGGCTTTCTGACCGATCCGGATGGCCAGGGCTACCAACTGGCTGTGGACGAGCCCCTGGGCGAATTCTTCGGCCGTTACCAAACGATCCCACTCAATGAACTGCCTCTGCCCATCATCACCTTTCCGGCTGATAACCTACCCCGGGAAATTTACGTCGACGGAAAGCTGGCCGTTTGTTTCCCCGAGGTGATCAACCCGGGCTTTGTGAGCAACTCCAGCAGCTCGCCGAGCATCTACAGCGGTCGCATGAACGATGCTCAAGGCGTGGTGGTACCGGCGATCTCCGTTCGGTACCTGCTCCAGCAGCTGGCCAGCCTGACGGGTAGCTCACTAACCGGTACGCTCTTTGATCACCCTCAGATCTCGAAGCTGATCTTGATGAATACCCAGCCCCTGGCCACGCCGGGTTTCGTTCCGATCGCCAGCCACCTGCCCGCCTGGACAATTGGCATGCTGCTACTGGAGCTACGCAAAGTGTTTAACTTTTCGTACCGGTTCAAAGCAGTCGAGCGCAAACTGACCATGGGCCTGACCGACGATATCTTTCGCCAGCCGGCGGGAATCGACTGGTCGGATCGGGCGAGTCGGCAGTACAAAAAACGGCAAGAGCTTAACCGCCGGCTGCAGCTGACCTTCGAGCTGGATGGCAACGATCAGCTGCTCAAAGACCGGCCGTCCGCCGTGGCTGATCACGTCAGTGCGGGCACCGATCCGGGCATCGCTAAAGTGAGTAGTAAGCTCTGTCCAATCCTGTTTGATCCGGCTCAGGAGCTGCCGATCATGAGCCAGGCCAGTGGCTCGACCGTGCCCCGGCTGGCATTCTGGAACGGGGGAAAAGCCACCAATTCGCTGGGCGACATCACCCTCACCTGGGCAGCGTTACGGGAGAAGTTCTGGGCGCAAACCGAGCGTTTTCGGGCGGGTATGTTCTACGCAGAACGCAGTCTAATGCTGACGCCGACGGATCTGGCTCAGCTCGATTTTGCCCGCAAAGTGCATGTGGTGGGCGTCGATTACCTGGTCGCCCGGATTGTCGTCAATCTTCCGGTGAAGCAGGCGGCTCAGTGTCTGTTGATTCGGGCTTAGCCTGGCCCGGCCAGGAGTGGCCGGGCCTGAGCTGCGTGTAGTAGTACCAATCAGCCATTCGCTTGAGCCAGTACGGCTTTTTTTCATCAGGTACAGCGTCCGATACGGATTCGACCAAAACAGGTAACGAGCGGACCTGAGCCGTGATGTTTTCTGTCTGATATTGATCCATTTCTTTCAGCGTCCGGAAGCGCACGATCCGGACGCGAAACTTGGTTTTGATATCTAAAATAAAAGCCGCTTCGGATGATGAAGCGGCTTTCTCGTTTTCAAACGAAAATCTATTTTTCATTCAGGCTCCGGTGGTGGCCACCGGGCGAAATGAACTTTAGGATTCTGATCGTTGGGTGACCGGATGATGTACAACTGCCGTTCACCGCTTTGCTCAGCGATGTAGTAAGGAAGCCAGAGCTGCTCCCGGATGTAGGCAGGTACATTACGGGTTCTCCATTTGGAGCCGCGACGATCTAACTGCGCAAACGTATCCCGAGCCAGGACGATCCCGTCCTCAAATTGGGGTGATGCTGTCATCGTATTTTTGCCGTTTTTAGGCCGCTGGCGACTGCGGGTGTTGGTACAAATATACGAAGCGGGGGTACAAAAAAATGTCCTTTAGGACGAATCAGAAGCGCACCAATTTGCGGGTGAATACTACTCAACGTTATGAATCCGGTTAAACCATTGCTCAAAACCCCCATAAGCTATTATGGGGGCAAGCAGATGATGCTGAAACATATTTTACCCAAAATCCCGACGCATCGCACCTATATCGAACCTTTCTTTGGCGGGGGTGCCGTCTTCTGGGCCAAGCCGCAAAGCCCCCATGAGGTTATCAACGACATCAGCAACCGGCTGATCACCTTTTATAAAGTGCTTAAGTACGACTTTGATGAGCTACAGCCGCTGATTGATGAAACGTTTCACAGCCGGCTTCAGCATCGGGAAAGCAACGCAGAATACAAGTCGGGCGAAGTCGAAATTAATGACACGATTCGAATGGCCTGGGCCGTCTGGCTACAAGCCAATATGTCATTCAGTAAAACGATTGGATCGGGCTTTGCCTATGACCGAAAAGGGACTGAGCCATTAAGAATGTTCAACAGAAAGAAGCTGCTCACCGAAGCCTATCAAGAGAGACTGAAACGGGTCACCATTGAGTCGTACGACGTGCTGAAAGTGATAAAGACGTATGATTCACCGGACACTTTCTTCTATCTCGACCCGCCATATGTCAGCTCTGATCAGGGCCACTACAAAGGCTATACAGCTGAAGACTTTCAGCAGTTGCTGGAAATCTGCGCAACCATGAAAGGCAAATTTCTCCTAAGCAGCTATCCCGAAGCCCAACTGCTGGCGTATCGGGAGCGACTAGGCTGGCAACATGAGACTATCGTTAAAACACTAGCTGTCGACGGGCGCTGGAAAGAGAAAAGACAAAAGGTCGAATGCCTGACCTGGAACTACTAACATTTCAAGTCATTAGATAATGAGAAAACACATCATGATGACTTTCTCATTATCTACTGTATCAAAAAGAATGTGATAAAAACAAAAGAAGAATACCAATCTGAGCTGCGCTCTTTAGAGTGGAAACACAAAAGAGAGGATATTCTCACTCGGGATGGACAAGTATGCCAATCCTGTTTTAATAAAAAATATCTACTAGACAACTTTGAGATCAATTCATTTCAATCCAGTCTAGTACAAGTACCTCAGGGCAATAGTATGGTTTCAAGCATTCAAATCTCATCCGTCCAAAAAAGGCTATACTATTGCGACAAGGCTCTAAAGAAGGTACCCAAAGGCAGAAAGAAAGGAGAAAAGAGAGGTTATGCAGCTTTCACAATCAGTAATCAAGATAGTATAATATTACAGGCACTGTTTACAGTAAAACCAATTATCGACAGTTTAAGCAATAATGAATACGGATTAACAAGCGAAGACATTCGAGCCATCGCACAAACAAATCCACAGCGCATAAATTGGCATTACGCTAAAAACTTAAATATTCACCATCATTATTATCTGATAGGAGCAAAAGCTTGGGAGTACCCAAACGAAGCATTAATTACTTATTGTTCAGACTGCCACCTAGAAACACACGGCAAATTGAAAATTCCAGTTTTTGACAAAGACGGAAATAAGCTAGAAATGGAATTAACGACCTGTAGCCGGTGTGGGGGGACAGGATACATGCCTGAATTCAATCACGTACAAGCAGGTATATGCTTCAAATGTCGTGGTGCTCGTTACGAAGAGTTTTCTGAAAAACTTAGGTAGCTTAATTAAAAAAGGCATCGCCACAGCGATGCTTTTTTGTGTCCTATTATCCCCCAAAAACATCGATTCTTTTGCTATCCGGCGCACTCAGCGCGTTTGGATATGGCATTTAATAACAACGAAAAGGTCACTATTACTCTGGATATCCAGGGCGATCAGGCCCGCAACCAACTGAATCTGCTGGAAGTCGAGGCCAAGCAGCTGGAGCGGGCACTAAAGGAAGCGCCCAAGGGGACCAAGGAGTGGGCTGATCTATACAAAGAAATCGGTCGCAATGCGGATGCCCAGAAGGCACTCCGGCAGGAGATCGGCACATCGGCACTGACGCTCAATCAGCTCGAAAAAGAAGCCAAGAGCATCGTCAAAGAGATGAAGGATATGACCGCCGGTACCGATGAGTACGCGGCCAAATCCGCTCGTCTCAGGGAAGTCAATGGCCGCATCACTGAGCTCCGGGCCGACTACAAAGCGCTCATTCCCGAGATTATCAAAGTCACGGCTTCGGTGGCCGACTGGGATGATGAAAACAAGCGATCGGCACTCACCGTAAAGCAGCTCCGGGAAGTAGCAGCCGCGCTGGGCGATGAGATCGAGCAGCTGGTGCCTGGTACCAAAGAGCACACAGCGGCCGTCGAAAAACAGGACGCCGTCAACAAACAGCTCAATACGACGGCCAAGCAGGTCATTGCCACGATTGGCGACTGGGACGACGAAAACAAACGGGCCACCCTGACTGTCAAGCAGCTTCAGGTGATCTCCAAGCAGCTAGGCGATGAGATCGAGCAGCTCGTACCCGGTACGAAAGAACACGCAGCGGCCGTCGAAAAACAGGACGCCGTCAACAAGCAGCTCAACACGACGCTGGAGCAACAGCCCGGGCGCTGGAAACGTATCCAGGACACCGTAGTGGGGCTGGTTGGTGCCTTCTCGTTGATGCGCGTTGTTGAAGAAGTCTTCTCGTTTTTCAAGCAGGGAATCACCGATGCGCTCAAGCTCAGCGATGCCATGGGCGGGGTGGAAAAAGCGACGGGCCAGAGTTCGGAGCAGGTCAAAGCCCTGGCTGGTGAGCTGGATAAAATTGACACCCGAACCACCAAAGAAGACCTGATGACCATCGCCCAGATCGGTGGCCAGCTCGGCGTGGCCAACGATGAGCTGCTGGGTTTTGTCAAATCTGTCGACATGGCGGTCGTGGCATTAGGGGATGAGTTTTCGGGCGGAGCTGAAGAAGCGGCCAAAGAGATCGGAGCGCTGCAGAAACTCTTCAAAGAAACCAAAGACATGAAGGCCGGCGATGCCATTAACGACATCGGATCGGCCCTCAATGAACTGGGAGCCGCCGGCTCCGCCACCGCTCCAGTCGTGGCCGACTTCACCCAGCGGATGGGCCAACTCGGCGATCTATCCCCCCAGATCACCCAGACCATGGGCCTGGGCGCTGCTTTCCAGGAACTGGGGCTCTCGGCCGAGATATCAGCCGGCGGTCTATCCAACATCCTGCTGGGAGCCGCCAAAGCAACTGCGCTCTTTGCGGATCAGCTGCACATTTCGGAGGCTGAGATGAAAGAGCTCATCAACACCAATCCGAACGAATTTTTGCTCAAGCTGGCCGAGTCGCTCAAAGGACTACCCGCTGATCTGGTCGCCAAACGACTCGACGATCTGGGCATCAAGTCTCAGGAAGCCACTAAGGTCATGTCGTTGCTGAAAGATCAGACCGACATGGTACGACAAAAACAGGAGATTGCGGCTAATGCCATGAAAGGCATTTACAACGCGGCCCTGGAGCAAGTGGGCAAGTCAACCGACACGTTCGCCAAAAAACTCGGCCTATCCAAAGACGAGCTGGAGAAGCTAATCAAGTCGAATCCGAACGAGTTTTTCATTCGCCTGGCAAATTCCTTCAAAGGGCTATCCGACGCCCAGATCGCCGAAGAGATGAAGAAGCTGGGCTTCTACTCAGCCGAAGCCACTAAACTCGTTACCGATTTATCGAAGGCGACTAACAAGCAGACCCAGGAGCAGCTACTAGCCAACCCGGCGCTCAAGCAGGCCACCAGTCTGCAGAACGAATTCAACAAGATGAATTCGACCGCTGCCGCTGAAGTCGACAAAGCCAAAAAGAGCATGATGGCCCTGGCCGTCGATGCCGGCGGGGTGCTGCTACCCATGTTGACTAAATCAGTGACTGGCTTCGTCAGTTTCGTCGATATCATTCGGGCGGTACCGGCCTTTTTGAGTGAAAACAAAGAATCGTTTATCGCCCTGGGCGTTGCTCTGGTGACCTTTAACGCCCAGACGATCCTGGCGGAAGCCAATACGTTACGACTGGCGGCTGCTGAGAAAATCGCCACTGTATCGAAGGAAGCATCGGCCGTTGCGCAGCGCCTGCTGAACACGGCCATGTCGATGAACCCCATGGCGGCCGTCATCACCGTGGTCGCCCTACTGGCGGCTGGTTTCATGGCGCTTTATAATAACTCTGTTACCGTCCGGGCGGGCGTGAATGGACTCTTCGAAGCCATGAAAGTCGCCACGGTCGAACTGGGCCGAATGTGGGAAGCGCTGAAGGGACTGAACTTCGCCGAAGCGGCCACCATCATGTTTGAGGGAGGTAAGAAAGTAGCGGCCGGCTTCAGCAAGGGCTACTCCGACACGATGGCCGCTGAGCATCCCAAGCAGCTGGAGTCCCACAAAAAGCTCGTCGACGACAAGAAAACGGCTTCCGTGCAGGGAGCGGCCCAAACGGGGCAACTGGAAGTGCTGGAAGATCAGAAAACGCTCGCTCAGAAAGCCGAGCAGGCCCAAAAAGCCCGGGAGAAACTAGCCGAAGACACCCGCAAGGATACCGAAGAAGCCTACAAAAAACGCCGGGAAGCCCAGATCGAAGCCATCAAAGATGAAACCGAGCGAGAGCGGGCGAAACTCCAGTGGAAGCATGAGCAGGAAGTAGCTGCTATTCAGGCATCCAAAGCGAGTGAAGTGGACAAAAACCTCGCCATCAAAGCGCTCGATGCCCAGCTCAAAGCCGAGCTGGACGAAGTCAATCTCAAGCACGTCGAGAAGATCCGGGCTGATCAGCAAAAGGCACTCGACATGATGCGGGATTATCAGCTCTCGCTGGAAACCGATGAGAAGCGCCGGAAGGAGCTCGATGCCCTGTTCAAGTACGAAAAAGAGAAAGCCCGGATCGATAAGGAGATCGCCGATGAAACCCAGAAAGCCCAGTTGCTGAAGGCCCTGGATCAGACGTACAAAAACGATCTGAGCCGGATCGCTACCGAGTTCCGCAACAAAGAAATCGAAGCCAACAAAGCCATGCGATCGGCGGAACAGGCCGCTGAAATGGCCCAGTACGATCTTAAGGAGCTGCAGGCCGGCACCAATGCCACCAAGCTGTTGTCGATCAAAAAACAGCGGCTGGATAAGGAGTACGAGTTCCTGCGCGAGAACATGCGTCAGGAGCGGGATGACGAGCTGCGCCGGATCGAGGAGAGCAACATGAGTCAGGAGCATAAAACCCAGACTCAGAAGGCGATCAACGATAAGTACCTGGCGGATGTGAAGTCGAGTGTGATTCAGCACACCAACGACGTGACGGCCATCGATACCGAAGCCGTCAACCAAAAGCGCCAGCGGTACGAGGCTTTTTCGAGTGCGTTCAAGGGGCTGCTGCAGGGCGACTTTCAGGCATTCGCCGAGCAGTCGGCTAATATTGTCGCTGGGGAGAAAGCGGCCTGGCAGACGCGCATGTCGGAGAACATGGCTAAGTACGAAATGGTAGCCAACATTGCGACCGAGTCGGTCAACTTCCTCACCAAAATGACCCAAGAGCGGCTCGACAAAGAGATCGCAGCCAGCAAAAAAGAAACCGAGCAAAAGCTGGCGGATTCAGAAAAACGCCTGGATGATGCCATCAAAGCCGCCGAAGAGCAGGCCGAGAAGGAAAAGGAAGCCGCCGGCGATTCGGCCGATGCCATCAAAGAAATTGAGGAGAAGCTGGCCGAATCCAAATCGGACATCCGTACTGAATTTGAGAAAGAGGCTGATGCCATCCGAAAAGATGGAGCGGCCAAAGAAAAGGATCTGGCGAAGCAAAAATGGGAAGCGGATAAGCGGGCTCAGGTCGCCACAGCGATCATCTCCGGCGCTCAGGCTGCCCTGAAAGCCCTGGCCTCGGGGATCTTCCCGGTCAACTTAGTGTTCGCCGGAATCATCGCTGGTCTGACCGCTATCCAGGTGGCGAAAATCAAGAACCAGCCCGCTCCGGCGTTCCGGGATGGGGGTATGGGCCAGATCGGATCGGATGGCGGTAGCTACTCAGATTACGCCGGACAGATGTTTGGTAAGGGTGGCCAGAGCTACTTCCGTAACGCCGGTATTATGCGGGGCTCCCGGCACGGTAGTCAGTACGGCGAACGGGGCATCGCCATGATCGATCGCCAAAGCGGCCGGGAAGTGGGCGAAGCTGAAGACGGCGAACCGTTCATGATCCTGAGCCGCAACACTTACGCCAACAACAAGGGCGTTGTCGATCGGCTGCTGTATTCATCACTCTACCGGGGTGGCGAAAAAATCGCCTACGCCCAGGGTGGCGTGGGTGGCAGCAGCTGGAAAGGGATCGGTACCATTGCCGAAACGCCCTACTACGAAAAGCGGATGATGCTGTTCGGCTCCAAGAAAGCCAAACGGGAAGCGGAAGAAGCCGCACGTCAGGCGGAAGAAGAAGCCCGCAAAGCCGAAGCCGAAGCCCAGGCGGCCATTGATGCGTCGGTATCTGCCTACGATGGCCCCACCTCGGGCGACGCCGGTGATGCCAACGGTACCGGGGAAGCGGCAGCGGCTACGGGAGCCGCCGAAGAGCAGGCCAAAAAAGCCGCCCAGATGGCCCAGGATCAGCTCGACCTCTTAGCGGATATTGGCGAAGCGATCGAGACAGCGGATAAGAATAACGTCGATGCCATGGCGGCTCTGGCGAAGCTGATCGATCTGGCACTCTCGACGCTGACTGACAAGATGGAAACGGCGCTGATCAACCTGGATAAAAACACCCAGGCCAATCTGCAGACCCAAACGCTGACGATCGCCCTCAACCTGCGCTCACTCAATACGAGCCTCAACGCGAAGATGGACAAGCTGAGCGTCGACGTGCTGGTGGCGCTGGATGAGCTGACGAATCGGCTCGAAGCGAGTCTGGATCAGGTGGCCACCACCACCAAGCAGGAGCTGGGCAACCTGGCCGTCACCAACAAGTCGGCGCTCGATGGCATGGCCTACCAGGTGGGGAATTTGAAGGGCAGTATCAATGCCGTGGAAGGGGCCGTGCGGGGCGTCGAAGGAGCCACTCGGGGTGTCGAAGGAGCGGTGTATGGAACCAACCAGGCGGGCCGGTTGGATCAGTTGTATTCGGCTATTTCACAACTGAAATAAATGGTCATAACTACCTACTAAAAGCTGTTAAGAGTTACATCAATTTTGTACATTTAGAACCTCTTCCAAAAAACGATGAACATCCCAGTAGTACTTCCCGTAAAATCACACATTCAAAAATTTATTGTTACTCGCTACGGTACCGGCTCAACCAATGAAATCAGTGTACGTAAGATGACCTTCCTGGGCGATATGCTCAGCCTGGCACTCGTGAAGGACCCGCTCATGACCACCAGCTTTCAGATGCCAACCGGGCCGATCCTGATTTTCCAATACCCCACCGAAACCAAGTTTCTAAGTTTACCCAAGCACAATGTTAAGTCGCTGCAGATGGCGCTCGACCGCCACTTCCGCGATACGCTGATCACCTTCGTGACCGGCTACCACTACGCGACCGGCAACCAGATGCAGGCGGTGAAGAAGTTTCTGGAAATTCACCAGATTAACGACGATGAGCTGACGGCGGACACGGCCTGGAAGATCTGGCGCGATTTTGAGTCGAAAAAAGAGCGTCAACGCACAAAAATTTTTCGGAAAGATGTCGGTAGTATTCGGCAAGTCGTCGGCGAATTGGGAAACTCGTCGGTAATTTTCGCCATTTCGTAGGTAAAAACTTTCCAGAAAAACCGCTTTAGAAACCGCTGTAAGGCGGTTTTTCTGTTTTTATAGCGCTCAAAAAAGCCCTAAAATCCGTCCTATTTTTTGGGAGCAATTTCGGCGACTTTTGGGGCATGATCGTACAGGACTCGCCCATCGGCCCAAGCCTGGAGGGGCGCTCCTCCGTTGGCATCGTCACGCACGTGCTGCTGATTGCCCTGCAGGACGTCGTCGACGTGCTCGACCCAGATCAGTTTCCTTCCGGCGTAACCCACCAGGTGGGAGTTGCTAACCTGCTGATCAAACCAGGTGCGCTGGTGCACCGTCTGCAGTTTGGGGTGGGCATGTGTCAATTTGGCGAAGCCGATTCCGATGGCGGCTACGTGCTTAGCCTGGAAGCGACGCTCCCCACTTCGCACCCCGAACTGATGGCCTGGCAGTACAAGTATAGCCAATGCCGGTGGGTGGCCTTAATTCGGCAGATCGACGAGCAGTGCTGGCTGCTGGGCAATCCGGAAACGGGCCTGCGCTATACCTTCAACCGCTCGATCGCCACGGGCCAAAGCAGTAAACTCACCTTCTCGGGACGTGACTGGCATCCGGCCTGGGCGCTGCCCACCATTGACCTGGCCACGCTGTTCCCCGATGCCGGTTTTGATTATTCATTCAACCTTTCTTTTGATTCATAATGGCTATTGACTCGACCGGCATCGAGAGTCAGATCGACTCCAATTTGCCCGATAATACCAAACGGCGTAATGACGCAAGCGTTGTCCGCTTTATCCTGAAGACCGTGGTTCGCTGGGTACGCGATGCGGCCAACAACAACCTGAGCACATGGTTCAAGATCAGCGACGGTACGCCGGGTGGCGCAAACAGCGACGGTGTGTACCGAACGGGCATGACCGAGTTTCGGGGCGGCTCGACCTTTAAAACACGCACGCCCAATAATACGGCGCTGGGTGGAGTCCAGTTTGCCGAAGTGCAAGGGTTGCAGGTGCAAGGCACCAACGGAGGTCCGGCGTTTATGGAATTTCACCTGCCGGGCTTCCGGATCGACCAGGTGGGCGTCGACACCGACGGTCAGCTCAAATACCACCCCTGGGGTCAGTCGGTTGCGTACCAGATCCTGATCGACACGTATACCAACTCCTTTCGACTGGGTAATGCGGTGCTCAATCGCAAGATCGTGCTCAACCAGTCGGCCAATAATGACCATCAATTTTATGGATTCGGCATCAACGACGGGGCGTTACGATATCAGGTAGATTCGATCGGGGCCAGTCACGTTTTCTATGCCGGCTCTTCGCCAGCCACCAGCGTCGAACTGGCGCGTCTGACCGGTAGCGGTCGACTCGGCATTGGTACGAATGCCCCCGGTGCACCATTGGATATCCAGAAGGATAACCCCACGTCGGGCCTGATTGCTAACTTTCAGAACACCCACGGGCTGAATGGTAGCTTAGGAGCACTCATCCAGTTTCACCAAACAGGCGTCGCCGTCTGGCAAATGGGCCAACCGGCCGGCCAAGATGCGCTGGTGATCTACGGCTGGGATGCGGGCAAGTACCCCGAACGGTTGCGTATCAACGACGCGGGTAACGTAGGCATCGGTACCCCTACCCCAACGGCCAAACTCCATCTCAAGTCGGCGAACGGCTTCGATCAGCTCCGACTGGAGAATCGTTATACCCCATCGGGGCCGAACGATCCCAACGGTCAGCCCGGCTGCGTCGCCTGGGACGATACCTGGTTCTACCACAAAACAACGCAGGGTTGGCGTCGGATGCAGCTTCAATCCTGGTAAGACTTTCCCAACGTTTTTATCGCTTTTCTCATGCAAACCATCCAGAAATCCATTTCTCCCGAAGCCGTAACGGGTTTCAAGCGCGTCGCCTACCACGAGTCGTTTGTGGTGCTGCGTGACCTCAATATGGTGCAACAGGTGCGCATCGTCACCGTCAACGAGGCAGGTAGACCCATCACCGAGATCGTTGACCAGGATGCTTCGTTGAGCGCTGTTCAGAAGCAGAATGCCCTGGCCCGCTACCAGGAGCAGTTGGTGACTCGCCAGACGGCCGGTGCCTTCGTCGATCCAACGACGGGCAAAGTCGTAGCTGAAGCCGGCGAAGGCATCATCACCCAGCGCGATTTCTTCCAGGCCGTCTGCCTGGGTGACCTCAAGAAAATGGGAATGACGATTAATGACAAGACTTCGGTGGCCGAGTTGCTCTACGCCTTGATCAGCAATGAGATCACCAACATCGATGCCCGGGGTGATCTATGAACCAGCCCATCGTCGTCCGCTACAAGGAAGAAGATCCCCTTAAATCGGATCGGTGGGAACTGGTCAACTCGGTTACTTACCTGACCCGGCTGGGCGAGGTAACCGTTCCAAGCGGCTACACCACTGATTTCGCGTCAGTGCCCATGCTGCTCTGGGGGTTTATCCCGCCGATCGGCCGGCACAACCGGGCGTGTCTACTTCACGATTGGTGGTACGACAACCGGCTATTTCAGGAACAACTGGGGCGGAAGAAGGCCCGGTGGGTGGCCGATCAGGAGCTGTACGCTCATCTGAGAACCGTCGAACCCCGCAAGTTTATTCGCAACTATTGCATGTACCTGGCTTGCCGACTGTTCGGCCGAAGCTGGTGGATTCACTAAAACTTTATGATTCAGCACGATTACACAGCCCCCGAGTTAGCGGTTAAAGTCAGTCGGAAAGAACACTTCCGACTCGCCTTTTCCTTGTTTACCAAGGACGAACAACATCCCGATACCAGCGTCGTTGCCGCTAACCTACGGGGTGATCTGCTGGATGCCTCGGGCACTCGGCTAAACGGGGCGTCGATGAGTATGCCCGAAGAGAACGTGGTGATGGTCGACGTGTCGACGCGCATCATGAATAGCCTGCGGCCCGGCCGTTATCGGCTGGAGCTTTACCAGCAGCGGGGCGATGAGCGGGAAGATATGGTCGTTATCATGCTCGCCGTCGAATAATGGAAGTCATCAAACTCATCCGGCCCGCTCGTCAGCCCATCGTGCTGATTCGCCAGGCTCCCGGCCAGGTAGCGCTGGTGCGGTCCCCAGTAACCCCGGTGCAACTGATTCGAACTGGAGGCACGGTCGTCTTTTCGGGGGGTGAGCGGGACGTGTCCTACATCGCTCAGGTACCCATCATCGACCGTGCGGCCGTGGCCCTGACCGAAGCGGGCCTGGTACCCTACGATGCCACCCGGGCCGATCACGCCTATGCCTTCTGTGGGATTGCGCTCAACTCAGCCGATCCGGGCCAGGCCGTGCACGTGCGCAGCTCTGGCGAAGTGGTGTTCCCGGCTGCAACGCTTACCCCCGGCGAGAGCTTTCTGGCCGGAGCGGCTGGCCGCTGGCACCCGGCCCGGGCAGACGGACTGGTGTTCGCCCACAAAATCCTGCGAGCCATCCGGCCAGACTCGCTTTTAATTCTTCAGCAACCAATTGTTTTTCTTAATTTATAATTCCTCAATTCAATGGCAAACAACAAGTTTATTACGTTTGACGACGGCACGAGCGACTTAAAAGAGATCGCCGGTATTACCACCTCAACGGGCGCTGCTGATGCAGGCAAAATTGTCGTGACGGGTTCTAACGGAATGCTCGACCCATCCCTGGTTGGCTCGATGGACGGCAAGGGCTACACGGCCGGCGAAGCCCTGGTATCGGGTGATCTGGTGTACGCTTACTACGATTCGGGCTCGACCAGCAACAAGATCAAAAAGGCCATCGCCGGCAACAATGGCACGACCCGGGCCGTGGGTATTGTTACCGCCAACACGGCATCGGGCGCTCAGGCAACGGTTTACGCCCGCATTCCGGTGACGGGCTTTTCGGGTCTAACCCCCGGAGCACCCGTTTATCTGAGCTCGACCCAGGCGGGTAAAGTCTCTCAGTCTGCGGCCGTAGGAACGGGCAACTTTTTGCAGGTTGTGGGCACGGCGCTCGATGCAACTACGGTACAGCTGGCCATCAATTCACAGATTCTTTACCGGGCGTAACCCATGGGACAAATCAGTGTTCGCCCGGACGGTGATCTGCAGGAAGTGAATGCGGCAAGCTGGGTCAACCATAATCTGGATAGTGTGCTCAACGGGCTGCTGGTCGCCAGTGACCGGCTGATCGATATCAACACCGATTCCCGACTCGGCCTGACCAGTCAGCAGCCTTACTTCTGCCAGGTCATCGCGCCGGCGGCACTGACGATTGGCGGGCTGGCCCTGCGGTTGAACTACACCAACTACCAGGTCGACAACAACTACAACAACGCCGTGGCGCTCTTCGATCTGAGTGGCAACCGACTGGCGCTGGCGAACGCCGGCCCCACCTACCGCAATTCAGCGGGCTGGAACCGGATCGCCTTCGAGCAACCGGTTAACCTGGTGGCCGGTGGCCGCTATTTGATCGGTGTGATCGTCGATGGCAACTCGCCGGGCTTTTCATCGGTCAATGGGCACTCGGAGATCAATGCGCTAATTCCGGCGGGTAGTCTCCCGCGCACGTTTCGCAAAAGCAACGTGGCCAACTTTGCCTCGGCTCAGCTCGATCTAACGAGCGGTATCATGGCTAATAATGGAGAGCGCTTGTTTGTATCCCTGGTGGCATAGCGTTGGACAATGGCATTCGCAAGCCCGACTAGAGCCTGGTCGGGCTTTTTTTTCGTCCTAGTAAACGCCCCACAGTCCCGGCACCTTCGTACCATCAACAACCGAGGACATGACGGGATTATCGTTTTCAGGCTACTATTACATGCACGAGCCGTTCGTCGACCGAATGACGGGCATCGTATTACCCCGGCTCAACGCCGGCCAGGAGCCTTTCCCGTCGATCTTTCGTCAGCAGGCATCGGCGGCCAATACGGCCGATCAGGATCGCTTCCAGAAGCAGGCGGCCCGCCAGCAACGCTTAGAAGAAGCCATCGACGCGATGTACGACGATGACGGCTTTTTCAATACGGACAAGTACGATCTGTATCAGTACCGCAAGGCGGGTGGTGGCTCGGTCGCTGTCATTCCCATCGATGGAGCCATGGCCCGGGTAGGCTACTGTGGTATCGGCGGTAATGAGTACGTCGCTCGTATCCTGGCTCTGGCGGCTCTCGATCCGAAAGTCAAAGCGGTCGTGCTGAAGATGAACACGCCCGGCGGTACCGTCGACTCGACAAGAATGCTGGCCGACATGGTGGCGGCTTTCCCCAAACTGATCTACGTCTGGACGCCCTACTGTGCATCGGCCGGCTACTACGTGGCCAGTCAGGCGGACATGATCTGGATGGAAGACCAGGCCGTCTCGGAAGTGGGCTCGATCGGTGTACTGATGGTCTATCAGGACATGTCGAAAGCCCTCGAAAAAGAAGGCATCGGCATCACCATCTTCCGGGCCGATGGCTCGGAGAAAAAAGCCCTCATCAATGGCGTCGAGCCACTCTCAGCCGAAACTAAAGTTCAGATCACGGCCTCACTCAACGAGTGCCGTACCGAGTTTCTGGGCTACGTCCGCCGGGGCCGAGCCGGCAAGCTCACCTCCGACGAGGCCTTCAGTGGTGAGATGTTCGGCAAAGAACCATCGCTCGAAATAGGGCTGGCTGACCGCATCGGATCGCTTCAGGAATGTATCAATCACGCACTTAAACAAGCTGCATAATGGCAAAATTACCCCAATCGGTGGCGAATATTGTAGCCGCCCTGTTTCCCAAAAGCCAGAAACAAATCTCCGAGAAACTGGCCACGGAAGAATTTAATCAGTTCTCGGCCGATGCCCAGGAAATCCAGGATCGGCTCGATGCTCAGGCAGAAGGTAACGAGGCTATCAAGGCTGATCTGACCGAAGCAAACACCAAACTAGGTACCGCCGAAGCCCGCATCACGGAGCTGGAAGGCCAGTTAACAACGGCTCAGTCGGGCAAAACAACGGCCGAGCAAAACGCAACTGATCTGCAAACCAAGCTCACGGCCAGCGAGAACGAAGTAACCAAGCTCAAGCAGGCGGTCAACCCCCTGGCTGAAGAAGATGCCAGCAATCAGAACAGTGCGGAAGAATTCCTGACCGAAACGGACAAAATCGCCCGGGCTTCTTACAAACCTGCCAACTAATCCGCCCAGCGGCCGCTCCGGCGGATTCCGGACCTTCCTCTTTTTCAATAAAAACCAATGTCTGCAATCAAACTCACCCAACTCGATGAGAGTCTCAAAAAACGCAGAGAGCTCAACCGGGACGTGCTGCGCAAAAAGGTCGTCTCCGGCTGGGGATACCTGCAAGGCTTCCGCCGGCTGCGCGTTATCGACGAGATCGTGCTCTCGACCATGCTCACCCAGGCCCTGCTGCAGCCCGGTGGCAAAGGCAAATTCGATCCTAAAGACGACGTAGTGTCGTTCGAAGCCCGGATCGGTAAAGTACGTCCCTGGAAAGTCGACGTGCTGATCGACGAGCCAAAGCGGCTTTCGATGGAGGCTTCCTACCTGGGTGAAATCGAAGGCTCCGACGGTATCGATCCAACCAAGTATCCATTCGCGGATTTTATCTCTTCGGCGCTGATCGAGCAGATCGGTAACGACTTCGGCGTATCAGCCCTCTGGAAAGGCGTTCTGGATAGTACGGGCACCGACCCCCAGGATGTGTTCAACGGTTTCCTGAAGCTATACGACGACGCGATCCTGACGGATGAAATTCCAGAAGGCAACGTGATCGCCCACAGTCAGGCAAATTTCTTCATCAATGAAGATAACGTGATCGCCGAAGTGAAGCGGATGTGGAAGCGTTTTGTACGCGTGCTGCCGGCTTACGCCAATGGTCCCGTCGAGTTCTTCTTACCAACGCACGTGAAGACCGCTTATGACTTCGCGCTAGAGAATGCCAAGGGCCAATCCAAGATCTACAATGCCTTCAATCAGGAAGTGCTGTATTTCGCCCCCAACGTGCGTCTCAATACGCAGGCTGGTTTGGGTGGAACCGACTTTATGTCGATGACCCCGAAAGAAAACACGGTCTATCTGTCGAGCCGTCAGGACGATGCGATAGAGCTGACCTCGGATTACGACGTGCGCGACCGCTCGATTGCCCTGGTTGCAGACGGCAAGTGCGCTCCCAACTTCGTGCGCGGTGATATCCAGATCGTCAATGATCTGCGGACTCGTCCAGCCATTGCTGACGCTGACGACGACGAATAAACGCTTTTTTATTCACACCCCCGCCCACCATTGCCTGTCGATGGTGGGCTTTGTGGGCAACAAACATCTCTCTTACAACTAATTTTTTCTAGTATCCATGAAAAGTTTCCTTCTCAAATCGACCTACGTCATGCTGGCTATCGTAGCCGCCGTATTGATGGCCGACTTTGTGGTGCCGGCGGCTGAAGCAGCCACGCACCTGTTGACCCATGCCGATCCGGGATCGGTCGTGATGGGCCTCACCTCGCTGGCCGCCCTCAAAAACATCGATGATCAGACGCCCAACCCCGCCGGTGGTCGTCGAGCCTTCGTCGTGCTGGCCGCTGATTTGAAAGACGACGTGATCGACTGGCCGAAGAAAGGGAACATCACCGCGTCCGAGCTGACGGTGGCGATCCCGCTGAAAGTAGGCAAATCGATGGCGATTATTACTCCCGCTGACAACACGCTGGACGCTACGTTCGAAAGCCAGGGTGACCGCTTCTACCAATCGTTCAAGCACAGTATCATGTTTGATATCGCCGGTAACGGGAAGGCGCAGCTCGTTGAAGCTGAAAAGTACGTCAACGCCGGTGTGATCTTCATCGTCGAAGAGAATGACGACACGATGAAAGTCTACGGGACCAAACTGCAGCCGATCGTGCTCAAGCAGAAAGGTCAACTGGGTAAAAAAGGGGGCGATAAGAAAGGCATCAGTTTCTCGGGTGATAACGACAGTTACACGTTTGCACCACCGATCTATCCCTCAACGCTGGCGCTGCCTTTAACACCAGTAGTTGCCTAGTAAGGGACTTCGTTCACCTGTTTGTTTAACTCTTTTACTGCGTTGAAACGCCCCAGGATGTTTAGATTAATTCTGACCGATGCCGTTGAAAACGATGCAGTGCGGTTCAAACTCGGCGAAACCGAGATCACTATCAGGAATACTCCCGTCGATGTGCCCGAAGCTACGGTGAAAGCCATCGAAAGCCAGTATCCAGGCTGGACCCAGCGCGTGCCCGCTACCAAGGGACAAACACCTACAACGACAGAAGCAAAGTAGGTTACCACTGCCGCCAACTGGATCAGGCCCCTCCCGATGTGGGGAGGGGCCTTTTTTATGCTCGTTAATCAATCATAGCCATGTCATCACTTAAAAATCGTATTCGCCTGCAGCAAGCCCAAACGTCCCTGGAACGGGGCCTGATCAGTCAGGAAACCTTCAATCAAATCGAGTTAGAATGTTCCCCTGTACTCATTGGTGTAGTCGGTCAGATAATCGGTTCGACGGTTGAAGGTACCCAACTGGGACCGGCTGACTTGCCATCGGCTATTACGGCTACCAAGGCTAAAAAGCCCAGGGCAACCGCTACGCCGAAAGCAGCAAAAGCCAGTACTCCTGTGCCGGTTGTAACCGCTGAAGCCACGCCGAACGAGGGAAACGCCTAACGCCGGCGGGACCTCCCGTTCCGACCGGCGTCAAGCTAAACGCTGATCAGTACGCCCAGGCGATGGCCTGGGTGTGTCAGCAGGTCGATACCTGCAACAAGGAAGCCGAGAGCCGGGCCGCCAGGCTGGCCAGCATCCCTCCTACCCAGAACGCCAAAGCCCAGGTCGATGAAATTTTACACTGGGACGATCGCTATCGCAGGGAGCTGGAACGACGCAAGTTTCTTCAGGAACAGCAAATGCTGCCAATAGAAGAACCCGTGAAAGTCTGGACCGATCGCTACCAGGTACCCACGTCCGGGGTCGAACTGGGCCTGCAGGTGCGCAACCTGGCCAAGAACGTATCAACTTGGAAGGCCCGGGTTGGCAACCCCAAGCATCCGGACGCCGAAGCTAAACACGCCATGTACGATCAACTCTATCAGGAAGCTCGCCAGGCCGTCAGCCGGGAGCGGGCCGCCAACCAACTCAATTCATGATCCTAGTTACGACCTCCGACCAGTTTGCCCAGTTTATTGGGGCGCTCTTTGACAAAGAAATTTATTTCAACCAGCTGGAGCCTTTTGTGGTCGACGCTCAGGAGCAGCTCATCGAGCCCCTGCTGGGCTCAGCGCTGATCGAGGAGCTGGAGAACCCTAGTGTGGAGCTGCTGCAGCAGGTTCGCCGGCATACCCAGAAAGCCATCGTCTGGGCCGCTTTTGAGCAAGCCCAGGTGAGTTTCCTGTATCAGTTTGGCAATGCCGGTTTGTCCCGCTTCAAAGTCGACAAATCCGAAAAGCTCGCCCAGTGGGAGATCGACACCATCCTGGCCGATACGGCCAAGAAAGCCGATACCGCTCTGGAGCAGCTGATGGACTTTCTGACGACGCATCAGGATGAGCTGCCCACCTGGACAAACTCGACGGCCTATCGCCACGCCCACCAGCTGCTGATCCCCACAACGGTCGAGCTAAGACGAGCCCTACCAGAAGTGGCCGCCACCCACTCGATGCTGGTCCGGCTGCAGCTATTCATGCCCCGCACCGAGCGCCGGTACGTGCGCAATATGTTGGGCGATGCGCTGTTCGATGAGCTGACGGATAAGCGCATCCATGGCGATACGCTAACCCGGGAAGAAACCGAGCTGCTGAGCTACTGCCGCCAGCTGCTGGCACCGGTGACCCTGTGGGAAGCGCTGCCGACGCTGAACGTAATTTTCCAGCCAGACGGCATCCGGATCATTTCGAGCTTCAAGGGCCTGAAGGATCAGAAAGCCGTTAACCCGGCGCAGGTAGCCGAGTTGCGGGCCGAACTCTGGAAGCAGGTCGAAACGGCCCGGGGTGAGCTGCGGACCTTCCTCAACAAAACGGCTTCGGCCACGGTATTTTCCTCGTATTTCAACTCGGCGCTTTACGTTGCGCCGACCGGCCAAGCCGAATGGACCATGCCCGACAACGAGGGCAAAAAACACTTTCGTCTCTAATGAAGAAAATAAAAATTGCCATTGGCGAACAACCCGCCGAAACGTACCTGATTGCTGAGCGCTACAGCGAACTCCCACCCAAGCTGGCTATCGCCGTTTTAAAGCTGGCCTACACGCAACCACGTACCCTGCAGACCCGTCTGGCGGTCTTTCACCTGGCTTGCAATGCGCCGATCGAGGTCAAAGAGCAGTTTGTCCAACCTGATCAGATCGACAACCTGCAGCGTCTCCTGGAGCAGATCGAGTGGGCCTGGGAAACGGGAATAGAAAAACGCCCGGTGGCCAGCTTCGTCTGTAAGGGTGCTACCTATCTATTGCCCGATGAAGAATTGCACCAGGTGAACACCGGTGAGTTTATCACGGCCGTGGCCTACCTGCTGGCCTTCTCCGATACCCATACCACGTCGGCGGGGACCAGCAAGGAACCCTTTCTAAATCAGTTCCTGGCGACCATCTGCCGGCCTAAAGTGTCCCTACTCCGGCGGCTCCAGCGCCGGCGGGAAGACATCACCGGTGACGACCGGGAACCGTTTAATTCGTACTTCGTCGAGAGCCGGGCCGAGCGTTTTTCGTCCGTTGATCTGGGCACCCGGATCGCCATCTTGCAGTGGTTCTTGTCGGCCACTAAACGCACCGAGCAGCTCTACGGAATGCCCGCTCCTGACCCAGACGAAAAGAAAGCGATCCTGCACACCGGCACGTTCGTCCGAGACTGGGAGACCACGGTTCACAACCTGGCTAGAGAAGGCAACTTCGGCTCCTACGATGCGGTAATGGCTCGGCCGATCCACGACGTGTTAGGCTATTTGGAGCTAAAAAAACTTAACCAAGACGATGAGTCTACAGACTGAATTACCCGGTCAGGATCTGGAAGGGCTGACCCCCGAGGAGCGGGAAATTGTCGAGCAGCAGCAAAAGCTCAATGAGCAGCTGCGCCAGATCAATGCCAAAAAACAGGAAGACGCCCAAAAGGAGCGCCAGAAGAAACTCGACAGCTACAATAAGCTGCTCAAGTCCGCTAAAGACTTCCGGTCGCAGTCACTGACGATGACCGATCGCCAGGATGCCGAAGAGCGTAATGCCTGGGCCGAAGAAGCCGAACTCGAAGCGCACTTGCTGGCCATGGAGCTGGGCATTAAAACCGAAACGGCCGTCGTCCAGGAGATAGAGCCGGAGATCTGGCAGCGCCCGGGCCTGCGCCGGCGGCTGGTATGGGGAGCACTCGGTGCGCTGATCATCTTCCTGGTCTGGTCCTACGGCTGCTTTCAGGATATCCGCCACACAATCCTCAACAGCAACGCCAAACTGCCGCTGGAGCAGCAGGCTCAGCCCTACGACGCCACCAGCTTTCAAAAGTTCTTTTTCGAGAAGTTCGTCGAGCTCATCGATCTGCCCACCCTTTTGATCAAGCTACTGATAGTTGCCCCCTTTGTGGCCTTCTATCTACTGCCCGTATTCAAAACCAAACGCGACTTTATTACCGAGTTTTTTGAGGACCTGACCCCATGGCAACGCTCAATACTTACCGTCTTACTGCTTGGCTTGCTTTTGTTGCATTCAGCCTTGTCCCACTCGGTGAAGCCCTGAGTAAAAAGCCCCGGGCTGGCGTGCCCAAACGCACCGTCCGCTCAGCGACGGTGCGTTTGGGCACGCCAGCCCGGGAAAATCCCATCACGCTCGATGAGCAGGCCCTACGTCAGGCGATCTATGACACGGCGGCTCAGTTTCTGGGCAAGACCGAACGCACCAACCACAACGACGCCCCCTGGATTACGCGGATCAACAAATTTAATCACTTGCCCTCCCAGGCACTGTATTGCGCTTCTGGACTATACTACGCCTACGCTAAGAACGGGGCTTGGTTAACGGTCAAATCGGTGGGGTACGTGAAAGTTTACTTTCGGGATAAAGCCAAGATCGTCTACCAGCGGGGTGCCCGGGGTAATCAGCGGATCGGGCCACCACCCAAGAAGATGGACTTCGTTTCGCTTTACGCCAGTCACGTGGAAGGACTGGCCGACGATCGCTGGAACGACGATGCGGATTACGTGATGACGATCGGTTTTAATACCACCGGTGGAACCGGTACCAAGGGCGGCTGCTACCTCAACCGCCGGCGCAAAAGTGAGATTAAAGCGATAGCCAACCATCTGACGCCTTACCTAGAACAATGGAAACCTTAGTCCCCTGGCACTTTCTAAACGATCTATACGAATCATTCGAACCGACGATCGCCTACTGCCTGATCTTCTACTGGGTCGGCACCTGGTTTTATAATACGATTTTTGGCAAGCCTACAACGAAGTAAAACCTTTTTTTAATCAAACCATCCATGAACAATCAAAACGAGTTAACCCTCATCGATCGGCTCTCCAGCCCGACGTCTCCTTTCTTCAAGCCGCTCCTGTGGGGCGGTGTTATCGTGGCGGCTTTATCGGCCGGGCTGATCACGTGTCAGCAAAGCCTGCAGGCGTATGGTCTGGATCTTCCTCCCCTGGCCACGCACGCCATCGAGATTCTGGGCTACGTGTCGGCCGCTATTGCGACCGTCTCCAAGCTAACGGTCAACTTTAATCCGAAGCAATGAAATGGGTCGGTTCCCTACTATCCTGGCTGGTATCGGCGTCGTCCTGGTTGCTGGACTTCTTTCGCTGGTGTGGCCAGCCAATCGAGCTACCTCGGGGTGGGCTGATCTTAGCGGCCTGTTTGGGGCTGGTGGTGGGCTGCCTGGTGAGCAGCGGGGAGATGCCGAAGTCCCTCCCCGAAGTGGGTACCTGGCCCGGTACCGGTGGCTCAATCGAAAGAAAGCAAGCCGCCGAAGCGGACAGCGTCCGAAAAAAGGCCGAAGTATTTATCTCAGTTATCACTGATCACGTAGCTAATGCAGACAGCGCCGAACAAGTCAGACAACAGCTTCAAACGGCTGTGGATCGCATTCCTGCTGATCAGTTGCAGCACGTTATCGACAGCCTTTTCGCAAAGCCAAACGCTAGTACAGGATACCCTGCCATACCTAGAGCCGCGCCCAGTTCGACTGACTGAGCCCCAGGCCCGCCAGGCGATCGCTGACCGGATCTCGGTCCCCAACCTGACCTACCAGGTTGATCAGCTCCGGAAAGCCCAGTCGACGAGTGACACCCTGGTTACGGGCCTGCTCAAGCGTATCGATGAGCAGGATCAAACGATCCGACGCCAGGCTCGACAGATCCGTGCGCAGCGAGCTGAGCTCTGGTTTCAACGCTCATCGATCCTGGCCACGCTGATCGGTCGCCTAATCTTCCGAAAGTAAAAAAGCCCCCGAGATAACCGGGGGCTTTTTTGATGTACAGATAAACGGTCGTTTTAGCAATCATACTCATTGCAGTCTACCGTTACATAAAGTCAGGTAATTAAGCGTCCATATAACTAGTCCAATATTGATTGTTCATTATATTCACATATTAGTCGGTTTTAATGAACATACTTCAAGTTTTATGAGGATTGGATATGCCCGTGTTTCCACATTTGACCAAAATTTAGATCTTCAGCTAAATGCCCTGCAAAATGTTGGATGCGAAAAGATATTTCAAGAGAAAGTAAGCGGAACGTCCAAGGAACGCCCCCAATTACAAATGATGATTGCTCATCTACGATCGGGAGATGAAGTAGTCGTTTGGAAACTTGATCGACTGGGGCGCTCACTAACACATCTAATCGAATTAGTGAATCAATTTTCCGATAAAGGTGTCTCCTTCTCCAGCGTCAATGATAAGATTGATACTAGTACTTCATCAGGTAAGCTGATTTTCCATCTCTTCTGCTCGCTCGCCGAATACGAAAGAAATATAATCCGGGAAAGAACAATGGCTGGCTTAGAGGTCGCACGTTTGAAAGGAAAGTTAGGAGGCAAACCAAAGGGGCTTACCGAAGAGGCAAAAAATACCGCTAGAATAGCTGAGTCACTTCATAAAGAAGGCTATGGAGTAAAGATGATTGCTGCGCAGTTAAACAAATCGAGAACAACAGTATATAAGTACTTAGCTTACAGAGGCGTAAATATTAATTAAAAGTAAATTTATGATATCCACACGAGACGACAATTTTTTACCAGTTTCTAAAGAAGCTGATGGTCAAAAAATAGCCTTTATCATTGGAAATGGCTTTAATTTTCTTGTTAGAGACATTGTGTTAGCTTTTCCAACAAACCTTCTCCCCACAAACTTAAAAACTTCAAAAGACGACTTAGCTAATGCTATTAGTGCAATAACATCTTTGTGGCGTAGGTTTGAAGAGCTATTTTACGAGCTTAAAGATAAAAATCCTAGGCTTAATGATGAAGAGCTAATAAGAATGATATATTCTGTAATAGATTTTTTTTCAAGTATTGAAGCTTTTCAAAAAGCATTACCGCATGAAACCATTGAAAGTATAAAGGAAGTTTTTGACTTTTTATTAATTGATAGAATTAGAGATATTGCTGAAGAATTCAGGCAGCACGAGAACTCGGAAGGCTATAAAGATTTAAAAAGGCTATTTCCCTTTTTTGGTGATCATTTCAAATCCATTCTTGAAAGAAATAATATTAAAGACTGTGATTTTTTCACAACTAACTATGATGGTATACTCGATACTCTACTAACTAGATCAACGAGGGATTTAGGGTATCTTACAGTAGATGGGTTTGGCAATAATAAGGATTACCCTCTTTACTTAAGACTATATGATGATACACTACAAAACAACCATATTAGATGTATACATCTGCATGGCTCATATAGATTTGAAAAGAAGAATGGAGAAACACTAAAAACTCGAAATGATAATAACAAGGCAAACTCAGATCCGGTAATCATATTCAACAATCCTCTTTTTAAAGAACAACTGATTAGAAGAGATCCAGTTCTAAACCACTATTATAATTTCATGTCCTCGTCTTTGGAAGAAGCTGATAAGTTAATCATTATAGGAAATTCAATGCAAAACGAACCACACTTAAAATCTCTAATACAAAGAAAATTTAAAGACCCTTCACAGCGGCTGTATATATGTTCAAGAAATCCAGATCAAGTTGCTGATCAATTTAAAGGAGTTTATTTTAAAAACATCGTAAAAAGATCAACAGCGAGCATCACTACAATTGAAGACTTTTTAAGTTTGTTTAATTCATTGATGAATGACTGAGATCAAGAATAAATGAAAAAGAGCGATAAACTATTATTAATTCCTAGGAGAACAGAAATTGACACTTTTGAACAAATAAAATTTCATCCACTATTTCCAGATATTGTTTATGAAATTCCACCCCCAATAATTTATCATTATGCATCTTACACCACTGCCATATCAATATTAACAGGTAGAAGCCTTAAATTTTCATCTCCTGAAAGTTTTAATGATCCATTTGATATGTTTGAAGGTTTAATTGACTTTACTTCATCAGGTAGAAGCAGAAAATTATGGATGCAAAAGGCTGTTGATCATAATTCTAATAAGCAAAAAAGAGAATTATTAAAGAAAATTAAAGAAGTTGGCATTGAAAACTTCGAGCGTCTTGCGTATGAAAGCTTCACACGTCAAAGGAGAGAATCAGGCGTTTGCTGTTTTAGCGAAAAAAGTGATATTGCCTTAATGTGGAGTCACTATGCAGAAAAGCATAGAGGAGTTTGCTTTGGCTTTAGCTTTCAGCCTGTCGTAAGTCAAGATCATTATTTTATGACTTTGAAAAAGGTTAAATATATTAGCAAAATAGATCCTGTGAATTATTACAATAAATCAGATAAATGTATAGATCATTGGGTAACCAGTAAATCGACTGTTTGGGAATACGAAAAAGAAGTCAGAGGCTTTATAAATGACCGATACGGGTATGATTTATTTCCCTTTTCTAAGATTTGCTTAAAAGAGATCTTTCTAGGTTGTAGGCTAAGCAAAAGAGAGAGAGACGAAATACTAATGTTAGTTAAAGAAAATGACTATTCACCGACTAATGTCATGAAAATGGAAATGGACACCTCTATTTTCAACATAAAATCAGTTCCAATTTAGTCTACGTTTATACATAAATTAATATCCCAAATAAAATCAAAACTAACTTCCAAATGGCATTGATGAAAGATTTATATGCTGGATTTTTAAATAAATCAACTGACGATCTAGATAATCTATGGCAAAATTCATTAATTACTTTTGATACAAATGTCCTACTTAATCTATACTCATATTCTGAAGACACTAGAGATATGATATTAGAACTTATCGAGAAATTAAAAGATAGATGCTTTTTAACACACAGAGTTGGTTTTGAATTTCATAGAAAACGAAAGCAAGTAATTTTAGATTTAATTGACAAGCACGTTGAGTCCCTAAAGTTATTAAACACTTATAAAAATGACCTAATTGGTAGCACATCAGTTCCTCATCTTTCTGAAGATTTGCTAAGTAATTTCTCTGACATAACTCAAAGGATTGAATCTGAAATAAATACTAATAAAGAAAAATATAGATTGTTTTTATCTGGAGATGATAAAATTTTGAATAGTGTTCACCATAATTTAGGAGATTCGATAGGAAGTCCTTATGATAATGACAGACTAAATGAAATTTACAAAATGGGTGCAAAACGTTATGATAGTTCAATACCTCCTGGCTTTACAGATAAAGCGAAGCCAGATAATGAAAAGTACGGAGATTTGATTATATGGTTTCAAATAATTGACAAAGCAAAAATTGATAATCAGTCCGTAATATTCGTTACTGACGAAAAGAAACCAGATTGGTGGTGGCAATCTGCATCCAAAAGCACTACTTTTGGACCTCAACCTCAACTCATAGAAGAATTCTATCTTTTGACTAACAAATTATTTCACATATACTCAACAGACACCTTCCTCTCGCACGCTAATAAATACTTAGAATCTAAAGTATCACCAGATACAATCTCAGAAGTTACGCAAAACCAGCTTAAGATAGATTCTTTTATTCCCTTTGGAGAAAGTTCAATTGATATTAGATCTAATGTTGTCGAGGTAGTAATTAAAAGCCAAATTGGCTCACCTATTCGAGTTAAAGAAATACTAAAAATTACAGAGGCTCTGGGATTGAGTGTTTACAATTTGCTAAGTTCCAGTGATAGCTTAATCTTATCATTATATACAAATGAAATAGATAAGATTAATAGATTACCAGCCTTCATAAGTAATTTGGGTTATGATATATCAATTGGTTGGGAGTCGATTAGACAATCTATAATGACGAAAACAGTGAATTACTTTTTAGATAACTCATACGTTGAACATATAACTCTATTTTTATTATCTAGTACTGAAATAAGTAAACATATCAAATTAATTACTAATTTGATTCGAGATTTGCCTTTTCTAAGTAATCGCCTTGTGAGATTTGAAGGACCCTCAGCAAATAGGTTGACAATAAAGATTGAAAACACTGTTGATCTAAAATTCGAAGAAATAGATAACTTTTTAAAATTGCTTTTTAGCACCAATATACCTATTATTGATATTCAGTTAGATAGGCATTAAATAAATTGAGTTATTAAACAATTTCAACTTAATTTATTTAATGCCTGCCTTTTCCATTTGAAAAAAAATAAATTAGTTAAACAATTTGCAATAGAGCGTAAGATCTATTGCAAATTGCTAGGGCATATCTTGTGTATCCTGTTTAAAAACTACACTCTGATTTAATTCAGCAATAACTCGGCGCTCGTCAGGTCGGCCATATACTTCCAAGCCTTTCTCGGACTTGCGACCCAGCATTACTTTGACGGCTTCAGTTGATAGACCGAGCGTATTGTAACACCAGTCAGTAAATGTCTTACGACCTGCCTTCGTTGACAGATCAGGATGGAAGCCTAGCTCGCCGGCAATCAATTTTAACCAGTCATTCATCGTCTTATTGGCCTTGACTGGCAGTTTTTCCCAGCCACCATATCTCTCGACAATGGCTTCCACTTCTTTGAACTGGGGCACTCTGGCGGTTACTTCCGTTTTGATGCGATCCTTGATCAGCCAAGGCTTGCCATCAATACCCCGGCGTAGAGCGGTTTGGTACTGCTTAATAAAATCTTTAAGATCGCCATAGTGGAAGCCTGTCCGGCAATAGATTATGAACATATCGGCAGCTTGCTGCTTATGGGGGTTATCAAAGCGATGGTTTACCAGGCGTTCGAATTCTTCGTCCGTTAAGTAGATGGGGTCGTCGTATTTGGCGTTGGGGACCTTGAAGCCTTCCAGGTTGTTATGATCAGCTAGGTGGTTGGCCTTTGCCCACTTTGTCACTTGTTTGATGGTTTGACTATGTTTCCGGATGTAGCTGTCTTTGTGGCCAATTTTATCGCCGACTGGAATGAGCTTCATCCATTTGCGATACTTCTTCAGATAGGCCACGTCGAATTCTTCAACGACTAAATCCAAGGCTTTCTCCGAGATCAGAAAGTTAATCAGCTTTTTACGGCAATCGTCGTAGGCTTCCCAGGTATTCTCACTACATTCCGGATTCGTTTTAACGTCTTTTAAGAACAGATCAAAAGCGGTCAGCAATACCGTGGTTTCGCCAGCCCCTTGTTTAAATAGCCGCTTGATTTTACCGGCAGTGATAGGCGCTTTCTTCGTAAATAAATCGGTGAAGATGCTCATCAGCTGCAACTCTTGGGCAATCAGTTGTTCGTTTAAAAACTGTGACCTGGGGTTATGTTTTGTGATCCGTTGTGTGTCGGCATTCCAGTGATCTCGGTAGATGGTAATGCCTGTAGAGCCAATCTGGATACGCTGTCCCTTTACGGTGATGTTGCAATAGATCTGAGCTTTACCCGGCGTTTTGGAGTCGTGCAGCCAGTATTTAACTTCCATGCGGTTGATGTTCATTGCACCTCTTATGGTCTGGTTAGACAGTCATAACTAGGTGCATCATATGAAAAGGGAGGGGTGCCAACAGTGGATTTAAGTGCCAACAGGAGTGCCAACACTTTTCAAAATCAGAGGGATTTGGTCCTTAAACCGTTTGCTATCAGCAGAAAAAAGGCACAAAAAAAACCCGATAAAGTTATCTTATCGGGCACCAGGTCTCAATTTAAAGGTCCATGCAGAGAGCGAGGGTCAACGCGACCAATATTCTCCGCTCTCCACTAAGCAAATAAGCCGGATTTTGGGCAGGTCAAAAAACTGCGTTACCGTTCCGGTATCCTTTCGATTCTTCAAAGCCACGGATGCGCATCGCTTCGCGCATCTGACCGCTAACGCCTAAGGCCGAATGGGAGCCTGATTCGGGAATATTTTCGATACGCCTAATGCATCGCGAAAATCAACCGGAACAAATCGGTTGGCGGCTTTGCGTTCGGCGTAGGTCAATCCCAAAACAAGCTGTTGGCCCTGGGTGGACTCGTTAGCGGACTCAGTTTTTAATTCTTTCCCGAGCTGACTGGAAACAACATTCCTGAGTATGCTAACCGTATCTTCCAGTAATTCAACCTGACGCTTCAAACTGGCGTTCTCCATTTCAAGCCGCTCGGTACCCCGATCAGAAACCGGCGCGGGAACAGGTTCGGCCTCTATTTCGACAGTGCCGCCCTGACTGCTCGTTCCAGTCATTACGTACATCAGATCGAATTTTGCTTTGTATACCTGCCACAATTCCATAAGCGTATCGTACGAAGGCTTCGCTTTACCATCCCGTATATTATATAGGAACTGAGGGTGTTTATTAAGCCGCTTGGCAACTACCGAATACCCGCCCTGCTGTTCAACGAAACTCAGTAAACGTTGAGCCACGGGGCTAAGATCTTTCTTCTTAGTTTCTTCCATGCAATTTTTATTTTACAATACTTGTTTTAATTAAACCAAGATAGTAGTTTAGCGCGACGATAGATAAAACATCTGTTGCGCTTTACAATACAAGTATAGTAAATATATCATCATATACAACACCTATGGAAAATCTCATTTATTTAACGGAATTGCTGCCCAAAAGTGCCAACGTTAGTTCGGAGCTAGTGAAGCGTCTGAATGATAGCGGGTTGAAGCCCAAACGGAAATCATTTTACACCGATGATATTGTAAAAAATACATTGAGCGGTAAAACAATTGATTTAAATGTTAAGAAACATTTAATGCTTTGGGTGCTTGAAATGAACTCTACAGATGTAATTAAAGAGCGTTTGAGAGCCATTCGTAAAGAGCTTAAGATAATAGAAGAAGAGCTGATGCAACCATTGGAAGCCTAAAACTAGACGATTTTGGTATTTGTGTTAGCTATTGGGAGAAGTGGAGATTTTAAACAAACGTGTTAATTCTCCACTATTTTTTTACCAATACTTACAACAAGTATTGTATATTTAAATAAAATATTTTACGTTTGAAGCGTCATTCAACGGCGAACAAATAAAGCCTATAATGTAAACCTCTACATCCTATGTTCTCTGACCATCCCGTGACAGATTTTATTATCTGTGCTGCTTTACTGATCGTCTTTCTTGCCAACACTGCTTTTATCGTCGTCTTCACGGCGCGGCCAATTGCTGACTACTTCGTGTCGCTCTTCAACAAAAACCGCTTAAGCTGATGGAAACGACACACAAATTCCAATCAGCGGCCCGGCTGCTCGTCGCTGATTTATGGGAGTATTTGCCCGGTGAGACTAATCACGCGAACTGGCAGGATCTGTTCAAACGTGAACTGGCCCAACTCGCTCAGGACCACAGCTACAACCGGTATACTGGCTACAAACTGATTCGGTGGGTTCGCTGCCGGGCGCGTCGACTGTACGACATGTACTTCAAACAGGACTGGCATGAGCAAGCCTACCGGATTCATTTCATTGACAAGCTATCGTCGGCGATGCTGTCCGTTACACCCTACACGCCCGAAGAGGGACAACTACTCATTGGTTACAGCCGATTTACACACAACGCCTGGCTTCTCACTGACTTACTCCCGAACTGATATGTGCAGACCTGATCCAAACCCCGAAAACAGCGTCATGGCCTCGGTTGGCCTGCTGCTCGCTGGCCTTGTCTTTATGGCCATAATCATTATCGGCTCCCTGTGGCCGAATATCGTCGCCCTTTTTTACTAGTCGTTATGTCCACAACAAGCCGCAATACCGAGATCAAGAAGGGCTCAATGCACTCCTTCGACGCGGCTTTAGCTATAGAGATAGGAGTAGAGAAAGCTATCCTAGTCGGCAATATAAATTTCTGGATAACCGAAAATGAGAAACGCAAAAGCGACACTCACTTCCACAAAGGAGAATACTGGACTTATGACACCGCCAAAGGATTAGCCGAAAAATACCCCTACCTCAATGAAAAGTCTATTGCCCGCTGGATTGGTCAACTAACTGAATCAGGCTGGATAAAAACCGACCACTTTAACCGTCGTGACAATCTGGATAAAAAGACCTGGTTTGGCCGCGGAAAACATCTGTTGGATTGGTTGATTGAGTCGATTCCTCAAAATGAGAAATCGACTCAATCAACCGCAACATCAACAATTGCTGTCTCCATTCCTCAAAATGATACGTCGATTTCTCATTCTGATACGTCGATTCCTCAAAATGAGATTTCCATTCCTCAAAATGATACATCGATCCCTCAAAATGAGGAGTCCATTTCTCAAAATGAGGAATCTATATATAAGGATACAGATACTAAACTCAATATAAACTCAATACTAACCCATCACATTCTTTTTGTCGCTGATCGCGACAACGAACAAATCAGAAAGGAGATTCAGGAACGACTTAATCTCAAAATCAAAAAAGGGCTCACCCCCAATTCCGGCGCCCCCCCTCTCGAAGATCGAATCGAAACTTTCAAGCAGACCGTCAGAGAGTACTACAAGAAGAATCCCGGCAAGTATTCCGACGAAATGTACAAAGCCTTTATCGCCTACTGGACTGAGCACAACGAAAACGGCAAGCGGTTCCGACGAGAAAAAGAAGACACATGGAGTTTGCCGACTCGCTTAGCCTACTGGCACGAAAACAATCAAAAACGCCAATTCAAATCCAATGCAACAACTCAATCAGCTAATCGAAAAGAACTTACCAAACCTCGCATCGGAACCAGCTTCGGACAACTTTGAGGAGGTGGAGCTAACCGAAGCCGAAACGGTTGCTGCGTTGAAAGCGGCCCGCCACGCCAAAGCCAACCAGCTTCGGATTCAAAAGAACCGGGAAGAATACGAACAGAAGGTTCGCGAAGCCAACCAGCCGATTAAGATTGGCGCGAAGGAATTCTACGCTTGGATTCTCAAACAGGCACAGGACAAGTTTCGCGGCTTCGTAGTCGATGACCACAACAAAGACCTGCTTCGGATGCTGTCGATGTACTTCACCAGCGACCAGCGGTTTGAAACCGAATACGGCAAGGATCTTTCGAAGGGAATACTACTGGTCGGTACCCGCCCCGGTCAGGGTAAAACGTGGCTTATGAAGCTATTCCAGCAAAATCCCGTTTGCTCCTACCGGTGGGTAACCTGTCTGGACGTGGCTGCTGACTACCAGCGCCATCCCGATAGCGGTGGCGGTGTTGCCAGTCTGGATTACTACGCGGCCCAAGCGGGTCCGATGTACAGCAATGCGTTCCGGCATACAGCGGGTGGCTTCTGTTTCGATGATCTCGGTGTTGAGCAAATCGCTAAGAGCATGGGCAATGAATGCGATACAATGATGTCGATTCTACAAATGCGCTACAACAGCCTGCATCGCTACGATTTACCGCTCGGCTTCCGGACAACGCACATCACGACCAACCTAACCGCTGAACAGATCGAAGCCCGTTACGACTCCCGGATTCGGAGCCGGATGCGCGAAATGTTCAACCAGATCGAAATTCCAGAAACCACACCAGACCGACGCAAATAATGGCCTACGTAATGCCGATTAACCGCACCCCGCAAAAACAGTATGCAATTGGCATCGATCCGGATGTCAAAAAAAACGGGGTCGCTCTGTACTGCCGGATCGCCAAACGCATACTTGAATTATCGCTGAAAGATTTTGACGCAACGATTGCCTACATATCCGGATTCGATTTGGCAACTGTGACAGTCTACGTTGATGCGGGATGGCGAAACCGCAACCCTCAGTATCACGACGTAAAAATTCCTGATCGACTCAAAGAGCATCCCGAAGCCGCTGCCCGCTACCTGCTCGGCGTCAGTAACCGAATCGCCAATGACGTAGGCCGCAACGCGGCAACGGGTCAACTGATCTGCGAGCAGCTACGCAAAGCGGGCTATGAAGTAGTCGAAGTCAAGCCAACCTCGGCCAAATGGAAACCCGCTGACATGAAACAGTTCACGGGTATCGACACCAAAAACCAAGAAAAGATCGACGCGGCCCGGTTGTGCTTCGGTCGCTAATCAGCATCAATTAACTCCTAAACAATACAGTGATGAAACACGAAATCCAGCAAGTCGAAATCCGCTATCAGTTTACCCAGGATGAGCTAAATCTTATGGGTCCCGTTATTGCCCGTCTGTCTCAGGACTGGCAGGAAAAAGAAGACGAGAAGAAAGCGGTCATGAGTGATTTCAAGCATCAGATTGACGCCATCAAGCAGCAATTCAACGAGATGTGTAACCGGCTTAATAACCGTTTCGAGATGCGGGAAGTCCGGGCGCGCATGATCAAGAATTACAAAACCTACGAACGGGAATACTACAGTTTGGACACCTTTGATCTGGTTAAAACCGAGCCGTTTCGTCCGAGTGATTACCAGCGCGATATTGACGATACCGAAGAAATGCCGTTTGGTCAGGCTACCGATCCGACACCCGAAGCAGCCGGTACCGCCGAAACCAATCCTGCTCAGTACGCACACTTAATCCGGGAGCTGAATTTCTGGCGCGACAAAATGAAGGCGCTCGCCGACGTTGACGATCAGGACCACGCCATTGATCAAGGCGTTGAGATCAGCGCCAAAATCAAAGAACTGGAATCGGTGCTGAGCGCGATGGAGCCCGAAAGCCCGAATCCGGACGAGCAAACGGGCGCTGACGAGAATTCCGATACGGGCGAAAGTACCGACGAGTAATGGCTAAACCCAACCTGACCGGCGCTGACAAAGCCAATCTGATCGCTTACCTCAAAAGCATGTACAGCGTCGGTCAACTGCACCTGTGGCTGATTGTCCTCCAAGACTCAAAGCCCATCCCTGATATGAGCGAAACCGATAGGGCGATGCGCTTAGATGCGATTCGCGAAATACTCGGCAAACCGGGTTCGGTGCCCGCTGCAACTCCCAAACCAAAATCAAGAAACAAGTAATGGGTATCAACACTGCTATTTCCTGGACAGATATAACCTGGAACATTGCCCGGGGCTGTCATAAAGTTTACGATAAACACCCCACTACCGGCGAGAAAGTATCCGAATGTGAATTCTGCTACATGTACCGCGAATCATTGAACGGTACGCGGCATAATCCCGAACTGGTTTCTCAGACGTCCGTCAAATCGGGTGGCGCGTTCAATTTGCCGTTGCGCTTGAAAGAACCGGCCAAAGTATTCACCTCGTCATTGACGGATTTCTTTCACAAGGATATCGATTCGTTTCGGCTCGAAACGTTTGACATTATCCGCAAAACCCCGCATCTGACGTATCAGATTTTAACCAAACGCCCCGGTCGGATTCGGCTGGCGCTGGAGCTGGCCTACGAGCAGGCGATGAATCAGGGGAGCAACAACAGCGGTATGCTTAGCCTGGCTTACTGGCTTGGCGAATGGCTACGGGGTATACCGCCTGCGAACGTTTGGCTCGGTGTATCGGCAGGCTATCAGCACACCATCGACAAGCGGGTACCGATTCTGTTGTCTGTTCCGGCCAATGTTCACTTTGTTTCGATTGAACCGCTGCTTGAGAAAGTAGATATCTCCAAATACCTCGGCGCGGCAGACGGAGGTTTGGCCTGGGTTATCGTCGGCGGGGAATCGGGTAACGAAAACGGACAGTATCGCTACCGACCCTGTCAGATCGAATGGATTTTACAGGTCGTTGACGATTGCCACAAAGCGGGTACGTCGTGTTGGGTGAAACAGCTCGGGACCAGCTTACAGAAACAGTACGGTTTCAAAGCGCGTCATGCGACCGATCCGACCGAGTGGCCTGCCTATTTACAAGTTCAACAGTTTCCGCTATGAGCAATCAACTAGAACTTTTCGACCGGAAAACGGCGGTTCACGTTGTTGAATCGGAAGATTACTCGGACCTCCGTGTTTTGATCGGTTTGTCAGGTGGCATCAATTCAATGGCCTTGCTGTGCATGCTGGCGGCATTGCCAGACGAGAAAAAGCCCGCTGAACTGCATCTGTTTTACTCGCATATTGTCGAGCACTCACCTGATACCGAAGTGTTCGTTCATGCGGGTGTTGAGTACGCCAAACGGCACTTTGGGAATGTGCACTACGAACAGATCAATTACTCAGTGCTGGACTTCTTTCGGAGTATTCGACTTATACCGCATCCGACACGGGCGTTCTGCACAGAGAAGCTTAAAATAGAACCCATGTATTCGTATATGGTCGAACATCAGATTCAATTAGACTTAGTTGGCTACGTCCGGGAAGAAAAGAAGCGGGCTGATACTATGTACAGCAAAGACCCGAATCTGGCGTACTACAAAGGGTTTCCGATTCTGAATCTGAGTAACGACGATTGCTTTGCGATAGTTGAGCAGGAAATAGGCTGGTACCCGGCCATTTACAAGATTCTTGACGAAAAGGGGAAACGTCTCTTCTCACATAATAACTGCCTGCCCTACAAGAATATGCACATTGCTCAGTTGCGCCATGTGGAGAAGTACTATCCAGACTACTTCGCTAAAGCAGTCGAGCTGAGCAATGAACTCAATGCCTACTGGGGCCGTGATGCGGATAAATTTTACACCGAATTCGGCATTGAGCGCGACGAGTTGGGACACGACTCTAACCCTTGCGAAGTCTGTGCATTCTCCTAACTCCAACCCGTCAACCCGTGGTCCGCTGCGGGTTGACATAACTCAAAACACGTATGAAATTCCGTCCAATCCTGTTTTCTACATTGATGGTTCAAGCCTTGTTAGCCGGAACCAAAACCCAGACGCGCCGACTCGTAAAGCCTCAACCTGAAAGCGAAGCGAAGTTTTCTGCACTGATCGTAGATCAATCACACGCTCGGTTCTGGATAGATAATCGAACATTATCCGATCCGGCTGCCGATCCAATGATCGCCGATGTTAAGGTTCCTTATCAGATAGGTGATGTGCTATGGGTTCGCGAAACGTTTCTAGATGCTGAAGACTACGCTTGCTCTGATTACGACCCAGAGGATCCGGAGAGCGAACCTAGATTTTCTTACCGTGCTGACTGCCCGAAAGATCAATGGTCTGTCTACCACTGGAAACCATCGCTGTTCATGCCCGCCGAAGCAGCGCGTATATTCTTAAAAGTTACGAGTATTCGGGTTGAGCGGTTACAGGATATCAGCGAAGCGGATGCCATTGCTGAGGGGATAACCGTCGTAGATAAATTAAATGACGGTACGCATTATCATTACGAGGTTGCTGGGTCAGATATCTACAGCATATCCCCCGCAACGACCTATCAAAAGCTATGGGAAAAGATCAATGGCAATGGCTCATGGGACGAAAACCCGTTCGTTTGGGTGTACGAATTCGAGCGGATCGAGAAGCCTAACAATTTCCCAGATGTGGGAAAAATTGCCGAAAAGCGGGCGAAAACAGCGAAAATCGGGTCCAAAATTGCAAAAAACGTCAATTAATTGCACGAACATGAAAACCCTTATCCTTTCCTGGTTACTGCATCACGCCAACAAACAGCCCGAATACAAAGATCCGTTCTACGCAATCAAAAAGCGAATCTTGGATTACTACGGCAAACCAGCCGGCAACGATATCCAGATTATTCCCGGTAAGAAATGTTGGACCTGCGACGGTACCGGAATCTACACCGGCTATTACTGGCAGAGTGGCGAGAAGTGGTATGATACCTGCAACCGGTGTTGGCGCGGTTGGTACATCAGCCCAAAGTTTACGGTTCTGAACCGGGTCAAGTTTGGGCCGTACGTTTTCCATCAACCGTTCATGACCTACGATCACCCCGAAAGTATTCCTGTTCAGTACCGGGTAGACAAGGAAAATCAGATTCAAGGCTACAAAGATTTTGTGTCCTCTGCCTGGACAACCGAAGCGCACTTCTGGCTATTCTGGCTATTTGACAAAGCATCGTTCCGGCGACTGTGGCGAACGCGCCGGTTTTCTAATTCGCAAATGGGACTAATCATAACGGCGCATCGGCTAAAACGCTACTGCATCAATGAGTACCAGCGACGGCGTGAGCATCTTGATTTTGGGCAATTGCCCGAAGTGCCAAAGCCGAAGCCTGTTTATGTGGACGACGATTTGCCGTTCTAATCACAAAGCCGACTCCTTTCTAACGGGTCGGCTTTTTTATTCACTGTCTTACCTTTGTTGTACGTAAACAACAACCTGAATGGCAATCACCGAAGAACAGTTACTACAGCTTGGTTTTATGCCCGACCGAGGAAAGGAAGGTCGGTACAATTACCGAGGCTTTCACGGCTATCTGAGCGAGTCGGGTTTCTACTTTCATAGACTGTCACTCGGCATTGATAAACCCGGCGATCTCAAGTACATTCAGATGCTGATTGATTACCAGCACGAATCAACCGAAACGTTTTACCCAGGCGCTGCACAGGATAATTAGACCGTTCGCTTATATAATTACACATTTATGGGCTTAATCGCTTTATATACATCGCTGTATCCGTCAGCCATTAATAGGATTAGGCAATTATGGACTATAAGGGGTATACGATCAACACGAAGGAGGTTCTAGCTAAGGGCGTACCTAAAGAAGCCTATCAGATAATACACCCGCAAACGGCGCATGTATTAGGAACATACAAAAGCGTAGCCAACGCAAAGAAGGCCATTGATATAAACGGAGAACGTTGGCTTAAGCTTAAATAAAGAAACGCCCGATCAATACGACCGGGCGTTTTCTGTATTACTCCTAAACCCAATTAATCACCTGAGTAATCAATAAAACCAAGATTGATCGACGCAATACTACGGCTTCGCTTGAATACACCAATTCCGTTTCGGCTCCCGTCTGTATTTGTGTTGCCCTCTATCGTTACAATCCGTTTTCCGTCAATCGCCAGAACAAACCCCGTGTGTCCGGCTCCCTTCCCAAAGTCCATCACAAACAGTAAACCTGGCTTCAGTAACTTCGGATTTTTGGCTACCTGAGCCGCCGTGTAGCGTTTGGCTCCCTTGCTTTCGCATTTCCGCCAATGATCCCAACAGCCGCCCGTCTTCACCAGTGGGTTATCAATACCAAGCTCTTTTGCGGCCTGCAAAAAACACCAGTGAACAAAAGCTGCGCACCAGCTCGCCGGCCCGTAAATACCGACCGACTGCAAATACAAATCAACTTGCGGCCCCCGGTTGCTGTTTAGTGGCTTCTCGGTGACGCCAACCTGCGAAGCAGCAACAGCGAGTGCCTTATTAATAAGTTCAGTGCTCATACAAATTACGGTCTATAGCGCCGGATATCGTTCAGCATCCGGTTGGCTTCTTTGAACTGCTTTTTACTTTTTGCGCGAAACAAACCCCGCTCGTCGATCCGGTCCTGTATATACAGTTGGGCGTTGCTGATTCCTTTGTCCTGTTTATTAAGAATCTCTTCCAGGCCGGACATTTGCTGCTGCGTCTGCCGGAGCGCAATCCCCATTTTTTGAACCTCTTCGCGGGTATCACTCAGCACTTTTCCCTGCACAGCAACAGCCGCCGTGAAGCCCGAATCTTTACGGACAACGGACGACGTGTCGGCGTATCGCTCCCGGCTCAGAAATCCGTTTTCGATGAGTCCACGAAGCGCCATAATATCCTGACTAGGCCGGTTCATCATGGCGACCATAAGCGCCGTTTGGTTGTCGCGATCCGCCCGGTTATGCTCGTCGCGCTGCGCCTGTTCAGCGGCTTTGGCGTTTTGTTCTTTCAAAGCAGATACATCTTTCTCGCTGGACAATGCCCGGTTGAGAAGTAGCAGACTGTCCAACTTTTTCTCGTAACGTAGCTCGGACGCGGCTTTCGCTGCATCCTGCTTTCCCGAACAGTTCTGAACACCCCACACCGATACACCAACCAGTAGAACCAGTAGTACAATAGTTAGTATGTTTGCGGGGATGTTCATGTTAGTAGTGAGTTGACGTATCGGATTGAACGCGCGTCGTATCGGTTGAATGCTCCATTTGCAACTGCTGACGCTTGATATCCGAGCAGCTACCAACAGTCCATAGTAAGGCTGCGATTAGAAAAGCCCCGCCCGACACTTTTAGTACGCCCGGTTTGATGGTTTTGGCCGCTACCAGATAGAAAACAATAGCGATAACCATTACGCCGACGCCGGTAAAGGCAATAGCTGCCGCATGTTCATATACGCTTGGATTCCGGAAACTAGCGCCAAATGCGCCGATAAAAGCAACGGATAGGGCGAGTAGCCCGTACCGAACATACCACGGCGTTGCGTGGTCTAGGTCATACATAATAGCCAGCAAGCCAATGGCTGCGGCAAGGCATATAAACTGCGCGATGACAATCCACATAGCTAGTCTGTTTTTTTAAAGAAGTTGATTACTGATTTAATAAGCCCTGCTAAGGCTTCGAGACTGCCGCCCTCTTCGATGCGTTCCCCATTCTTGGCCAGACCAACCAGCCAGCTATTACCCAGATAGCCAAATACGCCCGCCGTGGCTCCTAGCACTTTGGCGGGTAGCTCTAATCCAAACAAGCCAAGGCCAAATTCGAACAGGTACAACAGACAGAGCACAACGAAAAACGGGGTAAACGACAAGGTTAATCCATCCAGTATAGGTACCTTTTCGGGCTTTCCGGCCCGAATGTTGACGGCGATAAACAGCACGGCAATAATGAACGTATCCCGCCCCAGAAAGTCAATTAGTTTATCCATTTGGACAGGTTGAGTATGTTACGGTGTACTTCGTTACGGTGGGTACGGAATTAGCGTTTGCGGGCGTACAAGGTGCCGCCCCATCCGGTCGCTACGCCGGAAAGCTCTGCGCCATCAACCGGCGATTTCCAGCGAACAGTCGTTTGTCCGTCGCGGCTTTGATTCGGATAATAGATGTAGTACAACTCCCAGCCTGTCGACGGGCTATCGACACCCGTTACCAGTGGGGCATTAGCCCGAAGTAGTACACTCGGATCGCCAGTTACGTACTGGCCGCTCGGCGTCAAAACGGGTATATCGCCAATATGTTGCCGCTTGTCGGCGGTGAATACAGTTTCGTTGTACTGGTTAATCTCCGACAATGCCGATTGCTCCGCTTCCCGGCTGACAGAATGCACACTACCGTTCAAGTTCTCGCCGTACATACCATCAGGATTCAAACGCGAGCAGCATCCGTTACCCCAGGTAAACTTGCCGTCGTAGTGCATCCGGGACAGGAAAACCAGATTGGTTTGCACTTCGGGGTGCAGGGGTATTTTGGTTGGTGAGTTCGCTGTATTTCCGTCATAGAGTGTCCACGGTACCCAGGCTCCCTGCGCGGCCTTCCAGGGTTCGCCTGGCCAATCGGGAACAATGATCTGATGCTCGTAAATGTGCTCGTTTTGCCAGTACTCTTTGTAGTCGGACCAGCCTTTCTTTGCAGCAATGGTCTTATCGAGCAAAATATGGTACGCCATATCGTAGGGACGCGTCAGGTTTGGCCGCATCTTGGAATGCCACTTGCGAATGTCTTTCTGCTCGGCGGGCGCATCTTTTGTGACGGCGAAGTAGTCCTGAAAGTCTTTGTAACTCATAAAGACATTCCATTCGTAGTTATAGCAGTTCCGGCGCATCTGCATCGCGTTGAGATTGCCCGATACGTAAAAGCTCTGCCCATTGTTGAGCGATATCGTACCCGCATTGGCCTCCTCGTTGGCGTAAGGGAATAAGCCGTGGTCGTTTACATCCCTGGTCAGTAGCTCGGTTGCCGATACAGGTTCGTTCCAGTTGGCTAAATCGTGGTAGCGTGACAGGCCCCAGAAATCCCCATAAAAGGCTTTCATCCCGTTGTTATTGCGATTGAGATACAGAACCGACAAGGCAATGATATTGCGAAACTTCTGATGCTGAGCTGATACAATCGCTTCAATACCACCCCGGTTATAGGTTTCTTGCAGGCTCTCCGTTTGATTAATTGCGTAGTTGAAGTAGCGTACATTTCGCTGATCCCCGTTTAACTTTTCCCAGTCTGAGGGCAAAAACCAGTTGTATTCAATGTTAAAATGTGCCTCTTTGACCGTGGCAACGCCGTCAATCAGGCCGTTTTCGGGTACGCTGTTCCAACCGGCTAGTCGGAGAATACAGTCGTTACCGATCTTGGTTAAGTCTGTGACAACTGCCAAATATGCGTTTTGATGATATGGGCCCCAATAGTTACCGGTGTATTCGTAAAACAGGTTATCGGTACTTTTCGGTAACCCGTACGGGCGATCATCCCGGCAGTAGAACCAACAGGCATTGAACCAGTTTTGGCCCCGCTTCCGAAGTTCGTCGGGCGTTTCGATAATGCCGCCGTTGCCACCCGTCACAATCTCGGTTTGCTTCATTTTCCAGCCGTCGCGGTATTCGGGTGATAGCGGAGCTTGCATCCGATTGATCCGGTTGGGCGAACTGGAGAAATTAAAAGCAACCGGGTAGCGCTGCGCCAAACCCGATACAGGAATCGGTGGAATAGTTGGTACACCCGTCGATTGCTTATCGTCTGGAATTGGCGTATCAATAATCGGAACGTCTTTCGCTGAAAAGCTGAGCGAGAAACTTGTTTGGACAATGCGGGTGCCGTCTGACGCGGTAACGGTAACCGTTCGCTTGTCGGCTTTGGTTGGCGTTCCCGATATCGTACGAGTCTTGGAATCATACCGCAAACCAGCGGGCAAATCCGATACATCAACGCCCGTTACATTGCCGGAGAAGGTACCTACGGGAATAACAAAGCTGAACGGTTCGCCGACGCGGGCTGACTGGCCGCTGATGACCTGGGCAACCGATAAGCTGTTTTTGTCGGGAACAACAACCGGCGAAGGGGTTGGCTTGTCAGCTGGAGCGGGAACGACGTAGCTAAACTTCGTAGGTGTCGGATCGCCTGGTACGGCAATCTCAAAGCTGATTCTTGTGCCAGCGGGCAGACTATCCGATTGTGATCGAAATGACAGAGTGGGCCTTACCGTAGCTGCCGACAAAGCGAGCAGTACGGGGAGTACGGCCAATAGTTTTTTCATGATGTGAATAGAAAAACCCCGATTCTGTGAACCGGAATCGGGGTTTGGACGGATTCGCTACTCCTGATGCTTAGGAAGCCTGAACGAGCTTGGCGCGGAAAATACCGGTGTGGGTTTCCCATCCGCCGTAGTTTTTGTGGTAGCCAGCCGGACGGGTGAATACGCCGAAGTGCATAGATGGCGTGATCGTAAAACGTGGGTAGGCCGTATCCTCTTCCCGAACCCGCATATCGATATCCATCTGGAAGGTTTCGGCATTCGTCTGGGCAATATTGAATGAAGCCGTTCCGTAGGTTGTGTTCGCTACTTTATTGCCAGGAATTACACCCCCTTGATCATAGAGTCTATGCTCTAGAATCGTTTCCATGCAGGCCGCGCCTGGATCGATAATCAAGATTTCGTCCGGCCCCAAGATGGTATCCGCATCCTCATCGAAATAGCCTTCGATATCCAGTTCAGCGAATGCCGCTGCATAATCGTAACCTAAATCAGCCGCCGTTGCTATGCCCTTACGACGTAGCCATTTAGCGAATTTCTTTGCACCAATAACGATAGGCTTACCTTCGAAATGGTGAGTTTGCTTCAACTCAGCGAAGAAATCAAACGGATCAAGACTCAGCGAGCCGTCAGATTTAAAGGCTGTGATTGGTTGAACTGCCATGTTTGCGGGGGAAGTCGAGCCGATCATCAGGTTTCCGCCTGCGCCAGCTAACATAGCCGTACCAACCGCAGTGTTTACGCTCGCTAGTACCGCATCAGTTCGACGAAGAATCTGATCACCCATATCTGAGAGCATCTTAAAATCACTCAGGCTTACCGCAAACTGGTTTGCATTTGCCCGCTTCAGATACTCTTCGGTTTCCTTGGCCAGACGGATAATGTCTGTCGTTTCGTAAGTTAAGGGCAATTCGCGGTGAACGTTAAACGGCACATCAATGGACTGATCTTCAACCGGACCTGCGCCTGTAGTAACAGTACGCTCGGTTAATGGTGTCGCATTAATCTGCGGGCGATAGTTGAGCTTTACGACTGCTTTAGGCTTGCCGTTTTCTTTTACCGACGAATAACGCCCATCAGCGCGGGCCGTTTGTGGGTTTAGCTCAGCAATCAGAGCGGCCAATTGTGGTGACCGGGCTGCCTGCAAAAAGCCGTAGTTTTTAAACCGCTTACCGTTGGCCAATGTCAGAGCCAAAGCAACCGGCGCAATTCCTGCAATTCCTAAGTTCATTGTAGTTGTTGTTAGTTAGTCCCGGTAGCCGACCGGTACGGACTTTTACTATCTAATTTTAGCTTGCTTTCGACTGTTCAGTCGCCTGCTGAATCGTCTTCAAGATGCCAGAGCCAATTTGCGCCGGCTTACCATCATTGCCACCCGCTGTTGTAATGGTTGTCGATCCTGCGGGTTCTGACTTTTTGATGTATTCATTCTCCGTCAGCGTTTTGGTCAGCATCGAATCAACCGTAGCGGGTTTATTGTCAATAAAAAGTTGAGCCGTTGGGTCCGCTTTCTGCATGACATTGCCCGTTTTGAAGTCCAGTACTCCGCCTGCCGCTTCAATTGTTTCCTGTAAATCCGTGATAACCCGCTTACCCTCTTTTGCTTTAGCGTAATCGGTTACGTCGGCACGGGCGATTACTTTGTTAGCCAGCGAGTTGAAGTACAGCTTCTGGTCATACTCCGAACGGACGGCATTTACAGCGACTTCGTTATCTGTCTTCAGCTTTTCGATTGTGCCGTTTAGATCCAGAATCGTTTTGTTTAATTCTGCCTGATCGCCGGGTTTCGATGACGCTTCCAGTTCGTCATACTTAGCCAGTAGTCGAGTTAGCTTTTTGATGGTTGGCTTTTCGTCTTTCTTCAGTGCTTCGATTTCCTCGGCGGTAAAGATTTTAGATAATTTGGCTTCCAACTGAGCATCAACGCCGTTCAGCGCCTGAGCGACAAGTTTCTTTTTAATCGTTGGCCGGGATTCGGCCTCCAATTCAGTAATCAGATTGGTTTTAATTGGATTGGCAACCGTTTCATCGTCTACGTCAAAATCAGGAATGGCGTCGATTACGGCCTTCAATTTTGCATCCGTTTCGGCAATGCCTGCACGGGTAGCCAGTGTTGTAAATAGGTCTTTAAGTTTCATTCGCTTTGCCCGAGGGCCGGTTACTGGTGGTTTGCCCGAAGGCCGGTTTTACTGAAAATGCTTTTACTTTACTTAAGCTGCGGATACAACCTCTTCCTCTTGGGCAAACGCTTCAAAGCCATCAAGGACATCTACCTTTCCGCCTGCATCGGATTCGATCTTTTTGAATTTTGGAATTCCGAGCGGAGTAACCTTGCGGTTTAATGCAGGCGAATAGTTATTAGTGTTTCGCTCGATTGACTCGTAAGCCGATTTGGTCATTACGATTTCCTGTTCGGGCTTGATTGTTACCGCTTCGCTATCTTTTGTGCCCTGAATTGCGTGGAGCTTTACAACGATCTGATCGCGGGATTTCAATTCACTCAGTTTTTTAGCCATTAGTTATTGTTGTTTAAAAAGTTGGTATACAAGGTTTTTGAAATCGGTAGCAGCCGGTGCCGACAGTTAAAGCCCCCACAGTACCAGAAGATTGTTTGCTTGTTGGTGCCCGGTATCTTGCCCGTCCACGTCAACTCTGGCCACTCTTCTACTTCTTTCTGCGTAAAGACCCGGCCAAAACGAGCAGCACAGAAACTACGGGTTGTGGCAATCTGCGTACCCATGTAGTAGTAGTGCTTCAGGTTTAGCCCTTCGGCGACTGCCTGCGAGTACGCACGGGTGAAGGTGTACAAACTGTCTGACGCTACGGTATTAACCGGACGGGTGGATAAGCCTTCGTTTTGCAGACGCTCAGCGAGCGTTGCCCGAAGCTCAGCGGCTGTTGATTTGGTCATGACGCCCGTTGTCAGCACGTCGCCAACGACTTTCTGATACGTCGATTCAAGCGTCGAAGTGACCAGGTTGCGCGTTTGCTCGGTTAGCTGTTCGACGAGGGTATTGTACGCACTTGGGTTGAAGTCAGACAGGATCTTGCTGTAATAGCGATTCATCCGCTCGGCGCTTTGTCCCATATGTGCCAGAAGTCCGTTTAGTACGTCGTCGAAGCCGATTCGAAACAACGTGTTTGGTAAGTCAGCCTGCCAGGTGACAACGGTTTGAAAGTTCGCCATCACTTCGGCGTACGTTGTCGCTCTGCCGCGTAGCACCAGCCGATCAATCAGGGCGTATAGCTCGCTCAGTAATGCACTATTCAAGGCGAGCATGGCAACGGCGAACGCTGCATCCCACGTTTGAATATCGTTATCAAGCTGCTCTATGTCCTGAATCTCGTTCATTACAGTTTAAGCTGGTTGTTGTTTTTTAAATCGACGATTGGCGCTAGTTGCCCTTCCTGCTGCGTAGGTAGTCCCGTTTTTGGATCAATCTGAACGGGCTTTGCCGGAGCGGTCATTTTCCTGGCTCCTTCGCGAAGTTTAGCGTACTGTTCGGCGGGTTTCAGATTCCAGAAACCTTCACCTTTGAGCAGTTCGTCGGTAACCAGCTTATCAAAGTGAATGCTCAGGTTGATGCACTCGCATAACTCCCGGTATTCCGGACCGTCGATCTGCATCGTCAGACGCGCTTCGGATTTGATAAACAGCTTCGTTTCTACATTGTAGACCTGGTAGGGGTCAATCCGTTCGCGCAATTCGTACCGCCGATAGTAGTCCGAATCTTCACCTGACTGGTACTTGATCAGTTTTTTTTCAAGCGGCTTGCGAAGGTTTACGTCGAATCCTTTTTCGACTGCTTCGACCAGTTCCTGACGCGTCAGTTCCGAGTTTTCGATGCTCAGTCGAACGGGAGGTTCAATGGACGGCTTTTCGGATTCCTGCTTACGCTGGTAGGCTGCGCACTCAAACAAAAACTCCAGAAGTCCGCACAGATGCGCCCCGTTGACAATAAGCGTTTTGTACAACTCTTCCAGGTCAAGCCGCTTGGCGGTACCGGACTGATCGTTTAGCCGCTCCATCAGGAACTGCATATTGACCGTTTCGTAACCCGATTTTTTTTCGCGCTCGTACTCTTTTACGAACTCTTGCAGCCCCTCGATCGGGCGCGGAATAAAACCGCCTGGTGGAATGGGGAGATTCGTCGGCCTGCCTTCGTCCTGCAAGTTGGTTGCTCCCGGAGCTGACACGATAATTAAGCCCATACCGGAGCCGGATACGTCCATGCCCGAACCTTTGCAGGTTGGGCACATGGCTGTTTTGCCTACGATAGGCATACCCTCGTTATCCAGTATAGGAATCTTGCCACCGTTGCAGCGTCCGCCGTTTCCGTTGTGAATCGAATCCGCGCACTGCTTTTGCCCAAAGCGCCATTCCTGGCTACTGACGTGGAAATTTCGCTCAATCTGAATATCGCTACCAACTTCCTGAGCGCCTTCAATATGCGGCAACGCATCGGCGATAATGCTTTCGAAAAACTCTTCGCCCGCATCGTTGCTACTAACCAGCGTATAGGATTGTCCGGATTTCTCTTCGGCTTCATCTTCCGAAAGCTTACCGATCTTGCGAACGGGTAGTACCGGGCAGTAGTGTTTCGGCGGAGAAAAGGAATAGCCGGTTATGGTTGCCGGATCTTCCTCGCTGACGAGCGGTTTCAAACCCGTTACATCCCATTCAATCTGGGTTTTTCCAGCAACAGCGAACCGGCTTTTCTGACGGGCTACACAGTAGGTATCCACGTCAACGAATAGCAGGATAACCCCCGTTTTCTCGGGCCTGCCTTCGGCATTGGTTATCCAGGTCTTTTCGGGTGACTGCAACACGGCAAACTCACCCTTGCGATGCTGGTAAACGAACTCGGACCCGATCAGTAGCGGTTCGGGTCGAACGCGTTCGCTATCGCTGATGGGCTGCGTCATGGGTAACATGACAATGACCGCATTCGGATCGTCAACGTACTTCTTTCTGACTTTGGAGAAAAACCAGTTCGTCAGATCGCCGTCTTTGGTAAATTTGCTATCCGACAGTAAACCTTCGAGCGAATCCCTAACAGATGCGGTTTGTTCCTGCTGTTTGGGGTAAACAACCTCGAAATCGTCCGCTTGCCGGATATAATCCAGTGCTTCAACAATGCGCGTACGAAACGAACGCATCGTGTTGCGATAGATCGCTTCGCGGTATTTCTTGTACTCTTCCCGCTCTTTGGGCCGGTTGATGTTGAGGTAGTCCGGCATCTTCTTACGAAAAGCCGCTTTCAACCGGTTTTTGTGATCAATACTGGCCTGATAGAACGAATGCCGATACTTTGGATTCGGTTTGTTGTCCGATCCAAGTTCCAAGTATGGCAGGATATCGCGCGTGTAGTCCAGCATTAGAAGTTCTTTCAAAATCCGGAGCCGATTAGCTTCGGCCAGTGGCTCCGGATTTTATGTATGGTGTGGATAGAATACTATTAAGCAGCAATTAGCGTAAAGCGGTATTCACCGATGACGCCAACCTTGTTTTCTGCGGCAACGATAACCTTGTACGAACCTGCTGTTAGGTTAGCCGCGACGGTTACCGTACCAGTTGCCGAATCGATCGTTATACCAGCGGGTAAAGCCGAATCGCCTTCCAGATAAACGCGGTAGGCCACAACGCCCGCCGTAACCGTTTCTGCCACCGCGTTGGCAATCGTGCCCGTACCAGGTGCCGTTTTGTTGATCACCGTACCCGACAAAGAAGCCGTAAGGCCGGTTCCTGTCACAGTCGGGACGCCGAAGGTGTACTGGAAGTTGGAAGCGGATAGGCTCTTCTCGAAGTTTCCGAATTCCGGCACGATATCCCCATCCGAACCAATTATAACGCCAAAGCCGCCCGATGTCAGATTTTCTTTGTTGTTGCCAGTTACCTCGCCGTTGTTGGAATTTTTGTACACAGGTTCGTGAATGTCAGCCCGTACAACCTCAACTGAACGGTCGGTAAAGAAGTAGATATCGTCTTTCCCCGAACGCTTACGAAGCTGGTTCATAAACTCCGTGTTGTGGTAGGCGTACTTGAACATAATCTCGAACACGATCTCCCCTTCGTCGGTATCTTCGGCGGTACGCTGCGAGCCAAAAATCGTTGTTTCTTCGTCGGCTTTGTACTTACCCCGCTTACCCGATACCGTACCATTACCAAAAACTGTAGCAATACCGTTGATAGCGAGTAGCGTAATCACCGAAACCAGATTGGCAGCGGTAAGTGTGGCGGCAGTACCACCGGGTGGGGTGTACGAGCTACCCAATTCGGGTAAGGTATTTTTGGGTAAGAAGGCAACGGCCACAAAGTTTGACTTAGGTAGTCGAATCTTGTTGGCGGGTACCCGAACGACTGCTCCAGTTGACGAGCCATCGGAAAGGAAGCTTTTAAGTGATGTCATTTCTGATTTGTTGTTTACTGTTCCTGTTTTAAATCCTTGGCGACCGCTAAGCGAGTCGGATATTGCTTTCCTCGGTTAGCTCACGACCGACGTAGAACCAGACCTGCCCGTTTTCTGCTTTCGCTTTCACCTGGCTATCGTCCACTTTGAGCGTGAATTCAGTTCCCTTTTTAGCATTGGTCTTGAATACGACGATACCGTTCCCATTATCCCGGCTCACATCTTTCATTGTGATTTCGGGCGCTTCATCGGTTTTGGCTACTTCTGCTGCTGCGTTTGCCATTAGCTTTTTGTGATGGTTAAACTTTTCCAGTTTGCCGAATTGGTATCATTGGCAACCCGTACCTGTATCGTATATGGGCCGTTGGGTACGCCCTGAAAAAAGCATTCCTGATACTGGCTTTCTTCAAAGTTGAAATTCTGCCAGTCAATAAAGCCCTGTAAGCGGGCCTGTAGTTGCTTCGTTGAATTGGCGAGTACGCGAACGTAGGGCCCGTTATTGAAGCGAAAAGCTAAACCGTTTATATCGCCCGACGACGGACCCGAAGAGGCTGCTGTCACTTCAATGTTCAGGTTTCGCGTAGCCGGTGTTGTATCGTTTGCGCCTTTTACGGCCAGATTCAGCGCCGTATTCACGGTAAATACACGCGACATATCCGAGCCGAACGGTTCCGAAGCAGCCCACTGCACAAGCGGTGTACCGAGCGTTCCAGTCACGTTGGACACGGTTACGTACGTCTGGCCGGGTACCTGCTTGATGGTCAACGAAAACTGAATGCTGCGTAGCTGCTCAGGTAAAAATTCGGGGTAAACATTCGCCCGAACGCCAGCCGGGTCCTGAATACTGGCCGGTAAGTAGCCGTATTGTTCCTTGAACTGATCGGCGGGCATGCTAATCGTCGAGCCATCAGGTAGGGTAACGTCAAGCTCCGAAGGGGTACGCCAGCCGCCGATCGTAATGCCCGGCGAAGACACAATAACCGGTAAACCGCATCCGTCGCCGGGATTAACCAGGCTTGCCTGTATTACTTCGCCCGCAACAAGTACCCGGCTCAGCACAACATCAGCCACGCCAGCGGCCAAATCAGCCGAGCCGAGCAGATCCGGACCCGCATATACGAGCACATCCGTACCCGGATCGCGGTCTGGCGCGCTGATATGAACCAGCGCCGAGCCTGCAATTGCCCCCGATATGATCTGTGCCCGGTCCGCCATTAGTTCGTTGTCATTTGGGAATACCACAACTGGCCACCCAGATTCACGTAGTAGCGAACCCACGTACCAGGATTGACCACAACACGGGAATTATTAACGGGTACTTCGTCCGTTGTCGGTACCGCCGATTTGATCAATGGTTTCAGAGCGTAGGTCCATTCTGACCAGTTGTTTGAGCTGTGGTAACCATTCAAAACACGCCACGCTTTGTTGCCGAGGTAATCAAACGCTTCCTGCGTTATCGCATCATTGGATACCGAAACGTGTAGATTGCCTGCGGTAGCGAGTGCGGTTGGTGCGGATATGGATGTATTCCACGCGCCACCCGCGATTTGGTAGATGTTCGGCGTCTGTACCGCGTTGAAGCTGGTAGCGCCCGATGTGTTGACGTTCGTAGCACTGGTACCGACAATGCCATACTTGACCCGGTCACTGGTCGGCGCTGCGTTGAGCGTTTGCCGTTCGCCCGCCGTCGTGCCCCTTACGAATGATGTGTTGTACTGACCAATTACGTTGTTCAGTGAAAACGCGTAGTGGTGGAGTGGTGTCGAACGGGTATCGATAACTGTATTATTCGTTTCGTCGTAGTCGGTACCCTCGCCGATTTCGATTACGTCGCCCGACAACGTTGTTGACGGGTTCGGGCCTGCGCAGTCCTGAAACGTATTTTTGGACAACGTAAGCCCGTCGAACGTGCGCCCGAAGAAACCATGTGCCCCCGAATTTTTAACCGTGTTATTCAGGACGGCGATGTTTTTAAGCCGCTTGGTTTCGCCCTGGCCGATCTGATTGTTGTTGCCCAGGCTGATTGTTGCAATAGCGGCCCGGCCTGTTCCCGATTGGCCGCTGTTGCTGTACAGCTTGCCATTAATGAGCGTAGTCCGGTTGGTTGAATCCAGGCTGTTGCTTTCAATGCGGATATTACTCGCCGTTGCCGGATCGTCGTTATTGATATTGAATACAGCAATACCGGCGATGACCGTATTTTTAATCGTGTTATTGAGAATCTGAAGATTGTAAGCCGCTATTGAGCCGACACCCTGATATACATTGCTGATATCATTGCCCTGAAGCGTAACGTTGCTCGTTTGCGAATAGCCGTAACTTCTCAGGATTGCTTTCGATGCATCAACACCCGGATCGCGGTTGTCTTTATCGTGAATCGATAGTCCGTCATCCTTAATGTGTCGAACTAAATTATTCAGAATGTACAGATTGGCGTTGTAGCGGGAATACACGCCGTCACGAAAGGTGTGATGAATGTAGTTGCCTTCTACAGTCACGTTGTTGCAGTTGGTAATAGCAAGCCCCATTTCTGGTCCGTAGCGCAACTCGGCTTTGCGCAAGACTACGTTCTGACACTGATCAATGTGCATGATGTGCTGATCGTTGCCGCCGTTCTGCTTTGGAATAAAGGCGTAGCCCCACACGCCCCCCTGAATCGTAAAATCAGAACAGTTCTGAAACAGGAACGAGGCTTTTGTCGTATCGCTGTTGAGTATCTTAGCCCCCGTCGCCTGAATCTCAAAGCCTGTTTTATTCGAAATAACGACCCGATTATTGATCCGGTAATAAGCGTTTGTCTTAGGTACCCTGACCGTTAAGCCCGATTGAATTGCCTTCACGAAGGCCGGGCCATCATCGTTGATACCATCGCCTTTTGCGCCGAACCAGCTAATTTTCGCAACGTCGTAAATGCGTTTGTAGCGACGGCCTGACGCGCTGACGAGTGTCAACACGCCATCGTCGGCGGTTGAGTTATCGGCAGCATCGTACACAAACGAGCCTTCGAGTCCTTTGTCGGTAATAAAAAGCAGGTTGAACTTTGCGTCGTTGCTCGGCGCACTGATGGCGCGGGCCTGGGAGCGGGTAAAGGGCTGACCATCGGGGGTGCCGGTCTGAAAGAAGTACAGCGCGAGATCCTTGAACCGTGCCCGCATCTGAGCCGCCGAAATCTTGCCCGCCACATTGTCGGGAAAGCTGTTATCAATTTTGGCGTACATCTGCGCCAGCGTGAGTTGCTGCGCGTAGCTGCTCAGCGAAAGGCCGACCAGCACAACTACCCGAAAAAGTACCTTCATGTTACGGCTCAAATTGGTTACTGTACTCGTCACTGTACGCGCTGTCGGTCCGGTGTTGCAGCCACGTTTTGGTTTTGACGTTGCTCGCTGCGGGTCTGGCGACAATACGAACCGACTGCGACGCTTGCAAAATCAGGTACTCATCAATTCGATTAAGCCGGGAAGCGGTCAGTAGACTCGTCACGAACAGCACATTGTCCACGTAAACGGCGACCTCCAAAGGTTCGCATCCTGAACGGATCTGTAGTTGGTATACGTCCGGCGCAACTGTACTGCCCGCCCGAACCCGGCCTACAATATTATCGCTCTGTAAATAAACGCTCAGTCCAAGCGGTGTATCTACATTCTCAATAAGTACATAACCCATTGATTCAGTGAGGGTTGATAGATGCTTATTTTCGAAACGGTTGTTGCGGTAACTGTCCAGTCGAATAAGCTCCGCTGAGCCCTGTATGAGCTTGTTTTTGCGGCCAACCCAATCACTGAGGCTGTATTCGCCCTGTTGTTGGTAATGAATACCGTCAATTGTTAGCTGACGATGTTTCAGAGCAGTCCACATTGCTTTGTGAAAAGCGGATGGCAAGGCACGGGTTGTTAGCGTGTGCACCGCTTCGCTGCGGGTTTCTGCCCGAATCATCTTACCGTCCGGCGTCTGGCCAAGGGTTTCGGTCTGACGAATCTTGGCGGGTGAAACGTAGATTGGCAGTCGGATTTGTTGCACCAAACCCATTTCCTCGTAGCGCATGCCGTAGGTGTGACCCGTATCCGCGAAGCGAACGAGCGCCGTGTTTTTATCGTCAGCGCGAACGTCGATATAATTGCTCTGCGCGATAAGGGTATCCGTTTTCAAATCGAGACTGTATACACCTTCGAGCTGATTGGTGGGTACAACGATTTCGGCCACGTAGGGCAGATTTCGTTGCAGAATCGGACCGGATAACACTTCCACATCCGCGATATTAGCCTCATTGTAGCGCGGGCCGGACTCAGCAAAGCCCGTAAGCTTCGAGCCGGTTGGGATGCTGAGTGTAAACGGATTGGTGTCGTAGCCAAAGCCCTGCGCAACAGAAAGTGCCGTGTCGCCCGAACTGGCCACCACAACGCGCTTGGCGTCGCTATTTTGCTGCAAACTAAAGGTATTGCCGGGGAGTATACTCGTGCCCACAAAAACGTCGTAGCGGTCAAGTACCTGCGCGGGAATCTCGGTACGGGACGTAAGCCGGATTGCCGGGCTGTTTACATTAGCAATTACCTGACTACCTGCATCGGCGCGGGCAATGGGCACTTTGCCGAGCGGTGTACTAAACGAAGTGCCACCGTTGGCGTTGAAATACGCTTCTACCGTTGCGGCTACATCGCCTGGCTGCGCAATGTACGTACGCGTCGTCTGGCCTTCGACGGAAATTTGGTAGGTGTTGCCCGCCTGAACGGACGAAGATACCACCGCTTTGTAGTTATCGCTACCACCCGATGAATACACAAACAAGACTTGTATAGCCGGACGGTTGCGGTTAATAACCGAAACGGAGCCCGCCGACGCGCTGATAACCGGCGTTGTGCCACCCGGTAGTTCAATCGTTTCGCCGGTAACACCCAAGGCGGTTAGAATACTACTAGCCGTATCGGTTCGGGTAGCGGTATAATTTTTCTCGCCAAGTACGTAGCTATTCCCCTCGGCAATATCCAGATCAACGCTGACGCGGTAGGAGGTTTTAGCGGGCTGAGTAATCGTATCTTTGAAGCGGACCGACAAACGCGGTTCGTTTGTGTTGCTTTCGGACACGTCACCTAGGCCAATACCGACGCGGACGTTTCCAAGCCCAAATCGGTCGGTATGATACATCTTGATTACTAATTCTGAGCCGTCTTCATCGACGGTAACGGGCGTGTTGACATAACTCTCGAAAAACGAGCGAATTTCCCGCACGTAGTCGCCAAGGTTTGTCAGTTGTTTTTTGAAGGTGCCGAGCAGATTGGCTTCGATGGTCGGCGGTTTGCTGAGCGGATAACCGATAACCTGCCACTCAGCGAGCTGCGCACGGTACGACGAATCGAAGGTGTTGAGCCGCATATCGCTAAAGGTTAGCTTTAGGTGCGTAGCGTCAACGGCTTCCGGTAGTTGCAGCGTAACGGCTAGTAAACCGGACGGCTGATCAAGATTCAGCCACTGCCGAACGAATGAATAATTTGTACCATCTGTACTAATCTCAAGCCGGACCGATACCGGAAAGTGGGTATAGCCGTCACGCGAGTTTCGCGCATAGAAAACTAGGCTGTTTATGCGCGAAAGTTCAGCCAGTGGCATAATAAGCCATTCGTCGTGCGCCTGAAAGTAATCGCTGTTGCTTGTCCAAAAGCCGTTATCAAGAACGCCATCGGTCAGCGCGTACGTACCTACGTTCGATACTTCGAGCGTCGAACTAGCCAGACACGCGCGGTTAAGCGCCAGATTCGTGACGGCGTGGTCTGGATTGGGAATTTCGCCGAGCAGCGCGAACTGTTTGTAGTCACCTTCGGACACGGCACTGTTCACCCGAAGACGGATTTCGCTATACGTTTCCGCTTCCTGACGGCGAATAAAGCCGACTTTCTGCTCACCAATGTATACGCCCGTCGATTCGGGCCGAACACCGCCCAAATCAGCGCACGGCACTAAAAACCGGAATAAATCACCGGGTACGGCGGGTATAACCGCGTGTTTTTCGGTGGGCAGTACACCGTTTTGGGGCGTCGCTTTGCCGTCATCATCAAGCAGAAAAAACCGAATGAATGCGTCGAACAATTGCATGTTAGTAGGATAGAATCGTTAAGGTTGCCTCGTCGCCTTTGAGGGATTTTCTGTATTCAATATCAAGCAGTTCGCCAGATGCTTTGTAGCCTGGTGCGTCTATTTCGATGTAGTCGCCAATCTGCGAGTAGCTGTACAAATCCATCGGACAGCTTATTGTCGTCAGCATAGGTGTAGCTGATTGCGGAACGGCGGTAAGATCAAACTCTTTTATTGGGCCCGAAGCTCTAATCACGCGCTCCCAACGGGTCAAATTCTGCTGGGGAGTGATGCGCCGATTGTACAAAGTGTCCGGACTGTAATCACTGACACTATCTTTGTTAAGTTCCGTTGTTTCAGCGCGATAGCCCGAACCGTGTGGTACGCAACAGAGCATAAACAGTTTGTCGTCATTGCCTTCTATTTTGCTGGGCCCCGACGTTTTCGAATCAAACTGTTTTCGGCGCTGCTCTTCGATAAGTGTTGACGCGGCAATGAAGGTGCACCGTAAATTGAGCACATTTCGGAGCACCGTTACACCCGTAGTATAGGTAATCAATTTGTTGATTTCTTCGCGAGCCAGTAAACTTTCACCCTGCCAGGTTTCGTAGCCAACGTTGATTTCGTTGTACAAAAACTCAGTAGCGACGCTCTGAGAAAAGGTAAATAGATCAGTTATCCGACTTACCCGCTTTTGTTTTGCATTTCGTGATTCGATATGAATGGTGTCGCCATCAATCCACAACCTGAGATTCCAGATGTAGCAAAGATTCTCAAACAGCGTTTGCAGGCTTGTGCTGAATGGAGTGTTTATGCCCCGAATACCAAGCCCCGAAGCCATCATGAAGTACTTACCCTCGCCCCGCTCGAAGAAATCACTCTTTACCGATAGTTTGCCTGCCGTTGATGCCGAAACAAGCTTTTTGAGTGCATCAATTGCCAGAACGCCGTAAGCTGTCGATTCAGGTAAATCATCTTCGTCGGTTACTGACACAACCGTACTATCAACGTAGGTAAACGCAAACGAAGAAACCTGCACATCGCTACGCCACACCAAACGACACGAGCCGGATACGGGTACCGCAATTCGTAGATCAACGACCGCGCGAATCGTTGTTTGTGTGGTCGCTATACCGTATTGTCCGACTACTACCGATGCGAGTAAAGTACCGTCGCCACTAACCGACTCGACAATCAATTTGACTGATACTGTTGCACTGGCTTTTGCTTCCACGACAACGATACCTGATAATTTAACAAGCTGCTCAGTGGTCGTTGTGTTGCGGTAAAAAGGATCTAATGCCAGCGGAGTTACGACCGGCGCTAAGGAACCCTTCACCGTTTCGTCACTATCCGCTTTTCGCGTTAACGGCAAAGCATGATTAATCGAAACCGAGCCAATCGACGATTGCTGTACAGTCAACGCGTTCGGATCGGTAAGCAATTGAACGTGTCCGCCCAAAGGCCGGGTATGGAGCGTTATGGCCTGATCAGGAGTCAACCTATAATCCGTTGTCGCCTGCGCTTCCAGACTAACCAGTTCGTTTGCGTCCCGAAGATCGACGCTGACAACCTGCCCGTCCGTTGTATACGTTGAATAGTCGATGTTGCCATCGTACAGGGTGTAGCCCGATTCGATCATCCGAAACCGTGTTACCGCTTCGGTGCCGTGCTTCCGGAATTGATTGGCCAGCAAACGGGTTGCTTCGGGTTGGTGGTAGGTAATGCCCGACATTGCCCCCGTACCCATACTACCCAGCAAGAACCCCCAATAACGCGGATTGCGCATCTTTCGAAGAATCAGCCCATCCAAGCCGACCGGCGCATCGATCGCCGTATTATCGAGATAGTAATACATCAGCCATCTCGTTTAAACTAGACTCTGTTTCCTTTTGGCTGTAAAGCCTGGCCCCTTCGCTGATATTGTAATGACGACGCGCCATTTTAACTTTATCCTTAATTTCCTTAAGAATGCACCGATGGCGACTATCCAAACCAACCTTAATATTTTTTGGCTGGTTGCTGTACAGGCCCATGCTGACCAAGTGTTCGTAGATTCGCTCATAATCGGCTAAATCAAGTACGACAACAGGGTTCTGAATAAAGTAGCGCTTACGGGCTTTGGGTAATTTCTTAGGGGTTGCCATACAAGTTAACGGGTGAGTAAGGATTGAATCAGGGTCGTTTTTGACACGCGACCAATTACCGACTTGGTGTAGCCGTGTTCGTCAAATGACAGATGAAGCGGCTTGTAATTCTCAATAGCCTGCTTTACGTCGCGCAGGTCTTTTCGTACGCCCGACATATCGGTTGCAGCTCCCTTCATGATATGCTCCGGTAGCTTCATAATCGAACCGCCCTGAGAACCAGTGAGCAAGCCAACCGCATCGGGGAACATCTGCATCAGCTTGTCGTGAGCGAGCACCTTATCGACAAGCTGTTCGTTGCTTAGTTTCTTTCCGCCAAGGATGTTGTTGAGTACGGTAGGCACAATCCGTTCGCCTTTGTTGACCATCGCCGGCACGGTGTCGCGACCGTCCGGATAGCCTAAGCCTTCGACGAAATCTGAGCCTTTGAAGAATGATTCGCCGGTTGACGGGATAAAGCCCCGGGCGAAAGCAACGGTAACAGGTTTTCCGTTCGCATCAACAACGTCAACACGCTTACCGCTCACGTCGTAGGTAAAGGTTGCAGGCTTGCCATTTCGGTACAAGCCAACTTCCTGACCTTCCGGCAGTAGCGACAAGGTATCTTCACGAACCGGCAGGCTAGGGCCGCCGACCGTCCCGTTTCGAAGCGAAATCTTATCGCGCCCCCCGGCCCGGTTCATGTCAACGATGTACTGCAATTCTCCCTGATCGAGATTGAAGTTTGACGTATTGTTGTTCGGATTGAAGGTGTACCCACCATCGACGGCTACCATTTGCCCTCCCGCACTCAAGCCCTGAATTGTCGAAATAGCTTGCTGCAGTTGACCGATCGCTTCATTGATTTTACCGTTGCCGATGCCTGTCCATGACTTCTGTGCATTCAGGATCGCAATTTCACTCTGAATTTCGGCAACCTTCATCTGCTTGTTCGCTTCGAAGATTTGCTGATTCATCGCAATGACAGCGTTCGTATACTCGGCGTTGGCAATCTTCTTTTTGATAGCGGCTTCGGCTTCGTTTTGTGCTACCTGATTCTGCAAGGCAAGCACCTTTTTGGCCGAATCGGATTCCATCGCATTGACGCTATCCTTTTCCTGCGTTTTTATCTCAATAGTAGCCAGTTTAACCTGTTCCGACTTGTCCTTTTTGGCATCTTCGAATTTAGCGTGAGTGTCGGCTTTTGACTTCTCGAAAGCGGCTTCGATACGAGCCAATTCTTCGGCGGTTGCCTGGGATTCCTGAGCGCGTTGTAGTTCGCGCTGCTTTGCCTCTTCAAGATTCTGAATTTCGCGGGCTTCTGCCTTGGCTAAGATTTCGGCTCTGAACGTATCGTCATTTTCAAGACGGAGTTGCTTATCGGACGATTCCTGCTCCCTGATTGCTTTGGCTTTTTCTAGCTCTTCGTTAAGTTTATCAATACGCTCATCAACGGCCTCTTTGAAGCGCTGATTGTAAGCATCGATGTCGGCGAGTTGGGTTTCGTGAACTTCCTTCGCCTTTAGTTTTTGTCGTTCAAGAGCGTCGATATTTGCTTGAAACAGTAGTACCTTTTGAGCGGCCCTAGCCTGTTCGCGGTACAATGCATCTTGCTCATCCTGCTCCCACCATAATAGCATTTTCTTCTGCTCACCACGGAGTTCGAAAAACTTCTGATGGTAAGCAACCTCTGCATCAATACGAGCGGAGCTACTCGCTAATTCGTCTTGGGTTTTATAGAAATCATTGATAATGGCGAGCTGCTTTTCGGTATTGCCCTTAGCTGCTTCCATTTGCAATTCATAGGACTCACGGCTGGTTTGCGCCATTTGCTCATATATGTCCTTAAATACATCGCGCAACCTGCCCATACTTTCGGCGGCAACTTTGCAGGCTTCGGCCATACGTTCGCGAATCGCTCCAGCTAATGCAAGAACAACCTGTATGCCCGTAGAAACCAAACCCAGAAAGGCGGCATCCGTGGCGGCTTGAGCTTTAGCGGCTACATTGTTGGCATCGGCTACCCCCTGATTAGCGCGGGCGATAGCCGCGTCACCAATAGCGGTTCCTTCTTCATAGGCTAGCTTGATGTTACTCAGGTAGATATTGGCGTTGGCTACTCCGTCCTGAGCGGCTTGGAGTGATTTGGCCGAAAGTCCGTCAATATTGTTCATCACTGATCGAATCGCTTGGCTCGCTTGGCCGACCATTCCTGATTGCTGACCAAGTAAATCAAGTGTTAGTCCAATGATTTCCTTACGTGACCTAATTTGAACTTGGAGGGTATCTTTATCTAACTGCGCAGTTTCCCGGTTGGCCTCCTGAATTTCCTTTTCATATTCCTTTATCTGCTGAGCCGTTTCTTTGGCTGCGGTAACAGTTTGTGTTAATACCGCAGAATTATACTGCTGGTTGTCCTTCAACCATTGAGCATAAGCCTTGCGGTATTCTTCACCCCGTTCACCGTTTTTGGCAACAATGTCGTCTAAGGCTTTTTTGGACGCATCTAGTTGAATTTTGAGTTCGCGGGCCGCTTGGTCTTTTAGGTTTAATTCGAACTTATCATTGTATTCACGTAAGGCCGCTACCCGCTGTTCGTTCGTTTTGGCATCGTTCAGAAGGATTAAGATTCGTTCAGCCTCCAAGCGTTGTTTCGTAAGAACGACGATTTTATCAGTCGTTTCCTGGGTTGATTTTACGAAGCGAGCTTGTTTTTCAACTTCGATTTCGGCTTCAATCTTTTTACGCTCTGCATCGTATTTGGTGTCGATAGTTTCAATTTGGACACGGGCCTGCTCTTTTAGTTTTGCGAGTTGGGCGTCCGAAATCTTACGATTGACGATTCGTTTATTAACCGCTTCAATTTCTTCTGCTTCTTTTTTATTTAGATAATCAAGTTGGTCCTTTAGGTCAGCTAACCTGTCCAGTTTTTCACTATCACCAGCCTCCTTTTTGATGACAGCAATTTCTTTTGCTGAAAGGAGTGTGACGGTCTTAGTCTTTTCGGCGTGGGTGATGGTGTCGGCTAATTCCTTTTCTCTGTAAGTACCGTTCGCTTTGGCGAGCGCAACCTTTTCGTCAGCATTTATTTTGGCGATCTCTTTCGCATTACCATCTGCTTGCTCTCTAAGTGTTGCGTAATGCTTCTTGATTTGTTCAAGCTCAGCGGCTTTTGCGACCTGTCCGCTTTTCTGAGCATCCAATTGGATTTTGGCATCTTCAGCGGCTAGGCGTTTGAGGTTTTCGCCAACCTCTTTGGCGCGGGTTAAATTGAAGTCAGCCTGACCTAGCCAGTCGGTTTTTATGCGGTCGAATACCGCTGGATTAGCAAATACGTCTTGTATGGCTTTATTAATATCCCCGCCGTATTTGGTACGAAGATCTTCCGGAAAGGCGCGTAAAATCTCTTCCTCTTCCTTTAGATTCTTTTTCATCTCTTCCTGAATCCCCTCTAACTTGTACGCTTGTCGCGCCAAACTGATACGGGTCATATAAGAGCCGTTGACTTTATCAAGAATGCCCTGCAATTGCGAATTGCTGGTCTTTTCTGCGTTAAGCCCAGAAAAATACTCGGGATACTTGGCAATGAGCGTTGCAATTGCATCCTTCCTTTCCTGAGTACCTATTGCTGCATTTTTAGCAACCTCAACCAATGAGTTAATTGACGATATTTCCGTTTTCAGGTTTAATTCCTGTTCGCCAATCGATGTAGTAACCTCTGCCGTAGCTGCCTCCCATGCTAAATACGCCGATGTTGCTAGACCCACTAAAGCGACAACTGCACCGATTGGATTCGACGCGAGCGTTGCCCACATGGTACGAGAAGCAACCGCCGATTCTTGCTGAGCACGGGTGAAGCCTTCGGTTGATCCTTTGACAAGAATCATTACCAGGTTATACGTACCCATTACGGCCTCACTTGCTTTAGTGTAGCCATTGAGGATGAGTTGTTGCGCTCCGGCGGCATTCATAGCTACTTTCCAAGTAGTGAAAGCGACAGCCGCCGACTCAATAAACGTTACTGTCCTCTGAATAGCTGAGTTACTACCGGCAAGGGTATCAATCAGCCCTTTTAACCGGGCTGTGCCTCCGCTAATTTGATCCTCAAAGAAATCACCGATGCGAGCTTTTGCGACCTCGAACGTATCAGCTAAGTTGGATATTTCACCGCCGACCGTCTTAGAAAGCTTTTCCATTAGGCCCGCATACTTTCCACCTGCTTCACTGGCATCTAGTATGGCTTTACGAACCATTGCAAAGCTGATCTGGTGATCTTCTGCCATCTTTTGAACTTCGGCGGAGGTCTTGCCGTAGGACTTTTCGATGAGGCTCAACAATGGTACACCTGCTTCCGAGAATTGGCGAAGCTCACTAAGCATTAACTTGCCGGTATTGGCTACTTGGCCGTAAGCCAGTGTTAACTGTGGTAACTTCTCTTTGCCGACCGCTGCCGCGATATTACCCAAGGCTGTAATTGTTGGGATTAAGTCGGCGGTTTCAATGTTGTACGCTTTAAGTTTTCCGACCTGTTCGCTTACCTCCTGGAGACTAAACGGTGTTTTCTGGCTCAGTTCAACGACGCGGGCATACAATGCATCGGCTTCCTTTTTAGAGCCGAGCATGGTCTCTAAGGAAATTTGTACACTGTCGATTCTGGTTTTTGCCTCAATAATCGACTCACCAAAGTTTTTAATCTCCGCGACAGCAAAAGCCGACGCAACCATACCTGTAAACGTTTTCAGTCCACTGGTAATGTTGTTGATTTGCGCTTGAATCGCCTTCGTGCCTTCAACGGCTTCGTCGTCGGCCTTTTTTCTGGAAGTACGCTGCTTTTCCAGTGCTGCGGAAACAGCGTTAATGGCCTCAATCTGCTGAATCGAACCAGTGCGGGCGCTTAGATTCGCCTGATTCATCGATTCGAGAAGCTTGCCTTCTAAGCGTATTAACTCAGAAAGTTGTGTTGCTATGTCGGGCAAATCCGAAACGGCTTCAATGCGGAGTCTGGTAACGCGTTCTGACACCTATCGTCTTCATAGGAAGTAGGAAAATAAGAGGACGTACTAGAAAGGTTGAACAGCCGAACGATGTAGCGACTCCGACAGGAAAAGGAAGGCCGAGTAGAATTGTAACAATAATTATAGTTACCCAACTTGGCAAATTAGTTGTCACACTAATAACTGTAAAAGTAAGAGGTATTTGCCGAATAGTAAAGGAGTAGATATATGAATACCTATGCAATTACATTTGAGGTAAAAAAATACATATGAAAAAAGTTTATACGATAGTTGGCGCCATTCTCTTGTCACTACAAACACTGTCAGGTTTCAGTCAAATAACTACCTCTGTCGCTACAAATCCAGACAAGCCCAAAACCAAGTTAGAATCATTTATTGCACAGGATGGAATAGTATTGGTTACGAGTTTCTCAACCATTGGAACAGTGCAGGGCTTGTACGATTCGTCTGTTATAATTCAGAGTCAGGAGGTAGCAAACCCAACCAGTGGTAGGAAAGAGCATGGTATTACCATTGAGGTTAAGCAGTCAGGCCGAATTGAAAGAGAGCATACTTCCTATGTTGATTACGACGAAATAGAATCCCTTCTAAAAGGCTTAGACTATATTGATAAAATCGACAAATCATCAGTCAAGCTAGATGATTTTCAAGCCGATTATAAAACAAAAGGAGATTTGAAATTTACTACTTATACCAGCAAGGGAGGGGAAATTAAACTGTCGATAACAAGCGGTAGAATAGGTAGTACAAATTCATATCACAATAAAAGCGACATTGCGAGCGTCCGAAACTTGCTTGTTACCGCAAAAACGAAATTAGACTCCATCAAGCAGAAGTAAATTGTCGCTGAACAAGGCGGAAGCAGGATTCTAGTCGCTGAAATAGAAAAAAGGCGGACTCTTTCACGAATCCGCCTTTTTGTTAAATCGCTGCTGTTACTACCTTTCTACCATAAGTATCCGTCTTTTTGTGACAATCAACACAAAGCGTTCTACCGTTGTCAGTATCCCAAAGTGCGCTACATTGATCGGCATCTTCAATCGTCTTTATTTTATAATCTTGAAGTATTCGACCGAACGGGTAAATATGATCCGCTTCTATTTTTATCCTTGATTCCGATGTTGTCAAGCAGCAATGTTGACAGGTGAATTTATCGCGCTTAAATACAGACTTGCGCCATTGTGAGTACCTAGCAGATGTTCTAATTTTTAAGCTAAGACTAGTTTTACCCCCTTTCCATTGACTAGCTTTTTCGCCACGGTATCTAACACCTTTGGCTTTGTAAGCATTCTTTATGGCTAACTTTTGGGCCTCATTTGAACCCCAACCTGTATCTATCCCAAACCTCTTTAAAATTGCCCTGATGCTTTCTGGCGCTATACCGTACCGCTTCGATAACTCGCTAGTCAGAACACCACTTAAATAAGCGGTTCTTACCTCTCCGCGTTCCTGCTTTGTGAGCTTTGAAAAACCTCTAATCTTAATTCCTGCTTTTTTAATGATGTCACAAACGGAAGGTCGGCTTATACCAAAGTCTTCTGCAATTTGATAGCTAGACTTGCCGAGCCTGTAAGCGACTATAATCAAGTTGCGCTCTTCTTCGGTGGTAAATCGCTTACGCAGGCTTCCATGAACAGACTTTACAATTTTTTGAATAGTAACTTGACACAAACCAAACCGCTCAGATAAATCAGATGTTGAGCAACCTTGCTGATATGCGTTAGATATACTTTGCTTATCTTCACTCGAAACGCGCTTAGGCTTTATAATTTTACCGGCTTTACTAACAGTGTACCATACAGTAGCTTCACTCACATTAAACTGTTCAGCTATTTCCGCAATCCTGTTTCTTTGTTCGTAGGCATCAATAATATCCTGCTTTTGAATGTCAGTAAGTCTAAATTCCTTCTTTTTTCCTGGCATTTCGTTTCTTCTTTTTGGGTTTATCGACAAAGTTTCGTGGATAACTATCGGTCTTTTGGTGGCAGGTATGGCAAAGGGTTCGCCCGTTGGAAACCTCCCACAACTCCAAGCACTCTTTAGCTTTTCCTATGCTGTCAATTCCGTGTTCAGCGAGTAGACTAGAAAAGCTTTTAATGTGGTCAGCTTCAATTACTCGCTTGCGACCGTTCCGCGCTCCGCAATGCTGACAAGTGAACCGATCTCGAAGGAAAACCGAACGTTTCCAGTGTTCGTATTCTTCTAGCCTACGGATCGACTGAGAAAGGGCAGTTTTGCCACCCTTTCTCACCGCTTTAGAAGCCCCCATTGTTTACGACGCTTTAACGATCTGCTTAAACGGAACCCGATCAATCTGTCGACGCATCAAGTCCGTAGGGAACTCAGCGAGCAACCGTTTAGGTCTGGTCTTGCGGTACGGGGTTAGCTCCTTGGCGTTTTTCTGACCCATTGCCACAATCGTAGCTTCCTCACTGAGCCCCACTTCGTTGATACACCAATCCGCGAAGGTCTTACGGGCCGTGTGTGACGTAATCCGTTTGTCAATGCCTACGGTGAACATGATTTGCCGGAGTAACGGGTTATAATCATCAAGCGCGGGCAAAGGCAGGTTGACCCCTTCGTACTTGTCCATCAAGGCCCAAACCCGCTCCGTAACCGGAATACAATACTCCGTACCCGTTTTCATCCGGTAACCTACTATACAGTGTTTACCCTCCACCAGTTGCAGGTTCTTAGGAGACAGGGTTTTCATGTCCTGATAAGCTAGTCCTGTGTAGCAAGCAAACTCGAAACAGTCAGCCACTTCCCGCATTTGAGGGAGTAAGACCGCTTCCCGCAAAACAGTCAATTCCTCTTGCGTCACACATTCCAGGTTGGGCGTTTTGTCAACCCTGATCCGAATGTTCATCAAGGGGTTTTTGTGGATTAGTTCACTTTCAGCGGCCCATAAGAGTAGCGTTTTCACCACCTGACAGCTTTTGTCGGCGTTGCGATCCGAGTTACCCCGCTGGGTAATTAAGTACGTCCGGTAGCGTTTGAGCGTTCCGGGTGTAAAGTCAACGGCGGGCAGGTCCAAAGAACCCTCAGACTCTAAGAACGATAACAGCGGGCGCGTTTTAAACCGATAGGTATTCACAGTTGACGCTTTGGTTTTTAGGGCTATCCGCTCTTCGAGAAACTTGTCGATTAAAGCGGGAAAGGTGAGTAGCATCCGCTGACCGTGTTTGACGACACCCTTCAAGCCGTTAGCCGTCATTTTCTGATCGAAGCTTTCGTGCTGCGCGTAGACCTTCTGTAGTTTCTGCTCACAGTCGGCAATGGCCTTATTAAGCAATACAGCGTGTGGACTTTGGGGTTTTACTTTCAGCTTGCGCTTATCCCAATGATCGCGCTGAATCATAACCGACTTAGGCAGGCTGGAATCGGCTACTGATGTAACCGTACCGAGCGTTATGCGTTTACCGTTGACTGTTACCCGAACGTTGACCGAGCCGAGCGTAGCGTCCGTAGTAGACTTACGGAAATAGAAATTGATGAATAATGAATTATACATGGGATTTGTTTGAAGGCTAGGTTTAGGTGGGTTAAGACGCTTTGTGCATGTGCTTAAAGGGGTACTGACTACCGCCCGACGCTTGAACCCTACGCATACCCGCTTCAACCATTGCGCTTGTCACTCGTACATAGTTGCGGAGCGTGGTTTGTATGGAAGAATGGCCTAATACCTTGCTCACCTCTTCAATCCGAAAGCCTAAGCGGAGAAATAAAGCCCCCGCCGTTTTACGGCAAATCTTGGTTGTTAGTCGTTCATCAAAACCAATCTGCTGCTGTACGATCTTGGTCCAGCGGTTCATCGCCTGATTCGTCAGGGTAGGAATACCGTTTGGGTACAGCGAGAGTATGCGGTTAACTTCGGGGAGTAGTGGAACGCAAGCGGTCAAATCGGTTTTACCCCGGTTTATCAGGATCATACTACCCGATTCGGTGGGTTGCTCAAACGCAGACGGATTAACCACATAGCGTTCTAAATCCGGTTGATCCATGCCTGTATAGCACATCAACAAAAGCCAATCTCTTACTAAAGCCAGGGTAGGCAAGCCCGTAACTTCTAACCCCCACAGCCGCTCTAAATGAACGCTTTCCAGAAAGTAAACCGGCTTGTCTTTGCCTTTGTCGGGATAGTAGTTCTCAATCGGGTTACGGGCAATTTGCTGACTGGCTACCAAGTGATTAATACTTGCCCGTAAGTAGCCCACATACCGAGCCGCTGACGCTAAACCGAGTGGTCGTTTGATAAGCCAATGATAGTAGCCTTCGGCCCACAAAGGGGTTATCAAATCCGCTGTTAACCGTCCCTGCTTTTGTTCTTCGATGTAAGCCGTTAAGTGCTGCTTGCCGTTTTCCCATTTGTCAAGCGTTCGTTTTTCTCTGGCATCGGGCGTACCGTCCAGCGAACGTAAATAGGTCAACTGTTGATCGTAGGCCGCTAGTAGGGTGGGCACTAAGGTTGTTTTCCGCGTCCAATGCTGTTTGACAACCTCCGCCGTTGGGGACTGAACCAGTATACCCGCCTTTTGCAAGCGCATTAGTTCAGCAAGTAACGTTTTGTGTTCGGCTACAATAGCTTCTAGTTCCTGATTGGCTTCTTGAGCTAGTTTGGAATAGCCGATAAGCTTTTGCGCCTGAGAGTTCCATTTGTCAACTTGTACGTAGACCCCACTGCTATAGTCAGCACACGTTGTACCATCAACTTTCAGTCGAATGTAGAGTTGACGCGGTTTATCGCTGGTTTGGCCGGGACGAAGCCGAAAGCGAACGGATATACGTAAACGTTCGCGCCGTGACAGAAGGGGAGACAGACTATTCATTGGTTTGTCCTCCTTTCTGCGCTAGTTGATGTTTGGCCGCTTTCAGGATAACCGCACTAAAGAAACCGTCCAACGTTTCAAAATTGCCGCAACTATTAGACGCGTTGCCAAACTCGGTACTTGAGGCATAAGCCAAAAACCAGTCCCGTACTTCATCGCGTAGGCCACTCATAAACGACAGGTCGTTCATCAAGTCAATCAAGTGAGCGTCGCTCTGGGTTAAAGTGAGTCGAGAATTGACTTTGATTTGTGGGCTTGCAGTTTGCGGGGTTTCGTTGTTACTTTGATCTGTGGTGTTCATCTGATTTCATGGTTAGATTGTGGCACTATCGACCCCGTACCTAAGTTTCTCAGGCTTGTAGCGGTACGGGGTTTTTCTTTTAAGAGTCGGCAAACCGTTGCTTTCAAGCGACGCGCTACTGTGACCGACTGGTTATTGTTAAGCTTCAAAAGGCTGTTTCTCCGAACCGACGCAATACAGTCCTGTATGTACTGTGGATTGACCAAATGCGACTTGTGAACCCGCCAGAAAGTAGGCACTTGGAGTTCCAAGTGTGATAGCGTTTTGCTGACTAAATACCGTTCTCCGTTTCTCGTATAAACCCACGAGTAGTTACCGCAGCCCTCTATACGCAAGATCAAACTAGCGGGAACGTAGCGAACCAGTTGCCCTACACTTACAGCGAGGCAATGAACCGTAGTATGTGCCGTTTGCATAGCTCATTCTTCTACGTAGGTCAGTTCGGCCATAATCAGTGAGTACAGCTTTTCTAAATGGCCGTACCGCTCTAAAGCGTCTAACAAGCTCTCTCCGCCTACTCGAATAAGCCGGTACACATTGATTACATACACCTCATTCATTCGACGGTATAAGTAATTGTAAGTGGCTCCTTGTTCGGCTCCGTGATAGCCGCAGTACTCAATAACCTTGCGGTTGATAGCCTGACGTAAACCGTTGCCAGGAATTGGACCTTTTGGTGGGCCAACTAAATGAGGGGTTGGCCGCGCAATCTGCTTGCGGGATTGGGACGTTGGACGTTGACCGCGCATAATAGAATCCATATCGGCGCGAAGTTGGTTAAGTTGCTCCTGCTGGTTGGCGAGTAGCTGATTGCTTTGGGCTACCAGTTGGATTAGAACTTGCTCGGTCGAAGGAACGGCGGGGCCATTAAGCTTCTTTTCGCAGTCCAGAAAGTAGCGTCTTGCTTGTTCGCCCTTTTCGGTTCGTGCCAACATGCTTAACCGTTTGGCAAAATCTAAAGTCAGCGCGTAGTCTTTGACTTCATTACCGTTCAACATTGTGTTGAACCCCTCCCAATCTTCACCCTCTCGAGCAAAGGTGTTGTTCTCAATGTTCTTCTTTGCCCACCGAGCAAAAGCCGCTTTGTTGAGGCCGAGAAATTCATACAGTTCACGGGCCGCTACTACGGGTTGACCTTGCCCACCTGTAGTTACTTGAATTAGCTCTTGCATGGCTAATTGCAGCTTGTGAACTCAATCCAGAAGTTGACAGGGTAATTTTGGGCTGTAGCTGTAGCCCCTTCGGTTAGGGTTGTAGAATCCCCACCGGATGCGTAGTTTTGCTCCGTTGTAAGCATAAATCTGATAGGTTTGGTTTACAAGCCCCGCGTTTTGTTTCTCAGGCAGTAGCGCGGGGTATTTTTATGTCTTTTCGGGTGTCTACCGTTAAGCGGGGCAACTCTTTGAAGTACTATGCCGCTAGTTCCGCTCCCTCATTGACAATACAAATATAGATAAACTGTAACTGATATGCAAGTTATAGGGCAAAAAATATTAATCCGTGCTTAGGTTAATATTAAGCTTTGTGCCTAATTCTGATGAGATTTTTTGAAGCGAATCAACAGTGAAGTTGATTTTACCTTTTTCGTATCTGCTCATTACAGACTCAGAAACGCCAACTTTTTCGCCTAGCTCTTTCAAAGTCAATCCTCTGCGCTTTCTGGCTTCCCTAATCTGATTCCCGACCTGTTCTGTTATCTCTGACATTCTAACTCTTGTTACAAGGCCAAATATAGCCCTATGAAGCTATACGAACCCACTTTACTATTATTCATCGGTCAGTAATTAATGTTTGTTCCTACTACACCTGTACAATGTATCACTACTTGCCCACTAAGTACGCTGTCTTTAACAGGAGAATACAACCAGAAATCTAACTCTTCAACTGCTATATACAATACTCTGAAACTCAACATCGTGTCACCGTATCATGTTTGTATACCGTTTAATATGTATTAAAATACCGTTAAAAAAATTAAATATTGCAAGCCTTGCATACTTGTAAATATATTCTACCTTTCGTGTAATTAATTATTTTATTCACATTTAAACCTTAATTAATTACATTATGTACAAGTCTACAATTAGATTGCTGCTGTTAAACGCTATCCTAGTAGGTAGCACACTTTTCGCTAGCGGACAGAGTTGGGATTACCCAGTGAAGCCGGGTAGCGAAGAATGGGCAAAGTTGAACGATGTTAGTGAGCGGATCAAAGCCTGTCAAATACCGGAAGACATCGTTACCAAACTGCCTACCGAAGAATTGTTCACGCTTTGTACTAAGCATCCTTTCTTTAGAAGCTACGCTTTCGCCAATAGCCCGATTGAGGGCTTTAGAAACTCGATGGGTTCATTCAACGGTTATAGCGAACTCTTGAAGCGGCCTAATGCACTTGAGGTAATGGCCGACTTTTATAAAAAGGAGAACTTCTCAAGAATAGATACTCTGAAAACAGATATCGCAAAAGGGGAATATTCGCTACGTCTTCATGGGGTCGAGCTTATGATGAGTAATGATTTACTGATTGGTAAACTATCTGCAGAAAAGAAGAAATTATTTCTGAAAACGATTTATGCTAAATACGAGGAGAAACTAGCGTACAAGGAGGAACTTGGCGGATTTGGTTCTGTTACAACCGCTTTTTTAGCTGCCAAAGTCATACCTACAATCGCAGAATTGAAGGTAATATCAGTTCTTCCAGCCAGCAAAAAAATGGAGTCTTTTCAAACTAGGATGATTCCATTTGACCAAGACATCGTTGATCCAATATTAAAATCTTTAAGCGCTTCTCTGGCGCTGTTAAACTAAAACAGTTATGAAAACTTTAGCTAAAATCGCGTTACTGGCATTGACGACTACATTTTTAAGTTGCGAAGCCAGTCAGTCAGATGATAAGCCACAACCAGAGGTAAGCAACCCAGAGGCTTCCTGTAACGTAGCTGATCCTATAAACGACCTAGACTGGCTTAAGTCAATCGTCACTACTTTGAATAGCTACAAAGCGGGATATAGAGCCGTTAAACTGGTTGACTATCAATCAAAGCCTTACTTCGTGGTAGAGGAAATTTATAGCTCAAGTCCAGCTAGTACTATTTACGATTGCCAGGGAAATAAGGCGCTGAAAGCACTTAACGTCACCTACAATCAGTTCATCACTGATGCGAAAGAAGTAAAAGTATTATACTCAAAAAACTAACTAGCCATGCTAAAACGTTTAATCTTCCTTGTTAGCCTTCCTGCCGCTTTATCGGCACAAAATATCTACACACCGAATAATACACTTGTTCCCCCTGCATCTTACTTCTCCTACAACTATTCCCAATCGCAGTTGAACTCATTTCAAAGTGATGTTCAAAATGGCTATTACGGAAGTAGTTGCGTAGTAGTTTCGAACTCCTCTAATGCGTATAACTGTCATGGTTATGCTTGGAATATGTTTCAGGTCAACGGAAGACAAGTTGCTTTGGATGATCCCAACTATGGAGCAGTGAGTACATATATAAACGATAACAGCTACATTTCTACTTCTAACTCAAGCTTATACCGAGTAAGAGTAAGGTATAGTGGGGATCACTCTGCTGTTGTAACAGCTATAGCGAATAGGTATTTATCAAAATGGGGTGCGGGTCCAGTGGTTAGACACGCTCCTGGAGATGTTCCACCATCTTACTATTCAGCTTATGCCTACTATCAATGTAACTTTTCGTCTTACTTGACATCTGCTCAATTGGATAACGGCCCAATTTATTACGGATCGTCACCCTCTTTTGTTGCCACAACGGGTTCACATAGTTTAAATGTTTCGGCTTCGTATAGTCCAGATTATACATTCTCGACATATCCTGCTCCAATGCCAGGCATTTCGATCTATGCACAATCTGGCAACAATGTATATTTCGATAAACCTGCTTATAATCAACAGGGTAGATACATTTTTGTCACAATGAATAATGGTTGCGCCACTTCATCCACTCAAACGGGTATCTATATTGGTGATCCTTCAGGAGCTAGAATGGCGGCTTATCCTATTCCAGCGTCAAATGAAGTTAATGTGCGGATTGAGAATATAGCGGGCCTGCCAAATGAAGGCAACAACTTAACTAAAAGAGGAAAAAATAGCGAAGCGGCCAAAAACCTGTACGTATACGACGAAAGCAACAATCTAATTGGTGATTACAGTCATGAAGTTAATCAGGCAGATATTAAGGTTGACGTCAGACACCTCAAGCCTGGGACTTACTATCTCAAAGCTGTTTTTGACAATAACACCTCAGAAACAAAGCGCTTTGTTGTTAAGTAAGCAAGTTCTACTATTTCTGTAGCTATTGCCCTATTGCTGTAAAATATACGGCGGTAGGGCAATAGCTTTTTTACATTTGACCATTATCCATCGGTCGTTATTTCCCACCCTCTACGATAAAAATAACCTCAGACTCAACAGCGCACCATCTTATATGGGTGTAACTTTACAGCTAAGGTCAATCATACTGGCCTGATTATTTTGGCGATAGCCATCGTCTAAGTGGTTACTATGGATAGAGAATACAGAAAGCCTAGCTCAGTTTGAAGCTGGGCATTTTTTTTGTTTTAAATCATTCACAAAACTGTGATGTAGGTTATAAAAAGAATAGATACATCACTTTGTTCCCAATTAGAAAGTGTGTATTGCACTATTAATTTAACCTTTTGATGACCATGTATCCAATAATCAAAAAGAAAGACCAAGCCGCTTTAAGAGCGTACATTGAAAAGTTTGACGATCCAGGTTTCAAAGAGTCTATAGATAATCAAACTATAGCTCCAGAGGATGAACCAGCTTTAGCGACTTACAAAAAACTGCTGGACTTTCTGGAAAGACTCGAACACGCAGACGACCCGAGTTGGCCGCATCACCGTGATATACCAGTAAGTGTACTCCCTCTGCATGAAATAAGAATAAGTGCTTTTGCGCACAAGAAGGAAGGAGTTGAGGCCCGCTTATCAAAGTACGAAGACGAGGTGAGAGAGATCGATGCAAGGCCTATTACCTCTATAACAGTAGGCGAATTTAAAGCGCTCGTAGCCGGTATTATTGGTGATACAGAATAACTAAACGAGCGAAAACTAATCATATAACCCCTTAAAACTTACAACAAATCATGGCTGACCAAGAAAACACGCCAACCACAACCGATGGAGCGTCAGAAAATCTCGCTCCACAAAACTTTCCCAAAAAACAGTCGTATACTGACGTAGCTAGGAGAAAGATTTTAGTAGAAGAGGCTTATAGGTTAATGGATGCATTAGCCAGTTTTATTTACACCAATGAAATGCGCTTCGATATGTCTCCGATAAAGAGCCACCCCAAGGCAGAAAGATCATTTGCGGGAACATTGAGTAGTGCCTACTACAACCGCTTTCAGGGGAAAGTTACTGCAATGTGGGACTTACTTGTGGACGAACTAAAGACCGGAGACAATGATTTTCGGTATGAAAACAGTGAGGCTAGTTTCATTTTTGAGGGATTTACAGGCGCAGAAACTCACACTAGCCAATTGTGGACGAAAATAAAAGGGAGATTGAATATCCTAAACGGCTTAGTTGATCAACTAAGTTATGAGATACGAGAAGCAGAAAAAACGTTCAATAGATAAACGCTTGCAAATAAAGCCCGACCTTAATACAAGTCGGGCTTTGTTGTTTATTGATGATCCTCATTTATGTACAAGGTTCGTATTCGTAGGTTTGGCAAGCCTAAACTTGGGTAGTGGCCTTGATACCAATCTAGGCTTATAGTTCATTATTTGATCAGCTTACATCTTCTTTGTACCAATTAGTAAATGTTACTACTATAATATATTAATACATAACAGTTTAGTTATTTTTGTATATAAGTATATAAAACTATGAAATTACATCTATACATTATATCCTTTGTAATATTCGTCTACAACTGTCAGTCCAAAGAAGAAAGTGTAAAAGAAGACTTAGTCAATGCGATTCGGCAATACGACCCAGATGCGGAATTGCTTGGCATACACCTTATCGAGTACGCTATGGTTGATAGTAACTACATTGATAGCACCAAAAGCGTCTACTACCTGGCCCATTATAATAGCTATAAGACTCTCCAGGAATCAAGCTATCGAGTAGCAATCGATAATCAGTATTACGTTGATAGCTTAAACATAAAAAAAGGCAATCGCTATTCTGACACCGCTAGGTATTACTTGGCAAAGGATTCGTTAACCAAGGCAGCTATCAGGAATAGAGTTAACCCGACAAAGGACGCCTACAAGGTCAAGTTCTTTTACAAGTATCGTGCTGATGTAAAAATTCCAACAGATACTATATCGATAGTACTTAATAAAGATCTACAACCAGTTGATTACTTTGAGTGATTGATCGAGCAATTCACACCCGCCCGCTAGTATTATCCATGGGTCAAAAACTACGGCCAGTGTCCGAGCTCGTGTAATTTTCTCAATCCTATGTCGATTCTGATAATATAGTCTGCCATTCTTGAGAAAGTTGTCGAAGCGGCTTATCCATCGAAAAGCCGTCAAAAGCCTCTATAGGTAAAGAAATCCGCTTGCCATTTTCCATCAACTGAGCATCAAGCAACTTCCATTTACCCTGTACGAGCGCATTAAGACACTCAAAACAGTCTTCAATTGATTCACCCCAGTAAGTCAAAGAGTGGGTTTCGCCTATTGGATTTTTTACTAAAAAGAAAAGTATGAGCATTAGTAGTAACTATTGCATCAAATAACATAGGCCCTAAGCTAACTGTTTCACGTAAAAACCAAACATTTGCGAATTTGAAAGAAAGCTACAAAAAAGTCTGTCCTGGTTCATGGCCTTCTACCGATGCTCTTTCCTTTATCGACTCTTGCATTAATTGGTACAACAACTATCTGAAATAAGTACGTAACTATTTTAATAAGCTAAACCCTATAGGTTTTATCGAACTTTTATTGTAACAATCCGTTCACTGGTATGAATAGTGGTACCGATTAGCTGTTTAGGCCGTCATTAGCCTAAACCTGTTTAGATAGACTATTAAAAGCTCAGTGCGCATTGACACTGGGCTTTTTTGTTGGCAACATTAGTGGGATGACGTTGGTCTATAAAGACAAAACCGCCAGAAGATCCAGCGGTCAGTACCAAGATTCCTAACTTAAAAAAAAAGGCATTTTCTTAATTCAAATTTACCAACTGTTTTCGGACGAACCAACCACCGGGTAAGTTCATAATCTATGCCAGAGCTTAATTGCTAAGCATATTGTTTAATAGAACTACGCGTTTGTTTCTGGTCGGAGTTGCTTTTGACATTACTATCTTTAAGCAAGGATCATGTCCTGAACCCTTAAAAGTGAGCCAGTGAAAAGTAGAGTAAAAAAACTAACTTTCACAGGTTGACAAAGGGGAAATGAAACAGGCACGATTCACCGAATCGCAAATCGTAGCGATTCTTAAGCAACAGGATAGCGGACAGACCGTCACGCAGATCACCCGTCAACATGGCATCAGCGAGGCCACGTTTTATAATTGGCGAGCCAAGTATGGCGGTATGCAGGTCTCCGAAGTAAAGCGCCTTAAAGAGCTGGAAGACGAAAATCGGCGGCTAAAGAAGATGTATGCCGAGCTGAGTTTACAAAACGAAATCATCAAGGAGGCACTGGCAAAAAAGTGGTGAGGCCCGCCCAACGTCGAGAAGTAGTCAGGTGGATGGTTGACTACAAACAGATTAGTCAACGTAAAGCCTGTCACTGGGTGGGTCTGAGTCGCAACGCAGTGGCTGAGCCAGCCGCCATCAGAGACAAGGACAAAGCGCTGTGTTGTCGGATTGAGCAGTTGGCTCGACGCCATAAACAGTGGGGTGTGCTCAAGATTTATCGCCGGTTGCGCAAGCAGGGGGAGCTAGTGAATCATAAGCGGGTCAGGCGATTATACAAAAAGTTAGGATTGAGTTTACGACGAAAGACGAAAAAGCGTCTACCCGAGGCTGTGCGTAAGCCGCTGCCCAAAGCCACGGCTTGCAATCAATGCTGGTCGCTGGATTTTACGTCGGACCACTTAACCAGGGGTCGCAAGTTTCGCACCCTGAATGTGGTGGACGATTATAACCGACAAGCCTTGGGCATCGAAGTGGATTATTCACTACCCGCTCAACGAGTCACCCGGTTATTAGATCGGTTAGTGGAGCAGTATGGTAAACCTGAGCGGTTACGCAGTGATAATGGACCCGAGTTTATCAGTAAGGCATTGCAGGATTGGTGCTTGGATAAGGAAGTGAGCTTGCATTGGATCGAACCGGGCAAACCCACGCAGAATGCATATATCGAACGGTTCAACGGGACGTTTCGCCGGGAGGTGTTAGATGCTCATATTTTTACGAGTATCCGGCAGGTACGTCAAATAGTGGCGGGGTGGTTAGTGGAGTACAACACGGAACGGCCTCACCAAGCATTGAAGTTTATGACGCCGGTTGAGTACCGCCAGGCGGCTTGAATTCTAGTCAAAACTGGCTCACCGAACGGGGCAAGGACAATCAAGCCCTATCTTGATCTGACTATCTAAATCGCGTCATGCCTGCGATTTAGTCATAATATGGATAGATTAACTGAAAAGCCCGACTCGCGATGAAGTCGGGCTTTTTTTTTTGAACAGTAGATTAAGCATCTAAAGCCTAATCATTCTAGGTTAAGTTGATAAGCCCGGATGTAATACATTCGGGCTTATTTGTGCTGTGCCTTTGCCTCATTATAAAGCGCAGGATCAGCGGCAGTAAGTTAGGTAGGAAGGTTTTAATAAAGTAGTGGGTTGGTAAACCCGGACGCAATGCGTTCGGGTTTATTTGTACCATATTCTCACTATAAATCGCACTTATAACGGCAGCATGTTATATGACGAGGATTAATAAGTATGATTGAGTAAACCCGGATGTTGTACGTCCGGGTTTATTTGTCCTACTACTCACTAAATGATAGCACCAGTAAAATAAGCAGATAGAGTTAGCTGTAGTTAATTAAGCCCGTGTGCGATGCGTTCGGGCTTATTTGTGCCGTATTCTCATTATAAACCCTACTTCTTCGCACAGCGTGTTATGCTAGTATTATTAATACGGTTGGATTTAGTAAGCCTGGGGGTAATACGTCCAGGTTTATTTGTGCCGTTGCCTTACTGTTGATAACGCATTGACTGTTAGCTCAGTTAGAGAAGAGTGGATTATTTAATCATGGTGCTTAGTAAGCCAGCTTCCGGGGTTGGGGGCTGGCTTATTTGTAGTCATCGTTTAGGATACAAGGTCAATAGTTAGCACTTTTAATGGCAACGAATATGTCATCCACGAACACTAAAGAAGCGATGGCGCTAATCAACAAGGATTTAGTTGATTATAAATGCCTGTCAAGAAAAGCATCCATTACTTCCCACAAAGCGATGCTGCATGCAGAGCAATTAGTGAAAAAAGTAGAAAGAATAAACCGGCGAGAAGAGCGGCTCAAACAGCGAACCATTGAGCTGTTTAGCCGAATAGACGCTTTAGCTAAAGGCAAACGATAACAAGCACAGACTCAACTTATACATCTACTGAGTAGTGAAATCACCTTTCATTCTCTAGTGTCGGGTTTTCCCTAAATTATATATTGAACGGTTATTCAAGTACAAAATAAAGTTACATTTGGTAAACTAAATATACATTTCATCATATATGAATAAGGAGAATTTACAAGATCCTGAATTAGACAATATTACAACTTCGACCCTGAACTCGAATGAATTTGTAAATCTGTTAGCTCAATATAAACGGGTCATGCACGAAAGTCTATGTCAACTTGATCGAATAGATCCTCTTTATGTAGAGCAGTCAATAATTTTGTAGTTAACTGCCTTCCTCTAAACCTGGCCCGACTGCTCTTGAAGCCGGGCTTTTTGTGGTTGCATGATAAGAGTTATCTAGTTGATGTAGAGAAGAAATTAGCCTATACGACTTTTATTTCATATAAACTTATCAATAAGAAATTTACTTTTAATTAGCTTATATCAACATCCTTCCATTATTTACAAATCAGTAAGTAACGCTTCGTCTATCCTCAAAGATTTGTAAAACTCTATGCCTAATTCGATTAATAATTTTCCTGACAATTCGATTGATCAGCATCTTTCCCGTGTGTTAAGCGATTGGGTGGAAGCGATTTGCCAGCTTCAGTACTGGAACACACTTCTTCAACGAGCTATTGAAGAAAAAACGAGTACTCATTACCTAATAACCAATGCTACCAAAACTCAACTCGTTGAACATATTCAACTGAAGCAGAGGATAGGATGCGGCCTGAGTGATTTTGGAAAAGAAATGGGTGTTACTACCGATGAAACAAACCATTTATTAGGATCTCTAAAGCTGATTGAGCATACACAAATCGTACTGGACTGGTGTCTTTCAATTCAACAACAACTTGGTCGTTAAAAAGCCAAGCAATTAGACCGCTTTCATTCTATTGTTGGCACTTACAAAGCGGTACTACGCAACCAACACAACGCCCGACAAAATGATTTTTTGTCGGGCGTTGTTTGTTACTTCAACTCTCCACCAATCGGCTCTAACACCATTTCAGGCAGCTTAAACTGCGGCCACTCTTCGTACCTAGCCAAATACACAGTATACAGCAAGGCGTTCTTCCCTGCTTCTTTAGGGTCAGCTATTTGCTTCATGTGAGCAATATGAGCTACGATATAAACCGGCCATGTTTTAGGGTCGTCGGCATCGTCACCCACCCGTACAATATGGCCGTAGCCAAATCGAGGCAAGTCTGCTTGCACAATATCAGGATGAATTTGGGTAGTCGTTTGACGACTCGGATTGTCGTAGCGTAAAAAGCGTAGATAGTAGTTCATATAGGGTTCTTATCAGGCTTAAAAATAAGATATTGCTCCATATTTATATCATAATCCTATAAGAATTTGCGAAGAATATAACAAAACTATATTATAGCACTTTTATGTAAGTAGAGGGCGCTATGAGAGACACCATTGATCCGATTCCCGACGAAAATATATGGCAGGTTGACACGAATCAACGGGTTCCTATTCCCTTGTTTGGCTCTGCCGTTTCCGCCGGATTTGGTAACCCTGCCGAAACCCACATTGAGCAGCGGTTGAACCTTCAGGATCTCTGTGTTGAACACGTTGATACTACCTACTTTGTGTTTGTCGAAGGCGACTCAATGATCAATGATGAAATCCGGCCCGGTACTATTCTCGTAGTCGATTCGTCTATTCCTATCAGTACGGGTGATATTGTGGTTGGCTGGGTGAATGGAGACTGTTTTGTCAAACGGTTTGTTCGCTCCGGCAAAATGATTACCCTGTTTCCGAGTAATCCCGACTATTTACCCATCTACGTACACCCCGAAGTCGATCAATTCAAAGTGCTGGGCAAGGTGACGCACTTTGTCTCAAAGCCTAAAAAGTGGAGCCAGGAAGAACTACTAGCCGCCAAAGACCATGTACGCACTCGTTGATGTGAACAATATGTATTGCTCCGTTGAACGGAGTTTCGACCCAAGCCTAGACGATAAACCGTTAGTTGTAGTAGGCAACAATGACAGGTCGATCATTGCCCGTTCGCAGGAAGTAAAAAGCTTGGGTACGATCAAAATGGGCGCTCCGCTGCATATGGTATTGGATGAGATCGAAGCGCATCAAATACAAGTTCGGTCGGCCAACTTCACCCTGTACGGTGACACCTCTTCACGATTAATGAGCCTACTAACCCGCTTTGTCGAAGATGTGGAGGTTTACTCAATTGATGAAGCGTTTTTGCTGGTCGAGGATTATGAAAGCTTATACCCATCCTATCAGGGGCTTGGTACTGCCATTCGTGATACAGTTCTGCAATGCTTACGGCTGCCGGTTTGCATTGGGTTTGGCGCAACGAAAACGCTCGCCAAAGTCGCCAACCGAATTGCCAAAAAGAGCCCTGACTTGGCAGGAGTTTGTGTACTGGATTCAGAAGAGAACGTTGCAAATGCACTATCTAGCTTTGATATAGACGATTTATGGGGCGTTGGGGGGCGGTCAGCCAGAAAGCTGCGGGATAACGGTATTGAAACCGCTCTGCAACTGCGACAGGTGAATGACGAATGGATTAGTAAAGTAATGACTGTAAACGGGCTTCGGTTAGTGCATGAGCTGCGAGGACTTCCCTGCAAAATGATCGAGGTAAACGCCCCGGCCAAAAAGACGATCATATCAGCTCCTAGTTTTCCCGGCGTCATTCCTGATTTGGAAATGATCAATGATGCATTGACCAACCACCTATCAAGGGCCTGTGAGAAGCTGCGTAAACAAAACTCATTGTGTGGGGCTATAACCATCTTTTTGTACACCAATAAATTCCGGCGAACCCTAGGCAGACCCGACCTAGCCAGTAAACAGTACTCCGCTTCACGGACGGTCGAACTACCGCACCCTACTAGTAGTACGCCGGAGCTATTAGGCTATGCGCTGGAAGCCTTGAAAAGCATATTTGCCTTCGGTTATCACTTTAAGAAAGTGGGTATCATTTTGTCTGACTTAGTGCCTGCTGATTACCGGCAAAAGGGTGTATTTGTAGAGGGGCCAAACGAGCAGCTTATTAAGTTAGCTGGAGTCGTTGACAAACTAAACTACCGCTATGGAAAGAGTACCATTCGATTAGCTAGTCAGATGAAAGATCCTGAATGGGTAATGAAGCAGGAATGGCTATCGAAACGATACACGACTCGTTGGGATGATATATTAGTAGCTAAGTAGTCATGTACTTTATTGGAACATCGAATTATTGGAGAATATCGATTAAACCACAAAGTTGTCAACTAATGCACCTATATCTTCTGTTGTAAAGGACGATCCACAGAAAAATTTAAAGCTCGATCTTATTTGATCGAGCCTTAGTTGATGACTTACTTAACTATCCAATTAACTACAATATTAATTAGAGCTACCCATAGCAGGTAGGTCATCACTCATAGCCCCTAATCGAGCCGGGAAATAGTTTGTTTTATAAGTAGTACCATCCCCATCTTTAAAAATACGGTTTTTACCAACCTCAATTAATTTCTTATCAACATCGTTAGTCTTCTCTACCATGATAAGAGCATTCTGCCAATTTTTGATGTCACCATTTGCCGTTAACTCTCCGGAAATAACAGCTAACGTTTTATTAGGTATATTATAAGTAGTGCCAATTGTTTGCGAAAATATTGTGAATTTGTTTCCATACCCTGAAATGACAGATCCTTTTGCATTGGCCCTAGCTACCAAGTTAACCGATGCTTCATCGTATTTAATGTTGCCAGCATCATCCTGGTCATAAAATTTATAATAGTAGCTCACAAACTTATCCCCTGTTTTATATGTATCCTCTGGTCCGTATGAAGACACCATTATGTTAGGGTCTAGGTAGTACATGTTATTGATTTTGGGCGGTACGACACCTTCATTTATAGTCATTCCCTTTTTCTTCAGGCTGTCAAGGATAGGCACTGAGATAATTTGTTGAACCTGAGTTGAAAATCCATTGTCAGGAGCAGTAGACGCTAGTGGATTTCGGGGTTCTGCTGATTTTTTTGAACAAGAAACGGTTAGCGTCGAAAGCAATAGAAAGAATGTAGCAACGGAAGAGACGGAAAAAGTAAAGTATTTATTCATAATATAAGAAATATGAGATGTGGAAAAACAACTATTAAACATTTAAAAATATACATCTTTTGGATATCATCTACCTAAAAGTGAAATAGTTAGAAAGTCAATTTATTAAAAGGCGCATTATCTATTTACTCTTATGGCTCACGACTAGTGACTTAAATACTCTACCGCGCGAGTCCATTCAGAACTAGGCAACTTCGTTAAATACAGTATATAGAACTAAGCTGCTTGTCCTAGCTCACGCATTTCCATTTACTCGTTGCGGTCTGACACGTATCGTCATCATAGCAATGTAGGAGGATAAGAGGACGTACTAGAAAGGTTGAAGAAACTTGAACTATAAAAAACCTACTATTTGATATGCAAATTAGTAGTTACCCTAACTGGCTTATATCTTCGAATTTGCCGCTCATATCGGCTGTTACTTTGTCCGACTTACTGAGCAGATTAGCCGTAAAATAGCGAAACTGCCAGGGCTTCGCGTCCCGCACTACATCATCCAACTGAAGCCAAACGGACGTATCGTAAATCGGTTGCTCATTGCCCTGCTCATCGTTGGGTAGATAACCGGTAACCGTCGTTTTCTTTAGCTCGAACCGCCCTTCGGTCAATACCTTACCGTCACTATCCAACAGTTCGACGCGCAAAACGATGCTACCCAGACTTTTCCGGTTGGACCATTGAAACCAGTGACGGGTAATCAGGTCCGGACCGTCGTATTGTACACTTGATTTAAGATGAACGAGCGTTAGGCTAGGTTTGGGCATGGTTCAGGTTAAATTATTCTACTTCGGATTCTTCGGGTTTCGCTATTCGTCGTTCTTCGGCTCTGACAAAGGCTGAACGGTAGTCGTAGTACTGCTCAATAGTCGCTCGAATAAGATATCGTATGATATTAGGGTCGCCTTGCGCGATGCGAAAATGCTCGTCATCCCGTTGCTTGGACCATTCGAGTTCAACCTCAGCAACATCCTGGTCAAGTCCAACAGTTCCTGTTGACCCGCTACCTGTAAATAACTCAGGATATTTGCGTCGGATAGCTCCGTCAAGGGCAAGAAATCGCCCATAGGACTGTGTAAAAAAAAAGTGGCGTACAGCTCTCCGGCATTATCCCATTTACACCAATCCTGTATTTTCTTCCGGTTTAGATCGTGGTCTACCGCCCCTGGGTCTTCCTGATCGGAGAAGTACCAAATGCTGGCTATTTCGTACACCTGCTCTATAGAAAGCCCCATGTCTTTGCGTTGTTTCAAACGCTCCGTTAATACCATCCCTTCAGTGACAGCATCTAATACCTGCTCAACATCAAGATTGGCTTGAGCGCGGATTCGTCGGAACAACATATCATAGCTGGCTAACGCAGTGTCTATATGCTCACCAGACAGCTTTAATTGATCGTGACGACGAATTGTATCACTTAATGCATGAAAGCGCCCCATAAGCATGTTTATGCCATCTTGAGCAGCGCGATAGTATTGAATACCCGCAACAATTAACGGGGTTCCGTCGTGGAGAGTAGCAGGCTCAACAAGTCCAGCCTCATAAGCATCAACGAATGCTTTATTTCTAAAAGGGGTATTATTTATTGGGCCTTGCTTGGCTGATGGGCCGTTGGTATCAGACATGAGATCGTCTTCATAACAGTCGCTGAGAAATAAGAGGACGTAATAAAAAGTTGAACCAAGTCGAATGACTTACCCTAAAAGTAGTGCAAAATATTGATTCTACCTTAAAATCAATACGTTTTCGTCACCTCCGCTTCCCTGCCCTACCGCCCCACGTTTCCGTTGACAAGTGACATTTTTTACACAGCGTTCGCCCATTGTCAAGGTTCCATAACTCAGGACATTCTTCTGCTTGTTCGACGGTAAATATATTATGGTCAGCTAATAGCTTTCGAAATGGGTAAATATGGTCAACGTGTAACGGATTACCTTTTACATTCTTCTTTGTACCGCACTCTTGACAGGTGAACCTATCACGCACTAATACACCTCTTCGCCAATCGGAATATGTTTTAGAACCTCTAATTTGTCTAGTTGGCGTTTCCATGCCGCCTTTCCATGACGGACTATTACCGTCAAAACTGCCAAACTTAATAAGCAGCTTTGTTCGATACTCCGGCCTAAGCCAGTTTAAAACCTGCGATTGTTTAAGGTTTCTAACCTGTATGCCTTCTCGCTTTAATAACTGATAAACGGCGTTAACAGAAAAGCCTAATTTATTGCCGACCTCTTCTAGCGTGAACCCCTGCGAGTAGAGCGATACAACATCCTGTTTGCATTCATTAATTGCTCCTTTTTTGCTACGAATGTCAATACCAGCAAGCTTTAAAATTCTGTTTGCCGCTCCCTCGCTGATATTAGCCGCTTTTGCTGCTCTACGTAATGGAGTTCCTGACTGGTATAATTCAATAAGCTTTTCGCGCCGGTCTTTGTCTATTTCGTTTGACCGTAAAGCCCCTGCCGCTTTTACGCACTCAAAGACAGTCGTATAATTAGTTGGCGTAAAGCGTTCGACGACTTCCCTGAGAGAATGTCCAGCTACGTAATAATCAACAATTTTACGCCGGTCTTCATCTGTGTATTTACGTGGCATTGCTTAAGCTCAATAAGTTTATAAAATCGGCGGGCAAGATTAATCCTACCCGCCGTGACAACGATTTTATTTAAGATGCTTTAACGATCTGCTTGAACGGCACTCGGTCGATTTCCCGGCGCATCAAATCCGTAGGAAATTCAGCCAATAGACGCTTAGGGCGTGTTTTCCGATACGGGGTCAACTCCTTTGCGTTCTTTTGACCCATTGCTACAATCGTAGCCTCTTCTGACAAACCCACTTCGTTGATACACCAGTCGGCAAAGGTCTTACGGGCCGTGTGTGAGGTAATCCGCTTGTCGATACCCACCGAGAACATGATTTGCCGGAGCAACGGATTATAGTCGTCAAGATTTGGTAAAGGCAGGTTAATGCCCTCGTATTTTTCCATTAACGCCCAAACCCGCTCCGTAACGGGTATACAGTACTCCGTTCCCGTTTTCATTCGGTAGCCGACTATACAATGTTTCCCTTCTACCAGTTGTAGATTTTTAGGAGACAGGGTTTTCATGTCCTGATAAGCCAAACCCGTATAGCAAGCAAACTCGAAGCAGTCTGCCACTTCCCGCATTTGGGGGAGCAAGACCGCTTCTCGCAAAATAGCCAATTCCTCTTGTGTCACACATTCCAGGTTAGGCGTTTTGTCAACCCTGATCCGAATGTTCATCAAGGGGTTTTTGTGGATCAACTCGCTTTCAGCCGCCCATAAGAGTAGCGTTTTCACGACCTGACAACTTTTGTCGGCATTGCGGTCGGCGTTACCCCGCTGCGTGATTAAGTACGTCCGGTAGCGTTTCAAAGTGCCGGGAGTGAAATCTACGGCGGGCAGGTCTGATGAACCTTCAGACTCTAAAAAAGCCAGTAGCGGACGAATCTTAAACCGATACGTATCGACGGTCGAAGTTTTGGTTTTTAAAGCAACCTTCTCTTCTAAGAACTTGTCAATGAGTGACGGAAAGGTGAGTAGCATCCGCTGACCATGTTTGACGACACCTTTCAAGCCGTTGGCGGTCATTTTCTGGTCGAAACTTTCGTGCTGGGCGTAGACCTTCTGGAGCTTCTGCTCACAGTCGGCAATGGCTTTATTCAACAGCGTTGCGTGTGGCGACTGTGGTTTTACTTTCAATTTACGCTTATCCCAATGATCGCGCTGAATCATAACCGATTTGGGGAGGCTGGAATCGGCTACCGACGTAACCGTACCCAATGTAATCCGCTTACCGTTGACTGTTACCCGAACGTTGACCGAGCCGAGCGTAGGGTCCGTAGTAGACTTACGGAAATAGAAATTGATGAACAATGAATTATACATTAGCCTCCCCTCCTTTCTGCGCTAGTTGCTCAATGCCTTTGCTGATAACGACACCTAAAAAACTATCCAGCATTTCGTAGTAGTCACAGGTAAGGCTTGCCTTATTCAACTCTGTATTAGCTATATAAGCCAGAAACCAGCTTCTTAGCTCGGTTCGTAAACAGTCTACTTGCGGTAAGCATCGCATCATGTCAATTAAGTTGGCATCTTCGCGAGTGAGAACCGTTCCTTGAGGGGTGACAACGGTCACTTGCGGGCTTGCGCTTTGGGCCGTTTCGTTGTTACTTTGAGTTGTGGTGTTCATCTGATTTCATGGTTAGATTGTGGCACTACCAGCCCCACCTGTTCGATTGGCGTCTTTGGGTGGGGTTTTTCTTTTAAGAGTCGGCAAACCGTTGCTTTCAAGCGACGCGCTACCGTGACTGATTGGTTATTGTTGAGCCTTAGAAGGCTATTTCTCCGAACTGACGCAATACAACCTTGTATGTACTGAGGATTGACCAAATGCGACTTGTGAACCCGCCAAAAAAACGGCAAATGTAATTCCAAGTACGACAGCGTTTTGCTGACTAAATACCGTTCTCCGTTTTTCGTATAAATCCACGAATAGTTACCGTAACCCTCTATACGCAGGATCAAACTAGCGGGAACGTAGCGAACCATTTGCCCTACACTTACAGCGAGGCAATGAACCGTAGTATGTGCCGTTTGCATAGCTCATTCTTCTACGTAGGTCAGTTCAGCCATTATCAGCGAATACAGCTTTTCGAGTTGGCCGTACTGCTCTAAAGCATCCAATAAACTCTCACCAGCCGCCCGGTTAAGCCGGTAGACGTTCACCCCGTATACATCATTCATGCGCTTGTAGAGGTAGTTATACGTTGCGCCCTGTTCGGCTCCGTGATAACCGCAGTACTCGCCAACCTTTTTGTTGATAGTTGAGCGCAAAGCCCCTGTCAGTGGATTGGCCCTTGGCGGACCAACTAAACGAGGTGTGGGCTTGGCAATCTGTTTGCGTTGGGGTGTTGGTCGCTGACCACGCATGATAGAATCCATATCGGCCCGAAGTTGGCTAAGCTGCTCTTGTTGGTTGGCGAGTAGCTGATTGCTTTGGGCTACCAGTTGGATTAAGACTTGCTCGGTCGAAGGAACGGCGGGGGGCGTTGACAGGGTTTTACGTAAAGCCTTTTCCGCGTCGATGAAGTACAGTCGAGCTTGCCGCCCTTTTTCTGTCTTTTCAACCATAGCCAGTTGCTTCGCCATATCCAGCGTTAGGGCATAATCGGTTGCTACTCTGCCGCCTTTGGGGTTTTTCATAGATTTATGAAAAACCTCTTTGTCGAGTTTTTCTGAATTTTCGGAAAAACCCTCTTCGTTGTCGGTTTCTAAATTTTTAGAAAGCGTTACGTAATCCACCTCTTCAAGAAAGCCGTATTTGATAATTCGGTTCTTGATCCAATCGGCAAACTGCTGCTTTGACTCTAAAAAGCTATGTAGTTCACGAGCCGATACTACCGACGAACCTTGTCCATCCGAAGTAATTGCGATAAGTGAGTTCATAGCATTAGCCGATAAACTCAGTCCAGAAATTGACAGGGTAACTTTGGGCTATAGCTGTAGCCCCTTCGGTTAGGGTTGTAGTTTCCCCGCCGGATGCGTAGTTTTGCTCCGTAAGCATAAATCTGATAGGTTTGGTTTACAAGCCCCTTTGCTATGGTCTGCCAGGATTTCTAGCATTGGGGCATTTTATTGTCTATTGATTCTCATACAGTCCAGCGGGCAACCTCCTCGGTACTATATCGCCTTTTCCGTTCCTCATTGACAATACAAATATAACAAAACTGATTATATATAACAAGTTATATAACAAAAAAAGATCACTTGAAGAACACGCCGAATTTTAGACCTAGTGCTTCTGCAATTTTATGAAGTGTTTCTACTGTTAGATTTTGCCCACCCTTCTCATATCTACTTACCGTTGCTTCTGCCACTCCCATTCGCTCACCAACCTCCTTTAAGGTTAATCCCCTGGCTCTCCTAGCTTCTCTAATCTGACTTCCTACCTGTTCTGTGATTTCTGACATGGCTACAGTGTTACGGAACAAATATAGCGTAATGATGAAATATGAAGCCTTTACGGTTAGCTAACGGTTTAATAATTATTATATCATAATAGTTAGATTACATCCTCACAAGGTAGAATCGTTATTGATCTGATTGGTACCTACAGAGCTTAAATAGCAAGTTTTAAGCTCATCAAGAAATGCGTTGTTTAATTTTTCATCATAGTTATCAAACCTTTTTTTGAATTTATCAATAATTAAACGGTTACCTCCTGATACTAATAGCCAATGAGTACATATTTCCTGTACATTACTTGTGAGTTTAAGATTTGACGCCTGATAGAACGCCAACCTTTTTATTAGCTCATCTCTAAACTTGATATACCTCTCCCATGCTTCAGTCAAATTCCTATGTGCCTCTTCACTCCAATCGTACTCAGTTAATAATGAGCTTATTTTAGCCCCTTTCCATTTGTCTGTATGATTAAGGTAATAAATCTCTTGAGCTAATTCATTAAAGACAGCACCAGTTATACATGATTTATTAAAAATGACGCCATTAAAATTTGTCTTAGTATACATAGAAAAATTCTTTCCAACATGAAGAATTTCCATATCAGCCCCTTGCATTTGGACTAAGTCAAAGAAGGCAGCCCTGAAGTCAGAGTCCCGCAAATCTGCGCCTTGAAGTTCGACATTATATAAATCTATGCCAACAGAGTTCGTATGTCTTAATTTAGCACACCGGAGATCTACCTCAAAAAGCTTGGCACACACTAATTGACTATGAGAAAGAACCGTTTCCTTTGCCGAGCACTGAAATAAAGAACAAAAACTTAGATTAGCATTTGTAAAGTTTAACTTATTTAGCTTTACATTCGAGAAACGAGAAGCGTGCAAATTCGTATAGTTGAATTTTACCCATCCCTCTAAATCTATATCTCTTAAAACCATATTACATAGATTATATCCCGATAAATCTAAAATCCCAACAACATCTTTTTTCCTAATAGAATAATTTACTATTACGTTTTCCACAACTTTAAGTACCTCTAAACTTATAATCTGCTTATTTCTAAAAGACTTTTCATAATTTGAAACATCTGTTTGTTCACCATTACCTTTCTGTGATTGAACATCTTCTAAATTAAGCTCAAAATTCTGAGATCGCCACTGCTTTCCATGTCTATCTACTCTTAAAAAAAATTCTTTATCCTGTTGCAATGCAGAACCCATCCAATTGTTTAACGAGCATAGCAAGTCAATACACTGTTGCAGATGTTGAGGAGATTTAATTGCTAAATTTTTCAATATATATACTCCACCTCTTCGTACAGTAATGTCGTTGTCCTCTTTCAGTAATTCTACAGCCTTTGCAAATTGATCATCTAATCGCTTACTATCATTGATAGTACTATCTCGTTCTTTTATTTCAGCGTCTCTAGTTTTGAGTAGGTTCTCTATTTCGTGAAGTTTGTAGCGCCACGCTGTAGCGAAAATGGCAATTAATCCTGAAACACCGATCAGTACATCTTTGATATTAAAAAGGGGTTTAGGTGTACCATCGAATAGTAACGAAGAGAAACTACCTCCTTCATCCACGAAAACAAATACAGAAAATGAAAGCACTAACACTAGTACTACTACGAACGCAGTACCAATATTTCGCCATATTCCAGCCCAGAGTTCTAGCTTTCTTAATCGAAGTACGAATGATTGGTTATTTGCCTTGAACCTATTGAGAAAAGTAGAGAGTCTATTCATTTAATAACAGTTATTAATGCTGGCTTCACTTGTACATAACACCCACTGTCAAGCGCAGGCAGTGGGTGTTATGTACAAGTGAAGCCAACGTAATCAATTATAATGGATTCTATTGATTCATTAATGATCCGACAAATCTACGAGCTTCCTCGAGCCCAGGATCATTGTTTAAATCTTTCTCAAGTACTTCATTTACCCATCTAGGTCCATGATTACCTACGGTTTTATCAAATCCTTCTAACTCACCTACTTCGACTACATTTAACCCAACAGCTTTGCAGAGATTAATTACTTCTGTAAATAGTTTAGTTGCTTCCCCTGCTGGTATAAATGACTTACCAGAGCTTTTCACTTCTGACCACGGGCTTACTTTTTTAAGCACATTTCTTATTGCTTCGACATGCTCCTTAGGAAATACTCTCTCTTTGGGATCTACAGCCCCTAGAACCTTTTCAATGCTTGCTAGTACATCACTTGTTTCTAATTCCGGCCTTTTACTTTCTATCTGACTTTTCAACCTTTTCCATAATGGCTCCAAGACAGGCCAATCTCCCCCTAAGCCACTATATATATCTTTTAGTGGAGTTTCGTTATTGAGTATATCAATATCTGAAACAACTAACAGCTTTACCCTTAACTTAAATAACGCATTTACAACCACTGGTATTCGTTGCTTGCCTCCACAGTGAACAAACAATATATCAGGTTTAACTTGAGCTTTGTCATTTGTCAAAGCATCTACTATTGCTCCAAAAAAACGACAATCACCGTCACTTTCACAAACAATTACTTTAGAATGAAATAACCCACTTAATATATTTGAATACTTTAAAAGTGGATCTCGCCAAAGAGCTTTTATATCCTCGCTATTAAGTTCGCTTATTCGATTTGTATTCCCACTTCGTTCTATCCTAATTATTTTCACCCTATCGGAGTTTTTATCTATTAGGCCTTTCAATAAATCTTCGCTATGTGTTGATAGAAATATTTGTTTACTAGGAGGCACATCATTGGCTAACATCTTACCCAATAAATAAGCTTGAGGAGGGTGTAAAAAGGCTTCTGGCTCATCAATAAATAATATATTTTCAAAGGCAACAAATGAACTCAAAAGCACTCCAACAAAGCTTCTCATTCCGTCACCTTGCTTTTCAAGTGTTGGGAGAAGCGATAGTTTTTCAAGATACCCATAGGACACTCTGTCCTGACCATCATCTATTTTGGGAGCTTCTCCGATATGCACAGGAACATGCTTACCGGCTCCTCGATTTACAATTAGATCTAACCCAAATGCTTGCTTAAATAGATTACTAAACTCTCTCTCGAACGTATCATTTATTTGTAAAAAGTGAAAAGGGTGAGACGGACTATCAGTTAATGTAGCTATACTTTCTGGAGTATTAGACATTTTTAGCCGATCCTGAGTAGTAAGAAATTTGGTAAATAGCGGAGCTAACAAGTGGAGCTTTTCTTGTCCACTCCAAAAATAATCAACGTTTGATAGAGGAATACTCTCAGATTTTCCGATCTTGTAATAACCATCATTTATGCCATCCTTTTTTGCAATCTTTAAAAGATAATCTCGAATATCATGGGATGTACCAGACTTATTAAGCCTTACTTCATCTATAATTACCTTCTCGTCTACTTTTTTCTGCACATCTGTGTGTATTTCCTTCAATGATGCACTTTTCCCAGCATTATTAGGACCTACAAAAATTACAATTTGATCAGGTTTCAATTGAATTCTTTCTCCACTTCTGAAGGAGACTTCTTCAATAAAAACATTTAGTTCACTATCTTCTATCTTTGGTCGCGCATCAACAACAATACGCCCTTCTAGATGCTTCATATATAGGTTTGCTTTTGTTTAATGATAATACTTTATAGCTGCGCGAACTAATTTGTGAGTGTGCTACTTATAATTTTACGATAGGAATACATGTATAATTGGTAGATAAATCTACACCCTTGGTATTCTCCTACTTACTTGTTTATTTACAGATATTGGTTTTAAGCTGTATAGTCACAGTAATTGGTTAGTCAAACGCAGTCTTGACCCTTAAACACTTCGCCTTAGTTCGATTAGTTGCCCTGAAGAATGAAAAGCATACATTTTCATTTCCCCATTGACCACATCCCGAATAAACTCAAAGCCGTGCTCCCCTGATTTTCCTGACACGATCTCGGCTTGTACCTGACCTTCATTAGCTTTATATGATCTTACCTTAACATTGCTACCTTGCGTTATACTGTATATGTAATTTACAAGTACAATAACTTTATCCAGCTCTACCGGCCACCCATCTAACATTATTCCAAAACGCTTTTCACTCATATTGAAGTTAAGCGGCATCGGTATAATAATTGAGTTCCCATCACTACCCCACTCAGTCTCTTTGCCGAACTCATCACTCGCATACTTATCAAAAATATCCGTTGACTGTTCTATTAAGTCTATGATAACACTAGCTACTGGCTGAGGTCGCCTACCAAGTTGAATGAAGAAATGATCTCGACCAATATCTTCTCGTTTAACTTCCACCTCACGGCCATCCTTTGTACAAAACGTTACAGTTTCTATAACCCTGTTGCTAAGATGAGCAGATTTGATGCTACTGACCTGTATCCAACCAGAAAGTAGTTCTGGTGAGACTTCTTTTAAATCGTAAAGATCAACCCCTTTGGCCTTGGCAACAGCCTTCGCTCCTGACCTGTAGCCATTTACAGCAACAAATACTCTACGACTGATTCCTGGCACTAATTCGCAACGGACAATGAAATCATGTATCTGATTGTTCTCAACAGGTTTACTATAATCTTTACACTCTATCGCAATCATAAGGGCAAAGTTTGCTACTTTGCTTTTTATGATCACATCAAACTGAGATTTTCTACCGGTAGTATTGTCTAGTTTAACGTCGTGAAGGACCTCTGCAAGCGGATTGCCTTTTAGAGTCTCATAAATACGAGAAACTAGCTTTTCTAAGCTCTTGCCGTCTGATGTACACCTTTTAGCCATAATTTGCTACATAAAACTTATCTATTTTTATAAGTCACTGTTTATCAAGTCACAACCTGAAACTATATAGACTATACCTACTAAAACGACAAAGATAATAATACTATAAACTTGCGATTCTTTCTCATTTGGTAAAATTTCTAGCGTAACTTCAACTTCAGTAGCATCTGTGCCATATCACTGTAATACTGCTTCTTTACTGAAGCATCTTTGTCATAGCATATTTGTACTTTTATATGTGCTTTGACTTTAGCTAAACTTTACGCACTTTTACTACGTTTCTTTATTAGAAGTAAAACTCCAAGAGTAGCTCTCATAACGGCAGGACTACTTCCAATTAGTTGTAGGATACAATATCTTCAATCCCATAATTAGATTGATAGGTATAGTCACAAACAGCTTGTAACGCCATTTGGCACATAATTTATGAAAGAGCGCGAAGGTACGGTTGTAGGTTACGATCCAGACAACAGGACTTACAGGATTTCGCTGAACAACACCGGGGAAGAAGTAACAGTTAGCACAAGGGGAGCTTCAATAACGTTAAACATTAACGATCAAGTCTTTCTAGACACCGTCGAAGATTACGGCGGTTTCAAAATATTACCACGTAAGAAACAAAGAAGACGTGAAAGTGTCGCTAATGTGGTAAGGGATAGACTACAGCGAATAGCCAACGTCTCGTCATCATACCGACCTACAACGAACGACATTCCCTACTTTGAGTCATTGTGGGATTCCTCTGCTAAAGATGTATTCAAGGAGAAGTACGATTTTTTGGATTGGTTAACAACTCCGAATAGCTTTGCAGAAAATAGAAAGCCTATCGAGCTTTTATCAACGGCTGAAGGCGTTGAAGTGGTCAGGAAGTTACTTCTGAGGTTAGAATATGGTATTTTGTCTTGATTTTTAGTGATACATGATTGTATACAGAATAAGTGGAGTAAAGTACATTGAAGACTTATCTGGATATGGCGCAAGCCTAATAGGTGGTAGATGGAACAGGGAAAAAATTCCGGTATTGTATACAGGTGCAAGTACCTCCTTATGCGCTTGGGAATATTGGGTGCATCTAAAAGAATCTACTCTTCTTTCTGATAATAACTTCGCTAGAATAAGTATACAAATACCAGATAGCTCAATATTAGAAATAAGTGAGACCGATCTGCCTCCAAGTTGGCCTTCACTGAGCGAGGATCTACTTATCATATCTGATAAATGGCTAAGCGAAGGAAAGTATCTTTGCATGAAAGTTCCGTCTGCGGTTATAGACGGCGATTTTAATTATATAATAAACCCTTTACATCCTCTTTTCACGAAAGATAATGTCAAAATTATAGAAAAGAAGCCCTATTCTTTTGACAAGCGAGCTTTTAACAAAAGATTATCAACAAGAAGGCCACTAAATTTGCTTCTTCGCCAGGTTATCAATAAATATTTTCCTAGAAAATAGTGCTGTCCGTTTGTTGGTATATATGATGGCACTTATAACGAACAGTATACAGTAGCTGACTATTTTTTTATACAACTCACCAGCCCGTTCCCACTGCGTCCAATCGAGAATCTTTTTGCGGTTAATCTCGAAATCGACAGCGCCGGGATCTTCGTTTTCCGAGAAAAACCAGATACTCGCTATTTCGTACACCTGCTCCACAGAAAGCCCCATATCCTTACGCTGTTTTAAGCGTTCATTTAGTATCATACCCTCGGTAACAGCATCTAATACCTGTTCAATATCTAAGTTTGCCTGCGCTCTGATCCTGCGAAATAGCATATCGTACGTAGCCAATGCCGTATCGATGTGCTCTGACGCTAGTTTCAATTGATCGTGGCGACGGATGGTATCAGAAAGCGCATGAAAGCGTCCCATCAGCATGTTGATACCATCCTGTGTAGCGCGGTAGTATTGCGTACCATTCACAACAAACGGCAGGCCATCGTGTAGTACGGCAACTTCGATCAAGTTAGCGCCGAGGGCTTCGGAAAAGGATTTATGCATAGTAAAGGATTATTAAAAGCCGGCAATCGTACAATTGGCGGAAACAGACGCAGGCGCTGCGGTAAAGGAAACGACGCTTAGACCCAGCGCACCCACGGCGGTGGAGTTGCCCTTGTAGAACTGGTGGGTCGTCTGCTTTTTGTCACTGCTCACGCTCTCTGTGTATTCTAGAATCGCGTTGTTGATACTCGTTGGCATCGGCCCCACCATCTCGCACCTGTTGGAATAGATGGTTGAAAACAAAGCCGTACCGGTTGCTGTGCCGTCTGCGGTCAGATTGATCGTTGCTTTGCCCTGCGCGCTCGTCACAATGGAGGTAAAGTATTCCTTCTTACCGGAGTTCGACACCAGTATACCGCCCGGCAATTGCTGCGTCCGGACAATTAATCGCATCCATCGCCCCGTCGCACTGACGCTACTACCAATCACGTTAAGAAACGTCATGTCTTCAGCGTCGGTCGCATCCGGCTTCCAGTAGTAGATCGCGCCGAGGCCAAGCCCATCCGACAGATCGTTTCTTGCCAGCACAAACACGGGCGTGTAGGGCGAAACGGCTTTGAGCTTCAAGTCCGCTACCGTCTGCACAACCGGCAAATGCATGTTATCGGCTACGTAGAAACCGGACAAACTGAGCGTGAGAAGAAACAGGACAAGTAGCTTTTTCATAGCGTTGTGGTGGATAAGGTACCCGCGTCACTGACAATCAGTTTGTACAGCGTCCCGTTGGGTGATTTAAGAATCAAGCCCCCTAGCGCTGTGACTGACCCAACGGATAGATTCGTACTCGTTGTCAAGGCGTTTTGCTTGGCAGCCAGCGCATCGTTGATCTGCCCTAGCGTAGCCAAGTTCAGATCGTTGGTGAACTCCGATAGCTTCGTTGGTTTGCCGGATAGATTCGACCAGGTTGGCGTCGTGATGGTAAAAACACCCGTTAGCGGATCGTAGCTACCGTAACCGGTCACCGAAAACAAACCCCGGATATCGGAGTAGCTTAGTTTTAGGTTATAGCGCGCCTGGGCCATGCTGGATAGATCCGAAAGGTTGTTAGTGCGCGTCGTGCCGTCAGCACCTTGCTTCATCTGGGCAGAAGCCAGACATCCAGGCAGAACGAAGGATAAGAATAAAAAGAGTCGCATCTAATTAGGGTTCTATCTTAACGCTTGCTTTCGCTAGTTCAATTTGCAGATCCCTGCTCTTTAGGGTTACTGTTACACTAGACATGTTTGGAGGTAGCTGAAACTCAACCAGTGCTTCTGTCCAGTGCAACCCCACGTTTCGCGAGAAATACAGGATGTTGTTGCTGTTTAGCGTAAGATCAATGCCCAGACTGGCTAAATCGTAGGTGTCGTCTGTTATAGCCGACGCGGAGGGGTACGCGTTCGAACTACTAAACGCTGCTGGATTGCGACGCGCAATAACTTTAATCTGTATCTTACGCGTACGTTCAGATTCAGCCGCGAAGTTGACAGTCTGGCTTACGAAATTAGTCTGATCAACTGTTGCGATCAGATTGGCACCCGCTGGGGTATTGTCAGGTGTTGTTCCTGTTACGGTTCCCGTTACGGTCCAACCCGTGAGGCTCGAATTACTAAACGTAGGCGTAGTCAGTAGCTCCGAGCTAGCAAGATCAACCGGCAAGCTGCGCTGATTCATGTCCTTGCCTACAGTACCCGACCACTTGTAGTAGGGGTTTTGCAGCGCATAGCCACCACTTTTATAGATCAGAAACGTGGCTTTATCGTAGCTAATCTGGTTTTTTGTGTTGGTGATGTAATACACCGCAGAGCCGTCCGCCTGCGCAGTCTTGGTTAGTTGCACCCAGGCGTTACTGACGTAATCACGCACGTACACCGTAGCGCCTACGTCAGATAAGCCCAACCCAAACGTAGTTACGTTACCCGCGGTTGCGTTGACTACACATTCAACGAGTGCGTAATCCGCAATCGACACCGTTTCGCTATTCATTAGCTTTAGGTAATCGTTAACCGTCTGCCCCGTATAGGTACCAAGTCCGTTCAGCGTCGTTAGATCATCATAGTACTTTTCGACACTGCTCCCCATCGGATGCTGACTTAGAAAAATCTCCTTAAACATTTTGGCCCGGTTCGAATAGTCTGTGTACAGAAAATCATTGATGCCGGACTGGGTATAGCTTGTTCGCTTCGGAAATATCTTAATGGCCTGCCTGGGTCTGGGCAACGCATGGATATGACGCATCATGGGCGACCAAAAGACTGTGTTGGTACGTGTGCCAGGGTGTGAGCCATACCAGTACTTTGGATTGTCTGGCGTACCCCGTATCAGTTGGGCTTTTTGTGCTACATCGACATAGACATACCCTTCGCGCTGAGCAAATTCAGACAGCGCCGATTGGACTAGATTTCCATACGTTCCGTTACCGGTATAGTACTCGTTTGCGATAATAGGCTTGTAGCCCAGCGCCTTAACCGCGTCGCACAGGCTCTTTAAGCTGCTTAGATAGATGGTAAGCTGATTGGTCGCATTGATGGGATTGGCGGCAAACTCGTTCGTCCACGAGAGAATCATCGCGTAACCGCCCCCCGAAAAGTCCTTGATGCCGACGCTGGAATGAAACGTCTTGTCGTTGTTCTGAATTCGCGTCAGGATACTGGCAAACGTGTTACCCGCCAACGAGTAGTTTTCGAAGTTCCAATCCGAAAACAGCGAAAGGATTGACATGTAGCTTTTCCCCTTTAGCTGATCGACGCCATCGGTGTATGAATCACCAAAAAACGTGAGTCGCTCCACATCTTTCAGGGTGACTTTCGTTTCCTGACTAGATGGAAAGGGAATATACGTTTCATTGGCGTAGAAGCCTGTTGTGATAGGCGTAAAATACGCCTGAAACGTCGTTGCGCTTGCACTTTGCTCGAACTGAAACGAAGCTTTTCGGGCTGAAAAGTAACTAACCCGCGCGTACGCTACGCCAGATGGAACCGTAAACGAGGTAATTAGATTCGTTGAGCCACCGCTCACCACATTTTTAGATGCATCGTAAAACGTAGTCTTCCGCATCCCGTTCACCCCGTCCCATCCGGTGTAGGTTAACCCAGGCTTGACAGCGATAAAGTCTGTGTAGCTATAGGTACTGTTGGCAGTTTCAAGCCCCGTGTTTTCCAGAAAATACCCGTCCCGCGTATTTTGCCCAGTGAACAGGTTTTTGCTGGTAACTGCGCGCGGACTGATGACCGGGATTGTATTAGCATTAAGAGTTGTCCTGGAAAAAGGAGGGAAATAGGCAGAGTAAGCGGTAGCAACACTTCCCTGCTCGATTTGTACCCCTGAAAGATTCAATACCTCGTCCGCCCGCGAAAGGGTAATATAAGCAACTGTGCTACCCACAGGCACGGTGAAGGTTGTTCCCTGCGTAGCAATATTCCAGACCCCAACTACGCTACCAACCGCATTCTCGAACCGCACCGCTTTCGAGGTCGTAGACGGCAGACCTGAAATTGTATAGGTGCCAAATGAAACAGGTAATGCGCCTGTAACTGTCCACCCCGTAGCCCCAGAAGTGACAAATGAGCCGTCCGCGTTGTTAATAAAGACGTCTTTGAGTACAGCGCCCGCGTCAAAGATGTTTTTAGGGAAAACAACAACAGTCGTCAGACTTTGCAAGGGAGTAAGCTTAGTCGTGTTCGCGCTAATCTGCGCGCTCTGCAAACTATCCATCCCCGCCTGAACCAGCTTATCATTCGCATACACCGCCTTACTCACCCCGCTCCCTAGCTGCGCCATAGCCACTCCCGACCACAGCGCCAACACCATCACGAATACATTTCTCATTGTTTCAAAAAGCGGGTTACCCGAATCGGAGCCGACGCGGAGGGGTTAATGACCAGACTGGCAATCGGAATCAGCTTGTTGCTCGTCGCATCGTACACCGCATCAAACACGCGTTGATCACCCTGCACGAAGGTGTAGCTGAGTCCCGAATAGGTGAAGGTTGCGGCTGTGGTACCCACATTTTCAATGAGGATCTTGAGCACATTGGTCGTCGTAATCGTCTGACTAGTTGTGTAGTCAGCGGAGGTGGGCGCTGTAGCCCCAAACGTCGCGGGTGCGGGGGTAACGGTGCCTGATGTACCCGAACCAATAAGCGCCGATATCTGATCAATAACCCCGCTTAATGTATTACTCGCTGTTTCCGAGCCAACGACTTTGATGTACGAGATAGGCATTTCAGACACCGAACTCGCCGAGGTAATCTTGATAACAGCCGATACCGCCGGAAATAAGATGCGCGGCTCACCGGTTATCGTCGGTGCGGAGTAATACTTGACCAGTCCCTGACTACCGGATATCTTAATGCCAGCGCCGGACTTTGTGATGGTGTAGCTTGCTACGTCGGTAACCGATTGCGCCTGAGCGAATCCGATACTGAGCAGTAACAGTAATGCGATCTTTTTCATTGTGTGGATAGTTAATCGATTGCAAATACTTCGGTAAAATCTTCGTCAGCAACGCCTTCGATATGGTAGCGAATCGCGAAAGCAAACAAAGCCGGATCGTAGTTCTTGTTTTGATCCGCTTTTACTTTGAAATAGCGAGTCAGGACCGACAATGTATCATTCTCTACACCATCGATCTTGATATAACTCGTTTCACGTAGTGCGTTGAGCGCTACATTGATATTGCTGCGTTTCTTGGATACACCAACCAGCACAAAGCGAACGTCGTACACCGTATCAGTAAACGAGCCGAAGGTGTCCTGATCACGCGGTATGTAGCCATCAACCAGATGAAGCGACTGAAACACGAGTTTGCTGTCAAGCGAGAAGCGAGTTTCTGTATCGCCTAGCTTGACAGTAACCGCGTTTTCCTGCTGATCATGGACGAGTACGACAATACCTTCCACCTGAATTTCCGGGGAAGGTATCGCTCGCTTGATAAGCCCATTAATGTTGTCGATAGTGTCCTGTATCATTTGTGCTTAAATGTGAAGTAGTGCCCGAAAAGGATCAGATCTGTGCGTTTACTGTTGCGATCTATGGCAAACAAGAAATAGCTTTTCACGTTGAAGATCACAAAGCCAGAGTGCGGTTTGCTGGAATATGGATACCGTTTTCTGAACAGTTGCCATATGCGAATACGCTTACCGTTTACCATCAGATCAGCGGTTGAATGCCAGTACCTTGGCCCTTCTCCACTTATAGAAAAACGTATCATTTCCACTGAGCTTCGTAAAAGACAGCAACCAAACCAGCGAATAGCAGAAACAGGACACCCATTTCGGAGTGACCTTGCATCGTCATGTAGCCGGACAGTAGCATGCAAGCAATGATGATAGCGGCTTTAGCGAGTGATTTCATGTTAGTATCGTCCGGTTGCTGTACAGTTGTGAAAGCGATCTTTTGTTACAAGCTTGAATCGTTGCGAGAAGCTATACTTTGCGACCAGGTCGTTATTCCAGTTCCGAAGCTCTTTCCGGTCGAAAAAGGCAATCCACCCTTTCGGGGTTGGCAGAATTAGCCAGCCATACGACTGCTCTAAATGGTGGATTCGATCAAACGGAATCGCGATCTTTCTGAATCCAATCAGATGGACGAATAGAAACGCCAGTCGCTTCATGCTGCCATCGGAGCCGACGAAGAACAAGTGTCTGTTACCTATCTGAATTAAGCCAACGCCCCAAAGGTGCCCATCTTCGGCGGATCGGCGATTAAACAGATTGAAGAGTTTGACGTACTGGCCGAATACCAGAAAGAACGTCGGGTGTAGGTTGAACCAGTTGAAATCGAATGTTTTAGGCTTCATTTATCTATATCGTCTAGTATACTATTGGCAAGTGCGGTTAACACTTGTTCCTGTTCGTCAGGACTCAGGTAAAAGGCTTCACCGAAATACGCTTCTAAGTACTCGGCTTTATCGGCCTGTTCATCATTGAGAAAGCCAACGGTTACCAGCTTGTCAGTTACTTCGAGTACGACAAAGCTTCGCATCAGATCGCCTTTATCCGTAAAATCGACGTGATCAATCTGCCGACCCCGACTTGTACGATCCTTCGCCCATCCTTTCGAGTAAGCGCCAACGCGGAGCTTTGCTTTTGACAGTAGTCGCTGGTTTTCGGAACCCTCACCTTTGATTTGGATTCGGTACACAATCAGCGCTGCCGAATCGATACCAGCCCGACGTAGGTTGATGGACAGATTGCGGTCAGCGAGTTGTACGTCGCGTAGCAGATCCCGAGCAACCAAACCCAAATCAAAGGATTGAGTAAACATGGCTTTACGGTTTCAGAACCGTTTCTAAAAGTTTCTTGTAGTTCTTAATTGTCGATTCTACGTCATGTGACATAGCAGCTGCTAACTTCATTAGCTCAATCTTTTCGTTGGCTTCCATACTGTATAGTTTTAAATAAATGATCCTGGATAATAGCCCCGCTGATCGTCAGGGTTTGGTTGCTGCAAAGCGGGCGTTGGTCGGAGTGCCTTGATAATGTCCCGAGCGATGGGGCAAACCTTCTTTTTCGCTTCATCCATCAACTCAACCCTGTGTTCCTCCGTGAACAAGCGGTTGGTATTGGTGAACAGATTGATATTCGGCGAGGCTAGTTTGTCGGTCATCAACAAAGAGCCGACAACGTACGCATACGCCCAACGAAAGCGATCTTCGTATTTCGCAATCTGATCAATCAGCGAGCGCCGAACGTAGGCTTCGAGTAAGATGCTGGTTGTGTCAGCCGCATCAACGTTGCCTATACTGTTGATTAGATTAGTCGGAGACTTAACACTGTCGAGATAGAAATTGAAGTCTGTGCAATCCCATTCCTGGCCATCGCCAAGCACATTCAGCGACAGTTCTGTTGCGTCAATAGCAACAAACAGATGTATTGAGCGACCGAAAGGCGAACGAGCTATATAGCCAATATCCAACACATTGATGTCTGGCTTTACAACAACATCGTCCTTCTCAAACAATGCCTTGCCTTTTGGATCAAATACCCGAATACGAGTAGTTGTATCCTCTTCGTTGGCGCAAGCAACAGTGAGACATTTTACAAATAGCTCGTCGTCTTTGCTGACTTGGGCATTGACGATATAGCCTTTCCACTGAGCAGCCGGAAGCAGTACAACGTCCGATGCTTCACCTGTCAGATTCCCCGTTCTGGTGCCGATGTAGCTGAAATCTGCTGACTTGCTCAACTCGCCTTCGAGCATCGTTGACAGCGTTTCAAGGCCAAGCCGACAAACCCTTGCCCATGTTGCTTTGATACCGGAAGGATCGTCGTCGGATTCGTCTTCGCTGTCCGCAACTGCGCTAACCAGTTCAGTAGACATACCGGGCAAGTCGTTGATCCAAACCGGAAAGTTGACGGATTCGGGCTGCACACCTTTGAGGCCAACGGTCTTTTCGAAGGGATTACTTGTCTGCATGGCGTCGTTTATTTCGGGCATAGTGAGGAACGGGTACGGCCTTTGGATTATCCTTAAGCGATACGACATTGAAATTCTGGTCAAGCCCATATTCGCCAGAATCAAGCTTTCGATTCATGCTCATGATATGAGCCATTCGTTCAAGTAGCTGCTCTGGTGTCTCCTTCTTCTGAAACTTTTGTACTGGCTTAGGCTTTGGCCTGAGATCGGGGCGAATGATTGTACGTGCCATAGCTATACGAGTTCGTATTGTTGTTGAAACTTCTGACCGGACATCGCTGTAAACTGCGCAGGACCGAGGCATCGTACCCACGAACCCGGCATGGCGTAGATGTGCCGCGGCTCACCTTTGACGACGGTCACGAATACCGCTTTGACACCTTCCAGCTTGGAAGCCGTACCGCCACAGGTTTTGAGGAACTCGTCTAATCGAGCCTGGCTACTTTCGCCCTGATACAGAAAGCAGGCTTGGCCTTCGCGTGGTTTACAGAATTGCATGGTAAAGGGTTACGGTTACGGTGGGTTGTTGTACGCTACTTAAGCACTACGGATAAAGACTCACGATTTAGCTTGAATAGCACAGCATCAAGGATGTCGGAATCTTCGGTTGTGTTGACCTCCATCGTCAATTCCAGACTATCCGCTTTGAGGCTGATTTTGTAGGGACGAGAAAGCAGGCGAGGTTCAAGCCGCGAATCAGCGGACCAGTCCTTGAGCGCATTAGGAACCGGCTTAACCTGAGCGGCTTCAATTTGCTCGAAGGTTTCCGCTTCCTGCATAATCTGCTGAGCCTCTTCCGCTGTTATATTCAAATGTGACTTACCAATCGACCCTGAGCAGCCCATACAAACACTAGTCGAGCAGTTTGGACCAGCGACGCAATTGGCCTTTGCGGTTTCTATCTCCTCAGCAGATTTCATCAACTCAACACCTTTCGCCATTGCATCAAGGTCATTAAAATTGGTAGCAGTTACTTCTTTGATGGCTTCGAATGTGGCTTCGGCCTGTTTCTTCGCTGTCTTGTGACCATTACGACGCATCTGCGCAACAATCTCGTCAGGCGTAACAGCGTACAACTCTTTGTCCATCTTGAAGAACATACCCTCCTGTACACCCTTCGTTAGATCAAGCTCCAGTTTATTCAAATCACGAAGCGCGTCGAAGAACGATGGCTTGATGTCGTGACGCTTGCAGAATTCGCTAACATCAATTGGCTTGAACGAATAGATAGACAGCGTACTAGCCAGTTCATTCAAAGCGAGCATGTACTTCTGCACTGTCTCAGGCGATAAGGTACGGGTTGCGGTGGGTAGGGGTTCGGGGTTCATGGTTATGCGGCTTTCTTCTGGTAATGGCCAAGGTTTTTAAACGTGGTGTATTCGAAATTGCAGAGATCATAGCGACCACAGTCGCCGACGTGTCCGTAGTTGTACTTATCGCAATCCTTCTTATCCAGCCCGCCGTCTGTATTCGTTTTCATCTTGATGACGTCGGCGCACAGTGTCGGGCAGTTGTCGCGATCAATCAGAAAATCATCTTTCCAGTGATGAACCAGCGCATTGCAGACAAATCGGGATTCGGTATGACTTGGATTCGACGAGGGCACCGCATCGTAGTTGATGAACGATACATTGTTGTCGCGGAAATAACCTTTGATCAGCATCCAGGCAGTACGATTGCCTTTAGTTTCAGACCGTCCCTGATTCCCCGACGCATCACCCGTAACCAGGATCATATTACGACCATAATCGAACGACAACTCTTTGCAGATTTCTTCCAGGTCGGCACCCTCACCGCCTTTGTGAATCTCTTTGAGAAAACGGGGCACTAAACCACCTGACTTGCCTGGCTGCTTCTGGCGCACCGTAACGGAGTTGACCTTGTTAAAGTCGAAAGCCAGGTAAACGGGAAGCTTCGGATCGTAAATGACCTTACCAAAATGCCGGTTCGGATCAATCTTGTGAAAGAAGGGATTCTCGGGCTTGATAATGCCCCACAAACCAAGTACGTAGACCCGGTACTGGTACTCGTCAACTTCTTTGAGCCGCTCCAGCTCAGCGACGCGCTCACGGGTGATGTACTCATTATCGTGATAGGTAACGTGGCACGATGTTACGTCACCACTATACGCCGGGTTGTCGATTAGCCTTGCTTTAATCCAGTGCTGTTCAGAGACTGGATTGAGCAGCATAATAATCTGAATCGACTGATTGGAGCGCAACCGGCGATTAAGCTCCAAGAAATCCTCCCAATCCAGTTGATTAGCCTCTTCAATCAGTAGCCGGTAAAAGCCAAAGATCGATTTAAGTGATTCAGGATCGTTGATACCCGTAAACGCAATCTTACGGCCCGTTTCTTTGTAGACAATCTCCCGCTTATCGGACGAGTAGAAGAAATCAAACGACGAAGCCAGGCCCCAGGCAACAATAATTGATTTGAGTAGCTTGTAGCAGGATTCGCGAATGTGAGCGCTGTTTTTACGGACAACCAGGATGTCGTCTTTGGCTGTCATCAAATCAAGCACTAAATCCTGATGCGCGGAATACGACTTGGAGCTATCAGCCGCGCCGAAAAAGATAACAAAACGCGTCGCTTTTTGAATAGCGGCTCTCAGCTTCCGGTAAGCCGTCGTGAACATACTGCCTGACAAACGGAGCTTAATCATATGCTTTCAATGATTATATCCCCTGATTCCTCGTCACGGCGCACCGAATGCGTACCCGTTGCTTTTACTTCTGATTTCTCGGCTAAACCAAGATCGCGGGCAATGATGCTTGGATTAAATGCACCGACAGCAGCCCCTTCAAACTTGTGAGTATAGATAATTTGCTCTATACGCGTTATGATATCAAAAAAATCATGGTTGGCCTGATTCTTCTTGAATTGATCCCACCACTGAAGAGAGGTTTCGCAGTAAACACACAAACCCTGTAGTGTGTACGGACGGGAAGTAGGCACCTCAACACGGACGATATCAGCCCCCTTATACTCTATTCTATTCCAGGGATTACTGTCGCACCATTCAAAGTATTCAGTTGCCGCTTGCCATAGCAATTCTGGCGACGCAAACAGCTTGTCGCGACCGTGGGAGCTACGGAGCTTCCAGAATTGATTTCCTTCGGGGAAAGGCATTGAGAGAAGAGTTCTTAAAAGTTACGGTAGTAGTACTGTGGACAAACCTCTACAATACTTGTTACAATTATAACTAATATTTTAAAATAATAATTGTACAACAAATGATTTATTGTAGATAATACGATAACCGCTTAGTACAGTAGTTTTTGCGATTGATCGCGTTATGATTACTTCGCGCAAAAATGACTATATGAAGAAACTGTTTACTGTACTATTGCTATTCGTCACGGCTTCGGCCTTCTGTCAGGAGAAATACAAAGGCGTTTTACCGCTCGAAGGTGATAAGGTTGTCTACACTGAAGATGTGAAGGTGCCCGACATGAGCAAAGCGGAAATCTTTCGACGCGCCCGGCGCTGGTTCGTTCTGATGTACAAATCACCCGACCAGGTACTCAAACTGAATGACGAAGCGACCGGCGAGTTGATTGCTAGGGGATTTGGTGAAGCGGTAACGCCCGACAAAAAGAAGATTGATCAGCTTCGCGTATTGCTCCATACCGAAACGCAGTTTGACGCCAAAGAATCGGGTTATCATATCAAAGTCGGCAATTTATACGTTCAGCGGAGCTTGTCTGACCCAAACAAGCCGATTCAGGAGTTTAAACGATTTCCCGAAAAGAACCTGATTCGTACCCTTGAAGCCTGTGATCAGAAAGTAAAAGCGAATATGGCTTCGCTCAATAAGTACATTCTGACTGAACAGTTTGATCAGTAAACAAAGAAGCCCGGCCAATCACGACCGGGCTTTTATTACTCCCTCGAATTCTCTACTGGCTCCATTCGTTCCTGAACAAGTTGTTTATTACAGAACTCAATCTGATTTCGTAGTTCTGTTCGTCGCTGCTTTTCCTCTTCGGCGGTAAATGACAATTCTTCAGTTAGTCGGTCCTTTTCGGCCCAAATGTCTATTTTCTGTTGCTGAGTTAACATAGCCTATTGTTCTTCTGGGGTTAGATCAACCTGTATATAATAGCTCATGTCGTCCGAGAAGATTATATCGGAACTGAGCACTTCGAAATAAATAAACTTATAATCGTCTGGCGAAAAGACCATGTTTCCGTCTTTGTCTTTCAATACCGATGGAGGAAACCGAACCTGCTGTCCTCCTTGTGGCGCAAAATCCATATCTACCTCCAATGCAACGGCTTTGCATGCGTCGAACGAGAATCTTACTTTCATACCTGTTCCACCTCCTTTCTACTCCAGCTGCTTGGTCGCCAACCGTCTTCTTTCAGGCTTTCTTCGTAGGCTCTCTGTAACCAGAACTCCATCTTCTTTTGTCCATATTTGATAAACTCGTCGGACTTGTGAAACGCCAATCGATACACGTTGTAGGGTGGCACTTTCTGAACGCCGACAAACTCAAAGAAAGCCGCATTCGGGTCGGACGACAGATAAAACGCGGCCTGCCGGTCATAATCAAAGGAGTAGCACGATTCTAAAAAATCAGCTAGTGATTTACAGGACGTTGTTTTCAAATCAACCAGGTGCCGACGACGGGGCATGATAACGGCGTCCAACTTGGCTTTGAGCGGCAAACCCGTAATCGGACAAACCCACTGGCGAACGGTTTCTTTCTCTGCATCGGCAAACATCACGCGCAGGTCCGAAAAAGCATTTATTCGCTCTTCCATCACGTACAGACTGATAAGGTCACTCATTTCAATACCTGTAGCAGTGAGTATAGATTGACGCTTTGCAGGTTCGAGAATAAGCGTATGAAAGGCGGTGCCAAAGTCCAATGACTTCTGAGTTGCCATAAACTTCTCGCCAAGATTTAAGCGCTTGAGTTCAGACAAATCGCTGTTGGCGTAGCGGGGTAAGGTGCGGTATTGATAGTCGTTCATAATAGTGATGCTACACAGCGTGAAACAAGTAATTCCATTGTTGGGGGTGGGTTAGCGTTGCCAATCTGCTTTTGCTGATCCGACTTATTGCCGAGAATTTTGTAATCGATTCGGAAGCCCTGAGCGAGTGCCGTTTCTTTGGGTTGCAGCATCCGGAAATAACAATCATCGATTTGCGGCTTTGCATCAACCAGCGAGATACTATCGTTGCCCGGTATGGTAGTCGTTGGCTCCGAAACGTGGTTTGCCTGCTTACTCCCGCCGTGATACGGTAGCATTATCAGACTGTTTGTAACCTTTCCGGTCTGAGTTGAAATCGGATCATGCAGTTCGTGCGTAGTCGAATTATTCCGATGTATAGGCATGAACCCACCCGACACTAAAGCCGTATGGCCAGACGTCATGACCGAATCCATTGCTTCGCGGTCAGCATCTTTCGGACGGGCCGTACCGTGAATCGGGATTATCAATGACATACTATTTCGCTGTCCGGTAATCGTGGGCAAAGCGTGGGTCATTTCACGGGCGGGTGTCGATTTCCGATTCGCCACAATGAACGAACCCGAAGGAGCGATTAAGATTTCCTGTTGAGCCGTTGTCTGTGTATGCATGTACTCGGTCAGCGCCCGCGCTGGTGAACTATCCCGATTGGCTAGTAAGAACGGCTCCGGCGAAACGAAGGCCATGCTTTCCTGAGTCGTTTGCGTTGGGAATGTCCCATCCATGCCGTAGGTCTTATCCGCTTGAGAGTGACTAAACGACATATTGAACAGGTAGGGCGAAAACAAATAACTCGAATAGCCCGTGGACTGTGCATTCAAAGCTTCCTGCTCAGCACTACGAATACGCGCTGACTTACTCCCCGACTGATTGCGCTGATCAATGATAGTGGGACGAATACCGTATTTATCCAGTCCGTACTGAATGCGTTTGCGGGTGTTCTCACTCAGCGGCTTCATACGTAGCTGCTCACGGTCACCAATACGCGTCATAGGTATCGACAGATCCAGAGCGTTCAGAGCAGCGTAGTAAAACGGCACGACTGGCGCAGCGCAAACCGAACAGCGATAGGTGTACTGAGTCTTGTACTTGCCCGCTTTGCGGCCCGGCTTCCAGCTTTGAATTGCTTCGACGGTTCCGCATTTAGCGCACGGAGCCTTCGGGCAAATATCCAGATCAGGTTTACGGTTACCCTTTTTCCAGAACACGATATAAATCCGGTCCCGACTTTGTGGCGCAAACCCCGTTACCCCTTCACCGTGGGCAAACATGGCGTTCAGATAAACGCATTCGTGTTTGTAGCCGAGCAGATGCATCGCCTTTAACCAGGCGTCGAACATGACCCACATCCGCACGTCTACTACGTTTTCAACAATGATGAATTCATACTTGTGGATTTCAGCAAAGCGGGGAACGTCCCACATCGTAGCCCGTGAACGCACCGCCGATGCGTCGAACGCTTTATCCTGAAAGATTTCCTGTTGGTGCAGATTCTTCCGTTTTTGTCCCTTGGCCAGTGAATGGTTCGTACATTCGGGTGAAGCAATCAAGCCAGTCGTTCGGCTATAGCGGGCGGGATGCGTTTCGGAAATATCGGCGCAATCATGATGCGTGTTGGGGTGATTAGTGTTATGCGATTCAATCGCCAAGGCCCAGTGATTAAGCGCATATTTTACTTCTGTGCCGCCAACGTTGCGGGCACCTTCTGAACTGCCACCGCAGCCACAGAACATGTCAGTGAGGGTAATCATACTTTCAATTCGGTTTTAGTCGTGGATAACTTGACAGGGTCGGGAATATCAATACCGAAAAACGTAGCGGCCCAATTGCGGCAGCGTTCGATATAATCGGTAAAGTCTGTAGTATTCATTTTTCGGGTGCTTAGCGCAACCGTCAGAAAGTGGCCGTTCGATGTTTCAATTTCCCGGCTGTTGAATTCTTTCTTTAACCACTCGTGAACCTCTTCTTTATCCAGCCGCTCGCCTAATGCGTCGTTCATCGCATCACGAATCAGGGGAACAACAACGCCGAAGTAGTAGCGGGATTGGGGAGAGGAACGTTGCCTGCCGAGTCGTTTAACGGTTAGCTCGATTTCGCAGTCAGGAAACGCGGCCAGCGAATCAAGGAACTGGCCGCGCTCAACAATATTTAGTTTGCCACTTTGGATATTGCCGAAAGTGACTACCTCTTTCGCCATATTACAAAGCTTCGAGTTGCTTTTTATAGTCGATAACCACGCGATCTATATCAGCATAAAAGCGGTTCATAAACTCGTTAGCTTCGACTTCCTTTAGGTTAGGACTAACTAATGTACTTACCTTAGTGAGGTAGCCAGTAATCAGCTTTTTGTCAGGCTTTAGCCGTTCCTGTCGTTCTTTGTTCGCTTTTTTGCGATCCGCTTCGGCTTGTTTTTCCGCTTTGATCCGAGCGGCTTCGTTTTCGGCGGCTTTCTTTTGGAAGGCGACAACATCAGTGATAAATGCGTCAAATTCCTCGTCAGAGAAGCCAACAATTGACGGCCATTCTATTCGATGCGAATCGCTTTCATGCCCACCCTGACCGTTTCCGATAAGTCCAATCGCTACCAATCGTGGCGCACGAGCAACATACAGAGCAGCTTCCTGTTCCTGACGTTCTTTGTCGGCTTTATACTTGGCTTGGCGCTCCAAGATATCAGCTACCTTCCCCTCAAATCCGTCAGCACTCAAAAGGCCCAATGAGCCAACAGGCATAACCTCAAGCCCGTCGTAGGTCATAAACCCGTCTTTCTCGATTAAGCCTATACCTAACAGACGGGCTTTTTGCGTATCGACAACCATCTTTGCCATTTCGTCACGTTGGCGTTGAGCCTGGGTTTCGAATTCAAGCTGTTGTTCTTCGAATTTCCGGCGACTTTCTGCTAATTGCTTAGCTTCATTCTCCAGTCGTACTTTTTCCTCTTCCTGACGCTGTTGTTCTAATTTTCGCTCATTTTCGATACGGGCGTTTTCCTCTTCGATAAGTCGCTGTTGCTCAGCAAGTCGCGTTTGTTCGGTGTCGTAGGCTTTTTTTGCAGAACCGTACAAGTCCAGCCATTCATCGTCAGGTAGCTTCAATTCGATAGCGTCAATCAGCACACCATGTACATTGTAGGTCATACCGTCGAAGGTAGCACCGAGCATAACCAGCGAGTTCGTACGTTCCGCAAGTTTGGCGGCCTCAGCTTTGGCGCGTTCCTCTTTGATACGTTCCTGCTCGGCTTCGTAGGCTTCTTTGAGTGGACGGAGCATATCTTCGGACTCCTTGGCATGTTCGCCGATTCGCTTTCCTTCCGCTAGGATTTTGTCGTAATTCTCTTTGATAGGAGCGGCTATTTCCTTGGCCAGCTTCGCCGAATTGGTCCGTACTTTGACCGCTACCATAACGGCTTGGTGGACTTCGACGTACTGTTCGTTGTTTTCAATAGGCTTACTGGATAGCGTAATAGCTAGTTCCCGTAGTTGAGCGAGCCCCGCATCGGTTGCGTTGATCTTGATTAATTCAGCGGAGGGAATAATTTCGGCAAGTACTACGGCCTGCTCAGTTGGTACTAGTTCGACTGTTTCGGTATTCATGGGATTATAGAGGTTGTAGGTTTAGAAAAACAGTGCCGGTTTTATAGACTGTGGGGTATTCCTGCTCTTCAATTTCGGATTGACCGTAGAACGACCGAGGCTCAAGTCCTTCGTCGGTCTTGATCAGGTCATGTTGCAGTACCTCGAAAGAGCCTACTTGAAGTATAGGCTTATCGTCGGGGGAGACATAGACCGGTTGTGCTAATTGTTCTGGAGAGAGGGACTTCAAAGCGTTCAATAGGTCTCTGTAATTATTAATATCGCTGTACCTCATGTGATTATAGGAGGGGTTTTAACCCGCTAACCTTTGACAGTCAGCGGGTTTTCGTGTGATGGTAGATTATTGAGAAACTTCGCCGGTTTCGTGATTGACACCAACTGGAGGCAATGCACCTGCTTCGACAGCGGAGCCGACAACAAACGGATTGTAGTAGTACATGGCCGTTTTGACGTTGGCGATATCGGTCAGCGTTTCCTGACGGAATATTTTGTTTTCTTCGGCGTACTGTTTCAGCTCCGCCGTACGCTCTTTATCGCCAATTTTATACGTAAACGTCGCGATGTAATACACCCCCTTTGGCTGAATGTTGGTGTTTTCTTTCCGCTCAGCCACAACGGTTATCACTACGTCAGCCAGCGTCAGATCGTCGTAGAACAGCGGTTCAATCAAGCGAAAGATGTTATCGACGGAATAGCCGTGAAAGAGAATCGCCGACACACAATTCTTCTCATCAATAAAGAAGAGTTCAGCCCAATTCTTCGTACCCATATTCAGAATATTGTCGGTGAATATTCGCCAGGCTATCGGCTGAAACGTCAGCGTACGGCCTAATTTCTCCTGACCGTTGATATTGAAGACACCTTCTTTGGCGTCGAAGCGGTATTGACGCGGGTGCCCTTCTAGATATTTGAACGATGGAACTGGTTTTTGCTCAGCTATGGGAGCGATTTGTTTAGTCATAATTGTATTTAGTTTAGAAGTAGTAGCGGCTGAATAGCCAATAAGTAGGTACTATTTTAAGATAGGGTGCTGTTCAGAAGTATTCGATTGGTACGTTCAAGCAGGAAAGTGTCTTGACTATGAAGCGGAGCCGCTTCAACAATGCGGAGGTATTGCGCTTCGCCGAACTTTTGCAGGATATAGCGTTCGTGTGATGCACAAACGGTTTCGACTATACGCAGTAAGCGTTCGTATTCTGCTTTGGGATCTTCAACAACGGGTTGCGGCACAAGCAGAGGACTATACAGCGCCAATTCTTCAAAGAACCCTTTCGGTAGGTTTGTATCGCGGTACATACCCATACTCTCCCACGCTGACACTTTTCCCCGAATAGCCGCTTCGGTTAGTAGTTCTTTTCCTTCGCCAATCGCGCCGACTGAGGCTAATAAGGCTTTGAAACTAAAGTACGTCGCGTAATACGCTTGCGAGAAGGTGTACGGACGCGGATCAGCCAGACGGACGTAGTATTCGGTTGACCAGGCGTTGAGTAGCAACTTCATGGTCGTATGCAGAACCGGGCGCTGAACAGGCAGCGGAGCGGGAACGGGTTGAAATGATCGGGCGAGCATGATGCGAGGTGTTTTTATTATGACCTCACAAATATACAATACTTGTTTTATTTACAATACTTGTTTTATGTTTTTTTACAATAAATATTTTAATCAAAAAGCCCCACCATATGGCGGGGCTACATTATTTAGTTTAAAAATATGATCGCATGTTTGGTAAACGTTGGTCCCTCCTTTTCGTAGATACTGAACACAAAGAAGCCGTATGGACTCATTTCAAACCGCCAACTGGTGAAGTTATAGACTACTCTTTTTTTAGCCATTCCTTCGGAAATTCAGAGAGTAAACGCTTCGGTCTGGTTCTGCGGTAAGGCTTCAGCTCTTTGGCGTCCTTCTGCCCCATCGCTACGATGGTAGCCTCTTCTGACAATCCTAGCTCATTGATACACCAGTCGGCAAACGTTTTCCGCGCTGTGTGTGAGGTAATCCGCTTTTTGATACCAAGAAAGTGCATGATCTGGCGAAGCGTCGGGTTGTAATCGTCCAGTTTTGGTAATGGGATACTCAGGTTTTCGTACTTCTGCATCAACTCCCAGACTGGCTTTGTGATCGGGATACAGTACTCAGTGCCTGTTTTCAGCCGGTTGCCGACAATACAGAGTCTGCCTTCGATTTCCTGAACGTTTTCCTCAGTGACCGCCCCCATATCCTGATAAGCAAGGCCCGTATAACAGGCAAACCGGAAACAATCGGCGACTTCCCGCATGTCGGGCATTAGGTCCGCATTGTGCAGAATCTCTAATTCTGCCTGCGTTAAACACTCCAGGTTTGGGGTTTTGTCCACGCGGATACGAATATTAAGCAGAGGATTGATTTTGATACGCTCCGCACCAGCGGCCCACAGAAGCAAGGTTTTTACAACCTGACAGCTTTTATCGGCGTTCCTGTCCCCATTCCCACGTTCGGTGATTAGATACAATCGATATTCTTTTAAGATGCCTGGCGTAAATTCCTCGGCGGCTTTTGTCAGGTAGTTTCGGGCGGTCAGAAAGGCGAGCAGGGGCCGAAACTTAAAGCGGTAGGTATCAATCGTCGATTGGCGAGCTTTGAGCTTTTCCCGCTCGTCAATAAAGGCTCCCATCAGATCTGACATGGTAGGCCGGATGCGTCCGCCATTGAGGAATAATTCTTTCAGACTGTTGGCCGTCATGTGCACGTCAAAGCCTTCGTGCTGCGCGTAGAGTTTATCAAGCTTCTTTTCACATTCAGCAATAGCCTGGTTAATCATTGTAGCGTGTGGCGTACCCTGTTTGACTCTCCCCTTCCGTTCATCCCAACACTTTCGCTCGATCATTACCGATTTTGGGAAACCTAACCCGCAGATGGCCGTAACAGCGCCAAGAGTCAATCGTTCCTGATTAATCGTTACACGGAGGTTAATGGAGCATTGTTCCGGATCAGTTGTTGACTTGCGCGGATAGAAATTGATGTACATGTAATTAAGCATACTGGCAATAGAGGATAGAGATTAATAATCCGTTAATAATGCCAATATTATGTTTTAGTTGTATTATAAAATAGTGTACATATAAAATATTTAGCGCGGGTACTGCAAAGTTACCGTGCGCTTACCGTCGTTACTGGGGCGGTATCCGTGAAGAATGTGGGCTGATTGGCTCAGAAACGCGAAAACCCGCTGAGTAGCGGGCTTGCGATGGCATTGAAGATAATCGGTTTACTTTCCGGCAGAGAGCGAGGAACTACAATATAAGTAAAATACATTCACAGCCAGTCACTACCGTAATTAATAGGCAATTTAAGTACCTTTTACTCATTGAGAGCGTACGAGAGTATTTGAAGTATATTATATTCGTGGCAACTATTGAGCAACCAGTTGTCCATGTCCGCTACAGTCAAAATCATCCTCCACAGCAAAGAATACAACGACGGTACTCACGCCGTTATGCTTCAATGCAAAGTTGTGTCTCCAGCAGGCACAGTCTGGAAACGTAGAACGCTTTGTAAAGTCAAGGTAAGCCAATTCGATAAGTCAGCCTGTCGAGTTATCAAACATCCCAACATGCTGGTGCTTAACGTCCGTATTGCCGACGCGTTTAACTTGGCAGAAAAGAAACTACATACGGCTCAACTAGAAGGTCGGAAAATTGACCCTGATCAGATCATTGCAGAGGAGGCTGTGATTTCCAATCCTAGCGCTCTATTATTGGCTAGTTGCAAAAAGTATGTCGAACGCTGTATGCAAAAAGGACAGATTCATACTTCTGAAAAGTATAGTAGCCACATGCATAAGCTAGCGGAATATCTGGGTAATGATCGGTTCGGTAATCAGATTGACATCCATATGGATGATATAAACGAAGATTGGGTTTTGGCCTGGGCTGCCTGGCTGCGTCATAACGGTTCTAAATCTGACAATACCCTTCATCGTCGAATGGCCTTTCTAAATACGCTCTTTATTGACGCCCGTAGACGTGGATTTACGAAAGCTGACCCAATGGCTTTTGTTGAGTTTAAAGAAGCCAAGGTGCGAAAGCCTAAGCTCACCGAAGCTCAATTAAAACAACTAGAAAGCGTAGAACTAACCGGTCGTCAGGCAGACGCTCGTAATACATTCATGCTTCAGTATTATGCGTATGGTAGCCGAATCAGTGATGCTCTAACCTGGAAGAAAGACAATATTCGTAAAGAAGGCGATACGTGGTACCTGCACTACATCAGTATGAAGACAGGCGATTTAATTGATGTCCGGCTTAGCGAAAAGGCGAAGGTAATGATAGCTTACTACCTTGAAACTGTTTCCGGTAAGTTCCTTCTACCGTGGCTGGCTAAGTTTGAAGATATTCCCGGCAAGTCAGATATAGAGAATAAAATGAGATTGATCGCGCAGATCGAAAGCAAAACGCAGATGGTCAATGTCTTGTTGAAGGAAGTCGCCGAGAAAGCTGGGATTGAAGTCAATTTAACAACTCACATTGCTCGACACACGTTTGCAACACTAGCGGATCGATTGATAAGCGATAAGCGCAAGATTAGTGCCGCATTGGGGCACAGTAAGTTTTCCACGACTGAAATTTACCTGGCAGAACTCCGTCAATCAGACGTCAATGACGCGATGGATCAATTATGGCATTGAAGCTATTTATGTCAATTAGTTAGCGTCGATTCCAGTCCCGGTCAATCTTTCGTATTTTATACAATTCATACACCTCAGATAGCCGAATCGTAAAATCAGGATATTCATCTTTGTCCGGATTGATTGAAGCGCACGTAATGATTCCTTCTTTTACGTCATGCTTCATAATCCGCTTGATAATAACTCCATCATGTGTAACGACAATATAGTCGGTACCTCCATTTGTGTATAATTTCTGATCCCAATAGTCCGGTTCAATTAGCCGCCCTATGGCCACATCACCATAGCAGATCGAATTCATGGTACCATCGCTCATACTATCTCCTCTTACTTCAAAAGCCCGGTAGAACCCTTTTTCACGAGTCGGCAGTACAATCGAGTATTTAGGAAGTTCAATAACGTACTCGGGATCTTTCCAACCATGTGGATAACTGGCGTAGGCAAACTCGTCAACAAAAGGCATTGTCATCAAGACCATGCCGTTGCTTAGATCACGGAACTCCATTCCGTTGGCGCTGACAACTACGTCTGTCTCATCGACAAAATCAATTGGAATAGCTTCGTTCTTGAATGGCTTTTTTAGAATATACTCTTCAAGCCCCTCCCCGTACTTGAGCACTTCAAATGGTATGTCTAACACCTTAGCCACTTTTGCTAACGTCTTGTCCGTTAACGTCCGCGTACCGCTAAGCATTTTTGATACACTTTGCTCGGCAATGTCTATTTGCACTGACAGGTTTCTAACTGTTATATGTCTAGCATTTATAACCTTTCTAATAGCCTCTCTCGTTTCTAAGCCCATTTCTATACGTAAAATATTAATTAAGCAATAAAGACATAAATATCAGTCATTTTCGCTTGACAATGTTAGACATTATTGTCTAATTTTGAGCCATCATTATTAGCGAACGGTTAACGAACACAGTCAGGACGCAAGTAAGTAGAAATATGGTACTATCACAAGATCAACAGCGACGATTAAGCGAGCGGCTAGATGCCATTTACGATGTAGGTGGGGTGACCAGAGTAGGACAATTGGCGGGTGTAACGCCACGGGTTATTCAGAAAGCTCAATCAGGCGGTAGTGTACGTATTGAAACAATCGAATCAATTACGGAAGCGCTACGGACACTAGAAGAAGAACGCAAGGCGAAACTCAGAAAACTACAAAAAGCTCTTCAATAGCCATGACTCCTTTCGAAGCTCTTGCTGAGTTGCCAAAACTAGTCGAAGACTATAAACGCGTGGCAACTGAACTAAAGGAATGCCAACAGGAACTGGCAACGTTGAAAGATGACCAATACGTCACCTGGGAATGGATCTGTCAATACTTTGACATCAGCAAATCGACAGCAATGCTTATGCTGGCAGATGAGAAGCTATTTGTTCATGGCCGCCAGATTAAACGATTTAAGAAGTCAGCAATTATCAAGTTTGCCGAGCGTAATTCAATCAAGGTCAATCAGCTTTCACAAGCGGATGGGTAGCCTTCAATATCTAGAGGCCCACAACGCTCAAGCCGCTTTCCCTACCCACTCTCCTTCCAGGTAACACCTGATCATTCCCTTCTGAGTCCTGGCTAACACGGCATGGTGTCTAGCTAGGTACCGCACACCCTTTTGTCAGGCAAATTCCATGAATATATCAATCAATAAAGCTCAGTCCCTCAGCGATAAGCCGTATGCCATGATTGCCTTTGAGCAGTGGGTTATTGGCGTTCACAAACAGGCAGTCTATAAGGCCAATCTGTGGCTATGGGTCATTTCGTTTAAGCGCACTACCCCACCATCTAGGTTATGACTGGTTACGAACTAACGAAAGTCTTCCGGATAGCTTTCGATTCCACTGAAGCGATGCAGATAGGTTGCACAGCCAACCATCATTCCTTGTACATATGGATTTGCGAACTCAGAAACCAAATTCAGACAAATGCTCCTACCCGTGAAGTTCTAGATTTACCGGTTCAGTACACCATGGATCGGACATACATTGGCTCCGACAAAACGCTAAAGAAATGCATCGACGATTTAGCCGCCTGGGGCATTATTGAGATTGTCCAGCGCCTTCCCGGTAATGTAACCAAAATAAAGTTGGCAATCGCATATTTACGATTGCTCTACGATAGCGGTACGATTACTCTACGATTGCATGACGATTGCGATACGATTGCAGTGCGACCAACTAAAACAGTAAAAACTAATAAAACAGTAAAAACTAATAAAACTATATCCGATGCTGACGCATCTGGTGAACCCGATCTTTTTGAGCAGTTCTATGACCTGTACGGCAAAAAGTTTGATCGCAAGAAAGCAGCAGCCAAGTTCAATAGGCTAAGTCGGGCTGACCAATTAGCCATACTGGAACACGTTCCGCTGTACGTCAAGTCAACGCCGGATATTGACTACCGAAAGTATCCGCTCACTTACCTAAACGGGGAATGTTGGAAAGACCCGATTGATTTATCTAAGTCCGCAGGTACAACATCACAACAGCCAACCGCTAAACGTCCGTCTGCACCGGGCCAAGTCCGATGAAATACGAATTAGTCCCCAATCACCTCGTCAACGTTGATGAGCAACTTGAAGCCACGGTACTGGGCTCAGTGCTCAATGAACCGAGTATGGCCGGTGTTATGCTTAAATACATTCGCAAGCCCGCTGTATTCTACAATCAACTCCATCAGCTCGTCTACGAAGCCATTGCCACACTCTATCTGCAAAGCGAGCCCATTGATTTAGTGATTATCAACCGACACCTACGCACTCAAAAAGCGGATGAGGCCATTGATTATTACTACCTCACGGAGCTATCCAACAAAGGGTACCTGAACATCATTGACTCGCATTGTCTGTCATTGCTTCAGCTCTCAATCAAGCGTTACCTAAGTCAGTACGGTGCCGATTTACGAAAATCCGCACTCGATCCTAGTTCCGATCCGGTAGCCTTGCTCAGCAAGCTCAACGAAGACGCTGACGCAATTATGGGCAATCTGACATCCATGCGTAAGAAGACGGCCAATGACTACATGAAGGAAGTCTATGACGACATCATTGAGAAACAGTCAGGCCGTAAGAAGGGGATTACGTTCGGCGTAAAAGAAATCGACGAGCGAACGGGTGGGTTTCCGCCCGGCAGTTACATTATCCTGGCGGCAGGTACGGCCATGGGTAAGACCGGCTTTATGATCCACGCGATTCGTCATCAGTGTTTGGTGGAAAAGAACGCTGTCGGTTGCGTGACGATTGAAATGAGCGGTGCCGATTACATGGCCCGGTTCTTTGCCGCCGTATCGGACTACTCCAATTCGGAGCTAAACCGAGCTACTACGATTGACTTGAACAAGCTCTACAACCGAACCCAGGTGTTAGCCGATATGCCCTTGCATATTCATGATGTGCCGCTTGAGTCGTTAGAACTTCAATACATCATTCGGGAATGGGTACGGCGTCAGAACGTAAAGATGGTCGTCGTTGACTACATTCAACTGGTGGAGGACCCGCGTAGTTTGAATACCCGCGAACGGGTATCAAATATCAGCCGGTCCCTGAGAAACCTGGCCCGAGAACTCGGCATTGTCATCGTCGCTATTTCGCAAATGAGTCGGGATTGGGAACGAAGAAAGGACTTTGATAAACGGCCTCAACTGTCGGATCTGAAAGAAACCAGTCAGCTCGAGCAAGATGCGACCGCCGTCTTGTTTCTGTTTCGCCCGTCCAAATGTGGACTTCAATACGAAGGCGGCATCGTTGATGAACATACCATGGAGCTACACGCCTTGAAGCTTCGCGGAGCGCGGGCCACTGACCGAGACGACCCCTGGTTACTGGATTACGACGGCGCCTGCAATCGGATTGCCCGGTATGGGACGATGCGACTTGGCGGCTTTTCGGCTCTCTCCGGTGAAGAGGAAGACAAGCCTCACTTCTAGCTCCCAGATTATACCCTTTGCCCTTTGTGTCCTGCTCGATTCACCAGAGGAGGGAATATGGCTTTACCCGACGATTTATCATCCTATTTATTCACGGCAGTAAACTATCTGCCCAAAAACAGACGCTTATGAATGTTGTGGTTATGATTGACAGACCTTACGTTAGAAACGGAAAATTAAAGTGGCATCAACCCGACCCGATTAGCATTTCCGATTTTGGCTTTGTGCCTCGGGTGGGTGACCGAATCATACTGCACAGCTTTATCAACATCAGTCCGGCAGCAGAAAAATTCCTAGACAACTCTTATTCGGTCGTTGTCAATGAGGTTGAAATCTATCGAATCCCCGGTAAAAAGCGGCTTGGAGCTATTGTTTGGACGAAACGACCACATGTACTATGATGCTGAATTGGCCCATTATCAACCCTAACAAACGAATGACTAACCCATCAACCTCCGAACGATTAGCCGCTATGATCAACCAGTCAGAAGAGAGCTTCACCCATGAAAGTGGTATTTCCTTTACCATTGATGAACTACGGGCAGCGGTGGAAAGCCCAGGCTCGAACGTTAGACTGCCCGACGATTCCTTAGTGGAGGCATTAAATGACATGCTCGACAAAATGAAGGATGAACCGTATTGTATTGACGTGGCGAAAGCGTCTTTATCGCCCGCTCACTATGGCATGATAAGCGGTATGTTCAAGCTCAATGTCTGTATGCCTGACGGTGAGGGTTGGGTCGATAAAACCGGTATCATCTTTTCTTGTATGCGCGAGCTGCTCACGGATGAGTACCGAAAATCAATTGCTGCCATTCGGGTACTTGACTCAGTGAGTTTGTACGATGAGTTCATAAAGAAAGCCTCTTACGACTACCTTCCGCCTGAGCTAAGTGAGCGTTTCCCTTTTCGCTTGATTGGATAGCTGGGTAGTTCAAAAGCAGTGAGAATGCAGTGAAGAACGCTTACCTGGCCAGTAGCCTAAAAACGCCCTTTCCAGTGTTTCTATGATTAATGCACGGTCGTTTCGCGCGCACGCGAGGAAACCTTACATTATAGAGCGATCGATAGCACAACAAAGCTTTGGCCTACCGTCCTCACTTTCGACAAAAGAGGGTAAGTTAACTTTATGTCTTTTGTCGAAAGTGAGAATGAATGATTTCATCTTAGATAATCGATGACTTTTGTTAACGAGCCAGCGCACCTCGAACAATCGAAGTTTAAGCGGGTCCGCTTCATTTCTGTCACAGGTTGCCAATAACTGTCACAGAAACCTTCCCATGATTTTTTCGGAGTCAAATCACGCATGTGTAGCGGAACTGTATTGAGTTTTCCGAGTCCATAAAAAGGGCATACAGAACGATCTGAAGATTTATCGACGGTCAAATACGCGGGGTATGCGAGTAAAGTACCGTTGAGTTTCCGGAGTCCATAAAAAAAGACGTTACAAGCCAATCCGATGATTGATGTACGGTCAATTGCAGAGGTATCGATCATAGCTCTCTGTCAGGAATGGTAGCAGCGCTCTCGTCGATTGTTCATTGCGTGGAGTCGGACCTATGGCCTAACCATTGAGGATTAATTAGTGTGTATACCGAGCCGGGAAGGTTTTTTTGACATCAATACGCGCACGTAGAACAGAAAGAACAACCGTAGACATCAATATCCTTAACCGTCTGGCCTACTCCAACAAACTAAGTTATTGCACACCGCCACACGCGTGTGCGCACATGCGAGGCTCGGCCTAATGCCGGTTCATTGAGTTATTTCGGTCCCTACAGAGCTAACTGCCTTTTCTCTCAAATTGAAGTGTTTTGCAAGTCAGTCTACAAAGGCGGGGCCCAACAAACGAAGAGTTTTTTCATCCAGCCTATAATACAGGCAAAAAACGCATTTAGAGCCAAATGAAGAGTTTTCGGAGTCCATAAAAAAGGAATGGCGAAAACCCCGTTTAAAGCGAAATGAAGTTTATTTCAGTCAGTCTACACGCGCGGGGCCCAATCAATACTGATGCGCTACAATTACGTTTTAAATAGACTAAAATGATTTTTCTTTGGTCAAATCGCGTATGTGTAGCTGAGTATTGTTGAGTTTTGTCAGTCCATAAAAAGGCGTGTATAGACAAAGCCATGATTTTTCGGGAATCAATACGCATATGTGTAATCGAGCCAACTGAAGGTTTTCTGCCAGTCAATACGCATAGGCGAATAGAGCCAATTGAAGTTTATTTCAGTTCATAAAAAAGACCTGCCAAAAATGCCCTTTCCGCTGTCTCCATGATTAATGCACGGTCCTTTCGTGCGCGCGCCCGCGAAGCCTGATCCGTTACCGATGAAGGAGCGAAGTCTTACCCATAAAGGGAGACTGCTTATCAATAAAGGTTTTTCTGGTATCACATCGCGTGCGCACGATCCGAGCAACGTTGAGTTTTTTGACTCCATAAAAAAGGCGTGTAGTAGGAAGCCTATGATTTGTTTGATATCACATCGTGCGTGTGCGACTCTCTGCTCAATTGAAGAGTTTTGAGAGTCCCTAAAAGCGATATCGTCGAGAGCAATTAGCCCGCTCTGAACGGTCACTGATTTGGCTATATTGGTTGACAAGGAAGAGTTTTTGCCCATCTTCCTTAACAATTTAGGTTTCAACACTCGGAAAACTCGATCCACTATGCCTCGCATTGCTCAATGTCCCACCACGATCGACGACCTACTATACCTCAGCACGGCAACCCTCAAGCAATCCGGCTGTCTGATTGACGGCAAGACGCACCAGCTTGGATGGAGCCGCAATGGTGAACGAGTCGCCACGATTGATATAGCCGCCAGCCTAAAGGCAAAATGCGTTATGCTGCGCTACTCGTTTCGGGGAGAAACCAAGTTGTACCGGATTGATCTGTTCATTGCCCCAAGCAACCTGGGCAAGGGAAATGTATTCTACTTTGTTTGCCCCATCACCGCTAAACGCTGCCGGAAGTTGTATTTGGTCGATGGCCGGTTTGTTTCCCGCTATGCGCTAGGTGACACATACTACGAAAAGCAGCTTTGGTCAAAGCGGTATCGGGATCTGGATAACACCATGGGCAGGCAGTTGCGGGGAGACGATTTTGAGTTGTATCAGGAAACCTTCGGACCTTATGCCAAGCGGCACTACCGGGGCAAACCCACAAAGCGGGTGCTGCGGTACCAGCGCCTGACGGATCGGTTGTATAGTTGATAGTAAAACGTTCGATTTAAGGTACGTTCTGTATTCGGATGAGGTGTAGTTCGTCTTGCTATAGATCGTCGCGTGACGGGGCTTATTTTACACTTCTGTGCCTATTCGCTGCTATGATTCGCTACTCTGTGTAGACAAAGGGATAATCCGAGCGTGTCACTTTCGCATATTTATGAAGGTTCAGGCTGGTCAACGTTGGTAGGTCGTACGATCATTTGACCGGCTCCGTTTGTTTTGACTGCCGTATCAATGGTGGTTTTAGATCAGGGGTCGTCGATAGATTGGTCTTCTGACTTTTTTCAGGCATTCCCCCATTATATATAGTCTGTTTTATATTGTTTTTGTTGTTTGCATCGCTATTGCATATCTGCAAAGGTTCAGGACTAGAATTATCATCGTTTTCATCCGGCTTTTGCATTGCTATTGCACCGCTATTGCATATTTGCAAAGGTTCAGCCTTGTATTGATCGTCGTTTTGGACTGGCTTTTGCACTGCTATTGCATATCTGCAAAGGTTCAGGATCGGAATTAGCGTCACTGTCGCACGGCAATCGCATCGCAATCGCATATCTGCGACAGTTTTGAGGTGTTACCATCGATGGTGTCGCACAGCATTTGCATATATGCTAAGGTTAGATAGCAATTAAGGAGAGTAATCCGGAGCAATCGTAGGGCTTTCGTAAATATGCGATAGCTAACTTTATTTTGGTTACATGCGATAAAGCTACTTCGATCCTTCAGGTGTAACGTGTTGCGGGAATAGAGCGTTTTAGTTGATACAAAAACGCCCTCAAGCAAAAACTGAGGGCGTTCAGAGGAAGGAGCTAATTTCTAATTATTTTTTAGACATACCAATGAAAACTCGGTCACACAATTAGCTTTTTAGTTGGTAAGATAGGATGCATCTATCTTCGTTTTGCTTGCAATAGCTATTGCATTGATAATGTATTTCATCACTCTCTAATTGTTCTATGCGAATTGCTTTGATTCGATAAAAGCTATCGATATATGTAGCACTAGACGTGATTATCACTAAGAATAGTACAAACTACCATGTAAAAGACAACTTTCTTTAAAATATAACTTTTTATCAGTACCAACACTTATAAAAGTGTATTTATGACACTAAACTAATTTTTACCTAAAAGCCAGTATCGTATTAGTCCTCTCTCTTGTCTCAGTATTATGCAAAATTTAATTAAGATTTAAGAATCTATAAACTATTGATTTTCGTTTATTCATCTACTCACGTTAAACCTGCAAAAAACAATGCCCTCTGACTACTTAAGTAGCCACCTTAATCGCACTTTTCCCATATTAGTCATTGAAGATAATACGGATGATCAACTTCTAATTGGCTACAGTCTACGAACTTGCATGCCCCAGGCTGAGCCTTTTTTTGTCACTTCCGCGGCAGAAGCATTGACCTACTTAAAGAGCTGCCAGTCAAAGCCGCTTTCTTTCCCCAAGATTGTACTACTCGATATATTATTACCTTCTATTGAAGATGGCTTACAACTTCTTAAAGAGATAAAGACACTCTATCGTAGCTTACCCATTGTAGCGTTAAGTGGCAATAGTAATGATAATACCGTCTTAGATACTTATGAGATGGGCATCCATTCATACATGAACAAACCATCTAGTCTAGAAGAATGGGAAATCAATTTCCTTATTTTTAAAGCTTACTGGACAAATGTTGTCACACTGCCAGCCAATAGGCTTTTTTGATTGTAAATGGATCGTTTTGATGAACATAAAGAGCGCCTCAAGTAGAACTTGAGCTTTTGTAAGTATGGCTCATTCTGCTCCTAGCTTATGAACCATGTCGAAATATGACCTTGTTCGTAAGTAGATTTACGCGTATTTTTACCAACCTAACTTGTAACTGTTACCCTTCATGAATACACGCTTGTCGGACGAGGAAACCAAGCGCCTGACGGCTCTGAATAGCTATGCCATTTTAGATTCTTTACCCGAGAAAGACTACGAAGATATTACCCTGCTAGCGGCCCAAATCTGCGCTACACCCGTGGCCTTGATCACCCTAGTCGATCAGTCGCGACAGTGGTTCAAATCCAGCCGGGGACTCTCCTTTCGACAGACACCCCGAGAACATGCCTTTTGCGCCCATAATCTCCAGCTGCTTAGTACCCCTTTGATTGTCGAAGACGCCCGTCAGGATGATCGCTTTAGCCGAAATCCACTGGTAACCGGAGATCCCCATATTGTCTTCTACGCCGGCGAACCGCTGATCGACGAGGATGGCCAAACGCTGGGTTCACTCTGCGTCATCGATTCAACCGTGCGCCAGCTCGATGAGGGGCAACTTAGGGCGCTCAACATTCTGGCCAAACAGGTCGTAACTTTACTGACGGCGCGTCGGAAGGCGATTCGGGAAGCCCACTTGCAGCACCAACTTCGGGTAAGCGAAGCCCGCTTTCAGGATCTAGTCATGGCGACCCCAACCGCCACGGCAGTCTTTGTGGGTCGCGAGATGGTCATTCACCAAGTCAACGACCCCATGCTATCGATCTGGGGCAAAGACGATTCCGTGAAAGGCAAACCGTTGCAAACGGCGATGCCAGAACTAGAAGGACAACCCTTTCTAGCCCAACTCCAGCACGTCTTTGACACGGGCGAGCCGTTCCTTCAACATGAAGGCATGGCCCAAGTGATCGAGAACGGCCAGCTAAAACAAGTTTGGTTCAACCACGCCTACAATCCGCTACTTGACGAGAAGGGCCAAATTTACGGGGTCATCAACGTGGCATTTGACGTGACGAGTCAGGTCCTCGTTCGCCAGCAGCTGGCCGAGCGGGAAACCCGGTTTCGGAGCGTCGTCGAACAGGCACCCATGGCCATCGGTCAGCTCAAGGGTCGTGACATGGTCATCGAGGTAGGCAACGAGCGCATTTTTGAAGTATGGGGCAAAGATGCATCGGTGGTGGGTAAACCCATTCTGGAGGCCCTACCCGAGCTGGAAGGCCAGCCTTTTATGGCGCTGCTGGAAAACGTCTACGATACGGGTACCCCCTTTAATGGGACGGCGGTGTTAGCCAAACTCGTCCGGCAAGGCAAACTCGAGGATGTGTATTTCGACTTCAGCTATTCTCCCATCCGGGCAGTCGATGGCCAAATTACGGGCGTTCTTATTCTGGCCATTGAGGTAACCGGGCAAGTCGCAGCGCGCCAGGAAATTGAAAAAAGCGAGCTACGTTTTCGTAGTCTGGTGGCGGATGCCCCCTTTGCCATCGCCGTCTACGAAACGGCCGACCTGCTCATTTCGTTGGCCAACGACGCGATGATCGAGCTCTGGGGCAAAACCAACGCGGTGATTGGTCAAAAGCTAATCGACGCGCTACCTGAACTGGCCGATCAGCCCTTCATTCCCCTGTTGAACGTGGTTTACGCGACGGCAAAAACGTACCGTACCACGGAACAGTCCGCGAACTTACTGATTGAGGGCCAGTTGCAAACCCGTTGGTTCAACTTTGTTTACCAACCCCTGCTGGATGGTCAGGGGCAGGTGTACGCCATTCTGAACATGGCGGTCGATGTTACGGACGCTTACATAGCCCGCCAGCGGCTACAGGAAAGCGAACAAAGCTATCGGGAGCTAGCCGCCGATTTGGACAACCGGGTTGAGGCCCGCACCCAGGAACTGTTGCTCGCCAATGACGACCTACAACGCTCCAACGACAACTTGCAGCAGTTCGCCTACGTGGCCAGCCACGACCTTCAGGAGCCCTTACGCAAGATCCAAGCCTTCAGCGACCTGCTGGGTTCACAGCTCGCCAATCATGCCGACTCATCGGTGGGTGAGCATCTACACCGCATTGCCAAGGCGGCAGCGCGCATGTCCCAGCTGGTGCGCGACTTGCTGGCTTACTCGCTCATCTCGACCCGTCAGCAGGCATTTGAACCCGTTTCGCTGCGGGCGGTTATGGCGAGTGTATTAGCAAGCCTGCACCGGACAATTCAGAAAACCGACGCTCAGATTGAGCTGGCCGAGCTACCCATGGCCCGGGGCGATAACTGGCAGTTGGCCCAGCTGTTTGAGAACCTGCTGACCAACGCCCTCAAGTTTGTCAAGCCCAAACAAAAGCCCCGGATTCAGATTGAGTACTTTCATCGCTCCGCCAACGAGTTGCCTAGTGATGTTCATTGTCGCTCGCTGGTTCCGTTCTACCATCAGATCAGTGTGACCGATAACGGCATCGGTTTCGATGGGAAATACCTGGACCGTATCTTTCAGGTATTTCAGCAGCTCAACAACCGGGACGATTATTCAGGTACAGGGGTAGGTCTGCCGATCTGCCAACGGGTGGTAGAGAATCACGGTGGGGGTATGACGGCCAACAGTCAGCCGGGGCATGGTGCCACCTTTTGTGTGTATCTGCCCGCCTGAATCGTAGGCATGCACTTTAACTCAAGACTTTCTTTTACTCGTTATTCATGGTTGATTTTACCCAAATCGATCCCTTCGATCGGATGCCCATCGTTCATATTGAGAATGATGTTGACGATCACTACCTGGTCGAAAAAGCACTCCAGGCAGCCTCGATTCGGAACCCGGTCCGTTTTTTCAGGGATGGCCAGCAGGCGCTGCTGTATTTGCAGACCACCCAAGAGGTACCGCTGGTGATCCTGTGCGATGTGATCATGCCGGGCATGGACGGCTTTGAACTACGCGACCGGATCGCTGCGGATCCAGTGTTACGGCTGAAAGCCATTCCGTTTGTCTACTTCTCGACCTGGGCCAACAAAAAGCTCGTGGAGCAGGCTTATGAAGGTCCTATTCAGGGTTATCACCTGAAAGGCATAAGCTTCGAGGATCTCCAGGCCGAGCTTAGTCTGATCGTAGCCTACTGGAGGCGGTGCCTGCATCCGCGCAGTTTTCAGTAACAACCGGCTTGGGATTTGATGGGCCGATTCTTGGCAGGAAAGATAGCCCTATATATAGATTCTACTTAGTCCGCATTCGCTTATAAATCCGCGTAGTGGTGTAGCTCAAAAACGCCCTTTTCGTGCGAGGCATGTTGATAAGACTCTATTCTAGGTATTCTCGTTGATGGTCATCATCACAAGTTACGGTTTTGTTATTATGTTAAACGGGGTATTTCTCCTCCTTAACTGGGGTATTCCCCGTATTTGACTAGAAGGTAATCTGGGCCAACTGACTAATCCGTATGTAGTGCATCGTATCAGCAAGGTGTGAACCAGGCTATACATAACGAGATAGACACCGTTAGGTAGCCCGGCTGATGCGTGATTCCCGCTGGCGCTTGCTGGCGGGAATTTTATTTCGTGGTAGTAAGCAATAAGTAAGCTACTAAATGAAGCAATACAAAGCGGCCTCATCAACTCAGATGCAGTTGCCTAGTTTCTTCCATAGCGATCGACAACAGACAAGTATACTCGTTACTTATTCTTACCTATTGTTTTGAAAACCACGGTAGGCCTACTAACTTACTTGCCTTGCCTAAACCCCACTCCTCTACCACCTTATGCAACTGCTAGTCTGGCTTCTGATAACCTGCTCATTAGCGTCAATAACGTCTTCAAACTTAGCTAGTAAGAAGCTTCTCCAGGCTTGTTGGAATCAACAAGTTAAGCCTGTTCAAAAGCACTTTTTGCGTTTCGCTTATCAGGAGCAGCGCTACGAGCTGGAGCACAGCGCCCAACCCTGGCAACAGACGCCTTACCAGGCCAAAGGAGTAGTTTGGGTGAACCCCCTAAACTTTTACCAAAATGACACGCTGAGCAGCCCCACTCGTAACAGAACCTACTTTGCCAAGACGCAGGCATCGGATCAAACGCTTTTGCTACTCAAACACGGAGAGGATAAGTTAGCGACAATCACGCCCGAGATGGTCGCCGAACAACTCCTGCAAGCGGCTCGGTATTCTCCAATTACGCTGATTGACTATTTCTATCGCCACCGAATTCCGATCAACCTTGCACACAGCACAGCCCAGTATGGCTGCTACACGGCGACAATCAATCAGACTCTGGTCCGCTTATTCATTCGGCGAGATGATGGCCTACTCAGTCACCTAACCCTATTGAGCGCGGATGAACTACTGGGGGATGTGCTGAGCACCATTACTTACTACGATTACGTTCGTCAGCAAGGTGGTCAGCAGCCAACCCGGATTCAGATTGATAAGATTAATGGTAGGCTGCATGATCAGATCAAACTAAGTCAGCCCGTAGTAGTTGCTGAGGCTCCCCACCTGCTTGATACACCCTTGGACTATCAACGGCAAGCAGCGAAACCTATCGTTCCAACAGCTCAGTTAGAATCCTATAACGAATATATTCACTTCATCAACTTACCACATACCGATGACAAGGTAATGCTGGTCGAGTTTGCGGACTTTCTGCTGGTGGCGGAAGCGCCCCTTAATAGTCAGAACGGTGAGTTAATTATTCGAGAAGCCCATCGACTGGCACCAACTAAACCCATTCGGTACTTTGTATTTGGTCACCACCATCCTCACTATCTGGGCGGAATACGTCCCTTTGTGCATAAGGGAGCAACGGTTCTTTGCTGTTCGGATAATGAGGAGTATGTACGCTACCTGGTCGATGCGGCTCACCAACTCCAACCCGATAGTTTAGCCCTGGCTCCCCGGCCACTCAAGTTAGAAGTCATCGGTGCGTATAAAACTATTACGGACGGGGGTCGAAGGATGGAGATTTATATGATTGGCAAGCAGTCGGCTCATACCAACGATTATTTGATTTATTACTTTCCCGCTGAAGGATTGCTGTTCCAGGATGACTTGGTATGGATTGCCAAGATGGGTTCGCCTAAGAAGGCGAGTGCTCGCCAAATGGGCTTATACCGCGCCATCAAGGATTTGGGGTTGCCAGTCCGAACCATCGTTCAGTCCTGGCCAGTCTCCGAGATGGGAGTCAAGACGGTAATTCCTTTTGCGGAACTTGAGGCCTCAGTAGAAGAAAAGTAAAGCAGGGGTAATCAGCCGACTCCTTGCAGGAAATGGTTGGCATTAGTAAGCCAGCGCTTATTGGAAAGGCTAGTAGACTTACACCAGTTCAAACTGTTGCTGAAAGACGCGATCAGGAACGGCGGTGAACTGCCCCTTATCCAAACAGCGCACCCATGAACCAGGCATCACGAAGATAGAAACGGACTGCCCTTTGCGATCGGTGATAAACAACGCTTTACCGGTTGGCTCGAACGTGGCTTGTGAACCGCCACAATGGACTAGAAACGTGTTGAGTGCCTGTTGATCGGCACTGCTCCGATAGAAAAAGCAAGGCTGAGCCTGTTTAGGCTTACAGATAAGCATGAAAGTTTATAAAAGTTACGGTAGGTACGGCTAGTCGCTAACGACCAAACGGACTTAAAAATACGCATTCAAGCGCGGGAAAGCTATTCCGCTACCGTCTTTCGTCGCTTTGGCTATTCGCCATAATCATAAGCTTGCCAATTTGGTTATTACTACCATTTAGGGTCGACTGGGTAAAACGACATGATAATGGCACTAGAAAACGATCGAGCCACGCTTGCCCGAGAGCAGGCAAAACAGGTTTGTCAAAAAGGACTGCTTTGTGCGCGTCAGGCGATTGAGCGCCAGACGCTAATTAATAATCGAGTAACCCAATTGGCGCAGCGTTTAGGGAGTATACAGATAGCAATCAATCACCTCAAGCAGCCCAGCCGCATGGGTCGGGCCAGGAACAAACGAAACGCGGGTTGTTGTAAGCCAAACCGTTATTCCTGATTGTCGTTACTTGGCCCACGCGAATAGGCTAATTAGTGGCCGTCAGTGGCTCAAAGCCAGCGCTGGCAAATCGCTCGTAGCGAAGCCGAATACGCACGCCAGTCCAGACAACGAATCAGCACCATATCAGCTCCTGCCCCATAGCACGCTTCCACCTCCTGCTCAGAGGCATCCGCTGACATGATCACGACTGGAATCGTTTGCCAGTCCAGATGCTGTTTCAAGCCTTTGAGCGTTTGGTAGCCATTGAGCAGGGGCATATGCAGGTCCAGCAAAATGAGTTGGGGCAACTCCGTTACGGTTGCCATATGTTGCAACAGATAATACCCATCAGGCAACGATTGAATGGGGTCTTTATAATGACAATTTCGTTTTAGGGTCTGTTCGAGCAGAAAACGGTTATCGGCCTTATCATCGACAATATAAATCATAGCGGGTGTAATCAGCTGGTTAAGCTAGAGTAGTAACGAGCTACCTAATGAATTACTCCCGCCACTCACCAAATGGTGATTAAACGGCAGCCACAACGCTAGGAAATCACCAATGCCAGGTAAAGAGTCATGAACCAGGACTAATCCGCGATCCCCAACCCGTTACCCGCTTAACGGTGTGGCTAGTAAACCTTTCCTCCCTAGGCACGTTGTCACTAGCTCATCGTCTTGTTCAACAGGGTTTATGGCTAAAGTAACCGATCCGTATGGCGATCAAAATCAATCAGCTCAAGGAGTACCTGTACGCCCGCCGGGAGTCCATTCTCAATCAGTGGCGAACCCGTTGTTCGATTGATGAGGACCTGCACACCCGAACCAGCTTTTCGCGCGAAGAGTTTAACGACCAATTGCCTGTCCTGCTGAATATCCTCACCCAACGTCTTGCCAGTGAGCCCCCCGAAACCGACCCCGTCGAGAGAGCCGGTCAGCACGGACTCCACCGCTGGCAGCGCGGCTATTCGCTGGCGGAGCTGATGAATGAACTGGCCAACTTCTACGCAATTCTTGAGGAGGAGATTGGGCAGTTTCTTGACCTGTATCCCCAAACTTTACCTACAGTTGTGGCCCAGGCTCACAGTCAACTGCTGCGACTCTCCCAGGAGATGGGCATGGGCAGTGTGATGTACTACGACCAGCTTCGCCAGACCGCCACAGCCGAACAGGTACAAACCCTGGAGTTATCGCTCGACAAGCTGCACCAGCTCACCAAACAACGGGGCCATCATCTGCGGCAAGCCTCCCATGATTTGCGGGGTAGCTTTGGTATTGCCAGCAGTGCCGCTCAGCTCCTGCAACTGCCACCCGATGAAGCACAACGAACGCAGTTTCTGGATATGCTAAGCCGCAACCTGAAGGATACCGAACACATGCTCAATCAACTGCTGGACTACTCGCGTCTGGAAGCGGGCCAGGAAAGCCTCCATAGCAAGTCGTTTGATGTGGCTCAACTGCTGCACTCCCTAGTCAAAGGCGCTCAGAGTGTGGCCAAAAGCAAGAATCTGCTCTTAAAAGCAGACGGACCGGATAAATTAGCCGTGGTAGGTGATGAGCTAAAGGTGCAGCGGTTGGTGCAGAATTTGCTGGTCAATGCCCTCAAATATACCCAGCAAGGTTGGGTAAGCGTTTCCTGGGCGATGGAAAACGATACGCGCTGGATCGTCAGTGTGCAGGATACGGGGCCTGGTTTCAGCGCTGGCCCCACCGCTCTACTAGCCGATCAGTTGCAATCCTTAGCGCAGCCGACCAGTTCGCACCAGCCGGAAGGCCCCGCCACCTATCCCAGCGGTGCCATACCGGCTACCAGCGAGGAGAAAGACCGACCAAGTCAGCCTAAAGCCGATGGGGAGGGCATTGGGTTGTTTATTGTCAAGCGTTTATGTGAGTTGATGAAAGGCAGCATGGATATTGAAACAAGTGATCGGGGTACGTTGATCCGCATTCGGTTGCTGGTCAATCAACGCCTATCCGAGCAGGGACGCTAAGCTGACAGCCCAAGTCGCCGTTGCGCTTATAGGGTTTATAGGACTAGGCTTTACCCGTGCCTACTTAAGGGTCTGCCAACGGCTAGGCATCCGGTGAGTGCATCCATATTGATATAGCTGATACGATGGATCTCTCGTCAAGTGCTATTATCATAGGGCGCGAGGCCAATCCGTTCTCGCGCCCTACGATAATAGTCCATTATTTATGAGGCTTTAACGATCTGCTTAAACGGAACCCGATCAATCTGTCGACGCATCAAGTCCGTAGGGAACTCAGCGAGCAACCGTTTAGGCCTAGTCTTTCGATACGGGGTTAGCTCTTTGGCGTTCTTCTGACCCATCGCCACAATGGTAGCCTCCTCACTGAGCCCCACTTCGTTGATACACCAGTCAGCGAAGGTTTTACGGGCCGTGTGTGACGTGATCCGCTTGTCGATACCTACCGAGAACATGATTTGCCGGAGCAACGGATTGTAGTCGTCAAGCGCAGGTAAAGGCAGGTTGATGCCGTCGTATTTTTCCATCAAGGCCCAAACCCGCTCCGTAACGGGTATACAGTACTCCGTTCCGGTCTTTAGTCGATAGCCGACTATACAGTGCTTACCCTCCACCAGTTGCAGGTTTTTAGGAGACAAGGCTTTCATATCCTGATAGGCCAAGCCTGTATAGCAAGCGAACTCGAAACAGTCAGCCACCTCCCGCATTTGAGGGAGTAAGACCGCATCCCGCAAAACAGCCAATTCCTCTTGTGTCACACATTCCAGGTTAGGCGTTTTGTCAACCCGTATCCGAATGTTCATCAACGGGTTCTTGTGAATCAATTCATTTTCAGCCGCCCACAACAAAAGGGTTTTGACTACTTGACAGCTTTTATCGGCGTTGCGATCCGAGTTACCCCGCTGAGTAATTAGGTACGTCCGGTAGCGTTTGAGCGTTCCAGGAGTGAAATCAACAGCGGGTAGATCCAGTGCGTTCTCAGACTCCAAAAAAGCCAGTAGCGGACGAATCTTAAACCGATACGTATCGACGGTCGAAGCTTTGGTTTTTAAAGCAACCTTCTCTTCCAAAAACTTGTCGATTAACGAAGGAAACGTGAGTAGCATCCGCTGACCGTGTTTAACGACACCTTTCAAGCCGTTAGCGGTCATCTTCTGATCGAAACTTTCGTGCTGCGCGTACACCTTCTGGAGCTTCTGCTCACTCTCGGCAATGGCTTTATTCAACAGTGTTGCGTGTGGCGACTGTGGTTTTACTTTCAGCTTGCGCTTGTCCCAATGATCGTACTGAATCATAACCGATTTAGGTAGGCTCGAATCAGCTACCGACGTAACCGTACCCAATGTGATCCGCTTACCATTGACTGTTACCCGAACATTGACCGAACCAAGCGTAGCGTCTGTAGTAGACTTACGGAAATAAAAATTGATGAACAATGAATTATACATGGCAATTGAAGGCTAGGTTTGAGTGGATTAAGACGCTTTGTGAATGTGCTTGAAGGGGTACTGACTACCGCCCGACGCTTGAACCCGTCGCATACCTGCTTCAACCATTGCACTTGTCACCCGTACATAGTTGCGGAGCGTGGTTTGAATGGAAGAGTGGCCAAGTACTTTGCTGACCTCTTCAATCCGAAAGCCTAAGCGCAGAAACAAAGCTCCTGCTGTTTTGCGGCAAATCTTGGTTGTCAACCGTTCCTCAAAACCAATCTGCTCTTGAACGATCTTAGTCCAGCGGTTCATCGTCTGATTGGTCAGGGTAGGAATACCGTTCGGGTAGTTGGCTAAAATCCGGTTGACTTCGGGGAGTAATGGAACACAAGCGGTCAAATCGGTTTTGCCCCGGTTAATGAGGATCATACTACCCGCTTCGGTGGGTTGCTCAAACGCAGACGGATTAACCACGTACCGTTCCAAATCCGGTTGATCCATACCCGTATAGCACATGAGTAGTAGCCAGTCCCGCACTAAAGCCAGGGTAGGCAAACCCGTAACTTCTAGACTCCACAGCCGCTCCAAATGAACGCTTTCCAGAAAGTAAACCGGCTTGTCTTTGCCTTTGTCGGGGTAATAGTTCTCAATCGGGTTGCGAGCAATTTGCTGAGAAGCAACCAAGTAATTAATACTTGCCCGTAAGTAGCCCACATACCGAGCCGCCGACGCTAAACCAAGCGGACGTTTGATAAGCCAATGATAGTACCCTTCGGCCCACAAAGGGGTTATTAAATCGGCGGTTAGTCGTCCCTGTTTTTGCTCTTCGATGTAAGCCATTAAGTGCTGCTTACCGTTTTCCCATTTGTCAAGCGTTCGTTTTTCTCTGGCATCGGGTGTACCTTCCAATGAACGCAAGTAAATCAACTGTTGATCGTAGGCTGCTAGTAGGGTGGGCACTAAGGTTGTTTTCCGAGTCCAGTGTTGCTTGACAACCTCCGCCGTTGGGGACTGGACAAGTATACCCGCCTTTTGCAAACGCATCAGTTCGGCGAGTAACGTTTTGTGTTCAGCTACAATAGCTTCTAACTCCTGATTGGCTTGTTGAGCTAGTTTGGAGTAGCCAACTAGTTTTTGCGCTTGGGAGTTCCACTTGTCAACCTGTACGTAGACTCCACTGCTATAATCAGCACAGGTAGTACCGTCAACTTTCAGACGAATGTAGAGTTGACGCGGTTTATCGCCGGTAGTCTGACCGGGACGAAGCCGGAAGCGAACGGAAATCCGTAACCGTTCGCGTCGGGACAGAAGGGAAGACAGATTACTCATTGGTTTGCCCTCCTTTCTGCGCTAGTTGCTGCTGCGCGGCTTTGAGAATAATGGCACTAAAGAAACCGTCCAACGTTTCGAAATTGCCGCAACTCTTGGACGCGTTGCCAAACTCGGTGCTTGAGGCATACGCCAAAAACCAGTCCCGTACTTCGTCACGTAGGTCACTCATAAACGATAAATCGTTCATCAGGTCGACCAGGTGCGCATCAGTACAGGTTATAGTCAGGCCCGAGCGGTTAATCAGTTGGGGAACGTTGGCATTGGTATTGGCTGGGGTTTTCATCGAGATCATAGATTAGATAGTGAAGCTGAGCCGGATTGGTCAGCGGAAGAAATTTGGGGTAGAGGCTTTTCTTACAGGAAGCTAAGCGGGTTGAGCTTAGCGCAGATAGCGGCTCGTTGCCTACGGGATACGGGTACACTATAGCCCGTGGTTAGTCGAAGTAGGGCTTTAGCGCGAACTGAGCTAACTGAACCGGCTACGTAGTACGGGTTGATCAGGTGCGACTTGTGCACCCGCCAAAACGTTGGCAGCTGCTTGGCCAGTACGCACAGACTCTTAGCGAACAAGTGTGGTTTATCGTCTTTGGTATAAACGATGGCGTAATTACCGCGCCCTTCGATGCGTACGATCAGGCGAGAGTCTATAGCCGATGAGTCATACTGTAGGGCTACAGTTGCTGCGGGGTCAGTACCTCGACTAACCCCACCACTATACGCAAGCGCGCTCATTCCTCTTCGTAGGTAAGCTCCGCGCTGGCAATAGCGTACACCTTATCCATGTAGCCTTTTCTATCGACTACATCTAACCAGCTTTCCCGCTCGGAGCGTTTGTGAGCGCGGATGTTGATCTTATAGAGGTAGTAAAGCCGGTCATACACCTTACGCCATACTTCCTGTTGACCCACGCTTTTCGCCCGACAGTAGGCGTTGACTAACCGCTGTACTTTGATGCGGGTCGTTTCTTCGGGTAAAGTCTCACTGCTGCGGGGTATGTCCAGCAAGGAACGAGCGGCCTGTTGCTGGGAATCGATCATTTGCTTAAGCTGCTGTTCTAAATCAGCGATGCGTTGGGCATGATCGACGAGGAGTTGGTTGGGCAGCGCGGGCGCTAGTTTGTTTAACCGCTTCTCGCAATCGATGAAATACAACCTCGCTTGTCTACCCTTTTCGGTTCGCTCGACCATCGCTAGTTGCTTAGCCGTGTCAAGGGTCAGAGCGTAGTCGAGTTCTGGCCTGCCGAGTTTTTCTGAAATTTTAGAAAAAGTCCCTTTTCCCTCATTTAGTATCTCGTAGTCGGTACCTTCCAGAAATTTGTACTTGACGACGCGAACCTTGATCCAATCCGCAAAGCGCGACTTTACCCCTAAGAACTCGTGTAGTTCACGGGCTGACACTACAGGCGAGCCTTGCCCACCGGTCGTAATCGCAATAAGCTCCTTCATGACTACCGGCTATACGCTTTGAAATACTCGTTATAACGTACTTCGTCGCGCGCTTCCCACTCCTTGCGGGACTGTTCGTATTCGTCGGGGTTTGCTGCCTGCTGGTAAGCCTGATAGTTGACACGAGCTGCTGTTTGCAGGGCTCCTACTAGCTCTAAGCTGTAGTCTTCCAGCAATTCTAAATCCCGTAGATCCTCAACCGCCGATGAATGATCCTCAGCGCCGTGACTCTGTAGTAGATTACGCAGGATGTTTTGTCGGTATTGACTGATGGCTCTGTAGACCAGCATGGCTCCCGCTTCCTGGTTGCCGTGACCCACAACCAGGGGAAGCACTAACGAATAACTGATTTTGGGATTGACCTGTGGAGATACAGGTGTTCCTTCGGCGGAGGTTGTAGTTTCCCCACCGGATGCATAGCTTTGTTCCGTCATCTGATTTCATTGGTTAGATTGACATCGCCCCTTTGCTCTGCTCCGCCAAGAATAGAAGCATTGGGGCACTTTTGTTGTCAAATGAGTAAGTCTACCGTTAAGTGGGGCAACCTCCTCGGTACTATGCCACTCTTTTCGTGCCTCATTGATAGTACAATATTAGCTATAAGTTTACATATAAGCAAACTTATAGGGCAAATTTTTTAAGCTATTTTAGCCTTATATTTATTGACAAATCAGCATCTAGAGCGTCTGCTATTCGCTTCAAAGTTGTCAATGAAATATTGTCTCGTCCTTTTTCGTATAAAGCAATAGCTGATTTTTTAACTCCCATTCTTTCGCCTAACTCGGTTTGAGTAAGATTACGCTCCTTACGAAGTTTCTTAATTAGTTGCCCTATTTCTTCTGGTGTAATTGACATGACTACGATTCGAGGGTGTAAATATCCGATTCAAAGCTTTCGAATAATAGATAGTGAGTCAAAAAACCCTTACTCATCGGTCATTATTTCATATTAGCGGTACCGCTTACTATACTCTGTTTTACTTTTCGCCTGCCCGCTAGTTTATTCGCACCAAAGCCTATTTTATGAAGCACCTGTTTACCTTGCTCATTGCCTTTGCCCTTTTACTCAATAGCTGCTCACCCAAAGAAGAACCTCGACCAATGCCAAAAGCATCCTTTACCTGGACAAACGCAGGCGAAGGTGTGGTTCAGTTTACCAGTCAGTCAACCGAAGCCGACAATTACGAATGGAGCTTTGGGGACGGAGCCACAGCAACAACCAGCAGCCCCAAACATTCGTATGCGACTAACGGGATGTACAAGGTTGCGCTAATGGTCAAGAATCCAACAGGTACCGACCAGATAACCCAGGAAATACAGCTCTCGTCCTACACATCACCCGTTGCTAGTTTCTCTGTGTCGTACGGCGAGGAGGGTTTAGTCAGCTTTACCAACACCTCGTCAAACGCTACAGCTTTCCGTTGGGATCTAGGCAACGGCACGACCAGCGACTTAGCCTCACTATCCTTCAAATACCCGGAAAACAAGAAGTATACTATTACCTTAACCGCTACGGGTAAAGGCGGACAGACTAAGTCCAGCAAAGAAATTGAGGTTGTCAACGCTAAGCCGGTTGCTGATTTTAGCTGGAATGAGTCGAACGGACAGGTAAGCTTCATCAACAGAACCAAAAACGCCGACTCCTATAGTTGGGACTTTGGGAATGGTAAAACCTCAATAGAACCCAATCCGACGACTCAGTATTCTAAAGCTGGTGACTACACAATAAAGCTAACGGCGAAAGGAAAAGGCGGAGAATCGGTCAAGCAGAGCTTTATAAATATTTCGTTTACCAATTCGGTGCTCGCTGGTGCAGTAGATGATCCAAAGCTAGTTAGCTACTTACCGGGAACCTGGGCAAGCTATGTGGCTGGCAAAGGCTATAAGTATTACAATTACGTCTATACGTTCGCATTGTCGTCAAATGCCATGCAATACAAAAGCGTAACAAATACCTACGAGACACTGATCGATTCAAAGACGACTAACCTCGCTTACAAGTTTTCCATCGCTAATAACATAATTTATACCGACGACTATAGCGGCAAAAAGCAAAAATACGCTCGGATTCAGATTGTGTCCGAAGACCAGATGAAGCTTTTCCAAATCTTTGAATCTGCGTCGTCTTACAGTGAACTGTTTCCAATAACGCTCACCAAAACTAATGATGTCGAAATGTCAGCAAGCAGCGTGATAGCTTCCTCGTCAGTGCTTTCTATTTTGAATGGTATATGGGATCAGGGCAATTACTCGATCTACTCCGATGTTTCGTTTGATTTTTCATCGGGCAAAAACCATTATAGATATAGCACTACCTACAACGAGGCTAAATCTATTCAGAAGCGCGAGTTTAGGATTGACTCGGACAATATGTTTAGTTGTAGGGAATGGAACAGCGATTTTCGACCTGAATGGGAGAAGTATAAAATAGAAGTCGTTTCCCCATCACAGATTAATCTATACTCAATAAGTAGCGCCGGAGTAGTCAGCAAAACGCCAACTTATACTATGAATAAGCGATAAGCACACAGCGCCCGGAAATTTACCTGCAAGTGTATATCAGTCAGGTAAGAGCTACAATAAGTAGCCTACTCTTTCGGTAAATCTTCAATCCCTAAATGATCCATTCTATATTTTGCCTTTTCAACGTATAGCAACGCTCGATCCAATCCTAAGCAATAATCAAATCGGTGAAGCATATATTCAACCATACACAGCTTCTTAATGACTGTCTGGTCACTTTCTTCAAATTTACCTTCATGCACTAACGTGTTACGACTTTCCATATATTTCCTAATCAGCCGCTTTTCAAGTGTATCCTTGATATCTAGTCGCCTATCAAGCGATGGTAGATATTGGCTACACATTTTCAGCATATCAGGAGAAGGCGACTTTTCCATCAACCATTTGGTCTCTGGTATTCTTTTTTGAACGTATTCTTTAACACCCACTTCTAGTGCAGAATAACCTATTGTAAACGCTCCTCGCAAGTCATTGCTCTCACGGAGCCGGTAAGCTTCTATGAGTAAATCATGTCCTAGGGGTTCGGCCAGGTGTAGATTAGGCACTATAAGACTCTCAATTAAATCTCTGTTTACAGTCTCAGTAGGATGTCCTCCGACAATATCAAACAGAACACCTTGGGCTTGGTTGTCAAAAGGAACATCAACCCAGTTGATTTGATCAATCGACCATTGAAATGGAATTAATTGTCTTTTGTTTTTTAACTCAAAAGGCAATCCGGTAAGCCACCGAAATAGACGAAGTAGATCGTCAGGTCTTGTTGTGAGTAGCTTTCTTTGTGCTAACACTACTTCATCCAGCGATTTTTGGCTCCCTTTATCTAAGGGTATTTCGGCATTAAATAGCGAACCTGTAAGCGACGAAAAGTCGGCAAACTCAATTGAGATACATAGATAACCTCTTTGATTACCCCAGAAATTAGCTTGACTTACCCAGAAGCGAACCCATTCGTTATTGTTTAGCGGAATTGGCTCATCCTCGGAAATTGAAAACTTGACTTCTGCTACGCTATTTGGAATCAGATAACTATTAGTATATCGAAAGTAAACAGGATGATTTTTCACTATCAATTGAGTCTATTATTAATCATGAACTGAAAAGGGGCAACCAGTGATAATAGCTTTGCTAGAAAAAGGCCGTTTTGTTGGATAAAGTTGGCAAACTCACCAACTGACCACTGTCCTATCCGGTGAACATCAAGGCTGGTCTTCACGCTACCATCTTTTTAAAAATCTTTATCAATCTTAACCAGCGAAATAGTTACTGTTTGAGTTTTGGGCAACAACCCATCAAACGCTAAATGAATACGGGGACATGAACTGATCATAAAATCAAATAATGACTGCGGATCTTCTTTGTTACCCATCTCAACTGCCCTAGAAGAAAGCAGCAATATTGGATCTATCATATATTAGCTGGTAAGCAAGCCGCCAAAGATAAAATAAACCTCAATCAACGACTTTTTGCTTGAGGTAACGGTTGAAGTCTACACTTATGCTCCCTATCCCTACTGCCAGAATGATGTACTCGTTCGCAATTAAGCCAACTGGTAGCCATTAATGAGAATTGAAGGAATAACAAAGCCCGACCAGTCACAACTGGTCGGGCTTCAAATTGTTGTTTCTCATTTATCTAAAATAGCGCAGTCGCAAGCCAAACCAGCATAGTTATACGTTTTTTTGGTGAACTTCGCCTGGTATGCCATCCCAGATTGAAAATTGAACAGTAATAAGTCGCTCAATCTTAACTTTCTGATTTTGAAGCAATGTTGCATTGATCTTCTCAACAGCTTTAATAAAATCTTGCTTCGCTTGAGTAGCTGTTAACCCTTCAGCTTGCTTCCAAAGAGTTGTATTTGGCAAGTAGTAAGTGCCTTTAGAAGGTTGAGGACCGTTAGCTACCCAACTGTCCTCATACCCTAAATCTTTCATTTCTTTTTTAACTGCCGGCTGCTTGCTCGAAACATCGTACGTAACTAGAACATTGGTTTTTGCCATAATTTTGAGTCTTATAAAGTGAAAATTTGATGACACAGCACACAGAAGAGTTTCTATGTGCTGTGCTGATTGATTAAGCGTAACGAATTAACTCCCAGGTTACCGCCTTTCCATCGTAGGGTGGCATTCGGTTATCCTTTGCGATTGGGGCCGTTGTAGAAGGGGTGCTAAGTGCTTTCCAGACTCCGCTTTCTGGGCAGGATTCTCCTGTCCGTGCTTTTGTGCCAATGGGCTTTCTCATTGTTATGATTTTTTAAGTTTCAGCCATTAGTGTCAGAAGCTTACTTTTATCACCCATTTTTTTTGAGAATTTTTGAATGTTTTTTATAGCCTGTAATAATTCATTGATAATCAGAAGTAAAACTTAATAGTGTATTGTTTTTTAGGCACAAAAAAAACGGCTACCTCGTAAAAGGAGCCGCCTTAATAGAAGTATTTTAACTATTATTTATTCGTGAAATTAGCCAAGTTCCGCTGAGTCTCCGCATCCGTTACAACAACTAACGGTTGAAAGCCGTCTGTCTCAGCAACCAGGTAAAACTGACCTGCTGAGTTTAAATAAAGCTTGTTATCATAACGGATTACAGACTTGATGATAAGCTGTCTGTTTGTTAGTATAGACAGTTGTTTGCTATTCAACTCATAAGTCGGTTCAGTAGCAGAATCCGTAATATACTGACTGACATTCTGTATGACAGGGGCTCTTTGTCTATCTTCTTGTATAGTAAACCGCTGCTCTATTAGCTTAGCTTGAGGACCGGTCAATTTAGGTTCTTCTTCAGAATCAGCTTGGTTCGGCTTTGAGGATATAGTCGTTCCTGCTGGTTTATTGGAAGCATTAAAAGCAAAATAGTAAACACCCAACCCTATTGTTAAAAGTAAGATAGCAGCCGTAGCGTACCACCAATAAGACGCTTTATATGCCCATACTTTAGTTTCAGCAGGTTTTGTACTTTGCTGTGAGGTAGTTGCTTCCTCGGCTCGAATTTGCTCTTCAAGTTCTTGAAGGTAAGTCTTAATCTCTTTGTCTTCTCTCATTTGAAAAGCATCATGTATGTCTTTCTCAAATTCATCCATAACTGTTCGTATTATGGTTTTAATCCTAGAAAGATAGTCCTTAATCTTTCTTTACATTTATAAATCTGGTTGCTCGCGTTCTGGGCGTCAGTATAACCAAAGTGAACCGCAATAGCTTCAGGCTTCAACCCTCTATAAAAGACCATTTTTAATAACTCTTGGCACGATCCTTTCTTGCCAATCTCATCAAGTGCTCGATCCAGTTTGTCTAGTCGCACCTGCTTATCATCTTCGGCATCTTGCTGATCAGTACTGAGTTTGTTTAGCGTATCAGGATCATGTCCAAGTCGCTCCTGTTGCCTGCGATGGGCATGCCACATGTTTTTGCAGATCGAGTTGAGGTAAGTCTGGACACTAGAAGTTTCGTTGAAATTACCCTTTAGTAAATTCTCCCTAAACTTAATTACTGCATCCTGATAAATATCCGAAGCAACATCATCAGAAGCCCCCAGCCCATTCAAGAATCTTAAACAATAATTACGACATTGACGGTATACGAAGTCTAATCCTTCCCTTTCTCCTTTTCGAATAGCCTCAAGTGCTAGTTTATCGGTCATGTAATGCGCCGTCATTCATGTTAATAGTGGGTGTGACAATTTGTGAGTGAAAGTAAGTATTAATTATATTTTTTTGAAGTATATGTCAATCCCGCACTGATATAAAATCTGAGCCGGGGGGCTTTCTATGTGCATTAGAATGATCATTACTCAAAATGCCCCCGATGAGACATATGGCTTTTTATTAAATACTTAGCTTTTTTTTGAATATGGTGAAGCCACGCTCAATAATCAAGTTGTCTGATTGCTGCTCTTTTGTAAATCACTCACAGGAGCTTGGACAATGTAACTATACAGTATAGTCAAGTGCTTCAGTACACCATAAAAACGGGTATTTACCCGGCAGTTTCCAGTAGTTTACCCGTAGGCTTCACAATGGATAAAGGCTTGATTGCAGATTCAAACCAGGTATTTCTTACCCTGGCAAAGTCTATCCTGATCACCATCTTATGAAGGAAGAACTACGTTCAGTCGATATTAATGGTATAAAAACGGAATTACGCATTGATCCTTCTCTCCATACCAGTGTTTTACGTGCCCTAACAGGAACAACTCCAACAGACCAAGAAGTTGACCTTCTTTCATTACCCACCAAACCGCTGTGGCTTTCTAGCTGCATTCGACTACTTCGTTGGTATAGAGCTACTATTTCGCCTATCCTTGGACAGCGCTGCGTATATGAACCTAGTTGTTCCCGGTATGCTGAGCTTGCCCTTCGAAAACACGGTCTACTTAAAGGGGTGATACTTTCCGCGAAACGGTTGCACCGTTGTAAACCAGGCTGTGGAGGAGTAGACCTCCCTTAGCAATCCTTACCAAATAACTTCTCTTTATGACCTATATCGTTGAACCCATTGGTGCGCACTTTGCCTCCAAAGACCTCACTACGCTAGAAAATCGTTTTAATAGCCGGTCTGCTGATGGCTATCGACTCCATTCGGTATTCCAGGTAACTCAACCAGGCGGTTGTTTAAGCCTTGGGCGACCGGTTATTACTTATCTAGCTATCTACGAAAAGCCTGATTAATTGGTGAGAGCCTATAATCAGCGGCCTACTGGCAAGACTATGCCCTTTGTCAGTAGGCTTGGTTATACTTGTTCTATTGTAATAGCTTTCTGATTCGAGTGGCGTTGTCAGTGTCGGCCATGAAACACCTGTACCTAATAAGTTCTATCTGGCTTTTAACAGTAACAGGTCTGAGTAGGCAAGCACCTAACCCCCGAACTACTCATCGCGAGCATGTCAGTGAGCAGTCAACCGTAGCTACAGTTTTAATTTGTGGCAGTCGTAGGGCTTATTCCTACCACAGATATGAATGTCATGGCCTCACCAGTTACTGATCAGGAGTAAGCCGGTCTAGTGTAAGTGAAGTACGAAGCATGGGTTAGGTGCCGTGAAATATTTGCTATTAGAGAAACGGCCAACAACAAAAGCAATCAAATTTTACTAAGCAATTATTAATAACTTCACTGCTACAATATGTATATAGTATGTAAGTAAAGCCGAGAACTGGTTTTTTGTCGGACTTGACCTGAACTAATTCAATCTGCTGAATTCATAGCCTGGCCCATCCGTAGCAACACCCAAGTCGAAAAACATACGGCCCCTATTAATGTACAAGCTGGGGTTGCGTATATACCAATTGTCTTCTCTAGGCTGAGCATCAGTCTTAATTTGCAGTCCACCATTTAGCTTGATCACCTCATAGGTAACCTGATCGGTTTGGTTACCATTCTGTATTAGCTTAATCTGATTCTGATCGACTTCCAGTACTACGTTTGGTACAGACGGGTTTGGAATCATAGCCCATACCTTAGTCAACTTCCACTTTCCTGGTAACCATAGCTTGGCTTGTCCCATATCTTGGGTATGCTCTTTCAAGGGATCACCCGTAGGATTCACCTGATCTGTTTTATGACAACTTGTAATGCCCAAGACTAATAGTAGCAGGAAGCTTAAAACAATGTTTTTCATAGTTCAGCAGATCAGTTTGTACCTGGACAAGGACCCCGAACAAGCTGAAAAGGTTGGATCTTCTTACCGGAATATACTTGATTTCCTATTAACCGAATGAATTGCTTTGTTTGCTGCTTACCAAAAGTATTTAGGCCTTAATTGGCGCTTAACCCGCCTAGGTAACAACTTGCTCTCTCGATAAAACCGTAGGATAGCCTGCTCGTTACGTCGACTGAAACGAATGCGTCGGACGAATCCAATGCCCGTCGGTAGTAGGCCCACTCCACTACTTGCGATGATGATAGGCCCTAGATTCTCCTTCCCTTTTCCTAATTTGATCGTTGTAACTAAAGTGGTAATTAGAAAAGCACTGCTTGCCCCAACCAGCGTTACAGGCAGGCCAACACCTAGATAAATTTTACCGCCTGTTCGCTTGGCAGCAAATAAGTGCTCGACAGCGCGAAGCGTATCCAGGTACGAATATGTGCTGACCGACGCGCTCTGAGCCACAACTTTAGCTTGTGCTAAGGCAAATAGAGCAGTCAATAGGATTACTCTCACGGTACTTACGGGCATACACTAAAACGTAAAACTGTTGGCTACTATCAGCTACAAGTAGGCCATTCCTGATTAATACAGACCAAAGCAAGCTGGCGTACCCTGCCAACCACGTATAGACGTTAAATAGCTTGTCTGGTAGAATTCGTCTTTCTTGATTGCGAGAACCTGGGGCACCGGCTATCTGTTTTTATCTTGCCCATACTCCTGCTAGTTAGCAGCCTGAAGTAGTAGTAGCCAGTGCTCTAGTGATTAACTGGTTTATAGTCTAAACCAAACTGCTTAGCATATTCTTCTATTGGACCTAAGCCCACTTCAGCTCGCCGTTTGTTGACATTTGCTTCGTCTTCTATTGGACCGAACGACTTCTTGCCGGTACTATCCCCAATGACCTGAGTACCATAAAGCTGTTGCTGCCCTTTGGCCAACCGAATTCGGTCCGTTAACAAGGCTAGGTTTGATTTTTGCATTTCGCCTTCTTTGGCAGCTTGCTGCATCAAGGGAAAGTACTTTTCCTGAACCGACAAGGGAGAGTGTTGAATAACTAACCAGGCGGTATTGCCTTGTTTAGAACCGACTAAACGCTTGCCAGGGTAACCGTACTGGTTAATAATTTGCTCAATCCTTGCCAGATTTGTCGAATCAACTTGATGGATCTGCTGCCATAGCTGTTGCATCTGGGGCGAGTTCATGCCATAGCTGCGGATAAGAGAATCAACGCGCGATCGGGGTCGCTGGTCGGTGGTGTAGATAGTAATTAACTGTTGTTTCAGGGCTTGATTCAGACCTAGTTGAGCATCCTTTTTGATGAACACCTCTTCCGCTAGTTCTTTCATGCCCGAGGATCGTACTAGATCAAATTCGGGCGCAGTCTGCTGATCGTACCAAGTCTCTTCGGCTATTGCGTAATCAATATCAGTGGCCCGTTGAATATAGGACTTGGCCAAGTCATATTGCTTGCATTGAAAAGCGCACAGAGCTGCCCGCATTGTACTTAAAGCGCTTTTCTGAGCGATAGTGAACGCTTTCTGATAGGTAGTTAGACAGGGCTCACATTGTCCTTTCTGCAAATAAGCCAGTGCCCTTTCTACCGCACCAATGTAGGCGGTGTCTTGTATGGCATAAAGCGTCTGCGCCCAGGATGGCTGACCAAAACAAAGGCCCAGCCCAATAATTGTTGCGTAAAGATGTAGTCTCATTTTTTCCTGTCGTTTGATGGTCATGGATAAATTCTGGCGTAGTGAATGTATAATTTAGTTGAAAAAATAACCAAGTGTTTTCGTTTTAACTAGGTGCCTTTATTGACGTGTATTGGATTCAGAAAAGAACCGTATCGCATCATAAGACGTAATTAAGGCTACTGAGCCGTGGTTATCGTTCGGGTAGTATTTCCAGCGAAAAGCAAAGCCCTTTCGCGTATGTTTTTTAATAAGCCGGCACAATTGTAGAGCAGACCGAAAGTGTAGCGTTTTTATCGATGTATCTTTTTGCGCTGCGGTTAGGCTCATGCCCCTAGGGAGTGTATTAGACAGGGAGAGGTAAAGCGTTTTACCGCTTAATAAGCGACGAGACAGAATTGCTTTTGACTCCAGCAGCAGGCGTTGATGATCCCACCACATAGCAGGATCGATGGCTACATACTGCTTAAACAAGCCAGGATGCTTCAGGAGGGTGTTGATGACCATCAGCCCACCGGTCGAGTGGCCGACAAGGGTGCGATCTGAGGTTGCCGGGTAGGTAGACTCCACGTAAGGAATCAGCTCCTTTTCCAGAAAAGCGGTGAAAGCTTCTCCTCCCCCTGAGGTTTTGGCGAAAGTGGTGTCTGATACATCAAAAGGGGCCATATTGGCGACATGAGTCGGTGTCAATTCCCGTCCACGATCTGTCTGAATGATGCCGATTATAATCATATCCGGGCATAAGGAACTGCCGCTCAAGAGTTCGGTCATGCCCACTAGTGAATTGAACAGATAGCCCCCGTCAAAGGCGTAGAGAACGGGATACTTCTTTTTTTCGTTGGTCGGGTCATTTCTAGTGTCAGGCAGATGAACCCAGATATGTCGACTCTCCTTCAGGGTCTGGGAATAGAGGCTATCGACAAAGCCAGTGACAATCTGCTTCTTAGTGACTTGAGCACGGCCAGGAACGGCTAAACTGATGAAAACAAGAAGGAGTAGTCGGTACATTTTCTTCATGAGCGAATGAGCGATGTTCAGCACAAGAAGCGACTATGCGGGCTTATCTTTTGATTAGCGTCTGCTATTTATGAAGTTTTAACAGTTTAGTTTATCAAGGCCTGATGGTTGGCGGCGTAGAGATGGATGCGTCTGTATTTTAGGGAAATTCGGCAGCAATACTGGTTTTATAATTGGCCATAGCATGAATGGTAGTTACCAGACTCAAAGGTTGACTAATGCGGCTTTCTACGCTTTCGGATTGGGGACTATTTCTTTCCGATTAAGGACATTATAGCTTGTAAGCTATCAACCAACTGTAACTATAGTATTTATATGTGGCAGTCGTAGCGCTTATGCTTACCACAGCAATGAATGCTATGGCCTCAACCGTTACTGATCAGGAGTGAATTGGGTAAGCGTAAGTAAAGCTTGGAGTATAGGCTATGTACCGGGTAGGATTTGTTATTAATAAAATCGGTTTACGTCGAATGGACAACAAGAATCAGGCAAGACCCAATAGGCACGATTCGTAATTAAAAACTGCCTACTTAAATGAATTTTACAAACATCTCACTAGTAAATAGTTGCTCCCCAAATAACTCTTTATACGTACCAGCATAAAGCTTTCGTTTGATCCTTACACAACATACATAGGTTGCAGGCAAGGAATACGAGATAGATTTATTTAATGAATAGCGAGTGATGCCTTATTTACTAAACAATAGTCGCAGAGTACACCTGCTAGGTATAGCGCTCCTACTGATTTGCCTTCTGGGGTGTCAACATAAAAAAGACGTGCTGCCAGATGTCGCACGCATTGAAGTAGTGCTGGCAAAAAATAAGCCATTGCTACCTATCGTCTTCTTGGAAGACTCTACTCACAAGCAGGTTACACTGGATGTTTACTATTTTGACGCTAACAATTCGTTTGTAAGCCCGGCAGTGACTCCCCAGTTCTTGGTCAACGGACAGCCATTATCGAGCAACACTTATACCTTTAGCCAACCCGGCCAGTTCACCTTCTCAGCTCAAATAGGTAACCGGAAAAGTGACAATGAACTAGTCGTAAAGGTGGGCTCAGTTGCCGATCTGATAAGTCGCTTCTCTATCACAACCGCAGTACCGGCTCTCAATGCCGATTCGATTAGTCGCCTGCCATTGATCTATGAACTGGTTGATGGGAAAGGCCGCTCGCTCAACCCAATTGACTATCCACCCATCAGTCTGTCCGTGAATGAAACGCGGAATCCCAACAACGACTTCTTGTCAACCCAACAAGCGGGCGAACACAGGCTACAAGCCAGTTTTCTAGGAAAGCGCTCTGACGTACTGCTTGTAACAGCTCGGAAGCCAGCCCGCTACCCGCTAGTTCGACTACCGGTCATTATTCATATTCTTCAGTCTGCTAATGCCAGCCAAATTAACCCTACAAGTATACTAGCCGACGTCAACCGGACGTTTCGTCAAAACAAGCGCTCAACGGATCCCAATCAGGCAGATGCATATCTTGAGTTCGTGCCAGCGACTACCGATCCGGATGGACACCCATTGACTATTGCGGGCTTAGATATTTTGACTGTCGATAATCCCTCTAGTATTGATACGGCCCGGGCGTGGGTTAACCGAATCGTCCATCACTGGTGTCCTCAGCAGTACATTAACGTATTCGTTAGTTTAGACTGGGTACGGCGGTATGGACGTGGCTATTCTTATTCCTACTTTCCTGGTAGCCCGGGCAGTACACCCCTTACTTGTGAGCAGATCCAGACAATAGACTGGCCAACCAATGATGTACCCGCTATTTACATTTATGACCAGTGGTCATTTATTTCGTTGGATCATGAGTTAGGGCATTTTCTGGGGTTAGTTCATACGTTTCAATACGGCTGTTCACGCTCAGGGCTTGAAGTGGATGTACCTTACCATGTGGAGGCTTACCCTGACGCTAGTGGGCTTAAATACACCTGTGATCGTATTCCTTTTGTTTCTCAGTATGTCATGGACTATTATGTACCACACAATAGTTTTACTTATGATCAGGTGAAGAGCATGCGACGAACATTAAATGTAGGCAGCTACATTCCTAAAGCTGTTACACGTCGGGGTGATCAACGAAGTGGGGCTATACCCTTTCGTTTGGAGCAGGGTAGTATCATTCCTTGTCAGAGTCAATAAAGAAAGTCTTGAGCAACAATCGCTCAAATTTGAGTCCCGTCAACTTTGGCCTCAATAACCCGCTGTATACTCTCCGGCACATTCGACAGTAAATCATAGCCCGTCTGCCGTTCTACTTCATCGACGCTCACCCGGTAATTACCCCATGGCTGTTCACCAACAGCGTTTGTGTTAGGCATCCACACCGCAATAACCCGCGTCTGAGCACTTATCCGGTTCACATCGTCCGAACCTACCGGTAAGACGACAATCACCTTCCAGAGTGCAGCCGGAACGCTAAGCTTACCTCCGGCGATACTGCTTGCTTTTCCGTTGTCTCCTTCCCCCCCCTTACCCGACGTACCGGCAATGATGTATAACTCGTTACCTTGAGCAACTAACGTACGGGCGTATTCTTCCAGTAGTCGCCAGGCTTGCCGGTTGTGAGTTGGTGCCTGGGGGACAATGTTGGTAAGAATAAAGGTAGTCCGGTTTTCGTCGGCCGTACTATCCCGGTCATCGGATGGGCAGAGGTGCCCACGGTCGAAACCTGTGTTGGTGTAATCAGCATGCTTTGCTTGGTACCAGCCAGCGGGCAAGGATTGATCGGGAATGAAGTTTCCGTTGTAGCGCGTAGCTGATCCTTTCCAGGCTGCGCTTAAGTGCCAGCTACACCAGTTAGCTATTCCTGTTGACTGATTGTAGGACAGGCTATACATTGGCCGAGCGATCAGGTACGCGTTTGGACTAGACTCGGCAGTCTTGGCGTTATCTGGATTGCCCAGCGCCATATTATCGTCACGGGTGGGGGAGGTGTTCTGCGGAGCTGGAGCCGATGAATGCTTACAGTCGTAGAAAGAAAAGGTCAGCAGCAGTAAACACAGTAGTTGTTTTACGTAGGTCATCGGCTTAACCGAAAAGTAAACGTGAAAAACAGGGATCAGCAAGCACAATCAACTACACGCAAAAAGAGTCCGACTAACTACTCAGCCGGACTCTTTCTTGGTACCTAACAACTATTTAGCAACTAGCGCTTAAACTCTTTATTAACTAGCTAACAATCAGTTGGTTATGTTATTTAGTGCAGAGAGCGAGGGATTCGAACCCCCGGTACCCTTGCGAGTACTTCTGATTTCGAATCAGACCCGTTCGACCACTCCGGCAGCTCTCTGTTTCGTTTGGGAGTGCAAATATGCATCATTGTTTTCTTCGACGCAATACCCACCTATCAAAAAATAGCGTTTATTCGCTTATCTCACCACTTATTGACTTACTCAACAGGTTTCGCACCTGAATCGGGTCGGCCTCACGTCCTAACACAACCATCAGTTTTGTGATGGCGGCCTCTGTTGTACTATCTGCTCCGCTTATTACACCAATTTGTTCCAGCCGTTTACTCGTTTGGTAGCGTCCCTGCGTCACACGCCCACCGTTACATTGTGATACGTTGAATAAGACAATTCCTTTATCAATTGCTTTTTCGAGCGTATTCAAAAACCAGCTGTCTGTTGGTGCGTTACCCGCTCCGAACGTTTCAAGTACAACGCCACGCAGATTCGGAATAGTCAAAATCGATTCCACGACGGGTTGAGTGATTCCGGGAAACAGTTTCAGGATGGTTACGTTTGAGTCGATTGCTGTTTGAACGCGCAGCGACAAATCGGCCTGATAAGGACGGATGTAAGGTCGATTATAATCAATACTAACGCCTGCGGTCGCGAGAGGTGGATAATTTTCGGACGTAAAGGCATTGAACTGAACACTTTCGTGCTTGGTGGCCCGGTTTCCCCTCAACAAAAATGAATTAAAATAGACACATACTTCGGGCACAATAGGACGCCCCTCCTGTTGCGAACTCGTATCAACATCGGCGGCAATCTCCAGTGCAGTAATAAAATTCTCTCGGGCATCGGTACGTGCGACACCGATTGGTAATTGAGCCCCGGTCAAAATAACTGGCTTCGTCAAGCCTGTAAGCATAAAACTCAGCGCCGAAGCCGTGTAGGCCATCGTGTCGGTACCGTGCAGAATGACAAAGCTATCGTATTCGTTGTAATACCGCTCGATCAACTGCGCCAGTTCTACCCAAACGGCGGGCTTCATGTTCGATGAATCGATGATCTCGGGAAGCGTTAAGATCGTAATTTCGAAATCGAGCCGGTTCAATTCAGGAACTCGCTCAAGTACTTGCTCAAAGTTAAACGGAATTAGCTGGCTGGCTTTGGGATCGTAAACCATTCCAAAAGTGCCCCCTGTATAAATAACCAACACTGACGAACGGGGCTGCTTTGGGCGAACCGGATTTATGTGAACTGTTTTGTACTCCATTTATGCTGTAGAATAGTATGGCGATCAACCCGGTAGCAGGTTGTCGTATAATGACGGAAGAAGAGACAGGGCGTTTGCTGTTGTGTGGCGCGCGATATCATCCACGCTTATCTGTTTGAGGTCAGCGACGCGCTGAGCAATTAGTGGAATGTACGATGGTTCATTTCGCTTGCCCCGGTAAGGCACGGGCGCTAGATAAGGCGCGTCAGTTTCCAGCACCAGGGCATCCAGACTAATATGGGGCAGCACCTTGTCCAGACCGCCGTTTTTGAAGGTACTGACGCCACCGATTCCTAGTTTAAAGCCCATTTCGATGGCTCGGCTGGCTTCGTCGAGGGTCCCGACGAAACAGTGAAAAATGCCGGTAAGTCCGGGCAGGGCGAGCTTTTCGATCACATCGGCGGCTTCCTTAAATGCGTTTCGGTCGTGGCCCGAACGAGTGTGCATCGAAACCGGCAACTTTTGTTCAGCGGCCCACCGGAGCTGCGTTTCAAAAGCGACAAACTGCTGCTCAACAAATGTCATATCCCAGTAAAAATCCAGCCCGATTTCACCAACGCCCATGAACGCATTTCGATTCAGATGATCCTCAACAGCCGCTAACTCGTCCTCAACTGTGTCGTTGACATAAGCCGGATGCAGACCCATCATTGGTAAACAGCGGTCGGGGTATTGCTCAGCCAAAGCCATCATACCCGGAATGGTTTCGCGGGCGCAGTTCGGCATCCATATCTGGCCAATTTGTTGCGATTCAGCCCGCTCCAACATGGCATTAAGCTCGTCGGTAAACTGATCGTCGTAAATATGTGCGTGTGTGTCAATAAACATTCTACATCGTTGATTCAATGGCTACCAGCGGCAATCCACTGACTTTTATGCTGTATGTGAGCTATTTATAGTTTCGTTCCTTCCAGTTGATCGGAGTCGGTAACCAATAGAACAACACGGACAACGGGCCAATAAGCAGTTGGTAGCCATCAAACAGCAACGCATACGGCCACAAGTTGGTTTGCCGCAAGCGACTTAATCCAACCGAGATCGCCAGCGTTTGTATCATCAACCGCACCACGTAAAGACCAACGGCGGCCATTGGAGCAACCCAAAATAATAGTATAAACAAGGGTAAAGCAAGGTATTGAAGGTAAAGCGCGGTGACGATCCAACCCGGCAATTGAACCGCTCCGCGCATCCAGCGTTTGCGCTGGTTCAGGAATGAAGACAGCGTATCGACCGCTTTCGTCCGGGCTAAAACCCGTTCGTCGAGAACATTCCGGAAATCGTACCCCTGCTGCACAATCGCCCTGAACAGTGTGTAGTCTTCGGTCACGGAAAACGGCAATGCGTCATACCCGCCAACGGCCTCATAGGCGATTCGACTTACAGCCATGTTGTTACCCATCGCTGTGATTGGAATGCCGACCGCGCCAAGCAGGTACGTTACGGTTAAATTGTACAGCCAGTCTATTGTCTGTAGTTTGTGAAAGACCCGTGGCCCCTCAGGCAAGGTCACCCCCGTAACAATACCCACCGGGTTCGTCAGTTGTCGGAGCAGTTCGTGGACCCAGTCGGACGGTACGGTTGTGTCGGCATCCGTGAAGAAAAAATAATCCCCATTAGCCCGACGCGCCAGTTGAGCCAGCACATTCGCTTTCCCGCGCAATCCATCGACGGTTTCGGTGATGTCGATCAATCGATACTGCGGTTTATCAACAATATAAGCAGTTACAAGCGAGGCCGTTTGGTCCGTCGATCCATCGTTCCCGATTAGCACTTCCAACGCATCAAGCGGGAACGAAAGCTGCGTTATAGCCTGTAAACAGTTCAGAATGGTGGACTCTTCGTTACGGGCTGCAATCAGGATGCTGACCGATGGAGCAAGCGCCCTAGCACCAGACCGGCTTGCGCTGACCTCATTCGGCTGGCGGTCAGTATCCGGCATAAACGGGTTGCGGCACGGCGCGGAATGAATACCCTCGCTCGGCAAAATAAGCCAGCATCCGAGGTAGCACATAGCGCATGGTCGGGAATGCTTTCAGGCTATCATGGAAAACGACAATAGAACCAGGCTGGGTGTACTGAATTGTTTTACGTAAGCATACGTCCGGATGCAGAGTTCGGTCGAAATCGCCGGTTAGTACATCCCACATCACTACGGCGTAATTTTCCATTACCTCAGCCGCCTGCGTCTTCTTAATCCGGCCATAAGGGGGCCGAAACAGGGCGGTTTCGATACTTAGTTCCTGCTGACATTTTTGGATATTTTCCAGATAGTCGGCATCGTCCGTTTTCCAGCCATTCAGGTGGTTGAAGGTATGGTTACCAACCATATGCCCCGCTTCCAGCACTTTGTAAAGCATATCCCGGTGCTTTCTGACGTTATCACCAATGCAAAAGAAAGTCGCCTGGGCTGCATATCGATCTAGCTGTTCGAGCACGAATTCGGTCACCTCTGGAATTGGCCCGTCATCGAACGTCAGGTAGATTGTCGGCTCGGCAGCATCCTCGATCTTCCACCAAAATTCGGGATAAACCGTCCGGAGTAGGAAATTTGACTTATGCAGAAAGAAAGACAAAGCTGTTTCGGTTTATAGTTTACGGTTCAGATTTATGGCTCAGGTCTATGGTTTACCAGCTCGCTCAACGTAACCAAGCCAAAGCAATGCGCAATCAGCCTGTTTAACTAAGATCGCGCCCTTTCCAACGATAGCCTTTTCCCTGGGCAACCAGACCAAAGAATACGACATAAACCGGATAGAACAACTGCGTCAATGGAATTGCGGCCACGGACGATTTTTTTTGTAAAAAAACAAGAACCTGCCGTAAAAACAAAAACTCCGGCAGAACCTTTAAGACGACAACGGAAAGTGTAACCGTTCCGTTTAAAAATCCGAGTAACCAGCCTACTACGGCCAATAGCGGGGACATGTTGCTTAGGAAAATAAATACCGCCAGTACCGTTGGCGCCCAGCTCTGGTACATACGCCATTTGCTGGCCCAGCGTTTTCGCTGGTTGTAAAATGCTTTCCACGACCGGTGTGGCTGCGTCCTGACAACGGCTTTTTCGCTTTTCAGAAAACCAACCTCGCCGGGGTAACGAACCGCCATTTTGTGCATCAGAAACTCATCGTCGCCCGAAGCCAACTGATCGACCCCCGCAAACCCGCCTACCTCGGCAAAAGCCGCTTTTTCGTAGCATAGGTTAGCCCCGTTGCACATGGTCGGCCAGCCAAGCGCCATCGTGCAGGCTCCCGACCCGATCAGACTGGAAAACTCTACCGTTTGTAAGGAGTCAAAAACGGATTGATTGGTTGTGAAGGTAACAGGCCCCGAAATCAGTTTTAATCCGGTTTTTTGGTAAAACGTGGCAAAAGCCGATAGCCAGTCCGGTCCCACGCGGCAGTCGCCATCGGTCGTTAGAATCAGATGACCCTGCGCAATAGCGATACTTTGGGTGATAGCGCGCTTTTTGGGCGAAGCCGTTCGTTCATCGGACAACGCCAGTAACCGCAGCGGAAACGACGCCTGACGAATATGTTGTTGCACGACAGCCCCTGTCTGGTCGGTAGACGAATCATCGGCCACAATCACCTCGAAGTTTCGGTACGTCTGTCGGTCGAGATCCGTCAGTAGCGCCCCGATGTTGTCGGCTTCATTGCGGACCGGAATAATGACCGTCACAAGCGGTCCCGCTGACCCGTTTTGCGGTGGATTAACGGCAGGTATCCGCAACCAGGTTAGCCAGAGCAGGAGTGTAAACAGGAAGTAGATCACGCTAACCGCCAACAAAAAAAGAATCATTCAGCCGTTAGTTTTAGTTTCCACACCCAAATCAAACCGACCAGTACGGGTGTCAATACATTGGCGAACCAGAGCGTCAGCGTGGCCGTCAGCAACACCGGAGCCGGAATACCGAATGGCGCAAATACCCACAGCGACGCAGCTTCCCGAACGCCCAGATCACTCAGCAAATTGAAGGCAGGCGTCATGGTTTTAGCCAGAAAAACGAGCCCAACGCCCGAGGCTGCGACAGCGCCCGGCAGAGTGATACCCAGCAGGCGAAGAGCGATGTAAAACTGAGCCGAAAAAACAAGGTAACGAACGGCAGCCGCAACAAGCGCTAGTCCAATCTCGCGGTCATCGTACTGTCCCGCAACGGCCCAGTACGACGCATACCGCTGCGCGTTTGGAAACCGTTCCAGCCAACGCACGAGCGGACGACGCACGAAGCCGAATACAACGCCGAGTCCAGACAAACCAGCCAGGACCGCCAGCAGCCCCTGTCCGCCGAGGGTGTTTCGTTCCGGCACGACGGTCAGATGATGCCACCAGGCTGCGGCTCCAAACACGAGTGCGACGTAAAACTGCATGCCGCCCGATACCAGCGAGGCACCGACAGCTCCCGCCCGGTTTGTACGCAGCGACAGCACCCGTCCGGCGGTATCGCCCAACTGAGCGGGTAACGCAAACCCCAGCGCCACACCCGCCAGCACACCTTTGTAGGCTTGCCAGAAATTGACGCCTTCCACACGACGGAGCAGAATCTGCCATTTGAGCGCTTCAAAGCCCCAGTTTACGGGCGTCAGCATCAACAGCGCCAGCATCCATCGTTCGGGGTGAGCGACGGTTCGGATCTGACGGTTTACGACAGTCCAATCGAACTGCTGCTGCCGTAACACGTAGCCGATATAAACGACAAGTCCGGCCAAAACGACGATTTTAGCCCAAAACGTGATTTTTTTAGTTAGTTTCAGCGACAAAACGTATAAGAACACGTTACTTTGCAAAGAGCACAACGCTACATTCATGATTATTACTCCTAAATCACCCAACGTTTCCCCGGAAAGCCGTATTCCAGAAAAGATTATTCTGGGAGTCGACCCAGGCACCCAGGTCGCCGGTTATGGCATCATTTCCGTTAAAGCGGGCGTGATGACTATGATTGAGCATGGCGTTGTTCAGTTGAGCAAATATACGACCTACCAACTGAAGCTCCAGAAACTCTACGAAACCATTCTGCGGCTGATCGATGAGTACCACCCCGACGAGATGGCGATTGAAGACCCATTCTTCGGTAAAAACGTGCAGGCCATGCTGAAGCTGGGCCGGGCGCAGGGGGTTGTGATGGCCGCTGCCCTGTCGCGCAATATTCCTATCGTGGAATACGCGCCCCGACGTATTAAACAGTCGGTGACGGGCAACGGGAACGCAAGTAAAGATCAGGTATCGCACATGGTCGGGCATCTGCTTGGCGAAAACCTGAATCCGCAGTTTTTCGACGCAACCGACGCGCTGGCGATTGCCGTTTGCCACCATTTCCACGCCAACGCGTTACCAACGGTGTCGAACAAGAAAACAAAAAAAGGGGCCTGGGGCGCCTTTGTGAGCGAAAATTCAGGGCGTGTTATGTAATAACTCCAGCCCGATCTTCTTCGGTCCCTTATACCATTAAAAAACGAATTGGCTGACCACGCTTACCGTAGTCAGCCAATTCGTTTTTTACGTCTTTCCCTTAGTACGATTCATAGTCGAAGCGTAAGGTTTGCGTCATGACGTTGTCCACACTCATTCGGCGAACGGAGGGCAGATTGGCGGCATTGTATTCATACTGATACGCCACAGTGGCCGTGCCCGTCGAGACCTGTGACCCAATCGTGGTCGTGGTGTTTGTCACCTGCCTCACTACGTTGTTCTTGCTCAGGTTCAGCACATTTTCCAGCCCACCGAAATAGGTTGCTACGAGGTTCGGCGAGTTAGCCTTGTTCACAAACCCACTGGGATAAGGTGCCGGAATCACGTACAACCCATAGAACGGATTGACTTTGTCGTCATGCGTGTAATCACTGACCGATTCCGTATTTCCACTTGGCCCTCGGAGCGGCAACGTTCGGGTATCCGTCAGGCGCGTCAAATTGTTGCCCGTGTAGCTAAACGAGTTAGAGCCCGTTATACTCAGCCCGCTTATCGAAAACTGCCGACCGCTGCGGATCAGTTGATTAGCGCTGTTGTAGGTAAATCCGAGGGTGAAGCCATTGAGATACGCTAATCCCGACAACTGACCCGCCGAATTGTAAGTGAATGTGTACTGCTCCGTAGGGTTGAACGGGTTGCCCCTCGGATACAGGATTGCCTGCCGCCGAAGCTGCGTCAACCGATTCTGAGCGTCGTACTGATACAGGCTGGTCTCTAGTTCAGAAACGGTACTATCCGGTGTCTGATATGTAAAAATTGAGCTGAGCCGCCCCTGACCATCGTACCGGAACGAACTGACTTTCGACACATTATTTGGTAGCTCTAAAGTTAACGTTTTGACCCGCAGCCGGGAAGCAGCCGAACCAGGGGTAACATCGGGAATGCGGTGATCGGAGCAGGTTGTCAGCCCTAACGCGATCGAAACCCCAATAAAATAGGTAAGTAATCGGTGTGTGATCATAATGGGTTGTGTTTAAAGAGGACAGTTAGCACTACGTATTCGTACGCATCATCACCACCTACGCATGTGATGAACAGAAAACAGCCGAATAAACCAGTCCTCGAACCGGCTTACTGTCAACTATTTATTAAAATAATTATAAACAGGAATACCTGTATGCTAATTTTTTATTTTTCGGCTAATCCGGAAGAAGTACCCGGCAAACAACCGGCTTGCCTACGGGTTTCGATCAGATACCAAATGGCTTACTGCTTCTTATTTTACCTTATGGTTTTTCAGCAGACGATTCATCTACCCGCCTACCCGCGCGGTTTTCACCTGATCACCCGACTTGTTGAGCGTGAGTTTACGGATATGCAACAGATTCGGTTGGGTTTGTTGCAGGTGTTTATTCAACACACGTCGGCCAGCCTGACCATCAATGAGAACGCGGACCCAACGGTTCGTGGTGATTTCGAGCGATTTTTCAATAAGACGGTACCGGAAAACGCCCCCTATTGCCAGCATAATTACGAAGGTTCCGATGACATGCCCGCTCATTTGAAAGCGGCTATGCTGGGTCATTCCGTTACCATTCCAATTACGAATGGTCGGCTTAATCTGGGCACCTGGCAGGGAATATATTTGGGTGAACACCGTGATAACGGGGGCCGCCGAACGCTTGTACTGACAGCCTGGGGCGAGTAGGCTCCTTCCCGAAATTGGGCGAATGATGCTGTTGCAGCGTCAGTATATAAAGGGGGAGGTGTCAGGTTCTCAAACCTGACACCTCCCCCTTTATATACTGAATTTACTTCCTAAACCGTCTTTTCAAAAAAGGGTGGTGTCAGTTTTGAGAAACCGACACCACCCTTTTTTGAAAAGATGAGCCTACCGAAGCAGCTTCCACACCTCCGCGACGCTCGTAACGGGTAATTGACAGGCGCGGTTGTAACAAACGTACAGGGCGGTTTTTCCGTCAATCGGTCCGCGATGCTGCAACAGGGGCAAATCACCTTTTCCAGTGGTACCACATAGCACTTTGTTCGGGTAAAACTCGGCATCCAGTTCCTGACGGACTAATTCGGCTTCGGGTCCGACGATGGCAATCTCCGCCGTTGGCCGGACACGCAGGGCAAACAAGGCCGCCCAATTGGTCAGGTAATCGGCATTTTGCTGAATCAACGACTGCACCCGCCCTACCATCCGGTCGGCTCGCTCGGCGTATTCGGGACGGTCCAGCAGCAAACTCAACGTGTATAGATTTTCGGCCATGATCGAATTCGACGACGGAATCACATTGTCGATCAGTTCTTTCCGCCGGGCAATCAGTTCTTCGCCATTTTTGTCCGTAAAGAAAAGGAGGTCGTCGGATGCCGGGTCCGGGTCGGTGAAATTGGTCAGCACGTATTTCGTTAGCTGGTCAGCCTCCGACAGCCAGTTTTCGGTAAACGTAGCCTGATAAAGCGCCACTAGTCCGTCGATCACGGCGGCATAATCTTCCAGGAAACCCGCCTGCCGGGCACGACCGTTCTTGTAGGTGTGCCACAAACGACCGTTGCGACTATCGCGCATGTTTTTCAGCAGGAAATACGCCAGCCGCAGGGCCAGCGTCAGGAACTCCAGTTCGCCAAACACGCGGTAAGCCGTTGCCAGCCCTTTGAGCATCAACCCGTTCCAGGAGCACAGAATCTTGTCGTCCAGGCCCGGTCGAATGCGTTGGTCGCGCACGCGCAACAGCCGCGTATGGGTCGCATCCAGCCGCACGTTCAGATCGGCCATTGTCCAGCCCATGCGTTCGATAAACGACTCGTCGGACTCAGTGCGGTGCAAAATGTTCGTACTCGGTTGACCGTGTCCCAGATCCCAGTTGCCTTCTTCGGTCAGGTTGTACAGTTCCGCAAACCAGCCGTAGTCATCACCCAGAATGCTACGCAGCTCCGGGGTGGTAAACGTATAAAACTTGCCTTCTACGCCTTCACTGTCGGCATCGAGCGCGGAATAAAAGCCACCCTCCGGACTGAGCAGTTCGCGTTGCGCAAAGCCAATCGTCTGGTAGACAACGTGTCGGTACAGCGGACTTTTGGTAAGGCTGTAAGCTTCGGCGTATAAGGTCAGCAGTTGCCCGTTGTCGTAAAGCATTTTTTCGAAGTGGGGCGCAAGCCAGTCCGCATCGGTCGAGTAGCGGGCAAAACCACCGCCGAGCTGATCGTAGATGCCGCCGAGGGCCATCCGGTCGAGGGTGATTCGGACCTGGTGCAAAGCCGCGTCGTTACCCGCGCCCGTAGCGACCGTAGTATCGTAGTAGCGCAACAGAAACCGCCAGACACTCGGCATCGGAAACTTCGGTGCGCGACGCATCCCGCCTTTTTCGTCGTCGGCTTTTACGGCTACTTTTCGGTAAAAGACATCCAGCGTTTCGGGCGAAAACAGCGGGTCGCCCTGCGTCAGTCCGTAGCGGTCCACGTCGGTCAGGTTCAGCTCCCGCGCAAAACCCTCCGCCGATTGTTCGAGGTCGCCCCGGTGCTCGGCGTACGCATCCCGGATGCTGACCAGCAGATTGATCCAGTTGCGTTGGGGCAGGTACGTAAGCCCGTAGAACGGTTTGGCATCCGGCATTAAGAAAACGTTCAGCGGCCAGCCGCCCTGAACGCCCATCGCCTGCACGGCATCCATGTAGATCGCATCTACATCCGGGCGCTCTTCCCGGTCCACTTTGATGCAGATAAAGTTGTCGTTCATCACCCGAGCCACCTCTTCCTTTTCGAAGGATTCCCGCTCCATGACGTGACACCAGTGGCAGGCGGAGTACCCGATACTCACCAGGATCGGTTTGTCTTCGTCAATGGCCCGGCGGAGCGCTTCCTCATTCCACGGGTACCAGTTGACCGGATTGTGGGCGTGCTGAAGCAGGTAAGGACTCGTTTCGTTGATAAGCTGATTGGGCATGATGGCAAGGTAGAAGTAAGCCTACCGGGTCAACAAAACCCGCTGGGTATAGCTTCCACGTTCGTTTTTTATGTTGAGTACGTACAGGCCAGCGGGCAGGTGAGCGGTTGCGATCACTTCCCGACTGGTGGCAACCGTCTTTTTCGCCACCGTCTGACCTTGTATCGTTAGTAACTCTAGTTCGGTCGGGGTGTTTGGTAGCTGGGGGAAAGTTACCGTCAGCTCCGTGCTGGCAGGGTTCGGCGAGACGCTGACCGACGCGAAAATAGGCTCGTTAGCCGTTACCGCGCTCATGTCGAACTGACACAGGTACACTTCCCGGCCCGTCAGCTCAATGGTCCGCTGCCACGATTTGTACCGCACAACCAGGCTCGTTTTCTGGTCGTCGCTGGTTGCGTACGAGTTATGAGCCGCAATCAGGATCTTGTTGTCTTTCACCACGCCCCGCCAAACGGGTAGTTGCTTGTCCATCAGATCGCGGGCGGGCGTTTCGATCACCAGCTCATAGGCTCCCTGAAACATATCGGCGAAGCGCGACAGCCGGTACAAACCATGCGTGAAGTGTTCGTAAGCCGCGTAGGTATCCGTGCGGGTTTGCTCGAACGACGGATTTTCCCACAGCCAAAGCCCCGATGCGCCCGAAAAGAACGGAAAAATCGCCGTTGCTTCGGCCATGAACGGCTGAATGAAATTTGGGTAACTGCTCGAACTGTCGTGATACCGCATCCACACCCAGGGCACCACGGGTTTGTTGCTCCAGGCCCGGTTTACTTCCACCTGAAATAATAGGTACGGCAAATAATCCCGCGCCAGTGGATTCGGGTAGTCGTAGTAGTAATAGGCCGATGGCGACAGGGCATCCAGCTGGTTGTAGTACGGCCCGCCTACCCCGCTGTTTTCCGACTCTTTCACGAGGTAATTTACCCGACTCAAATTCGTTGTCCAGTCGGTCCAGGTGTTGCCGATAACATTGAGATACGTGTTCAGAATGGGCGTATCGGCGTAGCTGGTCACCGACGTATTGGTCAGATCCGTATGCTGCCGGACGTAGGTGATGCCTTCCGCGTAGAGATTCCGCATGGCCGTTTTATAAGCCGTTACAAAAGCCGCGTCCGACAATTGCCGGTAGGTGTCGGGAATGGCCGCGTTTTGCTTGAGCGCCAGAATCCGCGTGTCGCTGGGCAGGATGCGTTCAATATCAAGCGCAAACCGACTGAACGGAATGATGTATTGCCCTGCCGCGTTCTTCTGCCCACTCGCCAGACTGGACAGATAGCGGTCCCACTTGGCCCGGTATGCGTTCAGGTCGTTGTTCCACGGACTAAACAATGTTTCCCACGGCTGGTTAATATCGGTTGCGAAACCATAGTATACGTTGGCACGTTGTCGGGCCGTAACCAGTGACCCCACTTCGTTGTCCCTGGCCGTAACCAGGTGGCTGAAGCCGTGCCGCAACGGACTCGCCTGCGAATCGGCAAAACGCGGACCGCCGTATATAACCGGAAATGGTAGGGTAAAGTCGGGAAAGCTGCTCCAATTGATCTGATTGGGTACGTTGACGGGAGTAAACGTTAACCGGTCAGCACACACTTGCTGGGCCAGCGCATCCGCCGTCATCAGACTCAGCAAACCGAGCAGACACCGGACAAGAACGACAGGTTGAAGGCGCATAGGTGAATTTTTCGCCAAAACTATCTAAAAACGGTGAAACGATGGCATTGATCAAACTTCGAACCCGTTGACGAAGAGTATACGGCACGGGTTTGTCGTTATACATCCGATCCGGGGTATGCAATCATAGACCAACCATTATAACAGTTAACTTCGTATCTTTGCAGCAGATGCTTACTAAAGGTTTTTGGCAACGGTTTATTCCGACTCGTGACGCCCACGCTCCCACAGCAGACGCTTGTTACTGGCGCGTTGACATGCACTCACACATGTTGCCCGGCATCGACGATGGCGTTGCTGATCTTGATGAAACGCTGACCTGCCTGAAACAGCTGGCCGACTGGGGTATTCAGAAGGTAATCACCACGCCCCACATCAGCCGCGACTGGTACCCCAACAGCACCGCCGACATTCGGCAGGGGCTGGTAGCCGTACAGGAACTCATTGCTGAACACCAGTTGCCGCTGACCATCGACGTAGCCGCCGAGTATCTACTGGACGATTTTTTCCTGTCGTTTCTCGAACAGGACGATTTGCTGAGCTTCGGCGAAAAACGGTATCTGCTGGTTGAAACCGGCTGGGCGTCGGCCCCCCTCCGACTGCCCGATATTCTGTTTCGAATACAGACGCACGGCTACATTCCCGTGCTGGCGCATCCCGAACGCTACAAGTACTACCATGCCGACCGCAACGCGCTGGCGAAAATACGGGAAACCGGCTGCCTGTTTCAACTGAACTGGATGTCGCTGTGCGGCCGCTACGGCTCCCAGGTCGAAAAGCAAGCCAGGTTTTTACTGCAACAACACTGGGTTGACTTTATCGGCAGCGACATGCACCGCCCCAACGACCTGCCCGCCATGGAACAGCTCTTCAAACCATCAACCATGAAATTGTTGGAAGACCAGACGTTGCTGAACAGCACGTTGTAATATATCACCTCGTTTTAGATTACGACAATAAACATAGCCAAATGATATTGAACATCACAAATGTTGATTTGTTACTTACAATAAATGTCTTAATCTATATTCAATAAAGAACTTGGGATATAAATAAAAATAACGTTTAATTAGTTTAGGTTCATCGATAATTCTAAAAACCCATCTTATGTTTAATGAATCAAATAATTTAGGATAATAGTTTTCTTTTTTCGCAATTTGATGCAAATAACCTCCACAAGTAAAGCCATATCCTGACCATCCCATCATTTTTAGATCAATCAAGAACTTCTCTTGATGAGGAGTCCCCATACCACATATTACAAAATCAAAATTATTTTTATGTATATGATTTAACACTTCTTGCCTTTGTGTTAAATCATCAAAGTATCCACTACTAAAATAATTTACCTTAATGGAATATTTTTTTTCTATAATTGCAACAGCTGCTATTATATTTACTTGAGTAGATCCAACAATAGCTAAAGTTAGCTTACGCTCTTTAATAAAGTTAAACACAATAGGAGCAAGAGACGTATCGTCGAAGCTGAACCTGTTGATTTTTTTCGATTCGTGTTTATTAACAGTTTTCACTAGAGATATACCGTCAACATGCCAATGATCTATATTTGTAGCAATAGTTGGATTGTTTTTTAAAACAAGCATTGAATAAGGGTTTACAAAGGATGTAATTCCTTTGACAATTTCAAAATTCTTAACTTTACCAATTATAGTAGCCCAAGGATTACTTACCATAAGTTAAACTAGTTATTGATTACTTTTAAAAACTCACTAGACATTTTCTCAACAGTGAAATCCGAGGCTCGAACTAACGAACGATGCGATAGGTAAGACAATTTGTCATTATCGGTGAGTATGCTCTTTATTTGTATGCCCCACATATCTGCATCTTCAGCGGGCAGCAATATACCATTTAAGGTACCATCATCAGATATGACAACGTCCTTCTGTGAATCTATGTCGCTTGTGAGGACTGGAACTCCCATAGACATTGCTTCAATCAAAGCATTACTTAATCCTTCAAATAAAGATGGCATCACAAATAAATCAATCGCTTTTAGAAAAAGAGGTATATAATCATGTCTGATCTCTCCTAGTAATATGACTTTATCATTCAATCCCAGCTTATCAATCAACAATGAAGTTTCCAGTCTCAATTCTCCTTCACCCGCAATGACAAGAATGCCTGTGTCTACTTTTGCCATTGCTTCAATTAATGTTTTATGGTTTTTTTGATAACTCAATCTACCGATAGTACCAATTATCTTACTATCAATAGGTAAACCTAATTGTTGTCTAGCTTCTCTTTTTCCAATATTTAATGTTAATGCCTCTATACCATTGTTTATTACTGTGATGCGCTCATAAATATGTGTAGGGTAGAATTCAAAAGAACTTTTTGTTGACTTTGAAACCGCCGTTATTTGAGTATATATTCTCCTCTTCGCACAAAATTCATCTATCTGTAACCAAAGTTTTGACATATCTCCCCAACTAGGATTACGGTGCGATGCTATTCTAGTTTTTACTCCAGCCAAATATGCGCACAAAAGTCCTAAAATATTTGCATAATGGGTGAAGGTAATTACCACATCAGGCTTGTCGCGCTTAAATTTTCTAATAAGCTTATAAGAAATAAATATATAGTCTAATGGAGATGTGATTAATCTATTTTGAACTACAGAAATATGTTCAATACCTTTAAAGCTATCCCGCTTTTTATACAAAAATAAATTTTCACAAGAAATACCTTTGTTTCTAAATTGCTGAGACAATTTAATTGATGCTCTTTGTGCACCGCCTGCTTCAAGTTGAGTGCATATAATGAAAACTTTCATTTGGAAATTAAACTTTTTTTAAAATTATTATCCAACAATTTTAATACTCTATCTTCATAAGAAAGCGTATAATCGATATCAATATCTGAAACACATGAAGTAAGAACTTTTTCCTTATATGAATCAAAGGTTGTAATAAACTTAGCTGGACTTCCTCCCACAATGGTATTGTCTGGAATAGATTTGGAGACAACACTTCCTGCACCTATAACAACGTTATTACCTATTCTCACACCAGGCAACAATAAGGTATTCATTCCTATAAAAACGTTATTACCTATAATAATTTTTTTGTATAAATATCTTCGACCTTTTAAATCTTTAACTAAGCATGTAGAACCATCATGAGTGATAAAAGTAACTCCTTTCGTGATAGTCACATTATTACCAATCTCAATTAAAAAGGGTTCAGATCCAAATCTTCTAATATACAATCTACAATCATGGCCTACCTTAACGCCTACTTTTCTAGCATAATAACTAGTGCCTTTTATTAAAGACAAAACAAAATAAAAAACTTTTCTAAATCTCATATATATCAAATATTAACTAAAAAACTGTACAACTTTTTGCTTAATATTCTAGAACTGAAGTTGTTTTTAGCCAATTCCTTTGCTTTATCACCTAGCTCAGAAATTAATATGGGATTTTCTAATAAGTGCAAAATTGCATCTGCTATCTGTTCAGCTGACTCTGGTTCAACAAGTAATGAATTCTCCTTGTCTACTAAATAATTTGTAACATCTCCCACTCGGGTAGCTACTACTGCCCTTCCAGATGCCAAATACTCACCGAGCTTAAAAGGAAAACCTGCATGAGATAACTTAGAATTATTTCTTGGCATACAAAATATATCAGCACTATTTAATTCTTTATAATACTGCTCATGAGTCAAATATCCTTTGTTTATGATCTTAGAATTACTGTCTATTAATTTTTGTATCTTGTTGTACTCGTTTTTAACTATTGACTTACCAGATAAGACTAATTTAATATTTTGATATTTAGCTTGAACTATATTGAATGCTTCAATCAAATATTCTATGCCGTCTTTACCTAAAAAGAAAGAACCGCCATAGAATATTTTAAACTCCTTCTTCGAAGGATCGAATCTCTTCTTACCTTCAAACTTTTCCAAGTTTACAGTTATAGGTATATATTCAATAGTAGTATTATTTCCAGCAATACCAACTAACAACTTCTGTAAGTGCGAAGATATCACTATTATTCCATCTCCCAAATAATTAACTTTCCTCAAAAGATAAATAGATGTCTTCATTCTAAGCCATCCCAAAAAACTAGAGAATGAGGTAGCATATCTATTATCTTCTACTATATCAAAAACTATTTTATATTTTAGATATTTAGCATAAATGATCAACAAAATATTTTTTATATCTGGATAACCATAATTGTAAATTATATTTTTACAATTATCTTTTTTCATACTTCGAATATATAAGAATCCATCAACATAAAACTTTATCACAGAAAATATGTTCAAAGGGTTTTTATAGCCTATATATAAGTAATTTATTCCATCAGCAATGCCATTTTTTCCTATCAAATCTTTTTCATATGTGTGTGTCAATGCCAAATTACTGACAATAATCTTGTCATTTCCTATTAGTGGGTCTAAGAGGTTCCTCACTCGCATCGTACCAGCCATTCCTTGCACAAGTGAAACATTTTGAACTAAAATGTTAATTTTATTAATCATGACATGCGTTGATTATTGTTACCGTTCACTATGTTGCTATATATGTTATAAGTCTTTAAAGCAATATTATCCCAATTGTAATCAGTTGAAGAACTAAAATTATCAACGCCTTTTTGTAGTTTCTTCAATGTCGGCTTATCGTTGTACAACTTCAAAATTGCTTCCGCTAATGACTGTGTCGAACCAGGCTCTACCAACAAACCGTTTTCTCCGTCAATAATTACGTCCCTAAATGATTCTAAACTACTTGCTACTATTGGTCTATTAAAAACAAAACTTGTCATAACTATTCCACTTTGTGACGCCGATGTATAAGGGCATAATACTACATCTGAATTAACATTTAAATATGCCACCTCTTCATTAGTGAGTTTTTTATTAATAATAATATACTTATTATTATAATTTATATCAAGCAACTCATCACAATCTCCTTGACCAGCAATTATTATTCGTAAATCTGGCGTTAGATGATCTATTAGGGAAATTGCATTAATCAATGTATTTAATCCTTTGTATTTTCTCAATAGACCATAAAATAATATATATAGTTCTCCTTTTTCTCGTTTAACAAGTGAAATATCGTTAATATTAAACAAATTATAAGTCTCGAATAAACCGAAATTCACAACATAAACTTTTTCTTTATTCAATTTGTAATTTTCACATAATTGATTATAAGATCTATTTGAATGAACTATGATATGTTTACCTTTATCTGTTAAGTAATCTATTATTTTAAAACTCGTTTTTTGTTGAACATAATGATTGGCAACTTCGTGCAACGAATGCACTATTTTTTCGTTTTTCAAATACTTATGAAAATACACGAACAAGTCATCTTGTCCAACTAAATTTATTATATCATAATTATTATTTGATATTTTTTTAGAGATGAACTTCAATAATATTCTGTTTATAAATTTGTATTTTTTGTTACGACTAAATAGCCTTATCAAATTCAAACTTATGCCTGTATACTTTTCATAATAAAGCTTTAAGTTAGAATACTCCATATTAATGGGTGTAATGCCTAGCTTAGATATAGTTTTTTTAAAATCAAAAGCGTATGATTCTTTATCTTTTATCGACGTAATGTAATAGTAGTCAACATCAATATTTCTTTCTGCTAAATACTTAACTAAAGGCAAAGTGCTTTCAGAATAGTTATATGCTATTAACGCGATTTTCATACATTGATTTATGTTTTATAATTTGAATTATGTAAAGTGAAAGTACTATAGGCATGACGAAATTTTCGCTATACGTACCATAATTTGTTAATCCATTTAATGCAATAAAATACATGAAGAAGAAAGCGTATTCATAGCCTTTCACTTGTTTCAACTTGAATATTTTTAAGTATATAACCAAGTATGCGATAATGGACAATAATCCTAGATAAACATACAACCCAAAAAATCCCAAATCTTCAACCCAATAATATTTATCGTGAAGCTTCATCATTTGTAAACCATAGGCACTTTTATTACCATAAGCGAATCCATTTCCAAACAATAAAGTTACTGACGATTGTTGAAAGTCATTTAAAAAATATAGAAGAGATTGATATCTTATATAATTACTTAATACGGATACTTCATTACCTGTTTTTTCAATTAGCATCTGTACTTGTGGTGTATTATATATTAAGTCAAACAAAAAAATCAAACATATAACAGAAACTATCCTTACATATTTGTTTTGTTTTTTTATAATAAATATAAAAGCTAACAGACTTGCAGATGCAATATACATTCGCTCAGCCGTAGCCAATATACACGTGTATGATATTACACTAAAAAGAATCCATTTCACTTTGCTTGTTAAAAAAAATTTAGAAATAGACATAAAAAAGAATAAAAACAAAAAACCTATACCATTAATTATTATTCTTTGAATACCTCTTTCATCATCAAAATCTTGAAAATGCAATATTTTAATTGGATACATTATAAAACTTATACAATATAGTATTATATAACAAATACCAAATATTAATATTACTCTCTCAACTGTGATTGTTTTTATCCTTTTGTACGTTATAAAGAGGAATGTAAGGTAACTTCCTACTGGGAAAATAGTCGCGAAAATTGAATGCAATAAAAACTGCTTTTTTAAAACTGTTGCCATTGCTATTGCAAGAATAATTGATAAAATTAATATTTTTATCGGCTTACTGAAATATGATTTATAAACTTTTATAAAGAATAAATAATTATACGGAATTATTAATATTAACAATACGCCATAAATATAATTATTAATATTAAAGCTTAGATTAGCTAGAAAGCTAGGATTAAAAAACTTTATTGATGCCGCTACATACGTTAACAATATTATTAAATTTTTACGCTCGTTTGACCTATATCGAATAGAAATTTTACTTAAAGTAGTCGGATTTAATCTCTTTTGTAAGTCCATCATATATCCCGTGAATTACCTCCTTTACCTGTTTAAAATTAATATTGATAGCACCTTTCATTAATAGGTGTGTAGCATACCACCACGCTTCATATTTTAAATTATGCTTTTTCATGAAAACACCTTTGTTAACACGGTATCGCCAAAACCTATTTCTTATAAAGAAATAGGGCCTTGGGCATCGGTGCATTGGAAATGAGGTTTTTTTATGTTTATGTATAGCATCTTTTGCTGTTAATGTGATTATTCCTAATTCAATTATTCTATCTGTATATTCATATTCATCACCCCAAATAAAAAAACTTTTATTTGGATACCCTATTAAATCTATCAACTTTTCGTTTAATAATATTGCATTAAATGGCCCACCTATATCGTATATAACTTCATTTGCGGAATTTTTAAATTTTCTCTCAAAATGTGACGAACCATTAAAATCAATTAGATTTGGAGCAACATACCAAACATTATTCTTCAGAGCTAAGTTGTATAAAATTTCTAAACAGTTATGTTCGGGCAATCCATCGTCATCCATTATCCATAACCATTTATAACCATTTAAGTGTGCAAACTTTATCCCTTCATGAAAACCACCTGCTCCTCCCAGATTGTCTTGGTTTATTACTGTTATATCATTTTGAAGCGATAGCCATTGCCTAGTAGAATCTGTGCTACCATTATTCACTACAATTATAGAACTTTGTTTTGTTTGATTTCTTACAGCATTGATACATTTCTCAAGCAATTCTTTTCTATTATGAGTTACAATTACTGTTGCTATGATTTGTCCATTTTGCTTCATTTTTTTTCTTTTTAAACAACGCTAATTAAAACTCTTCAACCACTGTCTCTATTTTGTAATATTTTTTATACCATTTTATAAAATTATAAATACCCGTTTCTATACTAGTATCTGGTTTATAGTTAAATTGATTTGTTGATTCATCGATATCTGCCCAAGTTTCTGGAAGGTCGCCTGCTTGTATATCTAACATTTCCATTTTAGCAGTCTCCTCCATATTCTTCTCTATTTCTTTGATAAAAGAAATAAGTTCAATGGGATTATTGTTTCCTATGTTGTATATTTTATAAGGAGCCTTTGAAGTCGATGGTTCTGGTTTTTCACCACACCATTCGAATGATGGTTTAGCAGGACAATCTAATATATTGATTATACCCTTTATTACGTCATCTACGTACGTAAAGTCTCTTTTCATCTTACCATGATTAAAAACTTTTATATTTTTTCCTTTACTGATAGAATCAGCAAATAAGAAATATGCCATATCTGGCCTTCCCCAAGGTCCATACACAGTAAAAAACCGTAAACCAGTCGTTGGTAAATTGTATAGATGGCTATATGTATGAGCCATTAACTCATTTGCTTTTTTTGTTGCAGCATATAATGATACTGGATGATCAACATTCTGATTGATACTAAATGGCATTTTTTCATTTAAACCATATACACTTGATGAGCTTGCATAAATCAAGTGTTTTATTTTAAAATATCTAGATACTTCTAAAATATTCAGGAAACCAACAACGTTTGATTGTACATAAATGTCAGGATTTTCTACTGAATATCTCACTCCTGCTTGTGCAGCTAAGTGTATGATTATATCGAATTGCTCTCTCGCACATAAAGCTAACAACTGAGCTTTATCTTCAAGATTCAGTCTTATAAATTTATAGTTAATGTACTTGCTACTTTTAACCTCTTTATACCATTCAATGTCTCTTTTATTTATACCGCTTTCTTCTAGACGAGCATATTTCAGGCTAGAATCGTAATATTTATTTATATTATCAACACCAACTATTGTATTTTCAGTTGATGCTAGTGCTTCAACTAGATGAAACCCTATGAACCCAGCGCTTCCTGTAACTAATATTTTCATTTTACTTGTAGTGTTAAAATTGGTTTACCACACGTTTGCATTTCCTCTTACCATAGATTTTATTGTTAGCCAACAAATCCACAAGTCTAGACATGAAGACTTTCTCCTATTATAAAAACGATCATACTTTACGCGATGCACCATTTTGATATCTTCGTTTGTTTCTCCACGGCAGCCTCGAACCTGTGCTAGTCCTGTTATTCCTGGCCTAACGCGATATCGTTTTCTATATTCTGGCATGGTGTTCCAGAACTGAGCGCTATGTTGCAACGCGTGTGGTCTAGGGCCTACAATGCTCATGTCGCCTTTCAGTACGTTCAAGAATTGAGGCATCTCGTCCAGATTGGTTCTTCGTAAGAATCGACCAATCGGTGTTACCCGACTGTCATTCTTGATTGCTTGTTTGAAAGATGCAGCCGGGTTATGGGTCATGGTCCGAAACTTTAGGCAGTTGAAGGCGATTCCCCGATAGCCCGTTCGCTTCTGGATGTACAGCACTGGTCCTGCCGAGGTTAGTCGAATGATGATTCCCACGAGGGGAATCATCCAGGACAAAATCATGATGGTGACGAGAAAGGCAAAACACACGTCAAAGATGCGCTTTCCTGTCTGTTGGTATGTAAGGTCGCTACGCCTGGAACCTAGCTCAGCGTATACATACAAGGGTTTGTAGTGTGAGTCAAGACTAAGCATATTCGTTAAGTAGTTGGTGTTGCACGTATAAAAGTGAATCAGCAATCTGCGTGTCACGAACTCAGTTGGCCTTTAAGCACCGCTCTCCAATTGGCCTTTTTTGGGTGAGCCGCCGTAGTAATCGCCGTAGCTGTAGTTGTAGTAATACGATTCGCCCTCGCCTACACCGTTCAGGATAATGCTTAGTTTCTGAAAGCGATTTTCCTTGTACAGCGTATCAACCATTTTCAGGTGGTTCTTTGGCGTGTGGTCATGGCGCACCAGGAACATCGTAGCATCGGCAAAGGGAGCAATCAATTGTGAGTCGGTTACCAAACCTACCGGGGGCGAATCAACGAGGACGTAGTCGAACCGCTCTTTCAATTCGCTGAACAGTTGAGCCAGTCGGGGCGAACTCAACAACTCAGCCGGGTTTGGTGGCAGCGGACCCGCCGTAATGATGTAATAGTTCTCGTACCCCATGATGGGTTGTAACAACTCATCAATGGTAGCTTCGCCAATCAGGTAGTTACTCAGCCCGGCCCGGTTTTCGATATGCAGGCTCTTGTGCAGCTTGGGCTTCCGCAAATCCATTTCCAGAATCACCGTCGGGCGATCTACCAGCGCCAGACTAGCCCCCAGGTTCAACGAAATAAACGACTTGCCTTCTCCGCTGATGCTGGACGTAAAGAGCAGCACCTGACTGTCGTGCGGGTCAGACCGTAAAAACTGGAGGTTCGTTCGAATGGCCCGGATTTGTTCGCCAACAACCGACTGCATCCGTGGTCTGAATACCAGGTTATCCGCCGTTAGCTGACGGCTTTTTACGACTTCGCCCAAAATTGGAATCTGGGTTACGTCTTCTACGTCCGAACGACGCAATACGCGGTTGTTCAGGGCATCTTTAGCCGTAATGAATCCGACCGGAACCAGCATACCGAAGGCAGCAAACAAGGCAAAGATCATTAGCTTAACCGGCTTGATGGGTTTACTACCGGTCCGAGCCGCATCCACCGTCCGGCTGTCCGATACGGTCGAAGCCGCCGACAAAGCCGTTTCTTCCCGCTTTTGCAGCAGGTACGTATACAGCCCGTTTTTGATCGCCTGTTGGCGGGTTATGTTCAGGAGCGCGCGCTCTTTGCCGGGAACTGTACGGATCATGCTTTCGATGCGCTTGTTGTTCGCAACCAACTGATTCTGATTGCTGGTCAGCTGCTGGCGAATCGTCTGAACGTTTTCGCCAATGCTGGCCTTCATCGTTTTCAGCTGGCTATCCAGCGATTGCAGCAACGGGTTATTCGGCGACATGGTGCGCGATACTTCTTCCCGCTTCAATTCCAGTTCGGCTACTTTCGTCAGCAGGCCCGTCAAAATCGGATCACTGAATCCTAGCGTGGCCGGTGCTAATCCTTTTTCATTCGATTGATGTTGAATATACCGCTCAATATCGTTCAGGGCGTTGAGCCGCATGTTCGTCTCCGTCAGTTGTGTATCGTTTTCTTTGACCGTTGTCAGAAACGTTTGCGCCTGTACGCTTAGGTCCGTAATGCCCTGCGTTGATTTATACAGTTCAACCTCTTTCTCAACGGTTGACAGTTCACCCGAAATCAGGGCCAACCGGTCTTCAATAAAGTTGAGCGTGTTGTTGGCTTCTTTGTTTTTGTCAACGATGGCTTCCCGGTTGTACTCGCTGATCAACTGGTTCAGAATCGCTTCGCCCTTGTCCGGTACGGTTTCTTCGAGCGTCATCACCAATACCGTCGATTGTTTCGCCGTTGGCTCTACTTTCAATCCGGCCAAGTAGCCTTCTACCGCACCGGCATGATCGGCTACTGCGACAATAACGGGTTCCAGAGCACTTGTCAAGGGCTTACGGGCAAATACGCGTAGCTGGCCGTAAGGCGTCTTGATGCTTTGATTCACGGGATAAGCCGTTCCGTTCAGCTTTACCGTCTTCCCGTCCACAAAGGAAATTTCCAGTTCTTCGTTGTACAGCTCCGAAACCGGCTTCTCGACCAGCAACCGAATGGGTGATTCATTGTAAATCTCTTTGTTGACGGTCTTTGTCGGATGGTAATACCGAACATCCAGTCCCAGGTTATTCACAACCCGGTCCATCAGCGTGAAGGATTTGAGAATCTCCATTTCATTCTCTACAACCTTACTGCTGCTGAACAGGTCAAGCTCTTTCATCAGGCTCTCCTGCGACATGCCTTTCTTTTCGTCTTTGATCAACAGACTGGCCTGCACTTTATAGACCGGCGACTGGTACAGCGAATACACGTAGGCAGCCGCCAGCGCCAGAATCAGCGAAGCCACGAACCAGGGCCAGTTGCGCACATACCGCATGAGCATGGCACGGAGGTTAACCTGTGGCTCGATCTCGTAAGCCTGGTAAGGAGTATATGGGTTTGGATTCGTAACCATGTCGGTTGGTGTTAAAAACGGCTAGCAATAATGGCTATAAAGGATAGAGCACTCAGAATAATCGGTAAGGTCTGGTACGTCCGGTCGGCGTTGGCAACGCGTGCTTTACCGGGTTCAACGTACACCACGTCGTTGGGACGCAGGTAATAGTAAGGCGACTTAAACATATCCCGTTTGGTCAGATCAACGCGGTTGAACGTCCGCTGTCCGTTTTCTTCGCGAATGATCAGCACGTTGTCCCGACGACCGTAGATGGTGATATCACCGGCCAGACCCAGGGCAGCGGGCAACGAAATTTGCTCGTTCGGAATCGAAAAAAGCGACGGACGCGCTACCTCGCCCGATATGGCAATCTGAAAATTCAGGTTGCGCACGTTCACGGTCGGTTCTTTAAGATACTCAAGTAGTTTCTGCCGAATCTGCGCTGCGGCCTGGGTGTTGGTCAACCCCAGAACGATTTGCGGACCGATCAGCGGCAATTCGATCTTTCCTTCTTCGTTCACCAGATAACCCGGTGTATACGGCAAGGGCGTCGTTGGCGTTGTCGTCTGTGGCCCGTTAGCCCGCTCCGCCATTGTGATTGTTGCGTAGGGGTTAAAGAAGGCCGTCGCTTCGGGACTCAGGCTGCTTACCTGCACCGACAGCACATCACCGGCTTTAATGGTCGGTATGTAGCGGGGAGCCAACGCAATGGTATCTTTCCCAGCCGCATCCGACTGATACAACGCTAGTTCTTTACTGGAAATGCAACTGGATAAGCACGCACACAAACCAATAACCAAATAAACCGCCTGTGCCCGCATTTTGCGCAAATTCATACTCTCACGTCAATTAACTACTGATACTGATTCTGTAAATAACGCTGATGGTACTGCCGAAGCAGCGCATCCAGCTGATAACCGAGCCGATACCTCGTCCCGATATTATAGCCCCGACTGTAGGCATACTCCCAGCGAAACTCTTCGGTGGTCCGCAGCCGTAGCCGTTGTGTTTGTGCAATCCGTCCGGGCGGAATAGGAATCGCAAAATTGAATCCGCCCGTCCCTCCGTTCACCGTTTTCTGGGCGTAAAACCCAACTTCGACGCTGCCCATCTGCCGAATGACATCCAGTCGCGCCCCCCGGTCCTGGTACATGTACTGCCCACCCGACAGCTTGATGGTTATATCATGCGTTGGCATGCGGTAAGCCACATCTGCCAGGAGCATCAGGTGCTCCGGCGATCCGTAGTAGAAGCCATTCTGCGGGAAATAATAAAAGCCCGTATAGCTGGCTTCCGCCCCAAACGACCAGTTTTTTGTCGGGTCCGCGTGACGGTACTGCACATTGGCACCGTACTGGTCATTGTAAAATAGCCCCGCCGACAGACTCATAAAATTCGTTCCGTCCAACGCCAGAAACTGGTTCAGATAGGTCGGAGCCGGTCGCACGTTCAACGTCTGGTTGTCCAGCTTATTCACGATTGGAAACAAAACGCCCCAGTTCAGCACCAGCCCGCGACTCAGGTACAACTGGCTTTGCAACAGCAGATTGGTTTTACTTTCTACCGTCTGCTCCCGAAAGCCGAATTGAGCCACAAACTCAGGCTGCAACCGAAAGTCAAGCTTATACCGGCGGCTATCAAACCGATGCGTTTTTGCCCACGCCTTCCGTTCCTCCTTCGAAAGAACGGTCGTGCCAATCGTCGAAGCCAGTTTATACCGAGCTATCGGGACACCCTGATAGAGCGGCACAAACTCGTCAATGCCTGTTGACGCCAGCGGCTTTGCCAGTTCCAGCATACCGATCAGCGGGTTGCGGTACAACCGCTGCTCGTAATACACCCGATGCGCCGTACTGTCAACCGACAGGTTTTCGTAATTCAGCAGTACATTACGCTGTTGCGCAACACCTTCCCAAGCGAATCCCAGACCGAGTAGTGCCACCAGCAACGCGTTACGCAGCCACCCACTCGCCATGCTCCGTGCATTTTCTCCCACGCGACTACGCCCCTTCATTTTTCCTGAGTCGTTTAGGTAACCGAAGTACGTTGAACGCGCAGGACGTTCCCAGCGTAAGCTGATCGCCATTTAGCAAACCCGCCTGCACGGTCCAATGCTTGAACAGCAAGGCATAAGCACCCACGTTCAGGTGTTGCGAGTCCCATTCTACCATGACTCCCCCCTTTTTGGCGAAGTCGAATTTCACGCCACCAATGGGTCCAGCCAGGTAGTAGTAAGGTTTATCCCGTTTATCGGTCAGGGTAAAACCAGACAGAATATCCGAGTTCTGACTATTCTTTACCTCGGCCCGATAAATCGAATAGGGACTACCCACACCGACTGTTACCGCAGCCGTGATCGACTTGGTCAGAGTTAGGTGCTTGGTAGCAACGACTGCGTTCGTGATCAGCGAGTTGTCAATTCCGAAAGGTGCCGAAAGAATAACCGCAACCGATGGACGCTTCGCTTTTTCGGTCAGCACCACGTATTTCAGATCAATCTGACGATCTCCGATGCCTTTACCCATGAATGGTATAGGCCCGTTCGGATTCAACAGATTGATATTGACTTCAAACCGGGGCAGGAAAGCCAGATTGACGAACGCGATACTTTCCGAATTCTTTTTGTAGAAGCGGAAAGCATAGTTTTTCGGGTTATACGCATAGCCCGCAGAAAACGTCCCGTCCTCCTGTACTTCAGCCGTTGGAATGTAAATCAATCCCGATTTACCGGAAACGTTTACCTGCGCCCAGAGCCGCGTGAAATACATACCGCAAAGCAGCATCAGCCCAACCATAAAAACCTTTTTACTGGTCCTACGGCGCTGCACTTTTCTGAACGGATATGTATATACGGCAGATATCACTATGGGTAATCGTTTACGCGTCAATCAGAATTATCGTACGTTTCGCTTAGTTGAACTTAAACCGTGCCGAGAGTCCGGCTTCGATGCCGTTCAGGCTAACTTTCTCGGTTGTGCTGGTGGTCTCCGTCCGAACGGCCTGATTGTAGTTGCCCAGATGGTAGCGCACATCAAGCGCGAGGTACAGTTTCTTCACCAGTTTCCGCTCGGCACCGACGAATACCTGCGCACCGTAGCTGTTGCCCGCCTGCTTTTCGTTCACCGACCCCGTATTGCTCGTTACCTGCCGGGAGAAATCGTTATTGACAAAATACCGCGCGACGCTCACGCCAATGTACGGCGTCAGGAAAGGCTCTTTCGGTGTTTCCGATGATCCGTCCGTCTGTGGCTTGGCGAAGGTGTATTTCAGATCCAGCGAAACGGGAATGATCGATAGTTTCAACTCCTCGGTCCGGTTGATACCGCCACTGCTCAGCGCACTAGACACTGCTTTCGACCAGTAGCCAACCCGTCCGCCAATCGAAAGTCCTTTGACGAGACCGATTTCAAGCGCGGCAGTCGGCATAACGGCTCCCGACAGTTTAGCGCCTTGACCACCGTTGTATTCCACCAGGAACGAACGCTTATTCCAGTAGTCCAGTGACGGATTCCAATAGCTGGCTCCAACGCTGATGGATTTTAAATTAACCTGTGCCTGGCTGGTCAACGGTTGAATGAACAGACCCAGCGCCAGGGTGGCGAATGACAAAGAGAAGTATCTTTTTTTCATGAGATCGTTTTATGATTACGTGATGGTGCGACTCTGTTTATTCCTTACTCTTATTCGTCGGCACCTTTCCGACCTCCATTACCCTGGTTATGGCAACTGGCGATAGCCTGACTGCGAGCGGTTGCAAGCGAGGCAACGGCTACATTATAATTGCTATTGATTTTGCTTAGATCGGCATCCCGGGCGGCCTGCGCATTGGCAAGCTTGGCACTCGCCACAACATCACAGGTGCTGGTATCAGCCGATTGTAAAGTATTGATGCCGGTTATAGCCTGGCTGTAAGCAACATAATACAGCACGGTCAGCAGGTTGAATGTCGCATCGCCCAGTATGGTTTTAACGCCATTCAGATTCGACAACCCCTGGTTGAGTTGTTGCAACGCAGCGGCTCTGTACCCATCGTACGTAGCGGGTTTGCTGCCTTTACAAGCGGTGGCATCTGCCTGAATGGTTGTCTGAGCCGATGTATACTGCGCGTTAATAGGAGCCGATTGCGTTTGCTTGGCAGCATCGAGTCTGGCAACGGCTGATGTGTAAGCCGCGTTGGCTGCCGTTGCGCAGGCATCGTCCGTGGTAGCGTTCGCAACGGCGACGGGTGCATTAATGCCTTCCGCGCCCAAGCGCCCGCCAACCGTTTTGCCATTGACCTGTGGCATCGTAAACGTAGGCAAGTACGCTTGAAGAGCGGGGTTGCTCGCGATGGCCGCTACTTCCGTTTTCAGGCTCGCGGGCATTGTTCCGGTTGATGCGAGGTTGCTAACTACAGCTGGCGTAAATTCAGCCGAGATGGCAGCCGCTTTTTCCGCCGAAACGGCTTTGCTAACATTGGTAGCCGCTTGTTGCACAGACGCGGGTACTTGTCCCGTCGCCGTCATACTAGACAGGCCGCTGGTAACAGCCGCAGCTACGGTTGACGAATTGACCGATGCCGCTGTCACCGAAACGGCAGCCGGGGCTGTTGGCGTAACATCGGGCAGTTTCACATTGTCGAGGCCCTTGAACGTGTAGGTAAACGGCGTGACCGATTCTACTTCTTTTGTCTTACAGTTATACAGGGCAGCCGCCAGACATAATCCGTAAGCAAATAACCTAGTGCGTGAATGTACAGTTCTCATGTAAAGGTTTGTGTGAGGTAGTCTTATTAAAGGTGATTGATTACAAAAATTTAAGGTGATTATGGAGCGAAACAGTTGACGCGGAACCGGTATACAGCATGCATCCGATGAGCGCAACATGACCCGTTATAGCAATAAGATGATGTATGAATTTGACTTAGACATAGTATTCCCTACCCCACGCTTGTGGGTCATTTTTAAGAATTAGCCTTTTTGTGAAAAGCATCGCGCCCGCTATTGATTGATAAGGCGCTGATTATTTATTTTGGCTGGTCGTGTGACCAGTTACGTTACTGGTACCTGACAAATCGCAGGATCGGGTATGCGCGTTTCGTCTGCAACCGTATTTCCTTCGTTCTGTCTGCTACTGGCTTTTATCTGTTCTGTTGGGTAAACGAAGTAAACCTTACGAGAAGAAGTAAAGAAGAGTTCATGAGCGTGGATAGTTTATCAGGATTGCACTTATTATAGTTTTTGACTAGAACAAACCTAGTAATAAATTGAGTAATTAATGTTTTTTTAACGGACCTAATCACTCGAGAATTTATTATTCGATATACATGAATATATTCATATAAATCCATGTAAAAAATTATATTAACTACTAATTTATTACTTACACAAAACGGTATATTATACTCATCTTAACGTACCGACATGACTAGTAAAACCTTATTTTGTGGTATTGCTTATGTCATGCGAAGTCCGTTCTACTTTCCGTTGATTATCCTGAGCAATTAAGTAAACTAAAAATCATAACGTGTATCTTTATTTTTATAGATTTTGGTGCTTACGTTATAGATAGCAGCACTGGATGACGAGTCATTGCTTAGCTTCATTCATTTCTACGTAGCAGGAAAACATACACTCAGAGCATTTATTTAGTGTTTGGTATAAATATCTACGAATCAACATATTGCATTATAAATTTTGGTGCGATCTTTATGGTGCGATTAAAAACGAAACTTTGTTCATCAAAATGATGTATTTACTTTGCGCTATCCTCACCAATATTATCCACTTATGAAAGCTCGTCCAGGAGCAGGTGTACGTCATAAATTCGACATTGACCAGGTAGTAGCCATTACCGCCGACGTCAATTATAGTTACGTTTATTTTTTGAATGGCGATTGTTTGCACCGTAGCCGTACCCTCAAATGGTACCTGGAACGATGGCCTGATCTGCTCCGCATTCACAAAAACGCACTTATCAACGTCGATAAAATTTCCGAATATAGCCTCATAAGTGGCAGACAACCATCCGGTTACGTAATTATGACAAACAATTTACGTTTAGAAGTTTCTCGTCGGAATATTAAACAAGTTGCCGATTATCTCGCGCAGCGCAAGCAAGTGCAATAGCAAACAGATTACGGGTTCTGCTATGTCATCAACGGCTAGCGAATTGTACAGAAAAATAAGTCTGAGCTTTTCTAAGTCATCAAAAAATTAATTTGGCTGCGTATCTTTGGTAGGCAGCCAAACTAATTTTATACCCGTACTAATTCTTACTTACTCGTAGTATCGGTTAGCGTACTAGGTAGAATTACAAACTAGTTTTCGTTTGCTGTATACCCTAGTGAGCCAGTTCGAATGCCAACCGTATCTATCTCCCGTAGCTCAATCGTTCTTCAAGCGCTTCTTCGTTTCCTGATTAGTCGCTTTCTTTTTCAGTATCAGCACGATAAATCAGAAGTCGTTTTCTCTGCTCGACACAATAGATCAACAACCGCGTATCGTCAATTCTTCTTTTGTACTTATCTAATAATCACTATCACTGGACATGCTGGTTTGTCGCCTGTTGTTGCGCAGTCAACCACGGTTCGATTCAACCACCTCTCCAGCAAAGACGGTCTCTCGCATAACTCCGTCAACTGCATCCTTCAGGACCGCGACGGCTTTATGTGGTTTGGTACCAACGAGGGCCTGAATAAGTACGATGGGTACGCGTTTACGGTCGTTCAACCGGATTCAGCTGCGCAGCTGACCAGCCTGCACAGCAGTCGGATAGCCGGGCTTTGCGAAGATCGGCACGGTCGGCTTTGGGCAGCTACCGAAGGCGGGGGCCTGTACGAGGTTGACAAAAAAAGAGGACGGATGACCCAGCATCCGATCCGTACGCAGAACGCGCACCGGTGGAACAACCAGCTGTCGGTGTATGAAGACAGTCAGGGTTTTCTTTGGCTAAGTACCTATAACGGACTGGTTCGCTACGATCCGTCGGCCCAGCGCTTCCGCCTGTATCCAACGCCCCAGCGCGATATGCCCATCAAAAGCGTATTTGAAGATCCGCAACACCGATTGTGGGTCGGTACGTTGAAAGGACTGTATCAATTCGATCGGGCAATGGGTCGGTATACGCTACTGAGCTACATGACCAAAACAGGTAACGAGCCTGTTTTCAACTCGTTCCATCTGGACAAAAATCAAACGCTCTGGCTCGGCACGGCTGGCGACGGCATTTTTCAACTCGACCTACGTCGTCCTTCGCTGCAATTGGTACCGTACAACCCAGGTGGCAATCTCAACCGGTATGTTTGTTTGAACACTGTACAAGCTGATGCGCAGGGTCTTATCTGGATCGGCACGACAAACGGTTTGCAGCGTATTCATCCCACTCTTCACCAGATCACCACACTCCGACCGCAGGGTGATCAGCCCAACGGACTAAGCAGCGCGAATGTTCAGGCGGTATATATCGACCGAAGCGGTACAATCTGGGTGGGTACGGACAATGGAATCGATGAACAGGCTTCGAACCGAAAAGCGTTTACTACTTATCAGGTAAAACCCAGTCTTGGCACGGCCAATCTGCTGGACAACAAAGTAAATACGCTGCTGATCGATCCCAAAAATCAATTATGGCTCAGCAATCAGTTTTCGGTATACCGTATCGACGCATCCCGCAAGCACGCATCTGTAGTTCCGCCCCAGACGTTGGGCAGCACGGCTCAGCATACGAATTATTATTTCTCGCTGCTGCCCGATGGCACAACGGGTATGTGGCTCGGCACCTGGGATGGTCTTTATCACTACAGTCAGACAACCGGACGATTTACAGCGTATCCATCCGAGGTTCCCGGTCAATTACTCAGTCGCGCTCCCGACGGTAAGATCTGGCTCGGCGGTGAAGGCGGCATCGCTTCCTTTGACCCCGGTACGCGTCAGTATACGTACTATAAGTATGACCCGGCCAATCCAACCGGGCTATCCGATAAGTTCGTTTATGCGCTGCTGGCCAGCCGAACTGGTGCTATCTGGGTTGGCATTAATGGAAAAGGCATAAGTCGGTTAGACCCAACGACGTCTCGCTTCACGCACTTCTCAGCCGGAACGAAACCGAACCAACTAAACAGCAACGAAATCCTTACGTTCTACGAAGATAGACAGGGTATTATCTGGTCGGGGACCAACCAGAGCGGGCTGAATCGTTTTGATCCGCAAACAGGCCACTTCTCCTCGATTACAACCGAGAATGGTTTACCCAGCAACCGGGTCGTTGCTATTACCGGCGACAACGCGGGCTTTTTATGGCTGAGTACCAACAAAGGGCTGTGCCGCTATGATCCCCGCACGAAAACGGTTCGAACGTACGATAGCAACGCGGGGCTTCCGAGCAATGAGTTTCTGGAAAACGCGGTTTTCAACGAAGGCAATCGTGTTTATTTCGGTAGTTTGAACGGCCTTGTTTCGTTCAACCCCGACAGTATTCAGGCTAATGATAAATCCTTTCCCGTAACGATCACCGACTTTAAAGTCAAAAATCAAAGCCGGCCCTTACTGGATACGCTTATCCAATTAGACCACGACGAAAACTTTCTGTCGTTTGAGTTTGCCGCCTTGACCTACACCCTTCCCCAACAAAGTCAGTATGCCTATCAGCTCGTTGGCATCGATAAAACGTGGATTCCAAGCGGCACCCGTCATTTTGCTAATTACACGAACCTGTCTCCCGGCGATTATACATTTCGCGTAAAGGCAGCCAGTAATGACGGACTCTGGAGTGCGAACAATGCCGTTGTGCATCTGAGAATTCAATCCCCCTGGTGGGCTACCTACTGGGCTTATGGTTTCTACCTGCTGGCATTCGGCGGAATGATCTGGGCCTACCTCCGTTTTCAGACCGACCGCATTCGTCAACGGCAGGAAATAGCGCTCAGACGATCCGAAGCCGAACAACTTCAAGCAGTTAATGAAATAAAGAATCGATTTTTTGCCAACATCACGCATGAGTTCCGGACGCCCCTGTCGCTTATCATTTCGCCCGTTGAAAAGCTTATACAGGAATCCGCTGTTAATCCATCCACTCGGCAAACCTTGTCGCTGGTGAATCGGAATGCCCAGCACTTGCTACGGCTCATCAATCAGCTGATGGATTTGGCGAAACTCGAAGCTGCGAGTATGCCCGTGACGCTGATGCACGGCGAACTCGACGACTTCGTTCAGCAACTTGTCGATTCATTCGGGCCAGCGGCTGAGCACAAAGCAATTGCCTTGACGTACACGAGCGAACTAAGTTCGTCGCGCCAACAATTTGATGCAGATAAGTGGGAGAAGATAATCGTGAATCTGCTATCAAACGCGGTAAAGTTCACCCCCTCGGGCGGACGCATCACCATCTCGCTAAAGCCCCTTGATGGGGTGATCACCGACGAAAAAACGACGCTACAGCTTGTCGTTTCCGATACGGGTACTGGCATTCCCGCTGAATCGCTCCATCACGTATTCGACCGTTTTTACCAGGTCGATTCATCGCATACCCGCGCTTACGAAGGCACCGGTATTGGGCTGGCGCTGGTTAAAGAACTCATCGAGTTGATGGGCGGTACTATTGCCGTTGACAGCCAGGTGGGCGTGGGAACAACCTTTACTATTCTCCTTCCTGTCGAGTTGGCAACCACGGAGGAGGGTATCGTTTCGCCAAGGCCATCGACCCCGATCCATTCGGTCAGCGATCTTCTTCCTGACCTTATCCCAGGGTCATCCGGGGTCATGCCCGATACGGCTTCTGTTGATGTTTCGTCCGCGCCTTTGCTGCTGCTGGTAGAAGACAACCACGACCTGCGCGAGTTTATGGCTGCGGAACTAGCTACTGCCTACCGGGTAATGAGCGCCCCCAACGGTCAGGAAGGCTGGCAGTTGGTGCAGGCTGAACTTCCCGATGTGGTCATTTCGGACGTAATGATGCCGCTTATGGACGGTTACGAACTTACTCGAAACATCAAAAGTCATCCCGAAACCGACCACATTGCGGTTTTGCTGCTCACCGCTAAATCGTCGCACCCGAGCCGTCTGGAAGGATTGCAGGAAGGAGCCGACGATTATTTAAACAAACCGTTCAATCTGGACGAACTTCGGCTTCGGTTACGTAACCTGATTAGTCGGCAGCAAAAATTAAGTGAACAATACCGGCAGCAGCTGGCGCAACCTGATGCACCGACATTACCCGAAGACACAAAAAACCCGTTTCTCGATCAGATTTACGCCTTGCTGGAAGAACATCTTGGCCTTAGTGACAGCACACTGACCGTCGACTGGCTGGCCGAGAACATGGCGATGAGCCGCAAGACCTTGTACCGCAAGCTGGGTAGCCTGACTGACCTTGCTCCTAACGAACTCATCCGCAATTATCGGCTGCGGAAGGCCGTCGATTTGTTACGAGCCGGCCACAGTGCCAGCGAAACGGCTTATCTGGTAGGCTTCAAAACACCCTCCCATTTCACGACAGTTTTCAAGGAATATTACAAAAAAACGCCCAGTGATTTCTTATCGAATTAGTTCGCTGGTTACTTACCTCGTCTGTGCCAGCTTAGCTTCGTTTTGAGCAATCGCACCCGAAAAGTGTCAAAAAAGTGCATGATTTAAGCATAATTAACTAGATATGTCCCAGATCTGTAAGAAACTGTCCCAAATCGGAAAGTGGCTTTATGGAGGTTTTGATACCTTTGGGTCATCAAAGAGAGGTAGTCCACAGTCTTTTAAAGACCTGTTCAGCTGATAAAGCCAGATTTTTACTATCAAACTTTCTGTTTTTATCCACGCACCATAACGATAGGCTTTGTCATAGCTGAACAGGTTCTTTGTACTACTAACACATGCAGTTGAGTCACGATCTCCGGTAAGTGCAATTTGCACCTTCAAGATTCCACTTACATCTCCGCCTGCTTTCCTTTCCGTTATCCTTGCAATCCATAGGGTCATCCGGTTCTGTTCCCCTGCTGGGAGTGGCTCTTACAAGGAGCTTGCCTTAGCCAACGCTCCCCGATGCGATCGTATCCATTCGAGCAGTTTAGCCTTCTTTCTTTGGTGAGTAACTATGTTTTTTCACGGAAACTAGTGAATTTTAAGCCATCAGATCGACTGGTCAGGAAACGCGTGTTGGGAAACCACGCGTTTCTTCCATCCATAAAACAAGCCTTTTGCTCTATTATGAAGCACGTTCGCATATTTGTTCTTTTACTGCCTTTGTTGGCCTTCCTTTTTAATTGCAAAAAAGATAACAGCAGCCCGGAGCCGACAGCTGCTTCGCAAACGGAATTGCTGGTAGCGAACAAATGGCTTCTCGACCGCGTGTCGAACACCAACGACCAAACGATTAGCGTGGGACAGATGGGTACCAATACACTTGTTCTGTTCGAGCTTGATATGCAGTTTCGATCGGACGGTACCGTTCGGGCAATCAATCGCTTGACTAGTCAGATTCCAAACGGGGGAACCTGGAAGCTGGCACCCGACTTCAAATCGATGGACGTAGATGTGAACGGGTTTAAAGGAAACTTCCCGATTGTCGAACTGACGCGTACAAAATTGACGCTTCGTCAACGGGCGCCGGTCAGCGGTGTGGAATCAGATATCAATCTGGAATTTAAACCATCGCTCTAACAGGCTGACAGAAGAAGCGGGCCACCTTCCGTACCGTTTATTCGACACTGTATGCCACTTCTCAGATTCGAAACCAAGTCCGGCTTGGAAGAGCCGGGCTTGAAGAAGCACGGCTTTTTCGTAACAGCTGAAGCAGTCGGAAACCCTGCGAACCAGCCGGTGTTACTGCTACACGGTGGTGGGCAAACACGTCATTCGTGGGGCGATTCTGCACACGTTTTGGCCGACGCGGGCTGGTACGCCATCGCCCTCGACGCTCGCGGGCATGGCGACAGCGATTGGTCTCCCGAAGCGCATTACACCCTTGATGATCTGGCTCATGATTTGCGAGCGGTGATTGCTCAGCTTGATCGGAAGCCCGCTCTTGTCGGCGCATCCATGGGCGGCATGATCGCACTGATTGCTGAAGGAGAGCGGCCCGCCGGAAGTGATTCCCTGTGCACGGCCATTGTGCTTGTCGATATCGCTCCCCGTGCTGAGCAAAAAGGAATTGAGCGCATTTTTTCGTTCATGAGCCGCAATCTGGATGGATTTGCTAGTCTGGACGAAGCCGCCGACGCTGTCGCTTCGTATCTACCCAACCGAGCCCGCCCGTCGGATCACAGCCGATTGGAGAAAAATCTCCGTTTTCGGCAGGGACGCTATTACTGGCATTGGGACCCGAAGATGCTGGCGTTATGGCAACGCAATTCGGCTCCTGACCAACAGTTACAACACGAAGAACGGCTTTATCGGGCAGCCCGCTCGCTGACTGTACCGACGCTGATTGTGCGCGGAGGCATCAGCGATGTGGTGAGCGAAAACGTGATGGCCGAATTTCTGGACGCAGTTCCTCACGCACAGAGCATCAGCGTCGCTCAGGCAGGCCACATGGTTGCCGGTGACTCAAACCATGCCTTTACGCGAGCCGTAATCGACTTTTTAACGAATAACGTACCACCCGGCCAAACGAAGTAGACAGTCCTTGAACCGATAATTTTCCCCAGTGCTGCGTTCCCTCCCATTCATTTGCTAATTTGCCCGATCACTTGTTGAGAAATGAAGAACGTTCCCCGTATTCTGACCGCCTGGACCCTTTACGACTGGGCGAACTCGGTGCATTCGCTGGTCATCGTGTCCAGCATATTTCCGGTGTATTTTTCAGCCACCGCCTTAAATGAAACCGGTGGGCCGGTTATTAATTTCCTCGGCTTATCCATCAAAAACTCGGTCCTGTTTTCCTACACAATCTCAGCGGCTTTCCTGTTCACGGCGCTGCTGTCGCCGGTCTGCTCCGCCATTGCGGATTACAGCGGTCGTAAGAAAACATTCATGAAGGTGTTTTGCTATACGGGAGCCATCAGTTGCAGTTTGTTGTATTTCTTTACCAAGGAAACGACCACCTTCGCCGTGATCTGTTTCTGGCTAAGTTTGATCGGTTGGAGCGGTAGCATTGTGTTTTACAATTCCTATCTACCCGACATTGCCACCGAAGATCAGTTTGATCGAGTCAGCGCGCGGGGCTTTTCGATGGGTTACATCGGCAGTGTAATCCTGATGGTCATCAACCTGGTTGTCATTCTCAAACGTGACTGGTTCGGTAACATCTCCGAAGGACTGGCCTCCCGTATCGCTTTTCTGACGGTGGGTCTGTGGTGGATTGGCTTTGCTCAGATCCCGTTCAGCCGCCTGCCCGACGGAACGAAGAAAGTGAAACAGGCTGGCAATTACCTGCTGAATGGCTTTAAAGAACTGCAACACGTCTGGACGGAATTGCAGGAACAGCCGCTAGCCAAACGGTTTTTGGTCGCCTTTTTTATCTATAGCATGGGCGTACAGACGGTGATGTACGTGGCGACGATCTTCGGCAGCGATGAACTCAAACTCCCCGGTCAGAGCCTGATTGTTACAATTCTTTTGATTCAGTTAGTTGCTATTCCCGGCGCTTACGGCTTTTCGTGGCTCTCCGGACGGCTGGGCAACACCTATGCGCTTATGATTGCCGTTACAATATGGATTGTTGTCTGCGCCTGCGCCTATTTTGTGCAGACCGAATCGCAGTTTTTTGGTTTAGCCGCCGTTGTGGGTCTGGTGATGGGTGGTATTCAGTCGCTGTCGCGTTCGACCTATTCCAAGCTGATTCCGGCGAGTACCGATACGGCTTCGTACTTTAGTTTTTACGACGTAACCGAAAAGGCATCGATCGTGCTCGGTACGCTTTTATATGGACTGATCGAGCAATTAACGGGCAACATGCGTAACAGCATTTTGGCCTTGCTGGTCTTATTTATTGTCGGTTTTATGCTGCTGTGGCGGATTCCTTCACAAAAAATTTACGGTCTGCGTGTGGAGAATGCAGAACTTTCGTAAGTTTGCACCACGATCAAGGAGGCAGCAACGCTTTCGTTCGGCAAAGGAGGTTAGCTCAGTTGGTTCAGAGCGCTGCTTTGACAGAGCAGAGGTCAGCGGTTCGAGCCCGCTACTTCCTACCAAAAGCCCTAAATTCACTGAATTTGGGGCTTTTTTATTTTCCTTTGTGTTCTTTCTAGAAAAAGCTCGACTGGATAATTCTACGTATAGAGCAATCACCCGTGAGCGAATAGAAATTACGAAAGCCCATTGAATACGTGAATTGAGCGGGCGTCTTCTACGGAAGCGGTTAATACATCGATCGTCCTAAGATACAGGTTCGCTTATACCACAATAGCTTACATTTGGCCAATGGGCTGCGGTTGGGGTGTTGTCCAGACCAGATAAGCCAGTAAACTCCAGCAGATGGAAGCATATGACCCAGAAATTAATAGGATGTATAACGTACCGTTATCGGCAACAGCATCCATGTGAACCAAGGCCGATCCCATCAGTTTGCCTACCAATGCCGTCAGGGGAAGCCACATCCCCACAGCCAGCGGCACATAGCGTCGCCATCCGCGCAAGGTCCCTGCTCGAACTACTATAATTCCTACCAAGAGCATGACGACCATGCTAATAGGCCAGAACGCATCCAGAATCCTGTATAAAACGGTATTGGCATTAGGATCAAGAGCCTGGTAAATGTTCCAGATGTTGGCAATGGCCAGTGTTAGCAAGTTGAGCCGAATCACGAAGTAACCGAAGGAAGAGTTGCCCGTTGCATTCAGACGTATCAGGCCAACTAAGCTGCCCATACAGGTAAGCATAAAAAATAAACCGACCAGGCCGTCAAAAGCAGATTGCGCTAGAGCAGGATAGCGCATCGGGAGCAGTGGAGCAATCAACATGTAGTGAGCTCCCAGAAGGCCAATAGCACCAAGTGTACGATTGGTTAAGGTAAACTGGTTCATAAGCCGTGTATCTGTCGGGTTTTGAGCTGACTTGATCAGCAATCATTGACAGATCAAAATTGGCGCTGAACGGGGAGCGGTTCAACCGACTTTTGTGCCAACTAGCTTAAGAACGTTGTGAATTGACACCCTTCTACTACGAATTGTAAAAGCCCATAATAGGATGTCGTCAAAAAATAGCCTGACGTATTAATGAAGATTAGACGCTACTAATCAATTGATTACCGATTCACTTCGTTGACATAGTGAACAACACGAATCAGACAGGATACAAAAAGCCTTGATGATGTGTCAATTGATTCGCTACTTATAGTACGTCAACCTCTTGTGCTTAATTTGTCCAGGTTATTTTTCTCGGATTACAACCCGCTCGGCTTTTCCAACCAAAAATATGTACGAGCAAGCGCCAACAAATCCTAACGTACCGATAAAAACGAGCGCCGGGTTAAAATTTCCCTCCTTCGCCAGGTAGCCGATTACGATAGGTACGACAATAGACGCCAAGTTACCCATAAAATTAAACACGCCCCCGGTTAAGCCAATCAGGTGTTTCGGTGACAGAATCGATACAAATACCCATGAGATTAGGGCCATGCCCGAACCAAAGAAAGCCAGCGCCATAAAGAAAATGATCATGGTCGTATCGTTCGTATAATTAGCGCCAATGATGCTGACAGATAGCAAAAGCCCGGCAATAATGGGTGTCTTACGCGCTACGCTCACCGACGTTCCGGTCTTCACCAGATAGTCGGACACAAAGCCCGACAGCAGCAAACCGGCGCAAGCCGCCAGAAACGGTACAGAAGCCAGATAACCCGATTTGATAAAATCAAGACCACGATATTGCACCAGATAGGTTGGAAACCAGGTCAGAAAAAACCAGAGCGTAGCATTGACGGCAAACTGCCCGATGTACACGCCCCACAAGGTTCGGCTCGAAAATACCTGCTTTACGTTATACCAACTCCAGGCGGATGCTTGCGCTGGTCCTGCCTGTTTCCTACTGATTAACCCTCCGCCCTCTTCGATGTAGTCCAGCTCAGCCTGATTGACGGTCTTGTGATCCAGCGGATCACGGTAGAACAGGTACCAGACCAGCCCCCAAACGATACCGACCAGTCCCGTACCGATAAACAAGCCTTTCCAGCCCGCATAGTACTGAACCGTCACCAAAACGGGGGTCAGAAAGGCCAGGCCAATGAATTGCCCGGAAACGTACAGCGAAATAGCCGACGCCCGTTCATGATCAGGAAACCAGCTGGTCACTACCCGGTTGTTGATCGGATACGAAGGTGCTTCGAACGCACCCGTCGCCAGCCGAAGCGAAAACAAACTGGCAAATCCCCGAACAAATGCCTGACAAAGCGTTGCTAAAGACCAGGTAATAAGACAAAACGCGTATAGAACACGCGGAGCAACCCGGTCGGCGATCAGTCCGCCCGGAATTTGCAACAAGGCATAGGACCATCCAAACGCCGAGAAGATATACCCTAATTTCTGTGGCCCTAGCTGTAATTCCTTGCTCAGCGCCGAAGCCGCTACAGCCAGATTGGTGCGATCCAAGTAATTGATCACCACGTTGACGAAAACGAGCGCCAGCATCCCGTACCGAGCCCGCGTTTTCAGGCCGCTTCGTGCTGGCAGCGTTCCTCCGGAGAAATTGCCACTTGGTGAGTTACCACTCGGCGAGGCTTCGTTTAGCGGTTCCATTCAGTAAAGGATTGGTTTAGGAAACTGAGTGTTCAGGATTATATACTGCGCTTTAATCCTGAACATACACTACTTTGCGGTCCAGCCGCCATCGACAGTCAGCATCGAGCCAACCATGTAGCTGGCGGCATCGCTGGCCAGGAAGATAGCCGCTCCCTGAATCTCACGCAGTTCGCCCCAGCGGCCCAGGACGGTAGCACCTACCACAAAATTTTTCGCTTCGTCGGTGTGGGCAATGGGAATATTCATCTCCGTTAAAAATGGTCCCGGACAGATGGCGTTGACGTTGATAGCAAACGGTGCCAATTCAATAGCCAGCGCGCGGGTCATCTGCACCACAGCTCCTTTGCTGGCCGTATAGGGTGTCCGGTTTGCCAGTCCGACCAGGCCGAGTGTACTGGCCAGATTGATGATGCTGCCCCGTTTTTGCTCTTTCATGTACGGCGTAACCGCTCTGCAACACAGCCAGGTACCATTGACATTGATCTGCATGACTTTATTAAAATCGTCGGGCGATACGTCGTCGATGGCTCCCCGGATGTTGATACCCGCACTGTTGATGAGTATGTCGATCCGTCCGAACGCGTCGTAGGCAGCTTTTGCCATCGCTTCCGTTTGCCCGATGTCTGTGATGTCGGCACTGTAGGAAAGAGCCCTGGCTCCAAAATGACGAGCGATTTGGTCGGCGGCTGCGGCTCCTTCTTCCGCATTGCGATTGACCAGCATTACGCTGGCTCCCGCCGAGGCTAATCCGGCGGCCATTGCCAGCCCAAGTCCTTTTGACCCACCCGTAATGATGGCGGATTTACCCGTTAAGTCAAACTGTTTAATTCCGGGTAGTGCTTCGTTACTCATCTAAAAAGTTTAGTTGTTTCGGAGATAGATGCTGTCACCAGTTCATCAGACAAGCCGGTAAAAAACCGTTTATTTAAGCTCGATCTGGTTTTTGCTGTACGACAGGCAGGCCAGGATGTTTTCTTCTTCGGCAGCCAGCCGGTTATCGGCGGATAGTTGTGATATTCTTGGCAACGCAGCTTTGGCTTTATGCTGACGAACCATGCGAAGCGTTCGGGCCAGATCAGCGCCCGGTACATCGGCAAAGGTGGCCCAGTAACCATCGGTCAGACAGGGGATTTCGAGCGGATCGCGCGTGATCATTTCCAGGTTGAACGTAACGGCTGGATTGTGTTTTTTGCACAAAGAAATAATCGCTGGTATGTCTAAAATACCCGTTCCCAACGGCACTTCGGAAAGTAGAAAGCCATCGGCGTATTCCTCAACGGCCATGTCTTTTACGTGCGTCGTGAATACGAACGGAACAAGTGTCTTGATCACGTCCATCGGATCTTCCAGCAAGGCAATGCTATTGCCAAAGTCAAGCGTCACCCCTACCCATTCACTGCTGATTTGTTGAAGAATGGCTGCTAGCTCAGGCGCTCGCCAGTCTTTGTGATTCTCGACGCCCAGCTTAACCTTATGCTTTTGAAGCACAGGTTCGGCCAGTCGTAATGAAGCGAGTGCGTTCTTTTTTAACTCCTGAAAAGCATCCCCAGAATGGTACGTTTCATAACGTCGGCCCGACGAGCAGACGGTGCGTAACACCTGAGCCCCGGCATCTTTGGCATTGACAACCTCGCGCTCAAATTTAGGAACATCCTCTGCTTTTTTGGGTAAACCAATGGAGCCTTCCAGGTACAGACCGAGTTTATCACGCTTAGCCCGAACCTGTTTGGCAAAGTCGGCGGTCCAGTCACTCACGACAACCTGCGCTCCCCCCGCCCCAATTTGATGGCAGTGATCTAGCAAGTCGAGCGCGTTAGTAAAGCCGGGGTAAGCACTACTCGGCGTTTTTGAGTTCCACCGCATGCCGTACGAATGTACCACAATGCCCATTCCCGTCGTTTTGACCCCATCGGGTAATTGCGGCAACGAAAGAGCCATCGCTCCCATACCTGCTTTTTGCAGAAACACGCGTCTGTCCATCGGCATACAACTGAGCTAGTAGTCTGGTTATTTGGCACTCGCGGCATTTGCTTCGAGCATGTATTTATTCAGTTCGTTAGCCGTCCAAGGAACAACCCGTCCCTGCGACGTAACGCGGGTCATGCCCACCACGCGTTTACCCACTGCCCCGGCCTGATTTCCCCACTCGTTGCGGATGTAGGTCAGGATCGCCGTGATCGCGCCATCGTCCATTGTCGAATGAGCGGGCATCACCGGCAGTATAGCCGGAGCGTCGTACGTTTTCCCGGCTACTTTTACCGGCCCTTCCATACCATGCAGAATAATCAGAGCCAGCCGTTTTTCGTCGCCCAGCACCCAGTCGGAGCCGATGAGCGGGGGCGCAAACCGGTTTAGACCGGCCCCGTCGGTTCCGTGACAACCCGCGCAGGTGCTGAGGTAGTGCTGACGTCCAAGCGCGAATTGTTTTTGGTCATCCTCGCTGAGCAGGCTCTTTTTTACGGCGACGGCCTTAGCCGCGACATGACCGGGCCATTCAAACATCGACGATAGAGCAGCCAGCCTTGCCGGATCAACAGGGCTGTTGGATGCCGTTAAAATTCCGGGTGCTGCGGCTAGTTTCACCGGTTTCATTTTCTTTGCCGTACCCGCTATCGACATACCGGTCAGGATGGTTTTGTCCTGCCACCCAAGCGCGGCTTTGTTTGTACTCAGTCGGGTAAGCAGCGCCGTTAGTTCTGCGGTATTCCGCTTCCGAACAATGGCGGTAGTCAGCATTTCCAGAAAGATTTCCTTTGACGGGGTTTGGGCCTGCCACTGGGGTGATTTGAGTAAACTTTGCAGGAACGCATATTCTTTATTTTGCAGACTGCTCATTACAGCATCACGGATCAGGGCCGTTTCTCCGTGTCGTTCTACAATACCCGCCAGCAATGACTGAGCATCTTTCTGATCGAGAACACTGGCGGATAACGCCATCTGCAAGACCTGTTCGACGGACGCTTTCTGCCACTGGCCCAACAGCTGCTTCCCAAGTTTTTGCCCAATTGCTTTATCGTTTTTTGCGAAGGGTTCCATCAGGCGCAGTGCCGCAGTGCTAACGAGCGGGTCGTGATCGGCAACTAGTTGAAAGAGCACATCCGGCTTGCTCAACGACAAACCATCCAGCGTCCACAGGGCATGAAAGCGCCCAAACTTGTTCTCTCCTTTCAAAGCAACAGCAGTAAGCGCTTTCTCGATGCTTCTGTCGTTACGTTCGACCAACAGCCGTTGCGCCATATCCCGGTACCAACCGTCGGGGTTCGACAGTTGCGCTACTAATTCGTCCGGGGAAGCGTTTGTTAATTTCGTTGGCTTGGAAGCGGTACAGTTTTCGGGAATAATGCGCCAGATACGTCCGGCAGAGAGCGGTTGAAGCAGATGCCGCTCTAACGTCTGCTCTTTCAGATAGGGCGTTATGTAAGCTGAATGCTGAATCAGGCCCCGGTACATATCCGCTATGTACAAGGCACCATCGGGTCCGCTAGCCAGATGAACGGGACGAAACCGCTCGTCCGTCGACGCCAGAAACTCGGTACCCGGATGCGGGTCGTGCGCGTTAATCAACAGCCCTTTTTCTTCCACACTGTTGCGTTTGACCAGATTTCCGGCCGGTTCGCAAACGAATACATTGCCATAATAAGCGGTTGGCAGAGCTTTACCCCGGTAGAAAAGTGGGGAGCAGGCTGCCGTGAACTCCTGCAATCGCCCTTCTTTGTTTAGTGTACCGGGTATATACCCACGATTGACGGCGGGAGTAGCCCGGATCGGATAAACCCGACGATCAAGCGTCAGTCCGTAATCGATACCCGTCGTTGGCGTATGGTTTTTGTTGCGCGACAAGTAGTTGGGCGGGACCAGATCGGCGTGTAACTGCGACCAGTTGTAATTGTAATACAGGCGCCCTTTGTCGTCGTGACTGATTCCCCACTGCCCCCGAAACTCCGTTGAATCGCGTTGCCATTTGCCGTCCGTCAGTCGATACCGGAAGCGGGATTTGGCGTTATAATACCAGTTGTCCATACTCCGCCAGAGTCCGTTCGGTGCATGTTCCGGCAAACCGTTGCCAGCATATTCTTTATCAATCAGTGTTTTGGTATCTGCTTTGAGGTCACCGTTTGCGTCGCTGGTCATCCACAGCGCCTGATTTTCAACGACCAGCACACCACCCGGCACCAAGGCCATCGCTCTGGGCATGATCAGGCTATCGAGGTAAACCGTGCTGACATCCATCTGGCCATCGCCATTGGTATCTTCCAGCACCGATATACGGCCAACCGGCTTTTCCTCACCTTCACCGTCGATGGTGGGCATAAAACCGCGCATCTCCACGACCCATAGTCGTCCGTCTTCATCGAACGTCATCACAACGGGCGACTGCACCATTGGTTCGGCGGCCACAAGCTGAATTTTCAGGCCCGGCTCCAGCTTAAACGTAGCCAGTTCCTCCGTCGGCGTTCGCACGGGCGATGGCTCATCACCTAGCAGCTGTCCGAATTTAGACCGAAAGCTTAACAAACAGACCAGGCCGGCACCGAGCAGTAACGTATAGTAAGCAGGCTTAACCATGCAATCAATTGACTTTTCCAGTTCAAAAACACTTGTCTTCGATACTAACAAATGTCATATATATAAAGTCCATTGTTGCCAAGAAATACTTCCATTGTTGCCACAAACTTTACCACGACCTTCTTACGACCGGATGTTATGACAGCACTCAAGCAGTAGACGCAGCGCCAACTCGCTTTTGGTCATAGCGAATCTACGTGTATGTTATGTCTAATCGGTTTACGAATCAACTGGCCCTGATTACGGGTGGCGCTGAAGGCATTGGAAAAGGAATTGCCGAACGACTGGCTTCGGAAGGAGCCACTGTCGTTCTGTTCGATAAAAATAAAGACCTGCTGGAACGCACTGTGGCCCAATTCGTCGGCCAGGGCTATAAGGTAAGCGGTCAGGTTGTTGACATTACCCAGGAAGATGCCGTGGCCGAAGCCATTCAAACCGTCCACGGTACGTTTGGACAACTCCACATCATGATTAACTCGGCGGGCATCGTCGGGCCAACGAATACAAAAATCACCGAGTACGCCGTGACGGATTATGACGCCATTTACAACGTAAATCTGCGGGGTGCTTTCCTGATGACAAAGTATGCCATTAAGGCGATGGAGCCGTATAACTACGGGCGTATTCTTCACATGGCGTCTATTGCCGGGAAAGAAGGGAATCCGCTGATGGTTGGTTATTCATCGATGAAAGCCGGACTGATCGGGCTGGTCAAAGGTGTCGGGAAAGAATATGCCGAAACAGGTATCACCGTAAACGGGCTGGCTCCGGCGGTCATTCAAACGGCGATGAACGCGAACACCGCCCCCGAACAACTGGCATATATGACCGCTAAGATTCCCATGAAACGATTGGGCACGGTCGAAGAAGTAGCGTCCCTGGCGGCCTGGGTTGTTTCCGAAGAAGCCAGTTTTAGCACGGGATTTGTCTTTGATCTTTCCGGTGGCCGGGCCACTTATTGAAACAGCACGGGAACAACAGGCTACTTTTTCGCTACTCGTTTACAACCGATTTGGCTTTTGTACACTCCTTAGTAGGGTAACCATAGTAATTCACTAAACCGAAACGACTATGACTCTACTAAAAGCAACACGACGGTTGTCACTGGCAGCACTCGTCGGACTGGGTTTGTCAAATTGCAACACAACCCGTGATGTTGATCCCGTTGATATGACGTCATCCCCCACGGTGCAGACCATGCGGGCAAGCTTTGGCTCACTGGCGGGCGAGTGGGTACTGACCAATTACAAGAATCAACCGCTACCGCCTACGCTGCAAAGTCGAACAACGCTGGTGTTAAAAAAAGAGTCCAATGACAATCTGACGGTAGGTGGCCAGAGCTTCGTCAATTACTACGGCGGCTCGTTTCTGCTCGATGAAACAAAGGGCCTGATCGTTTCCGCCCAGGGAATCTATTCGACCAAGATCGGTGGATCACCGGAGGCTATGCAAGCGGAGAATGACTACTACATCAATCTGGGCAAAGCAACCTACTTCGAGTTTGATCAGCATGGGCAACTCCGGCTTTACACGGGTCCCAAAGAAGACGCCAGCACCGAATTGCTTTATTTCACGAAAAAGTAAGTAAGGCAGTTATTTACTGTGGTGTCAGGTTCTTAAACCTGACACCACAGCATCATCGTTTTAGCTCATTTGGGCAGAAAGACGTTTACAGCCGGATGCATGGTGTAGAGTCGGTAACGTCGCCCGTCGTTGACCAGAATACCACTCGATTTGTTGCCGCCAACAATAGGGTTTCCTGCGTATTTTTTCCAGTTGATCAGGTCTTTCGACACTGCTACATTAGTCGTCCATTCACGCCAGTCCGCAAACGCCGATGCGTGGTAATACGCGTAATAAAGCCCTTTATACTGAATGACTTGATTCATCGCAATGGCGTGTTGGTCGTAGTCGTCCGGACCTTTCGTGAGTACGGGCTCGTCCTGTACGTTCGTCCACAGCTTCAGATCGTCCGACGTAGCCAGCCATACCGCCTGGTCTTTGCGCTCGTAAAAAAGGTACCACATATGCGGCCCTTTCCAGACCGTCGGCGTTCCATAAGGACCTTTGCTGATCGGCTGACCGTTCGTTAAGCGAATGTCGAGCAGTCCCTTCTCCTGCCAGTTGATGCGGTCGGTTGACGTTAGCAGATGCGCAATGTCATCCTTACCCTCGGCGAACATATAATACGTTCCGTCGTGTTTTACCACCGTCAAATCCTCAACCCAACTAGTCTTTACAATGGGGTTGTTTTTGTAGCGCGTCCAGTTCAGTCCATCCGATGACGTTGCGTACCCCAGATACCTGGTTTTATCATCGCCCTCTTCGTAGCCCGTATACCACAGATGATAGCCATCGGCTTCGTGCAGAATGCACCCCCGCTCGCGAATTTTTTGATCCCACGTGTTCGTCCCCGTGCCCGAAAAAACCGGGTTGCCCTTGTAAGGGGTAAACGAGACAAGCTCCGGTGGAAAGTCCGCGTCCTGTTTCGATGACTGACTTCTGCCCGGAGTTAAACCGGTCAGCAATAGTCCAAAAAAAAGTACGTACCGCTTCATATACCTTCTTTTTTGCATTCGTTTGACTGTACTATCGTCTCATGTTCAGGTAAAGATCTTCAACTTTCTGCCTGGCCCAGGGCGTTTTGCGCAGAAACGTAAGGCTTGATTTAATGCTTGGGTTGTCGGTAAAACAGCGAATAGGAACTTGATCACCCAGACGCTTCCAACCATAGAAAGCTACCAATTCGTTGAGAATGGCTTCGAGCGTTTTGCCGTGTAACGGGTTATTGAGTTGTGTTTCGGGCATAGTCGTTTGTGCGGTTTGATCCGCCCGCTGGCTAATTAAGTACTAAAGCAGTAATAGTTTAGAGCATTTTATGACTGCGTTTTTGTCCTGCTGACCGGTCCGCCGGTGCGGCAGGACAAAATAACCTAGCGTATTTTCGATGATGTATTTACCTGTTTTACCTTAGCATAAAAGGTTGTGCAAATTAGGACACAAGATCTGGATAAAAAACGTTGCACTGAGAATGCAGCCATACATCCGTCTTGAATGGTCTAGCCAATTATCTTTGGCGCGTACACGCATTAATCAACGTCAATTATGGAATACAGGCAGTTAGGCGCTTCGGGATTGCGCGTCCCTGTTTTAAGTTTTGGCACGGGCACCTTCGGGGGCGGAAACCCATTTTTCAAAGCCTGGGGCAGCACGCAGGTTGACGAGGCCCGTCGCATGATAGACCTATGTCTTGACGCCGGGGTCAATCTGTTCGATACGTCAAACGTTTATTCGAACGGGATGTCGGAAGAGATTCTGGGAAAAGCCCTGGAAGGAAAGCGCGATCAGGTCATTATTTCGACCAAAGCGACCTTTCCGATGAGCGCCCACACAAACGATATGGGCTCGTCGCGCTATCACCTGATTAAAGCCTGCGAAGACAGTCTCCGGCGGTTGAATACGGATCACATCGACATTTACCACATGCACGGCTTTGATGCGCTTACGCCGGTTGACGAAACGCTGCGTACGCTCGACGGTCTGGTGCAAAGTGGCAAAGTGCGCTATATCGCCTGTTCGAATTTTTCGGGCTGGCACCTGATGAAGTCCCTGGCAGTTTCAGAAAAGTACGGCTGGGCGCGCTACGTAGGCCATCAGGCGTATTATTCGCTCGTTAGCCGTGAATTTGAATGGGAGCTGATGCCGCTGGGTATCGATCAGAACGTAGGTACGCTTGTCTGGAGTCCACTATCGGCGGGGCGACTGAGTGGTAAGTATCGCCGGAATCAACCCATCCCGGAAGACGCCCGGATTGCGCAGGGCGGTGGCGAAGGCCCACCCATTCCCGACGATCTGTTTTACGGCATTATCGATACGCTGGACGAAATTGCGACCAAAACGGGCAAAACCGTTCCGCAGGTAGCCCTGAACTGGGTTTTGCAGCGCCCTACCGTTTCAACGCTCGTTATCGGTGCGCGAACGGAAGAACAGCTTAAGCAAAATCTGGGCGCGGTAGGCTGGCAGTTGACCAAAGAGCAGGTAGCTAAGCTCGACGCAGCCAGCCAGCGCGATCCCATTTATCCGTACTGGCACCAACGCTCGGTTTCGTCGCAAATCAACCCGCCACCCGTTGGTTGATCTGACAGCCGCTTGTTCTACCAAACACAGAAACGTCAGCTCATCTGGCCCGTAGGGGCACCTGTCCCGGCGTTTCTGTGTTTGCTGCAAGAGACAGCTATTCATCACTAATCCTTCTAAAACCAATGCCAGTCGTTTATAGCAAACGCTTTGGTTTGTTCCGCAATCCAGCCGTTGGGCGTGAGCTCCAAACGCTCGATCCTGTCCGGGATCATCAGCGCATGGTTCATCTGCTGACGGCCTATGAATTTCCGTTTGACATCACCCGCGCGCTCGAACTGGCCTTGTTTCACACCTACGCCAGTCCGCGGGTGTCGGGCTTGCTGGCTCGCACGGGTGAGTTTGAGCGGCACGGGCAGAAACGGTACGACGACACGAGTCGCCTGATTGGGCAGTTCATGGAGTCAGGGTACGACAGCGATAAGGGACAGCGGGCCATTGCGCACATGAACCTGATTCACAGCCATTACCGAATCGATAACGCCGATTACCTGTTCGTGCTGGCTACGTTTGTCTTTTACCCGATTGACTGGCTGAATCAGTACGGCTGGCGAAAACTAACCAATTCGGAAGAACTGGCATTTTTCTATTTTTTTCGAGAAGTAGGTCGTCGGATGAACCTGAGTGATCTCCCCGATACGATAGCGGACCTACAAACCTTTGTTGACGCCTACGAAGCGAAGTATTTCCGGTACACCGAAAGCAACCAACGCATCGCCGACGCTACCGTCAAAATCGTACAGGGCTGGTTTCCCCGCTTTCTCCACCCAATGGTACAGCCTACCTTCTCGGCCCTGATTCCGGAGAAGCTACGGCTTGCCTTTGGGTACCAGCGACCACCCGGCTGGTTTACCGGTTTGGCCCAGGGGGCGCTGTGGCTCCGCAAATGGCCCCTGCGCTGGATTACATTTAAACCGTATCCGTACCTGATCGAAAAAAGCTCGTTCCGGTACTACCCCGCCGGGCCACCCGATATTGAAGCTGTTGGGCCGGATAAAATCATCAACAGTCAACCCCGATAGGTTGTCACGATAGGAACTGTAGGCTTACCTTGTTTTTACTCCGTACAACGTCGTTTTTTTGCGGTAAGCTTTATCCGCTATGCTCTCGTTACAACACGAAATTTTTCTGGAAGTCGCCCGGCTGCTCAGCTTTACCAAAGCGGGCCAGATTTTGTTTCTGAGCCAGTCAGCCATCAGCAAACACATCAAGGCGTTGGAGGCTTTCTACAAAACCGCTTTGTTCGAGCGGCACGGCAACACCATCAGCCTGACCCAGGCTGGGGAGCTATTGTACCAGAAAGGGCTCGAAGCGATTCAGCTAAAAACGGAGCTACACGAGCAATTACACCATCTCAACGCCAGCTTTCTGCCCACGACCCGATTGGCGGTAGGTTCGAGCACGACCATTACGCTTTACGTGTTGCCAACGGTTCTTTCGTCCTACCTGCGGCAACATGCCAACATGCAGATTCAGGTCCTGAACCGCAATTCGAGTAATATCCAGAAAGCCCTGCTCGACCACGAAATTGACGTTGGCATTGTCGAAAGCTTAACGCAGGTTAACACATTGACGTACACGCCCTTCATCACCGATCAGGTATTGGCGGTATGCTCTCGCAATAGTCCTCTCCGCGATAAGACATTGTCCGTGACCGATATTCCGCACGTACCGTTAGCCGTTCGCGAGCAAGGGTCCGGCACCCTGGCCGTGGTAGAAGATACGCTGCAAAAAAACGGCATCCGCCCCGCTGATCTACGGATTCTTATTCGGCTTGGCGGTACGGAAGCGCTGAAAAACTTTGTCCTGGCGGATACCTGTCTGGCTTTTTTGCCGAAGCGGGCCATCCTGAAAGAACTGGCTGCGGGCGAACTGGTGGAAGTGCCCATCGAAAACCTAACCATCGAACGGACGTTCTACTTTATTCAGCGCAAAGGCACCGAAAATAATCCGCTGGTCAACGCCTTTATCCGCTTCGTCCGACGCTTCTATTCGTTACTGGAATAACTCATTCCAAAACATCGTTTGCGCCGGGTTCTTGATAAGGTCAACTTGCCCTAAAGTTGACAACCATGACTACAACCGCCACTTCATCATTAATTCAGTCCCTACAATGCTCAAACTGCGGGCAAACCTATTCGCCGTTTGTTCGGCAAACGCTGTCGGTCTGCTGCCACGCCCCGCTATTGAGTCGGTATGACCTCGAAGCGGGTTTCTCAAAATCAGCATTGATTCATCGGGACAAATCGCTCTGGCGTTACGCCGAGGTACTACCGGTCATAGAGCCTGAAAACCGGGTTACCTTAGGCGAAGGCTTCACTCCTCTTTTTTCGCTGCCCCGATTGGCCGAGCGGTATTCACTGCAACAGCTTACGTTGAAAGACGAAGGACTTAACCCAACCGGATCGTTCAAAGCCCGTGGATTAAGTCTGGCGGTATCGAAGGCAAAGGAAAATGGCGAGAAAGCCTGTATTGTCCCAACGGCGGGTAATGCGGGTGTCGCGATGGCGGCCTACTGCGCGCGGGCGGGTCTGGAAGCCGTAGTTGTTATGCCTCGCCACACGCCGGAAGCCTTCCGGGAAGAGTGTATGGCGTACGGCGCTACCGTTATCCTGATCGACGGATTAATCAACGATTGTGCGGCTAAGGTCCAGGAGATGAACCGCAACGGTGACTACTTCGACATTTCGACGCTAAAGGAACCGTACCGGCTGGAAGGCAAAAAAACGATGGGCTACGAAATTGCGGAACAGCTGGACTGGCAATTACCCGACGTGATCATGTACCCTACCGGCGGGGGAACCGGTTTGATCGGTATCTGGAAAGCGTTTACCGAAATGAAACAACTCGGCTGGCTCACGCCCGACCAGCCACTCCCCCGGCTCGTGGCGGTACAGGCGGAAAACTGCCGTCCCGTTGTCGATACGTTTTGGGGTCGGCAGGCGAACAGTAAACAGTACGTCGGTCAACCTACGCTGGCGAACGGACTGGCTGTTCCCCGCCCCATCGGTGAGCCGCTGATGCTACAGGTGTTGCAGGAGTCCGGCGGTACAGCCCTAGCGGTCTCGGAAGAACAGATGCTGGAAGGTGTTCGGGAGTTGGGTCGTTACGAAGGAATCTTTGTTGCTCCCGAAGGTGGGGCCATCTGGGCTGCGACAAAGCAACTGATCAAACAGGGGTGGCTCCATCCAGAAGAACATATTTTATTGCTCAACACCGGCTCTGGTCAGAAATATCTGGACAACATGAAAGGAATCTGGTAGTCCTGAATCGTTTATCAGTTGATCGTGCTTGGACACTAAGCGTTAGAAACCGCATTCCGGCCGCTTTGGGTAGCTAAAGCGGCCTTGTTGTTTATCCGCTTTTCATTCCTGGCCATCCATGACAAGACTACGCACACTTTCTACTGCCTGGTTACTGTTGCTGACAACGAAAATCCTGGCGCAGACGAGCGGCACGTTTCAATTACATCCTCAAAACCCGCACTATTTCGCCTATCAAAACAAACCCATGATCCTGGTCGGGTCGGGCGAGCATTATGGTTCCGTAATCAATCTCGATTTCGACTATAAAACCTACCTGCGTGCTACGGCTGCCGACGGCATGAATACGACCCGTTTGTTTACGGGAGCTTACGTCGAAAAGTTGGGCGATTTCGGCATTATGAAGAACACCCTGGCCCCCGCCGAAGGTCGGCTCCTGTTGCCCTGGCAGAGAAGCCCTAACGCGACCGGCTATGCGCTCGGCGGCAACCGGTTTGACCTGACACAGTGGGATGATGCGTATTTTGCCCGCCTGACCGATTTTGTGGCCGAAGCCCAAAAGCACGGTGTTATCGTGGAGGTGAATCTATTCTCCGCTCATTACGCCGATGGGTGGAATTACAGCGCGTTCAATCCGAAAAACAACGTCAACCAGACCGACAGCGTAGCCGCTTCGCTGGTCAATACACTGCAAAACGGTAGTATTCTGGGGTATCAGGAGCGCTACGTTCGACGGATTGTCCGCACCCTGAATCGCTTTCCGAACATCTACTTTGAAATCCAAAACGAACCCTGGGCCAATCAGACCGATATTGTGCTGCGCAGCAACGAGTACGGACCGGATAACGACTGGCGATCAACGCTTCAGGTTGTTTCCCAACGATCTAACGACTGGCAGCGACAGGTAGCTCGCTGGATTAAAGACGAAGAACGGCAACTAACCAACAAGCACCTGATCTCACAGGATATCAGCAACTTTCATTACCCTGTTGCCGACGCCGACCCGAACATATCCATTTTTACGTTTCACTACGCGCTGCCCATTGCGGTTACTGAAAATTACCACTTAGGTAAAGTCATTGGCTTCAACGAAACGGGTTTTGCCGGACGCGCCGACTCCACCTATCGGCGTCAAGCGTGGCGATTCCTGATGGCAGGCGGAGGCTTGTTCAACCAGCTCGACTACTCTTATTCAGTAGGCTCCGAAACGGGTCAGGATACCACCTATAAAGCACCGGGTGGCGGAAGTCCTGCGTTACGCGCTCAGTTCAAGGTACTGAAAGATTTTTTCGACAAGCTGCCGTTTGTCCAGCTCCGTCCCGATCATGCACTCGTCACCGCTTCGCCGGGAGCCATGACGCAGACGTTGAGCGACGGACGCACCCAATGGATACTTTATTACGAATCAATGTCCGCAAAGCCGTATGATCTAACGCTTAATTTGCCGAAAGGATCGTATCAGGTTGCCTGGATGGATGCGCTGACGGGAAAATCAATCGGGCAGACCACCCTGACGAATGGACAGTTGACTGTACCTGCCGGACGTACCGATAAAGTGGCGATCATCAAAGTGGCAGACCGGAACTAAGCAGAAACAAATTTGTACCCCTGCGGTTGGTACAGCAAACCAGCGCTACCATTCCCGCTAAGACGAGTTTCGGTAAGCGTCATCTAACGTAAATGATGGGTATTTTTTTGTCATCCCGACGACAAAAAACAATGTAAATTAAATAATAACTGTTTGAATTTCAGATATTTAAATCCATTATTCGCATTATCTAAGTCAGTTCATGCCCATTACACCCGATTCAGCAGCGGCTCTCGACCACCTGGCGCAAGACCCGGTTATGGCCCGGCTGATGGCCGAAACGCCCGATCCCAAAGTTTTTAATGATTACGCCGATGACGTTTATCTGGCCCTGCTCGAAAGCATTGTTTCGCAACAAATCTCGGTGAAAGCGGCTGACGCAATTTTTACCCGCTTTCAGCTTTTGTTCGCGGATGGTTACCCACACGCCCGTGATTTGCTTTTGAAAACAACCGAGGAATTACGTAGCGCGGGTCTGTCCGGTCAAAAAATCAAGTACCTGCAAAGTGTCGCGGAGTTTTCGCTGGTCAACCCCATCGACCGGGCGCACCTTGATCCGATGACTGACGAAGCGATTGTGCAGTACCTCATTCCCATCAAGGGGGTGGGCCGGTGGACCGTCGAAATGCTCCTGATGTTTGTGCTGAATCGGCCCGACGTTTTCCCGATTGATGATCTGGTTATTCGCCAGCGGATGATCCTGGCTTACCCGGAGCAAACGAACGGACTTACCGGAAAAACGTTATATAACGCACTGCACCAGATTGCCGATGCCTGGCGGCCCTACCGAACTACCGCCTGCCGGTACCTGTGGCGCTGGAAACCCTGACCAATCCGTTATATTTTCTTTACGCTGACGGCTACCTTCGACTCCACCTTGATTAACACCTGAACCCCGTCGGGCCGGACAACTACCCGCTCGGGCACCAGCCGGAATGCGTCGATGTCGAGGGCCGTTTTTTTTCCGGCTCCCCCACGGGCAAAGGCCGTTTCAATCTTTTCGGGAATACCCGCAATCTGGTGGCGCAGGGGTATGACCATCACCGACTGGAGCGTATCGCGGAGGTGATCATGGAGTAGCCAGTCAGCCGTAGCGAACAGCCGTTCTTTCGTATCTACATCAAAATCAAGATCCTTGATCTGCAAGGTATTGCTCAACGTATCGTAACTCGGCTGACCATGAAAATACAACGTTCCGTTGACAGCTCCGGTGACTTCGGTTTTTAGAATCAACGAATGGCCGCCACCATAAACAGTTGCGTTTTTTATCTTGACCTTTCCACCCGCTAGGCCCAACTTTTGCTCCGTCAGCGCGCGGGCTACGACTCGGTTAACATCGTTAAATGGAATAAACGCCCTCACCTTCAACCGCGACGATTCCGGCGTTTTAGCCCGTCTCAGCAGGCGGGGCAGCCGCTCCAATTCGGTAGCAACGGGCATCGCTCCTACCTTCGTTTCAACCCGAAAGGCGATTTGAAGCGGTACAGTTATGCGCTTTTTATCCCCAAAGACGGGAGCCGCTGCGATGCTGAAGGGCTTGGGAACAATCCAGATTTCTTCGGGTTTTTTAGCGATTCGCAATGGTTTTTGCATATCCCGCCAGACCTTACGGATGTGTCGATCCAGCCGTAATTCATTGTGAACCGCCTGATCAATAGCACCTTCGATTTCTGCTTTCCGTTTGTCGAGCATACTTTCGGCTAGCTTGGTCACGCCAATTTTCACGCCCAGCAAACGCACGGTGGGCTGTTCAATCCACTGGTAATTTTCAAAACGGGAATGGGTATTCAAGCGCCAGTTTGACGCAATGTCGAGCGGACTCACGAAGTTGACGGAGAGCGCACAGAGCGAGCGTCTTTTGCGTTTCTTACTGATGCCAATTGGATTGGTGTACCACACCCGCAACGGCGCAGAAAACGACACTTTCCGATTCGCATACTGGATACGAACGGGACCCGTGCGTTCGACCCGAAGGTGCCAGGCTTCCCCCTTTTTACCTTCGAACGTTTCTTCGGGAACGAGCACAACACCAAGCGATTGGTTGATCTTCTGCTCCAGATCCCTGATTTTGAAGGTAACCTCACCCGCCACATACGAAATGGGCTCCGGGATGGGAGGCTCGAAATCCTGGGTTACAGGTGGTTTTGGGCGGACACGATGGCAACTCACGGAACCGATCAATGCCGCTGCTATAAAAAATAGTCCGATGATTCGTTGTGCTTTCACTGCAACAACAAACCATTAGCTAACAAAAATGTTAAAGCCGAAAACACTTATTCATTTGACGGCACTTACGCGAGATGATTTCGCGTCCGTAGCGCAGCCACAGCCCTTACCACAGCCCGCCTTTTTTTTGGAAAAGCTTTGGTAAGCCCGGCTTCCTAAATACCCTAAGGCAAGCACAAAAACCAGCACAATAATCAACTCCTGCATGGCTCGCTAGATTACTTGATGGCCAGTCAGACCCGAAATACGTTCGTTTGTCATTCACTGTCTGACTGGCTGTATATATTAGTCAACGTTGTTTTGAAGCCAACCGTTCCGGGCGGCCAGCCGATAAATGTGCTGATGATGATGCTCACCATGCCAGGCATACATCCCGATCACTTCCGACACAGGAAACGACCGCTGACTGGCTGGGTGAAAATAGGTACGGTTTAGCTGGTCCTCACTGAGCGATTCGAGCACAGTTGTCCAACGCTGGTGCAGATTTCTCAGAATAACCAGCGACGAAGCGATTTCAAGCGAGTAATCCGGTAATTTAGCCCATTCGCCTTCTTCGTAGGGAGAAATGGTTGGATTGTCCTCCGTAAGCGCCAGCTTCGTTCGGACGTAGGCGTTGATATGGCTGTCGGCAACGTGATGCACCACCTGCCGAACGGTCCAGCCTTCGGGTCGGTAGGGCGTGTCCAACCGGTCGTCGCCCCACTTCCCGACTAGTTCCGTTAGTCGGATGGGCATTTCGGCAATGGACCTAATTTGTCCATTTAATTCTTCAGGTGAAAATACGCTCCCGTGCGCAAAGTGGCCGATGGGGTAGCGGAGACTATCGATATCCTGCATTTGCTAAGCTGATTTGACGATTTTTAGAGACAACTTGTTTTACCGCCAATAGTCCTGAATAACGCGCAATAGCTCCGAATGCATACCGGAACCCGCTATAACATCCCCTCGAAACAGAAACGCATCGCCCCCCTCAAAGTCCGTAACCACACCACCCGCTTCCTGCACGAGCAATACCCCCGCAGCCATATCCCACGAATTGAGATTGTATTCGTAAAAAGCTTCAAACCGTCCGCAGGCTACGTAAGCCAGGTCGATAGCCGCCGATCCCATCCGGCGCAGGCCGTGCGTTTGCTGCATCAGCGTCTCCAGAATTTGCAGGTACTTTTGCATCTGATCGAAGCTGTAGTACGGAAAACCCGTCGCAATGAGACTTTCCCCCAATTGCGTAGCGGGCGAAACGGAAATCTTGCTGCCGTTGCAATACGCGCCCCCACCCTGCCAGGCCGAAAAGCACTCCGCTCTGTTTGGGTCGTAGATTACGCCAGCAATGGGCGTGCTACCCAGCGCCAGACCGATGCTGACCGAAAACACCGGTAGATTATGGATAAAATTGGCGGTACCATCGAGCGGATCGATGATCCAGTTTAGCGCGGTCGGGTCGGCTTCCTGCCCCGTGGTTCCTTCCTCCGTGATGAAACCAGCCTGGGGTAGCAACTGGTTAAGCCGGGTAACGAGTTGCTTCTCGGTTTCTTTATCGACGTAAGAAACGAGGTTGTTGAGTCCTTTGTACTCAATGTCATCCCGCTGAAATCGGCTGCGCTCCTGAAGCAGAAACGCCCCAGCATCGGTGGCGATGGCGCAAATATCGCTCGTAAGCGCAGCTAAATCGAGAGAAGAAAAATCTGATTCGTTTGAAGTCATTCGAAGATAAGCCATTTTGGCGCTTAAGATATAAAAAAGCCGAAACAGGAGCCGTTTGTTTGCCCGCAATTCCATTCTGCGCGACCTTTGTTTACATGATTATTGACCTACGAAGCGACACGATTACGCAACCGACGCCCGCCATGCGCGAGGCTATGTTTACGGCTCAACTAGGCGACGATGTACTGGGTGATGACCCGACCGTCAATGCCCTCGAAGCGAAAGCAGCCGCCTTGTTCGGTATGGAAGCCGCGCTTTTCTGCGCGTCGGGCACGATGACCAACCAACTGGCGATTCGTACGCATACCCGCCCCGGCGACGATGTGATCTGTGATTACCTGTCCCATGTGTACCAATACGAAGGCGGTGGTATTTCGGTCAATGCGCTGGCATCGGCCAGTCTGCCGCAGGGCGAACGCGGTAAGCTTACCCCCGATCTGATCCGCGAATACATTTACAACCCCGCCGATTCGCACAAACCGTTATCCCGGCTGGTGGTGCTGGAAAACACGGTCAACAAAGGAGGAGGCTGCTACTATACCGTTCCCGAAATTGCGGCCATCCGGCAAGTCTGCGACGAGCATGGTTTGATCCTGCATCTCGACGGTGCTCGCCTGTTCAACGCGCTCGTCGAAACAGGTGATCCCACGGAAGCGTACGGCCAACTTTTTGATTCGATCAGCATTTGTCTATCGAAAGGATTAGGCTGTCCGGTCGGTTCGCTGTTGATCGGAAAGGCCGACATGATCCGTCAGGCCCGGCGGTATCGTAAGCTCATGGGTGGTGGCTGGCGGCAAGCCGGATTTCTGGCGGCAGCGGGTATCTACGCGCTCGATCACCACATCGACCGGCTGAAAATCGACCATGCCCGCGCCCGTAAAATCGGCATCATGCTCGAACAAGCCCCTGAAGTAGAGAGCATTTTACCGATTGACACCAATATCGTAATTTTTAAGCTGTCGGCAAACCTCTTGGCGACCGATTACGTTGCACAACTAGAAACGAAAGGCATTCGGAGCGTAGCCTTCGGCAAGCATTTGGTCCGTTTTGTAACCCACCTCGACTTAACGGACGAGATGATGACGAATCTGGAAGTACGCTTACGTTGATTTCAGGTCTGGTATACAGTCCGCTACCAAGTGCCAAGCACAAGCATTATTTTATCCATCAGAAAGTCAGGTTCATTCCGCCGGAACAGTCAACGCCTATGCATATACAGGTTAGAAACTTACAGAAAGAAGATTACCATGACCTCAAAGAGGCCATGATCGAAGTGTACAGTGGTATCGGTGGCGATTACTGGTCGAAAAGTTCGATCAATAAGCTGCTGACTATTTTTCCGGAAGGTCAGTTCTGCGTAGAAGTAGACGGTAAAGTCGTTGCCAGCGCACTGGCTATCCGGGTCAAATACGACCAGTTCGGCGACAACCATACGTACTACGAAATTACGGGGGGATATTCCTTCAAAACGCATAACGACGGCGGAGATTACCTCTACGGGATCGAAGTATTCGTACACCCCGACTACCGTGATTTGCGGTTGGGTCGGCGGCTGTACGATGCCCGCAAGGAATTGTGTGAGCAGCTGAACCTGAAAGGGATTCTGGCGGGTGGCCGCATTCCGAACTACAGCAAATACGCCGACGAACTGTCGCCCCGCGAGTACATCGCCAAGGTAAAGCAAAAAGAAATTTACGACCCGACGCTCACGTTCCAGCTCTCGAACGATTTCCACGTTCGGAAGGTGCTGCGCGGCTACCTACCCGGCGATACGGAGTCAAAGGAGTACGCAACGCTGCTGGAATGGATCAATATCTACTACGTTGTCGAGAAAGACAAAAAGCCGCATACCGACTCGATTATCCGGCTTGGCGTCATTCAGTGGCAGATGCGTCTGTTTAAAAACCTGGCGTCATTTCTCGATCAGATCGAATTCTTCGTGAATGCGGTGAGTGATTACCGGGCCGACTTCATGGTGTTGCCGGAGTTTTTCAACACACCGCTGATGGCCGATTTCAACGATCTGCCGGAGCCGGTAGCGATTCGAAAACTCGCCGACTTTACCGAACCGGTGCGCGAAAAACTGTGTGAACTGGCGATTTCCTACAACGTCAATATCGTGGGCGGCAGTATGCCACTCGTTGACGACGATGGTAAACTCTATAACGTCGCTTACCTCTGCCGCCGGGATGGCTCCTGGGAAGAGTACCGGAAGATTCACATTACGCCGAATGAAGTGAAGCACTACGGTATGGTGGGCGGCTACGAAATACGCGCGTTCGACACCGACTGTGGTAAGATTGGTATGCTGATCTGCTACGACGTTGAGTTCCCCGAACTGGGCCGGATTCTGGCGCAGCAGGGCATGCAGATTCTGTTCGTTCCTTTCCTGACCGATACGCAGAATGGTTACTCACGCGTACGCCACTGCGCGCAGGCACGGGCTATCGAAAACGAATGCTACGTCGCCATTTCGGGCTGCGTCGGCAATCTCCCGAAGGTGCATAACATGGACATCAACTACGCCCAATCGGCGGTGTTTACGCCATCAGATTTTCAGTTTCCGACCAATGCCGTTAAAGCTGAGGCAACCGCCAACACGGAAATGGTGCTTATTGCCGACGTAGATCTGAGCTTGCTTAAAGAGCTTCACGAACACGGCTCGGTGCAGGTGCTTAAAGACCGCCGGACGGATCTATACGACGTTACGTTGAAGAAAGCAGCCAAAAAAGCGTTGAAACAGAAGAAAGCATCGGCCGACAACGACCCGGAAGTAGTAGCTCCCGTCATCGTCGTGGCCGAGTAATCGATCGCATAATACACTAAAGAAGAGGACCCGAAGCGCTTATCAGTGCTTCGGGTCCTCTTCTTTATTTAGCAGTAAAACCGACGTTTTGTCATCCCGACGCTAGGAGGGATCTTCGGTAGTTGTCACAAAGTTAGCCTGCTACCGGAGATCCCTCCTAGCGTCGGGATGACAAAACGCCGATTCATAATCAGTTACAAAATATATAAATAGCTCCTCATTAGGCAGAGGACTACGTGCTGGTTCATGACGCTTGAACGCTACGAGCCGTTCGTTATTCCCCCGCCATGGGATCGGGCTTACCATCAGGATCGCCCTGTACGGTGCCGTGCGTAGGCAGCTTGTTTCCACGGATCAATAATAAACCGGCTACGTGGGGCGCAGCCATCGACGTTCCGCTCAGAATAGCATACTTACCGCCTTTATACGTCGACGTGATCCGAACACCGTACGCGCAGACATCCACGCTGCTACCGAAATTAGAAAACGACGCAAAGTTATTGTTTTTGTCCATCGCTGATACGGTAAAAACGTTGGCGTGGTTCACCCGCGCGGGCGAGTAATTATCGCTGTTTTTGCCGTCGTTGCCAGCCGCAATCGCGAACAGAATACCCGCATTAGCCGCCTGGAGAATAGACCGTTCGAGTGAATTGGATATTCCTTCTCCGCCGAGGCTCATGTTCACCACATCACCCGCTTTACCGTTCTGTGCCACATAGTTGACCGCCTGAATAATACCCGACAAGCGCCCTTCGCCTTCATCGTCCAGCACCCGTAATGCGACCAGCTTCGCTCCCGAAGCGATACCCGTTACACCAACGTTGTTATTTTTTGCCCCAATGATTCCGGCCACGTGCGTGCCGTGACCATTTTCATCGTCCGCCGAGGTTTGGCCGCTCACGAACGAACGGCTTCGAGTTAAATCGACATTCAGGTCCGGGTGGTCCAGGTCGATACCGGTGTCAATGATCCAGACGGTTTTGTTTGTTTGCACATCCCCCCGCCCGTAGCCGGTCTGCTGGATGTTCCAGAGCAGCGTCGAAGACGTTTGCACATCCACGCAATTGCAGATCGACATAATCCGATCGGGTTCGACCGAGGCCACCGCCGGGTCTTGCCGGACTCGGTTCAATTCGTCGGCGGATAAATGCGCCAAAAAACTGGTCTGCTCACCCGCGCCGAGCACATCGACCTGCGGATCAGACACCTGATAGCTCGTCAGCAATTGTTCGGCGGTCGCTTCGACGGCAGCCATGCGGGCGCCCGATGCCGTTGGCAGGGTTTTCGTTGGCTGATAGGTAACGATATAAGAACCGGCAATCGTCTGACCGTTGGTCGTTGACGCTTTGACCAGACAGTCGGCCGAAAAGGTTGGCTCTACGTCGCGGTCACTCTGACAACCCAGCAAACTAAAGCCAATGAAAGCAACGTTGGTGATCGTCGCCAGCGAAAGAAATCGTCGCATGAATACGTATGAATTCGGAGAAATGAAACGAGAATAAAATGCGTATACGTTCAAATCATGCGGTTCTTTCCCAAGGACTTGCTTATACTAACAATACGCAAATCAGGGTCAAAACGTGTCATTTCAAAGCGTATTTTTTGCCTTATTTCGTAGCGGAATAAATACGACACGCCCCGCTGCCGGAAAGCGTGTTTCGGCGATTGGACGCCCGTATCGCCGGTAGAATTCGCCCACCTGATCGGCTGTTAGCAGATCGGGATAGAGGTTGATGCCAGCGAAGTGATTGGTCCGCAGAAACGCATCCAGAAATTGCCAGTCCTGTCCGGTAAATGCATAGCCGGGCCGTAACAACCGGGGCCATTCGTCGCGCAGAAACGGCTGAATATGGGTCGGGTGCAAGCGGCCAAAGTATTGCCCAACAACACTTTTGTCGTAAAAACGGCGAAAGGTAAAAACCGCATTTTGCTGGTCGTAATAAGGGCAAAGTCCTTCTTTTGCTCCTACCCCGTCGGCCCCCACGGCGCAAAATGGCCAATCGAGTACCGCTACGCCGGGTTGCTGCTTCACTACGGCGCAATACTGCATCAAACTTTCCGAGGCTACGTTGACAGGCATGCGCAACCGTTGGCTGTAGCCCGTATACCACTCTGCTGCCATAAGGACACTTAACACCACGCTTAGACCAAGAGCCAATGGGCTACGTGATGGTCTTATAGGCAATGCCAGAAGCCCTAGCAAAACGGGGTAAATCAAACTGGCTCGCCCGCCATGTCGGTTGAAACTAAACCAGGGAAACAGTTTCAGCGTTGGTATCAATACCGGATGATAAAGCAGACAAAAGATCAGCATGGTTACCACCGGCAGCCACAGCGCCACGCGTCGGCGAATCTGCCACCAGCCCAGAACGGCTAAAACAACCAAGTACAATCCCGGACTTCCTTGCGCGTAGCTTTCAAAGGTGTCCCGCAGATATGGTTTGTAATCGAAGGCAAACGTATGCAGACCGGGCAGATGCGGAATAAGCAACCGCAACGGGTGCGACCAAGCCCTGAGTTCGGGCACAGCGCCAAAATCAAATTCCCAGGCGGTAAACGCAATCTGCAAGGTCAACGGCAGATACAGCCAGGCACTCACAACAATGAGCGTTAGAGCCACTGTTACGACAACGAACTGGTGGTTCCACTGATCGCGCACGTAGGTCCGAAAAAGCATCATCCATCGGCCCGGCTGAGGAAATTGCCGGTACAATGCCACCGCCAGTACAGGGACCGTCAGAGTCATTAGCGTCAGGGCAAATCCAGCTACATAACCCAGTTCCTGACCGAGCACCTGAAGATGCAGCCACACCCAGAATAGCCAGTAAGCAAGCGAAACGTTTTTTTTGTCCAGCACGTCCAGCAACAGCCGATACGTCGCCACCATGCACAGCACCGTCCAATGATCGACGCAGACGTTCATGTGCACGGGAAACTTCCAGATGGCATAGAAGTTAAACACCGAAACAATCAAGCCAAACACAAACGCTTTCGCCAGGCCAAACCGGGGCGCAATCAGGGCAAACGTGCCGATAGCCGCAACGACTAAACTGTAGACGTAATAAAACTGGAGGTACGGACCGGGGCCATCAAACAGCCGGTAACAGAGTGCATACCAGTAATCACGCTCGAAGCCCCAATCCAGGAAGACCTGATTTAAACCGTACGGATAAAAACTTTGCGTATTTAGCAGATTCAGTTGAGGGAACGGCCACAGGTTTAGATTCTTACCAAAGAAATACCCAACGTATTCGTACTGATCCGTGTCGTTGCCATCGGATAGTGGGACGCTAAAATTGCCAACGGCCAGACTTCCCAGTCCAGCCGTCAGGATTACAATGCCAATATACCAACCGATCTTTTTGCTCATCTACCACCGAATCAGGGCCGAACCCCACGTAAAACCGCTTCCAAATGCGGCTACGCAAAGTAAAGCACCATCCTCGATTTTTCCTTGCTCCCAGGCTTCACACAGAGCAATGGGAATGGAAGCCGCCGTGGTATTGCCAAACTTGTGGATGTTGTTAAACACTTTCTCATCGGATAAGCCCAGCCGCTTCTGTACCAGTTGGGCAATGCGCAGATTCGCCTGATGCGGCACCAGCAGGTCAATGTCTTTTGGCAATAGATTCATCTCGTCCAGTGCTTCGCCAATGACTTCGGGAAAGCGCGTTACGGCGTGGCGCAGCACCGTCTGCCCGTTCATGTACGGCAAACCGGCATGATCGTCGTGTTCGGCAATGCTACTAATTTCCTCCTCGGTGAAGCGTAACGAATCTTTTTCAAGATAATAACCACCGTGGGCACCCGGATTGAAACAGGCCAGTTCCTCCGCGTAGGTACCGTCGGCGTGGAGATGGGTAGTCAGAATACCGCGACCGGGTTCGTCACAGGGTTGAATGACGGCGGCTCCAGCCCCGTCACCAAACAAAATCGTTACGTCGCGGCCCGTCGGCGAAAAGTCCAGACTCCGCGAGTGTGTCTCGGCTCCGACGATCAGCACGTTTTTGTACTTACCCGTTTTAACGAACTGGTCGGCAATGGATAAAGCGTAAATAAAGCCTGAGCACTGGTTTCGGATATCCAGCGCCCCCATCGCCCGGTGCGTGATGCCTAGCTCGCGTTGCAGCAAAACACCGTTGCCGGGAAAATAATAGTCGGGGCTCAGGGTCGCGAAAATGATAAAATCGACATCTGACGGCAAGATTCCGGCCCGGTCGATAGCAATGCGAGCGGCTGCCGCGCCCATCGTCGTGGTCGTTTCACCGTGTTTTTTGCGGTAATGCCGTTGTTCGATTCCGGTTCGTCCCTGAATCCATTCATCCGACACATTCACCAGCGGAGCCAGTTCGACATTAGGCACAACCCGTTCGGGAACGTAATACCCTAAGCCAGCAATTCGCGCACTTTTCATTTCGTACTAATTGGACAAAAGACACCTCATTGATGGGCGGCAGCCAAAACGGTCAAAATTTGGTATCTTTGCCCATTCTTTCGCAGCAATTTCATTCGTTAACATGGAGTATAATCACCGCCAGACCGAGCAGAAATGGCAACGGTTCTGGGACGATAACCATACCTACAAACCAGCAGAACAGACGGATAAACCGAAGTACTACGTACTCGACATGTTTCCGTATCCATCGGGCGCGGGCCTGCACGTTGGGCACCCACTCGGCTATATCGCATCCGACATTGTGGCGCGTTACAAGCGACTCAAGGGCTACAACGTGCTGCATCCGATGGGATTCGACTCGTTCGGACTTCCCGCTGAGCAGTATGCCATTCAAACGGGTCAGCATCCAGCGGTGACGACCGAGCAGAATCTGGCCCGGTACATCGAACAACTCAAAAACATCGGTTTCAGTTATGACTGGAGCCGGGAAGTTCGTACGTCCGATCCATCGTATTACAAATGGACGCAGTGGATTTTCATGGAGTTGTTCCGCAGCTGGTACAACAAGGACACCAACCGGGCGGAGCCTATCGAAACGCTGACGGACAAGTTTGCCACCAACGGCACCACCGATGTCAATGCAGTTTGTGACGAGGACGCTCCAACGTTTACAGCCGCCGAGTGGAACGCCCTGTCGACCCGGGAATCCTACGAGATCACCTTAAAATACCGCCTGACTTTCCTGGCCGACGCGGTGGTGAACTGGTGTCCGGCCCTGGGTACGGTACTGGCCAACGACGAAGTGAAAGACGGCGTTTCGGAGCGTGGTGGTTATCCGGTCGAGCAAAAGCTCATGCGCCAGTGGATGATGCGCATTACGGCCTATGCCGACCGCTTGCTGACCGGCCTGGATACCATCGACTGGACGGAATCGATCAAAGAACAACAGCGCAACTGGATCGGCAAATCGGTCGGAGCCAGCGTTAAATTTCCGATTCGTTCGACGCAGCAACTTGGCGGTGAAGCTGTTTCCATACCCACGTCGAACATTGAAGTGTTCACGACCCGCGTCGATACTATTTACGGTGTTACGTTTATGGTACTGGCTCCCGAACATGAACTGGTACCGGCCCTGACAACGCCCGAACAGCAGGAAGCCGTAACGGCGTATGTAAACGCGGCTAAGCTCCGCTCCGAACGCGACCGGATGGCCGATACTAAAGCCGTTTCGGGGGTGTTCACGGGTAGCTACTGCGTCAATCCGCTGAGCGGTGAAGCCGTCCCCATCTATCTAGCCGACTACGTACTGGCGGGTTACGGTACGGGTGCGGTGATGGCCGTTCCGTCGGGCGACCAACGCGACTGGACTTTTGCAACCCACTTCAATCTGCCGATTATTCCAATTCTGGACGCGCAGAAAGACATTGACCAGCAGGCGGATAACACCAAAGAAGGTCATTACATCAACTCCGGCATTATCAACGGGCTTACCTACAAAGAAGCAACCGCAGTCTTGATTGCGTGGCTCGAAGAACGGGGTTTGGGCCGTGGAAAGATTAACTACCGGATGCGCGACGCGGTATTTAGCCGTCAACGCTACTGGGGCGAACCCGTCCCCGTATATTTTAAAGAGGGCGGTTCGACGGGTCGATTGCCGTATTTAATTGACGAGAGTGCGCTACCGCTGGAACTGCCCGCCATCGACAAGTATCTGCCTACCGAAACCGGCGAGCCCCCGCTGGGACGCGCCGAAGGTTGGAAATACAAAGGCGAACACGAGTACGAACTAAGCACCATGCCCGGTTGGGCGGGTTCGTCGTGGTACTGGTATCGGTACATGGACCCGCAAAACGACACGGCTTTTGCCTCGAAGCAGTCCATCGATTACTGGCAGAACGTTGACCTATACATCGGCGGTACCGAGCACGCTACGGGTCACCTGCTTTACAGCCGCTTCTGGAATAAATTCCTGAAAGATCGTGGCTACGTACCCCAGGAAGAGCCGTTCAAAAAGCTCATTAACCAGGGCATGATTCAGGGCCGGAGCAATTTTGCGTATCGGTTGAAGGGTACGGGCGTCGAAGGTACCCGGCCTGTTTTTGTGTCGCTGAACCAGGTTGGCGATCAGGAAGTAACGCCGTTGCACGTTGATGTCAATATCGTTGAGAACGACGTTCTGGACATTGAGGCATTCAAAAAAGCACGCCCGGATCTGACCGAAAATGCGGAGTTCATCACCGAGCCGGACGGTCGTTATATCGTTGGTGCGGAGGTTGAAAAGATGTCGAAGTCGAAGTTCAACGTCGTCAATCCCGACATGATCGTGGAGAAATACGGCGCGGACGTACTGCGGCTGTACGAAATGTTCCTCGGCCCGCTGGAGCAGGCAAAACCCTGGAATACAAACGGTATCGACGGCGTTTCGCGTTTTATCCGCAAGTTCTGGCGGTTGTTTTATAAAGATAACGCAGCCGGAGAAAGCCAGTGGATCGTAATGGATGAACAACCGACGCCAGCCGAGTTGAAAGTGCTGCACAAAACCATCCAGAAGGCCGAAAACGACATTGAAAGTTATTCGTTCAATACGTCGGTAAGCGCGTTCATGGTCTGCGTCAACGAACTAGCAACGCTCAACTGTCACAAACGCGCTATTTTACAGGATCTGGTTTTGCTGCTGTCGCCGTACGCACCGCACATTACCGAAGAACTTTGGGCTGCGTTAGGCAATGCGCCGGGTACAATTTCCGAAGCTGCGTTTCCCAAGTTCAACCCGAACTTCCTGGTCGAAGACGCCTTCGACTACCCGATCCAGATCAATGGGAAAGTTCGGACCACGATCAGTTTTGCCGTCGACCGCGCTCCGGGCGAGATCGAACAGGAAGTACTGGCCGACGCGACCGTACAAAAATGGCTGGAAGGTAAATCACCGAAGAAAGTGGTTGTCGTGCCAAAACGGATCGTCAACGTTGTGATTTAATCAGAAGGCAATCTAAAAATAACCTTTTGATAGTATGGATTAGTGTCGGCGGGTCCGTTTGGTGGTGTCGGTTTCAGAAACCGACACCACCAAACGGACCCGCCGACGTGTTGAAGCCCTGGTTACACAACGGCATTCGTTTCAATACGCTACGGTTGGCATTTCAATTACCGTGTTACTTCACATAGGAATCTATTCTCACTTTAAAACTGATGCGCTCTGCAAAATCAAACTTTACCAAGAATTCATTTAACTTATAAAATATCTTTGTTTATATATTACAGCAAAACAACATTTTTTACGTATACATATTAATAATTATAGCAATAATGTATTTACATTGTAACTATCATGGTAAAATGTATACTGTATATAGCTTTGTTATTTCCGGGGTGGGTGATCGCTCAATCTGATTCAAGCTTAGTCAATCGTCAATTCGTCATAAAATTACACCAGGGGCTATACGCACCCGATCAGGTGGTTCCGTCAACGGGAAACGTACCGCAGAGTATCGAGCTTGACTACAGTTGGTTAGGGGTTCAGCGGAAGACTTGGGAACAGTGCAACTGCTTTGCCAGAACAGGCGTTTACGCCAATTACATTGCTTTCCGTAATCCAATTGCATTAGGGCGCACAGCTGGGGCCGGTTTTTTCTTTGAACCGATGATCCTGTACCGTCGTCGATTCAATCTGTCTGTCCGTGGTTCGATCGGTCTGACGTACCTGACTCGCGTTTATGATCCCGAAACGAATCCGACCAATCAATACTTCAGCTTACCGATTAGCAGCATGATCGGCGCGAGCCTCAACGGTTATTATCAACTTACAGATCGTGTCCACGTAAATCTATCGGCCCATTACAACCACATTTCAAACGCCGGAACACGCCAGCCCAATCAGGGAATGAACATCCCGAGCCTTGCCGTAGGCTTGGTTTACTCTACGAACAAACCCACGTACCCAAACACGCGGCTATGGAAGCATTCTCCATTGGTTCGTCGCTGGATCGCTCACGCTTTATTGATGAGCTCGATTCGCGTGTTGCCCGAAAGTCCAGAAAGCCCGGAAATGGCCTTGCCCATGTTTGGCCTCAAATTACTCGGTGGTTATCGGCTTAGCCAGTCCCATGTTCTATCGGGGGGCGTTGAACTCGTTGACGATCTGTATTTTAAAGAGCAGGTAAAGCGCTGGCGTTACAAGGATCAAAACTACCGTCAGGCGACACTGCTAGCCGGTTACGAGTTTTGGCAGGGTCGTTACCTATTTACGGCCCACATGGGTTGGAACGTCGTGCGTCCCCGGCCTTACAGACCAGCAACGTATCAGAAATATGGTTTGCTCTACCGGTTCAACAGTGGCATCACCGTCGGTTTTGACGTAAAAGCCTACGGCGACGATACGAAAGGGTTTCAGTTTTTAGGCGGAATGACTTTCTAAGCAGGTTACGAAAAAGGGTTTCTGGGCAGCAACGTGCATGTACGTTGCTGCCCAGAAACCCCTGATTAGTTGCTAGCTACCTCTACTTTATACGGAGGCTGTCTCCTGCTGAACGGCCAGATTAGCCCGCACCCCTGCCGCAATCTCAATGGAATGCTTACGAGCCTGATGATCGAAAATTGGCGCAGAAATAATTAGCTCATCCGCCTTGGTTTGCTCAATCAGATTAGCTAGTCCGCGCTGTACGGTTTCAGGAGAGCCAACCGCCGAGCAGCTTAGTACCTGCTCGATACCCGCTAGTTCATACTCCGGCCACTGTGCTGCCAGATCGTCAACCGGCGGCTGCATCTGACGCGCTTTCCCGCGTCGAATGTGCAAAAATTGTTGCTGTACCGACGTAAACAGCCGTTCGGCTTCCCGGTCGGTATCGGCAGCTACGACATTGACCGCTACCATCGCGTAGGGTTCGGACAGGTAAGCCGACGGTTTGAACCGTGACCGATAAACCTCCAGGGCGCGCATCAGTTGCGCTGGTGAAAAATGCGAAGCAAACGCATACGGTAAGCCTAAATACGCGGCCAGCTGTGCACCAAACAAGCTCGAACCCAGAATCCAGACGGGTACATTCAGATCGACGCCGGGTATGGCCTGTACGTGTTGATCCGTATCGCCCGGCTGAAAATACTGCAATAACTCGACAACATCCTGCGGGAAACTATCGCCGTTATTGACATCCCGGCGTAGTGCCCGCGCAGTGGCCTGATCAGCACCAGGGGCCCGGCCTAATCCCAGATCAATCCGGCCCGGATACAGCGATTCAAGCGTACCAAATTGTTCCGCAATAATCAGTGGTGAGTGGTTCGGCAGCATAATCCCTCCCGCTCCTACCCGGATCGTTTGGGTACCACCCGCGATGTAGCCGATCACAACCGATGTAGCCGCACTGGCAACACCCGGCATATTGTGGTGTTCAGCAACCCAGTAGCGGTTATACCCTAACTGTTCGGCGTGTTGGGCTAGGTCAAGCGAATTGCGTAAAGCCTGCGCAGGCGTATTGCCCGCAACAATAGGCGAAAGATCGAGAACTGAGAAAGGAATCATTTTCGTATTCGTTAAGCGGAAGGTTCACCGATAAACGGAAACCCGTTTCTGATAAAAGATGAAGTAGACCCGTAAGACGCTACGTGGTGCCGTTATGGATTCTAAGCCAGACGCTTTATTTTTACGACCTCGCTTGGTAGACTGGCTACCGAATGAATAACGAATACATCACTGCTTCAGCAACAACACGACTTACCCGAACGGTTCCTGCGTTGGTTACAGCTTTGGAAAGCCTTCAATAGCAAACACGCAGAATCCCTTACATCCATGATTACAAAACCTGCTTTATTCCTCGGGTTAGCCTTCGGTCTGATCACCTGCTCACCCAAAACTTACACAAAAATTTCCACGGGTGGCGGTCCTGACTTTTTTAGTTACAAGGCCCAACATGGTCCCGCCAAGATTTCGGCGCACCGGGGCGGTGGCGACTTGAAAGGGTACCCCGAAAACTGCATCGAATCCTTTGCTTATCTGGCGAAACAAATGCCGGTCATCATCGAATGTGACATCGACCTGACAAAAGATAGTGTGCTGGTTATGATGCACGACGCCACCCTGGACCGAACAACGACTGGTACGGGAAAACTGATCGACAAAACCTATGCGGAACTGGCTCCTTTCCGGCTGGAAGACAACATGGGCAATGTGACACCGTATAAAATTCCGACGCTGGAACAGGTACTCAACTGGGGCAAAGGCAAAGTAGCGTTTACGCTCGATGTCAAGCGAAACGTGTCATTCGAGAAAGTCGTGAATATGGTTCGCAAAACCGGGATGGGTGACTACGCGGCCATCATTACGTACAATGCGCAGGATGCGGCTAAAATCAACAAACTCGATCCAAATCTAATGATTTCGGTCACGATTCGGAACCGGGCTGAGTACGACCGTCTCCACGATCTTGGCATTCCCGATAACCGGATGGTGGCGTTCGTCGGCGTCAAAGAACCCGACGCTGAACTATACCAGTTTTTGCATCAGAAAGGCATTGCCTGTATTTTGGGTACATTGGGCAACCTCGACAAACAGGCCGCAGCCAAAGGTGACCAGGTGTATAAACAATTCGCCAAAAACGGTGCCGACATCATGTCAACCGACCGTCCGCTGGAGGTCTGGAACGCGGTGAAACAGCGATAAGCGCAAAGGGTTAGCAACCCTGACGATATCCGGCAACATAGGAGCTGGATGGCTTAGCCGGATATAATGACGAAATCAGCCGTTTGCTTGTTTTTACCGATCCAATCTGCGTACCTTTGTGTTCTTCTCTTCATCGGCAAAAGCGGCACTTCATTGTGCCGCTTTTCATAAGAAAATAAATCTATTAAGTCGATAGGATTTAGACACTATGAATAACCAAGACGAAGCCGGACTAGTGCCAGCCGGTGATGCAGTCGCGACTACCTCACTGCCATTTGACCTTAACGGCTTACGAGTCAGCATCCAAGGCGATATAAATCGTCGGGAAGCGCAGGCCGACGCACTTCGACTGGCTTTCCCCGACGCTGAGGTTGTAACGGCTGAGTCGATTCGTAACCCGCTACTCAGACGACGGAATCGCACCGAAATTGCAATTTACGTTTTCGCGGCCCTCGCCCTGATGATTGTGGGTCATCTAGTGTTCGATTACCTGACCCTCGATCGGTTAACGGTCATTGCACAGGCGATTGACATTACCCCCGACATTTTTTACTTCATAGCCGCTGGCTTCGTCGCTCAGATGATCGACGGTGCCCTGGGGATGGCTTATGGTGTTACCGCCACTACCTTTCTGACCAGCGTTGGTATCAGTCCGGTTTTTGCTACGGCCAGTGTACACAGCTCCGAAATCTTCACCTCCGGTGTATCGGGCTACATGCACCTCAAATTTGGCAACGTCAACAACCGGCTCTTCAAAATTGTCCTGATTCCGGGCATTATTGGCGCAGCGCTGGGTGCTTTCCTAATCACCAAACTGTCGGATATGGAAATAATCGCCGACTATCTGTCTCCGGCCATTTCGGTCTACACGGCGATTCTTGGCGTTTTGATCCTAAAAAAAGCACTGGCTAAGCAAACCAAGAAAAAGCCGGTTCGAAAGATCGGGTTACTGGCCTGGTTCGGTGGTTTTGTGGACGCCATCGGCGGTGGTGGCTGGGGTCCTATCGTTAACTCAACCTTGATTGCCGCCGGTCGCCACCCACGCTACACGATTGGTTCTGTCAACCTGGCTGAGTTTTTCGTTTCGTTCGCTTCTTCCGTCGTATTTGCCCTTTACGCAGGTCTGGATAATTACGGGATGGTTATTTTGGGGCTGATCCTGGGTGGCATGATTGCTGCGCCGATAGCCGCTCACCTGTCCCGCAAACTCCCCGTCAAAACCATGATGGTTCTCGTCGGAATTGTTATAATCCTCGTAAGTTTGCGGAAGATAATTAAGTTCTTTTAGTGTCCGTTACAGACTCGGTATTCGAAAGCCGATTTCATTCGCCGTATGAAAAAACAAACCAAAGCGATCCGTACCCAAACAGGTAAATCGCAGTATCGCGAGCATTCTGTCCCCCTATACCTAACGTCCAGTTTTGCCTTTGAAAGTGCCGAACAGGGAAAAGCCTTATTCGAGGAAACCGAAGCTGGCAACATTTATTCCCGCTTCTCGAATCCAAACGTAACGGAGTTTGTCGATAAGGTTTGTATGCTCGAAAATGCCGAAGAAGGCATTGCTACGGGCACCGGCATGGCCGCCGTATTTGCCAGCATGGCCGCTATTCTAAAATCCGGCGATCATTTGGTTGCTTGTCGGGCGTTATTCGGATCAGCGCATCAGATTATCACGCAGATTCTGAGCAAGTGGGGCATCACTCATACGTATGTCGATGCGACGGCTAGTGAAGCGGAGTGGGAAGCCGCAATGCAACCCAACACGCGCATGGTCTATCTGGAAACGCCATCAAATCCGGGTCTGGAATTAGTTGACCTGGAAATGCTGGGTCGGTTAAAAGAGAAGTACGGCTTTATTCTGAACGTCGACAACTGCTTTGCCACGCCAATCCTGCAAACGCCGATTGATTTTGGTGCTGATTTATCAGTGCATTCGGCGACGAAATTCATGGATGGTCAAGGCCGCGTACTGGGTGGAATCGTGGTTGGCCGGGCCGACCTGATGGCACAGATCCGATTCTTTGCCCGCCATACGGGACCATCGCTGTCGCCCTTCAACGCCTGGGTTTTATCCAAAAGTCTGGAAACGCTGGAGTTGCGGATGGACCGTCATTGCAGCAATGCCTTAGCACTGGCTCAGGCGCTCGACGCTCACGCGGACGTAGAACGGGTGTTATATCCGTTCCTGCCTTCGCATCCTCAGTATGAGCTGGCCAAACGGCAGATGAACGCGGGTGGTGCTATCGTAACCATCGAGTTGGAAGGTGGCTTTGAGCGGGTGAAAGCTTTTTTCGATGCCCTTACGATCCCGACATTATCCTCGAACCTTGGCGATTCGCGCACGATTGTCACTAATCCCAACACGACGACCCACGCGAAACTAAAACCCGACGAAAAAGCAGCTCTGGGCATTACGCCCGGTTTGATTCGCATTTCGGTTGGCCTGGAAGCCATTGACGATCTGATCGCTGACTTTACGCAAGCAGTAGAAAAGTCGGCGGAAGTGGTTAAAGAAAAGATTGCTTAACCTCCTGACGAATGGTGCGAATTCCGCTGTACATCGCTTTCCTGCTTATGAGCCTCCTGACGAACGGTCAATCTCCGAAAAAACCGATTCGCATTGGGATCGTGGGCTTGGTACACTCGCATGTACACGGCATTCTCAACAAGGCGTTTCGGCAAAAACAGACCGACGTTGAAATTGTAGGCATTGCCGAACCAAACCGGGAACTGGCCGAGCGATTTGCCAAGCAGTATGGATACAGCATGAGCCTGGTTTATCCAACCATCGCCGAAATGCTGGACAAGACTAAGCCCGAAGCCGTTACGGATTTTGGCCGGATTGTCGATCATAAGAAAACGGTAGAGGCTTGTGCACCACGCGGCATTCACGTGATGGTTGAGAAACCACTGGCAACCAGTTTTGCCGACGCCCAACAGATGGGATCGCTGGCCAAAAAGCATAGCGTCCAACTGCTGACGAATTACGAAACGACCTGGTACGGTAGCAATCACAAGGCGTTCGCCTTGGCTAATTCGGAAAAAGCCATTGGCGATTTGCGCAAGATCGTCGTTCACGATGGGCATCAGGGGCCGAAGGAGATCAACGTCAACAAGGAATTTCTCGACTGGCTGACCGACCCGGCTACCAACGGAGCGGGTGCATTGTTTGATTTTGGTTGTTACGGTGCCAACCTATCGACCTGGCTGCTGCGGAATCAGCGCCCTCTGTCGGTGATGGCCGTAACGCAGCAGATCAAGCCGGACATTTATCCGAAGGTCGATGACGAGGCAACCATCATTCTGACCTATCCGAAAACGCAGACCATTATTCAGGCTTCCTGGAACTGGCCCTTTAGCCGCAAGGATATGGAAGTGTACGGCCAAACAGGCTACGTTTTTACCGTGGACGGCACCCGAATGCGGCTTCGTCGGAAGGACGACAAAGCCGAACGTTCGCTGGAAGCCGCGCCAACGGATGCCCCTGCTGCTGACCCATTTGCGTATTTCGCCAGCCTGCTTCGTGGGGAAACTAAACCCGACGAATTAACGTCATTAGAGAACAACCTGATTGTTATGGAAATCCTGGATGCGGCCCGCCAATCGGCTAAAACCGGCAAGGCTGTGTCCTTAAAGCAGAAATTATGATTGCGGAACCCACCTCCTATACGCTCGAGAGCCTGAGCGAGCGGCTACAGGGATTGAGCAGTGTCGAAGCCCTGCGTACACTGGCCCACTTATACCCTGGCGAAGTTATTTTCTCGACCAGTCTGGGCTATGAGGATCAGGTCATCACCGATCTAATCCTGGCAAACGACATTCCGATCAAGATCTTCACGCTCGATACGGGTCGGATGTTTTCGGAAACGTATTCTGTCTGGAAAAAAACAAACGACCGCTACGGAGCCAAAATCGAAACCTATTTCCCAAAGGCCGACGCTATTGAGAAACTGATGACCGACAAAGGTCCTTATAGCATGTACGATTCCGTCGAAAACCGGAAAGAATGCTGTGGCATCCGTAAAGTAGAGCCCCTGAACCGGGCGCTTAAAGGCAATAAAATCTGGATTACGGGTATTCGGGCGGAGCAATCGGCCAATCGCCAGGCGATGACGCAGGTGGAATGGGACGCTGCCCACGATTTGTTCAAATTCCACCCGATACTCGACTGGACATTTGAGGAAGTAAAGCAGTACGTAAAAGAGCACAACGTACCGTATAATCCGCTCCATGACCGGGGATTTGTCAGCATTGGTTGCCAGCCCTGTACCCGCGCCATCCAACCCGGCGAAGATTTCCGCGCTGGCCGCTGGTGGTGGGAAGATAACTCCAAGAAAGAGTGTGGCTTACACACGCACGAGGAAGCATTCAAACCATAAGTCGTTCAGTTGTTGCTATACGTACTAGCGCCGGCAAGTGACACCTATGACCATACAATGACAATGAAGTTAGATTATCTAGATCAGCTCGAATCGGAAGCCATCCACATCATGCGTGAGGTCGCCGGGCAGTTTGAGCGCCCCGCCCTGCTGTTTTCCGGCGGCAAAGATTCTATTACCCTGGTGCATCTGGCGCTGAAAGCCTTTCGGCCGGGTAAGCTTCCGTTTCCGCTGGTACACATCGATACAGGCCATAACTTCCAGGAAGCCCTTGACTTTCGGGATAATCTGGCCGAGCAGATCGGTGAGAAGCTTATTGTTCGGTACGTTGAAGATACCATTCGCGAAAAGAAATTAAAGGAACCCACCGGCCGAAACGCGACGCGTAATGGCTTGCAGACCTTCACACTGCTCGATACCATCGAAGAATTTGAGTTCGATGCCTGCATCGGCGGTGCCCGTCGGGATGAAGAAAAAGCGCGGGCCAAAGAACGTGTTTTCTCGGTCCGCGATGAGTTCGGCTCCTGGGATCCCAAGCGGCAGCGCCCCGAACTTTGGAACCTCTACAACGGTCGCATTCACAAAGGCGAAAACGTACGCGTATTCCCGATCTCGAACTGGACTGAACTCGACGTCTGGAATTACATTCGTCGCGAAAAAATAGCGTTGCCCAGCATCTATTTTGCCCACGAGCGCGAACTGCTGATTCGTGATGGCAAGCTGATGGCAACGGCGGGCGGAGTTATCAAACCCGAGGCCGACGATCAACTGGTGACCCGCCGAGTACGTTTCCGAACCGTCGGTGACATTTCGTGCACGGCAGCTTCCGAATCGCAGGCTGATACGCTCGATGCCGTTATTGACGAAATTCAGGCCACACGCATCTCCGAACGGGGCGAAACCCGCATGGACGACCAGCTATCCGAAGCGGCCATGGAAGACCGCAAAAAAGGCGGCTATTTTTGACAACTGTGCATGAGTAATTGAGTGTATATGGGATTGTCGGTATAAACCTCAGTCACTAATTCGCTCAATTGTTTATTCACGAAATCACCCACTGAGTAAATGGATCTCCTCCGATTTATAACCGCCGGTTCAGTTGACGACGGCAAAAGTACCCTTATTGGACGGCTTCTCTACGACTCCAAGTCCATTTTAGCCGACCAGCTTGAAGCAATCGAACGAGCAAGCAAAAGCCGCGATGACGGTGAAATTGACCTCGCCCTGCTGACAGACGGTCTGCGTTCCGAGCGGGAACAAGGTATTACGATTGACGTTGCCTACCGTTATTTCCAGACGCCGAATCGTAAGTTTATTATTGTCGATGCGCCGGGCCATATTCAATACACCCGCAACATGGTAACGGGTGCGTCGAATTGCCAGTTGGCTATTGTCCTGGTCGATGCGCGTCACGGCGTCGTTGAACAAACGCGTCGGCACTCTCTGATTGCTTCGCTGTTGGGTATTCCGCACATCGTCGTGGCGATCAACAAAATGGATCTGGTCGATTATTCGCAGGATGTGTTTTCTGACATTTGCATTCACTACGCCGAGCTAGCTCAGAAACTAAACGTTCATCAGGTATCGTACATTCCAATGAGCGCGCTCAACGGCGATAACGTCGTTGACAAATCAACGGCGATGACCTGGTACGAAGGACCGACTCTCCTAGAGCACCTGGAAACGGTAACGATCAACGACGCTGTTGATGGCGAAACCGAAGACCATCATCCTGCACGTTTTCCCGTTCAGTACGTCATTCGCCCACAGACCGCCGAACTGCACGATTACCGGGGGTATGCTGGTAAAATCACCAGTGGTACGTTCCGAAAAGGGGATTCCATTACGGTACTGCCCTCCGGCGAAACATCGACCATTGACGCCATTGAGATAGCGGAGAAACAACTCGATGAAGCGGCTACACCCATGTCGGTTGTTTTGCATCTGGCTACGGATGTCGACATCAGCCGGGGTGACCTCATTGTCCGTTCCGATAGCCAGCCGATCAGCAGCCAGAATGTGGAAGCGATGCTATGCTGGATGGATACCAAAGAATTTAAAGCGGGTAATAAGTACGTCCTGCAAGTCGGCACGGCCCGCACCCGCTGCTCGGTTCGTGAAATTGCATATCAACTGAACGTCAATACCTACGAGGAAACGGAAGGCGTAGAAAGCCTGAAGCTCAACGATCTGGCTAAAGTCGTTCTTCGTACGGCTCAACCGGTCAGCTTCGATCCGTATGCCCAGAATCGCGCAACGGGTGGCGCGATTCTGATCGACGAAACGTCAAACGTAACTGTGGGAGCCTTAATGCTGACTGGCGAATCGTTATAACAAACCGTTATCGTCCATAACGAATAGCTATACAACCCCTGAACTTAAGTCAGGTGAATTTGCTTTATTATTGTACAATGATAGAACGCCGGTAAAACGGCGTTTTGTTTAACTGTATTAGTTGATTAAATCTATAGACAATAGTAGTTATGTCCATCCGCCTTACCGATAACGTTAGTGAAGCCGCTCGGCGCGATATCCTTGATCTGGAAAAAAAGATTAGCTCATTCCAGTCAGGCAATATAGCCGACGAAGCCTTCCGTAAATTTCGGCTTACGCGAGGGATTTATGGTCAGCGGCAACCGGGCGTTCAGATGATCCGCATCAAGCTTCCGCACGGACGGATCACGGCTGACCAGCTCACCCGCATCGCCGATCTGTCGGATAAGTTTGCAACGGGCAATTTACATGCTACTACCCGTCAGGATATTCAGCTTCACTTCGTTAAGCTGGCTGATTCCCCACAGCTTTGGGCCGATCTTGAAGATGCGGGTATCACGTTAAAGGAAGCCTGCGGTAACACAGTCCGTAACGTGACGGGTTCGGCACGCGCTGGCGTCGATCCAACCGAACCGTTTGACATTACCCCCTACGCGTATTCAATTTTCGATTATTTCCTGCGCAACCCGATTTGCCAGGATATGGGTCGGAAATTCAAAATATCGGTTTCGTCCAGCGAGAGCGATTCGGCCTACGGCTATATGCACGATGTCGGTCTAATCCCGCGCACTCAGCATGGGAAGCGTGGCTTTAAAGTGCTTTTGGGCGGTGGTCTCGGGGCTCAACCTTTTCCGGCCCAAACGGCTACTGAGTTTCTGGAAGAAGAGCGGGTAATTCCGTTCATCGAAGGAGTGATTCGGGTATTTGACCGGTACGGTGAGCGACAAAAGCGGCACAAAGCCCGGATGAAATACCTGCTTAACGACATTGGTTTAGAGGAATTGCTCCGTCGTGTCGATGAAGAGACGCCCGCGTTAAAAAACAAAGCGTTTACAATTGACCCATCGCGCTGGTCGGTGGATGATCAGTATCCGAGACGCCCGGAGGCCAGCAACTATACGGTATCGAGTGACAATCCTAAGCTGAAAACTTGGTTCAAAACCAACGTGTTTGAGCAAAAGCAGGCGGGCTGGTACGCGGTTCAACTGCGCGTGCTCCTCGGCGATATGCATTCCGATACGGCGCGGTCCCTGGCGCAGATTGTCAAGCAATACGCAGCCGACGACATCCGCGTAACCGTCAACCAGGGTTATCTGCTTCGGTACGTTCGTCCGGAGAACCTTGTTGCTGTCTTCGAAGCACTGGATGCGCTTGGCCTGGCTGAACCCGGTTTTGACACCACCGCTGATATCACGACCTGCCCCGGCACGGATACCTGTAACCTGGCTATTTCGAGCAGTTACGGGATCACGCGGGCGCTGGAACAGATGATGCACGACGAATTTCCGGATCTGGTTTTCAACGATGACATCAAGATCAAAATTTCGGGTTGCATGAACGGTTGCGGTCAGCACTCGGTGGCGAACATTGGCTACCACGGCTCATCGCTCAAGAACGGCGCTTACGTGTTGCCCGCCTTACAGGTGTTGCTCGGTGGCGGTTTCAATGGCAAAGGTGAAGGGTTGATTGCTGACAAGGTCATTAAAATTCCAACCAAACGCGGTCCGCACTCGCTACGGGCATTACTACGGGATTTTGAAACCAATAGCTTCGACGGCGAATACTACAGCGACTACTACGCTCGTCAGGGAAAGAATTACTTCTACCAGTTACTCAAACCGCTGGCGGATCTGAAAACACTCGTTGACAGCGACTACATCGACTGGGATCATACCGAAAAGTACGTTACGGAAGTCGGTATCGGCGAATGCGCCAGTGTGCTGATCGACCTTGTGGCGACAACGCTTACCGAAGCAAACGAGAAGCTGGGATGGGCGCGTGAAGCCCACACCGGAGGACGCTGGGCCGATGCACTTTACCATGCCTACAATGTGTTTATCACCGGAGCTAGAGCCGCTCTGATGAGCCGCGATGTTCCCACCAACACGCAACACGGCATTGTGAGCGACTTTGACAAAACGTTCCTGGGCGAACCCGATTTCCACCAGACCGATGGTGAGTTCAAAGCCCTGGTGTTCAGCATCAATAAGCAGGAGCCGTCCGAACTATTTGCGACTCAGTTTGTGGCGAAAGCCGAAGCCTTTTTACAGGCCGTTCAAGCTTACCGTGAAGCGCAGATCGAACAGGAAGGCTTACCCGAACTACAGGCGTTGACCCAGGCGCAGGACAGCTAGATTTATCGATATGCGGTATGGTACAGGATGGCTAGTCCGATGTATCATACCGCTTGTATCACTCATTCGCATGAAATTAACCCTTGTAGGTGCCGGACCCGGCGATCCTGATTTAATAACCGTCAAAGGCATTCGGGCTTTGCAGCAGGCAGACGTTGTCATGTACGACGCGCTTGTGCATCCCGACTTGCTTGATTATTGTCACCCGGATGCGTTGAAGGTATACGTCGGCAAACGCCGGGGCGCGTACTCGTGTGTACAGGAAGATATCAACCCACTGATTGTGCATTACGCGCAGCAATACGGTCACGTTGTTCGGCTTAAAGGGGGCGACTCCTTTGTGTTCGGGCGGGGTTACGAAGAGATTGAATTTGCGCGCCAATGCGGGATTGAAACCGACGTGATTCCGGGCATTTCCAGTAGTTATGCGGTTCCGGCTTCGGCGGGTGTGCCGCTGACAACGCGTGGTTTGTCGGAAAGCTTTTGGGTGGTTACGGGCACAACGAAAGCGGGCCAATTATCCAAGGATCTTCAGCTAGCGGCTCAATCCTCCGCCACGGTTGTCGTGCTGATGGGCATGCATAAACTAGCGGAGATCATGGCTGTTTTTGCCGATTGCGGTAAAGCTCAAACACCCGTTGCGATCATTCAAAACGGAACGCTGCCCGATCAGCAGATGGTCTTTGGCCGCGTTTCGGATATTGTTCAGAAGACCGACGAATCAGGAGTAGGTAACCCGGCAATCATCGTTATCGGTGAAGTAGCGGGGCTTCCAAGCGGCCAGACAACTGCTGTTTCGGAAGCAATCAGCCAACATCTGGCTCAACAGAAATAAGTATACAACATTCGGTATCGGTCGTGGTGTCGGTTTTGAGAAACCGACACCACAACACAATCGACTCCAGTTTTTATCAGGCAAGGACTATTTGCATTAGCGCGTCAGCCGCTACTTTTTGCTGTTCGCCCGTTACCATATTTTTAAGCGTCAGTAGACCGGTTTGCACTTCTTCCGAGCCAATAAGCACGACGAACGGAATAGACTTGGCGTTTGCGTAATCCAGCATTTTCTTGACTTTAGCCTGATCCGGATACGCTTCGGCAGCGATACCCACACTGCGCAATCTAGTTAGTAAGGGCAAAGCAACCGACCGCGCTTCGGCATCGAATGGTACGATCAGTACCTGCGTGCCCTGACCCGCCGAAGCCGGAAACAAGTTTAGCTCGTCCATCACGTCGTAGATCCGGTCAACGCCAAACGAGATACCTACCCCTGACAGCCCCGGCATCCCGAATGCGCCGGTCAGGTTATCGTAACGACCGCCCCCGCTAACGCTTCCGATGGAAACGCCATTGGCTTTTACTTCGAAAATAGCCCCGGTATAGTACGACAGACCGCGCGCTAGTCTCCCATCTATTTGGATATGGCTATGATCCGTTAATCCAAGTTGTTTAACAAGTTGGATAATCTCATTTAACTCTCCAACTCCCTCACGAGCAGTAAGAGATGTATTGAGCCAATTCTCTAGCGTACTTGATGCCGTTTCTTTATAAAATAACGGATCGAGGTTCTTAATAGAGTCCTCCGAAAAACCTCGTTCGCGGAGTTCGTCAAGTACTTTATCCTTGCCTATTTTATCCAGTTTATCAATCGCTACGCTTAGGGCTCCTTCCTGTCCTGGCGCACCAATCAATTCAGCAATTCCAGTCAAAATCTTGCGATTATTCATTTTGAGCGTAAAATCGGTGATACTTAGATTCTTAAAAACCTCGTGGATCATAAGAATAATTTCAGCTTCGCATAGTAGTGAGTCCGTACCAACGACGTCAGCATCACATTGGTAAAACTCTCGATACCGTCCTTTTTGCGGACGGTCGGCCCGCCATACGGGTTGCATCTGATACCGTTTGAATGGGAATGCCAAATTATTACGGTTCATTACTACGTACCGTGCAAACGGAACAGTTAGATCATAACGCAATCCTAACTCTGACTTTTGAGGTAGCCAGTAGTCATACGCTTGATCCAGTTTATCGATCTTATCAGTGGATAATTGATCTCTAAGACTTTTATTACTTCTGATTTTATAGAGCAATTTATCTCCTTCTTCTCCATATATACCCGTTAACACGGACAGCTCTTCAATAGCAGGTGTCTCTAAAGGCTGAAAACCAAACCTTTGAAAGGTTTGACGAATGGTATCAAGTATATGTTGCCGTTTTCGCATCTGCTCCGGCCCGAAATCACGAGTTCCTTTGGGTAATGTTGGTTTTTGCATGGCGCAAAATTAATAGACAGGATGAACAGGATTGACAGGAGTGTGCGTAATAAAATATTACCTACTTTGTCGCGAGGCTGTCGTTTATCCGCTTCTTCATAGCTTTGTGGCCCTAATTAAACTGTACTGACTAATGGACGTAAAAGATAGTAACGGCAACAGTCTGGCTGATGGTGACACCGTAACCCTCATCAAAGACTTAAAAGTCAAAGGTACTTCGACCACGCTGAAGCGAGGCACTACCGTCAAGAAAATCCGCCTGACCGACGATCCTGACGAGGTAGATTGCCGGGTAGGTGGTATGAGTATCGTACTGCGAACTGAGTTTTTAAAGAAGCTATAGCCTTTTCTTTGCTGATCGCTCTACTAAAAATAGGCGGGTGCACGGGCCGACACCAAAAAATCCCGCCAAAGCTGCAAGTTCTGTCGAAAAAAACAGTAATTTTGCACTTCAAAATTCGAACCGCAAGAAAACTAATATATAGTCATGGGAGTAACTGAACTGAAACGCAAAGGTCGCCGGAACCGGGCCATCGCTAACAATAAGACAAACGCTATCAAACAACTGCTGCGTAAGCCGGTCATCAAGAACGTAGACGTTGAAGCGATCAAAGCATCGTTCGCCGAGAAAAAAGAAGCGTAATCGAGCCGACTCGCGAACCGACGATACTAAGCCTCGCCCTTATTCGGCGAGGTTTTTCGTTTCTGGCGGTTTCGTGACCACTCCCGATCCCGCTTTTTCAGTTCCCGACGCACGAACCGACGGTAATCCAATTGCGCCCGGTACCGAATCGCCTGCCCGAACAATAACAACCCGCCGTTGATCAGGATCAGGCTGTAAGCACCTCGCAGAAACCACTGCTGAAACGTAGCGCCATCCTGTCTGGCTTGCGCTGCCAGACTAAACACGCACAGGCCCGCACTTAGCAACAAAAGCCCCAGCGGAGCCACAATCAGGCCCTTTGTTCGCGTACTCATACGCTTCACTAACTTCTGACCAGGTGGTTTCGCAAGCTTTGTCATGGTGGGTTAATGCATCAATAGGTTCAAAAATAGAACAAAAAGCGTTCCGCTTTCGTTGTCAATGGCTTAACTTTTGTAGCCCATCGGCATTATATATTTACAATATAATTCTCACGATGGGTACTCGATGCCAGCCCCCGTCTCCCGAAAGGTTTTAGGCTCGCGAAGTTTTTTCCAACCCTCCCCGATGAATCCCACGCCGTAGCCAATCAACTGCGTAAAAGCGGCTCTTACGCTTAACAAACCAATTTGTACACTCTTTTCTTTACGCGTAGCGTCAACGAGCACCAGCACAGCGAATAGCAGTAGCACACCCAGTGCTAACTGAAACAGGACCGTACTGATGAGAGCCCAAACCGGTACAGAGAGCACAAACAGGGTAAACAGAGCCGGAAAGGTATGAACAAGTTTCAGCTCACCTGGATAATAGCGCGAAATGTTGATTCGGGCTCTTCCAAAAAAACGCAACTGACGGTAAAACTGCCCAAAATTTGTCCGGCGTTTGTGGTAAATAAAGGCATCGGCGATCAACCCCGTTTTGAAGCCGTTTTCAATGATCCGAATGGCGAACTCGATGTCCTCCCCCATTCGGCTCAGCTTATACCCGCCAATCGTTTCCCACACCTTCCGCGACAACCCCATGTTGAAACTTCGGGGGTGAAATGTACCGCCCAGATTCTTTTTGCTGCCCCGAATACCGCCCGTCGTGAACGGTGACGTCATCGAGTAACTGATCGCTTTTTGAACGGGTGTAAAGTCAGGGTGGGCCATATCGGGACCGCCGTAGGCATCGAGCCAGTCTGATTCCAGCCGTTCATGGACGACAGAAAAATAATGCGGTGGGATCAGCGCGTCCGAGTCGAAGATAACAAAGTAATCACCGTTGGCCCGTTCAAAACCAACGTTGCGCGTAAACCCCTGCCCGGAGTTTTCCTTAAAATAGTATCGAATGGTTAGTTGATCGGCAAAGGCGGCCACCACATCGTCCGCTTTGGTTTTAGAACCGTCTTCAACGACAACAACCTCAAAATGCGTATAGGTCTGTTTCGTCAGACTTACCAGCAGTTCGCGTAGTTCGTCGGGACGGTTGAAGACGGGAATGATAACGGAAAAAAAGATCATGGCAGGCGGTCAAACAACCAGGTTCGGAACGAATCTACCGAGTGAAACAAAGCGTCGGGTTTGAGCGGTTCCAACACAGCAGGCTCCGCCGTTGATGCCCAGGCGGCTGCGGCAATCGGCACACCCGCCTGACGACAGGCTGTAATGTCGCTGGGCGCATCGCCAACGTACAGCACCTCTTCCGGTGCTAACTGCCACTCCTCCCGAATCCGGTTGATGTTGCCGGTTTTGCTGTTGACCTGCAAATCGCCGTACCCAAATGCACTGAAGTATGAAGTCAACTGATAAAACTTGAGCGACATAGCCGCACTGTGTCGGCCTTTTCCCGTCACTAAAGCCAGTTTAACGTCTTTGCTTTGCAGATCGGTCAACAGCGATTGTACACCCGAAAACAGGTCCGGGTAATCGGCGTGGAACTGTTCATAATGGGTTAGGTAAGCGGCAACACCCTCGTCGAACGCATCGGGAATCAACGCTTTGATGGTTCCCTCCTCGGATGGGCCGAAGGTCGCAATGATTTCCGCATCGCTCACGGAACGGCCCAGCCGGGGTTCGATGGATGACCGAAACGCCCGAATACAAAGCGGTAGCGTATCGGCCAATGTGCCATCGAAGTCAAAAATTACACCCTTTACAATCATGCCAATGCCTCCTGCAAGCTTTCTTCGTTCGCCTGAATAATCTGGCTGATCAAATCGTCGGTCAGGGCAACTGACAGGAATAAGCTTTCAAACTGCGAAGGAGCCAGATAAACGCCCCGCTTCAGCATAGCGTGGAAATAGCGTCCAAACAAAGGCAGATCGCACGTTTTGGCTTCGGTAAAGTTGGTTACCGATCGCTCGGTCATAAACAAGGTGAACATGGAGCCGATGTGGTTGATCGTGTAGTTCAGACCCAGCTTTGTCAAGGACGACTGAAAGCCGTTGACCAAAGCCGCACCAATTTCTTCTAGCCGCGTATAAACTTCCGGGTGATCGTTCAGGTGGTGCAGCATCGCGAGTCCCGCCGACATGGCAATTGGGTTACCCGAAAGCGTTCCGGCCTGATAAACGGGTCCGGCAGGTGATACCACATTCATGATGTCAGCGCGTCCACCGTACGCACCGACGGGCATACCTCCGCCGATAATTTTCCCCATCGTCGTCAGGTCGGGCGTAATACCGAATCGCTCCTGCGCTCCGCCTTTAGCCAGTCGGAAGCCCGTCATCACCTCATCGAAAATCAACAACGTGCCGTGTTTGTCGCAGAGGGTACGAACCCCTTCGAGGAAGCCCGGTTGAGGAAGTACACAACCCATGTTGCCTACCACCGGCTCCAGGATGACAGCGGCTACCTGATTCTGATTGTTTTCCAGCAATTTCTCAACGGCGGCCAGGTCGTTGTACGGCGCGGTAAGCGTATCAGCCGCCGTCGCTTTCGTGACACCGGGACTATCGGGAATACCCATCGTCATGGCCCCGCTACCGGCAGCGATCAGAAACGAGTCACCATGCCCGTGGTAGCAGCCTTCAAATTTGATAATCTTGTCCCGACCGGTAAAGCCCCGCGCCACCCGGATAGCCGCCATCGTCGCTTCGGTACCGGAGTTGACCATCCGCACCTTTTCGACGGAAGGGACCATCGTTGTGATCAGCTCGGCCATTTCGACTTCCTTGCGCGTGGGAGCGCCGAACGAAAACGAATCCTGAATCGCATCGCGAACGGCTTTTTCGACCGGCTCGAAAGCGTGGCCCAAAATCATTGGCCCCCAGGAGTTGATCAGTTCAATGTATTGCCGTCCATCTTCGTCATAGAGGTACGGTCCTTTCGCCGATTTGATAAAAACCGGGGAGCCGCCCACCGCCCGAAAGGCTCGGACGGGTGAGTTGACACCACCAGGAATCAGCGTTTTTGCTTTCTCAAATAATTGTTCGCTTGTTGTCATAGGTTGCATGAGTTCGCTTTATACCGACTTAAATAGTTTGTTTATGGCGTACTCTTTTGATCGTTAGTTAATCTTCACAAATCGCCCGTCCTCGAACTTGACGATTGGCGCCAATTGATTGTCGTTACTCTGTGTATAATCGAAGCCCGATAGCAGGTAATCATCCGTATCGGAACGCAGGCTGTTTCTGTTACGGAACTGCGTGCCATTCTTCGCCAGCTGACGCCCGAAAAACAGCATCATGTCGTATCCCTGACTGACGAATATCGACGGGATGGTGTTCTGCTTCGCTAAGTATTCTTCTTCAAACGCAGTAACCGGCTCCCGCGATGAGTCGATAAAATCCGGGTAAAGCAGGTAAAGATCCCGACGGGTAAAGGTTGAGGGACCGTTCTTGTAAAAATCAAAGGCCGAAGCCGTGGCAATTAGTGGCCCATTTACTTTACGACGGCTTAGGGCGTCGATCATGCGATTACCTTCCTCGTCGTTACTGCTTGCAAAGAATACGTGCCCTACCGAAACGGGGGTGACGGTAGCCGGGGTGGTTGCCGAGGTTGAACGGGTGGGCGTTGCGGTACCTGATAGCTTCATGGCGTCGGCCATTGTCTGAGCCGAACCGCTCACCTTTCGAAAATCGAGGATCTGGTAGTTTTGCCGTTTCAGTTCGTTCCGATACGCGGTAGCCAGCAACGAATCCTTGCGGGTTGAACCAAAGTAAATAGCCGCCCGGCGCAATCCTTTCAGGTTACGGCTTAGTTCGGCGGCTTTCAGCGCCTGTTGGTTCAGGGATGGCTGCGCCAGGAACGACATGGGCTGGTTGCTCACCAATTCACTGCTGGTAGCAATGGGATTCAGCAGCAACATGTTGTTTTGATTGGCAAACGTCGACGCAATCCGGTTCGGCTCGACATAAAGCGGACCGATGATCATGTCCGTCTGGGCAAAAGCAGGACTATTGACCAGTTCCAGCGTTTTGTTCGCATCATTGTCAACATCATAGGCGAACAGATTGATAGTTATTCCTTCTTCCTGCAACTTGTCCTTCGCCATCTTGATGCCATTGTACAGGTCATACACGTACTGGTTAGACCGCTGACGCTTATCAGGATTAAATTCGTCCAGGCGAAACGGAAACATAATGGCAACGTTGTAATAGCCTTTTGCCCGCGTATTACGGGCCGGTTGAGCGGGCGTCGTTGCGGTTGGGGTAGCCGCTGAGGGGGTAGTCGAGGCTGCCGTACTTGTCGAACGAGGGCCCACCGTACCGGGTACGCCAAAGCGGTTTGTTAAGCGATCCGACAATTCCAGATCATCTTTATCAGTAGCCGTTCGCTGAATAAGGTCGATCAAAGCCAGCCCCACGATACGATCATCAGGAAACTCTCTGTTCAGTTGCTTCAGTTGATTCAAATTCGTCACTCGTCCCAGAAAAGCCTGTTCTAGCTTTGTCACATCGGTTCGAAAAGCTGGATTCCGGATTTGCTGAATGGCGTCAAGTGCGTCTTCGTACTGCCCGGTTTCCATGCAGGTTGCCGCAAACAGATAAGTCGCGTCGTCCATTTTTTGCCAGTTCGGGTAGCGATTCATCAACTGTTTGATCATTAGCCGAGCCTGGGTAAAATCTCGTTGCCGGAAGGCAGCAAGCGCATAGTAGTAGTGTGCATAGGGCGCCAAAGCGCCCTCCCGCTGGATGATGGTATTCAGGTCTGCCCTAGCCCGCTCGTAATTGCCCGTTTGCACCAACTGAACGGCTGCTTTATACCGTTTTAACGCATCGCCAGAAACCTGCGCTACAGCGAGTAGTTTATTTAGAAGCAAAAGCAAACTAACTATCGTTAGTGTACGATAATTCATCCTACCGTTCATGTTGTTTATTTGGGTTAATGCACAAAAGCAACGCCCAGGCGTTGCTTTTGTTGGCTGTTACCAGACAGTTTCGATTCTATTGTCAAGACCTTGGACTGACCGTAACCGTTACTTTTTCTGTTTTGCTTTCCGTTGTGCTTCGTCAGCCTGTTTGCGAGCCTCTTCAGCCGCAGCCAGTTGTTTTTGCAATAGCGCCTGGAAACCACCGGGTTTCTTGGCCTGACCCGACGCACTTTTCCGACGATTTTCGTCCAGCACCGCTTTAATTTTATCCTCGTCAACAAACCGGCGAATAAGCTGTTGCTGCGTGATCGTTACGATGTTCGATACAAAATAATAGAACGTCAGACCGGCTGGATACGAGTTCAGAACGAACATAAACATCAGCGGAAAAACGTAGCTTAACGCCTTCATGTTTACCGGCCCCGGTTGAGTCGGCGTGGTCTGGTTGTTGTAGTAAGCGTACGCAATCGACGACGCGGTCATCAGTACCGTAAACAAACTCAGGTGTCCGCCAATGAACGGCAGCGTTGGGAACGTGATAAACGCATCGTAGGTCGAGAGGTCACTGGCCCACAGGAAGGGTTTCTGCCGCAGTTCGATTAGGTTTGGAAACAGCATGAACAGCGAGAACAGAATAGGCATGGTAGCCAACACCGGAATACAGCCACTCAACGGACTAACCCCTACTTCCTGATAAAGTTTCATCTGCTCCGACTGCTGCTTCGCCATATCGTCGCCCACGCGCTCCTTGATCTCATTGATCTCAGGGGCTAGAACGCGCATCTTGGCCATACTCACGTACGATTTGTAGGTCAGTGGCGTCAAAAGCAGCTTTACGAAGACAACCAGCGCGATGATCAGCAGGCCGTAATTCGAGATAAACTTCTCCAGCAGGTTAAATACGGGCACGAAGAAGTATTTGTTGATCGGCTTCAGGATCGAGTAACCCAGGTAAACGTTCTGGTCGAACTCGGGCGCTACACTACCCAGCAACTGGAAATCGTTGGGACCGTAGTAGAATTTGTACTGTCCTTTACCGGCTTTCACGTCAGCAATTGGCAAGGTTACGTCGGCTACGGCCGTTTTGACAACACTGCTATCAGCCGGATCGACCAGCGCTTTAAAATCGGCTTTGGGCATGGGCGCATTTTTTGCCACAAAACCCGCCAGAAAATACTTGTGCTTGATGGTAAACCACTGAACGGGTTCTTCCACCGTAACTTCCTGATTGCTTTCACCTTCGGTCAGCTTCTCGAAGTTCTCGTCAGCCGTCAGGTAATCGATGGTAGCCGCGCGACGGTTGTTCGATAAATCGTTCTCGTACTGGCTCATTTTGTCTTCCCAGAAAAAACGAATATCGCCGTTAGCTACGGTGCTCGACAGACCATTCAGTTTCAGGTCGTAATCCAGTACGTAGCCTTCTGCCGGAACGGTATAGACCTGCTCGACGGACTGACCTGGCGCTACTTCCGCCCGGAAGACAATCTGCTGGGGCTGGCCGCTAACCGTACCGCTCTGCGCCGTAGTCTGGTAGTAAAGCTTGTGTAAATCGACTTTGCCCCGGTTGGTTGGCAGTTCCAGCAGCGTTTTGCTGCGCTGATCATCGATGAGTACGAGTGGCTTCTGATCGTAGGTCTTGTAGTTTTTGAGGATTACTTCTTTAACCCGACCACCCTGTGTACTGAAGGTTAATTTTATGTCTTTGTTTTCAACGACGATATCGCGGTTTTCACCGGTTGCTACCGTTGCGAAGTCGCCAAACTGCGCTTTGGCTGCCGCTGAGTCGAGGGGTTGTTCGGCCTTGGTGATAGCCGCAGCCGCGCCCGACGCTGTTGTTGGTTTTGTTGTCTGCGTTTTTTGGGCAGCCTGTTTTTCGGGCGCGGGTTTCGGCACCAGCAGTTGATAGCCGACCAGCATCGCCAGAATCAGGACAATGCCAATTACTTGATTACGATCCATTTTCTATGATTTCAATTTTCGGTCATCAGTCTCGGTCGAACCCTAGTAGAACCGAGACTGACGACTGAAAATTATTTTTGGCAAAATTACGCCAATATCGGCGGTTAATCAACCACCTCGACGGTTTCTACAGGAGCGGAGCGCTCTGGCGTGTCAGCGGTGCGTTTCTGCTGATTATAGGTGAGCGCGGCCCGTACAAACTGCACAAATAACGGGTGCGGATTCATAACCGTGCTCTTCAGTTCAGGGTGAAACTGCACGCCTACAAACCAGGGGTGGCTCTTCAGTTCAACGATTTCGACCAGATTCGTATCGGGGTTAATTCCCGTTGGGCGTAAACCTGCCTTCTCGAACCGATCCTGGTAATCGTTGTTGAACTCATACCGGTGCCGATGCCGCTCACTGATCTGCGTTTTACCGTAGATCTGATGCGCCAGCGAATCACGTTTCAGTTTACACGTGTACGCACCCAGACGCATCGTACCACCCTTATCCGTGACGGTTTTCTGTTCTTCCATCATGCTGATAACCGGGTTCGGTGTATCCGGTTCCATCTCGCTCGAATGCGCGTCTTCGATACCCATCACGTTGCGGGCGTATTCGATGACAGCCATTTGCATACCCAGGCAGATACCGAGGAACGGAATGTTGTTTTCGCGCACGAAACGTACAGCGTTGATTTTACCGTCGATTCCCCGTTCGCCAAAACCAGGCGCAACCAATACCCCGTCCAGATCGCGTAGAACCTCGGCGCAATGGTGTTCGTCAACCAGTGTCTCGGACTGAATCCATTCCAGCTGCACTTTGCATTCGTTGGCCGCACCGGCGTGGATGAACGCTTCGGCAATCGATTTGTAGGCGTCGTGCAACTCAACGTATTTACCAACCAGACCGATTTTTAAGGTGTCGCCCGGATTTTTAAGCCGCCCCAAAAATCCTTTCCACGCGTCCAGATCGGCATCCCGGTCGTTGTACAGATCCATCATGTACAGCGCCCGCTGATCGAGCCGCTCTTTCTGCATCAGCAACGGTACGTCGTAGATCGTCTCGGCATCGATGGCTTCGATAACGGAGCTAACCTGTACGTTACAGAAAAGCGCGATTTTCCGGCGAATGTCCTGCGGCAAGGGGTGCTCGGTCCGACAGACGATGATGTCAGGCTGAACGCCATTTTCGAGCAGCATCCGAACGGAGTGCTGCGTTGGTTTGGTTTTTAACTCGCCCGCCGATTGCAGGTACGGTACCAGCGTCAGGTGAATGACAAGGGTATCGTGTTCGCCCAGTTCAAACTTAAGTTGCCGAACAGCCTCAACGAAAGGCAGTGATTCGATATCACCCACGCAACCGCCGATTTCGGTAATCACGATGTCGTACTCGCCCGTATCACCCAGTAACCGGATATTCCGCTTGATTTCGTCGGTGATGTGGGGAACTACCTGAACGGTTTTTCCCAGGAAATCGCCCCGGCGTTCGCGCGTGATGACGTTGTTGTAGATACGGCCTGTGGTGATGTTGTTCGCCTGAGAAGTCGGGCGATTCAAAAAGCGTTCGTAGTGCCCCAAATCGAGGTCCGTTTCAGCGCCATCGTCTGTAACGTAGCACTCACCGTGTTCGTATGGATTCAGTGTACCAGGGTCGATATTGATATACGGATCGAATTTTTGGATCGTTACCGTAAGCCCTCGTGATTGAAGAAGTTTGGCCAGTGAAGAGGCAATGATGCCTTTGCCAAGTGATGAAGTTACCCCGCCCGTAACAAAAATATATTTCGCGGATTTTGGTCCCGTAGCCGCCATGATTCAAACCTGTTTTGGTCGTTACGGGATGTAAAAGTACGAAAAATTAGCCGAAAAAGAGCGAAGAAATCCAGGAAAAAGTTACTCTCCTGGCTAATCCACTACTAGTCAACGTTGTACTTGAGAAAGCGATCCTTGCTTTTGGGAATTCACAAAGCCCTTCGCCTAGCATGACCTCAACACGCCCCCACCGATGAAGCAAATTGAATCGTACAGTGGTGTCGGCGGGGCCGCCCGCGTGGTGTCGGTTTCTCAAAACCGACACCACCTGCTGTATGACTACTCCTTTTTGTACAGTACCCAAATATTGTTAATGGTACCTATATCCTTTGATTGGAGCCATTGGTTAACATGCCACAACGGCGTTGACGAATAAAGCTGCGGTTTAAACCCAAGGCTGTCCAGAAGTGGAAGTTTTTCTTTAGCGTCGTTGTACGTAGTTGCCAGCCATGCATTTTTCAGATAACGAATCGAATCCTGATTGTGCATTTCAACGAGTTTCATATCCGGCGCGGCCCGACGGTAGAACATCAATTGCAAATGGCTTTCTGTTTCAAAGGGCGTGTGATCGATGCAATAAACCGTTGGACTCGCTCCGTCGAAGTAGTTGACCAGTTTGCGCGAAAATTCGACGCTTTGGTAATACGGATTCAACACCAGAAATAGCACCAACACCAGCACGTTCAGTCCTATACTGAAATTCATCACTCCTTTTATAATCAGTCGAATCCATTTTTCTGCCCGCTCATAATAGCGGATAAAGGACGGTAATCCCCAGCCCGCAATAATCGGCATGACATTGACAACCGGGAACATAAACCGCTCTTCTTTATGCGCCACCAGACAATGGCCCAAAACGAAAAAGACGACGGCCAAAACGATTGGCTGCCGGTATTCTTTCAGCGCTCCTTTCAGACTGTAGTAAAACAAGAAAATACTAAAAGGGGGCGCACCCACCACCAGAGTCAGCATGAGAATGTACCACACAAAACTGGACGTACCGAATTCAGCCGCTTTACCTTCCGTGATATTGACCCGGTAATAGTCATATGGCGTAAATACCAGCTGGTGGTAAAAATGGTAATCGAGGAATACGTTGATACCCACCCCGACGAGAAAGCCGATGGCCAGGGGCAGCAGGTTACTGTATTTTTTTTCGATGATCAGCAACCATATGCCGAATCCGACAACGCCGAACGCGATCTGAAAACGAAAGTAGAACGCCAGGCTGAACAGCAATCCGGTCAGGAAAACATAGGCAAATTTCTCATTTCTCTTTTCGTACAGGAGAATAGCGCCGAAGAACACGATAGACGATGCGATTTCGGAGCTGAACAGAGTGCGAACGTACGGCAGCGACCAGGACAAATTGATCAGCAGCAATACGAGAAAAAGTCGCTTTCTGTCCGACTTGAAGTAATGAATACCCAGGGCATTAAACAAGACGAACCCGGATACGCCAAAAAGGACTCGGAGAACAGCTAGTTGGCTATACGGATCATTAATCTGCAAAAATTGGCACACGGTAACGAAGCCCGAAAACAGGTACACCTGAAGCGTAGGCCGTATATGGCTGTTTAACTCCCACACCCCGGTGGCCCCGGACGGTTCGCCCAGTTGCCAGGAAGAAAACTCGATTAATTGAAAATGCTGATCAGGATGCAGGAAACCAACCTGAGTAATGCAGAAAATAATCTGTAGAAGCAGCGAGAAAAGCAGGAGCCACCGTAACCGTGAATCGCGACGTATCAACTGTAAACTTGTGTTCATTGTAGGGAGTAATCCGAGCGGTATCGTTAAAAAGGCAGCTTGCCCAGGTCTACATTGCCTCCGGTCAAAATAATACCGACGCGCTGTCCCGCAAACTGATCTTTATGTTTTAATACAGCCGCCAACGGCACGGCACACGAAGGTTCGATAATAATTTTCATCCGCTCCCACACCAGACGCATTGCCGCAATGATTTCTTCGTCCGAAACGGTTAGAATATCAGCGACGTGTTCGCGAATCAGGCGTAGTGTCCGCTCGCTGAGGTTTGTCATGAGTCCGTCCGCGATAGTGTTAATGTAGGGCGCTTTTTCGACCCGGCCACTGCGAAACGACAGGATGGCGTCAGCAGCTCCTTCCGGTTCACCCGCAATCACGCGCGTCGTGGGCGACAGGTAGTGGGTAATCAGCGCCGTTCCGCTGAGCAAACCGCCCCCACCAACCGGAGCCAGGATCGTATCGAACGATTTTTCCGTACCAAAATCTTCGATCAGTTCTTTGGCCGCCGTAGCCTGTCCGGCAATCACCCGGTCATCGTCGAACGGATGGACCAGTACGGCTCCGGTGCGTTCGATGACGTCCCGAACCCCGGCTTCACGAGCGTCGAGCGTAGGTTCGCATTCGATGATGTCAGCCCCGTAGTTTCGCACCGCGTCCTTCTTGACCTGGGGAGCCGTGCGCGGCATCACGATGTAAGCAGGCATTCCGACCTGACGGGCGGCAAAGGCAACCGCCTGGGCGTGATTGCCCGACGAGTGCGTCGTAATCGCCTTTCCTTCCTGATGTTCGGCAACCTGCAACACGGCGTTCAAACCACCCCGCGCTTTAAAAGCACCCACTTTCTGAAAGTTCTCACATTTAAAAAACAGCTCGGCTCCGACCCGGTCGTTGATCGTGTGGTTCGTTAAAACGGGGGTACGGTGGATGTAAGGCCGAATACGGTCGTGTGCCTCACGGATGGTAGCTAAAGAGATCATGGATTTTGAAGCATCGAAGGGCGCAAATTACAAAGAAAACGTCCGCTAGGCAGGTAATTATGCGCTGGAGAACCCTTTTCTTACCGGCTGTCTTCCGCTCCAACTTGATTTTCTGGCTAGGATCGCTGTCTTTTGTTTTCGAAAACTCACGTACTAAATCCCTTCCTCCATGAATACGAATCGCCGTTCGTTTCTGAAGCAGGCCGCCGGATCACTGGCTGCCTTATCAATTGCCCCGTCTGCGTTTGCCGAAGCTGGTAAGAAAAAAATGTTTTTCGACATTTCGCTGGCGGAATGGTCCCTACACAAATCGCTGTTCGCCAAAAAAATTACGAATCTGGATTTTCCGGGCATTGCCCGCAAAGAGTTCGACATCAGTATCGTTGAATACGTCAATCAGTTTTTCAAGGATAAAGCACAGGATAAAACTTACCTCAATGACCTGCTGACCCGCTGCAAAGACAACGGCATCACGAACCACCTGATCATGATCGACGGAGAAGGTAATCTGGGCGCTACCGACACAGCCGAACTGAGTAAAGCGGTTGAAAATCACCACCGCTGGGTCGAGTGCGCCAAGTACCTGGGCTGCAAAACCATCCGCGTCAATGCCGCCGGGAAAGGAACCGCTGATGAGGTAGCTAAAGCAGCCGTTGAAGGGCTCGGTAAGCTCGGCGAATTTGCCAAAACCATGAACATCAACGTCATTGTCGAAAATCACGGCGGCTATTCGTCGGAAGGCAAATGGCTGGCGGGTGTTATGAAGCAGGTGAACATGAAAAACGTGGGAACCCTGCCGGACTTCGGCAATTTCTGCCTTAAGCGGGGCGAGGGTCATAGCTGCGTAGAAGAATATGATCGATATCAGGGTACGCAGGAATTGCTGCCCTACGCAAAAGGCGTGTCAGCCAAAACCTACAACTTCGACGCAAACGGTAACTGCGTTGAAACGGATTACAACCGCATTATGAAGATCGTCAAAGACAGCGGTTTCAAAGGTATTGCCGGTATTGAATATGAAGGCGATAAAGTAGACGAATACGAAGGTATCCGCAAAACGAAAGCCCTGCTGGAACGCGTAGGTGCTATGGTTTAATACCGCTTATTCTGAAGCGCCGTTCAGGTAGATCGGCGCTTCAGAATAGTTTTCCTTACTTGCTGATTATGCCCGCCGAAAACCCGGATCTGTTTGTTGCCTTCCGACGGGAGATGCACCGTTTTCCCGAAATTTCCACCCAGGAATTCGCTACCCAGCAGCGGATTAAGGCGTTCGTCAGCCCGTTTAATCCCGTCAAATTAACGGAAGTGGGCAACACCGGTCTGCTACTCCAATATGGCACTGACTTGTCGGGGCCCGTCACGCTTATCCGGGCGGATATCGACGCCTTGCCGATTCAGGAAATAAACGAGTTTGCGCATAAATCGCTTCACAAAGGTGTTTCGCACAAATGCGGCCACGATGGACACACGGCTATCCTCGCCCGACTCGCTTCTTTTTTAAGTCGGAAACCACCAGCTAAAGGTCGGGTTTACCTCGTCTTTCAGCCCGCCGAAGAAACAGGCCAGGGGGCCGAAGCCGTTCTCCATGATCCCGCCTTCGCATCCATTCGTCCCGACCGGGTTTTTGCCTTGCACAACTTGCCGGGTTATCCGCAGGGCGTCATCGTGTGCAGACCGGGCGATTTTACGCCAGCCGTTAAAAGTTTGATTGTCCGGTTTAAAGGAGCCGTATCGCACGCAGCAGAGCCCGAAAAAGGAACCAATCCGGCTTATCTGATGGCGCTGTTCATGTTGGCTAGTAAGGAATTGGAAAACACAGATCCTGGTTCCGACGAGTTTGCCTTGTTAACACCGGTTTATAGTACCTTAGGCGAAAAATCGTACGGCGTCTCGGCGGGTTACGGGGAAATTCATTTAACGCTTAGAACGCGAACGAACCAGCAGATGGATGTTTTAACCGACCGGCTATTGACTACGTTATCGAACCTTTGTGCGGGAAGCGGCATTGCTATAGAAACAGCTACCACGGAAGCCTTCTTTGCCAACCAAAACGATCCGGATGCCGTTGAACAAATCAGAACCAGCGCGCTTCAATTAGGGTTTCCGTATCTTGAAAAGCAAGAGCCGTTCAAATGGGGCGAAGATTTCGGGCTGTTTACGCAGCACCACAAAGGGGCGATGTTTGGTATTGGGGCCGGGGAGCAGTCACCGGCTCTGCACAACGACGATTATGATTTTAACGATAACCTAATTGAACCGGCGGCCCGCTTGTTTCTGGCGCTTATAGAAGACCACCATGCTTAAAACAGCGGTAACAAAACAACGATTTTGCGTCCCTGACTTATTTACTTTTTGAACACATGTCAACACTTCAGTACCCATTTACCGCTAATTTCATCGGCACCGAAGCCGTCGCGGGCGAAGGCGATTTCTTTAAAGCCTTTGCTCCTTCCACCCAGGAACAGCTAACGGATGAATTTACCAACGTATCGAGCGAACAGGCTCATCAGGCGGTAGAAAAGGCAGCCGCAGCATTTATTACTTACGCCAAACTTCACCCTCACCGGCGCGCCGATTTTCTGGATTCCATCGCGACCGAAATTGAAGCGCTGGGTGACACGCTGGTTGAGCGGGCCGTGCTGGAGAGCGGTTTACCGACGGGTCGTCTGACGGGCGAGCGGGGTCGCACGACGGGGCAGCTTCGGATGTTTGCCAGGCTGTTGCGCGAAGGCTCCTGGGTAGACGCCCGCATCAATCCGGCCCTGCCCGACCGTCAGCCACTCCCCCGCCCCGACCTGCGTCAGATGCTGGTAGCGCTGGGCCCGGTTGTGGTCTTCGGAGCGAGCAATTTTCCGCTTGCCTTTTCGGTAGCGGGGGGCGATACGGCTTCGGCGCTGGCGGCTGGCTGTCCGGTTATTTTTAAAGCCCATCCATCCCATCCGGGCACCTCGTCGCTGGTCGGTCAGGCGATTGCCACGGCGGCTCAGAAAACAGACATGCCCGACGGTGTTTTCTCGCTCCTGCACGCCGACAATGAAGTAGCCGGGGAACTGGTCGCTCATCCAGCGGTCAAAGCGGTCGGTTTTACCGGATCGCGAGCGGGAGGTCTGGCCTTACAGCGAATCGCTCAGGAACGGCCCGAACCAATTCCCGTTTATGCCGAAATGAGCGCCGTAAACCCAGTGGTTGTTTTGCCGGGAGCCATTCAGGAAAACGCGACGAAAGTAGCCGAAGGGCTTGCTGCGTCGATAACCCTAGGCGTTGGTCAGTTCTGCACCAATCCGGGTCTCGTCTTTTTGCTCGACTCACCGCAGTCCACGCTTTTTCTGGATACGGTAGCCGAAAAAATACGGGCATCGGCTCCGGCCACGATGCTGAACACGGGCATTTGCCAGAATTACCACAAAGGTGTTCAACATAATCGCGTCATTCCGGGTGTGCACATGCTGGCGGAATCAGAAACGGAATCCGCCGACAGCCGCACCGAAGGTCGCCCTGCCGTGATGACCACGACCGCGCCGATTTTCCTGTGCAGTCCAGCGTTGAGCGAAGAAATTTTTGGTCCAACGTCGCTGATCATCACCTGCCAGACGGAAGCCGAGCTAGCCGAATGCCTGGAAACACTCGAAGGCCAGCTAACGGCTACGCTCTATGCCACCCCGGACGAACTCGGGCAGACTGGGTTCGATTGGGTTTCTATTTTGCAGGCTAAGGCCGGACGAGTGTTATTCGGCGGCTACCCAACGGGCGTCGAAGTTAGTGAAGCAATGACCCACGGCGGTCCATTCCCGGCTACCAGCGACGGCGGTCGTAGTACCTCAGTGGGTACCGGAGCTATTCTACGGTTTGTGCGCCCGTTCACCTACCAAAGTTTTCCAGACGCTTTATTGCCATTGGCCCTGCAAAATGCGAACCCCCTCGGCATCTGGCGCAATGTCGACGGCGAATTAACGAAGTCGTAGGCCTTGTTCTCAGTGTGGTGTCGGTTTCTCAAAACCGACACCACACTGAGAACTGTTTCTTCGGATTACACGTCGAGCATAAATTCCCCATCCATCGATTTACCTGGCAATTCGTCAAATACGCTGACGGTGACCCCGGATATTTCCTTCGTTCTCTTTCCTGCCTATGGTCAAAAGTATGTGAATCGAAACCGTTAGACGTTCAGGCGGTTATGCCTACCAAAGGCGCAATAGCAGGCCGTCCGACCACGTTTTCATATACAGTACGACGAACAGGCAATGAGGGTATTCAACAAATCGACCGCAACTACGAGTACGGCAGTACACACACGCATCTGGTTCCTGCTCCTGTCTATACTGATTCAGAGTAATTGTTTTAGTCAGGGTAAGTATCTAGTGCTGCTGAACGATAAAGCGAACTCGCCCTACAGCTTTAATAAACCGGAGCAGTTTTTATCGCAACGGTCCATTCTACGTCGGCAAAAGCAAAACATCCCGGTTCGGGAACGCGATTTACCGGTCAATCCAGCGTACATAACCCAGCTGCAACAGGCGGGTGCCAAAATCTGGTTTCCGTCGCGTTGGCTTAACGCGGTTTTGGTGGAAGCCACCGACGCGACGCTGGCGACTATTCAAAAGCTACCGTTTGTAAAAGGACTTGACTTTAGCCGCTCGCTTTCCAGCCGCCGGATTAGTGCCGAAGCCACCCTCACAACGATCAGCAAATTGGCTAAAGTTGAGCAAGACTCGCTAGCCTACGGTGATTCAAAATTTCAGGTCGAACAGATTGGAGTTGATAACATGCATCGGCAAGGCTATCATGGCGAAGGCATGCTGATTGCCGTGCTGGATGCCGGTTTTCGAAATGCCAATCAAGTTTCTTTTTTGAAACCACTTTTCAGCGAAAGTCGGGTACTGGCCACGTATAATTTCGTTCGAAAAGAAACGAGCGTTTATGAAGGCGATGATCATGGCCTTCAGGCGTTGTCGGCTATCGCAGCTACGACTGACAATCAGTTATACGGAACGGCCTACAAAGCATCGTTTGTCTTGCTCTGTACCGAAATAGGCAATTCAGAAAGCCGACTGGAAGAAGCCAACTGGCTTTTCGGCGCAGAATATGCCGATAGCGTCGGTGTTGACGTAATCAGTTCATCGTTAGGTTATTCTACGTTCGACGATGCTTCAACCAGCTATACGTACCAGGATATGGACGGTAAAACGGCGCTTTCCAGCCGGGCGGCCCAGATAGCTACGGAAACGGGAATGGTAGTCGTGGTAGCCGCTGGAAACGAAGGTAATAAACCGTGGCGTTACATAACCGCACCTTCCGATGCCGTATCTGTGCTCGCTATTGGAGCTGTCACCCAAACCGGTCAGCGCGCTTCCTTTAGTTCGTTTGGCCCCTCGCCAGACGGACGCGTGAAGCCAGACTTGGTTGCCCGAGGACAGGGCGTCGTCCTTGGCTTGGCTTCCGGCTTGATCGGAACAGGCAATGGCACTTCCTTCGCGACACCGTTGGTTGCAGGTCTGGCGGCTGGTTTCTGGCAGGCGCACCCCCAACTCACGGCTGCTCAGGTAACCGCGAGCTTGCGTCAATCAGGCAGCCAGTACAGCACACCCAACGACGAGTTAGGCTATGGTATTCCCAATTTTGAACGGGCCTCCGCTCTGGCCGCTACCTACAGTCAATTGCTGGTGTATCCGAACCCATTTAGCGAAACAGAGCCACTGGCAGTTCAATGGGGTGAAATCGCAGCGAATACACCCATTGAGGCTACCCTTATCAATCTGGCAGGCCGTGTCTTATGGCGAAACAGCGCAACCTATAGTGGTCTTACCACTTTCGTTTTACCAAACCTAAATTTATCGGCAGGGTTATACTTTCTGACACTCGTTTCGGGTGATAAGAAGCGAACCGTGAAGGTGATAAAACGATAAGCGGATTTCGTAATACACTAAGAATCAATTTTGTATGGCAGCAATCCGGGTTATTCGAGGAGATATCACCAAGCAAAGCGTTGATGCGATTGTCAACGCAGCCAATGAAAGCCTACTGGGTGGTGGTGGGGTCGATGGAGCTATTCACCGCGCAGCGGGTCCTGAGCTTCTCGCCGAATGCCGCGCGCTACACGGCTGTAAAACCGGCGACGCCAAACTTACCAAAGGATACCGTCTACCGGCCAAGTATGTCATCCATACCGTTGGTCCGGTCTGGCGGGGTGGTGCGCACGGAGAATCTGACTTGTTGGCAAGCTGCTATCATCGCTCGCTCGCTATTGCGCAGGAAAAGGAATTGGTGAGTATCGCTTTTCCAAACATCAGTACCGGTATTTACGGCTATCCTAAAGACAAAGCCGCCGAGATAGCAATTTCAAGCGTCAGGCAGGCGATGGCCCAGCCCACTTCCCTCCAAGACGTTGTCTTTATCTGCTTTGACGCCGAAAATTACGATCGCTACAAAAAGCAGATCTACTAGCAAACGATTCAAACAATAAGGCGTTCCCGGTTAATCGGAGAACGCCTTATTGTTTGAATCGTCAAGCCTATTAGTCATTTCCAATAACGGAACTGCTATCTGATTTTTGTCTGCGTTGTTTAACGTATGAGTTGTTATCAGAATTGTTTGGTTCTGACACTCGTTGTATTTTGTAATTCCGATCAGCCAGACTCATTGAAGGTGTATGATCGACCGTTATCCCGCCAGCAGGTTGTGCATTGGGTACCGACTTTTTGTAGTCAGCCAGACGCGCATCCGCCGGAGATGGCTGCTGAACAGCGACGCCGGCATTACTTTCCCAACGCCGAGCCGTAGCGGCTTTGTTGGCATGTTTATAGTTATGCGTCGAGTAGGTCGGGTCCTTACGGAGCTTTCGCTCATCCTGCGCCTGAGTTTGCACGGCAAAAGCCAGTAACCCCAGACTGATTAGTACTGTGAATGCAGCTTTCATAACTCTTTCTGTGGTTTTGTTGTAAAGCAAAACTATGCTTTTTACTATACCATCAAAACAAGAAAAAGAGCTACTATATTTATAGTTAAAGCCAATTTTTTACCATCATATGCCTATCTATGGGTTTTTCAGTATAATTTTTGCCCGTTTTCACCATAAACAAGTGAAAATTTAGCATTTCCCTCCAACAGTGCACATTATTTTTTTTACTTTTTTGCCACCAGAAAGGATTGAATTTACGCTAAGGCAAGTGGTATAGGTCTATTTCCTTCTATCTAGCAGAAAATCAGCGCGTAACTAGTAGCTATTCATCTTCCGAATCATGCGAAGTACCGACTCGGAATCCGTTAGTTGTTGTACTTCATCCATCGATAACCAACGAACGGCATTGACTTCATCGGTGAGGATAAATGGCTCGTTCGGGTCGGCTTCGAGTAAAAACCGGATGTCGTAGTGCAGGTGTTCAGGCACGTCGCCACGGGCCGGAATGGGATGAACATCCACGTCGTAAATTTGCGGACTAATGGGCTTTAATGAGGTCAGTCCTGTCTCTTCTTCGGCTTCCCGAAACGCAACACCAGCAATGTTGGGATCGCCATCGGCATGTCCCCCCGGCTGAAACCAGCGATCAAGCTTTCGGTGGTGGATCAGTACGGTTTTCTGACGATCGGGGCTGACAATCCAGGCCGAGCCGGTCACGTGGCCAATGAGCAGACTTCGTTCAAAACAATCAGCATTAGCCTGAACAAAAGAAAGCGTGTCCTGGGTCATCGCTTGTTCTGTTGAATCGGCTGGCTGGTGCTGCTTTAGTAACGTAATTAGCGGATAACGGTGCATTATATTGGTATTTCTGCGTAAAAAAATGCAATTTGGTCCAGTTTTCTGGATTACTCTATAGACAATCATGCGTAAACTTTCGCTTTCGGTCGCCACACTTTGCCTGGCGGCTCAGTTATCCACCGCTCAGATTAAGTTGCCATCACCTAGCCCTGGCGCAACAGTAGGGCAAACCCTTGGGACCACCGATTTCAGCATTACCTATTCTCGTCCGAGCCTGAAAGGTCGCACGCCCTTTACGGACGCGTTTGTACCAGCGGGTAAAGTTTGGCGGACGGGTGCCAATGGCGCAACGGCCTTCACAACATCAACGGATGTGATGATCAATAGCAAAACGCTCCCCGCCGGAAGCTACGCCATCCTATCGATTCCCGACAAGAACGACTGGACGTTGATTTTCAACAAAAACAAATCGGTTACCGAACAAAACTACAAGCAGGACGAAGATGTACTGCGCGTTCAGCTCAAGCCAACGACGACGGGTGAAAAACTGGAAACGTTCACCATCGGCTTCAGCGATTTAACCGACAGCACCGCGAAACTAAACTTTATGTGGGCCGACGTTAAAGCAACGGCTGATCTGCGCGTTGACGTTTCGGCGAATGCAGCCGCCAACGTAGACAAGGCCGTAGCCGAAAAACCCGACGATCCGGCGGTATTGCAGGCAGCCGCCAGCTACAATCTGTCAAAGGGTCGTAATCTGGATCAGGCACTGAGCTGGATCGACAAGTCGGTGGCCGCAAAAGAAACGTACCGGAACCTGTTCGTTAAATCACAGATTCTGGGTAAGATGGGTAAATACGCTGATGCGCTGCCCGTAGCCCAGAAAGCGCTAACGCTCGGCCAGTCCTCAAACGATGCTGCTTTCTCCTTCTTCAAAGAGGGCATTGAAAAAAGCATCGCCGAATATTCGACCAAAGTACCCGCTACACCCGCCAAAGGTGCAAAAGGCAAGAAAAAAGCGTAAGCTTAGTAACTAATCAATAAAAAGGTCCGCTCCAGAATCTGGAGCGGACCTTTTTATTAAGCCCGAATCAATCGTTGAAGGACCCACGCAATACCGACAACCAACAGGCATCCAATCACGTTCAGCCACAGGAAAGCCGTCAGTTCAAAGTGCCAGCTGAGAATAACCAGAATCTCCGCGATGATGGCTGCCCAGAACGTAGCTGCGCCACCGATTGATTTGACGTAAAACGCAACCACGAACACGCCCAGAATAACGCCATAGAACAGGGAACCCAGAATGTTGACGGCTTCGATCATACTGCCAAACTGGTTGGCGAACTGCGCGACAACGATGCAGAATACCCCCCAGCCGATGGTAGCCCAGCGCGACACCGTCAGGTAATGCGCGTCGTCGCCGTCGTGGTTATACAACCGCTTGTATACGTCGACGACGGTGGTGGAAGCCAGCGAACTGTAAGCAGCCGCAATGGACCCCATCGACGCGCTAAAAATTACGGCAATGAGCAAACCAATCAGACCATGCGGGAGGTAATCGAGCACAAACCGCAGAAATACGTAGTTCACGTCATTGGTATCCGCAGCGGGGTTGTTTTCTTTAATGAGTTTCACCACATCGTCTTTTACCGTTTTTAGCGCGTCGTCGGTTTCGCGTAGGCTGGCGGTGGCTGCTTCCTGCGCGGCATCGTCCTTGCGTTGGAGAGCGGCCTGCATATCGGCAACGACCCGCTGACGGTGGCTGGTCAAGTTCTGGTGCTTTATTTCGGCCAGTTGATACGCGCGGGCGTACGGACCTTCTTTGAGTTTGTCTGTTTCCTGCTTATTGAAAAACGTTGGCGACGGATTATACTGGTAAAATACAAACACCAGCACGCCAACCAACACGATCAGGAACTGCATCGGCACTTTCAGCAAGCCGTTCATGAGCAGTCCCAACCGGCTTTGTCCAATCGACTCTCCGGTCAGGTAGCGCCCCACCTGCGACTGGTCGGTGCCGAAATAAGATAGCTGTAAAAAGAAACCGCCAATCAGCCCTGACCAGATGTTGTAGCGACTGTTGGGATCGAATTTAAGATCGATCAGGTTCATACGTCCGGCTTTACCGGCTACGTGCAGCGCATCGACGAAACCTACGCCGTCGGGCAGTAGTTTAACGGTCAGGTAACCAGCCAGTACCATTGCAAACGTGACAATCGCCATTTGCTGGAGGTGCGTGTACGAGATGGCTTTTGTCCCGCCAAAAACGGTGTAGATCAGGACAATTCCGCCCATGATCAGATTGGTCCAGTAAATATTCCAACCCAGAATGGTCGAAAGGATAATCGCTGGCGCGTAGATGGATAAACCGGTCGAAAGGCCCCGCTGGAGCAAAAACAAGCCCGCCGTCAGGGTCCGAACTCGTGCGTCGAAACGGGTTTCCAGGTATTCGTAGGCCGTAAAAATTTTGAGTTTATGAAAGATCGGCACGAACGTCACCGACAGAACGACCATAGCCAGTGGTAAGCCAAAATAAAACTGCACGAAGCGCATTCCGTCGCTGAATCCCTGCCCCGGTGCCGACAGAAAAGTTACGGCACTAGCCTGCGTTGCCATGACCGACAACCCAACATGATACCAGGGTAACGACCGACCGGCCAGCAGGTAATCGTCCATACTCTGGCTTTTTCGACTGCGCACAACACCGTACAGCATGACGCCCAACAACGTCAGAACCAGTATACTCCAATCCAGTGTACTCATGAAAGCCAGCGCATTAAAACGTAAAACAAAACGATTTCAACGGCTAGACTACCAATAACAATCGCGTAGAGCTGAGACCAGGAGCTGACAAATGGAGGCAAGTCGGACGGTTTTTCGGACATAAAAGGTGGGTTGATGACTAATAACGGCGAAATTAATGTAAATCTGACGATCCCTTTTGAATTACCTGCTGATTACCCTAGTTTGCGGCTGTACCTGACAACAAAGCCGCATGGAAAGCCAGTCTCCCCTTACCAACGAAAAAATGTTATTCGACCTCACCGGCAAAGTTGCCCTTATTACAGGTGCCAGCAAAGGTATCGGCGAAGACATTGCCCGGCTATATGCCCGCTTCGGCGCAAACGTCGTTGTGAGCAGCCGCAAGCAGGATGTACTGGACCAATTAGCCACCGACATACGGGCGCAGGGCGGAGAGGCTACTGGCATTGCCGCTCACGTTGGCGATATGGAGCAGCTAAAGCAACTGGTTGACAAAACGGTAAACGTGTATGGCGGCATTGATATTCTGGTAAATAACGCGGCATCAAACCCGGTTTTTGGACCGGCGCTCGACTGCGATGGTATGGCATTCGACAAGATCATGCAAGCCAACGTAAAGGCTCCGTTTGAGTTAAGTAAACTGTGTTATCCAAGCATGAAAGCGCGTGGTGGCGGCAGTATTATCATGATGAGCAGCATTGCCGGTCACACACCCGACCCCGGTTTAGGCATCTACAGCGTCAGCAAGGCGTCGCTCAATATGCTGACCAAGGTGCTGGCAAAGGAATGGGGACCCGACGGTATCCGCGTCAATGCCATTTGCCCCGGCCTGATCAAAACCAAATTTAGCCAGGCTCTCTGGCAGAACGAGCAAATTCTGGACCATTTCACCAAACGACTGCCCATTGCCCGCATGGGTACAACCGACGAAATTAGCCCACTGGCACTTTTCCTGGCTTCGGATGCGTCCTCGTACAGCACCGGTAGTTTGTTTTATGCCGATGGTGGGACAGTAATCTAACCGTCAGCTGACATACGAAAAAGTCCTGTCCAAACTCAATAGGAACTGAGTCTGGACAGGACTTTTCCTTTAGTTGATTTGTTTATTCTTCGTACTGAATACGGGCTTGCGCGTTACCCTCAAAGGTATTGCTGGCGTTGGCATCGTCGTTGATCGACGCGTAGTAACCAACCAGGATACCGTAACCCCCACTCCCACTGATCCGGGTATTGCGAATAGTCATAGCTGCGTCATGGCCGTAGAGCGCCAGATTAGCCCGCTTGCCCGATACAATCGCCTTGCTGCCCGCGTTGCTGATCTCGGCCTGATCGATGCTGTTTTGCGTACTCGTTGAGTGGCTCAAAATTCCGACCCAGTACGCCGTTGTGTTGGCTGCTCCGGTAAACCGGATCTTCTGTTCAGCCGTTCCCTTAGCCAGCAGATACCCTTCTTCATTGATGATCACCGTGACATCACGCGCAGCTTCGACGGTTACGCCCGGATGTAGACGCCAGCCAGTGCGTACCGCGATGGTATTCAGCAGCCGGTACGGCGTTTTATCGGCAAAACCTTTCCAGTTGATTTCGCCGTCGCTGCCGTTCGAATGGCCGATGTACGACCCATTCACTTCTACCACGTTACGCCCGTTGCCGCTGGTGAATACCGAAGCAACGTCCAGTTTGGCAACGTTTTCCGTCGATACGATGATACCGGCTTCGCTGTTGTTGCTAAATACGTTTGTCGAAAACTCACGCAGAATCGCTTCTTCCTGAACAAGCAATCCATAGCCGTCATTTTGCGCGAACAGGTTGTTTTTCAGTGCCAGTTGGCTCTGCTTGAACATGGCCATCCCCGTTTTTTTACCGTCCAGCATGGTTCGGCTTCCGGCGTGTAATACCTCGACATGCTCCATCACATTAACATTGCTTTCGGAATACAGCATAATACCGATCCAGTACCCTTTGGTTTGCCCAACCCCGATGAAACGTATCTTTTTGTCGGCTGTTCCCTTGGCAATCAGGATTCCACCCTCGTCGTTGATGTCAAACCGTACATCCCGCTCAAACGCAATTACAACGCCGGGCTTGATAGTCAGTTCGTGTTTAACGGCAATGTTTCTGGGAACGATATAGTCCGGCAGATTCGGACTAGCAATGCGATCCTCCAGTATTGTCTTCACCGTAATGTCTTTATCCAGCGTCAGCGGCTGCGCAACAGAAGCCGTAACCAGAACTTTGTCAACGTTTGTTATAGCCCCGTTTGAAACAGCTACCTCCAATTCGTATTCACCCACTTCATCAGGTACAAACGTTGGCTTGGTCGTAGTGGGTGCCGTTAACGTGACCGTACTGGCCGCTGGTTTCTTCGTAACGGTCCATTGAAACGTGATAGCTTTACCCTGACCATCGTGCGATGCTGTACCATCTAACGTTACGGTTTGTCCAACCTGAACCGTCTGGTCAGGACCTGCGTTGGCGGTCAGCGCATCAACGGGTTCGACCTGCGGTTTTTTACAGCCCGTCACGAGCAGCGCAGCGCTTAGCAGCAGGGTACTTACTTTTTTAACGAATGCCAGTCTCGTGGGGCGAGGACCTTGAGCATGGGTAGCAACGTAGTTCATGTTCTTTGTTGTTTGACAGGATTGATTTGATTACGAAAAAAAAGTGCGCGGTTTCGGATCGTCCACCCGCGTTTACTGGATTGTCCGGAAGTATTGATACAGTGAAGCCAGTTCTGTCTCGCTGTACTGAGCGGTCATTTTCCAGGGCATGTTGTCGTTATTGATCTGATGGCCGCTGGGCGTTTTACCCGTACGAAGCGTATGAATAAATTGCGCCTGCGTCCATTTACCAACGTGGCCGGTACGGGTGAGATCAGGTACGGGAGGCATACCGGGTGCTACTGGCTCACCGCCTTTCAGCGTAGGCTTGTGGCAACCACTGCATGAAATTGACAGGTACTTACCCTGAGCGATGCCTTCGGTCGTGTCGGCGCTAGCCACAATAGGTAGTTTGTGGTCGATTTTTTCCACCGACAGCAAAGGCATCTTGTCGAGATAAGCCATTACGTTGACTACTGGGCCGAGTTTACTGGCGGGCACCACATGGTCAGCCGCTGGCACCTGCTGGCAGTATGCGATGATAGCCTGTAAATCCTGCTTCGACAGTAACGTTGTTTCGTGCGAAGGCATAAATAACAGCGGACGGCCGTTTCGATCAACACCGTGACGCAGGGCAGCCAGCCAATCGGCGGTGCTGTAATCAGCGGGTAATCCGCCTTTACCTTTTGTCAGGTTAGCAGCGACGAGCCGACCCAGCGCCGGATCGTCCATCATGATTTTGCCGTCGAGCTTTTCACCATGACACTCAATGCATCCTTTGATTACCGCCAAGTGTTCGCCCCGCTTCACGATGCTGCTGTCGCGGGGGATGTCTATGGTTTCGGTGGCGAAGCTGTGTTTCGTTGCCGTTCGCTGGTTGATGTTGTTGGTGATAAAGAAATACGCAATGAGGAGTATGACGGCCAGGCTTAGCACGATACCGCCGATCCATTTACCAATTTTTACGAGTGCTTTCATTCGTGTTGTTGTCTTTTGGTTAACGGGCCTGCCAACGGCCTTTTAACGCTGCAAAACTCAACACCAAAGCGGGCTCAGCACCTACGCGAAACGGATAAGGAACTACGCAAACCGGATTATCGCGAAAAAACCGTTTTCAATTCAGGCACCGAAGTCGGCAGTTAGCCACACCCTTTTCGCAGTTGACTGTCGTCCGGATTTACCCGGCCTAGTCTATCGCCTATTTTTGAACTACTCCGCTAAATCGTCCCGGCTGGGTTCTTCCAAAGGCATAACTTATGGTCTCTACTGTACTAAACTCTGACGATATTTTCAGCTTCAAAGTGGTTGCCTCTCCGCAGGACGTACCCCCGACGCCTACCTGTACCGCAACCGATACCTTCGACCAGTACTGCCACCCCGACGGGGGTTCGTTTAAGCTGAAAAGTGCTTGCTTCCCGCATATGCACGTGCTGGACATGCGCTGGAATACCAAAAAAGATCTGGAACTCCGCGACGAAAGTCCGTCCGATAGCATCCGCATTAATTTTAAACTCGACGGCTACCTTCACACGCGTTTCAGTGGACTCAAGCACGCGCTCGACATGAGTCCGCAGAAACACAATCTGATCTACGTTCCGGAGGGAAAAGACATAAACTCGGTGAAAGGAAACCAGTTGATCGCCATGTTGCATATCAATCTGGATAAGAATTTTTTCGCGTCGGCCATTGGTCATGACGATGCCTGGAGCGAACGATTGTTAACCGATCTGGCTCACCAACGTCCCTTTTCGGCGGCTACGGCTCCGCTGCCCATTACGCTACCGATGCTTCATTTGATCGAGGGCATCCGAAACTGCAACGCAACGGGTCCCATGCGGAATTTGCTGATTCAGTCCAGAGTACTCGAATTGGTAGCGCTGGAAATCGACCAGCTTAAAACGTCCCCGGCCCATGACGACACGATCCGGCCCGACGAAATCGAAAAACTAAATCGGCTGAAAGCGTATCTGGACGCTAACTTTCTATCGGATATGAGCCTGGCCCAGCTGAGTCGCCACTGTCTACTGAACGAGTTCAAGGTGAAAAAAGGCTTTAAGCAGCTGTTTGACACGACCGTTTTCAACTATGTGCGCAAGCTACGCATGGATTACGCCGGGCAGTTGTTACGCCATTGCACCCTTACCGTCGATGAAGTAGCCGACCGGCTTGGTTATGAACATTCGCAGCATTTCTCCATCGCTTTCAAGAAGTATACCGGACTAACCCCTTCTCAGTATCAGCACGGCAAACAACGGACGTTCGCTACCTCTTTCCCGCCTGTTTTTGCCTGATTCGACACTACCGATTAACATGGCTATCGAACTCCTCCATGAACGAATCGGTGGGTTTCAGCTCGCAGTCCGACGATAGAGCGGTGAACCGTTGACTGGCGATGATCAGCTTAGCCCCCTCTTCCGGCTGGCAGTCAACGGTATACCCTTTTCGATGAACAACCATTGCCAGCAGGTCGGCATTCAACCAGCTTTCGCTCCACACCAGCATGGGCTTGTCTTTTTCGCTGGCGCACAACGAAAAGCGTCTTGCTGGACTGCCAACGCCGTACCCGTGCTGCTGTAGAAAGACCTCTTTTAACGGATCGCTATAGTCGCAGGCCAGTTTGAACAAGGTGTTGTCATAGAAGAATAAAGAAAGGTTGGTAATCGGTACACCCGCTACTGTTGCGTTAGCTGCGGTGAATGTCCGGATGTGTGTACAGGGTAACGCGATTGTTCCTTTCACGTAGGATTGATCCTGCTCCGTAAACGCAGTGGCATCAAGCGAATCCGGTTTCGTAAAGCCAATGCGGTATTTTCCCAAGCCTGCTACGGTTGACTGAGCACCACTTAAATGCGGTAACAAGAATAGAACAAACAGGAAGTAACGAACAAACATCGTCTGGACAGTGAACGGTATCAGCAATATAGACCTTTTACGGCCCGAAAAACCACTTGCTTTGACTAACGAGACTGTTTTAGGGATTTGTCTTGTACAGTCGACTGAATATTTGCCCCAGAAAGAACCGGAGACTGATAATGGCGAGCAATAGTGCGAAATGCGACCAGTCGGTGACGGTTAGTGTCCGGATGATACCCGCTCCGCTTTTGAACGACAAAGCTGTTACCAGATCGGCAGCCAGCCGGTATTGCAGCCCGCTAACGACCCTGGCTGAATGCCCCGACAGCAGGTAGCGAAAGAGTGTTCGGCCCGCACTCAACCCAATGAGCAGTGACCCCACAAAGTCAACCAGCGTGGCGATGACGCTTAGTTGAAAAACGTCATGCAGCATCATCACGCGCAGCGGAAGTAGTTGACGGAACCGACGGACTGGTTGAACCACGCCGATTTTCTTCGTTGCGTAGCTCCCGTTCCAGAAAGTAATTAAGTGCCGTTCGTAAGACAGCAATAGCGGCCAATAACCCGATGTCGTTCCAGGTTGGCGCGACGGCGGTTTTAAGAATATCAGCCCCCAGTTCCAATTCCAGCGCCAGCGCTAATGAACGTCCCAGCGAAAGACGGATTTCTTCTTTTGGCACAACCAGACTGTAATCGGTGATTACGGCCCGCAGGTAATTCCACAGCGCCCGCGCCGACGAAATGGCAATGACAATAGCAGCCCCTGCTTCGACCCAGCGAGCAAGCGTCAGGGTTAACGTTTTGATAATTTCCTCCATACTAGGCTATATTAACCAGCGCCGTGAAAAAATGGCTTGTGCAACCGCTTAGTAATTAGCCGGCCCTTCGAAGATGACCGCGTTAAGGCCATCGTTTTCAATAAATAATCCATCACCGCTATGAACAAGCGCTTACTGATTATCGCTTCCGGGTTATTGATAAGCGGACTATCCGCCTGTAGCCGCTCGCTGGACCAAACCGTCGCTCCTGCGACTTCGTTCGCCAAAGTTATCTGCGTTTTTCAGTCAGATTCAACGGATTTTTATTCGGCTAAGGCTTTATTCGAAACGGATCTAGCCGCTGAAAATAACTGGTCCACCTGGGGAACACCCTTGTTCGACAAAACAGAACCGGTTACCTATATGCTCAACAACAGGCGAACCGCAAACCGGGAAAGTGTAAAAAAAGTCTTCACACAGCATGACATTAAAGAAGTGCTGGTTGGTCGGGAGAACGGTAAAAAGATTGTGTCAATTAGTTATGCAGAACGGCGCAGACTCGCCCCCCTCCGACTAAAGAGTTTATAACCTTTTTTCTTCTTCACAAGCATTATCAAAATACTTTTATACATTTGTATCGCAAACGATATAATCACAAACGATACAACAAGAAAATGAAAACGGTATATCAAACAACAGTAAAAGCAGTTGGCGGACGGGATGGCCAGGTTGCCAGCGAAGATGGCGTATTGACGCTTGACGTTCGGGTTCCTCAATCGATGGGCGGTCCGGCGGGCAGCTTTACGAACCCGGAACAACTGTTTGCGGCTGGTTATGCGGCCTGTTTTGACAGTGCGTTGAATCTGGTAGCCCGTCAGCAGAAGCTAAAAATAAACTCAACGGTTTCGGCCACAGTTGGCCTTCAGATGACAGATCCGACCAATTTCAATCTGGCGGTTGAGTTAGCCGTTCAGATCGAAGGTCCCGATAAAGCCACGGCACAAGCCTTGCTGGAGAAAGCACACGCTACCTGCCCGTATTCCAAAGCGATTCACAACAACGTGCAAGTCAACCTACAGTTGATCGACTAACGTACGAGCCTGGGGCTACACTGGTTCTGGGAATAGGTTCTTTCGACTGCCAGAACCAGTGTAGCCTATTTTCCTAGATTAACGTCCTCGAACACGATTAACCGGGTGATCGATCTCTTTAAATGGGTATCTTTACCAATCAGCCGTTACTCTAACCGATTTTGATGGAAACCGTTGAACAACTCAAACTAGCCAATCAGGTATGCTTCCCGGTTTATGCAGCCTCAAGGCTAATTACCAAAGAGTATCAGCCTTATCTGGATAAGCTTGGCATTACGTACCCTCAATACCTGGTACTCCTGATTCTTTGGGAAAAAGATACCGTTCCCGTATCGGAGATTACCCAGAAGATGCTGCTCGATACCAATACGGTAACTCCGCTCCTCAAACGGATGGAAACCCTTGGGTTTATCGAACGGCAACGCTCCAAAGAAGACGAACGGAAAGTAATCATCCGACTAACGCAAAAGGGAAAAGCCTTGCAGGCCGATGCCGCATCCATTCCCGAACGTTTGGTCGGCAGTTTGTTATCCGAGGAGATAAAACTGAATGAGTTGATTCATCTAAGGGATCAGCTACAGGTGCTGATTCATAATTTATCCGCAAAGCATCAGGCGGGTTAGCGATGAACAAAAACATACTGCTGGTATTGGGATCGCCGAACGCAGCGGACGGAACGTTAGGGCCGATAGCCCTGAGCCGTTTGCAAGTATGCCAGCAGCTTTATTCCGAGCAGCCGCAAAAAATTGGGTTAACGGGTGGATTTGGCCCTCATTTCAACACCTCACCCAGACCGCACGCTTTTTACCTGAAAGAAGCGCTGGTAGAGGCAGGGATACCGTCCTCAGCCATTATCGCCCTGATCGAGTCCAGCCATTCGGTGGAAGACGCTACGCTATCCAAGTGGCTTATTGACGAGTACAAACCGGACCGAATAACCATCGTTACGTCGGACTTCCACGTTGAACGAGCAAGGATCATTTTTGATGCTGTCTACGCTCCTTTCAGCAAGTTTACGTTTGTGGCCGCTTCGAGCGATTCGATTGAGCCGTCACTCATTATGCCCTTGATTCAACACGAAAAGGTCGCCATTCAGGATCTGCGTGATCATGGTGTGCGTTTTTAAGCGTCAATCGCTGCTCAATCCTCACGACCTACCTTTCGATATTCCTCGAAAACGCTGAACAGCGGATAAGCCGTAGTTCCCGTTACTAAACCCGCCGGACCGTGCGACTGATAGTACGTCACCGATTCGACGCCCGCATTAGCTAACGCGTTCAGACTTTGGTGCGTCCAGTCGGCACCGAACTCGTTTGTTTGACGCAGATCGGCAGGGCTATTCAAACGCTCGGTAGTCGTATTGGTAACGGTTGTGTAACGCGGTCGTAGCGTAACGGGCGAAATGTGAACTGGCTTGCCCCGCGCCAACTTTTTAGCAGTCAGTACGGTCTCAGTCTGTCCGGCAATATTTTCCCATAATGTCAGGTCATCGCCGGCATGGGCCTGCGGATTGACGGAATACGTCACAAAGTCAATAAGCTCAACATCAAACGGATTGCGGTTGAACTCAGCGAAGTTATCGTCCGTTCCGCCCCCAATCGTCACGCCCGGCCACTGTGACCGTATTACCGGAACGAGCGTATGCAACAGTTCGTCCGAGGTTGTCAGCGTGGCCGCGTCGAAGAGAAGCAGGGAACTTACCAAACTAAGTTGAGCGCCTAAAAAATTCTGTAACCGATCCAGTTCGTCGGCAGGATCCTCCCCAAAAAACACGGCTAGTTCAAGAGGAACTGCCAGGCGTCGCGCATCGGCAATGGCGGCAGTTAGAAGCGTTTGCCAGTTCGGTAAGCTAAAAAACACATCGGCCCGTAGATGGGATAGGTCTAGCTGACGCAATAAACGAGCCTCGTCGTCGGTCAACGGGGGTCCGCCCGCCCACTGTCCTACACCGATGCGTGGCTGAGTCGGTTCCGTACGGATCACCGCCGGATTGATTGCCTGAACCTCTTTCTCGGCAATCGGTACTGTCAACTCCGATATAGCTTTTCGGAATACCACCCGTTGCCGGAATTCGTCGCCAGTTGAAACGGTTGCGGGAAAAGGAATCGTCAGGGGTGTCGAATACGTTTTGAACGATGCATCGGTCCAGTTTCGCTGGTCTTCCGTTTCAAACACATCACCCGAAAAGTCGAGCAGCCAGCTAGAACCCGAAGTCGGTTTCCAGCGTAAGGTCTGAATGTTCAGGAAAGGTTGATGGGGACTGATAAACGTCGGGAAATACCCATCCGTAATCGTACCGTCGGGAGCGACTACCTGCGCGGGTTGCCCCAATATTCCATCGATTGGATGAAGTACACAAATGCCGATCCGGTTTTTCTGAAATGCATTCAGTGCCTTCCCGGTAAAATCGAACGCAATTGTTCCGTCGGCGTCGCCCTGGATACGAACGTGTCCAGTCATCTGAATACCCAGATCGTCCGTTTGCCAGGTATACGCCACCTGAAACGAATCGCCTATTTGATGAATTTCTTCATCGCTGATAGTCAGCGTAGCCGTACTCCAGTTGTGGTCCCGAATGGCGAAATAAATCATCCGAACGATTTCGGCGTCGTCGGTTGTCAGATACCGTAAAAAGCCGTTTTCGTAGCGAACCTGTACGGAACCGGCCCGCAAAAATTGGGGTGACTGGCTCATTTGGTGGTCAAGATCAGGATTTTATCATCTGCTCCCTGTGCCTTCGCGGTAATCATACCGGACTGACTATTAAGCGTGGCGGCTGCCGATTGATTGGTAACCGGGTTGAACCATTGTCCCTGGTAAACGTGATTGAACGGATTGTACAATTTTACCGTGCCTTCGGTGGGTACATACGCCATGACGGTTTTGTGATCGTCGGACCGGACAACGGCTACGTATCGGTTGAGCGCGTTTGGCGTAGCGGGCTGCTCGGCTAGTAGATCCTGAGCGGGTTTGAGCTGCCACCAGTTGTAACGGGTCATTAAGGCGTTCATGTAGCCGATCTGCACACTACCCGGCAGTTTGATGCATTCGTCCCAGGTGGGCAACCCTTCTGCCTTTCCGTGATTCAGCACTTCTTCGCCGGGTCGCAGCCAGGGCCAGATACCAGCCGCTCCGTACGTAATACCCGAAACCGGTGTCGAAAACAGACTCCAGTAACTGGCATTTCGTACGTCTTTATCCACCAGATTAGGACCGATGCGCTCGTAAACCGGCTCCATGTTGATCAGAACTTTAGGCGGTAATTTCCCCCACTCGCGCGCAACAGGTCCGTCGGTAATCCAGCGGATGGTAGACGGATTACTATCGTGCCCGGTCTGGTAACCGACAATGTCGAGCCAATCTTCCTGAGCGTATTCTTTTCCGATCCAGGATTGTCCACCCGGATGCAGGGCCACTACGCCCGGATGCTCCCGGTTGAAAACCGCCCGCCCGATATTTTTCCAGCGCTGTTCGTATTCCTGAATGTATTTGCCATCTCCTCCCAATATCCAGATGACCTGGTTGCCTCCGTACCGTGCCACCATGTAACGGGCCAGCAACGCGGCTTCACCGTCGGGCAAGTAATAGCCCGGACTTAGCTCACGCCCTTCCGCAACGGGCAACGCCCAGAGCAATACCGGCGCAGCGACAAGTCCGTACTGGTTGATTTCGTCAATCTTTTTGTCCAGATGCCGGAAGTAAGCCGGGTTGATGCGAATGTGACCGCTGCCTTCAAACGCCACCTGTCCTTCGCTGTTGGCCGCACAACCGCGCCACTGCGTAGCCGCAAACTGAATAACGTTGTACTGATTCCTGACCCGATCCTGAAGGTACGTGCTCCACTCGGCATCGGTCGATTTGAGTGTGCCATTCCAGGCGGTACAGGCTGTAAAAAAGAACGGCGTACCGTCGGCGTGGGTAAGGGAATACGACCCTTTCGGATGAACGATGCTTCCTTTCGTGTAAATAGCCAACGACGATTTTGAAGCTACGCAACTGAATTGACCAGTTACGTTATGCAACCCGCTATTTAGCGTATCAGAGCAGATGGAACGATAAGTCCAGTTTCCCGTTTCGTCGGGTGCGAAGCGTACTTTCCAGCTTGCCTCGCCATCCCAGAAGCCGCTCACCGTTTTTTTCTTTCCCGACGGCGACATGAACTGAACATCAAACGTTTTCAGGTCATACAGCGGGTCCGAGTAGCTTTTGGCGCTTGTAAAGGCTTTTTCGAATTTCATCCATCGCCCAGTCTGGGCGAAGGTAGCGATGCCTGTCAGCTGTAATGCACAAATAAGTACTATCGTCAGTAGGTGGGTCAAACGAATCATTGGGTTGTGTCAATCGGTTGCTAATGCCATAATTTTTTCCTCGGTTGCTTCGCTTCTGCTCAATTCACCAGACAACTGCCCATCCCGTACGACTAAAATACGGTCTGATAGAGCCAGTAGTTCGGGCAGTTCACTCGAAATAAGCAGAATACCTTTCCCTTTGGCGGCCAACTGACGAAGGAGCGTGTAGATTTCTGCTTTGCCGCCTACGTCGATACCGTGCGTTGGCTCATCGACAAGCAGCAGGTCGGGATTGGCGAGTAACCAGCGGGCCAGCATCGTTTTCTGCTGGTTGCCACCACTCAGGTTTTCCACACGAACGTTTACAGAAGGCGTCCGGATACCCAGCTGCAGCCGAAACGATTCCGCCAGTGCCTTCACCCGTCCGGCTCTGAACCACGGCCCGGCAACGGGTGGCCGGACGGCGACAATGTTCTGGGCGACGGATTGCTCCATAAACAAACCGAGCCGTTTACGCTCTTCGGGCAGGTAGCCAATTCCTAACCGAACCGCATCGTCCGGGTGGTCGATTTGCACCACTTCGCCATTTAGTCTGACAATCCCCGAGCGTTGCTTATCAATGCCAAAAATAGCGCGGGCAATTTCGGTACGCCCAGCGCCTACCAAACCAGCCAGACCTAGAATTTCGCCCCGGTGAAGTTGGAAGCTAACCCCCTGAAAACGCAACCCGCCCAGGTTTTCTACTTGCAGCAATACATCATTTGTAGCCGACGACGTATTTTGTTCAGCGGTGATTTCCCGACCTACCATGCGATTAATCAGCCAGTCTGGCGTTACGTCTTTTATTCGCTCCGTTCCCTGATAGGTACCATCTTTCAAGACCGATACACAATCGGCCAAAGCGAAAATTTCCGTTAGCCGGTGCGAAATGTAAACGATGGCTTTACCCTGCGCCCGCAACTGCCGGATGAGTGCAAACAACGTAGCTGTTTCTCGCTCCGTGAGGGATGCCGTCGGTTCGTCAAGCAGTAAAATTTCCGGATTTTGCGAAAGCGCTTTGGCAATTTCAACCATCTGCTTTTGCCCCGGCGACAGGTCAGCAACGCGCGCCTGGGGCCGAATGTCGTTCAGAACCAGCTGATTGAGTAATTGCTGAGTCTGTTCGTACAAAGCGTTGTATTGAATCAAGCCAAACCGATTGTAGGGCTGTCGATTGGCAAAAATATTTTCCGCGACCGTCAGACTATCGATTAAGCTCAGTTGCTGGTAGACAATCGCGAGACCCAACCTGGTAGCTTCCGCCGGTCCGGTGATTTGTACGGGCTGATCACGAAGCAAAATCTGACCCGCATCGGGACGCAGATTGCCGGTCAGGATGTTCATCAGCGTACTTTTACCGGCTCCGTTCTCTCCACAGAGTGCGTGAATTTCGCCCGCCCTGATGTAAAGCGATACGTCGTTCAGCGCTTTCACGCCGGGAAAGTGTTTGCTTATGTGGCGGAGTTGTACCATCTATCGTTTCAACGGAATGACTTCGTTTCGTTTTGCTGAATCGTAAGCTGCATAGACCAGCCGGACGGTTTCAAAATTGTCGGCTCCGGTGGTTTCAGCGAGTCCAGCGCCCTGTCGATCTGGCTCCTGCAAATCAGCCAGTAGGTTCTGGTTGCAGGCTACAATCGAGGAATGGACGACTGCGTAGTCCGGGTCGGCCCAACTGTAGTTGGGCGGAGTAGCATGGGTAGTAACCGTCCCGTTTGCCGTTGTCGTTTTCAGCACATAATCATTCGTCAGCACGACCGACCCAGCCGCCCCTTCGACACTCACGAGCGTTTGGGGAAACGCTTCCCGTTCCAGCAACGACGCATACGACATCTCAGCGTAGCAGGTCAAGCCGCTTTCCATCCGGAGCAGCACATTGGCTACATCCTCCCCGTTTATCTGTGGATTCACCCGCGTTGTCTGGCAATAAAGCGATTCGGCTTCTCCAAACAAAAACCGACAAATATCCAGGATATGAGAGCCAATATCAGTCAGAATAAACTGGTCGAGATCAGCCAGAAACGGCTGATTGTCGAACACCGGAAAAGCCGAACAAAAGCTAACCCGCGCCTTAAACGGTTTACCGATCACCCCCGAATCGAGTACCGACTTCAGGGCACGAATGGGCGTTTGCCAGCGAAAATTTTCGTGGATGTACAGCCGGACACCCGCTTGCTGGCACACGGTCAGCATCTGTTGCGCATCGTTCAGGCTCGGCCCCATCGGTTTCTGACAAATCACGTCGAGCCCTCGTTCAGCCGCTTTCGTGGTAAACAACACGTGCGTATCTACGTCGGTGATGATGTCCACAAAGTCGAGTTCGTGGGCGTGGTTGTCGAGCAGTTCGTCAATGGTATCGTACACGTTCGGCACGCCAAACTGTTGAGCGACTCGTTCGGCTTTGGCGCGCGTGCGGTTATAGAGCGCGATGAGTTCAACCCCGCCGACCTCAAACCAGGCTGGAATTTGGTAATTGGCCCAGAAGCCGGTGCCGATTACGGCAAATTTTAGTGGTTTCATGACTAAGCCGGTCAATGCGAACTCAATGTCTGTTGTTTCAAATCAATAGGCCACTTTGGAAAATCTCGATTTTTTTACTTTTAGCTGATTTTATTTGATTATTCCAAAATAGCCTTACATTTGCACGTACTCTACTGTACTCTACTGTATTAGTCAAACAGTGGCCAAATGTAGTTTCTTTTTCTTACTATGCAATAAATCCTCAAAAAAGTTATACCGATTATGCAAGACAGCGTTGCCGTTACTGACCAGCCGAAATACCAGCAACTGATTGAAACCGTGCTGACGGGTATTGAGCAGGGAACGCTATCGCTTGGCCAGCAGTTGCCGTCCATCAACGAACTGGCTACGACGCAGGGAGTAGCGAAAGTAACGGTTGCCAAAGCGTACGAGGATCTCCGGCAACGGGGTATTGTGCGCTCACAGCATGGCAAAGGTTTTTACGTTGCCAGTACCAACGTGCGTACGTCGCTGAATGTGCTGGTCATCTTTGATACGCTCAACGCTTACAAAGAAACGCTGTACGACTCTCTGAAAGCGGCCTTGCCGGAAGACGCTACCTTGAGTGTGTTTTTCCACCACTACGATTCGGCGGTTTTTGACACACTTATCCGTAACAACCTGGGTCGCTTCAACGCCTATGTGCTTATGCCGCATTTTGACAGCGACGTTTCCGAAATCGTGGCACTGGTTCCACCCGAAAAATTACTGTTACTCGATCAGACAATCCCTACCTTGTCCGGCGATTTTTCGGCGGTTTATCAGGATTTCGAAGAAGATATTTTCAATGCGCTCTCGGCGGCTTTTGATCGCCTTCAGCACTACCAGCGATTAACGCTTGTTTTGTCAAAAGATCGCTTTCAGTATGTCCCGGCAAGTCTGCAAGCCGGCTTTAACCGGTTCGGTCAGATTCACGACTTTCCTGTCCGCATCGTCGATACGTATTCGGCGGATCTGGTAAAGGAAGGTGAAGCGTTTCTGCTCTTTGCCGACCGCGACCTGGTGAGTTTTCTGAAAGACATTGACCAGCTGAAATTAGAATTAGGCAAACAGGTCGGGCTGCTTTCGTACGATGACACCCCCATGAAAGAAATTCTGGCGGGCGGTATCAGCGTCATTTCGACCGACTTCGCCCTGATGGGCAAAACGGCAGGCCAGCTACTAGCTGACCGTCAACGCGATAAGGTTGCGAATCCGGGTGGTTTAACGCTACGAAACTCGCTTTAAGCCATGCAACTCGGCATCAGCACGTACACCTATGGCTGGGCAGTTGGCGTGCCAGGGAACCGCCCCGCCCAACCCCTCGACGAGCTACGGTTACTGGATCAGGCCGTCCGGCTTGGCGTGCGGCTGGTGCAATTCGGCGATAACTGGCCGTTGCACGAACTAGCGGACGAGCAGTTAGCAGAATTAAGCAGACAAAGCGTTCAACAGGGAATTACGCTGGAGATCGGCGCACGCGGCCTTACCGAAGCGCACCTTTACCGGTACATTGCCCTTGCCGACCGGTTGCAGAGTCGTCTGCTCCGGTTTGTTCTGGATACGGTCGACTACGAACCGTCCGTCGAGGTGATTATCGATCTGTTGAGAAATGCCTTACCCGATTTGGACGGAGCGAACGTGACGCTTGGTATTGAGAATCATGACCGACTACTGGCGCGTGAATTTGCCGACATTGTTGAACGCGTGGGCAGTTCTCGCGTAGGCATTTGTCTGGATTCTGTCAACTCGATGGGCGCCGGTGAAGGGCTGGCCGAAGTAGTACGAACATTAGCCCCTTATACGGTCAACCTACATTTGAAAGACTTCGGCATTCAGCGGCCTCCGCACCTAATGGGCTTTCAGATCGACGGCCGGATCGCTGGTCAGGGAATGCTCAATATACCGTGGCTAGTGGATCAGGTAAGCCAGTACGGGCGTTGCCAGACGGCCATCCTGGAGCAATGGGTCGTGCCCGAATCAACGCTGGCGGATAGTATCCGGAAGGAAGCCGTCTGGGCCGAAGAAAGTCTTACGCACCTAAAAAATAGTGGCTTGTTTACGGTTGACCATACATCTTAGAAGATCCTAAACCCAAAACCAATGACCAAAATTGCTTTAGTAGGGGCCGGTGGTAAAATGGGCTGCCGCCTGACCGACAACTTTAAAAAGCTGGCTAGCTACGACGTTTCTTACCTCGAAATTGCACCCCAGGGTATTGAAAACCTGCGGCAACGGGGCGTAACGGTCTGCGAGCCGGGGCCAGCCGTTTCGGAAGCCGACGTGGTCATTCTGGCGCTGCCCGACGTGGCTATTGGCAAACTTTCGGAAGAAATTATCCCGCAAATGAAACCGGGAGCGCTGGTATTGACGCTCGACCCAGCCGCTCCGCTGGATGGTGTCATCGCCCACCGCGACGATTTGGGCTACGTCATTGCTCACCCCTGTCACCCATCGGTATTCAACTGGGAGCCAACCGAAGCCGCCTTCCGCGATTTCTACGGTGGAATCTCGGCTAAGCAGTCGATTGTGGTGGCATTGATGGCCGGAACGGAAGAGCACTACCAGCTGGGCGAAAAAGTTGCTCAGGATATGTACGGACCGGTCAAGGATACGCACCGCATCACGCTCGAACAAATGGCTATTCTGGAACCCGCTATGGTTGAAACGCTGGCCCAGACCTGCATGGAGGTGGTGAAAGAAGGGTACGACCGGATTGTTACCCTTGGTGTGCCCGAAGCAGCCGCCCGCGACTTTGTGCTCGGTCACCTGCGCATTCAGATTGCTGTGCTGTTCAAGGAAGTAAACGGGACGTTTTCGGATGCCGCGTATAAGATTTCCAAACGCGCCAAACCGATCCTGTTCCGCGAAGGCTGGCAGCGTATCTTCGAGATGGACGACATCCGCGAGCAGGTAAAAGACATTACGGCTCGTTAACCGCTCTGTCCGCTAACGACTATTCCTAGACCCATGAAAAATTTCGTTTTGCTGATGCTGTTCTTGTGTATTCAGGATCAATTGCTGGCGCAGCAGCCGTTTACCAACGGTCGCCTGAAAGTGTCTGACAACAAACGCTACCTGGTTCACCAGAATGGTAAACCTTTTTTCTGGCTGGGTGATACGGCCTGGGAACTGTTTCACCGGTTGAATCGCGAAGAAGCGGATCAGTACCTGAAAAAGCGGGCTGAACAGGGTTTTACGGTAGTGCAGGCCGTGGCTCTGGCGGAATTTGACGGTTTGAACGAACCAAACCCCTACGGAGACACCCCCCTTAGCGACTACGACCCGACGAAACCCAACGAAGCGTATTTCAAGCACGTCGATTATATCGTTGACAAAGCGGCTCAGTACGGTATCGTTATCGGGTTTCTGCCAACCTGGGGGGACAAACTGTTTAAAAGCACCTGGGGGAAAGGACCGGAAATTTTCAATCCTACCAACGCTCGTACGTACGGGCGCTTTCTCGGCAATCGCTACAAAAACCGGGAGAACATTGTCTGGATTTTAGGGGGCGACCGCAATCCGCGCGATGGTTCGCAGGATGTAGCCGTCTGGCGGGCCATGGCCGAGGGGATTCAGGACGGCGTTGGCGGAGCCGCTAACGCGTTGCTATCCTATCACTCACAACCGAACGGACTCGACGGTGGAGCGGCCAAGTGGTTTCAGAACGAGCCCTGGTTTGACTTCAACATGCACCAGAACGGGCACTGCCGGTTTACGCCCATCTACGACAACATCAGCGTATCGTACAACCGCCAGCCGACCAAGCCGACGATGGATGCCGAACCAATTTACGAAGATCATCCGGTCTGTTTCAACGCCAAAGATCTGGGCACGTCCAACGCGTATGATGTACGCTTGTATGCGTACCAGGATCTGTTTGCGGGAGCGCACGGGCATACGTACGGTTGTCACGACATCTGGCAGATGTACAGTTCGAAACGGCCATCGGTCAACAATCCGCATCTGTTCTGGCCCGAAGCGCTCGATCTGCCCGGTGCCAAGCAGATGAAGCACGTTCGAACGTTAATGACCGCCCGCCCTTTGCTGGATCGCGTACCGGATCAATCGCTGATCGTTGAAAACAACCTGAGTCCGGCGGAGCGCATTCAGGCCACGCGCGGTAAGGATTACGCTTTTGTGTACACTACAGTTGGAAAGCCGTTTACGGTAAACCCCGGTAAGATTTCGGGGAAAACCGTTACCGCTACCTGGTACGACCCGCGTTCGGGAAAAAGTCAGTCGGCGGGTACGTTCGACAACCAGCAGCCCAAGTCATTTACGCCCCCCTCGAAGGGTTACGGGCAGGATTGGGTGCTGATCCTCGATGATGCGGCCAAACAGTACGCACCTCTATAACATCAGCTTCCTATGCGCCAACTTGTTCAGGAACGCACCTATTCACTCACGCTGACCATCGTGCTGATTGGCCTTGGCGCAGCCCTGGTATTTCCACAGACCTTCCCAACATTCGGCAACTGGAGCCAGCTGCTTCTGAACCTCAGCATCGACACGATCGTGGCCGTCGGGATGATGTTGCTCCTGATTGCGGGTGTTTTTGACTTATCGGTTGGGTCCGTCGTCGCCTTTTCGGGGGGCATTGCCGCTTACACAATGATGGTGTATGGCATTCCCGTTCCTGTCGCCGTAGTCTTAACCTTGATCGGTGCCGGACTTATTGGCGCAGTCAATGGCTACCTCATCGCCTACCAGGGCATCAATCCCATGATTCAAACCCTGGCGATGATGGGCATTGTACGTGGAGGTGCCCTGCTCATCAGCGGCTCCGGTATTCAGAACCTTCCCTACTGGTTCAACGCCCTCAGTCAATCGAGGCTGCTGGGTATTCAGATGCCCGTCTGGTACATGCTCCTGATTGTCGGTACGTTCGCTTTTCTGATGAATAAAACCGTGTTTTTTCGGCGCTACTACTACATCGGGGGCAACGAGCAAGCCGCTGACTTATCAGGCATTCGGGTCAAACGCATGAAACTGTGGGGATTTGTACTGACCTCCGTTCTGGCCGGTGTTGCGGGTATGTTGTTAGCATCCCGGCTTGGCACAGCCCTGCCGACGGCGGGCCGGGGGTTGGAGTTACGCGTTATCACCGCCGTAATCCTGGGCGGAGCCAGTTTGTCGGGAGGACACGGTAAAATTATCGGCGCACTGCTCGGGGCTATGTTTATGGGACTGGTCAGTAACGTCATGGTGCTGACCCGAGTGTCCGGTTACTGGCAGGATATTATTCTGGGACTCATCTTGATAGCCGCTGTCTGGAGCGATAAAGCCCTGCAAAAACGGGGAGCCTTAGCATGAAAAAACTACTGCTACTTAGCCTGTTAAGCCTTGCTGCCTGCGAGCTACCACCCCGTCAGGCATCGACGACAACGGCACTGAATACCGTCTCAGACTCTACCGCTCTGGGCGCGGATGAAGAATACGTGATGGTAACGACCGCCGTTACGATGCCGATGTACATTAACCACGATCAGGCCGCCTTCAAACGATGGGGTGCGAAACATGGGGTAAACGTTTCGGTGCTCGGCCCCGCCGAGTGGGATGTCCCCGCTCAGATTAATATCATTGAAGAAGTGATCGGAACCCGACCTTCCGGCTTGCTTATTAACGGCACCGACCCCGCCATTGGCCCCGTTATCGACAAAGCCGTTGCTGCGGGTATTCCAACGGTCGTATATGATTCCGACATTCCAAATTCGAAGCGTCACGCGTTTCTCGGCACGGACTGGTATGAAATTGGGCAGATGCAGGGTCGCGAAATGGTACGACTGCTCGGCGGCAAAGGAAAGATTGCGTACCTGGGTATTTTCGGTTTGAACAGCATGGAAACCGGCTTCCGGGGTTTGCTCGATGTCATCAAAGACTATCCGGGGATTGAAGTTGTTGGCAAATTCGATGACAGATCCAACGTCGAAGAAGCCGCCCGCATCACGTCTAACCTGCTCAGCGCCCACCCCGACTTGGCCGGTTTGTGTGGTTTCGATTCCAACTCCGGCCCCGGTATCGGACTGGCTGTGAAAGAAGCGGGTCGGGTTGGTAAAGTAAAAGTCACGACCGTCGATTGGGAGCCGGAACACCTGCAACTCGTCCGGGAAGGTGTCATTCAGATGCTGGCCGGGCAAAAACGCGAACTTTTCACCTGGTACGGCGCGCAGTTTCTGTACGACATGGTTCACCAGACCAACCGCCTGTCGGCCCACGATGCCCAGGCTGGCATTACCAATGTACCTACCTCTGTAAACACAGGGCTACTGCGAATTACCCAGGCCAACGTCAACGAGTTTATTCATCGCTAGTCTTAATGACCAGTTACTAGAAGCGCAACGTACAACCCACGTAACGCGGACTTCCAGTCCGCACGACCGACCCGTCATTCATCGGACTCTCTAATACACTGCTCAGCAAAGAACTTCTTTCAACGGTTTGCCAATCTGTTGATGGCTGATCCACTCAGCGAATCAGAGCGGATTTACCCGCTCTTTGGTGCTAGCGACTTACTTCTTTGATTCACAGGGCAGCAATTTCTTCCATTTCGCCCGCGAACTGCTTTTGCTTTACCCGATTCTGCTATATTGGCTTTTCAAACCAATTGGCTCATGCCAATCGCTCGAAGCATCCTCATTCGCTGACCCCTAAACAAGCCAAAACAACCAAGTCGTTCGTATGCAAACACATCTAACTAGCTCAAGTGCGTCGGTAGAACCCGCCGTTGCCCAACCCGCCCCCGTCAAACGGCTACTCTCTCTGGACACCTTACGCGGCTTCGACATGTTCTGGATCATGGGTGGCGAAGAAGTCTTTCATGCGCTCGCGAAAACGACCGGCTGGGCATGGGCCGTGCTGCTGGCCGACCAGTTTACGCATCCGGACTGGAACGGCTTTCGCGCCTACGACCTGATCTTTCCCCTCTTTCTATTTATGGCGGGCGTTTCGACGCCTTTTTCCATCGGGTCGCGTCTGGACAGAGGGGCCGACAAAGCAGAGATCGCCCGGAAGGTGATCAGCCGGGGCCTTATTCTGGTCGTGCTGGGTATCATTTACAACAACGGCTTATTCACCAAAGCCATTCACGACATGCGTTTCCCGAGCGTATTGGGACGCATTGGCCTGGCGGGCATGTTTGCCCAACTGATTTATTTGTACGCTCGGCCCCGGATGCAGTACATCTGGTTTGTGGGTATTCTGCTCGGCTACTGGGCAGCGATGAAACTAATTCCCGTACCGGGTTGCGGAGCGGGTGTGTTGACGATGGAATGTAATCTGGCTAGCTACATCGACCGTCTGTTGGTACCAGGTCACTTGTACAAAACCATCCATGACCCGGAGGGGCTGTTTTCAACCATTCCGGCTATCGGCAACGCCCTGCTGGGAATTTTTGCCGGTAATTACCTACGTACACAGTACAAGTCCGGCCCAAAGAAAGCGCTACAGTTGCTCGGCGCGGGCCTATCGCTTGTTGCACTCGGCTGGCTCTGGAACTTTGTTTTCCCCATCAACAAAAACCTGTGGACGAGTTCGTTCGTGCTGGTTACCGGCGGTTTGAGTTTGTCGCTCCTGGCTTTGTTTTACTGGGTGATCGACGTGAAAGGTATCAAAGGCTGGACGTTTTTCTTTACCATAATCGGCATGAACTCCATCCTGATTTATCTGGCCGTTGAATTTATTGATTTCGGCTACGCAGCCCAGTTCTTTTTTGGCGGGCTTCTGAAGCTGTCCCATTCCGAGGCCGTTCGGGAAGTGGGTGGTGTAATCGCCCTCCTAGCCGCGAAGTGGGCTTTTCTGTACTTTCTTTACAAGAAAAAAACGTTTTTACGTGTCTAACATTTTCGTTTCGTTGTACAGATCGGGCTGCCCATGTTGGCAGCCTTTCTGCTTTTAGAGCGGCAAAACTACCATTGATTCTTAACACAAAAGCGGCTTCGTCGGTGGCAGAAAACTGTAAACGGTACTGGTTTTCCTCGTAGCGCTATCTTCCAGTCTTCTCTGCGAGATTCGGCAAATGGCCTCATTTTTGCCAGGAAATAGGTATGCGCCATGCGCTTCGGGTACCATCATAACCGCCACGTTCCTGCAGCCTACGAGTGAAAACGATTGTTGCCATCCTGCTGTCTGGGTTACTCCTGCTCCATACGCTAGCGGTTACTTTCGTATGGAATGTGTATCAGTGGCAACAGGAAAAGACGCTTGCTCACGACTTAACCATGTATCGCTCAACCGATAGTCTGGTTGAATTTAACGTAGCGTTACCAAACTCACCAGACCAGGCGTCCAGGCCCGCTATAACCGACAGAGGCTTTTCGTACCGGTCCGCTTATTACGAGCCAATCCGGCTGGAAGTCCACGATAAGGCTTTGGTATTGCTTTGCCTAGAAACCAAGAACGCTCGCTTCGGTGATCCAGATCTGCTTTCCTTTCTGGAAGATTATCTTACCGATTGGGATTACGCTACTCATAAAACGCGAAAACTGATCAAGCTGATAATCAGCGAGTATTCACCACCGGAGCGACAATCGCTCCGGGTTCTTTGCTACGAGTGTAGCCAACAGCCCGACTTTGACGATGTCAGAATAGTCGTCCCGCAGTCCTATTCGTCTATCCACGCTCCTCCGCCAAACAACGGGCTGCTTCTTAGCTAACCTGAACTTCGTTTACCATCCGAATCCGACAATTATTCGTTGTCGGGCTTGGCTGTCATTTTCCTTTCTCAAGGTAGTCGCCCACCGCGTTGACGGATAAATAGACTGACTAGTCCATGTCCGTCCGAATCAGACTATAGGCTACCAAACTTGCGCTACAAGCATGAAATACATTATTTATCAGGCATCCTGCTGGGTGTCTACGGCTCTACTGTTTCTTCTGGCCAGTTGCCACCCTCAGGTAGATGCTCTGCAAAAAGGTCCTTCGGATGACAAATTAGAAGCTTTACTGAAGCAAACGTCCAACAACATCGGGAATGCCTTCTTTCGGTTACCGGAGTCTACAGAGTATGATCAGATCCCGCAAGATCCCCGCAACCCGCTCAGCGATGCGAAAGTCAACCTGGGCAAACTTTTGTTTCATGAGACGGCGCTAGGCCGCAAACCTGTTAGACTCATTGGCTTTGGTACGTATTCCTGTTCCAGTTGTCACAACGCAAAGGCTGGGTTTCAGGCTTGCTTACCACAGGGCATGGGCGAAGGCGGAGAAGGATTTGGTGTCGATGGTAAAGGTCGTCGACGAAACGTCCGCTATGAACCCGACGAAATAGATGCCTTGCCCCTGCGCCCTCCCACAACACTGAATGTCGCTTTTCAGACCAATATGCTCTGGGCCGGACGATTGGGTGCTACCCATGCCAACGTGGGTACCGAAGCGTTCTGGGCGGTAGGCACACCGATGGAGAAAAACAAACTAGGGTTTCAGGGTGTAGAAACCGAGTCCATTGCAGCACAGGATGTACACCGGCTCGATATGCGGGCGTCGGCCTTTCAGGGAAATCATACGTACCGGCAGCTTTTTCAGCTGGCTTTCAAGGATAACTGGACCAACGATTACCAGACAAAAATCAATGCGGGGCTGGCGATAGCCGCTTATACCCGAACGGCATTAACCAACAAAGCTCCTTTTCAGCTATGGCTCCGGGGCAATGTACAGGCGATGACGGACGAGCAGAAGCAAGGAGCCATTTTGTTTTTTGGAAAAGCGGGCTGCGTGCGTTGCCACACGGGTCCTGCCTTAAACTCGATGCGCTTTTACTCGCTCGGAATGAATAGTTTGCGCAACGGCACGCTGGGCGAGTTTCACATTGTGAAGGCTGATCCCAGCCTGAGTGACCACAAGGGTCGTGGCGGCTTTACGGGAAAAGCTGCCGATATGTACAAGTTTAAAGTCCCGCAGCTTTATAATTTGAAAGACTCACCCTTTTACGGGCATGGGGGTTCGTTTACAAGTCTGGAAGCGATTGTAGACTATCTGAACAAGGCTATTCCCGAAAATAAGGAGGTACCGGTTGCCCAACTGGCTACTGAGTTTAAGCCGCTCAATCTGACGGCTAGCGAACAAACGTATTTGGTGACGTTTTTGCGGGATGGCCTGCGCGACCCCGATCTGCGTCGCTATGCGCCAAGCTCGCTACCGTCAGGACAATGTTTTCCTAACAATGATCAGGCCAGTCGTCAGGATTTAGGCTTCTAACACGGGGTCAATCCGATCCGTGCCGCACTGGCATACTGCGTTCGTTTGGCATGGATCGGGTTGAACAAAAGCTACTTCCTCTGGCTCTCTCGCCGTTCCGTTAATTTAGGATTGGGGACTATTTATGTTCACAAAAGCGCATGTGATCTAGGTAGTAAAAACCCGTACCTGATAAGGGCCGAGCGAGAGGTTTGCGCTGTTGGCATTGAACGGAAACGTAGGCAGTGTACCCTTCGCTGGCGGCCCAACCTCTTTTATCTGACTTGTATTCGTCCACGGCCAGGGAAGCCAGAATTGCGCAAAGTTGTGCGGTCCGCAGTTGGCAACGACAACGACCTGTCCTTCGCTGCCCACCGGTCGGCCATTGGTTCGGCAGTAGGCAAAAACCCGCGTACTATCATTCTGATCAATCGCTGGATGGAAGTAGAAAAACTCAATTTCATTCCGTTGTAGTGCCGGATGTGACGTACGCAGGTAGATAAGCGCACGGACCGCGTTCCAGAGGTCGCTGTGGCCCGGCTGAGTCCGGCGCTGCCAGTCAACCGGATCGGACATTTTCAGGCGGTAATCGGTTTGATCCAGGTCGTGGATGTCGCCAAATTCTTCGCCCGCCAGCAACATGGGTATGCCAACCGACGTCATCAGGATAGCAAAGCCACTGCGCACACGCTCCAGGGCTTCGGCATGCGTTGCGATGATTGCCTCCGACTGCCCGGCAATGGTATCGACAATCGTTCGAATGGTATCAACCGAACCGTCTCCTAGTTGTTTCTGGCGAAGCAACTGCCCGAATAGGTAATTCATAAACCGGGCTTCTTCCGGCTTCTCAACATCGTGCGAGGTAATGTAATTTACGTTCTGAGAAAGGTCTGCGAAGCCACCCACAAAAGACTGACTCAGCCCGTTCCAGGTTTTTCGACCCGATATAAACGCGACAATTCGTTCGCGTCGGGACGGCTGCCCCCAGCTGGTCTGAATGCCGTTACCCATCAACTGCCGAATGTCGTCCCGGTACGAAAAATTCCACATGCTATCGACCACTTTGCGCCCGGACGGATTGCCCGGCTTGTCGTAAACAATGTCCGAACGACGCCAGGAATCTTCGGCGATCACCAGGAAGGGCCGGTCGGGAAACAGTTGTTTAGAACGAACCGTGGCGCGCTCACGGAAGGTTTGGATAAAGTCCCAGTTGTCGATACTCTGAAATTCGTCCAGCCGAAAGCCGTCGATGTGGTACTCTTCGATCCAGAACTGCGCCATCTGGTAATGAAACTCACGGGCCGGATAGTGGCCGTTGAAGCGTTTTCGGTACCGAAACATCCGCGCTCCCCAATCCTGCCCTCGTCCCGGCTCTTCACTTGGACTGTTCAGGAAAAACCAGTCGAAGGCCAGCTTTTCGAGCGGACATTCGCGGGCATGATTCATTACCACGTCGAGAAACACCCGAATACCCCGCTGATGGCACTGCTTGATAAACACTTTAAGATCGATGGGCGGCCCCATGTCAAAGTCAGTGGTAAAAAAGAAGCGCGTACCGTAACCCCAGTTCAACGTATCCGCCGAATCCTGAACTGGCAGTAGTTCGATGGTGTTGATGCCCAAATCCGCCAACTGGTCGAGGTGCGCGAAAATAGCCTGATCGAAGGTACCCAAGCCTACCTGACGGATCAATTCGGGTCCGCTGGACATCCACCGCAGCGGCATTTCGTAGATAACGATCTGGTTGTTATCCGGCAGTTTAACGCCACTGGACAATTCATCTGCCCACGAGAACGGCCAGCGCCAGCGCACTCCGTCGCGGATGCGAAATAAGCCTCGATACCCACCAAACCGGACAATTTCTTCAGCGTACGGGTCCGGCACGGGCGAATCCGTTTTGTCATCCAGGATGAATTCGTACTCGTAATCACCGTCGCTCAAGGCAAGCTCGGCCACATCAATCTGCCAGTAACCCGGCTGCGCGCTGAGCGGTTGAAGCGGGGTCGATGGCCACGAATCCGGATCGAACGAGTCGCGTTTGGTAAGTGGGGCGAACCGCATGGTTACGGTCGTTGCAAAAGGAGCTGGAATGGATAGTGTATTCATCAAGGGCAGTACGTTTTCAGGCTAAGTAGATCATCGAAAATACATTATGTCATTTTTGTCATGCTGACCGGCCCGCCGGAGCGGCAGGAAGCATGACAAAAACACCATTGTAGAATACTCTAACCTATTTCTGCTTTAGTACTTATTGGATCACAGACTAGAAGTGGCTCACCGGAGTACGCGGGTCACGATATCCGTAAAGGTAGCCGTCTGATTTTGCCGGTCTTTGTCCGTCACGCCCTCGCGCAATTGCAAGCGGGTGTAAACGTGCAACTCCGAATCGACCATCTGGACATCAACCGGACTTCCGTCGGCCAGGGTTGTGCCCCGATACATCAGCACGGCGCTAACGGGGTCAGCAGCCGGATCTTTCTTTGATTTGTAGATTTTCAGCGTACAGTTGGCGGGCAGCGTTACTCCCTTTTCTAAATCGTTGCGGACAACGCCAAGCAGGTTTTGTAGCTGCTGTAGCGTTTCCTGCGGTCGAAAGTGATAGTACACCTTATCTTCTGCTGCGGATTGATCGGTAGCGATATACCCAATCATGGGACCAACGACACCGATCAGCGACAACGACTTGTCAGACGGAATCACAATAGGATCGACCAGCAACAGGTTGCGCGGTGCCGTGCGATTGGCGAAATAACCGGAAGCAACTAGTTCCATTAACAACGCTCCGCTGGTGGAAGAACCCAGCAGGCTGATGTTTTGATAACCCGCCTTCACCAACTGTTCGTACTCCGTGGTTATAGACGCCTGCCAGTCGTGCCAGGTCGATTTTTTGAAGTCGTCGTAACTGCGCCCGTGGCCGCCTAAAAGTACCCGCGACAGGTAAAAATCCGATCGTCCTGCCGACCAGCTTCGAAATTCGTCCCATTCAAACGTCGTAGCGGAGTAACCATGACAGGCGATGATAACCGGCCTACGGGCTTGTTCGGATGTGGGATTGGGAATCGCTTTCGAAAGCAGATACTCCTCGGGTTTGTACAGCGAGGGGTCAAACAGGGTGCCGCCGTCCAACATTTCCTTGGTGATGGCTGGTTCCGACGAACAACTCAACCCAAAGACCAGCAGGACGAGTAAACTAATGGCTACTTTCATGTGTCTATTTTGTTTTTTTGAAGACGTTCCAGGTAATACTGGTCTGCACAAAGACCGGATAGAGCGTTCCGGGACCAGTCAGGCCGTTGCCGGTGATGGCATTGTACCCAACAGATCCGTTGATGCGGAGCGGGAAGTTGGGGCAATAGCAGAGGCCAAGTTCGGGGGAAGCCAGCAGCGACGAAGCTGGTAGATCGTTAAATAGATCACTGCCATAATTGGCTTTAAAATACCCGACATTCGCCCGGACAAACGGCTGAATAAGCCAGCCCGGCTGGAAATAATACGACGCTGAAACAAGAAAGTTATCCTGTTTGATCGCGTTGGAGTTAAGGGCCGTACCCAACCGGGAGGTGACGTAGCTGACACCGATAGACAAACGCTGCGACACCAGTTTCGGGTGACTGTATTGCACCGTTAAGCCGTTCTCGGTGTACAGGTTAATGCTTTTCTGAAGCCGGATTCCGACGTCCAGCCGCTGTCCAAACGAGGGAGCAACGAGCAACAGGGCCGCCACGGTAAAATACCACTTGATTGTATGCATAGACACGTTTTGATAACTATTGCAATTGGGATCGGGAGAAAGCAGATCAATCCATAAACTAACGTCAATAATGAATTTTACTCATTGACAATCAATCACCAATCATTTTGATGTCGCTTTTTTGTCATCCCGAGGTACGAGTGATGACAAAAAATACCCATTATTCACGTTAAGCTATTTATTTGGAGAAATCTACGGACGCGCTACAGGTAATCCAGGCTTCGGCCCGGTCGCGATACAGATTGATAGACGACGGAAATTTAGTGAATGTGATGGGGTTCGCAATCTGAATGTACCGCACCGGCGCAATCAGAGTCGGCTGCCCACCCGACATGGCATAATTCAGTTGCAGCTTGAACGAAGCCCGAACGGGTCGGAGGCCCGATTTCGGTAGGCTCGGACCCACATCCAGCCGACGAACGACGGTCAACTCACCCGGCGAAATGGGCGAATCGACCGTCGAGGTGCTAATGGTATAAAAACCCAGACCAGGAATCGTCACTTCTTTTTTAGGAAAAGCGGGTACATTGATGCGTCGGAAATCCACCGCAACGGTGTAGATAAAACTTTCGCCAGCAGTAGACGTAAAGCTGCTGTCGGCTTTGCTTTTAGGGAGTTTAACGCTTGTATTTCCGGGCGTAATTTTTCCAACCACGTTTCCATTTTTACCCATAAACCAGACGGTTTGTATGGCAAATTCGCAAGGGTACGGTCGGGGCTTCCCGTTGCTCATGGTACAGGGAACCGGCGCAACTAATACCTTTTCGGGCAACGACTTTGTAACCGTCGCTCCGGTCAGCAGAGAAAGCAGAATGATTATTTTTTCGAAATGAAACAACGAGCCGTTTATCATGATCCGGGTCTAGTTGATACGGTGTGGACAATGGATTAGTTGACCTGAGTTTATTTCTTCACCACGGCCCTAGGCTGGAAATCAGGGTGGCCCGCCTGCCAGAGCGCAAAGGCGTACATATTGGCAAAGTTGCGAAAGGTGACGGCCTTGTCTTCCGTAAAATGACCATTGTCGTAATTAACCTGCATCAGCACGGGCTTTCCCGACGTACTGGCCGTTTGCAGGGCAGCAGCCAGTTTGCCCGGTTGCCAGGCAATCACGCGAGGGTCGTTCATACCGCCTATGCACAGTACCGCCGGGTATTTGGTGCCGTCTTTCACGTGCTGAAACGCATCCATTTCATAAAGGGCCATGCACTCGACCGAGTCTTTGACGGTGCCAAACTCCGGCGCATTAACGGGACCGTTCGGCGAGTTTTCCATTCGTAAGGCGTTGGAACAGCTAACATTGCTGATGGCAGCCGCAAACAGATCAGGCCGTTCGGTAATGGCCCGACCAATGAGAATTCCGCCCGCGCTGGTTCCTTCGCCAATAAGCTTAGAGGCACTGGTATAGCCGTTTTTAATCAAGTATTCACCACTGGCGATGAAATCTTTCCAGGTATTTGGCTTGGTCGTTTTGAAACCGGCCTGATACCACGCCTGCCCTTTTTCAGAGCCTCCTCGCGGGTGCGTCTCGGCCAGAATAACACCCCGGTTCAGCAAGGCCAGATTCCGTCGGCTGAAGTACGGTGTAGCCGAAGACCCATATGCACCGTAACCCGTCATAAAGCAAATGGTGTTTCCATCGCGTTTGAGGCCTTTTTTGTACACCAGTGAAAGCGGTACCCTAGTCCCATCGTGACTCGGTATTTCTAGCTCCTCAACGATTAGATCAGCCACGCCCGGATAATTCATGGGTACGTGAAACGGACTGACGATCAGTTGCTGATTAGCCGGATTATAGTCATACATCATACCCGGATTGTTCCAGGACGTTACGTAAACGATAATTTCGTTGCTGCGGGGCGCATCGTACGGTTCGACATACACGGTGCCTGTCATCTTGACCGGAACATCGGCCCACTGCTTGTTGCGCGCATCGTACTGCCGAACGGTTTCGTTGATTCCATCGCTTAGGATCACAAAGAGAAAATCCTTGGACGGCACCACCCGGCTAATATTTTGTTTGCCTTCGGGAAGCAGTACCGTTGCCGACGATGGTTGGGGATTGCGCGCATCCGTTACCAGGACTTTTCCGTTCGGTGCCCCTTTGATGCTGTGCAGAAACAATTGATCCCCTATTTTGACGTAACTTCGGACACTATCAGACGGGGCCGCCAGCCGTTTCCAGGCAATGGCCGGTTTCGCCAAGTCAGCCGGGTCGGCAACCCACGCATCGACCCGTCGGTCCACAGAAGCCAGTTCCCCGTAGAGCTGCGTGTTATCACCGGACATCAACGTGATCGGATACTGGTCGGGACGGATACCCATGTCGGGGTTCTTGGCGCGCGAAAATAGGTCCGGGTCCGTTTTAGGATCGGTTCCGAGCCGATGCATACGGGCTTTTGTATCGAGGTTACCTTTCGGATCTTTCGGGTCGTTTGAGTTCTGGGGTGTATAGAAAAACCCGCTATTGTCGGCCAGCCAATTGACCTCGCCCCCTTGTACCGCCGTGATACTTTCGGGCCGGAACGTTTGGGTCGCTACGTCCATCGTTCGAACCGTTGACAGCTCAGCCCCGCCTTCCTGTAGGCCAATGACAACCTGCTTACCGTCTGAACTGGGTGCGAAATTCGTCACCGAGTACGTTTTGGTTTTATCAACCGCCGTCGGATCGAAGAGCAGCTTTTCGGTCCCCGTTTTCCCCTGCCGAACGTAGATTTTACCCACTTTTTCAGCCGGTAGCGTCTTGCGGTAGAAATAAAGATTGCCGCGTTTCTTGATTTCACCGTAGCGTACTGACACGAGTTTGTCGTATTCCACGAAAGTTTCGATCAGCTTATCCCGCCCCGGAATCTTGTCGAGTACCGCGTTGGTGTAAGCGCCCTGCGCCTTGAACCAGTCCTTCACGTCCGGGCTATTTATATCTTCAAGCCATCGGTAATTATCGACCACCGTCTTGCCGAAATAAACATCGGTTACGGGACGCTTGGGTGTAGCGGGTAAACTGGCGGTAGGTAAACTCTGCTGGGCCACTGCCGTAGACGTAACTAACGCTGTCAGCAGGAAAAGGTAGATGTGCCGTTTCATGAGGAGGGATTTTATGAACTGGGAACCGATGAATTGTACCCGCTCAGTATGCAGGTGTGAATAGAAAAGGATGGATTGGTTCGTACTCGTTTCTGAGTCGCGGATAAGTCATCAGTTGGTAACAGTGGGTGAACAAACGGTAATCCACAGAACCCCTCATTACCAGGACAGACGTTACACACTCATCAGCCATCCGCCATCCGCGACGTCTATTGAGTACGGTACCGAACCGGGGAAAGTTACTGAATACGCCCCCGGTAACCAGACCTGTTTTAGGCAACGGCTATCGAACCATCGCCTAAATCGGTTCACTCCGAAAACACTGCGGAGTTAGCAAGGGTTGACTGACTTCTAAACCCAAAAAGACCGTATCGCTAACTAGTATTGTCCGAGATGTTAGATTTGTCCCAATCCAGTTCTCAGCCTGGTGAGTGGTGTCGGTTTCTTAAAACCGACACTTCGCGTCAACAATTTGTGTCGGTTTTAAGAAACCGACACCACTCACCAATCTAAGTCAGGACTAGACAAGCTAGTTCGAAGATGAAAAGACCGTATTGCTAACCCGTAAGCCGTACTTTTGCGAGCGAGCCAACTCTGCGTAACAGGATTTGACTCGACTTTTATTTCATCCCGCTAACATGCCAATGAGTTTACCGCGTTCTTTTTTTACAATCGTTACCGGTCTTATGCTGGGTGGTTGCCTGTTCAGTGGCTCCCTTCTCGCCCAACGTAGTCAGCACACCTTCGCCTTAGGTCAAACGGATTTTCTGTTAGACGGCAAGCCTTTCCAGTTAATTAGCGGTGAAATGCATCCGGCTCGGATTCCGCGTGCGTACTGGCAGCAGCGCATCCGAATGGCTAAAGCGATGGGCTGTAATACCATCGCAGCCTATGTGTTCTGGAACTACCACGAGTCAAAACCCGGCGTGTTCGATTTTAAAACAGACAACCGTGACATTGTCGAATTTATCCGGCTCGTTCAGGAGGAAGGATTATGGGTTCTGCTACGCCCCGGTCCGTACGTTTGCGCCGAATGGGATTTTGGTGGCCTGCCCCCCTACCTGCTCAAAACCGCCGACGTAAAAGTCCGGTGCCTCGATCCAACGTACATGGCGGCTGCCGAGCGATATATTAAGAAACTGGCTGGGCTTGTCAAACCGTTGCAGATCAGTAAAGGCGGCCCAATCCTGATGGTACAGGTAGAAAACGAGTACGGCAGCTACGCCAACGACCGCGCCTACATGCAGCGAATTCATCAGCTGTGGCAGGATAACGGGATCAACGTACCGTTTTATACCGCCGATGGACCCGCCGTTGCCAACCTGGCGGCCGGTTCGTTACCCGGTGTAGCCGTTGGGTTAGATCCCGGTGCGAACCAGAGTAATTTCGATCTGGCAACCCGTACCAACCCCGGCGTCCCTATTTTCAGCAGCGAGTCGTACCCCGGCTGGCTAACGCACTGGGGCGAAAAATGGGCGCGTCCTGATACAGCGGGTTTTCTGAGCGAGATTCGCTTTCTCATGGACACGAAGAAATCGTTCAATCTGTACGTGATTCATGGCGGCACCAACTTTGGCTTTACGGCGGGTGCCAACGGCTTCAAACCAACGGAATACCAACCCGATCTGACGAGCTACGACTACGATGCACCTATAAACGAACAGGGACAAGCCACCCCCAAATACCACGCCCTGCGTCGGCTGATCGGTCAGCACGTTGGCGCATTACCCGATGTTCCGGCTCCTATTCCAACGATGGACATCCCGGAAATCAAGCTCGACGCGTTTACTACAATCTGGCAAAATCTGCCTAAACCGGTGCGGGTAGCCCAGCCTAAGCCGATGGAAATGTTCGACCAGAACGAAGGGTTTATCCTGTACCGCACCAAAATCGCTGGTTACCAAAGTGGCACGCTCACTCTGACCGAACCCCACGATTACGCAATGGTTTATCTTGATGGTAAGTACATCGGTCATGTATACCGCGATGGCGGCAAATGGAGCATTGAACTTCCCAAAACGTCCAACAAGGAACCGGTGCTCGATATTCTGGTAGAAGGTATGGGACGCATCAACTTCGCGCAGTACATGATCGACCGCAAGGGTATCACCGACCGGGTGTCACTCAACAGCATGACGCTGATGAACTGGGAGGTGTACAACCTGCCTTTTGATAGCCGCTACATCGATCAGCTTAAACCGACGCAGCAGGATGCCGACCGACCGGGCCATTTCTTCAAAGGTACATTCTCCCTTAGCTCGGTAGCCGACACCTACTTCGACATGAGTTCTTATAAGAAAGGCGTTGTGTACGTAAACGGCCATAACCTAGGCCGTTATTGGGAAATTGGTCCCCAGAAGCGACTATACTGCCCGGCGACCTGGCTGAAAAAAGGACAGAACGAAATCGTCGTGTTTGACCTGCACCAGTTGTCACCTTCACCCATCAACGGCGTTAAGACATTGGAGTAATCACAGAGCAATCGTACAAGGTTACTTTCTGAGACTTATGCTGCGGAATCCGTTATCGAATCGATACGGATTTCGCAGCTTTTTTTGTTCTCACCCGTTGATCGGCCTAACGACTAAGCGGTAATTCGCGCAGACCGTTATATTTGTTAGAAAATAACGACCTTGGTACAACCCTACGTGAACCTGGAAGGGGCGTTAACAACCGGTTTGACCGAAACGATGCGCTGGCCGAAGGCTTCCCGGAGCCGGGTCGTAACTTCTTCGTGACTATCGTCTTAACCAATTTATAAATCCATGACTAACATTCTTCAAGCTATCAAACCAATCGGTCGGGTTCTGGCTAGTCTATCATTTGTGCTCATCCTGGCGCTTAGCAGCCGGGCACAAACCGCGCTGAAAATTTCCGGTGAAGTGACAAACCCTCTTACCTTACAGGCAGCCGACCTGAAAGCGATGCCCCATATCGACTTGATCGCCAAAGATCGGGATAGCAAAGAACACCGCTATTCGGGCATACCGCTATCTGCCTTGCTAAAACAGGCCGGAGTCACGCTAGGCGATGAACTACGGGGTAAGAATTTGATGAAAGTAGCCGTCGTGAAAGCAGCAGACGGTTATGAAGTCTTGTTCGCCCTGCCCGAACTCGACCCCGACTTTGCCACGCGAACGATTGTACTGGCCGATCAGGTAGACGGTGTTCCGCTACCGCAGGGCGTCGGTCCGTACCGGGTTGTGGTCCCCGACGAGAAAAAACCGGCCCGCTGGATTCGGGAAGTCAAGTCCATCGACGTACGGTTTGTCAAATAACATGACGACAAAATAGCTCGGATTCGTAGCGGCTATTCCAGTCGCCAGCACAACGGCCTGGCCCGTCATTGACATGCCCGCGCCCAAGCCCTACGTTCTTCATTCAAGTAATCGAATGCGTGTTTCAACCAACGCTTCTAAGCTATACACCTATCTCCGTTGAAACGATGGTTGACATACTTAGATGTTCAACTTAATGGGCAGGTGCAATTGGATCGGGAACGACGTTAGCTACCGGCTTGGTCGATTTGAGATAAGCAAAAATAGCTTTTAGATCCGCGTCTTTTAGGGTGCGATAATTCGTCCAGGGCATCGGAGGTAAGAGCATCCGGTTATTGGCTATGCCCTTCGATTTTCCTTGGGTCAATGCCCGTTTGAACTGCTCTTCGGTCCAGCTGCCGATCCCCGTCTCATCGGACGTCAGATTAGCGGCAAACGAAACGCCCCAGGGTCCCACGGCAGCGGTGTTATCACTGTTGAACAACACCCAGTCTTTCAGAACATCGGCGTTCCGGCTCGGAAGAGAACGGCCAGCCGGGTAGCCCGATAACAGCTTGCCGGCTACGGGCTCAGGCCCCTGCGGTCCCATCGTTTTGGGTGAATGACAGTCGTTGCACCCCATTATGCTGACCAGATATTCTCCTCGTTTGATCAACGTCTGGTCAGGGGGCATGCGTTTAGTAACGGATACAGATGGGTCTACTGATTTAGTAGAAAATCCGGTAATGAGCAGGGTGGTTGCCGCCAGAAGGGCAAGCGTAGATAGTACAGGTGTTTGCATGGTAGTGGTATAGATTTAGGAAAATCGCACCAATTAAACGATTATCATTTGATTATTTATCGTTGGAAAAATAACGTCATCTGAACTTATCTAAAGGTAGCGAAAACGTCATCGTTCGGTACCATCGACTGGGTGATGCACGAAATAACCTAAAGCCTATACGCCTAAAAATCAATACCTAACACGCTCCGTTGAACGGCAATCCGGTTTTTGATTCAACAAAAAAGTCCCAGAACGGGGCTTTTTGTTGAATCAAAAAGTCACTCTTAGTTATCAAAAATCAACCGTGAAAAAAATCCTTCATTTTGTCGAAGAATCCCTTCTCGTTCTTGTTGGGTCTTGGCTGGAAATTCGGTGAATTACGGAGTTTTTCGAGCAACGAACGCTCTTCTGCCGACAGCACCTTGGGCGTCCAGACGTTGACATGAACGAGTTGATCACCACGTCCGTAGCCATTCAACTCCTTAATGCCTTTTCCTTTGAGCCGTAAGATTTTACCGCTCTGCGTACCGGGGTCGAGCGTGATCCGTGCCTTCCCGTCAATGGTCGGTACCTCAACGTTTGTTCCAATGGCAGCATCAACGAAGTTGACATACAAATCGAACACCACGTTGCTGCCATCCCGCTTGAGATCCGGATCTTCCTCTTCTTCGATAACGATCAGCAGATCGCCCGCTACGCCACCGCGTGGTGGAACATTGCCCTTACCGCCAACCGACAGTTGAATTCCTTCGGCAACACCAGCTGGAATTTTAAGCGGAATAACGTCTTCGTGCAATACCCGTCCTTCACCGAAGCAAACGTCGCAACGGTCGGTTACGAGTTTACCTTCGCCGTTACAGGTTGGACACGTGCTGGTCGAAACCATCTGTCCGAGCATCGTATTGACAACTTTGCGCGTCTGGCCCGTTCCGTTACAGGTTGTACAGGTCTGAACAGCCGTACCGTTCTTGGAGCCGTTACCTCCGCAGGTCGTACAGCTAACGTGCCGTTTTACTTTGATCTTTTTCTCAACACCGTTGGCAACCTCCTGTAAGTTCAGCTTCAGCTTGATGCGCAGGTCGGAACCGCGCCGAACGCGTTGCCGCTGACCACCACCGCCACCAGCACCCCGGAAGAAGCTGCCGAACGGATTGTCGTCGCCAAAGACATCGCCAAACTGACTGAAAATATCTTCCATCGTCGGGCCACCCGCCCCGTAGCCACCGGCAGCACCGCTCATTCCGGCATGACCGAACTGATCATAACGGGCTTTTTTCTGCGGGTCGTTCAGAACGTCATAAGCCTCAGCCGCTTCTTTGAATTTCTCTTCAGCAGAAGGGTCATCCGGATTTTTGTCGGGGTGGTATTTGATGGCCATCTTCCGATAAGCCTTCTTCAATTCCTCCGCCGAGACGTTTTTATCAACGCCCAGTATTTCGTAATAGTCGCGCTTCGTTGCCATGTATAATGATGTATAATATGGGACCGATGGTCTATGATAAGCGTCTGCCTGTCATAGACCATCGGTCCCACATCATGCATTTTTTAGCTTCCTACAATCACTTTCGCAAATCGAATGACCTTGTCATTCAAATAGTATCCTTTTTCGATTTCGTCGATGACTTTACCCTTCAGATCGTCGCTGGGAGCGGGAAACTGGGTAATCGACTCGTGCAGATCAGCGTTGAACGGTTCGCCTTTCGAAATCATTGGTTTCAGGCCTTTGCTTTCCAGCGTCTTGAACAACTTGTTGTAAATCAACGACACGCCTTCTTTCACGGCTGCGATATCCTCGGTTGTTTCTACTGACTGCAACGCCCGTTCAAAATCATCAACAACGGGAATCAACGCTTTCAGTACACCTTCGTTGGCGTTACTGATCAGGTCTAATTTTTCCTTCGAGGTGCGCCGACGAAAGTTCTCAAAGTCAGCGTACAAACGGAGGTATTTATCTTTAAGTTCGGCTAATTCACTGCCAACCCGGGCTTGATTCGACGTTTCGGTTTCAGCCACAACATTTTCTGAGGTTTCATTCCCGTCGGGTTCTCCCCCATTCACAGGTACAGCTTCTTCGTGGTCCGCCGTTGCGGTTGTCAGATTGTCAGGTTGTTGCGTATTAGCAGACGATTGTTCGTCCAAAGTGTCTTTATTTTCCATTGATGAGCTTTTATTTCTCTTCCAGAAATTCATATACAAAGATGGGCAAAAGCTTTACCAAAACCTTACCTACTGCCAAGTTGACACAATTTCTAAAAATGGTTAGCGTAGTTTCGTTGCTTCGTCGGATTTATTTTTCGCCAAATCTGTTTCCAAAGAGCAGTCATCTTTACGTTTATCATGCATTCATCAACAAGCCAGTACACAACACTGATCAAAGCGAAAGCCAAAGAATTGGGCTTTGATTTTTGTGGTGTCGCCAACGCCGATTTTCTGGAAGAGGAAGCCCCGCGGCTGGAAACCTGGCTTAAAAACGGCATGCATGGTCAGATGAATTACATGGCGAATCATTTTGACAAACGGCTTGATCCGCGTCTGCTAGTCGATGATGCAAAATCGGTCATCACGGTTTTGTTGAATTACTACCCCGATCAAAAATTACCGGAAGGCGACGCCGATTATAAGCTATCCAAATACGCCTATGGAACAGATTATCATTTCGTTATCAAAGATAAGCTAAAATCGCTACTGGACTACATTCAGGAGGAAATTGGTGAGGTAGGCGGGCGCGCTTTTGTCGATTCTGCACCGGTTATGGACAAAGCGTGGGCGAAACGCGCGGGCCTCGGCTGGGTCGGGAAACACACGAATCTGATCAACCGAGAGATCGGTTCATTCTTTTTTATCGGCGAACTGATTCTTGACCTCCAACTCGAACCCGACGGCCCTATCACCGATTATTGCGGCACCTGCACCCGCTGCATCGACGCCTGCCCCACCGACGCCATCGTCGGTCCGTACGTGGTTGATGGCAGCAAATGCATCTCGTATTTTACGATAGAACTGAAAGAATCGATTCCCCAGGAGGTTCAGGGAAAATTCAATAACTGGATTTTTGGCTGTGACATCTGTCAGGATGTATGCCCCTGGAACCGTTTTGCGAAACCGCACAAAACGCCAGCTTTCGATGCGCATCCAGACCTCGCGACGTTTACCAACTCCGAGTGGGAAGAAATCACGGAAGATGTTTTCCGCGAAATCTTCCGCCGATCGGCTGTCAAGCGAACCAAGTTAGAAGGGCTGAAACGGAACGTCGCCTTTAGCAAGCCTACTTCGTGAAATAACGACGCAGTGCCTCGCCGACCTGCCACACATCATCGAATGTGTTGTACAGCGGTGTAGGGGCCAGCCGAATGCAGTCGGGTTCGCGCCAGTCGCCGATGATGCCTTGCTCGGTCAGATAGGTAAACAACTCTTTTCCTTTTTTCCGCACCAATAGCGACAACTGACACCCCCGCTGGTTTGGATCATCGGGCGTTAAAATCTGAATCTCATCGAAGGGAGCTAGTACGTGCTCAAGATAACCCGTCAGTAACTGACTTTTTTGCCGGAGTGGAATTATACCGGCTTCTGCCGTTATGGCCAGCGAAGCGCGGTGCAAAGCCAGGGCCAGAATATTCGGGGTGCTCACCTGCCAACCATCGGCACCCGGAGCGGGCAGAAAACCCGGCGTCATCTCAAAGCGACGGTCCTCGCGATAACCCCACCAGCCAGCCAGTCGGGGTAAATTCTGATCGTGATGCTTTTGGTGGACAAACACGCCCGACACCGCTCCGGGACCACCGTTGAGGTATTTGTACGAACACCAGGTCGCAAAATCAACGCCCCATTCGTGCAGACGAAGCGGGACATTGCCGATGGCGTGGGCCAGATCGAACCCGACAGGAACGCAGTGCTGCTGCGCCATTCGTGTGATCGCATCCATATTGTAAACCTGTCCGGTGTAGTAGTTTAGGCCACTCATCCAGATCAGCGCCAACGAATCGGCGTGCTGGGCAATAGCCTTCTGAATATCCGTCGTGTGAATCAATCCATCATCGGGTCGAGGACTTACTTCGATCAGTACATCGGCGGGGTCCAGACCGCGTTGCTTGATGTGCGTTTCGAGCGCGTACTGATCCGATGGAAAATCACCTGCAATCGTCAGGATTTTGTATTTTCCGGCTATTTTTCCCGGCTGATAGAACGACGCCAGCAACAGGTGTAAATTTACGGTCAAGGCATTCATCGGACACACTTCTGACCGGTCGGCCCCGACAATCTGCGCCAGCGATTCTTTACAGGTGTTGTGGTAGCCGAGCCAGGTATGTTCAGCGCCCTCCGGTTGCTCAAACCATCCTTCGACACCTAAATTCTGCCACGTAGACAATTCCTGATTTAGCGCTTCTCGTGCCGTTTTAGGCTGCAAGCCGAGTGAATTACCACACAGATAGATTAGCGGTTTTTCGTCGCGGTGCGGGATATGAAAGCGGTCACGGAAGGGACGGATCGGGTCGTTTTGATCGAGCTGCTGCGCAAAAGAACGGTCGTTTTCGTAGGTCATTGGAAGCTAAGTACTAAAGCAGGAATATGTTAGCGTATTGTACAATGGCGTTTTTGTCATGCTGACCGGCCCGCCGGAGTGGCAGGCCGGTCAGCATGACAAAAAATAGTCTAATGGATTTTGGTTGATCTACTTATCAACAACTGCTTTACAAACTACGATTTAAACGTCATTTTGTTTACCCGTGCCCAACCACTACGACTTCTAGTAATCGATTAACAACTTTCTGATTATCTGCGTCAGAATCAATTCACCATTATACAAATCCTGCACAAAATATAATTTATACATGACCAAGTAGTAGTCGTAGCGTAAAGGCTTTGGAAAGAATAGCAGGCATTCCTCGCCCCGCTACATCCCGACCCTTTCGACAACATGCACATTAACAATTCGTTACAAACCTCCGATCTCTCCACAAAACTTGACCAATTCTGGGAACTGTCTGGCCAGAAAATCCGCCTGATCGACCAGCACTACGACGTATCAAAAGGATCGCCGGTTTTTACCGTACAAGGCCAGTACACCACGCGGGGCTGGACGGAATGGACGCAGGGCTTTCAGTTCGGTTCGGCCATTTTGCAATTCGACGCTACGACGGAAACCGAATTTCTGGAAATGGGTCGCCAGAAAACGCTTACCGTGATGGCCCCGCATATCAGTCACATCGGCGTCCACGACCACGGTTTCAACAACGTCAGCACGTACGGCAACCTCCTCAGACTGATGCGCGAAAGGCGTATACCTCAACATGACTGGGAAGAGAATTTTTACGTGTTAGCGCTGAAAATATCGGGAGCCGTACAGGCCAGCCGCTGGACAACCATTAAAAACGGTGGTTTTATCAGTTCGTTCAACGGCCCCCACTCGCTTTTTGTCGATACCATTCGTTCGTGTCGGGCGGTGATACTGAGCCATGCGTTGGGCCACGTTTTTCAGGCCGAAGGCGACATCAAAATCAACCTGCTGGAACGCGCGCTCCAGCACATCAAAGCCACCGCCGACTACTCGGTGTTCTACGGCGAAGGTCGCGACTCGTATGACCGGTGGGGTCGTACGGCGCACGAAAGTGTTTTCAACGTAAAGGATGGTAACTTCCGCTGTCCTAACTCGCAGCAGGGTTATTCGGGCTTTACGACCTGGACGCGGGGTCTGGCGTGGGCTATGTGCGGATTTGCCGAGCAACTCGAATGGCTGGCGACACGCGATGAAGCCGAGTTTGAACCGTTCGGTGGCCGAACAAACGTCGAGGCATTTATGCGCAAGGCAGCCACGGCAACCTGCGATTTTTTCATCGACAATACCCCCACCGACGGCATTCCGTACTGGGACACCGGCGCGCCTAATCTGCACAGACTCGGCGATTACCTCAACCGCCCGGCAGACCCGTACAACGACGTGGAGCCGGTTGACAGTTCGGCGGCAGCGATCGGTGCGCAAGGCTTGCTGCGGCTGGGCCGCTACCTGATGGGAGCCGGCGAAACGGAAGCAGGAAAGCGGTACTGGCAGGCCGGATTGACCGTCGTCGATACGTTACTGGCGGAACCGTATATAAGCACCGATCCAACGCACCAGGGGCTGCTTCTTCACTCCATTTACCACCAGCCCAACGGTTGGGATTACGTACCCCCCGGTAGCAACATTGCGTATGGCGAATCGAGCATGTGGGGCGACTACCATACCCGCGAAGTTGCCCTCTATCTGCAACGGATCATTCGCAACGAACATTACTACACGTTCTTCAACGGTCTGTCATGAACTTGAGTAATTCATCCGAAACGTCGAACCGCGAACCGTCGGAGCGTGACCTGTCGAAACTTTGCGTTCATACGATCACGACGAAGCCGTGGCCCATTGAGGAAGCCGCCCGTCGTTTTTCGGCGTCGGGTATTGGCGGCATTACCGTCTGGCGCGATGCACTGGCGGGTCGCGATATCAAGCAGACGGGCCAACTGTTGCGCGACCAAAACCTCAGCATCGTTTCGCTGTGCCGGGGTGGTTTCTTTCCGCATACCGAAGCCGCTGGCCGGCAAGTGGCGATTGACGATAACAAACGAGCCGTTGACGAAGCCTTTGCCCTGGGCGCGCCATTGATTGTGCTGGTTTGCGGGGCCGATCCGGGACAGTCGCTGAGCGAATCCAGAAAGCAGATTCAGGACGGAATTACTGCCGTTTTACCCTATGCCGAAGCCGCTGGCGTAAAGCTGGCGATTGAACCGTTGCATCCGATGTACGCCGATAGCCGCTCCGCCATCAACACCTTACACCAAGCGAACGACATGGCCGAAGCATTGCATTCACCCTGGGTTGGCGTCGCAGTCGATGTCTATCATCTGTGGTGGGACCCGACACTTGAAAGAGAAATTACCCGGTGCGGCAAAAACAAAAATCTGTTTGCTTTTCACATCTGCGATTGGAAAACGCCTACCACCGATTTTCTGAACGACCGGGGTCTTATGGGTGAGGGTTGCATCAATATCCGTCAGATTCGCGGCTGGGTTGAAGCCACGGGTTTTACGGGCTTTTCCGAAGTCGAGATCTTCTCCAATCGCTACTGGTCCGAAGATCAGGCCCTTTTTCTGGAAAAGATCAAGCATGGGTATCTGCATCATTCGTAGCGAATATTCATTACAAACAGCTATCGACTTAAAACTGGCGAACAAACGGCTAGGGCTCCTGATCAATTTCAACCCGTACCGGCTTGAGAATAAAGTTTCCTTAGTCCGAATTGTAAACAATCTAAACGAGTAGATGCCGTCTGAACGTCTGCGTGCATCAGCGAAACCATTCACAAAAATCTGCGAGACGAACCAATGAAAGAACACCGTATTGGCATTATCATGAACGGCGTGACGGGACGGATGGGTACCAATCAGCACCTGATGCGATCAATCGTCGAAATTATAAAACAGGGCGGGGTCAAACTCGGTCCCGGCGAAACGATCATCCCCGACCCCATTCTGGTGGGCCGCGACCGAAACAAGCTGGAAAAGCTGTGTCAGCTTTCGGGCGTACAGCGCATGACAACCGATGTTGACGAAGCCCTTGCCGACCCGCACAATGTTATTTACTTCGACGCGCAAACCACCGGACGACGAGCCGAAGGCGTTCGCAAAGCCGTACAGGCGGGCAAACATATTTATTGCGAAAAACCCACTGCTGTCAGCACCGACGTAGCGCTCGAACTGTACACGCTTTGTCAGGAAGCCGGACTAAAAAATGGCGTCGTTCAGGACAAGTTGTGGCTGCCTGGCCTGTTGAAACTCAAACGGCTGATCGAGAACGGTTTCTTCGGTAAAATTTTGTCGGTACGCGGTGAGTTCGGCTATTGGGTGTTCGAAGGCCATACCATTCCGGCCCAGCGCCCCTCCTGGAACTACCGCAAAGAAGACGATGGCGGCATCATCGTGGATATGTTGTGTCACTGGCGCTACGTGCTGGACAATTTGTTCGGGAAGGTACAATCTGTTTCGTGCTTAGGCGCTACGCACATTCCCGAACGCATCGACGAGCAAGGGAAACCGTATGCCTGCACCGCCGACGATGCCGCTTACGCTACCTTCCAACTCGAAAACGGCGTCGTTGCGCACTTCAATTCCTCCTGGACAGTCCGCGTTCGGCGCGACGATTTGCTTACGCTGCAAGTCGATGGAACGAAAGGTTCGGCGGTGGCCGGACTGCGGGAATGCTACACGCAGCATTACGGCAACACCCCGAAGCCGGTCTGGAACCCCGACATTCCCCAAACTATTCCTTTTTTTGATGGCTGGTCGAAGATGCCGGAGCAGGAGTTGTTCGACAATGCCTTTAAGGCGCAGTGGGAGCTTTTTTTAAAGCACGTCGTCAATGATGAGCCTTTCCCGTGGACCTTACGCGAGGGAGCGAAAGGCGTTCAGCTGGCCGAAAAAGGGCTGGAAAGCTGGGCAAAACGGTGCTGGGTAGACGTTCCCGAACTTGGGTAAATTTCTGCGAATTCACTTCATTTTCTGCGTTTATCCGCGCCACTAGTAGCGCCCATCTGCGAACAATCTGGACGATGAAAAAAGTAGCTTTTATAACGGGCGGAAGCCGGGGAATCGGTTACGGCATTGCCGAACACCTGGCCAATGCCGGTTTTGATCTGGCCATCAACGGCGTACGGCCCGAAGCCGCCGTTCAGGATGCGCTAAACGCCTTACGCGAGCGAGGCCGCGACGTGTTGTATTGTCCGGGCGACGTGGCATCACCCGAAGCCCGGCGTACCATGCTGGATGCCGTCAACGGGCATTTTGGTCAGTTGAATGTATTGGTCAACAACGCCGGTGTAGCGCCCAAAGAACGTCGGGATATTCTCGACGCCACGGAAGAAAGTTTTCAGCATGTACTCACGACGAACTTACAGGGAGCTTACTTTCTCACGCAGGCAGCCGCCAACTGGATGATTACCCAACGTGCCGAGCAGTCCGACTTTTGGGCGTGTATCATCAACGTATCGTCTATTTCGGCGACGGTCGCTTCGGTCAACCGGGGTGAGTACTGCGTGGCAAAAGCGGGCCTGAGCATGGCGACCCAGTTGTTTGCGGTCCGATTGGGTGAATACAACATTCCGGTCTACGAAGTGCGGCCCGGCGTTATCAAAACGGATATGACCGCCGGGGTGACCGCCAAGTACGACGCCTTGATCGAAAATGGGCTTTGTGTTCAAAAGCGATGGGGCTTTGCCGACGATGTAGGTCGAGCCGTTGCCTCGCTGGCCAGGGGCGATTTTCCGTATTCGACGGGCCAGGTTATTATGGTCGATGGTGGACTCACCCTGCCGCGACTGTAACACCCTCCTCCAATTGCCTTTAAACCTAATTCCTAAACCAATTCAACGCATGAACTCAAACCAAGTTTCCCGACGCGATATCCTCAAAGCAGGGGCTATCGGTTCGCTGGCAGCGGTTGGGATACCTACTTTTATTCCGGCCAGTGCTTTCGGGGCCAATGACCGCATCCGCGTGGCGGTTATCGGCATCAACGGTCGCGGAAAAGATCACATTCAGGGCTTGCAAAAGCAGAAAGATGTGGAAGTAGCCACCCTCTGCGACGTCGATAGTGACGTGCTGCGCAACGGCGCGGCTGAGTTCGAAAAGAAGTACAACAAGAAAGTCCAGACCCTAAGCGACTTGCGGCAGGTCTACGATGACAAAAACATCGACGCCGTAACCATTGCTACCCCAAACCACTGGCACGCGCTGGCAGCTATCTGGGCGTGTCAGGCGGGGAAAGACGTGTACGTTGAGAAACCGGGCGCGCACAATTTGTACGAAGGTCGTAAACTGGTCGAAGCCGCTACCCGCTACAATCGGATCGTTCAGCATGGGGTTCAGCTGCGGAGTTCGGTAGCCATTCAGGAAGCCATCAAACACCTGCGCGACGGTCTGATCGGGAAGGTGTATATGGCGCGGGGATTGGTGTATAAATGGCGTCCCGACATTGGTGACAAAGGCACGTCGGCGGTACCGGGCGAACTAAACTGGAATCTTTGGCAGGGACCCGCCCAAACCCGCGATTTCAGCAAAAACTACGTTCACTACAACTGGCACTGGTTCTGGGAGTACGGTAACGGCGATATTGGCAATCAGGGCATTCACGAAACCGACCTGTGCATGTGGGGGCTGGACGTTGGTTTACCCGAAGAAATCACCTCGTCGGGTGGTAAGTTTCTTTGGAAAGACTGCAAGGAAACGCCCGAAACGCTCACGTCCATTTACAAATATCCCAAAGAAGGTAAAGTCATTCAGTTTGAGGTTCGCCCCTGGATGACCAACAAAGAGGATGGCGTTGAAATCGGTAACATTTTCTACGGCGACAAAGGCTACATGGTCATCAACGGTTATTCGGATTACAAAACATTCCTGGGCAAAGAACGTACGCCCGGTCCCGCCCGCAACGAAGGGGGTGATCATTACGCCAATTTCATCGAAGCCGTGCGGACGCGGGACAAGTCGAAACAGAACGGCCCCGTCGAAACGGCTCACCTATCGTCGGGCATTGCGCATCTGGGCAATATCGCGTACCGCCTGGGCCGTACGCTCCATTTTGATCCAAAAAACGAAGTATTTGTGGGTGACAAAGAAGCCAACCAGATGCTGACCCGCAAGTACCGCGCTCCGTTTGTCGTTCCCGAAAAAGTATAGCGATTCCGTTTTCCTGGTCTTACGCATAACCGCCCATGAAACCATTAACTACTTCTGAACCAATGACTACGCAACGCACCGTGATGGGTCACCTCCTGCAACTCCCGGTGCTGGTAGCGGCATTAGGCTATCTGGTTGACATGTACGATCTGTTTCTGTTCAGCGTTGTACGGGTTCCCAGCCTCAAGGCACTCGGCATTGACGGAGACCGGTTACTCAGCGACGGAATTTTGCTGTTGAACGCCCAAATGGCGGGTCTGCTCCTCGGGGGTGTCTTCTGGGGAATCCTGGGTGATAAACGGGGTCGGCTGTCGGTTCTTTTCGGTTCAATCCTGCTGTATTCGCTGGCTAATATTGCCAACGGCTTTGTCACCTCGCTGGATCAGTATGCGCTACTCCGATTTGTGGCGGGCATCGGTCTGGCGGGTGAACTGGGAGCAGGCATTACACTCGTCACCGAAATTTTGCCCAAAGAAATTCGCGGGTACGGTACCACGCTGGTGGCTACGATGGGCGTGCTTGGTGCTATTCTCGCGTATTTTGTCGCCGATCTGTTCGACTGGCGGATCTCCTACTTTAGCGGGGGTGGTATGGGGTTACTCTTATTGATGCTGCGGGTAAACGTGTTGGAATCAGGGCTTTTCGTCAAAGCGAAACAACGGGTGTTACCGCGGGGGAACGTTGTCATGCTGTTTTCGTCCGGGCGCAGGTTAGCCAAGTATTTCCAATGCATTCTGGTCGGGCTACCGATCTGGTTCGTCGTTGGCATCCTGATTACGTTCTCGCCGGAATTTGGGAAAGCGTTAAACCTGAGCGAACCCGTCGTGGCGGGCAAAGCCGTTATGCTTAGTTTTTCGGGGCAGGTTCTGGGCGATCTGGTCAGCGGATTTCTTAGCCAGTACATGCAAAGCCGTAAAAAAGTGATCCGTCTGTTTATCCTGCTGTCGCTCGTTTTTATGCTTGTTTACCTGCTGGCTCCCTTACGCGACACCACACTTTTTTACGCCGTTTGCGTCTTTTTGGGCTTCACCAATGGCTACTGGACGCTTTTTGTTACGATTGCGGCAGAATTGTTCGGCACCAACTTACGGGCCACCGTAGCGACGACCGTTCCGAATTTTGTTCGGGGTGCTACGATTCCGCTCAGCGCACTATTTATTCAGTTGAAACCGTCTTTGGGCACGATTTACAGCGCACTGGCAGTAGGGCTTTTTACACTGGTCTGCGCACTGATCGCCCTCTCTTTCCTCGACGAAACGTTCACCAAAGATCTGGATTACGTAGAAGAAGTTTGACAGATTCAACTAACAAAAAAGCGCGCCGTTGATGCAACGACGCGCTTTTTTTATTGAACTAACGTAAATAATGGGTATTTTTTTGTCATCCCGGCGGCCCGGTCCTGGCGTCGGGATGACAAAATTAATGCAAAATCCATTGATAACTGTTTGACTATCAATGAATATAATCCATTGTTTACACTGAACTACTGTCTTATTGCTCCATGTCACTGCCTTTTTTGCAGCAGCCCGGCAGCTTGTTATAACTAGCCTGATCAGCCGCTACTTCTTCTGCGTCGTAACCCGTTTTGCTGATGTTTGCTTTCAGTTTGGCAACGTCCGTCTTAGCCGGGTTGTATTTGATCGTCACGATTTTTGTTTTGACGTCGAGATCGGCTTCTTTAACGCCTTTTTCAAAGCCAAGATTACGCTCAATGCGCGATTTGCACATACCGCATATGGCCGACGTTTTGATCTTTACTTCTTTCTCTTTGTCGTCGCGGGTAGGTGCCCCGGCGAACAGATTACCTACGAGCATCAGTGAGGTCAGGGCGGTCAGAAATAGGTTACGTAACATAGTCATAGCTAACTGGTTTATGGTAAATTTTAAACGAAAATTCAGTGAGAATGGTGCCCGTTCATCCGATGCATTGTTTTCATCGTCATCAGGCTAGGCGACAACCGCAAATAAATCTGTCCAGACACCGGGGTTGTACCGTACAACGTCTGCAAGTCGTGGTCGGGTTTAGCCGCCGTCACTTGCGCGCCCAGCACGAGGTCTGTATTGTAACGCTGCGCTAATCGATAATTCATCCCGAGCGTCAGATTATTAATCAGGTAGCTTTTGCCGTGATCGTGTGCTATAGTTTCGTCGAAAGGAATGCTTAACTCTTCCGCCGATTTGCGAATATTTTCGTACCGGCCATAAAAGGCAAATCGATCTACTTGCAAACTACTTTCGGCCAGATACGAGTTTTCATTGGCGTCGTTGTTGTTTTTTCCCCAGACAACCGCCGACGTTATGTATCGTCCTTCGCCCAAGCCTTTACTATGCAAAATGGATGCCGTTGTCCGCGTTACGTTTTCGTCGGGGTGCGCATCTTCGGGACTGTGTAGATACCCCTGCGAAAATTGCAACGCCAGCGACGGCGATGGATTGACGGACACTCGATACGAGTAGCTATCGAACTTGGGCTTGTCGAAATTATAGCGATTTTCGTCAGGCTCGCGCCCTTTGAAGGTCGACCCTTCCAGCTTGACCCATTTGTACCGGAAGCCAACAGTAGCCACGCCAAACAGGATATGCGTTGCATCCTGCCAGTGGTGACCCAACGGTGCATCGGGGTTATTAAACGACGAAATTCGGTGCATGAACGCGGGCGGGCCGAGGGCCGGTTCGCCGGGATAACCGACGTATCCGTATAAATCAATGTCTTTACTGAACGCGTGGCTGTAACTGACCGACAGCTCCGACACTAGATCATGCGGGTGTTGTTTGTCGATAAGCGGCTGACCTTTGTAGCTCTCACCCGTTTGGAACAACAAGGGATACCCACCGTTCGTGACCGTCAGCGGATCGAGCGAAAGCATGGCCCGCACCTGAAACAGTCCGCGCTGGCCTACTTTGCGTTGGGCCATACCCATAAACCAGTTGGGGGCACCAAACTGGCGTCCGTTACCGCGCCGGTCAGGATTGTTGGTATTTTGGCCGGTGTAGCGCAGGTAAATCGCGTAGTGAAGCATGTAACTCCATCCCTTTTGCGTCGGGTGGGTCATGTAGGCATACATCGGCGTGTTATCGGGATGCCACGACGTACCCGATCCATTCCGATTCATCGGCAAATGGCGGGAAAGCGAATGAGTCATACCCATTGTCGTGTCCATCGTGAGGCCGTAATTGGTCGCTTTCATTTCCATCCCATCACCGTCCATGTTCATACCGGCATGCGCCGAATGATCCATCGGTTTTGTCGTGTCCGCTTTGGTACGCGTTGACAACGGTTTCTTGGGCAAGTCCTTGCCGGGCATATCCTTGCCGGGCATGGACATACCTTCATGATGCTGGTGCTGGCCCAGCGCCAAACCAGCAGACAAAAAAAGGCAATAAACGAGTACGAATTTATTCATCAGATTGTACGAAAAAAGCGGGATGGTGTTTTCAACGCCACCATCCCGACTCAGGACTAAGCGGCCATTTGGCGGCATTCTTCCGCGCATTTGCGGCAGGCTTCGGCACAGGCTTTACAGTGGGCAAAGTGGTCGGCATGTTTTTCGCACTCGGCGGCACAGGCTTCGCAGGCTTCCGCACAGACTTGCATGAACGACTTCATGAAATCCGAACCGCGGGCCGTCAGACGACCGCATAAGGTGCAGATATCCGCGCAGTCGCGGCAGAGCTTAATGCAAGCCGTCATGTCGTGGCCCCGGCTATCGACATCCCCCGATTCAAGGCAGGCGGTAGCGCATTCTTCACAGGCTTTGGCGCAATCGAAACAAGTATCTACGTGCGAGGTCATTGTCTTATTTTCCATGATAAAACGTGAGTTTTGTCCAGCTGACCACCATTGGTCTACCCAAATAACTACCCGGCTTCCATTCAGTTTTTACATAATTACGGACAGGATTTATTGACAGGTCTGGTCGTTATTATAGCTGCAACTCACTCTCCTTCCCGCTTGAACACCTCGTCCAGACTCCGCCGATTGCCAAAAGCGGCTTTGCGGAACTGTCCCGGCGTTTGCCCCGTCACCTGCCGAAACTGATTCGACAGATGTTGCACGCTGCTGTAGCCCAAACGCCAGGCGATTTCGCTTAGGGTCAGCTCATCGTACCGCAGCCATTCTTTGACCTTTTCTATTTTTAGCGCGATGATGTATTTCTCGACCGTATGCTCTTCACTGGCCGAAAACAAGCCGCTCAGGTAAGAGTATTCGTAGCCGAGTTTACGCTCCAGGAACGTCGAATAATTTTCGGTTGGCAGCCGCTCCCCTTTCAGGTGTTGAATTTCATTGATCAGCAGCACCTTCATGTGCTCCACCAGCGATTGTTTTTTATCCTGAACCAGGTCAAAGCCATTCGCCTGTAAGGTTTGCTGAACGGTATCGAGCGTAATCGTCTCCGGCAACTTCGCAATGTCTACCTCGCCAAGCTCCAGCCGGTCTACGGTCAGTCCAAGCCGTTCGAGTTCTTCCCGTACGACGCGCTTGCAGCGGTCGCACACCATATTTCGGATTGTCAGTGTCATTGTCGTCTTGAGCTAGGGGTACGCTTATTTTTAACGCGGCTAAAACAGCGTAATCAGCACCTAGATTTGGGGTTTGAAACGAAAACCAGCGTATACCATCTGACCCGTTATGGGTCCCCACACCTGCGAACCCGCGTCAAAACCAGGGCCGAACGGGTCGTTCGGGGCAACAATCGGATTCTGTTGGCGGAAGCCCGTCAGGTTTTCGCCCCCCAGGTAAATCTCCCAGCCACTTTGGAAAGCCCGGCTTACCTGCGCATTAAGATTGTAAAAGCCCGGCGCATTGGTAACCGGCATGTTTTCGTAGCCCGTATGCACGTATCCTTCCCCCAGGTACGGGATACGCCGGGGACCGTTCCATTGCAGGGTTGCATCGACCTTCCACTTATCGAACGGCAGGGCGTAACCCGCGTTAAGCAGAATACGATCACGACTCACCATCATCTTGGGAAGTAGCCGCTCCTCACCAAAGGGCGCACCCATGCTTTGTTTCACGTCGAATAGCCGGTAAGCCGCCTTAATGTCAAAACGCCGGGTTGGCTGCACGTTCAGTTCGACCTGAAAACTGTTGGCAAACGATTGGCCGCGCAGATTGTAGAAGTACAACTCGCGCGGATGTTCGAGATCGACAATCAGTTGATTCTGAAAGTTCGTCCGGAAGTAGTCTACCGTCAGGGATGCCTTTTTGGAAAACAGCTGAAAATCATTGGTAAGCCCAAGCCCGTAATTCCAGGACACTTCGGGCCGCAATGACTCGGTCAGCACAACGGTTCGCGAACTGACCAGGTAGCCAAAATTCTCCGCGAACGGATTCGGTACCCGAAAGCCGCGACCCGCCGACGCCCGAACCGTGAGATTGTCGCTTAGATTGTATTTGAGATGAAGCCGGGGGGTAAACTGCGTACCGTACAAATTATGGAAATCGACCCGGCCACCCGCTACAACCGTCAGCTTTTCGGGGTAGATGTACGTGTACTCCGCAAACGCACCCGGCACCGACTCCGTACGGGCGGTACGAATGATTTTATAATTTTCGCGGTAATCGTCCAGCAGATAACTCAGTCCTGCTTTGACGCTGTGGTTTGTATTATCAATAATCGTCTGGTAGATCAGATTGGCGTACAACGTCTGCTGCCGACCGTCGTAAGGCGAAAACCCGAAACGAGCCGTCTGTTCGTGGTGAACACCGTTCAGAATCAGCCCTAAGCCTTTGTACGGTTTGTCGGGGTACAGCTTGGCCGTTTTCGAGAAAAACTCCAGCCGTTTCGTCGTATTCAGAAAACTGTAGCGGGGAGCCATTCCGCTCTGTTCACTGCGCGACAATTGGCCACCGTCCCGGTCTTCGTAGAGCGCCTTGACACCAAACTGCGCCATAAATCGTTCGCTGCTGTACTTGTACCGATTGATGGCGTTGACCTGCGTGTAAAGCGGTAAATCCCGGAATCCGTCGTTGTTCTGATCAATTTCCGTACGCTGCGTACTGGCATGTCCGAGCACGCCCATACTCCATTTTTTACTCAATGCTTTTGACCAGTTGGCGTTGCCCTCGACTCGCCCGAAGCTGTTTACGTAGCCGTTCAGAAAAAGGGTTTGCTTGTCATCGGGCTTCTGCAACTCGACGTTCATCTGACCGCTCATCGACTCGTAGCCGTTCACGACCGAGCCCGCTCCTTTCCCCACGTCGATGCTCGTAATCCATGTACCCGGAATGTAATTCAGCCCGAAGGTCGTTGCCAGTCCCCGCACCGTCGGTATATTCTCGACGTTTGTTTGTACATACTGACCGCCCAATCCTAAAAACTGAATTTGCTTGGAACCGGTAACGGCATCACTATACGATACACTGACCGACGCGTTGGTCTCAAAACTTTCCGACAGATTGCAACAGGCAGCTTTGGCGAGTGTTCGTTGCGTAATCAGCTCCGTCTGAATGGGATTGATCCGGTCGATCTGACCCGGCGAGCCCGAAACCGTCACTTCCTGCAACGTCCTTTCGGAGCGGAGCGTAATCAGCAGTTCAGCGGATGAATTCGTAACCGCGAGTGTATCCGATTGATAACCAACATAACTAGCGATTAGCTGCGTAGCCGTTTGGTGAACGGGCAGCGAAAAACGACCAAGCGAATCGGTAACCGTTCCGGATGATGTACCTAACCAACGTACAGTCGCGCCAGTCAGCGGTACTTGTTTTGCGTTAACAACTTCCCTGACAACACCCCGAATTGCGGTTTCCTGACCAAAAATGAGTGATAAAACGGGTGGTTTTGATAGCGTAGAATCGGACTGCGCCAGCACTGGCGACATAGCCAATACGGCAATCCCTATAAACAGAAATTTCATGAGTTCGTTGATTGATGGACAAACACAAGACAGCCGTGTCAGCACGACACCGCCTACGTGGTTTCATCAACGAATCAAATCAGGAGACTACGAACGAGCGTCAGAATTTCGCGCCCGGATGGCGAAGGAGGGTCCGTAGAAATCGTAGCCGCTACGGATGCGTTGCGGTCAAAAACCCAATCAACAAGCCAGGCCAGCACAACGGTGACCCCCGCTAAGACCGACTCAGTGACCGTCTTGACGAACTTGGCAACCAACTGACTCAGCGACGAGCTAACATCTACGTTTTCGTAGCGCTGATCGTCCTGGCAGCATTCGGTTTTCTTGATGATAGTCTGATCCGACAGAATGGACTGCTTACGATCGGCACAACCCGTCTGCGCTTTAGCATCGCTAAAAGCGACCACCATTGTCTTTTTCTTTCCGCGCATCTGGCACGTATGCTCCACCAGACCAAATCCCGTACTGCTGAGCAGTATGACACAGGCCATTAGTAGGTTGAGCAGCTGGAACAGAGTGCGTTTCATAGTGGCTCAAAAGTAAAACGGGTTCCTTATAAAAGCAAACCCGCCCGCGAGAACTTCGTAATTGTGCAATGCTATTTTGTAATTATATAACAAAGCATTTCGTAAGCGGTCGTTTACGGACAAAGTCAAACACGGTCAAGGTATCTTTTTGACTATGGCAACGGGTTTGCAACAAAAAAGCGGGCCAACAATAACTGTCGGCCCGCTTTTCGTTACCATGTACAGAACGCTACTCCGCACCTTCCATCACTTCATTTAATGGGCGCAGATTGCGTTTTTCTTCTTCGCTATACGGGAAGATATCCAGAATCTTCGTTGTGTTTACGTCGGTCACCTCAAACGGATCGAGCGCCGTTTTCAGGCTAAGTTCAACGCGTTCGTAAGCCTGCTTCGGATTTTCGGCGTTGACGAGCATCAAACTTGGCGATTTTTTCTGTTTCCCCGTTTTTTCGTCTTCGGTGATAAACATCGCCTTCACTTTATACCAGGTTTCGCCACCGTCTTCATGATGCAATACATCCGCGAGTTTCATGCGGGAGATGTCGGTAATCTCGAAGTCAGGCGTATTGGCGGCAATCTCCTGATAAAGCCGGGCTTCAGCATCGGTATAGCTAATGGCATCGACCAGATAAGCCTCCGTAACGGTTTTTTGCTTGATAAACTCTTCGTTCCGCGTTCCCACATTGGTATCGTCAATGGGTTGCTGATAACGGATTTTTCCGAGGAACCAGTTAGGCATTTTTTAGTGATTTAATACATAGACAAAACAGAAAACAGGGGGCAAAAGTGCCTAAAAATTGGGCAAATCCCATACGGTAGCGCTCTTCATCGAATAAGATTTTCATTGCTTGAACCTTGTTCCTAGACCGTAAATTTTTCTGGTTGGGCACACTTAAAGGATGAGCGCAGCGCCGTTTTAATACACCGCTCAAATTTTTTTAGCGTAGTGAAACGTTTTTTTTCGATTACGTGTATATACATTAAATGCAGATACAAGCATTAGCTAAACGATAACCAAAACTCAAAGTATCATGGAAGCACAAGCAACCACCGCCACCACCTGGATCATTGACCCTTCGCACTCTGAAGTTCAGTTTAAAGTAAAACACCTGATGGTATCAACCGTTACCGGTTTATTCAGCCAGTACGAGGGCAAACTGGAAATGGTCGGCGATGACTTTGACGATGCTAAAATTACGTTCTCAGCCGATATTGCCAGCATCAGCACAGGCAACGAACAGCGCGACGGCCACTTGAAATCAGCGGAGTTCTTTGATGCTGAGCAATTCCCACAACTGACCTTTACCTCCACGAAGTTTACGAAAACAGGTGATGACACCTACGACCTGACGGGCGACCTGACGCTACACGGCGTTACCAAATCCGTAACGCTGAAAGCGGAATACGGTGGACAGATGCAGGACTTCTACGGCCAGACTAAGGCTGGTTTCGAAGTAACGGGTGTTATCAAACGCAAAGAATTTGGCCTTACTTGGGACGGTGTCACTGAAGCCGGTGGCGTTGTCGTAAGCGACGACGTACGGCTGGTTATGAACATTCAGGTTACGAAACAAGCGTAATCACCTAGGTTTATATATATCGTGAAGCCCATCAATGGCTACGTTCAATCCGGGCGTGGCTATTGATGGGCTTTTTTCGTCCAAGACGCCTAACGTTAAACTTTTACCGTCATATCTATCTCGTGTACACGGCTTGTAGTAACCGTTAATTTCGGGTGTTCTTCTTATCTTTGAAGGAAACAACCGCACTGGTGATTACGCTCAATCGTCTATGAGAAAAGGGCTACTTTTCGTGTATTTTTTGGTTAACGTACTGACTTTACAGGCCCAGCATCCGTTCGGCAATGAATGGATCAGGCCGGATCAGAGGTACCTGAAATTTTCGGTAAATAAAGCGGGCGTATACCGGATCTCGTATCAGGACATCCAGGCAGCGGACCCTTCTTTTCTACCAACGAATCCGGCCAACTGGCAGCTGTTCTTTCGAGGCCAGGAGGTAGCCCTTCGCGTGGTCGGCCAGCAGGATAGTCGCTTTGATCGTCAGGATTACCTGGAATTTTACGGCGAAGGAAACGATGGTAGCCAGGACTCCTTATTATACCGTCCCCAAAAACGGCTGCACCCCTACCAAAGTCTCTTTTCGGACGAAACCGCTTATTTCCTTACCAGTAGTCCGTCAGTAACCGGCAAGCGCATTCCTGAACTGAATCTTACGGCAAAAGGGCTTACCGCCGAAGCGTTTCACGTCGAAGAAACCGTTCAGGCATTCACCAGCGAATACACGTTTAATCCGCTGAAAGGGCTGGAACCCTTGTTACAGCACAGCTACTACGAACCCGGCGAAGGCTGGTCAGGCCGCTTGCTTACCATCGATTCCGTCGGAACGGTTCAGTTGCCGTTAACGAACCGAGTAGCTGCCAACTGGCCGATCACGCTGGAAGCTATGGTAAATGGCCGAGATTATTCGAACCATACCGTACGGGTAACGCAGGATGAGGACGCTAGCAACCCACTGGCTACGCTCAACTTTTCGGGCTTTACGAGTCAGCTTTTCCAGCAGCAGATTTCCCCCTCCAGCCTTAAGAGCGACCAGCTACGGCTGACATTCAAAGGCGAACGCGTCGGCTTTTTCAATACGTTTTCCATCACCTACGCGAAGATCTCCTACCCGCAGGCGCTGGACATGACAGGCCAACGGTCTAAGCTTTTTCATCTTCCGGCAAAATCATCAGCAACGGCCTTGTTGTCCATAAAAGGCGCTCCGTCGGCGATTGTGGCATACGACATTACTGATAAGTTCAATTGCCGGTACGTCAATCCACTAGCAGCAGGTGATCAAATGACCATCGTGGTTGATGAAGCCACACGCAGCCGAACAATTTTGGTTACGGATCAAATCGAAAAACCGCTGGCGATTAAAGCGGTGCACTTTAAAAGCACCTTCTCAACGACTGCCAATTACCTGATTCTTACCCACTCGACGCTACAGCAATCGGCGGTAGCTTATGCAAATTACCGCGCTTCCGACCAGGGCGGCAGTCACAAGCCCTTGGTTGTATTTGCCGATTCGTTGTACGACCAGTTTAATTACGGGGAAAAAAGTCCGTTGGCGCTCCGGCGTTTCGCGGATTTTATGCTGGCACAAGCGCCGATCAAAAACCTGCTGCTGATTGGCAAAGCGTGCAGCTATCCTTACTTCGTCAAAACGGCCCCCGACGATTTGGTACCGACTATTGGCTATCCAGGTTCGGATATTTTGCTGACCGCCGGGCTGAACGGCTATTCGCTCAACACACCCGCCATTCCTACGGGGCGTCTCAACGTTACGGCGAACGAGCAGGTTTTTGCGTATCTGGAGAAAGTTAAACAATTAGAAAACACAACTCCTAACGGTCTGTGGCGCAAGAACATCATTCACATCAGCGGAGGAAAAAGCAAAGAAGAAGCCCAACGTCTGCGCGGTGCACTGAGTACGTTGGGTGATGTGTTTACCAATGGACTTTTGGGTGGGCAGGTGAACGCCTTTAGTAAAAACAACACCTACGAAGAAGTCGAACCGCTCAACATTACGCCACTCGTCAACGATGGAGTCGGCCTGATTACGTTTTTCGGACACGCGGGTCCGTCCATTACAGACATGAACTTTGGGTTTGCCTCTCCGCTGGAAAATGGTTACCGCAACAAGGTCTACCCGCTTATGATTTTCAACGGTTGCGGAGTCGGTGAGATTTTCTCCCGCTTCACTACTTTATCCACCGACTGGCTGCTGGCTCCCGAAAAAGGCTCGGCTCTCGTGCTGGCCCACTCCTACCTGAGCTTCGAGCAACCCACCAGCAAGTACCTGTCCCGCCTGTATGCCAGCCTGTACACCGATCCAACTACACTGGGTATGCCGTTCGGAAAAGTGCAGCAACGACTTAACATGGCCGCCGAAAAAGAAGGCATCGATTTGTATGATACATCGGTCATGCTCGAAATGGTCCTTCAGGGCGACCCTGCGCTAAGTCTATACCCGTTACCCAATCCCGATTACACGGTTGGTCAGAAAGGGATCTATCTTCAATCCTCGGTGGGGGGTAGTTCGATCAAAAATAGCGATTCGGTCCGCGTTGTTATTCCACTGGCTAACCTGGGACGATTCGCTTCCGGCCAGCCCGTGACACTGTCGCTCAAAAAAACAACGAACACCGGAACATCAGCCACGACGCTTCGCTTCGATGCATTCCGCTACCGTGATACATTGACATACACGATTCCCAAAGACGCAACTCTTAGCAAAATTGATGTTGTGATCGATCCTACCAATCAGATCACGGAACTGGACAAAGCCAACAACAGCGCCAGTCTACGCATCGATTGGGCACGGGCGGAAGTGAGCAGCAGTTACCCCGCCGACGCGCTTCCTGACGTGGTCAGCCCGACGATGACCGTTTTTATCAACGGCGCGATCAAAGAAAACGGAGCGGTAGTCGATACAAATCCGAAAGTCGACGTTTACTTAACCGACGAAAACGCCTTAACACCGGGCGACACCAACGCGGTAGAACTTTACCTGAAAGAATGCGCGACCTGCGCTCAGCAAAGACTATACGCCCAGGCTACCAACACCGCTATCTCGGCCAATCAGGTCCGGGTATCGACCCGCGTAACGCTCAAAGCCAATACGACCTATACGCTTATTGTTATCGGGAAAGATGCCGCTGGTAACCGAACCCAACCGCCCTACATCGTTAACCTGACGACCCTTGGTGCTGACGAACCCATTACGGTACAAACGTATCCGAATCCGGCCTCGACCTACGCGAAATTCGAACTTACGCTCAATGTGCAGGACCTACCTATAGCATCACAATTAACGGTGTACAATACATCTGGAGAGCGGGTGTTCGAGGGTACTGTTCCCCTATCGATGGGCAAAAATACGGTTCTGTGGCAGGGAACAGCGCCCGGTTTGTACCCGTATCAGTTGCAGCTAACCTGGAAGGATGGCCGAACCCAACTGTTTACGGGCAAAGTGCTCTGGCAGCCTTAAGGCAGGTGGTTGCTCGACACCAATACCCACTTCTGACGGGTTCCTGACTCAACAATACCTTTTCCAATGCAATCGGGCGACGTTTGGCAGTAGGCTAGTGACACGTTTTCGCGGTAAACCAAACCAACATTCGAGGCATACACCTGGCGATTTTTCTGCTGGCTGATCAAGGTTGAATCGTTGGCACCAACCACCGAAATGGTGTTGTCGAAACGACGCGTGTCAAGCGTAAACGAACGTCCGCTGTCTTCGTAATGAAGCAGTGTATCGGGTCTAGCGTTGTAAATATTTGTGTTCCATGACGTCGTGGCGGCAATCGGGAATAGCAGCTTGACAACCGGTACGTTGTTTTCTAACCGAACAACTTCCGACTGGTTTTTGTACACGGTACGAATCGCCGTCAGTTGCCAATCCGGTTGCGACGACGTTTTAACGGATTCTTCCATCAGAAAAAAAACCTGCCCGTTCTGGGTGTACGAACTGCTAATTTTTTCCTGCACCTGGTACACACGCTCAGCAACGGGATTGGTAGATGAGTACGCATTCTGCGTCACCTGATAAATCCAGTAATCGCCCACTTGCAGCGGGAAATAAGCGGTATCGGCAGGCACAGGAACGGTCGACGATTGCTGACAGCTTTCACCGATACCGAGAAAAATCAGTAAAATGAACGCGTACAATCGGCCTTTTATGAGCATAGTCGGAATTGGTTAGTAACGGGCGGTGGCTTAAACTAGCAAACTGGTGTATATTGCCCCGGTTAGGTTAACAGGCTGTTTAAGCCGAGCGAAGATACGAAAGAAGTAGTTTGTCAACCTTCTCAGTTAGTACCAAGAATGGGCGGAATCGCTGGAATAATTCGATTTGATGGCCAGGCTATCGACGTAGCCGATGCAACGAAACTGGCAAACCGGTTAGCGCATCGGGGCAAAGTGACTAGCAGAACCATCGATCAGGGAATTTTACTGAATTTTGGCGGAGATATTGAGGTCAGTCAAGCGTCGTCCTCCCCTGTTTACACAACTGCCGATGCCGATATTTTTTCGGGAACGTCAACTCAGTCATTTACTCAGGCTTATCGCGACAACGGTCCGGCTTTCTTCGATCAGATAAACGGTGATTTTGCCGCTTTCGTATGGGATACCAACCAGCAGATGCTTATCTGCGGACGTGATCCACTGGGTGTGAAGCCGCTGTATTACGTGCATCAGGCAGGTCGTTTTTTCGCGTTTGCCTCCGAAATAAAAGCACTGTTGGCGTTGGCGGAAGTCGTCGTAACCCCGAACGAACACAAATTCAGCGAATACCTGACGTGGATCGCCGATTATGTACCGTACAGCGCAGAGACATTCTACGAAGGTATTTACAGCGTTCTTCCCGGCCATTCCGTTCAGATTACGGCCCACCAGCTACAGATACGACCTTACTGGACCATAAATCTTTCTCGGTTCAGCGGCCTCAACGGAACAGACGCGTATGCATCGGTTTTCAATGATTATTTTACGACCGCTATTGACCAACGCATTCAGGGAAAAATTGGCGTTGGTGCTCATTTGAGTGGTGGACTGGATTCTTCGTCCGTTAGTTGCGTCGCGCAGTCGCTGCTAACAAAACAAAGCCAACCCGCGCTGCATACGTTTACCATCGACACCCAACAGCCCTCCGCCGACGAGAGCGAATACGTGCGGGCGGTACTGGCTCAGCACCCAATGCAACAGCATACGGTTCGTCCCGTGGCCGATGTGCTCGAATCTGTCCTGACCATCAACCGGCTTTTCGACCGACCGGAGCACTTCATTATTCCGTCCAGTTTTCACCTGAGCGTCTCGCTGGAAGCCCAGCAGTTAGGTTGCGACATCATCCTGACGGGCCACGACGGCGACAGCGTTGTCACCCACAGTTTCGACTTTTTAGATGAGTTATTCGACGCTCAGGATTGGGAAGCGCTGCTACTCGCCTGTCAGCAATTTATCTCACCTAGCGATCGGAACCTGTCTTATGTAAGCCCCAACTGGTCTAGCCTTCCTGACCGGACGAAGCTGGAGAAGTACATCGTGTATTTTTTGGGTACAAAGCTGAAAAAACAGCTCCAGACCCGGCCCATCGGTGATGTTTGGCAGACGATGCGGACACAAAAAAGAGTATTCAACCTTTCCACAACGGCACTCGTAGCAAACGTCTATAAACGGCTGAAGGACAAGCTGGCTCATCGACGGCTCATCAGCAACGCGCTTAGCGCCGATTTTAAGAAACAAGTTTCGCCAGGGCCAGGCCAAACAACCAAAGAGCTGACGACTTCGTTGGAGACGTCACTCAACAAACCCGTCCGGCAGATTCTGAATACGACGAACGTCATCTGCAATGAACAGCTTAACCACATCGGCGCTCATTACGGTCACCAGTATTCGTTTCCTTTCTTCGACAGAAATGTCATGGAGATCGGGCTGGCAACACCGTTGGCTGTCGGCTTCGACAACGGGCGCGGACGCGGCTTAATCCGCCACGGGTTGAAAGACGTTCTGCCAGCGGCCATTACCTCACGGCTAACGAAAGCTAATTTCGTCGAGTACGGTAATCTGTCAGCTCAGCAATTGTACAAGGCAACTTTCGATCATTTTTCGACGCCAGGTCATCCGATCTGGGGCGTAATCGACCGCACGGTGTTCACAAAAATCGTTGACGTTGTTTTCAATCCACGCATTCCGGTTGTCAAAAAAACCCGCTACAACTGGTTGCTCAGCCGCATCATTTACCTCTCTCTCTGGCTCTCTTCGCTACGAAACGACGCGAACGAATCAGGTTCCATTCGCTAACTACCGTCAAATTAGGCTAATCCTTTTCGGCGCTGGCCGGTTAATTAAATAAGTCACTGTTTAGGATATCTCAATGTAGACAGTGAATGGCAACTATGCCGAGTATAGTTTAACCGCAAATTTCATGGCAACAACAGATCTAACCCAGAGTCAGGACCCACGTGAGCAGTACCCAAAACCGCCTTTTGAGCAGCAGCAGGCAATCGATTATCCCGGTCGGGACGCCGAAATGAACCCAATGGCTGATTACGGCGAACAATCTTATAAAGGCAGTGGCAAATTAACGGGTCGCAAAGCAATCATTACCGGTGCCGACAGCGGTATTGGCCGGGCCGTCGCGTTGGCTTATGCCCGCGAAGGAGCCGATGTTTTGATTTCGTATCTGGAGGAAGATAAAGACGCTCAGGAAACAGCGCGGCTGGTAGAGGAGTCAGGCCAGAAAGCCATTATCGTCAAGGGCGATATTCAGGAGGAAGCGCACTGCCAGGAACTGATTCAGAAAGCGATTGATGAATGGGGGCAACTGGATATTCTGGTTAACAATGCCGCTTTTCAAATGGCCCGCGAATCGATTGACGAGGTAGCGTCGGATGAAATCGAAAGAACGTTTCGAACCAACGTTTTCGCCATGTTTTACCTGTGCAAGGCGGCCATGCAACATATGAAACCCGGTGGTTCGATCATCAATACCACGTCGATTCAAGCGTATCAGCCGAGTTCACAACTGCTGGCCTACGCAGCCACCAAAGCGGCTATAGCCAACTTCACCAAAGCGTTTGCGGAAGCGGCTATCGAACAGGGAATCCGGGTGAATGCGGTAGCTCCCGGCCCCGTCTGGACACCGCTGATTCCATCAACCATGCCGGAAGAGAAATTCAAGAAATTCGGCGAAGAAAGTTATTTCAAGCGTCCAGCGCAACCCATCGAATTAGCCCCGGTTTATGTGTTACTAGCCTCACAGGAAGGAAGTTACATCACCGGAATGATTTACGGAGTTACGGGCGGTAAACCTATGGTATAAGTATTGCGCTCATAACGGTAACAAGACATTTGCCCTTGTTAAGCGAAAACGTGTATTGAGACCGACTAAGCCTTGTATAAGGCATGGTACCGTAGCCAGATTGACCAATATCCGCATTGGTCGATCTGGCTACGGTACTGTCATAATTACCCGGACGTAGCCTGATTCGTTCTAAAGACACCGAAGAGCATCTGTTAGCTCAACTCGCTATCGATTGGGAGACGAATGATGGTGGCCGCCTTGCGCGGTATTGTCTATTTTTAGCTGACGAATCTCACCCTGTTGCCAGGCATTAGCTCCGGGTTGAATAGCGGGCGTTGGGATGTCGGCCCGATTTTTCCTTTTTTTTTCGCTTGATACCTTAAACCGTTCGTCGCGTTCTTTCAGCATCGTTGGATCAAGCATACCGTCTTTGGTAAACCCCATCATGATTAGTGGATGCCCCATCGGCAGGGTTAGATCCTGGTCGGTATGCCAGGTATGAAATGTCTTGCCATAGGTCGATACCAACTCCTCCATCAATTCATGCTCCGCCACGTCGGGCAGACCCGGTGCAATCAGTTCTCCCGATTTCACTTCGTATACATGACTGTGCCAAAGCTTTCTTTCTTCGGCTGGTAACGTCTTGAACAGCTTTTCGGAGACGATATACTCGACTCCCATGATTTTCGCCTTGTCGGTGTTCCCGTCGTAAATAATGCACTGAGTCAGGTCCTCGTTGATTTTAGTACAGTAGTGATGCGCTTCCATCTGAGCCTTTGTGTCTCCGTTGTAGAAGTGAAAACCATCCAGGTACATATTAAGCTTAGAGAGCGGTGTTTTGTCCTGAAGAAGATCAGCGCCCGCTTCAAGAACGTTGGTTTTCCCCGCTTTTTCCGCACCGGGCGATTGAACATTCGACGATGTGTTATCGCCACCACAACTTAACAACAGAAGAAAGCTAAACAGCGCAGGGGCAACGCGCAGAACGGATTTTTGCATAACGGAGCAGGCTTTTCAGTAGGTAACCCGTTATGTGAACAATACGCATCCCCCTGATCGGTTAGTGAGCTTACGGGCTCCGCTAACCGTTGTTTTATAGGCCTTATCCCGTCTATCAACAAGTCTGCACTTGATAAATACTACGCCTTTTTTAGTTTACAAAAAATTACCATTGAAAACATTTAAGCGCGTTTAATAAACAAATTCATTAGATGAATACCCGTAACAAGACTAAAAAAGTTCTTACAAAAAAGACGCTCATCCACATGAAAGCTCAACGTAACAAACACAATTTAAAGCAATATCGAACGCCAGTTATACCAAATTCATCCACCAGCACGCCACCAGCCGTTAGCACCAACGATCAACGACTTGTCTGGAAAAAGCTTCAGACGGTCCTTCGTCATTTGGGGATTCCGGTCTGATAACGGCCAAAAAGCGTTGGCAAAAACCTTCAAGGATAGCGCCTAGCGTACCTTGACGATCTCTCCGAAATAATTCATATAGACCGTATAGTCCGACGTTTTCTTGCTAACCGGCTCCATCAGCCGCATGGTTAGCGTAATGTATTTCTGCCCGTTGAAGGTTGGTTTGTAGAGCGTATTTTGCAGGACAGCTTCTTCAATGGGTGTATCGTTTTTGGTAAAGTACACCAGGTCGTCTTTAGTCAGCGTTCGCTTGAACACTCGGCTCCCTGACTTTTTGTTCGCCAGCACCGTAACCATATTATTAAAGTAACAGCCCTTGGTCGTTTGCGTTGCACTGGTATCCTGCTCTAGCGTAATCGTAACTTTTAGCGGTTTCGCCGACTCCTGATACTCGTTGGCTTTACCCAATCGTTCGGCTCCTATAATCGACTGGCAGTTCTGGCGCTTCGGTGCTGCACCAACCGAATCGGCGGTGGATGCTATAACTTCGGTGGGTTTGTCCTTTTTTTGTTCGGAACCGCCACAGGCCGCGAGCAAACCGGTGACGAGCAAGAGTAAACGTGAATGTTTCATACCGCAAATGTCGTACTTATCCAGCAGTTAACGCATATTTTTATGCCCAACGCTGCGTGATGGATGCCACCTTATCAATCAACTCGTACATGCGTGTCTCGGTAATTAGACGCATAAAGATTGGGATTTTTAGGCCGCCGGGCTTAACTTAACCTACGCATCAACTAATGATGAACGAGCCTGCCAACAATGAAAGGAAGTAAATTGGATTTTTGCCTTAGCAAGGGCTATTTTCGAATGCAACAGGATCTGTTTACCTGTCGCTACGTATTTTTCGATGATACATTTTATTCGGTGCACTGGCTGCGTCTTGTGCTCCCCAATGTTCAGTTTGGAACAAAGCAACGACGATTGCTTCGAATAAACGAAATCTATTCGGTATCGGTAAAACCTTTCTCACTTACTCAGGAACTGGAAGGGTTGTATAGCCTTTATCGACAGTCCATCGATTTTGATGCTCCCGAATCGGTTGAGTCCTGCCTACTGGCTGGTGCTACCTATAATTTGTTCGATACGAACGTTGTTGAAGTACGCGATAAAGGCATGTTGATTGCCGCCGGGATCTTCGATGCTGGTCTGGAAAGCATTGCGGGAATTATGAATTTCTACCATCCAGCCTACCGCAAACAGAGCTTGGGAAAATTCCTGATGCTCCAGAAAATCAATCACGCCCGTTTTAACCACAAGATCTACTACTACCCAGGCTACCTGGTCAACAATTACCCTAAGTTCGATTATAAGTTGTTTGCCTGCGAATCAGCTACCGAAGTGTTCGATGACGGTAGCGACCAGTGGCTTCCTTTTTCCTGGGAGACCATCGCGATGCAGGCAGGTTTTTACCCGTGACCTACGCTGAGCGGGTAGCCGGGAAAAACCGGGACAAGGAACGCATCGCCCGAACAAATACGGTCACGAACCCAAGCTCTTTCGGAACGTAAATCAGCTGCTTACCGATTTTAAACGTACTCGCCCGAAATACGCGGCTCGTGCCAAAGGTCGTGAAAATGCGCAGCCGCTTACCAAATTGCGTTTGCGCTTTCGAAAAATAGGTCATCTGGCTCAGCACAAGCTTACTGAAAGCTAGTGGCTCGTCGGCTTCCCAGTTTTTTTCGTAACGAGCTGCCAGTTGTCGTACACTTTCCGCGTCTACCAATGTCTGCACAGATGCGGGTACCGGTAATTTCCAGATTTGCTGACACCAGTACAGACCGACCAGAAAAATTTGCTCCATGCCATAACGGCGCATCTCCGCCAATAGCCACGACCAGTTGATATCCTTGTCTTTAAGCAAAAAATAAAGATCATTGATGTAATACAACTGCTGCCAGATATTTGTCACGCCGTGGTGGGTCACCAGCAAAATAACCTGTACTTCTGTCTGGTAATCGGCCTGCGTCAGCAGGTCGTCTAGTTCAAAGGAGGCATAATCTTTATTGAAACACAGCAGTTTCCAGTGAAGGTCAACGTCGAAATAGTTGTTATTGAAAAAAGGTTTGAACAAGCTCACCTCCGACAATTCGGTCAACAAGCGTTGCTCGCCATCCTGGTAGTAAAGCGTGTGATTTTGGTTCAGCTCGTACTGGTTGGCGCGTAACAGCTCAATGGTCCTGAAGGCGTCCTCCACGCGAACTAGCACGTCAAGATCTCCGCTAATCCGCAGACTTCCCACTGGGTAGCAATGCTCGGCCAGGTAAATTCCTTTGAAGGCAATATGCGCAATACCGCTGTCGGTCAGGAGTTTGTCAAGCAATCGGTACTGGTGCAGCTTGATCATGTTATCAGCTGCTGCAACCTGGTAGCTAGTCCGGAGAGCTGCTACTAATGAATCGGGAACGTTCGGCAGGCTTTGCAGCGATTGGTACAAAAAAGGCGTAAGCCGATGCCGGTCGGCCAGTCTGTACAACCGATCCCAATCAAGTTTGTATTCGCTTAAAAAACGAGTCAGCTGTTCTTTTTTTTCTACCGGCACATCCGTCGTGCAAACCAGCTGCAACAACCGGATTTCGGGAGAATGATCGGCGTTCATTTACAGGGTAGTTTTAAGATACGCAACGAACTCGTGCAGTTTGGCAAAGTTGGCTGGCCGGTTCAGCTTAAAAAGCGGTATCGACGACGCTATCACAGCACTTTTTTCAAAATACGCTTTCAGGGACTGGCCGGTCAGCAGTAAGTCAGGCAAGGGAAAATGATTGAGCAGTTCGATTGGGAGCTGGCTTTTTGACACTTGCTTGGGCGTAGGCTCTGCTCCGTCGGGCGGTTCCAGCACAAAAATTCGTTCCAGCGGAACGGCTTCTTCCGCAAACGCGACGGACTCGTGCCAGGAAAACTTAGTCAGCCCCTCCCGCACGGGTGTTAGGCTTGTTTTGTCAAGCTGTAAACCCTCCACGGCGCTCTCCCAGATTTTAATCTGCGAAAAGGCGGGAATCAACAAAGGCTTCTGGGCTTCATCAAACCGAATACAGACCATATCATCGCTGAGCACGGGTATTCCCTGTTGCGCAAAAGCCGCTACGGTTGTTGATTTACCCGCTCCGGGCAATCCCAGAAAAACCAAGCCTTTGTTGTTGAGTTGAATCGCGCTTCCGTGTAATAAAAAGTATCCTTTCTGGAAAAGGATAAGCCCAAGCGCTTCGCTCAGGGTAAAAAGCGCCAGTAGTTCTTCGTCGGTCTGGTCGGTGTCCAGCGTCAGTTGATGGCCGTCAACCGCCAGAAACCGCATCAACGGCGACCAATCGAGCCACAGATTATTCGAATCATTGCGGGCAAATTGGGCATTCAATCCGCTCCGGTAAACTTTCGTGGTATGCAACGGCGGGCTCGCTGGTAATTGCTCCCGCTTTATCGTTAAATCGACTGTTGTTGGCTGTATTTCCGTCAGTTGAGGCAGCGCGATTTCAGAACTAATGGCTAACCCATAGGCGGTGTAATAATAGTTGCTTAGCTCCATTCTAAAATCGGCTGAAAGGGTTGCCCTTCCTGTTCGCCAAGGATAATTCTACGTTGATAAACAAGCCAAGCATGCGCCGAAAAATCCTGCGTACTGTTTTTTTGAACGCCTATGCATAAACGAACACTAGCGTCTTGCTTCAGTAACCATTTAGCACTTAGCGCCTGAACCAGACAGGTAAACCCGAGTGGCAATCGGCTACTCACCACACGAACCGCCCAAACAACGTCGCTTACACAATGCTCGTCAAGCGTCGGTGAAGAAACAGATTCGGGCTGTTCTTTCCTGAGAAAGAATTTGAAGGGTAAAACAAGTAGTAGCCCTTTGTAAACGGCCAGCGTCAGAAAAGCTTCGATCAACAACCGCTTTCTACGACCGCTTAAAGCCGCTAGCCTGACAAGACTAGGCTGTCGTTTCGATGAGTTTCTCATTCAGAAGCGATTCTAAAAAGTGGTTTAGTTCCTCCTGGCAAACGGCTTCTTCTACCTCAAATTCATCGAGCAGTCTTTCTTTGATTTCTTTTACAGACAGGGTTTTCTCCTGCTGCAAAAGTGACCAAATAAAGCTTCCCAGCTCGTTCAGTTCATAATAATTACCCAGTTCGTAATTTAACACAACGGTTTCATTACCGAGAACCGATGAAGACTGACTCGAAGCGACCTGAATCCGAGTATCGGGTGTAATATCCATATAAAAGAGTACGATACAGGCTGGAAATTAACAAAAATAGCTTGGTCCGTCAAGTTGTCGACAAACCAAGCTAGTATAATTAGGCTACTCTTTTCGATTAAACGAACGTACCGCCAAAGCCATCGGTGTTAGAACCGACTTTTAAGGTTAACTTTTTCACGTTACCCAGCACTTTCAGCTTGGGTGTTTTATAGGCTTTTTTAGCCGAAGGGGTTATTGACTGGTTGATGCGCTTATTCATTATGATTAAGATCTTAAAGTCTTGAATGAGTTTCAGATGAACGGATTAACCGCTTTCACGCCTTTTGAGTGAACAAGTCAATTCATTGTGATTGACCGTATCTCACTCGCCAGGAAACTATTCTACCACTATCCGGTGCTGACGGGTTTGGCCGCGCTCTTCAACGGTCATGATGTAAATACCGGCGGACAGGTTACCTTGCGCTCTCAGCATCAGATTACCGGCCTGAACACCTGTCTTCTGAATAGGCAACTGGCGACCATCAGCGCTCAGGAATTTAACCACGGCTGTCTCGGGCTCATCCAGGCTCAGCGCAAATCGTTGATCTCTAAGCACTGGGTTCGGATATACCCCATAGGCACCTTCACGCAAAACAACCGATACAGCCGGGAAGCTGGTCGCTTTACCGCTCAGATCGAACTGCGTCAGGCGGTAGTAGCTCGTTCCGGAGAAAGGTGTCTGGTCAGTCAGTTTGTAATGCTTCTGCGCATTGCTGTTGGCAGCTACCTCACTGATTTCATCCACTTTTTCAAAAGACTTCAGGTCTTTACTACGCTCAACCAGGAAGCCTTTGTTGTTTGTTTCCAAAGACGTAGTCCAAGCCAGATCAACCGTACGGTTTTCGTTGGCTTTAGCCGTAAACGAAACTAATCCCACCGGCAAAGCGCCTGCAGTCACGGTTATGTTTCCGTTGGCATTATCGTTGGTTGGAAGGTTGGTACCCACCGCTGGCGACGAGACCGCGTTGATACTGATGGGAGCGGGAGTACCCGTAGTTACCGATAGTCCTACTACGTTCAGTGTAAACAAGTAATTAGCGTTACCTGGCACATCACCTAAGCTGCTGGTCACCGTAACGATCGTCCCGACAGTAGGACTGTACGTGCCAATGTTTACCGTTAGATTGGACGGGGTAGTCGTCGTTGAAAAACTCGATCCCGTAACACCGATGTTTGGCGGCAGGTTGATCGTGTACCTTGCATTATTAGCCTGAGGAATAGCGGTGGAGCTACCGTTACCAAAGTTTGCCTGAACAGTTCCCACTCCACCCACTGAGATAGAACCGGGAACAGAAGCGATCCCACCTACAGACGGATCCTGAGCGTAGCTGGCAGACCACGCGCCTGCACTTAATAGAAAAATTAGTAAAACCTTCCTGATCATGGTTGTAACTTTTTTGATTAAAAACGTTTATTATTGGCTATTTCACCAACACCTTAATTAATTAAGGTACCAGGTATCGCAATTATAATACCTGGTACCTAACATTGGTTTACAAAGCGTTAATATTTCTCGAGTAAATATTATTTTCCGGCTTACTATCGTAAGTTTTCGACGCATCGTCGGCCACATTGACCGTAATATTAGACGTTGTTCCCGAATTGGTTACAGTGCGCGTGATGGTGAATCCAATGTTCGAGTTTCCTCTAGCAGGGATAAACTGTCCAGCGTTTATCTTCAGCGTCAGTTGTAATCCATTGTTCGACGTAACGGTCCACTTTGTATTATCAACCGGAACGTTACCTCCACCTGAGACCGCCGTATTGGTCAATGAATTGTCAAAAGCAAGCGAGTATCCAAACGGAGCCGTAATCGTAAAGACTATGTTACCACTAGCCGTTTGTCCTCCCGCAACTTCCTCTATTCGCACCGTGAAATTTTTCACAGACTCCGCGCCGGAGACAGTGAAGTTATTTGACGGTAATTCGATGGTCGGCGTCAAATCCGGCAGCGGTTGTCCTACCAATACGTGCAGGGTTGCCGTGCCGCAGCTTGATGCGTTATCGCAAGCCGTGTAGGTGAACGTCGCCGGACCACTTACTCCCGCTGCGGGGGTGAACGTGAAACTACCCGAAGCGGTGGTCACCAGCGTACCCGACGAGGTAACGGTCGTGCCTGGGTTCGATACCGTCAGGCCCGTGCCCAAGTCGTTGTCCAGCAGGTTGCCCGTGGCTGGCGTGCCATTTGGTGTAGAGACATAGTCGTCGTTGATCGAGACCACCGCTGGGCTGCCCGCTGCGTTGACCCGAATCGTCACCGTCGCCGTCGCACACAGACCACCCGGCGTCTCACACACCTGGTAAGTCACCACATCGGTACCCACAAAGCCTGCCGCTGGGGTGTAGACCAGGTTGCCACCGCCATTGATGCTGGCCGTGCCGTTGGCTGGCCCTACTGCGATGGTGGGTGTGCCTAGCGTGCCGCCCGTGTTGCCCGGTCCGTCGTTGGCCGTCACATCGATGGTCACCGAGCCAGGATTGGCTGCCGCCCCGGTGATGGTAGCAAAGTCCGGGTTAGCCACTGGATTGTTGGTGGTCACCGTTGGGTTGAGCACCGTCACCGTCAGCGTCTGGGTCTGGCAGCCCGTGGTCGTACCGGCGGGGCAGACGGGGATGCTGTAGACGTACACACCCGCCGTAGCGCTGGTGAAGTTGAAGCTGCCATCGTTGTTGAGCGTCAGGGTAGGCGTCGAGCCCCCTGGCTGGCTAATCAGCGTCGCAGCGGGACCGTAGGTGGTACCGGCAGGCACGTTGTCGTTGGTGCGCACGCTGCCCGAGACGGGTACGTTGATGTTAGTCACCGTGAAGTCAGGGTTGGTATTCAGCACCGGAGCCGGTGTTACCGGTTGGCCCACCAGCACATGCAAGGTAGCCGTGCCGCAGTTGGACGCGTTGTCGCAGGCCGTGTAGGTGAACGTCGCCGGACCCGTCGTGCCGGGAGTAGCCGAGAAGCTAAAGCCCCCATTGGCCGTCGTCACCAGCGTACCCGACGAGGTAACGGTCGTGCCTGGGTTCGATACCGTCAGGCCCGTGCCCAAGTCGTTGTCCAGCAGGTTGCCCGTGGCTGGCGTGCCATTTGGTGTAGAGACATAGTCGTCGTTGATCGAGACCACCGCCGGGCTGCCCGCTGCGTTGACCCGAATCGTCACCGTCGCCGTCGCACACAGACCACCCGGCGTCTCACACACCTGGTAAGTCACCACATCGGTACCCACAAAGCCTGCCGCTGGGGTGTAGACCAGGTTGCCGCTGCCATTGATGCTGGCCGACCCGTTGGCTGGTCCTGCTGCGATGGTAGGTGTGCCCAAGCTGCCGCCCGTGTTGCCCGGTCCATCGTTGGCCGTCACATCGATGGTCACCGAGCCAGGATTGGCTGCCGCCCCCGTGATGGTGGCAAAGTCAGGGTTAGCCACTGGATTGTTGGTGGTCACCGTTGGGTTGAGCACCGTCACCGTCAGCGTCTGGGTCTGGCAGCCCGTGGTCGTACCGGCGGGGCAGACGGGGATGCTGTAGACGTACACGCCCGCCGTAGCGCTGGTGAAGTTGAAGCTGCCATCGTTGTTGAGCGTCAGGGTAGGCGTCGAGCCCCCTGGCTGGCTGATCAGCGTCGCAGCGGGACCGTAGGTGGTACCGGCAGGCACGTTGTCGTTGGTGCGCACGCTGCCCGAGACGGGTACGTTGATGTTAGTCACCGTGAAGTCAGGGTTGGTATTCAGCACCGGAGCCGGTGTTACCGGTTGGCCCACCAGCACATGCAAGGTAGCCGTGCCGCAGTTGGACGCGTTGTCGCAGGCCGTGTAGGTGAACGTCGCCGGACCCGTCGTGCCGGGAGTAGCCGAGAAGCTAAAGCCCCCATTGGCCGTCGTCACCAGCGTACCCGACGAGGTAACGGTCGTGCCTGGGTTCGATACCGTCAGGCCCGTGCCCAAGTCGTTGTCCAGCAGGTTGCCCGTGGCTGGCGTGCCATTTGGTGTAGAGACATAGTCGTCGTTGATCGAGACCACCGCCGGGCTGCCCGCTGCGTTGACCCGGATCGTCACCGTCGCCGTGGCGCACAGACCGCCTGGCGTCTCACAGACCTGGTAAGTCACCACATCGGTGCCCACAAAACCCGCCGTGGGCGTGTAGACCAGGTTGCCGCTGCCATTGATGCTGGCCGACCCGTTAGCAGGAGCAGCCGCGATGGTGGGTGTGCCTAGCGTGCCACCCGTGTTGCCCGGTCCGTCGTTGGCCGTCACATCGATGGTCACCGAGCCAGGATTGGCTGCCGCCCCGGTGATGGTAGCAAAGTCCGGGTTAGCCACCGGATTGTTGGTGGTTACTCCGGGGTTGAGCACCGTCACCGTCAGCGTCTGGGTCTGGCAGCCCGTGGTCGTACCGGCGGGGCAGACGGGGATGCTGTAGACGTACACACCCGCCGTAGCGCTGGTGAAGTTGAAGCTGCCATCGTTGTTGAGCGTCAGGGTAGGCGTCGAGCCCCCTGGCTGGCTGATCAGCGTCGCAGCGGGACCGTAGGTGGTACCGGCGGGCACGTTGTCGTTGGTGCGCACACTGCCCGAGACGGGTACGTTGATGTTGGTCACCGTGAAATCGGGGTTGGTATTCAGCGCACAAACCAGACTGCCACCGGTTGAGGTACGGGTATCGATGAAGGCACCAAATACGTCAAGCCCCCCTCCCAACACACCAAGACCAACCAGCGGAGCAACACTTAGCTGAATTTCGTCGAATGCCTTTGTTGTTGCAAAGCCTACGTTGACAAAATTAGAGGTAGAGCCAAACAAGGCTACCGACAAATCAAGTAGAGCACCACGGCCACTTCTGACCTCTTGTTGTACGCCATCCAGATATGTAGTGACAGTTAGCTGGTCAAACAGGTCTGCCGCAACTAAACCATTGACTCGTCTTATGGTAAATCCGGCAAAAGTACCTACAGGGAATGTATTGACCGGATCAAGGACCGCAATTGAGGTTACCGCAGCAACGGAGGCTGTGTTTGTGATCCGGGCAAAATCCGTTGTGCTGGCCGAAATAACATTCTGCGCATTCAGCACATTAGCGCTACTGAGTGTTACACCAACCGCTCCGCTTACACCCGTTCTAGCCCCGTCAATAACGGCCGGAAATGCTGGGCTGCTTAGATTATAGGCCGTGTTACAAACGATGGAAGTAGCACACGTATTTTCAAGTACGGCGCTGTAAATCCGTACGCTTCCGAGGTTGGCACTGGCCACTTGGGCAAACGTGACTTTAACCTCGTCGTAAGCAACATTGGCTACGATACCAACAATTTGTCGGCTTCTACCGTCCTGCAGGCCAGTTGTCGCCCCAACAATCAACGCATTTCCGGTACCCGTCTGGACCAGCGCTCCATTATTGTACAACGAGATAGTTGCCGTACTCAGCGCGTTAGCGTTCAGCAGCGAATTCGTTTCAATATCAAACCCGGCAAAACTGTTCACTGCATAGGTATCAATGGCGTTCGCCACAGCGAAGCTTGCACTCGTTGCCACACCCGCCGTCAACTCGATTGAAGCAAAGTTCGATGGGTCGCTGTCAATGGCGTTTTGTGAGTTATTGATACTACAAGCGGCACAAAGCGTTGCGTCAATGCCTGTATTCCGTCCATCGACATAAACAGGCTGAGCAGGATTCGCAACTGGTGTAAGTACATTACAAGCCAACTGGGTTCCTGCACAGAACCGCTGAAAAACAGCACCGTAAATATTGGTTACCCCTATAGTAACTCCGCTGAACGTTAACTTGATTTCATCAAAGGGCTGGGTAGCGACAAAGCCGACCGTTTGCCGCCCTGTACCGTTAAGGATCGAGCTTCCAACAGCAAGCAGGCTGGATCCCGATACGCTTTGCCCTGTAGCTACCCCGTTCAGATACGTCGATATTGTCAGGTCTGACAGAGCACCGACACTCAGTAAGCCAGATCTGGAAATATCAAGTCCAGCAAATGTTCCGGCTGGATAATCTGTAACCTGATCCTTGATAGCAAACGAAGCCGTACCCACATTCGCTATTATATTAACTGAGGCAAAATCAGTGTTGTCGTTACTAACGGCATTGTTCGCGTTGCTGATCGACCCCACATTAACCCCACTAACCCCAGTATTAGCCGGACTAACAGCAACGGCAAATGCCGGATTATTCACGGGGGTCGGTGTATTACAGGCCAAAGTCTGACTAGCGCAATATCGTTGCACGACGGCGTAATAAACACTCACAGTACCAGCGCCTAAGGCACTGAACGTGACGCGAATTCGATCAAAGGGTTTCGTTGTTATAAAACCGAGCTGTGCTTGGCCACTCGCAATACCGGTTGCTAGTAGCGAACCAGTAGTACTAGTCTCCTGCAACGTATTACCTTCATATGTGGTAATGGTTGTTGTTCCAAAAGCCGAAAGGATCGTGTTGTCACTGACCACAAACCCGGCAAATGTTCCCGCAGGATACAGGTTTGCCCCGGTCGCATTATTGTCTTTTACTTCAAGGTAGGCTGATCCCGCCACTAAGAAACTATACGCAGCAGTATTCGTCAGATCATTATCAATAACTCTGCCCTTATTTGCAAACTGATCCCCCCCAAAAACAGGAATCTGACTGGAAGTAACTGACAGATTGCCGAAGGTTGGACTTGTAAGCGGTGCAAACGTATTGCATGTTGCTGCACTTTGCTGGGCTCTCGCCTGAAAAGCAAAAGCCATCAACATCATAAGGCCCCATGTAAAGCAGTCTCGACAACGACTCATACATAGGTAAGTAGATGGTTTTTTCATAAAAGTTGAATTAAAAACAAACGGATTAAGTAAACACAAAGAGACCCTATTCACGCCGAAGGCGCGTTAAGCAACTAGAAATATATGGTGAGCTTATTAACTCAATGAGGAGCGGTAGTGCTCAGAAGGATTCGATACATGATTGGGTGTAGATTTTTTTGACATTTTTTCTTATCGTTTACTCGTTTAGTTGATTACATAGTCCACTAAACTCTTATATGAGTATTTTTAGTTACCATAAACCCACTAAAGACGCCTAAATGTATTGTTATGAACTTTTATTGTCAATGAAAAATCTTTTATTCGGTATGTTAAAAATCATATAGTTACTACCATATGAAAGCAACAGCTTGATTATCAATAAATTAATTTATATTATATTTTATATGCATTTTTGGTGTTTAATTACGTGTGGCCTCTCATAATTTACATTTTTGTTTACTTACTTATACTTATTAAATAATCTAAAAAATAAGTATAATTACTGAGTATCATCAAATTTATACTTAAGTAAATTATAAAATATGTGTCCACCTAATTTTTTATAAGTAAACAAATTGTTAAGAAAATTTTTGTTTTATAAACTCTAACAAAATAATAGGGAATCCGACTTGCAGATTCCCTATTTTCGCTAACGGATGAATTTACGGTTACAGAATTAATCCACTCCGGCGGAGCATCGCTTTGGGAGACGGTTCGCGACCACGGAATTTTTTGTAAAGTTCCATTGGCTTTTCGCTACCTCCTTTTTCCAGCACGTTTTTGCGGAAGCTGTCCGCAGCCGTTTTATTCTCCAGACCTCCTTTTTCTTTGAAGAACTCGAACGCATCGGCATCCAGTACCTCGCTCCATTTGTAACTGTAATAGCCTGCCGAATACCCACCTGCAAAGATGTGCGAGAAAGCAGGGCTGAACGCGGTACCTTCGACACGCGGGAATAGGTTGGCGACTGAATCAACTTTACCTTCAACCTGACTGATGGTTTCGCCAGTCGGCTTCTGACCGTGGTAATACATATCGACCAGTCCAAACCGTATCTGCCGCAGGTTAGCCAAACCAGCCAGGAAATTTTGGCTTGCCCGAATCTTTTCGATCAATTCGTTCGGAATTACTTCGCCAGTCTGATAGTGTTTGGCAAATAGCTTCAGCGCTTCCGGGTCATAGCACCAGTTCTCCATTACCTGCGACGGCAACTCAACAAAATCGCGGGGAACGCTAGTACCGCTTAGACTTTCATACTTGCCGTTCGCCAGCATGCCGTGCAGACCATGACCAAACTCATGAAAAAGCGTAGTCACTTCGTAGAAGGTCAGCAAGGAAGGCTTCGTGTCAGTTGGGCGGGTGAAGTTACACACGTTGACAATGTGCGGACGGATGTTTTCACCCTTCTCGATCTTTTGCCCCTGGATGTCGTTCATCCACGCACCGCTCCGTTTGCCTTCGCGGGGAAAATAATCACCGTAGAATACCGCAACGAATTTGCCATCTTTGTCAAACACATCGAAGGTTTTAACTTCAGGATTGTAAACCGGAATATCCTTGCGCTCTTTAAACGTGATGCCATACAGCTTGTTAGCAACTGTGAACACGCCGTTCAGCACGTTCTCCAGCTTAAAATACGGTTTCAACGTTTCGTCGTCAAGATCGTATTTTTCTTTTTTCAGCTTTTCGGCGTAGTAGCTATTGTCCCAGCTCTGAAGCTTGTCTTCGTTGAAACCGTTCGCCTTGGCGTAGGTTGTCAGCTCGGTCAGCTGGCGTTCGGCTGCCGGACGTGCGTAGGTCACTAACTCATCCAGAAAACTCTGAACCTTGTCTTTCGAACCGGCCATGCTTTCTTCAAGGACAAAGTCAGCGTGCGTTTTGTAGCCTAGCAGATTTGCCCGCTCATAACGCAGGTTGACAATTTTGCCGATGATGGCCGAGTTGTCATTTTTGTCGCCGTGGAATCCGCGTCCGTTAAACGCCATGAACAGTTTCTTCCGCAACTCGCGGTTGTCGGCGTACTGCATAAACGGACCATAGCTAGGCGCCTGCAACGTAAACGCCCAGCCCCGCGTGGATTCGCCTTCTTTACCCTTCTGCTTCGCCGTCGCTTTAGCGGCTTCACGTGCAAAGTCAGGCAAACCAGCGAGGTCTTTCTCATCCGTTACGACCATCACGAATTCATTGGTCTCGTTTAGGACGTTTTCGCCGAATTGTAGCGACAGTTGGGAAAGTTCTTTGTCGATAGCCCGCAACCGCTCTTTACCTTTCTCGTCCAGATTGGCTCCGTTACGAGCAAACCGTTTGTAGGCTTTTTCGAGCAGCATGGCGCTTTCCGGATCAAGTTTGAGGCTGGCCCGTTGGTCGTACACGGCTTTCACGCGCGAAAACAACTTTTCGTTCAGCGTAATGTCGTTGCCGTATTCGGTCAGCAACGGCGACGCTTCCTTAACGATTTTCTGTAATTCGGGTGTTGTTTCGGCGCTGTTCAGGTTAAACAATACCGACGTCACCTTTCCCAACAGATCGCCGGAGCGTTCGAGCGCCACGATGGTATTCTCAAACGTTGGCTTGGCCGGGTTGTTGGCAATCGCGTCTACGTCTTTACGACCCTGAGCCAGTCCTTCTTTCAACGCGGGCAGGTAATCGTCGTTTTTAATTTTGTCGAATGGAGCCGTCTGGTGCGGTGTCGTATACGGCGTCAGGAATGGGTTTTGCGTCATTTTCGATGTCTGGGATGCTGCTGGCTGGACAAGCGCAGTTGTAGCGGCAATGGCCAGCAATACACCCGTTTTTGTGATCTGTTGATGTCTGAACATTCAGCGTTGGGGTATGAGTTTCCTGGAAAAATACGAAACAAAGACGGCTTCATCAATTCGACGTTGCATATGCGGTCGTATGAACGGTCGAGCGGTGCGCAGATAAGGGTTTTAGCTGGAAATAAACAGAAAAACAGCCGACCAAAACGACCGGCTGTTTCCGCACCACTCCTCTTGCATTAATACCTTCTTGGGTTTGGGTAATAGTCACGACCGTTGCCGTAGCCACGTCCCCGACTAGCCGAACGTTCGTAAGGCCGCATGTGGTCGATCACCCGGTCCCGCTGGTCGGGCTTCAAGACGGCCATCATGTCGAAGAATTCACGCTGGCGAGCCTGCCGGAAGGAATCCCGCTGACGGGGATCACGCGGATTTATACTACGGGTTTGCTGCTCGAATCGATCCCGAATCCGGCGAATTTCGCGCTCCTGCTTACGGGACAGATTCAACTCGCGGTCCCACCATTCCAAATGACGCTCAAACTGATTGTCGTCAAAATCGTAGTTGTAATTTGATTGACCATTGCCGTAGCCCGGCTGATTATATCCAGGTTGATTATAACCCGGTTGAGCAGGATAGCCGTTGTTGTAGCGTTGCGCGAATACGTTGGTCGTGAGCAGGACAACCAGCGTAGCGGCTGTCATTAGGGCCTTTTTCATGTGACTTGTTGTTTTCAGGTTGTATTTGTCCCTTTGAACAACAAGCCACAAAATGGTTTAATTAAATCTCCGAATAAGCACAAAAAAGATAGCTACTTTGTCGTCATCTGAGCGCCAATCCACTGAAAGTCTATCTTTTAGGATAGAAAAAAATTTAGTATTTATAATCGGTCAGTTCGTTTTCGGACTCACGCTGGATTACCCGATTGTATTTCGCACGGTCAAATTCGCCTTCGTTATTCGCGATAAAAAGGGTAGCAACCGTATTGCCGATGATGTTGGTAATCGACCGTGCTTCGGACATAAACCGGTCAACACCGAGCAACAGAGCCAGCCCTTCGACCGGAATGACTTTAATGGCTGTCAGGGTGCTGGCTAGCACAATAAATCCGCTGCCCGTAACGCCCGCTGCCCCTTTGGAAGTAACCATCAGAATACCGATGATTGTCAGCTCCTGACCGAGGGTCAGATCAACGCCGAAAACCTGCGCCAGAAAGATCGTTGCCATCACCAGATAAATCGTGGTGCCGTCCAGATTAAACGAATACCCCGCCGGAACCACCAGCCCAACCACCGACCGCGAACACCCCAGACTTTCGAGCTTATCCATGATTTGCGGCAAGGCCGACTCCGACGACGAAGTACCCAGAACGATCAGCAATTCTTCCTTGATAAATTTCAGCACCGCCCACAGACTGATTTTGTAGTAGCGCATGATCAGGTTCAGGACGACAAACACAAACAGGAACATGGTTGCGTACACCGTAGCCATCAGCTTGGCCAGCGGCAGCAATGTGCTCAGACCATATTTGCCAATCGTGAACGCCATCCCGCCAAACGCACCCAGCGGAGCCAGTACCATGACCACGCCCAGGATATTAAAAAACACTTTCGACAGCCGCTCGAAGGTTTGAATCAGGGGTTTGCCCGATTCGCCCATGCGCGTCAGACCAACACCAAACAAGATCGAAAAGACCAGCACTTGCAGAATATCGCCCTCGGCAAAGGCTTTAACGGCATTGCTCGGTATGACGTGCAGAAAGAATTCGGTCCAGTCCATGCCCGCGCCCTGCTCGGTGTATTTGCTAATGTCTCCGCCCTTCACCGCAGCCGTTTGGACTCCTTCGCCGGGGCGGATCAGATTAGCCAGTAGTAAACCAATTGCCAGCGCCCCCGTTGTAACGATTTCAAAATACAGCAGCGCCTTCCCCCCTACCCGACCGACCTTTTTCAGATCGCCCATGTTACTAATTCCCAGCACGATGGTCAGGAAAATAATCGGCGCAATGACCATCTTGATCAGGTTGATAAAGAGATCACCCAGCGGTTTGAGCTTGGCAGCCGTATCTGGAAAAAAATAGCCGGTCAGAATACCCAGCGTAATGGCAATCAGGACGCGAACGGTAAGGTTGTTTAAGAGACGCACAGGTTGTTTTCGGTTTATAGCTTGCAGTTTACCATTTTCCGGCCAAATCTGCCACTTCTGCCTACGAAAACCGTAGCTCCAGTTCTATTGAACGCTTTTAACCGGAAATAGCTGGTTCTTAATATCCCGGATGCGGTCGTTGAACGCCACGTTTGGATAATCGACATTTGGCAACCGGGTAGCCGCCAGGTATTCCATCACAGCCGGATCGTGCTGAATGCGCTTTCCGGTCAATACGCTGATGTATTTCGAAGTCATCCAAAGCACATTTTTGAGGTGCGTTTTGGCATCGTCGGTCATGATGAATTCCGTAACGAGCGTATCTTCATTGTAGTAAATAAGGCGCGACGTGATTCGAATCCATTCGCTTACCATAGCCGGGCGGATGTACGCAATCTGGTGCTGATAAACGACCCAGCTCGTTTTTAATTCCCGAAACATTTGACCCGGATTGAAGTCGTACAGGGTGGCTACCTGATCCTCGCGGGCATTAAAGTAATAATCAAAATACTTCGAATTGTTGAGGTGTTGCAGCGGGTCACAGTCCTGAAAACGGACGATTACCCGTGTTTCGGTTTCGGTTGGGTAGCTGCGGTTCGGGTCGCGGTGAAACATAGTAAAACAATGGTTGATTAAAACAGACGGGTTAGCAGTATCGCCTGAATAAGACAAATACGGAAACAATTTGTGCTAAATACAGAAAATATGCGAAACCAGAAAAATTACGCGAAACCCGCTGCCCGTTGAGGCAGTTCAGACTTTTCGCAACATATTTACGTTAGTACAGCAAATTCACTCGTTCACTTTAACGGCTAAACCTCATGAAAACCATGCGTACGTTGTTTGCAATTGCTATTCTATTCATCACACAAACCGCCTTTGCGCCAAAAGATAATCCCGATGCAGTAGTCGGTACCTGGCTTAACGGTACGAAGAAAGGTCATGTTCAGATTTATAAGCAGGGTGGTACTTATTTTGGCAAATTAGTGTGGATCAGCGAACCGAACGATCCGGATACGGGTAAACCCAAAACAGACATCCGCAACACCAACGAATCGAAGCGAAACCGCCCGCTGATGAATCTACCGCTTATGTATAATTTTAAATACGATGGTGGCAATGTCTGGGCCGACGGCAAGATCTACAATCCGGAAGACGGTAAAGAATACAACTGCAAAATGACCCTGAAGGACCCCAACACGCTCGACGTTCGCGGTTATTTAGGCATTTCGCTGATTGGCAAAACCCAAACCTGGACACGAATCAAATAAGGGGTTACCGACTTACCGGAACGGTTATGGCGTGTAGCGTCACGAATGAATCAACGTTGTTCCCTTACCTGAATGCAAGCCCGTAGCGCTAAAACCTTGATTATTGGTGCCGGACCAGCTGGATTGGCCATAGCCGGGCAACTGGCTCACCGGCAACAGCCCTTTGTGGTGATCGAAGCCAGCGATTACATTGGATTTTCCTGGCGCAATCACTATGACCGGCTGCACCTGCACACGGTCAAGGAGCATTCGGCGCTGCCCCATTTTCCGTTTCCGGTCAATTTCCCAACATATGTTCCGCGTCTTCAATTCGTTGACTATCTGGAACGCTACGCCGATCATTTCAACATCCGACCGCTTTTCAATCAGCAGGTTAGTCAGATCAGCCGCACAACCGATGGGCGCTGGAACGTGCAGACTACGACCGATCTGTTTGAGGCCGAACAGGTGGTGGTAGCAACGGGCTATAATCGCTTGCCGAATAAACCAGAACTACCCGGTCAGCGCGATTTTCGAGGCATCATCTGGCACAGTTGCGAATACCGCAATGGCGCTGCTTTTCGCGATGAGAACGTACTGGTTGTAGGCATGGGAAACACGGGAGCCGAACTAGCGCTTGATTTACTGGATTACGAAGCCAGACCGTTTATTTCCGTTCGCGGCCCGGTCAGTATCCTCCCGCGCGATCTGTTTGGCAGACCGAGTCAGAAGACGGCCATTTTCCTGAAGAAATTTCCTAACTGGTTCTGCGATTTGGTGACGCGGACAGCGCAAACGATGAGCGTGGGCGATGTATCGGGCTATGGCCTGGGCAAACCCGCGCATTCGCCTTCGTACAATGCCAGGCGGGGCAAGCCCCCAATCCTTGACGTTGGCACGTTGGCACAGATCAAGGCCGGACGCATTACGGTTGTACCGGGCATCGAGCGCGTGAATGCTAAAACAATTACGTTCACGGATGGGCGCGAACGTCCATTCGATGCGATCATTCTGGCTACGGGCTACCGACCAGCGCTCTCAGCATTTTTTAATCCAGTAGTAACCGACCGTATCCTGACGGAGTCCGGATATCCTAAAGCTATGTGGTTCAATGAGTCGGCACTTCGGGGGCTTTATTTTCTTGGCTTTACGACACCTGTAACGGGGGTCCTCTACAACCTGAACAGCGACTCAAATTCCATTGCCCGACAGATTGTCGAAAACAATTTCATCCCGGCATAGTTCTATTTACGTAATCAGGGTGATTACAGCTATCATTCAATGTTATAACCACTACAACGATGAACGAGACAACCATAAAAGGAGGCTGGAACGAACTGAAAGGCAAAATCAAACAAGCCTATGCCGACCTTACCGACGACGATCTAACCTACGAAGAAGGCAAAGAAGACGAAATGTGGGGTAAAGTCCAGCAGAAAACGGGTAAGACCAAGGATGAAATCAATAAAACAATTGCCGATCTGTAAGCAGCGGTAAGTACTTGCAAAAAAGCCGGAGCCAATCGTGTTCCGGCTTTTTTGTGAATCGTATCCAGTCGAAATTTGCCCAATCCACAGCCATTACTCTCGCCAACAGTAAGTAGCAATTGACCTGTTTATGAACGTTCGCCACAGATGGCTACTTACCCTGTTTCTGTTGACGGTGTATTCTTGCCGTACTTTTTGTCAGCATCCGTACGAGCTAAAAGTCACCTCAGAGAATGATAACTACTGCTTACAATACCACGACGGCTACTACACGAACGGCCTGTTCGTCAATTTTACTTACGTACCGGATCGGCTAAACCAGCGGATTGACGAAACGCGTAAACTCACCAAAATCACGTCTTCCTATCAACTCGGGCAGATGATTTTTACGCCCGAAAACATCAAAACCGATGCTCTCGACCAGTTCGACCGTCCGTACGCGGGTTATCTGTACGCTCAGAAAGGCATGACCTTTTTCTACAAGCGCGGCCACGTTCTGAACGTCAATCTGTCGGTGGGTACCGTCGGTAAGGCGTCTTTAGCGCAACAAACGCAGTCTTTTATCCATACAGCCTTCGATCTGACACCCCCCAAGGGCTGGCGTTATCAGGTAAGTGACGCCCTAGGTGTCAACGCACAGGTTCAGTACTGGCACGCGTTTATCCCCGTTTCGTGGCGCAGGCGATGGTTTGATGTGCACGGCACATCGCAGGCAACGTTTGGTACTACGTTTGTCAATGCCTCTGCTGGTCTTTTGTTTCAGTTGGGTCTTTTCCAGAAAGCCGATCAGTCATCACTCTACGACGCCCGCATCGACCGCAAAAGTAGCCCTGGTAGTAACTCAGCGGAATTCTATGTTTTTTACCACCCCCGGTACCAGTATCAGGTCCACAATGCGACGGTAGCAGGAAGCCTTTTTGAGTCGCACGAAGGGGCCATTCTGGCTTCGATCAACCCGTGGCTCTACCGGCACGATATTGGGCTTGTTTTCGCCAAACCCCGGTGGACGTTCCAGGTTGTTTACTCGTTCAAGCAGCGCGAAGCGGCATCGATGAAACACAACGAACAGTATGCCGGTCTATCCGTCGCGTATCGATTTGGTCGTTAGCGTTCCGTTTTTTTCGCCTGATTCTAAGCCGGTAACGACCGATTTGTAAAGGATGACCCCAATCTGGTTACCGTTTACGTAAAAAGTGTTAAAAGCCTTACAGCACCATTGACTTACTGGCTAAGCCTGCGTAACTATACGTTTAGTTTTTTCCTCACCTAATCGTTTCGTTATGTCCACCTCCCTTACCCGACGCGGGCAACTTATGTCCAGATGGGCGCGAAGAGCCACCCTATCGGCAACACTGGTGTTCAGCAGCCAGTTGCTTTCCTTTGCTCAGACCAAGTCAACGACCACGTCACTCCCCGAAGGGATCAGCAAAGTTACCTCCGTAGAAGGTATCACCGAATACCAGCTTAAGAATGGGTTGCGCGTACTGCTTTTCCCCGACCCGTCCAAAGCCACTATTACGGTGAACATGACGTACATGGTTGGTTCACGCCACGAGGGATTGGGTGAAACCGGCATGGCCCACCTGCTCGAACACATGGTCTTCAAAGGGTCGAAAAAGCACACCAACATTCCGCAGGAACTGACCGAACACGGCTCCTGGCCAAACGGGACAACCTGGTACGACCGCACCAATTATTTTGAGACGTTCTCGGCGACAGACGATAATCTCAAGTGGGCGCTCGACCTCGAAGCCGACCGAATGGTGAACAGCTTCATCAAAAAAGAAGATCTGGAAACCGAATTTACGGTCGTACGAAACGAATTTGAAATGGGCGAAAACTCCCCGCAGTATGTGCTGATGGAACGGGTACTGTCGGCGGCTTATCTGTGGCACAATTACGGCAAGTCAACGATTGGCTCAAAAGAAGATATCGAGCGCGTACCAGTCGACAATCTGAAAGCGTTTTATCAGAAATACTACCAGCCCGACAATGCTATTCTGCTCGTAGCGGGCAAATTCGATGAAGGCAAAACGCTGACATTGATTGACGAGTATTTCAGCCCGGTCCCGAAACCAACGCGCGTTCTTAAACAACCTTACACCGTTGAGCCAACGCAGGATGGCGAACGGACGGTTACGCTCAAACGGGTAGGCGACACCCAGGGCGTTGCCGCAGCCTACCACACACCCGCCGGAACGCACCCCGACTATCCGGTACTGGACGTGTTGATGGATGTTCTGACCAACGAGCCTTCGGGACGGCTGTATAAAGCCTTGGTCGAATCGAAAAAAGCGGCTTTTCAATACGGCTGGACACCCGCCCTGCATGATCCTGGCTTTGCGTATTTCTACGCCGAGGTGCGGAAAGAAAACTCGCTGGATTCGGCCCGAACGATTATGATGAATACCCTGGACGGTATTGCCAGCAAGCCCCCCACCGCTGAAGAAGTTGAACGCGCCAAAACAAAAATTCTGAGCGGTATCGAACTGATGTTCAAACAGGTAGACCGCGTCGGATTGCAACTCAGCGAGTACATGGCCGCTGGTGACTGGCGGCTGGTATTTCTCTACCGCGACGCCATCCGAAAAGTAACCCCGGCGGATGTGCAGCGCGTGGCTACCGCTTACCTAAAGCCTTCCAACCGAACCGTCGGCCTATTCTACCCCGACCAGAAACCCGACCGGGCCGAAATTCCGGCGGCTCCCGACATCGCAAGTCTGGTAAAAGATTACAAGGGAGAGCAGATGGTAGCGGCTGGTGAAGCCTTCGATGCGTCGCCCGCCAACATCGACGCCCGCACCAAACGCGGTCAGGAAGCCAACGGGTTGAAATACGCCTTGCTTCCCAAAAGCACACGGGGCAATTCGGTGAATATGCGCATCCAGCTCCGCATGGGTGACGAAGGCAGTCTGGCCAATAAAATGACAACGGCTAGCTTCACGGCTTCGATGCTCGAGCGGGGGACCAAAACACGAACCTACCAGCAGATAAAAGACGAATTAGACAAGCTGAAAGCCCGCGCGTATGTTTATTCCAGTGGGCAAAGCGTAGTGGTCAGCGTCGAAACGTCGAAAGAGAATTTGCCCGCCGTCTTAAAACTCGTTACCGATGGCCTGCGAAATCCTACCTTTCCCGAAGCAGAGTTTAACAAGCTAAAAGAAGAACGGCTGGCGCAGATTGAGTCACAGAAGCAGGAGCCACAGGCCATCGCATTCAATGTGGCCGAACGCACCATGAACCCATACCCGAAGGGCCACGTCTGGTACACAAAAACGTTCGATGAGGAAATCGATGAAATTAAAAAGCTGACGATCAACGATGTACGTCAATTTTACAAAGACTTCTACGGCGCTCAGAACGCCGTTGTTTCAGTCGTTGGCGCGTTCGATGAACCGTTGATACGGACAACGCTAAAGAATGATCTGGGCAAATGGAAAGCCGCTAAGCCGTTTACCCGTGTGCCAACGCAACTGTTTGCCGATCTGAAGAATAAATCGGAATCGATCCAGACCAGCGATAAAGCAAATGCGATGTTTGTCAGCGGTCTGAAATTTCCGATGCGCGACGATGATCCCGACTACCCCGCCCTCTACATGGCGAACTACATCCTCGGCGATGGGTTTCTGAACTCACGGCTCGCTACCCGCATTCGTCAGAAAGAAGGTGTTAGCTACGGCGTTGGTTCATACATTTATGCCGACGATAACGATAAAGTAGCCAACTTCGGTTCGTACGCCATTTACAATCCCGAAAACTCGGAGCGGTTGGAGAAAGCGTACAAAGAAGAAATCGAGAAACTCGTTAAAGATGGTATCACCGCCGACGAACTGAAAGCCGCCAAAACGGCTGTGCTTCAGAACAATCAGGTTGAGCGATCACAGGACGGCATCCTCACGCGCAAGTTGGCGCAGTACCTGACCAAAGCCGAAGGCCGGACCTTCGCCTACGATACAGAGTACGAAAAACGGATTGCCGCTTTGACGCCCGAGCAGGTGAACAACGCCGTGAAAAAATACATCGACTATAACAAACTCACGATTGTGAAAGCCGGTGATTTTGAAAACGCGGCTAAAAAAATCGCCGAAAAAGCGAAAACACAACCGGCTTCGTCGGTCGGTAACGGCTCGAAAAACTAACGTATGATAGAACCTGGATTTACACGTCAAAAAATCCAGGTTCTTTTTTATGGAATATAACTATAAATCTCGTCATACTCCTATAACTCTCGTTTCATGAACTATTTGCTCACGCTATTCTTCGGTTTCCTTTGGGCGTCTGGTTGGGCGCAAACTCAGGTTGTCTTGCTACGGGACACCACACGGTTGAATCTATCGGTGGCCCAACTCGAAAAAAAGTACTCGCCCGCTTTTGCCCGAGTTGCTGGTCAGCAGGGCGTTTTTACCCGTCAGGGAAAGCTCTTTACCGACACGCTAAACACCCGAACTCAACAGTTTTTCGACTTTACTCAGCGCAACAAAAAGCGTTTGCCGGTGCAGGGCATACTGCTTCAAACGCAGGAGTTTATCCGTCCTGACGGAACCTACGAGTTGGTCCTATGCTCCTTTTCGGGCCGCGATCTGACTAACGGGCAGGAAAGCAAGCTCATAGAAATTTTAACCGAATGGTATACACAACGCCCGTTTCCTTTGAAAACGTCTACTGGCTTTCGATGGTCGAGCATGACTTCGTTTGGCACGATTCCCCAAAGGCGCACGGTTCGGCGGGGAGCGGGTATTATCAGTACCCTGGAAGCCGCCGAAAAAACAACGCGCCCCGACACCGTCACCATGCTGGCATTTAACCAGTTAGAATTATCCTCCGTGCCCGAAATCGTTTACCGGTTTCCTAGACTCGAAGAACTGGACTTATCAAAAAACAACCTGCACGAACTACCCGCGCGGCTTACGGCTGCTATTCCTACGCTTAAACGGCTGAGTTTGCTTTACAACGCCATCCCCGACGATAGTGTGTTTATTACGTCCAACAAACATCTGGTGGCATTAAACCTCCAAGGCAATAAGCTAACGCGCATTCCGAATTCAGTGCGGCAAAACCGTCGGCTTGAGAGTTTGTGGATGGGTAATAACAAGTTGAAAGAGCTAGACGTAAAAACACTGCGAAGTTTGCGCCGGCTCAACGATCTTAATTTGTACAATGCTGGACTTACTCAATTACCAAAAGGCATCCGACGCTTGAAGCACGTTCGGGTTTTAGATCTTTACTACAACAAGTTCACCGAACTACCATCGCAGCTTGGCAAGATGAAACGGTTGGAACAGTTGGCCGTTGCGCACAACGACCTTAAAGAACTACCAAAATCGCTCACGAAGCTTCATCGGTTACAGGTTCTATACGCTCATCACAACCGCCTTAGCCAGTTACCCACGGCGTTTGACAAAATGACGAACCTGACCGTTCTTGATCTGGGTTACAATTGGTTCAGCGTAGCGCCAAACGTTTTAGCGGAGTTGCCTTCGCTGGAGGAACTGGATCTGAGCAACAACAACTTGCAGGATTTACCCCGCTCACTGGGAGCGTTGAAGCGGTTGAAAAAATTGCACCTGCGCTCAAACCCACTCTCTGGCGAGAAGGTTAAAACCGGGCCTTACGCTCCACTTATTCACCAGTTGGAAGCAAACCGAACCGAAGTTTTCTATTAACCAAATAAAATTTTGCTTAGAATCTTCATAATCAATCATAGATAACACAAAAAAGAAACAGTTTGGCGGAGAAAAAGTGAATGGATCTGCGTTACACCGACAGCAAGTTGTTACTAGTATGCAAGCCGTTTCCCCATCCATTTCACCAACTCCCAATCGTGTAACCCTCTGGTCTGCCTTACTTTCGGTGTATATCCTGTGGGGGTCAACGTATCTGTTCATTCATTTTATGACCGAACAGATGCCCCCACTTTACATGGCGGCAATGCGTTATATCGTAGCGGGTATTCTCTTGTATAGCTACGCGCGTTTGACCGGTACACCCCGCGCCACCCGAGTCGAATGGCGGTCGGCGGGTATTATCGGTGTCTTACTGCTGACTATTTCAAACGGCTGTCTAACGCTTGGCATTCAATATATCCCGACCGGCGTGGCCGCCTTGCTGGGTGGTATGCTCCCCGTTTTTCTGCTGACGCTTAACTGGGTATCGTTCGGTCGGCAGCGCCCGACAAACATGGCCCTGGCCGGGCTAGTGGTGGGGCTGGCTGGTATTTATTTTCTGATTAAGCCGGATAAATTACAGGGCACAGGTGGTATGCACGCGAATCTGGTTGGATCGAGCCTGGTGGTTTTTGGGAATTTTGCGTGGGCGATTGGTACCTTACTGGCTCCCCGAGTATCGCTACCGTCGGGTACCATTTCGAGTGGTATTCAAATGATTGTTGGCGGGGTGGTACTTCTGCTTATCAGCCTGGCGATGGAACCGGTTACGCCCTGGAGCCTACTGGTTGCCCCGCCCAAAGCCATCTGGTCTATGTTCTACCTGGTTGTTTTTGGTAGTATTGTTGGCTTTTCGTCCTACGCCTGGCTGGCCCGGAATGCACCTCCGCAACTGCTGTCCACCTACGCGTTCGTCAACCCCGTTGTAGCGATGCTGCTGGGTACTTTTTTCGCCGGTGAAATTTTCTCCAGCCAGTCGCTTATTGGTGCCTTAATCGCTCTGGTCGGCGTTGTGCTGATAACCCTGGGTCGTAAGTAACGCGGTCCGCGTTACTTACACGCTACTTATTCAACAGGAGGTGGACTGATACTCGTCCAGCCGCCGTCTACGACCAGGCTCTGACCGGTAATGTGCCGCGATGCGGGTGACACCAGGAACAAGGCAGCATTGGCAATATCGTCTACCCTGGCCGGGCGACCCATCGGCGTGATACGTGACCAGATGGGAATATAAGTCGGATCGTCCAGCGTTCGTTCGGTTAGTGTAGCACCGGGCGCTATGGCATTTATCGTGATACCGAGGGGTGAAAAATCGATGACCAGTTGCTTGGCCAGCATTTCCAACCCTGCTTTGGTCATGCTGTAGACGGGCAAACCCGGATGCGCCTGATGTCCTACCACCGACGACATAAATAGTACACTTCCCCCCTTCCCCTGTTCGCGCATTTGACGAGCTGCTAGTTGCGCCAGAAAGAAACTTCCCCGCAAATTGACATTAACGATCTGTTGAAAGGCATCGGGAGTCGTCGTGAAAATATCCCCAAAGACGGTTATACCGGCGTTAGCAATAGCAATGTCCACGGAGCCGAATAGCCGGACAGCTTCATGAACCATCTGCTCGATAAATGACACATCGGATGCGTCGCCGGGGAATGGCTGACAACTGTAGCCTTCCTGCTGGATAACATCAGCCGCTTTACGGGCCAATGTTTCATCATAATCGTTGAGTAGTACGTTGGCCCCCTGTTTGGCCAGCGCACTGGCAATGGCAAAACCAATTCCCTGACCGGCTCCTGTGATGAGCGCGGTCAGGTTTGCAAATGGTGCAGTCATAACTGAATTTCTCCTGTTTCGGTAGCGGCAAATTAGTGCGAATCTCGTTTAACTTCGCTTCCTGAGCCACCTTTTAGGAAGTCAAAATCGGCTCCTTCGTGCGCCTGAGTCACGTTTCGGATGTACAGATTAACGTAGCCACGGTCGTAACCAAGATCGATTGGTTTGAAATGGACAAGTCGCCCGGCCAGTTCCTCATCGGATACGTGCAGATGGAGACTCCGGTTTTCTACGTCGAGGGTAATCAGGTCGCCATTCTGAACAAGCGCCAGATTCCCTCCCACAGCGGCTTCCGGCGAAACGTGCAAGACGACCGTTCCAAAGCCTGTACCACTCATCCGCCCGTCGGAGATGCGAACCATGTCGTGAACGCCCATCGCCAGAATCTTGGCTGGAAGCTGCATGTTACCTACCTCGGGCATCCCCGGATACCCTTTTGGACCGACATTTTTCAGAACCAGCACACAGCTTGGGTCAACGTCCAGATTAGGGTCGTCCACGCGGGCTTTGTAGTCGTCAATATTTTCGAAAACCACGGCTCGGCCCGTGTGTTGCATCAAGCTCGGCGAAGCAGCCGACGGTTTCAATACGGCTCCGTTCGGACAAAGGTTTCCTCGTAATACCGCAATACCCGACTCCGGCTTGAAGGGTTCGATTACCGTGGCGATCACGGCAGGGTCGTAACAGCGGGCGTCGATGCAATTCTCGCCGATGGTCTGACCATTCACCGTCATGGCGTCGTTGTGCAGGTAATCGCGCAGTTCACGAATGACCGCAGGTAAGCCACCGGCGTAAAATAAGTCTTCTACAAAATGTTCACCAGACGGTTGCAGGTTGGTCAACAAGGGAATTTTAGCCGACAGCGTATCGAAGTCGTCCAGCGACAGATCGACACCAACCCGACCCGCAATCGCCATCAGGTGAAGAATAAAATTGGTTGAGCCACCCAAAGCCGCATTGACCATAATCGCGTTCTCGAAAGCCTCACGAGTAAGAATTTTCGAGGGCGTTACCCCCTGACGCGCCAGCTCGACCGCCCGCATACCCGTCAGGTGCGCGAGTACTTTCCGGCGCGAATCGGCTGCCGGGATGGTTGCGTTGTCGGGAAGGGCCAGACCCAGCGACTCGACCATAGCAGCCATTGTCGATGCGGTTCCCATCACGGCACAGTGTCCCTGCGACCGGGCCATGCTTGCTTCGGCATCCACGAACTCCGCCTGGCTCATTTCACCCATTTTATACGATTCGGCAAACCGCCATAAGTCGCTGGTACCGATTTTCCGGCCTTGGAACCGCCCGGCTAGCATCGGTCCGCCCGACACAACAAGCGTAGGAATATCAACACTGCACGCTCCCATGACGAGTGACGGCGTCGTTTTGTCGCAGCCACACATCAAAATAACGGCGTCGATGGAGTTGCCCCGGATACTTTCCTCAACGTCCATGCTCGCCAGATTGCGAAACAACATCGCCGTCGGTTTGATCTGACATTCGCCGAGCGACATCACCGGAAATTCCAGCGGAAAACCGCCCGCTTCCCAAACTCCCCGCTTAATGGCTTCGGCCAGTTCGCGAAAATGAGCATTACAGGGCGTCAGTTCCGACCAGGTATTACAAATGCCAATAACCGGTTTTCCTTCAAACTCATGGTGCGGAAAACCCTGGTTTTTCATCCAGGCACGATAAATAAAGCCGTCTTTGCCGGTGCGGCCAAACCAGTCTCGGGAACGTAAAGGCATTTTTCTGTAAGCAGTTGGCCGGAGCCAGTGAACATTAATTAAGTGCCAAAAAAAGAATTTCCCGGGGATAATCTACCAGTCGTTTGAAATTTCTCTGTGGATTTTTTTAAGGCGCTGATTTTCAATTTGTTTACTGAACGGTATCAGGCAAGCACATACGGTTCAGCCAGGCAGTCCATGTAAAATATTGACAATCAACAAACTAAAAAGCGCTTAGCTGACGTTAAACCCCTAGTACCATCACAATTATGTTTTGCTGAAACGAGTTGGATTTTCTCTATTGATGGCCGTTGTTCGTCCGGCTATCACGGTCGCTGCGAAGTTTACCGCCCCACTGATACCCAATCAGAATCCCTCCCTGATGGGTATAGAGTCCCGATCGGATGCGCACCATTCCCAACTGATGCCATCCAGCTTGGTCCAATCCGATGCCACCCGGTCGGATATGGGCCGAGCTACCGCCAAAGCCGCGCTGCTGCCAACTTCGCTCAATGCGCCGGATCTGCCGCTACTTGATGTAAATTTCTGCGGAGAATGCTTACCACTTGATCAGACCGACGTGGTAGACCGCTGGAAGCATGTGTTCACGCTTTTTCGCAGTCACGCTACTGACCTGGGCGGCCTTCGCCAACGGGCCGAAGCTTTTTTCCCGGTTATTGACCCGATTCTGGAGAAATACGACATACCCGACGATTTTCGCTACGTTCCTCTTGCCGAAAGCGCGCTACGCCCGAAAGCTGTTTCACGGGCGGGAGCGGCTGGTTATTGGCAGTTGATGCCCGGCACCGCCCGTGCCTTAGGCTTACGGGTTAGCGGACGTACCGATGAGCGCTTCAACGTTCATAAAGCAACCGACGCAGCCTGTCGATACCTCCGCAAACTGTACGATCAGTTAGGGTCATGGTCGCTGGTAGCCGCAGCGTATAACGCCGGACCGGGATTGATGAAGAACCAGTTGAAACGTCAGGAACACCGCGATTACTACCGCATGAATCTTCCCCGCGAAACCCGGTATTACTTGTATCGTGTGCTACTTTACAAAGAAGTAATGTCGCGTCCCAATGATTATTCGTCGTTTCTCACGCCTGCTCCACAGACGGCCTACCGGTTTCAACCGGCTATGATACCTCATTTGGGATAAGCCCGTGTTTACGAAAAATTTATAGTAGTATAAGGTCCGCAAGAAACGGACCTTATTTTTTTATTCACATTTTCGTTACTGTTCTATCAACCTTGTAAACTGTCTGACTTCGCGTTACCAATAAATTGTTTCGTTGAGAACCGGCCGGGATAGAATACCTGTGTATCGTAGGCTTATTTTTGCTTTCATTAAATAAAGTCTATTTCTTACTCTTTAGTAAAACTATCCACTTATTGTTCCGCACAGATAATGGCCGCATTCTTTCGTAATTCTGTCAATAAAGTAGCTACACAGTCGTCGCCAGATTCGTTCCAACAGAATGAACAAGCTCTTTACCAAGCGCTTACAGAAAACAATCAACGGGCTTGGGATTATCTAATGATTCAGGTTCACAATCAGTTTGTCGTACCACAGTCGCGTCAGAATTACGATTACGACACGCTGATTTCGGCTTACACCGAAGGGATGGCCGTCGTCAAAGACAAAATCCTAAGCGGTCGCTTTAGCCATGAGAAAGCCAAAGTTACCACCTATGCTTACAGCGTTTGCCGATTTACGCTCCTGAACATGTATGACAAAGATAAACGACGTCAGGAAGTGTCGCCCTTTGCCGAACAAGCCGCCGATGACTCCGACGAATCATCGGGAATATCGGGCGAGGAAAAAGCTGAATGGCTGCTTCAAAACGAGGTTGACGACCACAGCTGGGCGCTGGAGCCACTCAAGATTGCCTTGTCGGGTCTGAAAGATCGTTGTCAGACGATTTTGCAGCTTTTTTACATCGATGATGTTCCCGATCGGGAAGCGGCCCGGCAACTTGGCATTAACGAAGCAAATTTACGTCAGCAACGACGCAATTGCGTGCTGAGTCTTAGGCAGTCTTTTAACCAACTAAAAAAATCGTATTTGTAATGTCGCTTTCCCAATCTGATTTCGAGCGGGCCGAAGATTACGTCGCAGGGCGGCTGTCGGCTACGGACCAGACTCAATTTGAACATCAGCTCACGAGCAACCCGGAACTGGCCAGCGAAACCGCCCGGCTACAAACCATGCGAAACGCGCTACGCCGGTTAGCCTACCGCGACGAAATGGTTGCCCGCCATGCCGAACTGGTCAGTCAGGGAGCGATTCAACCGCCTGCGCAACCAGCCGGTCGCATCGTTCCGTTTGGCCAGTGGCAGCCGCTGTGGCGGTACATGGCCGTTGCGGCCAGCGTTTTCCTACTGCTCGGTCTGGGCTGGTTCTTCCTAATCAATCGATACACCGCATCGTCGCCCGCCGACGTTGCCAATCGCTTCCTGGAAAATGACCTTCGGCTCGATTCGATTACCCAGAATGGCGAGCCACTGCTCACAGCGCCCGGTCCCGACCAGTTGGAAAAACAACAGGCAATCAGCCGCGATACATCAGCGATACGGCTGGGATTACGCCTGCTTCAAAGCCGTGAACCCGCCAAAGCCATTACGGTCCTGGAACCGGCCCGTAACTGTCCGCTACCCGACTGGCAGGCCAACGCCCGTTACCTGCTGGCACTCGGCTACCTGCAAACCGAACAGCTGGACCGGGCCAAGGCCGAACTTACGACCCTACAGACAACGCCGTATTTCGGCAAGCAAGCCAGTCAATTACTAGCCGAGTTAGCCGCCAATGAACCCTAATGTGTCGAACGAAATTTCTACCTGTTATTTTATTCACAAAGGATGCCCAAACGCTATAGACTAACCAGCCTGTTCTTCCTTTGGTCATGCAATTCTCTTCTATCCATCACCTTATTCTTTTTTTGTGCCTCTGGCTAACAGGCGGCTCGCTAGCTGATTGTCAGGCGCAACGCCGTCTGACAACAGTTGGCCGCTCTCGAGCAACAGCCTCCTCCCTTCGCTTGCTCAAACTACCGTTAAAGCAAAAAATTGACAGCGTGCTCCACCACTTACGGCTGTATCCGCGCGTCCCGGTAACCCAGCAGCAACGATACGCACGGGAACTAACGGTTCATTTCGCACCGTCGGGCTATATTGCGGTTCGTCGGGTCGGTAAACCCGAGTTACGTCTCCCAATAAAGGATTATCTGGCACAGTTTGGCAACCAACCACTACCCATTCAGTTCAAGGGTGCCGAAGTTGTCCACTACGGTCAGACCATTGAAACGTCAACCGGCCATTGGCAAACCCTGGTCACGACGTATCGCAATGCCACCCGTTTTGCCGCAAACAGACCCGAAGCCATCGACATTGCAACGGTGATGACCCCGTCCGAAACGGCTCCACCCACGACCAATTACTGGCAAATTTTTAAGCTATACCTTAGCCTGCCCAAAAGCGCTTTTACCCGCTAAGTTTTCACGATTCATTGACCAATGAAAAAGCTTCTCCGGCTCCTGGTTCTTCTGCTGACGCAACCCGTTTGGGCACAGGCCCCGCTGGACCTTAGCCAATCGGGCTTACAGTTTGATGACGAAGCTTATCTGAAAATCGAGCAAAAACCAGACAATGTGCTTTACAAAGCCCCGCTTCCCAAAGCCTTGTCGTACGAGAAGTACCTGCCAAGCATTGAACGACAGGGCGATTACGGCACTTGTGTGGCCTTTAGCTGCGCCTACTACACACGCACCGTTATCGAGGCCATTCAGCGCGGCCTGACCAAAAAATCCGAGATCGACCAGACGCGGTTTTCACCAACCTATCTGTATGCCCACCTGAAATCACCCAGCGATGTGACCTGTCAGCGAGGTGGCACGCTGGACGAGGGCTTGACGGTTCTTAAAAAGTACGGCGTTCCCTTTTGGTCAAATCTTGCTTATCCACAGTGCCTCAAAGACGTCAAATCGTATGACGAGCAGGCATCTCGCTTTCGGATTCGTCATTTTGAACGGATTTTCACTTTTGCGGCCACATTCCAGAAAGCGCAACAAAATCGCAAGGAGTTGGAATCTGTCATTCGAGATAATGTTCAGAATGTTAAACTAGCGCTGGCGGGCGGTTATCCCGTACCGATTGGCATGATGATTCCCCTGTCGTTTCAGGCCGTTTCAACGGATACGTGGACACCTGGCCCATCGGATACCGATGATTTGTTCGAAGAAGTTAAGTCGGGGTTCAAGCGCCATAAGTTGTTTGGTCACGCGCTTACGGTTGTGGGCTATGACGATAAGCGTCAGGCGTTTCGGGTAGTCAACAGCTGGGGGACGCGCTGGGCAGACAAAGGATTGTGCTGGATCAACTACCATGATTTCGGCTTGTTTACACGCTACGCCTTTCGCGTTTACCCGATGGAGTTACCGCCCGTCAAGACCATTCATCTACCCAACCTTGCCGGTACGCTTTCCAAGCCCAAACCTGCTGGTTTCTCTGAACAACCTACAACCAGGCAGGCCAGCGTAACGATGCAGTTGGTGGATGGGACGCTCATGGCCGCTCGTCGCCTTAATTCCAGCCTAACCACTGATGGCGGGATGAACAAGGCAATCGATGAGTACCGTCTCGTCAACGCTTACCCGTCCGGCACGCGCTTTAAACTAACCGTAAACAACAGCAAGGCCGCTTACATATATGTGATCGGAACGGACCAGACACAAAAGATGACGCGGCTTTTTCCGTATACCGACAAGTTCAGCGCCATGATAGCGCCCAACGAGTCGGCGGTACTGCCGGGGCCGACCAAACACATCCGCCTTGACAACAATCCGGGTCAGGAGTATTACCTGATTTTGGTTTCGGAAAAGCCTCTTCACCTCGGTCAGCTTATCTCTAAAATGAGCCAGATTTCTGGCAGTTTATCGCAACGACTTACGCAAACGCTCGGTGATCAGCTGATGAACAGCCGCGAAATGAATTACAGCCCAGAACAAATTAAAGTAGATACGCCCATTGATTCTACGGGCAAAATAATTCCGCTGCTTATCAGCCTGACGCACAAACCATAATCCCTATAAAGGGACAATTTGCCTACTCTTTTGCCCAATTTTACTGGCTTACTTTCAATCAAAACAGGGTTACTAAATAAGTAACACGCTCTTCTTGTGCCTTTTGGTAGTAAATAGCCGCCAATTGTCAACGAAAACGCGCTTAGATGGGTTAATACCGTGGTTTTTTAGCCAACCGGGAGCCGTTGCGTATAGAAATAATGGTTGGCCTCCGATACACTTTACACTGTAACGGCATAAATTAAAACCCAAACCGTTCAAATCAGTTATTGAACTACCCGACAAGTATTATTGTCCGCGATTGAATGCAGTCTGATACTACCAATTCCGCCACTAAGTCATCCAGCAAGCCCGTCGTTACCCGGCGACTGGACAAGTTTTTTCTGAACCTAGCCGATGTCGCGGCTTTTGTCGGACGCTTCTTCCAGGAAGCGTTTGTTCCGCCCTACGAGTTTAAGGAGGTCGTCCGGCAGTGTTACGAAGTCGGCTACCGCTCGCTACTACTGATTTCGACCACGGGCTTTATTACAGGCATTGTCTTTACCAACCAGTCGCGCCCTTCGCTGTCTGAATTTGGGGCTAGCTCCTGGTTGCCTTCGCTGATTGCCATTGCCATTGTCCGGGCTTTGGGGCCACTCGTTACGGCTATTATCGCATCGGGTAAAGTGGGGTCGAGTATCGGGGCCGAGCTGGGTTCGATGAACGTTACGGAGCAGATCGACGCGATGGAAGTATCCGGAACGAACCCGTTCAAGTTTCTGGTGGTCAGCCGCGTGCTGGCAACGTCAATCACCGTTCCGATCCTGACCATGTACACCATTTTTGTTGCGCTGCTGGGGGCCTTCATCAATGTCAATCAGAACGAGCAAACCAGCTTCATATCCTTTTTCCAGGAGGTTTTCGGTGCTATTTCCTACGTCGACATTTTCGCGTCGCTAGCAAAGTCAATTGTGTTCGGGTTTACCGTTGGCATGGTTGGCTGTTACAAAGGCTACCACTCGTCGAAGGGAACTGAGGGAGTCGGTAAAGCGGCTAACGCATCCGTTGTGACCGCTATGTTTTTAGTCTTTATTGAAGAATTATTATCGCTTCAAATTATATCAGCTATTCGGGGAAGCTAGTTTCCACGGCTGAATCCTATTTTTACCACCATGACGCCACAAAACGATCTTGTTATTAATATTCACGGTCTGAAAAAGTCCTTTGGCGATCTGCATGTACTGCGTGGCGTTGACCTAGAAGTAAGTAAGGGCGAGAACATGGTTGTGCTGGGCCGGTCCGGTACGGGGAAGTCGGTACTGATCAAAATCATTATTGGCTTGCTGAAACCCGATGCGGGCAGCGTTATCGTGCTAGGGCAGGATGTCGAGCAGTTGCGCGGTCATGATCTTGATCAGTTCCGACAGAAAGTCGGCTTTTCGTTTCAGAGCAGTGCTTTATACGACAGCATGAGCATCCGGGAAAACCTGGAATTTCCGCTTATCCGAAATGTGCGCAACTTAACCCAGGGCGAAATCGACCGTGCCGTCGAAGAAGCGTTGGACGATGTTGGCCTGTCGCAAACGATCAATCAAATGCCCTCTGAACTGTCGGGTGGGCAGCGCAAACGAATTGGTATTGCCCGCACGCTGATCCTCAAGCCACAGATCATGCTCTACGATGAGCCTACAGCCGGTCTTGACCCGATTACCAGTATCGAGATCAACAACCTGATCAACGAAGTGAAAGAGCGCTTTAAAGCAACATCCATCATCATTACGCACGATTTGACCTGCGCCAAAACCACCGGCGACCGGGTTTCTATGCTGTTGGATGGCCGTTTCGCGCGGGTTGGAACGTTCGATGAGGTGTTTGCCGATCCCGACGAACGGATACAGCAATTTTACAATTATAACTTTGTGAATTAAACAGAATCCTGGATTAGTGGTTGGTGATTAGTGACGGGTTCAACCACTTTATTTAAGTCACTATACACTATATATGAGTACAGAATCGACTAAACGCTCTGTCGTTGTTGGCGTATTTGTTCTGCTGGGTATTATCATCTTCGTTGCGGGGGTGTTCGTGCTGGGCGGACAGCAAAAACGCTTTACAAAAAGTATCCGGCTGATTGCCATCTTTAAAGATGTTGGCGGACTTAAGGCAGGCAACAACGTCTGGTTTTCAGGCGTAAAAGTAGGAACCGTCAAACGGGTAACCATCAACAGCAACGCCCAAGTAGAGGTCGATATGGATGTTGAACAAAGTTCGCAGCAGTTTATCCGCAAAGATGCGACTGCCGCGATCAGTTCCGACGGGTTAATTGGCAATAAAATCGTTGTCATTGCCGGTGGCACAAACAGCCATCCCGAAGTAGAAGAGGGCGACCGGCTGCAAACGCAGGCTGCGCTCAGTTCAGACCAGATTCTGGAAACGTTGCAGGAAAACAACAACAACCTGCTGCGGGTAACCAACGACTTTAAGGAACTGGTCGGTAATCTGCGGAAAGGAAAAGGAACCGTAGGTGCTGTGCTGACAGATTCCATGGTAGCCGACAACTTCAAGCGGGCGATGGTCAACCTCGAACGGGCGTCGGTCAATACCGCCAAAATAACGGGCTCGGTATCACAATTCGCATCCAGACTCAACACACCGGGTACATTGGCAAACGAACTGGTCAGTGATACGGCAATTTTCCGGCGGCTGAGCCGTTCGGCTGGCCGACTCGAAAATGCGGCTACTTCGGCGGATGTGGCCGTTGGTAACCTGCGTCGCACAACCGATAACTTCAACCGCGCTTCGGAAAAGCTAAACAACAACAATACCCCGCTCGGTGTACTGCTTACGGACCAGGAAACAGCCAATAACCTCCGGACTACCCTTCGCAACCTCAACACGGGCAGTGCTTTGCTGAACGAGGATCTGAAAGCGGCCCAGAGCAATTTTCTCTTGCGAGGTTTCTTTAAGAAAAAAGCGAAAGCAGACGCTAAACGGAGCGCTGACAGTACAGCGGCAAAACAATAATCGCTGCTTTTGTCACCACTTACGGCTTACGTTACTCAATAAAATATACTAGGTTTTGCCTTGGTGCGTTTCATAGATGCACAGACTACCTGCCCTTGCCATCCGTTACTGACATTTGAGCAGCAACCTTGGCAAGGGTAGTGTCTTTTTAGCCTACCGACAAACGACCATGCCACTTCACGTCCGACTAGCCTTCGCGGTACTTTTTTACTTGGCTACGGTAGGCTGCGCCTGTTTTGGGCAATCGAAAAAGTCGGAAAGCCCATTTCCCACCTACCGGCAAATTAAAGCGAGCCAACCTGAAATAATTGATCAAGTTCCCGCATCGAATACGTTCATCAAGACCACGGCTGCGCGTGTTAATTTGTTTAATTACCCGCCCAAAACCGTCACGTATTACCTCAACGACCAGCCAACAACCGATGTCAAGTACGTCAAAGAGGTGCTGAACAACAAAAGCATTTCGGTAGAAACGATCTCGATTAGCTCACCTACCGAAGACGGCAAGCGAACGATCAGGATCCGGTACGAAGCGCTTTAGCGTGCAAGCGATGCCAGCAACTCCTGCCACGACAGAAGTCCGATAGCCGTTACGGCCAGCACCAACCCGATTTTATTGGCAAGCGACAGTTTCTCCCGAAAAAATAAAGCGGCCAGCAACGCAGCGACCAGGATCACGCCAATGTTATACAGTGGATACACAAACGCACCGTTGCCCCCAAACTGCGACAAGGCCAGCAGCAACGTGTAAAAACTCAGAAAATTAGGAACACCAAGCGTCACGGCCCCCATCAGATTGCGAACACGAACGACTTCTTTGCCTTGTACGACCCGTACGACCAGCATGAGTAAACCGGCGGCTACCGCGCCCAGAATTGTCGTCAACGTGACAACAATCGCTTTATCTGACGTGGCGATGTAGCGAATGTTCATGTAGTTTGTCATCGTGTTGGTGGCACCGTAACACAAAAACACGCCTACCGGCAGTAATACGCTTATTCCCAGCCGGCGTGGGCGGCCAACGCTTGCAGCTGCTTCCTGTAGAATAGGCGTTTCTACCGCCAGCTCATTCGGTTCCTTTTTGTAGGTGCTTAGCCCAACCGCTACCACCGCCAGAAGCATTCCCAGGTAATTAAGCGCATCGAACGATTTCCCGCCAACCTGAAAAACAAACAGACTAAAGCAGACCGGAATAACAAGCGACAGATTGCTGGCTAATGAGGTCGCCGTGATGCCCATTCGCTGGGTTGACGCCCCCGATAGAATAAAGGTTAGAATAAAGCCAACGCCCAGACCCAGGGCTAACCAGGTCCAGGTTTGCGAAAAATCGAGGCTAAACGACTGCCCGGCGGGTAGCAGCAGATACCCCGTCAGAAAGCAAACGGGATAATTGAAAACGATAGCCTGAAATGTATTGATATCGTAGCGTGGAAACAGTCGGAAGTTGAGCAACAGCACGACAGAAAGCAAAATACTGAGAAACAGAAAAAGCATAAAACGACTGGCTGTCAGATAAATGAACGGGACAAACCAGTTCATAAAATAACTCACCGGATAGCAGTCAAACAATACAAATGAATCCTGGTTTTATTTAAAGTTCTGTTTATCAACGTTATAAAACCAACATAATCATGAAAAAGACCATTCTCCTAGCCTTATTCGTAGCCGGTGGTTTATCGGTACAATCCTGCGGCAGCAGCGAAAAGAAAGACAGTGTAGACCAGGCAGAACAGATTAACGAAGAAAAGAAAACATCGGATGATGACGATTCTGAGTTTGCGGTGAAAGCGGCCAGCGGTGGTATGCTGGAAGTTGAGCTGGGTCGTTTGGCGCAGGAAAAAGCGCAAAATCAGCAAGTAAAAGATTTTGGTGCTATGATGGTTACCGATCACTCGAAAGCCAACGACGAGCTGAAATCACTGGCCGCCAGTAAAAACATCACGCTACCAACAATGTTGGGCGAAGACCACCAGAAACACGTGAACGAACTGACAAAATTGTCAGGAAAAGAATTTGATAAAAAGTACGTGAGCCTGATGGTCGATGATCATAAAGAAGACATTGACGAGTTTGAAGAAGCCAGCAAGGAAGCGAAAGACGCAGATATCAAAGCCTTCGCGACCAAAACGTTACCGACGTTAAAAACACACCTGGAGCGGATTGAAAGTATCCAAAGCTCCATGAAATAACGGGGCTGTAGCCTCAGAAAAGGAGACTGGCCGTTGGTTGGTCTCCTTTTTTGTTTTATTTCACCGAACAATGATGACAAGCTCGCCTATGACCAGACTTTTTTATTCATTACTCTTTCTCTTTGTAGTACAGGCAGTATCGGTGTTTGGTCAGGAAAAGTTATCTGTCTCGGCAACCGTTACACCGCTGTACGTACATACCGCTTACAAAAACGTTTATTTATATCCCAACAGCGACGGTCAAGTAGTTGAACCTATTTTCCTAAACGGGGCTATGGGTTCAGTCGGTTACTCCGCTGGCGTAACCGTTTATTACACGTACGCGCCGGGATGGTCGGTAGCCGGCGGATTGCACTACCGTTACCTCCCGACCCGTACCGACCGGTTACCGCTTGCCGGGGAAGGAACGACAACGGTTCGAAGTCGGGCAATTCGAATTCCGCTGTCGATCAACTACCGATCATCAACCAAAAAACTATCCCCATACTACACGCTGGCGGCACTAGTCGATTTTCCGTTCTCGTCACGCGTGCTCGCCGTACGCGATGATCTGCCAACGCAAAAACTACGGCTCAATGCCGACGCTGGTCCGGTATTTAATATCATGCTGGGTGCCGGTGCCGTTTATCAATTGAATCCTACCCTTGCGCTAACCGCGCAGCCCACGATTACGTATCGACTGGGCCGATTTGGCGGCTCTCATACGGAAAACCGTACCTATGAGCTTGGCCTTCAGACCCAGCTTATTTACACGTTCTAAGCCCGTTCCTGTAATCTGATTTCGTAAATGAGTTTGCCCACTCATCAACCCTCATGGACCTGTCTACACAGCATTCTGGCTTTTCGTACCGCTGGTTTTTCGTGTTCCTGTTGATAACTCGATTAGCGGCTGCGCAGTCAACGAACGACGATGGCAATTTTCGCCAACTGGATCAGCGCACTCGTCAACTAATGGACAGCGCTCATGTACCCGGTCTGTCCATAGCAATCATTCGAGATAATAAGCTCGCGTATAGCCATGGTTACGGGCTAACGAAAGTAGATTCGACCCAGCACGTAACCTCGTCCACCGTATTTGAAGCCGCTTCGCTAAGCAAGCCGGTGTTTGCCTACGCTGTTTTGCAACTGGTGGAAGAAGGTAAATTAGACTTAGACAAACCGCTGTACGAGTACCTTCCCTACCCGGATGCTGCCGATGATGAACGTTATCAGAAAATAACGGCCCGTTTGGTGTTAAGTCACCGGTCCGGTTTTCCGAACTGGCGCAAAAACCGGCAGTCGCCGAAGTTATCAATGCTATTTTTTCCGGGTAAGCGGTTTGGTTATTCAGGGGAAGGTTTTGTTTACCTGCAAAAAGTAGTCGAAAAGATAACGGGCAAACCCATTAATGATGTGATGGAAGAGCGGGTTCTGAAACCCCTCGGGATGACCAATAGCGGCTTTGTCTGGAAAGCTAGTTTCAACACCAATTTTGCGCAGCCTCACAACGAATCGGGTGATGTAGAGCCTAAGTACAAACCTACGCAGGCCAATATGGCTTACTCGCTACATACCACGGCCAACGATTATGCGCGCTTCGTACTGGCTCTTTTGACGCCAACGGGACTAAAACCGGCAACCGTAAGCCAGATGCTAAGCGCGCAGAGCCAACTTTCCATACGATTTTCCGACTCGACAACATTGGCCCCTGACTTGTTCTGGGGATTAGGAATTGGCCTGGAACAGCCATCGTCCGACACGTACATCTGGCATTGGGGCGACAACGGTGCCTTCAAATGCTACGTCACCGCCCATTTAAGCCGCAAAGAGGCCGTCATCTACTTTACTAATAGTACCGGCGGATTAGACTTTGCGGATGAACTGCTACGGCTAACTCTGGGTGGTCAGCATCCTGCTTTGGGCTTTTTGGGAATTAACTGGCGCGACGAGGTCCGCAAACGAGTCAGTAAGTAACCCGTTACGACAGCAACGCCTTGTTTTCTTCAAGCCACCGCATTCGATAAGCGTTCATTGCCGTACGGCCTAGCTGGCTTATTAACTGGTAATTAGCGACAATGCCGACCGCTGCCCCCACACCAGGTATCAACTGAGCCATTTTCGCCAGGTCAATGTAATCGCGGTATTCCTGCTGGAAGGTTAGCCAGTCAAACTGATTAATGTCGTTGGGCAACTGGCGGCTGTGTTCGGGCCAATTGACGAGGTACTGATAAATCACCTGTCGGCGCTCCTGACTCGAAAAGGCCAGCTGAAAAATGTACAGGATATAGACCCGTTCTCGGTAGTCGCTCACCGAATGGCCGTAAAGCGCAGCAATCTCAAATAACAGTTTCATTTTCAAGCTGAGCAACAGCGGAAAATCGGCCAGACCGAGCCATATTCCTCCCGCTCCTGTAACACCACCTTCGGCGGCTCCGGCCTTTCGGTAAAAGTCAATACGGCTTATGACCCTAGCTTCCCGCTGCGGCAATGTTGAACCCACTTCGGGCAACCGATTGATATATTCGGCACCAAACAGTACCGCCCGCGTCATCTGCTTAATCGTCGCTGTAATTAACTGATGTATGCGCTTCGGGATAATGCGATTTATGCGTTTTTGCACCGTCGTAGACAATCGGCCAACCGCTGATGGCGGCTTTTGCATAGCCTGTTGCCAGCGCCTAAGTTCGGTCTGTACAGCTTCTTCGTAAGAGGTCATAAAAGCAATTTTGGCAAAAAAGATGCCACCTCGGCGAATTAAAACGCTCCCGATCAGGTTTTATTAGTATATTCCCCCTCAACTAATATATCCGTCTGTACTTATGAAGAAAGCTGTTTGGCTTCTGGCTGTTCTTGTTGTGGCTTATTTCGCCAGCACCGGTTTTAAATCGACTCATACCGTCGTTGCGGCATCGGAAACAACCAAAACAGCCACCAAAGCTAAGAGGTTTACCAGACTTGACATTTATGATCAACTAAACTTGGCACAGTCTGGTTTACAAAAAGATGTTTTTGAGTATGCACTGCGGGGATGGCAGAAAATGGATACAACAAAATCGATCTTGTCGATTGTTGATCTAAGCCAGCCATCGAACAAGAAGCGGTTGTACATCGTTGACCTGACCAACAGAAAGCTTTTGTTCAACACGTACGTATCACACGGTCGTAATTCCGGTGATCTCGTAGCCAGCCGATTCTCCAACATTAATTCGTCGTTTCAGAGCAGTCTTGGTTTCTACCAAACGCTTAGTACATACATGGGCAAACACGGTTTGTCGCTCCAATTGAAAGGATTGGAAAAAGGCTTCAACGATAATGTTTATAATCGCAACATTGTACTGCACGGAGCAGATTACGTGTGCGAGGACATTATCCGCAAAACGGGCCGCTTGGGCCGTAGCCAAGGTTGCCCGGCCGTACCTTATGCGCTGTCAAAGCCGATTATCGAAGCGGTAAAAGGTGGTACCTGCCTGTTTGTTTATTCGCCAGACCCTAACTATCTACATAAGTCTGCGTTTCTGGCCGAAGCCCTGACCGATAAAGCTCCACTGCTTTAATTGCGGAGAACCATCAGGCTCACATACTAACTCGTAGAGGGCTGGTCTTTTTAGGCCAGCCTTTTTTAGTGCTATACCTACTCTAGTTGACTTCCGGCTACCCTCAAAACGCCTGTTAGTCAGGTTTGACAATCTGACTAAAGATTATGTTATCGGCGGGGATGCCCGGTTCAAAAACTGACACCACGACCAAGTTCCTCAACGCAATTTGCGAATCAGTAAGCTCTTCCGAATGGGGATAATCTGGGACCTCAAACAGCGCAGCAATTGCTTATTCTTGGCATTAAAAACACGTCGTACACGCTAAAAAAATAGCATATAAGTGAGCTAAAAACGCCTATAATTTTGTTCTATTACTAGAACGTAAACAACTCATTTTAAAAGAAATGCAATCAATAAATCTGCCTCAATTAGCACCCAACGCGACCACTACACGTACAACCCGTCGGAAAGCCAATGGTCCTGCCACGGCGGCTTTGTTGATTCAAATGGCGACCGAAATCCTGGCTGCTTCTCCAACACTTCGCCAGAAAGCAAACATCACCCTGACGGATTTGGCCGCAGCAGACAAAGTGCGTAAAGAATTGCTGAAAAAGTGATAATGAACGGAATAAACCTCGTCGCATGAACGAGGTTTATTGTTTCAGGTGACCGACAAAACTAGCCTGAAAGCAGTTGGCAATTCTTATTAGCTATCGAGCATTTTTGTTACCGTAAATTATTTTTCGTAAATAAATATTGTTTCAATCTTACTTTTAACGATATTCGTACATAGGTTAATCTCATTTATAGGGAGATGAGGTTAGTTCTGAACGTGATAATGCCAGATTGCACTGCGGTCTGGCATTTTGTATGTATTGACTTTGTACAGCTTATCGGGATTAGAAAGTCGGATTGACATGGCCAGTAACGTGCAAGGACGACCTTTCCCGAACCTACAACTAATTGATTTTTAAACTTTCCTATTAGCGTTGTCTACAACCTATCCGTCTAATAATAAAGTACCTTATTTTAGAACCGCTGGCAGGATATACTCCTCCATCATTCGATCCACTTGCGGGTGCGCATAGGGGGTATTGTAAGCGGTTGCCGTTACGACAATCACCAAAGGCTGATTTTGCATTATAAATATTTTATTCCCACCATTTCCAGCGCAGTAATACGTTTCATACTCGTTGCCGCCTACGTGGTATTTTTTGTTCCAGAATAGGTAGCCATAATGTTCGTCGTTACGACCAGGGATTGCCTTGTATTTGGTAAACGTTTTGGCTACCCATTCAGCCGGAAGAACCTGTTTGTCCTTCCATTTTCCGCCATTTTTGTATAACTGCCCGTACTTCGCAAAATCGAGCGCATTCATCTGGATACCACCGGCTGTACTTACAACGTGCTGCGGAGTATACTGCCACTTGTAATTGCTGATACCCAGCGGACTAAATAGTTTTTGCTTAGCATAACTGTCCAGATTGTCCGGAACAAGCTTGTTTAAGACATCACCCAAAAGGACTACACCCGCCGTGAAATAGTGCCACTCCCCCTTAAACTTGCCAGGATTGACAGGTAGGTCGAGCACAAACTTTACCCAGTTGGCAGTTGGGTACATTTTCTCTTCGTTCCCAGGTGAATCGATCTCGTTGTCGTCACCCTCAAAAGCAGAACTCATCGTCAACAGCTCTTTCAGGGTAGTCTGCGCTTTCGCGGTTGAGTAGTTCGGGAAGGTTTTCAGTTGGTAGAAATCGGCCAATGCCTGATTCTCGCTTTTGAGGTACCCCTCGTACTGAGCAATGCCCGCTAAACTGGACGCGAAGGACTTTCCCACCGAACGCACGTCGTGCAGTGTGTTTCGATTGGTTCCATTGAAGTATTCTTCTACGAGCAGATTACCGTTCTTTATAACGACTACACTGGTGATGTGCCTGAATACATCGGCCTCGATATTACCCTTGAGTTCTTTGATTTTGCGCGTGTCAAAGGGCTCACTAGAAACGGGCAACCCACTGTAAGGCTTAGGCACTGCCAGCTGGATGTCGGCCAGGTTTAAAACAGGCTTTCGCTTCACGTCCAAGGCTAATTCACCAACCGCAATAGGCTCCCCTACTTTCACATCAATCAGCTTGACGTAGGGTTTAATCTCCAGCTTGAATACATGGTGACCTTCGGTTAAAGCACTGTCGCCCCCGTTGCGCATAAACCGGTTCCAGGCGGATTGGCTCCACCAGGCACCTTCATGCTGATTATCAATTAAGGGTTTACTGATTACCGTCTCCCAGTCTTTAATTCGGGCGTAAGGTGCTCCCGGATGCAAATTGCTTTGATAGATCAGTCGGTTATCGACGTAAAATAAAAATTGATAATTACCCACTTTAGCCAGGGAGTCAGCTTGTAGCGTAGGGGCTAACGGATGCAGGTAATTGGTTAGTGAGTTGCCCATGAAGACCGTCATGAACAAGTTGCTTTTGTTGGTAAGCTCGTACGTATCGAGAAAATCACTTGCCTTCAGTTCCTCAGGCGGTGTCTGCTTACTCGTAAAAACGATCCTGCCGATCGCGGCCTTATGAACAGCAGATGTGATTCCCTGGCTTTTGACCAGATCGTCCGATTGGGCGTGTAGCTCCCTGCTAGTAACCAGTATAATAGATAGAAGTAAAAAAGGCCGAATAACCATGATTAGGAGATTGTAAAGTCTGCCTCAAATATCTGCAACTGGGTGGTTCAGAAATAGAACAGAATTAACCTAGGCGGCTTAGCCTACTATAAGTTGTCGATACTGGAACGGAGTGATCCCGTAATGCGCTTTAAACGACCGGATAAAATGGCTTTGATCCGCAAAACCGCACGTAAAGGCGATTTCCGTCAAAGCAACGCTCGGAATGAACATCAGTCGCAACGCTTTTTGAAGCCGTATCATACGGACATATTCACCAAAATGGCAACCGAAGTAGCCGGGAAACTGGCGGCAGAGATAAACCGGGTGCATCGATAAGTAGCCCGCGAGCTGCTCTAACGTCCACGGCTGTTCTGGTGCATCATGCAATAAATCCCTAAGTTGGGTTACCCAGACGGGCTTTTGCCGGTGAATTTTGGTTGGCACTGGCTTTACTTCGCTGAGCAGTTGGACAAGCAGCGAATTGATAGCTGTACGTTCTCCACCCGCACACAGTTTGGCTTCTTTGAGAATACAGTACATGAGTGTTTTAAGATGCGGATCGGGTAAATTCATGCTACCCTGCAAAGCGGCAGTAGGAAGGTCATACGCGTTGAACCAATCAGCATTGATTTCTACGTGAAAGCCGCGTGTATAGCCTTTGGGCTTGGTGTTGTAGTGAGCCTCTTGCCAATTGTGAAACAAAAGACTACCGGCTCCACAGTGGTACGTTTCTTTTCGGTTACCTTCCAGCACTTTTCCCTCCAGGACGAAGGTAAAGTAGGGATTCTCATGAAAATGCCAATCGACCCTGTCGTGGGTATACTCGGTATCCGTTAACGTCAGGCCACCAAGCCTGACCGTTTGGTTTGTCAGCCCGTAGAACTGGCCGTTTGTCAAAGCGTTCATAGATCACTTAGGATGGATTCACTACTACCAACAACTATCCGAGCATAGCAGCCTCTTATTCAGCCTACCGCATCAGACTTGACTTCTGCAGGGCCAACGCAGCCAGACACGAAGCTAACCTAATTTCTTATTCGTTTTTGCAAACGTATCAACAGCAAGCTGCTCAGCGAAGGCAGCCAGTACGGAGCACTTGGGTCTTGCACCCGCCTTTACCCAATTCTCATGTTGCGTCAACTAGGCTTTCTTGGGAAGCTAGGCATAAAAATGCCCAGTAGCTGCGGTCTACCAGGCATTTTTGAATCACTATACGCTTTATTATGGTATCTAGAAAGCCAGATTCGGCTTAATAGTCTGACTTATTCAACGCTTTCTCCCACTCTTGTTTTAGTTCGTTCAAACAAGAGCCTGGTAGCTGTCTGGCTAACCCATGGTCAGATTGGGATGAGCCATTGCTTACCTGAATGGCAGTATGTAGTTGCCCTACCAATTCGATAAGTTGCGATTGCTCCTCTGAATCAGCAAGATGAATATACTTTGCAACAAAACTAAATGCGTACCGCTCTAAGGCGTCCCCCGGTGATGGCATAAAGCTTCTAAGTTATCAGAACAAATTGTATAGGTTTATGACGTTTGTAAACTCCTCTGTTAAGTTAATCTATTTTTCATTACTGTTTACTCGTTTCGTTCGGATTCAAGCTGTTGCTTAATATCAAGGCACCATTGAAGAACAGTTTGTGTATGTTCAATCAGTTCTAGCGCTTCCAGCGCAAGATCTGCCTCGTCCTTAGAGGTCCTTATTCCTTTCTCCAGGTTAGTTAATCCGTATACTATTTTTTCCCTCAAGCGAATAAGCGCGATCAGTTCGTTTCTTTTATCACTGTCCGCTGGCTTCGTTAGGCAATAAATAGTTGTTTTCTCATCGATTGCGTCTTGTAAAATCGAATTCCAATGCTGAAGTTGGTAAACAGCCTCCACCCAGTCGCTAAGTACGCCTGACAACGGCTGACTCGTAGAATCATTAGTAGAGTGAATATTTCGCTTATTCATGATGCTTTTGGATGGATAGTCCCGTTTAAGGTTAGCTAGTGTCTTATCTGTTAGCAAATAATACAAACTTTTTTCGTATTAACTAATTAAAAATCAAATTATTAGTGAAATTTTCACATAGTATATAATTAAATATTCTCAATAAAATACTACAAGTTACATAAATGAAGTATTGTTAATAAAATACATTAATTAGTACTTTTCTCACCTGAAACAGGCAGCGTTTCAGTTTATTCCAGCAGTTCTTCCAGATTGGTTCGGGCCACAGCTAGTGCCGATACGACTACCCGAATCTGTTCCCAGATCGCTTCTGTATCCGCAGGATCGCTCTCCTCTTCAATATCACTTACCAGACGCTCCAGATCATCGTCAATATTGAGTAATTGGCTGGCCAGCATGGCGAGGGCTTGTTTATGCTCGGCTGTCATAAGTCGGTTTCAGTGGTTTAAACATTCGTGATTCGTTTGACGTGAAAGTCCTATCCGGCTAACAGGTTGGCCGCTGATCAAAACAAACGATGCCTGTTAACTCTTCGTTGATCTGGTAACAAAGCAGTAGCCTCTGCTACACCGGTGTCAGGCCTTGTAGCAGTTCTAATTTACGGCCAACCGCTTATTGTGGCAGTCTGAAAAATAAATAAACCGGTCTCAATGAAACCGGTTTATCCTCACACACCTTTGATGTACAACGTTATTACAACTCGGGCAGTAAGTTGTCTGTTGGAACCAATGAGTATTAGGCCAACAAGTAAGCCTGAACGCATTGCATCCAGGCTTACTTGATTGACTTATTTTATAAGCTTGTCTTTGTCCAATCGCTTCGAATGGGTCTCGAGGCAGCAGGGTGTTCAGTAGGTATCCGTTTTGACATAGGCTACTAGCTTGGTTTGTTCAAGACTTCCTCCCATTCCTGTTGCAACTCGCTCAAATAGGAGGCAGGTACTTGTTCCGTTGATTCATCAGGAGGTTGTGCCGAGCCGTCGGCAGTCAGACAGATAGTGTCCAGTTCTCTTATTAATTCAATAAGCTGCGATTGCTCCTTTGAACTAGCCAGATGGATATAGTTTACGACGACACTGAATACGTACCGTTCCAAAATGGCTCCTGATGATGACATAACGTTTATGGATTAGTGATTTGATTCGTGGTTTTGTTAATCTCAATACTGACCATGCCCAATAAATCGTTGACGCTGGATTGAGATGCTTAGGCGCCATCGGAGTGTTTGATTCTCCAATCGCTGTCTGTCCGAAGTACGTTGCAATCTGCCAGGTTATACCAGCCGGTATTCGCAAGCTTTCCTATTCAATCGACGAAAACGAGAGCAAAAGTAGTTTGAAGCATTGCCGACGGACGATAACAAATCGCACAAAAACTATAACATTTGTCCCAAACAGAGCAGAATAGCTATTTTTTTCAGCTAAAAGAGAGATTTTAGCGTGGAGGTATGGATGAAAAAGAAACGGCACTTGATGATTTTTCCATACGGCATTGGCTACCTGTTGATTAATGTACAGGAGCTTTTCGGTGCAATAAAAACCGCCCGGTATCAGCACATACCAGCCACCAACCCGGTCAGGTCAGATCGAGGTGGCCAATGCGTATCAGCAAGAATGCGCAATTTTATTGTCATGCAGGAAGCCTAGCATGAGCTGGACTACACCATAAAGACTTAGGGATGGAGGCCTGCGCTGGCAACCCGGTCGTCGCTGGGCTACCACAGCCCTGACCAATTTAGTTGGACTACCAACGCGGCTGGTTTATTCTACCAATCGGACCACTTTCACTTTCGCAGTATTTTCTCCATCGCCTTTCCTTTTGCCAATTCATCAATCAGCTTGTCCGTATAGCGAATCTGCTGCATCAGTTTGTCTTCGATTTCTTCCACCCGATACCCACAAATTACACCCGTAATCTTCGACGCATTGGGGTTAATTTGTGGCGCCTGGGTGAAAAAGGTTTCAATATTCGTTTTTTGATCGAGGTGGTGCTGCAAAGCTTGTTGATCATAGCCGGTCAGCCAAACGATGATTTCGTCCACTTCGGCTTTTGTCCGCCCTTTCTTTTCGGCTTTCTGAATGTAATGCGGGTAAACGCTGGCAAAAGCCATTTTGTAAACTCGTGTGTTGTTCATGTTGAGGAGGCTAGCAGGATTTCATTGGATACTGAACACTCCCAAAAGGTATTTACAAAGCCAAGCTACTTTATCTTAGGAAACGCCTTCACCCTCATAAAGCAGTGCTCAACCATGTAAAAAACAGCTTTTTGGGTTAGGTGGCCCTGTTTCCCATACGCAAAAACACGAAGGCCAAATCACGGCTATCGATAGTCGTGACTTGGCCTTTAGTTAACCTCGTCCTGCACTATTACACTCAGCCTTATTCGGAGCGAAGCGATTTGACCGGATTCCTCAGGGCGGCCCGGACACTTTGAACACTTATTGTCAACAGAGCGACTAAAACGGTAGTGAGCAGGGCGACCAAAAAGATACCCGACCCCAAGTGAATGCGGTACTGAAAATTTCCCAGCCAGCTATCCATGACCCACCACGCCACCGGAGCAGCCAGCACAAAGGCAAAACTAATCAGTCGCACAAACTCCCGGCTGAATAGCCACAGAATGCTACCGATGCTAGCCCCCAACACTTTTCGGATGCCGACTTCTTTTGTTTTCTGGGCAACCATGAACAGGATCAGTCCATACAGTCCCATACAGCCAATCAGCAAGGCAACCCCGGCGAAAAAGTTGACCAGTTTGCCCATCGTCTGCTCCTGTCGGTAGGCGTTTTCCAGCTGCTGATCAACGAATTCTGGTTCAAAAACACTACTGGTATAAACCTGATTATAGATTTTCTCCAACTGACTTAAGGTCCGGTGGTAATTGGACGATTGGAGTTGAATGTTGGCGGAGTAGTACCCATAGGCAAACGTGGTTAGGAACAAGGGAATAATGCTTCGTTTTAAGTCCTGCTGGTTGTAATCTTTCAGGACACCGACAATTTTCAGCGGAGCGAATCCACCTTTATAAAGCACTTTACCAACGACGCTGGCCGGACGGTCGAAACCTAACTGACGAGCAAACGTTTCGTTGACCAGGGCCTCCCGTGCGGTATCGGAGGGTTGCAAATTACGGCCAGCCACTAGTTTAAGGCCATAGAGGTCCACATAATCCGCATCGGCCCAGACCTGTTGGGGACTATAGGGCTCCTCTTCCGTACGGTTCTCGAAGCGAACCCTCGTCTGACTCGTCCAGTTTGACTGGGGGGGGCCAGCCATCGAATAGCTGAACTTAGCGACCTCCGGCAATGCAGCGACCAGGTGGTGGAAGGTGCTCATTTTAGTACGGTCCTGGCTAGGGCTGTCGGGCAGATGAACGGTCAGGATCGCGTCTTTACGAAAGCCGACGTCTTTGGTTTGTACGTAATGCAGCTGACGAGCGACCACCACGAGTCCGATGATGAGCAGTTGTGCAATGGCAAACTGCGCGACCACCAACCCCCGCCGGAGCGAAATACCACCGGCCTGTCGTGTGGTGAGCCGACCGGCCAGTACCACCGCAGGGCGAAAGCCAGCGAGCACCAGCGCAGGATATAAACCGGCCAACCCGATAACAGAGCTTACCAGCAGCAGTAACCAGCCCAGTACCGACGGTGTAAAGTAAAAGGTGAACCGGAAAGGACCGCTGAGGTATTCGTGCGCTAATAGCTGCCCGTAGTGAAACAAGCCAATAGCCAACGCCGTAGCAACCAGCACAATGAACGTGGTTTCTCCTATAAACTGCCAGAAAAGCTGGGTCGTTGTACTGCCCAGTACTTTCCGTACGCCCACTTCCCGCGCCCGGTTAAGAGCCTGGGCGGTGGCTAGATTGACAAAATTGATACTCGCCGTTCCAATCAGCAGCAGGCCAATGGCGATCAGCGCGACCAGTAGCTCCCGACCCACTCCACCCAACTCGGACGACAGGTGCATGGTGCTGAACAACACGGCTGGATAATCCGTCTCTTTGGCGTTTTTAGGATTATATTTTTTGACAAACGTCGGCAACTCGCGGTTCCAGTCAGCGGCTGAGAACTGGCTGTTAAATAGCGCGTAGCAATGCGTGCTGCCGTTGAGGTTGTCGAAAGGTTCGTTTTCGGGGCGGTTGCCACGTTGCTCCTTGAGCGATGCCCATGAAGCCATAACCGGATAGGCCAGGTCCGTATTGTCCCGATAATCGGCAAAAACACCCACGACCCGAGCCGGTATTCGGGCGTCCAGCCGAAGCGTACGACCAACGACATTCGTAGCACGACCAAAGCACCGACGAGCCATGTTTTCACTAAGAACTACCGTACCGGGTTGCCCAAGATCATCAGGCCCACCGGCCAGCCAGGTGTAGTCGAAGATGCGAAAAAAGGCAGGTTCGACAAACGCGCCGGCATACCGCTTTTCCTTTATTTTCTTGTCGGGCCTGCCAGCAACTGGCACTACGATCAGGGGCGAGTACCATTCTTCCAGCATTGCCAGCTGCTCGATACCAGGGTGATCGGTACGTACTGCTTTACCGAAGGGATAAGGCACACCCCGTATACTACCATTATCACCGGACGAAGTAAACCGAGTCGTGAATTGATAAATGCGGTCGTAGTGGTGATGATGCCGGTCGGTCTGATAATGGTAACGAACCAAGGCAAAAATCAGCAGGGCGCAACTCATGCCAAGAGCTAGTCCTGTGACATTGATTAATGCATACGCTCGATTCTTGAGCAACTGTCGCCAGGCAATAGTAAAGTAATTTTGCAGCATGGTAGCGAGCAATTAGGGCTTGTTGATCGGGCGGTCAATTACCATGCCAGGGCTCGAAAAGGTTGTTTACGGAGTCCAGTAACGATATGGGTTTGGCGTACTTGTCCACCAGCGGACAGGTCTTGTCCGGTTATGAACATCCTATAGGCTAGTCACCTGCTACCGTTTTGTTACGTACCATGACAAAAGGCAATCCAGTTGGTGATGTACAGCTTACGCTACCAGTTTCTGATATACAGACCCGCATCAAATCGAGAAGTCCCGCAGTTTGTTCAAAAGCCGCTGGTGATGAACCGTCGCTTACCGGATCGACCGATAACTGCTCGTCCCTACTCTATTTTCGGCAGAAACGTTCCTCTTTGGGCCTGAAGCAGCGAAAAGCCATTAGCTTTGTACAGCCGTCTAGATTTGTATTCGCATGTTGCACAGATTACTGGTGCTCGTTCTGCTATCGCTAAGTGTTTTTGAGTCTGCTCAAGCCCAGGAAAAAGAGTTTTTCAATCCGGCAGTAGCCAAACAGCAGTTGGCACTCCCGCCAACTCAGGTAATGGTTTTTGGTGTTTGGCACCTCGACGCGGCTTCAGCTAATTTTCAACTCGCCTGGTTGGAACCCATTTTGTGCCGCCTTCGTGCTTACAAACCCGATGTGATCTTGACGGAAGCTTTACCCGGAGAGCAAGTGATGGGTCTGGACGCCTATGCTGCTTATCACGGCGATGCCGGTAAGTATGCGGGGCCTACACTAGAAATGGCTAAATCGGCTCAAGCCGAGATGCAGCTCTCAGCGGCTCAGGCACTGGTAAAAGCGGACAGCCTTGCCCAACTGGGCCAATTAACGCCTGCGCAGCGAAGGCACTTAGCCGCTTTGTTTGTCGCAGCCGCCGAACCGTTTTCGGCCACCGTCCAATGGATGCGTTTGACACCAGTAGACCGAATCGCTCAGGATGGCGTTTCACCCTCGCTGGTCAAACGCCTTAATCGCTTTGTAGGTCTTCGGAGTGAGTTATCGTCAATAGCCGCCCGTGTTGCCGCCGATGTTGGGCTGGAACGAGTTTACGGCGCTGGCGACCATGCCAGTGACGTGGCCTTGCCCGACGATGCCGCTATGAAAGCAGCCGTCGAAGCCGAGCCTGGTCTCAAGGACTTGTTTAACCACAACACAACGGCTTTTCGCGCTGTTCCGGAAGATACCATGAAACTCGGATCGGCCTCCCAGGTCATGCCCATGTTTAAATGGAAGAATTCAAGCCGCTTTGCCGCGCTGGACGCCGATGCTCAATGGTTTTCGATGCTGCGTAGTGACAAGATGGGCCGTACAGGCCGTCAGCGAGTAGCCGCCTGGGAAGCCCAAAACCTCCAAATGGCAGTAGCGATTCGCGAAGCGACAGCGCCCATTGCCGGAGGACGAGCCTTGTTGATTGTCGGAGCAGCCCACAAGCCCTTTATCGAAGCCTATTTACGTACCTTCACCGACATCGAGTTGGTCTCTGTTCCGGCGCTACTTGACTCCAAACCGGTTGGCTGTCCTGACTAGAACGGAAGTAACTGAACCGCTGCATCAAAGTGCTTGCGATACAGATCAATTAGCGATTTTGTCGATTATATACTCTTCCGGCCCTTTTGTCGATCGTAAAGCAGCAGTCAGCATAAATTCACGTTCCGATTTTTCGGTGATCATAGACCGATTACCGTGTGCCGAGTGTACGACGAAGTAGTACTGTTTATTCGGCTCAAAATGGAGAAAGTACGTTTTACTGTCGATGACAATGCCAAGACTATCGCCCGGGGCCTGCACCCTAACCCATCTGTTCGACCTGACAATGACCGACTTCTTAGGGTCTAGGCTTGTTTTAAGTTCGGCAGACATGCCAATGGTCGTATTTAGGAAATGAATCCTGGCGGGCGATTGCGCCAGACTTTCCAGGCTGACCAAGCATAAAACGACGAGCGAAGCCATTAGTTTCATACAATGAAGTCTGATTTTGAGTTGTTTGCGACCAAGAGATGGTAATAATCTTTGTTGTCGTAGATACAAAGTAGCTATAGCCAACCTCATTGAACTGAGTGTTTAGATTTATCCATAAGCATAGTCTTACCAGTTTCTAATACCCAAAAACAACGCTTCATTAGACCTGCTCGGTTATTGGCAACTGTGTTAATCAATCTGATTACTGTATAACCGGACTTGCGCCAACCTGAACTTATTCACGCAGATACTTGCGAAGGGCTTGTATGCCTAAAATGCCCAGTGTTATACCAACTACGTAAGCGATAAGTTGCAAGAGTATGAGCACCCAGGGCAAGAAGAAAAAAGCAGAATTCTGTAACATGATTTGCGCTGTATAACTAATGTCATGCGAGGTACTACACTATAAGGCAAAATAAGCATCTCTTTACGCATCGAACGAGCAATACATAGGCCCACTAGAAAATCGGCGGCTCGACCAACAGGACCACTGACCGCCTGCCATGTATGCGAAACAACTTTTACGAGAAATCTCAATGAACGGCCAGTGTTTGGCGACTCAACTTAGCTTCTCTGCGCTTTTGGCACACGGATGATGCTTTTTGGCACGCTGGTGACGGCAATGAGCGCGTGCTTTGTGTATCACTTAACAGAGCCTATTATGAGGAACACACTACGTTTATTGTTCGTACTACTAAGCACCGCTGTCCTGCATCCGGCAAGCGGTACTAGTAAAAATTACCTTGCCAAAGCGGTCGGCACCCAAAACCCAGGGTGTGATGAAGTCAAAATTACCAAGCAACCGGAAGATTTTGTTGCGGCAAACGGGGGAACTATAACGATACCGGTCGAGGTAAGTGGCCCCGTTACCGACTTCAAATGGTATAAAGATGGGGGTGAGATAAGCGGCCAAACATCGGCTACCTTAGTACTAACGGGAGCAAATTCATCCTCCGCAGGACAATATAGGCTAGTGGCTACCAACTCTTGCAGCAGTGTCACATCAAATGCGGTTCAGGTGTCTGTGTTATCACCAACGTCGTTAGGCGGTATGATGTCTGTTTCGGGGGACTATGTGCCGGGAGGGCAGGTCACCTATCAGATAGTAGTAACCAATTATGGGCAGACCGCACAAATTAACAATCCAGGTGATGAATTTACGAATGTACTTCCTTCTTATCTGACGTACGCGTCATCATCCGCTAGTAGTGGTTCGACTAGCTTTAACGGCAGCAAGGTCAGTTGGAACGGAACGCTTATTCAGCTTAATCCAATAACGATTACGATCAAGGCCACTATAAAAAATAACGCTGGTGGACAAGTCATTACCAACCAGGGAACTGTTTATTATGATCGTGATGGTAACGGCTATTTCGCTGGTGGTAGCGGTACTAATGAAGAGACTAACCCAACCAATACTACCTCGTTTACCGTAAGTTGTGCGGATAGACCGCTACAAATTACCAACAGTGGTCCACTTACCTGTGCGGTATCGAGTGTGCAGCTGACCGTAACCGGTGGTGATGAGGGGTCTACGTATGTATTCAAACCCAGCGTTTTATCGGGTAGCGCGACTAGTCCTGTCGCGAGTGTTACACTGGCCGGAACCTATAGCGTGACAGCAACTAACCCTGGTGGCTGCACCGCAACAGCCGCTAATACCACTACGGTAGTCGGTGACAAGGTGGCGGCTGCGCTTAATTTTCAGAACCTAAACACCGCTTATTGCAAAAGTGTACCAGCGGTGCCTTTAATGGCGTCACCAGCGGGCGGCAAATTTACCATTAATCAGATCCCGTCTACTACGCTGACCCCATCTACCCTAGCGGCCGGTATCTACACAGTATCGTACAGCTACACCGCTGCCAATGGCTGCCAGAGTACAGTAGAGCAACAAGTGACCATCAACGAACTGCCTACCCCGACGATTGAAGGACTCGCCAATGCCTATTGCCAAAACGCAACCGCTGTTACATTATCAGGAAACCCGGCAGGAGGAAACTTTACGATTGATAATACAGCGGCTACCCAGTTTGATCCAGCTACCCTATCCGTTGGCCAACACACGGTTGTTTACACCTACACCAATGGCAGCAGTTGCTCCAATACGGCTACCCAATCGGTAATAGTTAATCCTTTACCCAACGTTAGCCTAACGGGCCTAGCTACGGCTTACTGTCAGGATGCCCCTGCCGTTACGCTAGCCCCGCTGGGTAATCCGGCCGGGGGAAGCTTTACCCTTGATGGCTCACCCGCAATGGTCTTTACGCCAGCAACGCTTTCGGTGGGTGATCATACGATTCGCTACAGCTACAGTGATGCCAATGGCTGCACCAACACCGCTACCAAAACCGTTACCGTCAAACAGACGCCAACATCCCCCACGGTGGTTACCCAGACGGGCGGGCCTTATCCGGCTGGTGCATCAAGCCTGACCATCTCGCAGAATACGGGTAATGTGATCCTGACGGTTTCAGGCTGCACCGGTAGTAGTATTAGCTGGAATGGGGGTAGCGCCAACACGCTGGCAGTCTCGACAGCCAATCTAGGAACCCAGACGTTTACAGCTACCTGCACCAGCGACGGCTGTACCAGTCCGCAGGCCACGGCCACCGTAACGGTAGTAGCGCCCACGCTGAAAGTGCTCTCGCGGGATCCCGACAACGGCCAGTTGAACAACAACACGATCAAGCCCTATCTGCTGCTGCAAAACGCAGGCTCCACGCCAATTGCGTATAGCAGCATCACCTTGCGCTACTGGCTGACCACCGAGAACAACGTCCCGTTACTGTTTCAGAAGAACTACGTACCGATTGGTCCCAACAACCTTAATCTGCGCTACGTACCGCTGAGTCCGGCTCGTCAGGGGGCCACAGGCTACATCGAGTATAGCTTCAATGCCGGAGCGGGTAACTTAGCATCAAATGGCGATTCGGGTCCGCTGGAGGTACAGCTCAACAAACAGGACTACAGCCTATTTGTGCAGAGCGACGATTACTCCTATAGCAACAACAACAGCTTTACGCTCAACCCCCGCATCACCGCTTACCAGAACGGAGTCATCTTCTACGGACAAGAGCCAACTGGTACGGGTGGCACCCGTGTGTCATCAGAGGAAGCGGGTAGTGGCCTGGTAGTGAACGTACTGGGTAACCCCGTGGTGGGCCAATCCGCCGAGATTGAAATTAGTGGAGCAAGTGGTCAGGCCGTGCATGTAAAGCTGGTCGACTTGCAGGGTAAAACGTTGCATAGCCAGAGCATCAGGGAAGCTAGTTCGGTAGAACGGGTGAGCCTGCCGCTAGGCAACGCACAAGGGTTGCTTCTGCTAGATGTGAGTACGGCTAGCCAGCGCCAACAAATCAAGATTTTACGACCTTAATTTTTCTAAACACACCCTCAACCAACAAGGCCCGGATCGTCACTGATTCGGGCCTTGTCGTTATTCCTGCTTGACGACTACTGAATCTTCTGGTTTACTTATCTGATTGCAGGGACAGGAGATCGATGCCGTAACGATTCGGCCCTGCGCGATCTGCTAATCTCTTTTTCGTTAGTCATTCCGCCCAATACGAAGTAAGGGCGCAACTCTGTACGGATCTAGCCACCATGACCGTTGAAGATAATTCGGCAAAGTGGCCTCGGGACTAAAGTCCCTACCATCCTATTATTAAAGTAAGCATTCGGCTCAGAACGTCTATAGCTCCGCCCGGCGGGCCTGCGGGCACAAAATACTGATGTTCAGCAGATTTCATCACCTAATAGCGCATCATCCTTTGGGTAGCGTCATGCGCGCTCGCCAATTGGTTTACGAGCCCTCAAGCCGGTATCACCACCATATGAATGCCCAACCACAGGTCGAACCTTATGGTATCGATCAGTTACCTGACTGATAATAGGTATTTATAACAAGGCTTTTCCGGATTTGATTAGGTGAGTACCAGCCGCTATCGCATGATGTAAGTAAGATTGCTCGGTAGCTGTTGCACAATTCTCTCTAGGTTTAGCAAACAAGCGAGGCTGTGGGTAGCAAAGATTTGTAGAGGACATACCCCCTTTAACGACAAAAATTTGTAAGCTTCCATCAGCAAAATGGGTCACTAGTATGGTTAGAGAACCGTGTCGGCCCCTGGAATCATCAACACTAATCGGCCTACTAAAAATGAACCGATGATGGCTAACGGTGCCACCAAACCCAGCTTAAGCAAAGGATCAAGTGCCAATCCAGCTACTAGCAAGGACAAACCGACAACAATCAGGGGGTGGAAAATATAGGTGCTATAGGCGCTTCGAGCCAGCTTGTCCAGAAGCATATTCTTTTCATTCCAGTATCGTTTGCTATAGCTTAGCAAGGCTACGCTGATGGATATTCCCGTTAGCTGCTCCCACAGGCATAAGAATAGCGACTGGCTGTTCCAGCCACCACTGAAGTTTTTCATGGATAACCCTAGTTTCGTTGATACTACAAACAGCAATGGAAAACCAATTCCAATACAACCCAAGGCTAGCCAACTAAACCGCTTTCCTTCTGGGCGTGATAAGCCATCGAGCCACTTATTTTGGCGAGCTACTATTCCTACTGCGAATAAGGCGATATACTGAGGGAAATAACAAAGCTGAAAGCCCAGACCAGGTATGACCCAACCGACGGGAAAAACCAATCGAACCAGAAAACTGACTGCGCTAATCACAAGAGCAAACAAAAGAATACCGCTCATGGGTGGTAGTTTAGTGACGTAGTGGAGTGAGTAGCGTTGCCGCAAGAGTACATACAGCAAGTTGAACAGCAGTAAAGCCGCCACAAACCACAACACCCCCGAATCGATCCAGTCGTCATAGCCGGTCAAAAACTGCCCAAAGGTGGCCTTTTGATGATGTCCGTAGCGATAGATCAAAAAATTGAGGATGGGTGATAGCACCAGTGAATAGAACACCAGCGGAATACCCAGCCGCTTGAGTCGATCCACTACAAATGCCCTGGCTCCCTTCCGCTGGTAGGAAGGCTCCACGAAGTAGGCGGAAAGCAGAAAAAATAATCCCATAAAAAAGGATTGGTTAGTGGCCACAAATAGGGTTAAGCCAAACAGAGCAGCCAGTTGGGTTGTGGGCTGACGAAAGTACCAGCCACCAGGCGCCCCGTAGGTGATGCAAACGTGGTGCAAGATGACCAGCAGGGTCAGGAGTACTCGGGTGTAATCGAGATAGTTTATTTTTGGATGGGGGTTAGTAACTGGGGAGGACGTAGTTGATGGTAGCATGGAAGCGATGTGAAAGGGGGTAGACTTATTAACCAAAAGTAACAAATATAGGTAGCGGTAATTAATTGGCAGGCCGCATCGGTTGATTGCCGGTATAATGATTCTACTTGAGCAAAGTAAGTAACCAGTTAAGGTTAAGTCAGGCTCTTGTGCGATGAAATGTCTCTTTCATAGAGCTACATCTTAGATGGATGGTGTACGTTAGGCCCTTGAAATCTCTAGCCCGGCTCCTTTTAATCTTCTCCTTATCAGTATCTTTACGAGGATAAACGATTCGTAAACTCCCCCTAAACATTGATTGACTTGAAACACATCTATCTTATTATTTCGGTTTGCTGTTTGTTCGTACTGACTAGCGTTGCCCAGACATCAACTTCCTGTAATTGTGCCGTCACCATCAACGCTGGCGGCACCTACCAGAATACGAAGCTAAAGCTACAGCCCGGACAAACCTTATGCATTCAGGCCGGCCACTACGACGCTATCCGGCTGGTCGGCTTTGTCGGTAGCGCCACTAACCCCATCCGGATCGTTAACTGTGGAGGCCAGGTTGGCCTTGGGTCTGAAACCAGCAACGCGCCGGGACTTGAGATGCAGGATTGTAAGTATGTTCTACTAAGTGGCTCGGGCGACAGTTCAATTCCGTATGGCATCAAGATTGACAAATCAAAGGCGGGCGTGTCAGCCGTTTCGGTAGGTGGCCTAAGCTCCAATTACGAAGTCGAGCGGGTAGAGGTAGCCAAAGCCGGTTATGCGGGCTTTTTCATGAAGACCGATCCGGGCTGCGATACCACGGCCAACTATCCCAACTTTACGATCAACGATGTAAAAATTCACGATAATTATATTCACCACATCAGTGGTCCGGGCATGTTCCTGGGTAGTGGCTACACGATGGCTGCTGGCCGGACGATTACCTGCAACGGGGTAAACAAGACGGTATACCCAGCGCAGACCTATGGCATGCAAGTCTACAACAACCGCATTGAGCGGACCAGCAGCGCGGCTATGTGGGTTAACAACGCCCCCGATGCCAATGTACACGACAATACCACGCTTTATAACAATCTGGGCTCGGTGCCGGCTGGCTGGCAGGTGGGCGGATCGGCCGGTAGTGGCTGCGACTACACGATCACGAAGGCCGGTGCATACAACAACTGGCTGCTGGAAGTCGCACCCGGCAAAAAGGTGTGTGTACAGTCGGGGTTATATGACAACATCACCCTAGCTAATTTTGCCGGTACGCCCACTCAGCCAATTCGCTTCGTGAACGCTGGCGGGCAGGTACTGGTCCAGTCGAATGCTGCCACCAACACGCTACAGCTGAAAAACAGTCGCTATATCGCCCTGAGCGGTGCGGGGGATGCGGCTTATCCGTATGGCTTTAAAGTTAACAACCAAAATACGGGTGGTTACATGGGTATCTCGGTAAGTGATCTTAGCTCGGATGTAGAAATCGATCATGTTGAGGTAGCCAAAGCGGGCTTTGCGGGGATCATGGCCAAAACCGATCCGGGTTGTGACTCCACCACATGGCGGTCCAACTTTACGATGTATAACGTCAAAATCCACGACAATTACATCCACGACGTGGGCGGTGAAGGGCTCTATATCGGCAATTCGTTCTTCGGTGATGGGATGGCGGTAAGCTGTAACGGGGTAACCAAGCAGGTCTACCCCCACCTCATCTACGGCCTCGATATCTACAACAACCGCATCGAACGGACAGGGGCAGAAGGTTTGCAGTACGGCTGTGCGCCCGACGCCAAAGTGCACCACAACTGGCTGAAAGACACGGGTATCTCACCCTTCGCCAACTACCAAAATAATGGCCTACAGGTGGGTGGGGGCGCTGGTGGCGAGTGCTACAATAATACCATTCTGAATGCATCGGGGGTCGGTCTTATCATTGTGGGGCACTGGGGTAATAATCGTCTGTACAACAACGTCATCAGTCAGCCGGGCAGTGATGGCATTTTCTGCGATGAGCGGACAGGGTCCCTGCCGGATACCTATGTGCAACTGATCAACAACACCATTAGCGGTTGTGGCCGCGATGGCATCCGGCTATACAATCAGATCAATGTGAACACCATTGCCAACAATGCCATTACCAATTATGGAGCCAGCGGGGCAGCAAGCAACGGCTACGTTGGCAAAGCGGTTGTTTTTCAGCAGGGTGCTACGGCTACAATGGTCAATAATTATACGGTAGCCGCCAATTCAGCGGCTGGATTTGTGGATGCGGCCAACGCCAATTTTGCCTTATTTTCGACTTCTCCGCTGATTGACGCGGGTGCCAATGCCGCCCAATGGGGTGTTACGATTGCCCAGCAGGATCAAACCCGTCCCCAGGGAAGCGGCTATGACATCGGCGCGTTTGAGTTTGTCCCATCGGGTGCCCGTCAAGCCGCCAGTGCATCGGCCGACTATCCTGCGCTGGAGGCACAGGTGTATCCGCTTCCTGTGCAGGATCAACTAACGATCCAGGTTCCGGAAGGGATCTATCTTCAACAAATTGAGGTATATTCCTTGCAAGGCAAACGAATTCAGCAGATAGCCCTAAGCGGAACGCCCACGACGCATACGCTGAATAGTCACGACTGGCCAGCAGGCTTGTATCTATATTTGGTACTGACCAATAAAGGTCATCTCCAGGGGCGTTTGGTAAAAAAATAGGCAACAACTGCCAGAGGTACGAAACAGGAGTTGTTCCGAAAAGTACTCCACGGATAAGCTAAGCCGATTCGAATCTAGAAACGCAGTGCCTAGGCACTGCGTTTCTGTTGGGTGCCGACCCCAACTGAAGGATACCCCACCCTATCGTTTGTGGTTACACAACCACTCAACTGACTTCCTTGATTTTAAGTGGAGTCTATGTCGCGTGGTGCCATTCACCCAGTTCAATACGAACGCCCGCTAGAATTGTCCCCATAAGGCCCGGGTCAAAATCAGATTCCCAATACTCCCTATTCAGCAATCACAGAAAGGTAATTTGCTTGATCAGGCTAACTCACCCAAGCGTAAGCACCAATCGAGTCGTTTTTCAAGAACAATACCCTGACAGAGGCAACGTGCTGTACTTAGTCGAGACTGTATTGCTGTCACACCGCTATCGTACAGATGCGACAGCGGACGAATTAATCAATCGCCTTTGCCGTACATTTTATATAGGCCATGGTTACACTTCTGCTATTACCTACAGGCAACCATTGTGGTTGAGTAAAAAACAAACTAATTATTCGTTAACGATGCAACGTTTCTATCTGTAAAACCAGTCGCTGTATTGATAGGCATAAAATCCCGTTGATTTGACATTCATGAAGTATTTACTGGTAGCTGCACTGCCGCTATGGCTACTGGCGTGCAATAGCATTAAAGATATACAACCCCCCGATCCGGATGGCGTACCGGTTACGGCAGTACAAGCCATTAAAAACAGCTATCCCCAGGCCACCAATATCCTCTTTACGACCCTGACCAAAAATCAACTTTGGCGGGCTAACTTTACGCAGCGTTCGATCAACTACCAGACGCAGGTCAATGCTACCGCTATCGTTTCGGCCGTATACAAAGAACTCGCTCCTGACTTTGCACCCTTCAAGAATCTTACCGATAAACTAGCCATTCAAGGCGGTAGCTTTTCTAAGTTACAGGGTATTGACAACGATACGAGCCAAACCCGCTTGATGCAGTATACGTTTAATGGTGCAACCTATCAACTTATCTACCAACCCGGAGTCAATAATCAGGCACTACTAACGCTCACGCCTTTGCTGGTTTACACCATCACGGATCTGAACCAGTTGCCCCAGCGCACGCAGAACTTTTTTGCCAACCATACCTCATCGCTACGCTTCGTATCCGGCAACGTTATCCAGCAAACACCCAATAAAATAACGTATTGGCTTGAAGCTTCTCTGGTTGGCGGACAAACCACCGTATCGAGAAAGGTTCAACTTTTCTTTGACACGGAGGGTAATTTAAGCTGGATCGAAGCCAATGCCAACGGAAATCCTATTGGCTATACGAACAATGAGCAAGTCGGAGATGCATCGCTGCTGGCAGCGCTTCGCGCCGACTATCCTTCCTTCGACGCGTCCCCGACGATGGCTTTTGAGACCTATTTCGACGGTTTGGTCAGCGTGCGCTATGCGCTACAACGCATAACGCCAACCACGACAGAGACCTGGGATATAGGGCTGCAATGGCCCAGTGGGCAACGGGTCTATACCCGCTTTCAAGCGCAGTATAAGCCCTAGCCAAACCAGATAAATCTGGTTCCCACTGATTTGTTTTTGTTGTTTACCCGCCCGCTTTCTTCATGAAGCTATTTCGCCCTAAATATACCCGGTCACTCCGCGAGCTTGTTGAAGCCTGCCAGAAACAGGATTCGCGGGCTCAGGTGTTATTTTATGAACGATACAAGGGTAAGCTAATGAGCGTTTGTGTACGGTACACCAAAACCCTGGCTGAAGCCGAAGATATTTTTCAGGAAGGTATCCTGAAGATATTTGAGAAGATAACGGAACTTCAACAGCCCGAAGCGGTTGACAGTTGGGTGAAAACCATCATGATCCGCCACGCCATCGATTACTACAACAAAGAAACCCGTAAACAAAACCGCTATATTTCGGCCCAGTTGGTAGAACCTGATATTGAATCAGACGATTATGTGAATCTCTTTAGCAAGCTGTCAATTGACGTACTGCTGCATACAATTAATGAGTTGCCAGATGGTTATCGGATGGTCGTGAACCTGTATTTTATTGACGGATACAAGCACACCGAAATTGCACAACTACTGGGCATTTCGGAGGGAACATCGCGCTCCCAACTCGCCCGAGGCCGCCAATTGCTGATCAAGAAATTAGAACTAAAAGGGATTAGCCATCATGAAAACTTCTGAGGACAAGCGAAACGAGACCGTACAGAAGCTGCTTCAACGTTCATTCAAGGCTCATGAAGTAGATCCCGGAGCCGCTATTGATGCTAAAATTCATCGGGCTTTGGCTCAGCAGTCAACTCCGCAGAGCCGCTATCAGCCGCTCCGCAAGGTTGTCCTGTTAGCGGTTCTCTTTCTAAGTCTAGGCTTACTGCTTTTTACGTATCTAAAGTCGGACTCGTCAATGGTTCAACGAGTTGAAGGAGTAAAAGTGCCCCAGCAGTCATTTTCGAAACACCTTACGACTCCGAAAGAGACCTCATCGAGTAATCACCCTCACCGCTTAGCCGAAACAGGTTATTTAATGAAAGAAGCCAAGACATCCAGTCGACCCAATACAAAAGAGGGGATAAAAACGTCGGTGCTTAACGGACAGCTGGTTACTATAAACGATTTAGCATCAGGGCTTGAGCAGCAGGAACGCAGGCAGGAAACCCCACTAGGAGATTTACTTACCGAACAGGATAGAGACCAGAAGCGGTCAAGCGTTGCCGATCAACAGCCACTAAAACAGGGTCTTCAGACGCATCGCTTCGGTTCTAAACAACTGTTACGTGAACAGTCAACTGGCTTGATAGTAGGACGAAAAGGGATTAGGAAATTGGTTAATTCAGAACAACATATCGGTGTAGAGCCGAATCCCTCTCGTCAGCCACAATCTGAGGAGCGCAAGGGAGCAGATGAACCTATTAGTCATCTGTATACCCAAAAGAGGGTAAACGTGCCAATGGAATTGACTTCACGTAGTCGTGACCCGGAGGTATTAGCGGATGAGCGAAATACGTTTCAATCAATAGAACCTATTCCCTTGAGGTTGTTTCCACAATCATTCTCGTTCGTTCGTATTCATAGTCATGCAGGGCTTATTCAACCTATACCTGCCAGCGCCGTTTCATACCCGAGTCCGCAGAAGTTTGAGAAACAGCATCGTCGGAAACTGCATAGCCAAAGCGCGACCAATAACACCGGCTATACCTGGCTGGTTAGCGTAGTTCCCTTAACCACGCTGCAACGAGTTGTGCTCCTACCCAAAGCCGATTCCAGAGTGCAGGATGTGATCTTCCCGAATGGGTTAACGCAGACGAGTGGCTTTAAGGCCAGCCTGGGCATCGAGAAAAAGGGAGTTCAAGCAACACTCAACGTAAGTCAATTTCATCTCCGCTCGTATTACCAGTATAGCACCGATCAGTATGTAGTAGACGAAAATGCGACGAATCAGTATACGATCAAGCGGCTGGGCGTCACGGACACAACGAATTTCAGCGTACAGACGATTGGTTTATCGCTCAGAAAGCAAATCCATTTTGGTAGCCCTCTTGTTGGCCGGCTCTTTACGACGATAGGTGCCGAGTACGCTCATTCATTTGCCGGCCCCACGAATCAGTTTTTCTTCGTTAACCTGACGGCGGGCAAACATATTGCCTTAAGTCGTCAGGCGGCTCTGTCTATTGGGCCGTATCTGGACTATAGCTTCACCCAGTTATTGACCGCCAATCAGCTTCGGGTACGTCCTTATCAGGTTGGTTTATCAATTGGGTTGCGGCTTGGACATCCGGCTCAGATTAAGTGACAAGAAACGGGAGTAGTCAAGTCAATAAATCGACTACTCCCTTGAAAGGCATTGTTTAGCCTCTAATTGACCTTATAGGTTTTTGTATCGAGCAACAAACGTATTTACATTAGCCTGACGAGTCATATTGAAGATAGTTGTATGACCACTACTACCTACTAGATTGCCCAATTCGTCATAGTTGTATGCATTATCGTACGCATAATAAGTACCTCGTTGCTCTGCCGCTAGCTTGTCACTTACGTATTTATGACTAAACTCTTCACTAGTCAGTTTATTCCACTTATTGAGTCGCCACTTGATCTGCTGAATAGAGGCTAGCTTTTCATTAGGAAGTAGGGTTAAGTCGAAGGTAGGTTGGGAAATTTGATTCCAGTTAATGTCCCAAAGCTGGTAGATTGTAGCGGTAATCAGGGTTTCCTCACCCACATACTCATAAGTAACGACCCGTGGCCGCTCATTCCAGAAGACGCCATTGTCGAAGTAGGTAAAGAGCAGATCTTGTTGCTCGGCTCGCTTGGCGAAATTATAGTTGATCAACTTGCCCATCTCTTCGGAGCGAGGCTTGAACGGTAAAATAAAAGACAGATTGGTCACTTGGCGACTAAGTCTACCTTGCTCGTCATAAGTGTTGTTTTCAAAACCTGCGGACCCAACAATTCGTCGACTAACAACCCGTTTGTTGGCGTCGAATACGTAATCCCACTGCCTTCTAACAGGTTTTTCGGCGGATGGAAGGCTTTCGTCAAGCACGTTGCCGTTAGCATCGTAAGTAGCTTTATAAGTAATCTGATTCCCTTTCTTTTCCTCAAGCAGTAATCCCTGCTCGTTAAAGCGTCGAACGAATTCGGAAAGAATTTTCTTTTCGCCTTTCTTAGCGTTGACGGAATACGAAATTTCGTGGGTGATCTTACCTGTATTGCCTAGATACTCATATTCATTAACGATTTGTTGGTCGGGTTCATAAACAACGTATCCAGGGCAACATGAAGCCATTCCTCGTTGATCATAGACTTGCACCGTTTTTTTAACGCGTGCCTGTGCATCGTACTCTAATTTAATGGAACTGGTGTACCTACCCTCCGGCGCTACGTCCATATTGTGATAAATAGAAGTTTTGGCCATCGTCGGCAGGCCATTGGCATCATAGTCGGTTACTTCGAAGGTTCCGGGAAAGCTGTTGCTGTAGATTAGGACGCTTCGATTAGCGGGTGGAGCAGCCGGTTCAGGTTGACGATCTTTACAGGACCAAAGGGTCAAACTTAGCGTAAACAAGAAAAGTATTCTTCTCATATTAGGATTTGGTAAACAGTGTCAATCATTTACACAGACCACCAAAACCGCTCCTACCGCTGCACGTGAGGTAGTGAAATATAAGTGACTCTACTTTCCCCAATAGATATGCCGTTTAGTCAAGCTCATAAAATCGCCACTTAGTCCTGAAATCCTTTGGTAAAGACTGATTCGTCAGGATGGCACGGATCATTTCGACGGGCATGGAATTAATTTGCAGAACGGCATCATGAAACTGTTTGTAGGTCATTTTTCCTGTATCAACCAGTTCTTTTTTGAACGCCAGAAACTGAAAACCGCTGAGTCTGTAACCAGCAAAACACAAAAACACGGTGTTTTTGGTGTTACGATCGATTGTTGACCAAATCACGGTAGTGGTATGATCTCAACGAACTCCCGTTTTCTAACTGCCGCTTAGCCAATGAGCTATTGGTGAACGTAACTCTTCAGCCACTTCTAAGGTTATTGTTCTATGAAAACGCAATTCCCTACACATTCACTAAGTCAAGACGAGCTAGATCGATTGATCGAAATGGCTTGGGAGGATCGCACTCCCTTTGAGGCCATCCAAGTCCAGTTTGGCCTACCCGAGTCAGCGGTAATCCAACTCTTACGGAAGCACTTAAAGCCTGCTTCCTGGCGTCGATGGCGGGCAAGGGTGCAAGGCCGGTCTACCAAGCACGCAGCCTTATCGAGTGGTGTTGGTGATCGGTTCAAGTCTGCTCAGCAACGTTTGATAAGCCAGAACCGGATTAGCAAGCGTTAGCTACCCCTGATCACCTCCGACTAACTGTGGATCTCTGGCTTCGGTCAAGCTGGTGAGCAAAAGCCAACTCGCTTAATCGAAGCTGGCTGCTTCCCTTTGTAATTAAGTGTGCCTTGATCAAGGCTTTACTAAGTTGGGAATGGTAGGAAAACTTAAAGGCTACCTCTGGTGACATTAACTAGGTGTCTTAGAAAAACGGGTTTTTGATGAAACGGCTTATCAACAAGTATTTATCCCCAAATTTTGTACTTTAGCTAATAGACTAGTAGTTCGTCTCCCTCGCTCGTATGAAGACTTGTTACCTTATTAGTGGCCTGCTACTGCTTAACGCCCTGGTAGCTAAAGCACAGTATAATGAACTTAGTACGCAGGTTGGGAGTAGTTTATTCGCTTTCCATGGCGATCGAGTCGTTCATCAATCGTTCTTTACCATTCTTCGAGAGTCTACCCCCGCCACTGTTGGTTCACCTTCCTATACCAATGACCCCTGGAGTAGCCGCAGTAGCTTTTCCTGGACGGTCAATATGCAGGCGCAACATGTAAGCAAAAAGAACATGATTGCGGGACTTCAACTAGCCTATGAGTCACTAGCGACAAAGACTAAAATAATTGGTGGTAGCGATCTGGGACAATTTATTGCTTTTCAGCAAGGAAGTTCCCGATTTACCTACGAGTATATTAATCTGCACCCTTTTGTCGGCCAGCGTTTTGGCAACCGGCAAACAAGTTTGGATTTGACCGCTGGTCTTGATGCAGCAATTAGTTTAGCGAACTGGGAAAAAGGAAAGGGCGTAACAGCAAGCAATGACGTCTATCTAACTTATCATAAACACGCGGTTCCAGGCCTGGATTTACGGGCTCGTTTGACGGCAACCGCTTACTATCAAAATGTGGGCTTGAGTGTGAGCTACGCGCATGGGTTGACCGACTACAGTGCGGGTTCGATGGGAAGAGTGGGTTCAGCGACGACTAGTCAAGTCTGGCGAATCAGTGCCAGTTATCGATTACTAGAATAAAGCCTTTTTGCAGCCGTACGGCGATCTGTAGCTACGCCACCTACATAACAGGAAACTCTTACCCTTAACGCTATGTCAACTCGTTCTTTTCACATTCTTACCTTTTGGCTACTAACGACTACCCTGGCTAGCGCCCAGACGCTAACCAAAGCAAACTACTTTGGCGTTCGAGCCGGATACCTCAGAGCATCCACTAGTGTCACTAGCTCTCGTAGTGATATGAGGTTCTTGGGCGTTGCTCCCCTAAATAGCTTTTACGCAGGCGCTTTCTATCAGCATACATTGTCTGCTTTGCTAGTGTATCGAGTAGAGATAAACTATCAACAAAAGGGGATTGAGTATCAACTGCCGAATGGCGATCTGGTCAGTCGGCAAAAATTCTATTATGCCAGTTTGACGCCCTTAATTGGTATTACACCCATTAAAGGCTTCGGTCTTTTTGTGGGTCCGGAAGCGAATGTTTCTCTAGGCCAAAATGTAAGAAATAATAATGCGGCCCCCATCGAAGTAGGCATCAGTAGTCGCCTATCGTACCAGTATCGATGGCTTGGTTTAGAAGTAGGTTATTTTAAAAGTCTGAACGAATTTACATTCTTGGATTTAGGAGCCCGCTTTGGGTTTACCAACCAGACTTGGCAGGCTGGTCTATCGTTTGTTCCTGGTCTACTAAAAAAAGAGGGCCGGTAGTAGTTGGCAATAAAGTGCTCCTATCTGAGACCATAAAACTTTCGTGTGTCCGCTCCTTACTGTCAATACAAGCGCCCGCATTTGTGCCGCTCGATCTAGTAGCTTTCTTAATAGTTGATAGGATAGGGCAAAATTCCCGCTAGCAGACGCCAGCGGGAATCACGTATCAGTTCGGCTAACTAACGGCGTCTATCTCGTTATGTATAGCCTTGTTCACACGTCGCCGATACGATGCACTAAATACGGATTGGTTAGTTAGCCTGGATTACCTTCTATTCAAAATACGGAGAATACCCCAGTCAAAGCGGAGAAATACCCCGTTTAACGAAATGGCTAAAGCGTAACTTGTGCTGATGACCATCGAAGAGGATACTAAGTTCTGGAGACGTGGATCGTTGAAAGAAGCCTGACTGTTACCTACCCGACATGTTTAGGTGATCCGTCAACCTTATCTTAATAAAGTCAGCCATAAAAGTGGATCAACTGACTTAAGGCGCTCTATTCACGTTACTCGCTAAAGCAGGTAGTAGCTTTCACCGTATGTAACTAATATGAAGTTCGCTATCGCATATTTACGATAGCGGTACGATTACTCTACGATTGCAGTGCGACAAACTAAAACAGTAAAAACAAGTAAGCGCATTTTTGACTTTTCGCTTCCTGTCTTTGCCATCGATGACTTCAAAGCCGCCTAAGTACTGCTTATCAAACAGGCTTAAACTTCCGTAAATATGCGGAAGTGACAGATCGATTCGCCTTTTCGCTCTCAATAAGTCATGAATAAGAGCAATGCGTAGGCATAGAATCGCAAAATTAGCCCCGTCACGCGACGATCTACAACAGAACGCATCTCATCTGAACATAGAATGTGTCTTAAATCAAACGTTTTTCTATCAACTGTACAAACGACCTGTCAACCGCTAGTACCGCAACACATGCTTTGTTTGCCCCTATATTGCTGCTTTGCACAACATCCTTAGGCTTCCTGGTACAAATCAAAATCATCTCCCCGTAACTGCCTGCCCATTGTATTGTCCAGATCTCGATACCGTTTTGACCAAAGCTGTTTTTCGTGATAGGTGTCCTCTAGCGCATAGCGAAAAACAAACCAACCATCGACCAGGTACAACTTCCGGCAGCGTTTAGCGGTGACCGGACAAACAAAGTAGAATACTTTTCCTTTTCCCAGATTGCTGGGTGCAATCAGCAGATTAATGCGGTGCAACTGTCTTTCCCCCCGAAACGAGTAGCGCAGCATAACGCATTTTGCCTTCAGGCTGGCGGCAATGTCGATCGTGGCGATTCGTTCACCATGATGACTCCATCCAAGCTGGTGCGTCTTGCCGTCAATCGGATAGCCGGATTGCTTGATGGTTGCCGTGCTGAGGTAGAGTAAGTCATCGATCGTGGTGGGACATTGAGCAATGCGGGGCATGAGGGTAGAGTTTTCCGAATGTGGAAACCTGAATTCTTAAGAAAGATGGACACAAACTCTTCCTTGTCAACCAACAGAGTTAAATGGGTTACCTTTCAGCGTAGTTCGACAGCTCTCGACAATACTTCTTTTTATGGACTGACGAAACTCTTCCATTGAGCAGAGTCGCACGCGCACGATGTGATGCCAGAAAAATCATGGGCTTGATCCTACGCACCTTTTTATGGGCTCAAATAAGCTTTCATTGGCCTACAAACGCGGTTTTCTCTCAGCTCATCGGGTAGCGAACATAATGCATATCCAGCAAAATGGCCGCCCTTTTTTATGGACATGAAAAACTCAATGCAGTTCCGCTACACAGGCGTGATTTGACTCCGAAAAAATCATGGGAAAGGCTTCTGTGACAGTTATCCGCAACCTGTGACAGAAATGAAGCTGACCGGCTTAAAATTTCGATTTTTCGGGGGCTCCACTTCATTAATAAAGGTCATAGATCATGTAAGATGAAATCATTTATCCTCACTTTCGACAAAAGACATTAAGTTAACTTAATGTCTTTTGTCGAAAGTGAGGATGGCACGGTACGCCAAAGCTTCGTTGCGTTGTCTATCGCTCTATAACGTAAGGTTCCCTAGCGTGCGCGCACGAAACGACCGTGCATTAATCATGGAAACACTGGAAAGAGCATTTTTGCCCTCTACACTGTTTCTATGTGCACCCTAAGCTAAAAAACGGCCTGAACGGCTTATTCACTTCTTATACTCTTTACCGGATTTACCAAAGCTGCTTTTATGCTTTGGATACCTACTGGTAGTGAGGCAACAACAAAAGCGGATAAACCGGCCAGGGCAAACATCCACCACTCAATACTGATCTTATAAGCGAAGTCGGCTAACCAGTGCTGCATCGCATACCAGGCAACGGGGGAAGCGATAAGGATAGCAAGAAAGATCAGTCTGAGATAATCTCTTGAAAGCAGCGCTGTGATGCTGGCGACAGATGCGCCCAGCACTTTCCGAACCCCAATTTCTTTCGTACGTTGCTGAGCCGAAAACATAACCAGCCCAAACAAGCCAAGACAGGATATGGCAATGGCAAGCGCCGTAAACACCGTGGTTAATTTTGCCATGACCTCTTCGCTCTGGTAAAGCTTCGCATACTCCTGATCCAGAAATTGATAAACGAAGGGGTAATTCGGATTGATCCTGTTATACGTCCGCTCAAGATTGCCTAATGCTTGTTTCGTCATGCCGGCCTGTAGGCGCACTAAAATCACCCCGAAATACTCGTATTCTTTTACGTCCACAATCAAGGGTTTGATCGGTTCATGTAGCGAGTGTGTATGGTAATCTTTCAATACGCCAATGATATGGCCTTTCTTTTGCCAGGCTGATATCCATTTACCGAGCGGCTGTTTCATGCCCATTTGCCTGACGGCTTCTTCATTCACTAGAAATGCATCTGTCGAGTCGGTTGCGTTATTGCGGGAGAAATCGCGCCCCTTGACTACTGTTAGATTCATTAACCGGACAAAGTCGAAGCCAACCGAAGTGGGCTTGAAGCCAACGGAAGCGTTTTTCGGTTTACCTTCCCAGTTAATAGCGTCATCATCCACATTAGTTTCGGCAATGCCATCTGCATCGTCGACTACAAACCCCATCGCATGCGGTGCTTCGCTACTGCGATCAATCATTGTGATACCTGCCATTTTAGCGGCTTGGTCTTTGAATAAATGATAGTTGTGGGGAGCCATTAATTCTCCTTCAATGCGGATATAGATCAAGTTATCGCGATTGTAGCCTAGGTGCGTGTTTTGAACATAGCTGGTTTGCTTTGAAACAACGAAGGTGGCGACAAGCAGTATGATTGACAAGCCGAACTGAAAGACCGTTAAGCCCTGTCGAAACCAAATACTCTGCCTGGTAAAGCGCAGGATGCCCTTCAAAATTCGAACCGGCTCCAACGATGAGAGAAACAAAGCGGGATAACTGCCGGCAAGCATGCCGGTGAGGAAAGTCAAGCCAATTAAACCCATCCAGAATGAGAACTGAGTAAAGGGGTAAGGTATTTGCTTGTTGGTGAGGCTATTAAAGGCTGGAAGTAGAACTAGTGTGGATAGCATAGTAAATACCATCGCTAAACAAGCTAACAGCAAGGCTTCACTGTAAAACTGACCGATCAGATGGATGCGTGTAGAGCCTAATACTTTCCGAACGCCGACCTCTTTGGCTCGTTTTACCGATTGGGCCGTAGCCAAATTCATAAAGTTGATGCAGGCGATAAACAAAATAAAGAGGGCTACCCCGGTGAATATACGCACGTATTCAATCCGCCCCCCTTCGGGTTTGCCATTGACAAACGTACTATGGAGGTATTGGTCGCCAATGGCCTGGAAGCCAATTTGCGTTTTGACCTCTTTGGGTAGGGCTAACCGGGGTTGTAGAAAGCGATTGATCTTTGCTTCTACCAGACTGGGATCGGTACCGTCCGAGAGCTGCACGAACGTTCTAAAATTATTGGACGACCATTCTAAAGAGCCTCTCTGGGCCTCCCAGCTAAGCAAAAAATCAAATTTGAGCGAGCTTTGGCGGGGTAGGTTTTCAAAAACAGCGGTAACCATTAAATCCATCTTATTCTCGTAACGGAGTGTTTTGCCAACCGCCTTGTACGGGTTACCAAAGAACAGTTCCGCCATTTTGCGCGAAATGGCAATACTACGAACGTCCTTGAGTGCGGTTTGGGCATTGCCCGCCAGAAGGGGATAACTGAACAGAGTAAAAAAGTCGTTGCTGGCACGTGACCCCTCCAGTTTAAATTTTCGTTCTCCGAGCTGGAACGTTTCGGGGTGCCCCCAGGGAAGCTCATAGCCAGTGGCATAAAAGACTACATGCTGTATTTCTGGTACTGCTTTTTTGGCATCTTCTAGCAAAAATATGCGTTGATTTCCTGCAATTTGTAAAGGTGTATTGTAATTGCCATCGACTTGCCCGGTTGCGAAAACCGTCTGATAAGCGGTATACAGGTTCTGACCGTTCGTATGAAAATTATCGACGCTCCGTTCATCGGTTACCCACAGAAAAATAAACAGACAGCATACCATACCCAAGGACAGTCCCAATACATTGATGAAACTGAACGCCTTATTTTTTAGTAGGTTTCGGATAGCAATTTTTAGATAGTTGCGAACCATAGCAGGGTGTAAAACGAAAGGTTTAGGATAATCAGTGAGGCTTCTATAACTAGCGGTATGTTCTGTTGTCGATGCTCGACGCCAAAGCCGGGGATGCAACAAGAGTAGGATGTCGACCAGGTATAAAAGTCGGACGGTAAAGGCAGGAAGGCGCTGTAGCCGTTTATAGAAGAGTTCATCCAGATCACCCAGGACTTCTTCCTGTAAGTGAGCCGCCACAAGGATGGTCAGCAGGCGTTGAGCCCACTGAGGGGGCCGGGGGGATGCTGGCGTACGACTCATGCGATGCCTCCTCCAAAAGCGGCCTTAGGAATACCTGCCCACAAGTCATTTCGGACACGACGCGCTTCCTGCAAAGCTTGTTCCCCTGCTTTAGTCACGATAAAAAGCCGTTTACGCCGGCCTCCTCGTTCAGCCGTAGCGTCACCGAACCGAGAGTGCACGAACCCCTTTTCCTCAAGCCGTTGCATGGTTCGGTGAACAGCGCCCAGACTTAAAGGTCTCTCAAGCCGCTGGCCAAGTTCTTCAACGACGGCCACGCTATAGGCGTCGTCATAGAGCAGCGCAATGGTTAAAAGGACGAGTTCCTCGAACTCACCTAATTGATCTCCTTTCATCTTTCTTAGTGTCTGCTTAAAGGCTAAGATTTTCTAGCTAACCTATCTTTCTCATTTGTATAGCAAATAGCAGACCAATCAAGAATAAGCCTCAATAGCGATCAAGAGAGCGTGTTTTCTGAAATCAGTCAATAGAATAGTGTCCGTTAGTGGACGTTGCACTGTCCATACATGGACAGTGAGCAGATACGGTATGGGAACTAGTGAAGCGTCTTCTACTAACTATTAAAGGAGCGCATTAAATAAGTGACGCCAAGACTAAATGGAAGATTAATTAGTCTGGAATAAACAGCCTTGTATGCAAATTCGTATGCAAACAAAAAAGCCACTCACCGTTTTTACACTGTAAGTGGCTTATTGTCAAGTGCACTCGTAGGGATTCGAACCCCAAACCTCCTGATCCGTAGTCAGGTGCTCTATCCAATTGAGCTACGAATGCGTACTCTATTTTTTGTTTGTTTCCCGTTGATTGGGAGTGCAAAAGTAGATAGAAAAATGCCCCTTGTCAAGCTATAGGCCTAAAAAATTTGCTTTTCGTTTCAAAAGGAAAGCTTCTACCCCTTCCGGAAAATCCGTAGAACGACCTAATTTATCTTGATTTTCAGCTTCTTGCTCTAGCTGGTGGTCGAGATCAGAATAAAGCGATTGATTCAAAACTTTTTTCATTGCACCAATCGCTTGGGTAGGTGCAGTAGCGTAATAAGCGACTATTTCATCCACTGCGCTATCTAACTTATCGGCAGGAACCGAACGGCTTACCAATCCAAGCTGAGCCGCTTCGGGACCGTATACCCGCTTACCCGTGCTACATAGCTCAAAAGCACGCTGGGAGCCGATCAACCGGGGAAGGAAAAACGTAGAACCCGCATCCGGCATTAAGCCTATGTTGACGAATAGCTGGCTGAAGTAAGTCTCATCAGCACAAATAACGATATCACAGGCTAATGCCAGCGAACAACCGGCGCCAGCCGCTACACCATTGACCCGCCCCACAATCGGCTTTGCCAGATCCCGCATGGCTTTGATCATCGGGTTGTATCCATTGCGCAACGACTCCCCGAGATTGAGCTGACCTTTCTCAGCACTGATAGGACTAAATCCTTCTTTCAGATCGGCGCCAGAACAAAACGCCTTGTCACCCGCTCCTGTCAGCACGACAACACGAACACGGTTATCATTACCGGCGGTTGTCACAGCGGCCGTTATCTCGCTGATCAACGCAGGACTCAGTGCGTTGTACACCTGTGGCCGATTAAGCGTGATGCGACATATGCCATCAACAACCTCGTAAATAAGGTTTTCAAACATGAGACGGATCTTTTAGAAACGAGTAGCAAGCATACAGTTTTTACTAGAGAGAACAAAATAAATGCCCTAGTAACCTGGTCTGGTACCGTTGCGGTACCTAACTGATCCTACATGACAAACAATACCGTAAGCACACTTATGCTCAGACCGAGTGCAAATCCGGCTCCTACCTGGTCGGGCGTGTGCGCGTTGAGTTGAAGTCTGGCGCTAGCGATCATCCCAGCTAACATGATCAGAATGAGCAGAACCAGCACGAGATCCGTCTGACTCGACTTTACAATGATACCAGCTATTGCTCCCACGACTCCGCTGATGCCGACACTGTGTGCACTAATCTGCCAGTATAGACTGATAAGCCCAACCAGCAGAATCGAAACGGTAATACTACCCAGCAGGATGGCTATTCCAGGGGCAATGCTCGACAGCAGCTGCATTCGAAACGCGAACAGGAATGTCACGCCTGTATAGACAAAAGCCGTTAGAAAGTAAGGCAATCGACGATCCGATAAGGTGTCCAGTTGTAACGTTCGGACGTAACCGCTGCGAAACAGGTAGTAAATGAGCAGCGCTGGAACAGCAAACGTGCCGATGAAGATAAGGACCAGTAGACTGATTCGAAGTGTACCCGAAAAAGCATCGACCCCAAGAACCGAAGGAGTTAGATACAGTAAAATGCCGAACAACAGCGTCGGCATTAGCAGCGGGTGAAAAATGACAGAGAGAAATCGGGCAAGCGAAGCGTTCAACGAATTAAAAAATTATGACCGGGTTGCCGGTGCAATGATACATAAGTCTGTAACAGCCAGTAACGACAAAGTTAGCAAATGCTATCGTTCCTTATTGATCATCGCCCAGCCAACTGGCTCTACTTGCATTAAAGTTCTTTTCTTAGTCGGGCCACCGGAATATTCAGTTGCTCTCGGTACTTGGCAACTGTACGACGGGCAATGTTGTAACCCCGGTCATTCAGAATTTTTTCGAGCTTGTCGTCTGAAAGCGGATTCAGCTTTGGTTCATTATCAATCAGATCCTTGAGAATATTTTTCACTTCGCGGCTGCTGACATCTTCCCCTGAATCGGTCGCGATACCTTCGGAGAAGAAATATTTAAGCGGATAAATTCCGAATTCGGTTTGCACTGACTTACTGTTGGCTACCCGCGACACCGTCGAAACGTCCATATCGATCAGGGTGGCGATGTCTTTCAGGATCATAGGCCGCAATTTCGATTCGTCGCCGGTCATAAAGAAATCGTACTGAAAACGTACAATGGCATTCATCGTTTTGAGTAGCGTCTGCTGGCGCTGCTTGATGGCGTCGATAAACCATTTGGCGGCGTCAAGCTTCTGTTTGACGAACGAGACGGTTTCTTTAAGCGATTTATTCTGCTTACTGCTTTTGTCGTAGGTATCGAGCATGTCGGCAAACGAACGACTGATGCGTAGCTCGGGCGCGTTTTTGGAGTTCAGCGTCAAATCAAGTTTGCCATTGTTATTGGTTAGAATGAAGTCAGGAATCAGGTATTGAATCGTCCCTGCTTCACCCTCGACAGAACCTGGTTTGGGATTCAGCTTGATGATAATGTCGATTACTTTTTTCAGCGACTCGTCGCTGATGTTGAGCCGACGCTGGATTTTATCGAAATGCTTTTTCGAAAACTCTTCGAAGAAATCTTCAATAATGCGGATAGCCAGAATGATGTACGGATCGGAGGTATCTTTGCGCCGAAGCTGTAACACGAGGCATTCCTGCAACGAACGAGCCGCAATGCCGGGTGGATCAAACGTCTGGATTTTTTGAAGAACATCCTCCAGCTCATCGGTATCGGTAAATACGTTTTGCGAAAAAGCAAGATCATTGACGATGGCCTGCATTGACCGCCGGATGTACCCATCCGCTTCGATGCTACCGATAAGCTGAAGGCCAATAATTCGCTGCGTTTCTGTAAGGTGTAGATAACCGAATTGCTGCATCAGCGAATCCAGCAGGCTCGAACTGGTAGCCAGCGGCATATCGCGATCTTCTTCACCGTAGTTGCCATCGCCCTGCATTTTGTAGCCCGCATAATCTTCGTCGCGGATGTAGCTATCGATGTCGAGGTCGTCGTTACGGTCTTTGTAATCGTCTTCGTAGTCGTCGGCGAAGGAATCGTCCTCCCGCTGATCGTAGTCATCGTCCATTCCCTCTTCTAATGCCGGGTTGACTTCCAATTCTTCCTCAATACGCGTGTCGAGTTCGGCAGTAGGAATTTGCAACAGCTTGATAAACTGAATTTGTTGAGGAGACAGTTTTTGCTGAAGCGACTGGGAAAGGCTTAACTTCTGCATGGGTAGTACAGATAAACGGTAGTATTTACAAGTTATGTGGGGCAATCGGTGGCGAAATGCCCCGCACAAATATTAGACCAATTTATCTTTTATTTGTTTGAAAAGCAATAAACATTTTGAGTAAAGCCATTGAATAGTACCTTCGCTGCATGACCAATAAACTGTACGACACCTCCCTAAGCTTACTTACCGACCTGTATCAGATAACCATGGCGTATGGTTACTGGAAATCGGGAACCGCCGAAAAAGAAGCCGTTTTCAACCTGTATTTCCGGAAACATCCATTTGGCGGGGGATTTACAATTGCCTGCGGCCTAACGAACGTGATCGGGTATATCAACAACTTTAGTCTATCCAAAAAAGATTTGCGCTATCTGCGCACGCTTACGGGCAATGATGGGCAACCGCTTTTTGAAGAGGCTTTTCTGGATTACCTAGCCAATCTTAAACTCACCTGCGATGTCGAAGCGATCCCCGAAGGAACAGTCGTTTTTCCGAATGAACCACTGGTTCGGGTACGCGGGCCTATTTTGCAGTGCCAGTTGCTCGAAACACCCCTGCTCAATCTGATTAATTTTGAATCGCTGGTCGCGACAAAAGCCGCTCGACTGCGCTTGGTTGCCGAAAATGATACGCTGCTGGAATTCGGCTTGCGTCGGGCGCAGGGTATCGACGGCGGCATGACGGCTTCACGGGCCGCTTACATCGGGGGGTGCGACGCTACCTCAAACGTTCTGGCGGGCAAATTATATGATATCCCGGTACGAGGCACCCACGCCCATAGCTGGGTCATGTCATTTGCCGACGAACTGGAAGCGTTTCAAACCTACGCCGACGTTTTACCCAACAACGTAACCTTGCTGGTGGATACCTACGACACGCTACAGGGGGTTCGCAATGCCATCGAAGCGGGCCGTACGCTCGTGCAGAAGGGTTACAAGCTGGCCGGTATCCGGCTCGATTCGGGTGATCTGGCGTATTTGAGCATCGAAGCGCGTAAACTTCTGGATGAAGTGGGTTTTACGGATACGGCCATCGTAGCCAGCAATGATCTGGACGAAACCATCATTAACAGCTTAAAACAGCAGGGGGCGAAAATCAACATCTGGGGTGTGGGTACGAAATTAGTAACGGCCTATGACCAACCGGCGCTTGGTGGTGTATACAAGCTGGCGGCTCTCCGCCAGGAGTCGATCTCGCCGGACGCAGAAAGCGGGTGGGACTACAAAATGAAGCTGTCGGAGCAGGCCATCAAGATATCGACGCCCGGCATTCAGCAGGTCCGCCGATTCCGGAACGAGCGTGGCTTCGTCGCCGATATGATTGTTGATGAAAACAGCCTAAACGACACGGATTCAACTGCATCGATGACGATGATCGATCCGCTGGACTTCACTAAACGGCGTACCTTTGACGCTAAACAGGAATTTGACGACTTACTGGTACCCGTCTTCCGAAGCGGAACCTGTGTCTATACCAGTCCAGACATTCATTCGATCCGGACGCGGGTTCAGGAACAACTGGCAAATCTGCATCCGGGAGTCAAGCGGTTTGTGAACCCTCACACCTACCCCGTTGGGTTGGAAAAACAGCTGCACGAGCTAAAAACTGAACTGATCCTGAAACTCCGGGAGCGCAACGAACAATAGGCACCATTAACGATCATCGGTCAGCCTACAGGACGATTGCCCGAGTTTTCTTTATTTCTTAACACAAGTCGGGCGGCACGTATCGAAAGATTGTGTTGTTTTACTGCTCTTTCTTCTAAAAAAAGATGCAACCTATTGAATTAGTGGTGTTTGATATGGCCGGCACAACCGTGACCGACCACCATGAAGTCGAGCAATGCTTTGCGCAGGCAGCCGCTGAAACAGGTCTGATTGCCTCGGCGGAACGGATTCTGGCGATGCAGGGCTTGTCGAAACGGTATGTATTTGACACGCTCTGGAAAGAACAGCTGGGTGAAATGCATCCCGATGTCCCCGCCCATGTTGATATATCCTATGCTACTTTTCAACAAATTCTGGAACGTCACTATCGCGTCAACGGCGCTACGCCCACCGAAGGCTGTCTCGACACATTTGCCTACCTGCGTGAACGGGGCATTGCTATTGCGCTAACAACAGGATTCTACCGGGTTGTCACCGATATTATACTGGAGAAACTTGGCTGGCTCAACGGCCTCGATCAGCACCGGCGAGGAACCTCTGACAGTCTGATTCAACTGTCGATAGCCAGTGACGAAGTAGAGCGCGGACGCCCTTATCCACTCATGATTGAGCGGGCTATTGATCAACTAGGAATCAGCTCGCCCAAAGCCGTTGTCAATATCGGCGACACTCCTTCTGACCTTCTATCGGGTCAGGCGGCAGGTGTCGTGCTTAACCTGGGGGTTACCAACGGGACGCATTCGAAAGAACAGCTCGAAACGTATCCACACGATCGGCTAATCGGATCGCTCCGGGACTTACCCGCCCTGCTGGATTCGCACGCGGTCGCGGTCAATACCTAAACGAGCGTAGAAAAGAACGATTTCTCCGCCCTACACCGACAAGTCTGTTTTTTTAACTTATGGCTTCTTACGATCTGATTGTCATCGGCGCGGGTGCGCTGGGAACGTTTCATGCTTACCACGCGGCTAAAGCTGGTCAACGGGTGCTGCTACTGGAAAAAGATCAGTATCCGGTTGGGGCTACGGTGCGTAATTTCGGGCAAGTGGTACCGTCAGGTCTGGCGGGTCGTTGGTTCGATTACGGTCGCCGGAGCCTAGAAATTTACCGCGAGCTTCAACAGCAGACCGATTTGACGGTACGCGCCAACGGAACCGTTTACCTGGCCTCCGACAACGACGAGTGGACGCTGGCGAATGAACTGCACGACCGCTACCAACGCCTGGGTTATATCAGCGAACTACTGTCTAAAGCGCAGTGCCTGGAGAAGTACCCTTCCCTACGGACTGATTATGTCATTGGCGGGCTGTTTTTCCCCGACGAGCTAAGCGTTGAACCGGAACAGATGATCCACCGGCTGATCGCTTTTATTCAGAAGAAGTACGGCGTCGACTACCGACCGGGTTCGGCTGTGATCGATTGTCAGTCCAATTACAGCGGAGCGATTGTGTCCCTGGCTAATCGGCAGCGGTTTCAGGCCGGACGGGTTATTATTTGCAGCGGGCACGAAGTCCGGTTGTTGTTTCCTGAGGTGTTGGCCGATGCGGAGTTGGTTGTAAGCAAGCTACAAATGCTTCTGGTAGAATCGGTTGCAGGCATCAACCTGCCCGGAAATATACTAACGGGGCTAACTATACGTCGTTACGAAGCCTTTGAGGAATGCCCTTCTTTCGTCCGCGTTTCTACGCCCGAGCACTTGGCCGAACTGAAGCGTTGGGGCATTCACATTCTATTCAAACAAGCCACGGACGGTTCGTTTATCGTTGGTGATTCGCACGAGTATGCCGATGCGACAAAAGCCGAAGATCTGGGTTACCATACGCAGGATTATATCAATCGGCTTATGCTAACCGAAGCAGAACGGATTGTCAAGTTTCCGCTAAACGTCCGAAAAGCGTGGGCCGGATTCTACAGCCAGACTAAATCGGAAATTTTCGAGTACGACGTAGACGAGAATATTCGTATTGTAACGGGTATCGGCGGTAAAGGCATGAGTTCAGGGGCGGGCTATGCCGAAGATAGCATCCGGCAATGGCTAGGCACAACGGCCTAACCTAAATAAGCAGCACCCAATACAGTAGTAAGCTCCTCTCCACAGGTACAACGCGCAAAGAAATAGCTTACCGGTCAGAACACGCTGGCTCTGACCGGTAAGCGTAGAACTTATTATGCCATCTTATGCCATCAGATCGGGCAGTTTGAGCGCATTTTTCTCGTGTCCCTGCGCGTAAATAATGAGTGACTCGGCGGGTACCGTAACGGCTACATCACCAGACCATTCTTCGGGCGCTGAGCTAGGTTGTGCTTCCTCTGACGACTGCCATTGTGGATCAGCCGAATCGAGCAGTTTTTGCCACCGTCCGTTTTTAGGCTGCGCAGTCAGTTGCAACACCTGTGGTTCTTTGTCGAAATTCATTAAACACAGTACATGCTGATCATCGTACCAACGATGCAAAACGAGTACCTGCTGACTATCGCAGGCGTTAACAGTCATCTGCTTACGGTCCAGCTGGCGCAGAGCAGGTAGTTGCTGACGCAAGGCAATGAGGGTTTGATAAAACCGCAGCATCGTCCGGTGCGGTTGCTGCTCAATCAACTCCCATTGCAGCTTCGACCTTAGAAACGTTTCTTCCTCCTGCGGATCGGGAACCTCACCCTCCGAGTGAAACGCTGCAAACTCCTGCTTACGTCCCTCCCGCACGGCCTCTACAAGATCAGGTTCCAGGTGATTCGCAAAGTACAGAAACGGGTTTGTTTCGCCCCATTCTTCGCCCATGAACAACAACGGAATGTACGGGCTGACCAGTACGGCTCCAGCCATCAGCTTCGTAGTGTTAAAGCTGTACAATTGACTGGATCGCTCACCCAGCTTGCGGTTACCAACCTGATCGTGGTTCTGCGAAAACACAATGAACTGTTTGCCCGGATTGTGTTCGGCTCTTGTGCCAAAAAGCCGATGCCGGACTTCGGAAAACTGTCCGTCATAAACGTAGGCATCCTGGTAGGATTTGACCAGATGATCAAGCCCTTCAAAATCCGCGTAATAGCCAATCTTGTCCTCCCCTACCGCAACACGCAGCGAATGGTGAAATTCATCGATCCACTGAGCATCCATACCATATCCGTTCTCTGCTATCGGATTGATGTAGCGGGGGTCGTTCAGATCACATTCGATCATAAGGTAATGCCGACGTCCCGTTGCTTCCATTAATCGGTCAACCTCCTGTCTAAGCTCCTGAAGGATATGGACGGGTCCGCTATCTTTGATCGCGTGAACGGCATCCAGGCGTAGCGCATCGATATGGAAGTCGCGCAGCCACATAAGGGCATTTCCGATGATGTATTGTCGCACGCCATCGCACCAGGTATTGTCAAAGTTAACCGCTTTCCCCCAGGGCGTGCAATACGTATCGGTTAGATAAGGGCCAAACTTATCCAGGTAATTGCCCTCGGGACCAAAATGATTATAGACCACGTCCAGAATGACCGCAATCCCTTTCTTATGACAGGTGTTGATCAGGCGTTGCAGCCCAGCGGCTCCTCCGTAGGACGTTTGTACGGCATAGGCATATACGCCATCATAGCCCCAGTTGTGATCATCGGCGAACTGAGCTACCGGCATGATTTCAATGGCGGTAACGCCTAATGCTTTCAGATGATCCAGTTTGGTTTCGAATGCCTCGAACGTACCTTCGTCCGTAAACGTCCCCGTATGGATTTCGTAAATCAGATAGTCTTCTAAGGGTGGATTGACCCACTCCTGATCGTCCCAATTGAACTGATCGGTATCAATCGCCTGTGATGGTTCGTGTACGCCTTCTGGCTGACTAAGCGACGCCGGGTCAGGGTACTCTTGTTCGCCATCCAGGATAAACGTGTACCGGTCGCCGGGTTTGATTTTTCGGGTTGTTAGCCGCCAATGCCCAAGTTCTCCCCGGCTTAGCGGCAGTGCTGCCGATTGATCGTTCACCTTGATCGCTACCTGACTGGCGGTAGGACTCCATACAACTACCTGCGCTTGCTTGTCCTCTAAAAATGTTACACCGAGTGATCGTCTATGTATGTTTAGCTGCCGCATACAACATTAAAGTTTAGCAGCCCTAGCACCGTCTGAGCCAACAATTACGCAGCCGGATACACTATGCAATTTCCCATAGAGTGCCAGAACTTTTGACTACTTGCCTCATTGTAACCTTACCTTTCGCCCCAGGTTGGTACTAAGCCAGGGAAATAAGGGAATGGGCCACCAGTCAAATCGACTTCGCTTAGTTGCTGCGCCAGTTACGGGTCATCAAAGGAAACAAAAGCAGTATTACTTACTTTTTCAGGCGATACCACGTATAGCCATAGCCCGGCAGTTGAGTCGTGTACGCACCATCTTTCCCAACTTGACGCTGGCTGTTGTCCAGAAGGTTAACCAGTTGAGTCTGCGCCTTCAATTGCGTGCTGATCTGGCATTGCTGCGGCTCTGGACTAAAGTTATGCACCATCAACAACGACCGTCCCTGCCAATCGTACCGAATAGCCAAAACGTGCTGGGAGCCCGTATCGACCAGTTCCCAGTTTCCCCAACCGATCTCTGGACATTGTTTGCGCAAACGGGCCAGTTGGGTCACCTTGTTCAGCAGCGAGGCTGAATCGGCACGCTGGGCCGCTACATTGATCGACGTATAGCCGTAGGGACCCTGACTGATGACGGGCCGAACGGTTTTTGGTGCATTCGAAAAGCCGCCGTTCGTAGCGCTAGACCACTGCATAGGTGTTCGAACCGATAACCGCTCTTCCAGCTTCAGGTCATCGCCCATGCCAATCTCTTCGCCGTACCGGATAACCGGCATTCCAGGTAACGAAAAAAGCATGCTGTACGCCAACTCGACCAGACGCCGGTCGCCCAGCATAGGCGCTAACCGACGCCGAATGCCCCGGTCGTAAAGTTGCATCGTTGAGTCAGGGCCGAATCGTTTGTAAACCTTATCCCGCTCTTCATCACTCAGCCGACCGAGGTCAATTTCATCGTGGTTGCGCAAAAAATGCGCCCACTGGGCCGTTGGTGGAATGTCTTTGGTATCGTGCAGGGCTTTCCGTAGTAGCTTGGTTTCACCACTTGCCAGGGCGTAGAAAAGGTGCTGGTTCGCGAAGAAGTTGAACATTGTCTGCATGTTCTCCCCGTCTTTACCAAAAAAAGGCTCCTGCTCTTTCGGGTCGACATTGGCTTCGCCCAACAGAATTGCGTCACGCTTATGCCATTGGATGTACTGGTGCAACTGCGTAATGATGTCAAACTGATGTTCCGGCTTATCCGGGTCGAAATCGGGATTCGCTACTTCGATCAGGAACGGAACGGCATCCACCCGAAAACCGGCAATTCCTTTGTCGAGCCAGTACTTGACAATCTTGCGCATTTCCCGCTGCACCGCCGGGTTCTGCATGTTCAGGTCTGGCTGAAAGTCATAAAAGCGGTGATAATAATACTCCCCCGCTTGCTTGTCGTACGTCCAGACAGCTTTCTGAACACCCGGAAATACCATACCCGTATCCCACTTTTTTGGCCGCTCTTTCGACCAGACATACCATGACCGGTACGGCGAATTCTTTTGCTGACGGGCCTGCTTAAACCACGGGTGCTGATCGGACGTGTGGTTGGTAACCAGATCCATCATCACCCGAATGCTTCGCTGGCTGGCTTGTTTAATTAATTCGTCGAAGTCCTGATTAGTGCCCAGGCGCTGGTCGATGCCGTAAAAATCAGCGACATCGTACCCATCATCTTTGTTGGGTGTCGGCTGAAAAGGGGCTAGCCAGATTGCATCGACCCCCAGCGTTTTGAGATAATCCAACGATTGCGTCAGCCCCTTGAAGTCACCAACACCGTCGTTGTTCGAATCTTTAAAGACCTCAACATCTACGCTGTAAACAAGTGCATTCTTATACCATAGTTCCTCAATAAAGTCAGTTGCCAGCGGAACGGGTGGTGTTTTCTTGGATTCATTCTCCGATGTTTTTGTCTGGCAGGAAACGAGTAGCGTTACAAAGAGAAGGGGAAGTATATGTTTCATGAAGTAGTGGCCAGAGGCTTATCCTAGTTACACAACCGGTTTCAGAACCAATCTGTTAACGAAGATTCTCTTTCGGCCATTTGGCTCATTTTAATATTATATGTTTCTAGTTTTTTATATAAATAAAGTCAGTTTACTCACCGTCTTTCAATCAATTCGATTAGACAAAAGTTAGGGTTGACATGAATAAGGAAGAGATAAAGTTAGGCGATTGGCAGCGGATCTTATTCGGGAATGCTCCCATTGAATTCTTGGCAGAAGTGTTTGTTCGGACGATGCTGATTTACCTCATACTGCTGGTTGTGATGCGGCTGCTGGGGAAACGGATGAACGGCCAGTTAACCAACTTAGAACTAGCGGTTATGCTTACGATGGGGGCCATCGTTTCTCCGGCTATGCAGTTACCGGATCGTGGTTTTTTGGCGGGTGTGATGGCGATGATCTGCGCCCTGATTTTTCTGCGGGGAACAAACTCATTAGGGTTCAGGAGCAGCAAAGCAGAAACGATCATTCAGGGTACCGAAACGGTGATCGTTAAAGACGGAATTATCCAGTTGGATAAGATGGCGAGTAATCGCTTATCGCATCAGCAGATTTATGCGGCTTTACGGAGCGAAAATGTGTACAATTTGGGGAAGGTGAAGCGGCTGTACCTGGAAGCGTACGGCATATTCAGCATTTACAAGGACGAAAAAGGAAAGCCTGGCTTATCCATACTACCTCCTTTAGATCCTGAAATTCAATCGATTCACCAACATCCAGACGAAAAAATCCTAGCCTGTAGCAATTGCGGTTACACCCTACCAGCCGAGCCAAAGCCGGGCACCTGCCCAAGCTGTCATGCGGAGCAATGGAGTGAAGCGATACTTTAACGTCATTATGAATAAGGAAGATATCAATATATACGATTGGCCGCGAATTCTGATTGGAGAAGTTCCGGTTATCTTTTACGTCGAAATACTAATCCGGGCAACCGCAGTTTATCTGCTGCTAGTTGTGGCCATGCGGCTGATGGGCCGACGGATGGCGTCTCAGTTGAGCCGCAACGAGATGGCGGCTATGGTATCGCTGGCAGCCGCTATCGGGATTCCGATTCTGGACGCCAGTCGGGGTTTATTACCGGCTTTCGTTATCGCTCTGGTGGTCGTATTTACTCAGCGTCTTGTTTCCTACATCGCGGCAAAGAATGAAAAGTTTGAAACGCTTTCTCAGGGTGATAAAAGCACACTCGTTGAGAACGCTGTCATCCAGTTGGCCAATCTGAAAGGAACAGTTGTTACGCGTGAGCTTTTGTTTGCTCAGCTTCGGTCAAGTGGCCTGATCCACCTGGGTCATGTCAAGCGGCTGTACATGGAAGCCAATGGGTCCTTCACGCTGATTGAAGATTCGAACCCTAAACCAGGACTTTCACTTTTACCCGAATGGGATACGGAATTTGTTGATCAGCAGGAAAAAGCACCGGGTCAATACGTCTGCCACCACTGTGGAAACGCACAGCCCGGTGCTGGTCGCGAAGAAACGGCTTTTTGCAGCAACTGTGGGCATCAGGAGTGGGTACCCGCCCTCAAATGAATGACTTTTAACCAGACTTGCGGATTAACTGGGGGCCGTTTCGGTCTTAATCAACGACGTATGAACGTCCTCCCGCACAAACGTACGTTTCAACGATTCGGTAGAATGTACGAGTACGTAACCCGCTTTCCGTAGCTTGGCACAGGCGTTTTTGATGCGGAAATGATAGCCTTTATCGGTAACGTTATGGACCTCGTCGAACTCGACCAGGATCATCTTTACGTCCGGTTTATCCTCGACGATTGTATCGATTACGGTATACTCGGCTCCTTCAATCTCCAGCTTGACCAGATCAACGGTCGTGTGGTTGAGCATCTTCATGAGATTACTCAGGCGGTCAACGGGTGCTTCGATGTACTTTTCGGAATCTTTGAACAGATAAACCGAATGCGAAACGTAGTTTTCCTTTTGCGGCTCAAAGAAGCGCAGGACTGTTTTCTGATCCCAGACGCCAATGTTTACGTAGGTAACCGCATCGATTTGCTCCGTGGATAAACGGTACGTGAACGGGTACGAGTCATTAGGCGGTTCGTTATGAATCGTCAACGTCTTTCCGGCCTGTGTGTACTCCTTTAGTTTTTGAAAATGATTGATGCCTTCTGGCGTTGGATCAAAAATGTAAACCCGCGCGTCGAACCGGGCTTTTAATTCGGTATCAAACGAAATGTCCTCTCCCGCTCCTACACAGTAACAGACGGACTCGCTTGTCAGGAAATTTTCGGGAACAAAGTATCCATGAAATTCGGAGCCAACATGCACCAGGTTAGCCAGTGGCTTTACACCTTGCTGGGGGTGTATTCCCATTACTTTTTTTGTAACGTCTACAAGAGTTTTCATAAAAGACTACTAACCGCAATGAACTAGCCAGGGGCGTGGTTTGACAGGAAACAGTTCGCTAATTAAATGAAAAACATTCACTTAAGCCGTTTCTCCAAACAAACTTTTCTAAAAGTGTCTCGTATTGTTTCTGCACATTAAACTAGTCAACAGCGTGTATACACTGTACACATGATGGTAATACCATACGGTAAATACGGGCTCTCCGCAAGCTATTTTTGGGAGCAACCTGCTCGTGGGGTAATTCACAAGCGGGCTATATCCGTTTACGCAGCGAGGCCGTTTTAGCAGCCTACTGATCAGTCAGCGTGTATGAAATAAATCTAGTGATCGCAGCGATGCTGGCCGTTAGTTGGCCAAGCAGTTAACCCAGTACGCTGATCCGCCGGATGTCTGATCCTGGCTTTATCTCGTGGGGGCGTTCCCGTAGCCTACGAAGTTACCATTCACCTGAGGGTTGAGCTTGATGTGTTCGTTGTCCGGAAGCTTGGTGTACCCGGCCACCAAGAACTGGCAATGGGAGCGATTGCGGCTGTAGGTTCCTAGGGCGAGCCAGTGCATGTTGTGAATCAATCTGTACTTCAGGCTCATCACGTAACAGACGCTGAGCTTAGTCTGGTTGTGCAGCGAGAACGAAACGAATTAGCGCGTCATGAGTAGGCTTACCGCAATAACCAGCCTATTCCCAGCCTACAGAATAAACCGATTCTTCTTATTTACGATGGATTAGCCACAAGCGCTACCATGCGGGTTGCTGCCCAGGCGCTACGGCAGTTGAAACCCACCCAGTTTGTAATTGCTGTACCAGCAGCCCCCGCCAGCGTGTGCAATGGCTTACGGGAGGATGGCACTAACGTGGTATGCCTGCTAACCCCCAAACCCTTTTACAACGTCGGCCAGTGCTACGACGACTTTTCGCAAACTACGGATGTATATGTACGAAAGTTGCCCCAAAAGCGTCCTTACGGGGTCCAGCAAGCCGATAGCAGCCTATACCGAACAAAATCGTTAGTGGTTACGAACCGGATTCAGCAGGCAAAACGGGCGATTTAACCAAGCAATTCAGGCATTCGGATAGATTGAATGGGAGCGGCAGGAAAAATACCTAACCTTTGCCTCGGTCAACGACTTTGATTAGTCTGATTAAGAATTAGCCGAAGAGGGATTGTCAACTTGTATCCTGCCATGAAGAAATCGTTATTTGCCAGCATCAGTATTCAGTTTGTCAACAAAGCCGTTCAGGATGCAATTCGCCGATGCGAACGAATTGTGGTCGTCGGTTCGTCGGATGAGTACCAAACGATTTACTTTTTTACGGGCCAAAAAAGCTATTTTCGCTATTACACAATCGACCTGAACGCCATTGACCCCATCGTACCGAAGCGTTTTCAACAAGCTAAACGAAACTTCTATGACGAGGTTTTACGCCGAGAACCCCTGGCCCAGGCCGTTAGTCGGGTCGAAGCCAGCCAGCTGTTAAATTCATATTGCAACGCTCCAGCCGTCTCGAATGCCCCGCTTGTTCAGTGGGTTAAGGGCCTGCTGGTGAACTAAGTATATACGCTTGCTTTCTACGTAATCCGTATCAGCAAATTACCTTTCTCTTTTCCAAAAACCCTGCTCAACCTATAGTACAGCACCGCCCTGCTCAACAGAATTGTTGGGCAGGGCGGTGCTGCTTTGGTATCGATAAGGAAAGTGTACTTTTCTGTAGAAGCTAAGGTGTGAAAAAAGAAACGACCCGACTCAACCGGCCGGGCCTTTCTGCTTCTATCCACACCATAATAAGCCTGCCATTACAGCAAGGCTTATTTGATATGCAATGTTAGCGATAATTTTTCAAGTTTAGATAATGCATAGGCATAGTTCTATCGTAGGGGAATAATTATATTATCAAACGTCTGTCGTCAACTGCTACCAATAAGCTATTTATCAAGTACAAATAAGGTGATGCATCTTTGTGGCTGAATTCCGATGCCATTTCGTTTGGAAAGATATTGCACAATCAGGCTCTTCGCCGTTAATTAGCCACCATCATGAGACTACTTTTGTTACTCCTCCTGGGATTCGTATCCGCTTGTCAATCGGATAAACCGAATAGCACCGCAGCAGTAAATGCATCGCGCGACCTGCTAATTGACCGGGTGTTCTGGCAACCAGAGCAAAACCAAAGCCAGCATACACGGGTCAATCAACACAAGTTTGCGATAACCAATACCTCGCTTCAAACGGGTTATCGTCGGATAACGGTTCGATTCGATTATTACGATCAACATTACCACTGGCTCGACTCCGCCATCTATACCGTCAATCAATCGATTGAGCCTCGCTCAGCGATCCGAATAGACAGTGTGCAAACGGGTAAGGCGAATCCGGCAACCAGGTCCGCAACCGTTACTGTGCTACGGGCCGAGTCAGAATAGATTTCGCCTTGAGTGCCTTAGTGGGTCTACGCACATGACAAAATCTGAACTGGACCGCTAGCTCAGCCTGTCTTTTAGCGCGTAATGCCACTTAGTAAATAACCGGATCATCATAAATCGTTATAGGAATGGCTTATCGTATGTACCCGATGCGATACCTGCCGGTACTTATATGCATTATAAGCGCTTTTGGGTGACGTGTTTGGTACTAGACCGTGTCGGCAAAGAACCCAACAGGTAATTGATGTACATGGAAGCCGCTGGCAAACTACCTGGTCATTTGCTTGCGTTTTAACAATAGCGCCCGATGTCAATAGTCGATTTTGAAAGTATCGATCCCCGAGGAATACACAGACAGCAAAGTTACGGTGACCGCGACCCAGAGTCCTGTTTCGAAATGCTTAGTCTGCTGGTGAGAAACGGCTGGCAGCTGATCCGGGTCGATTATTTTGCTTCGGGTACGGGGATTGGGATGAAACTACCCATTGAAGCGTTTACCGGCGAACCGATGCGTGCGCCAATTCGCCTGCTGGAAGAAGAATGGAAAGAACTTATCGTCAATAGCTAGTCACCGTCTACACAGACGACGGGACAGCCAAGTTCATTGGCAACAATCGCCAATCCGCGTTGAAAACTACGGCCTCCGTTTCATCATCTTAACTGCGATAACGAAACGGAGGCCGTAGTTTTCAACGCGGGTTACTTTATACAACCGCTTCTTCGACTGTTGCTTTAGCGTGGTGGTAAGCCCCTTTGACAGAGTCGCCGACCGATGCCAGTGCGTCCTGCGCCGACCGGCCAGCCATTTTGGCTTTGAAGCGCGCCTTTTTGGGTAAGCCCTTTCCGTAGGCTTCAACGGACCGGACCGCCGACTTATTCTGCGATAATAACCACAGTCCACCAAGCACTGCTGCGCCAACTACGAGCGCAAGACCAATCGATTTTTTCTGCGCTTGTTCCGCTTCCTCTTTCGGCGTCATGTCTTTGCGTGTTTGGGCCGCTAGTAGCGGATCAGGCAAAACGTGACCTAGTGCTACGCGTGCTTTGTTCGCCCAGCCTGCTACGACGTGATCTTTACCCTGCATGAGTGCTTCATAACCTTCTTTGGCAACATCCGATGGGTTGGCCGTTTTTTGCGGATCGGCTCCTTTGACATGAGCAGCCCCCGCTTTGTTGAAGAAGTCCGTGTTGGTTGCACCGGGCATGAGCACAGTAACCGTTACGTTCGTATCTTTCAACTCGTTACGAATTGCTTCGGAGAACGATTTGATAAACGCCTTGGTTGCTCCGTATACCGCCATCATCGGGTTAGGGACAACGGATACTTCCGAACCAAGCATCAGAATTTTTCCCTCGTTCCGGGCGACCATGTCTTTCAAGTACAGTTTGGTCAGATGCATCAGTGCCACCGCATTCACCTGTACAACATCGAGTTCTTTCTGTAGATCTGTTTCCGTAGCAAACAGACCATAGTGACCGAAGCCCGCGTCGTTGACCAAGACATCAATCGTCAATCCCTGCTGACTCGTTTCGGCGTAGATCTCTTCAGGCGCTTTTGGGTCCGCCAGATCTTTGCGAATGATTGTAGCCTGCGTACCGTATTGATTCTTAAGATTGTAAGTCTGCTGTTGCAAACTTTCTTCGTCGCGACCGATCAATACCAGCTTGTAGCCATCTTTGGCGAAGAGTCGAGTCAGTTCGCGGCCAATACCGCTGGATGCGCCTGTTATCAGGGCCGTTTTTCCATTAGGTTGTGTTTCCATCGTTGAGTGATTAAAGTCTAAGGTACTTATCAGGGTTTCAGGATCACCTTGGTACAGTCATCCTGTTTTTTCTTGAAGATGTCGTAGCCGTGCGAGATCTCCGACAGGGGTAGTACGTGCGATACGATATCGTCCAGCACCACCTTACCCTGCACCACCAGATCTAGTAGGTGATCAATATTTTTGTGAACGAACGACTGGCCAAAACGAACCGTAATGCCTTTGTCAAACATCCGCCCTACAGAGAAGTTGTCGAACGGTGTTCCGTACACCCCAACAACCGATACGATTCCACCCCGTCGTACGGCCTGAAAGCAAAGCTCCAGTATTTTAGGCGTTCCTTTTTCGAGGTTGATCACCGCCTTCGCTTTCTCCAGAAAGCTACGGTCGGCTTCCATACCAACGGCATCGACGCACAGGTCGGCTCCGCGCCCCTCGGTCATGCTGCGAATGGCTTCAACTACGTCAACCTCATTGGGGTTCAGCGTTTCGACCTTGTTGACGCGTCGGGCTCGTTCCAGCCGGTATTCGAGGGGGTCGATAGCAATAACCCGCCCCGCCCCTTGCAGCCAGGCCGATTTCTGAGCCATAAGCCCTACGGGTCCTGAACCGAAAATGGCAACGGTTTCCCCTCCTTTCAGTTCGCCCCACTCGATGGAACTCCATCCAGTCGGAAAAATGTCCGTCAGGAATAATACTTGTTCATCCTTTAACCCTTCCGGAACATGGCGCAAGCCGTAGTCAGCGTACGGAACACGCACGTATTCAGCCTGTCCGCCGTTGTAGCCACCATACAGGTCAGAGTAACCAAACAATCCACCACCTTTTTGGGTCAGCAGACCACCGTCCGGGCCGTAAAACTCGGGGTTAGAATTTTCGCAGTGCATTTCCAAGTGATGTTCACAGAAATAACACTTTCCGCAGGCAATCGTAAACGGAACAACGACGCGATCCCCTTTTTTAAGGTTGGTTACGCCCGAGCCTACGTCTTCGACGATACCCATGAACTCGTGGCCAAGTACCTCATTGCGAAGCTGAGGCAAAAAACCATCGTAAATGTGCAGATCGGAGCCGCAAATGGCGGTTGACGTGATGCGCAGGATAACGTCCCGCGATTGTTCGATTCTGGGATCATCCATTGTTTCATAACGGATGTCGCCAACTTTGTGAAAAACGGCTGCTTTCATGAAAAGAAAAGTAACTGGTCAATGCGTGTTCTGAAACGTGCTATCCGATTCAACTATCCCATTTACAATTAGTTTTAACCAACCTACCAATTGGACAGAATAACTATAGAAACAATCCATCATGCGCGTCAGCTGCTATCGTACTGAAACATGAATTGTTGTCGGTGAGCGCTGATTGAGAATCAGCCATTATGAACCGCTCAATACATCGGTGGCCTACTTCTTTCTCTGTCGTTCCGGATGGTCATAACACCTGCTATATTTACAGCTATATTACGTCTGCCGATCGCACTCCAACGAGTCACCGCACCGTAGTTCAAACGCGTAGTCCTGTTTATGCCGATACGTTTACGTTTAGTAAGCTTTTTCTGGGTCATGTTCCTGCCTGCCTGGGCGCAATCAGGTCGTTCAATAAACTACTCCGCTGAGTTGGGCGGCTTGGTAGCAACGACGCCACAGATACCTTTCTGGCTGCGGAGCAACCAATACGGTACAGTACCCCTGCGCGGTTCTTTCGGTACGGTACGACTTGGTGCGGAAAAAACTTACAGACCCAGGCCCGATTCAGCTTCCCGCCGTAAATCGCGCTTCGATTGGGGGTTCGGGGTCAATGTGGTAGCCAATGCTGGTTATCAAAAAGAGCCGAATCAGCCAACTGTTCTTCTGCCGCAAGCCTACGTGAAATTGCGCTTCGGTGCACTCGAATTAGTTGGTGGTAACCGGATGGAGGTGTTCGGACTGGGCGATACGGTGCTGACATCGGGCTTTGTGGCCTGGTCGGGCAATGCGCTTCCTTTTCCTAAAATTCAATTGCACACGCCTGATTTTGTGCCAATCGGTTTTACCAAAAACCTGATTGCCATCCGCGCGGGCTACGCACACGGATGGTTCGCCAACAGCTACATTCAGGGCAGCTACCTGCACCAGAAATACATTTACGCGCGTCTGGGAAAACCTAGCTGGCGAATGCGCTTTTACGGCGGCCTGAACCACCAGGTACAATGGGGAGGCCACGCTGACTACCTGGTCGGCACGCAACTGGCGGTGAACGGACACCTGCCTACCTCCTTTCAGGATTATCTGTCGATGGTAATCGGTCATTATCCCGACGCCCTCCAGAACGACCGCTTTACCGACTTTGATGGAACCAACCGGGTTGGCAATCATATCGGTAGTTACGATGTGGCTTTGGAATGGATTGGCACGAATCAGAACTGGTTACTTTACCACCAGCATATTTACGAAGATGCATCCGGACTAGCGTTACAGAACGTACCCGATGGCCTGACGGGACTTCGCTTCCTGAACCACAACACGACCGCAAGTTCTTTTTTCAAGCTGCGTCGGTGGGTGGTCGAGTGCCTTAGCACAACCAATCAAAGCGGGCCGACATTCGATCAGACAGCCCGTTATCAGGGGGGTGATAACTACTTTAATCACAGTCAGTACAAAGAAGGATGGACGTATCGGGGCAAAACGATAGGAACGCCTTTCCTCGCTCCGTACACGACACTGGCCGAACCCGTTGCCAACCTTGGCGGAAGTTTTTTCCCGAACAATCGGGTTGTAGCGTGGTACACCGGTATGGAAGGTGTATTTCGGCATGGGCCATCGCTAAAGGTCCGATTATCGTACAGTCGCAACTTCGGCACGTTCAATCAATCGTACCCGCACCCCTTTCACCAATTCTCGGCGCTGGCCTCGGCGCAATGGTCACTCAGCCGTCGCCTGGGCACTACGCTGCTGACAACCGTAGCCATTGATCGGGGCGAGTTATTTCCCAACACGGTCGGGAGCTTTGTCAGCATACGAAAGGTTTGGTAATTTCCCCTTTGTTTATCCTCCACTAGCGGGCCGAAGCAACCCGCATAACACCCTGCCGATTCTGGGTAAGGACCGTATCCGTTTACTCATGATGAACGAGCCGGATTTCGCCTTCCAATAAAATAAAAATCCCAAACTGGAATTAACAAAACTATCTGAATTGGAAACCGTTTTATGGAAAACCAATGATATATGAACAACGTTACATTTATGAAAAAATCTTTTCTATCCGGATTATCCCTGATAGTCCTGCTGGTTGCTTGCTTAACTGCCTGTCAGGATCACCGCATTCCGCTTCCCGGTCAGAGTATACAATCGAACGGGCCTAAGCCGGCTTATGCGCCCGACATGGACCCACAAATGCTGGCTATCATTGAAGAACTAGGCCGCCTGAATCCGACACCCTTGTACACGCTATCGCCACAGGAAGCCCGCATGAGACCTTCCGTGAAAGATGCTGTCAATTCGCTGCTCGACAAAAACAAGATTGTTGCCCCTAAATCCAACGTATCCATAAGCCAGCGGATGATTCCAGGTTGGGGCGGTACCCCTATCCGGATCGTTATTTACACACCGGCTGGTGCATCTTCTTCGGCTCCGGTGATCGTGTACATGCACGGCGGTGGCTGGGTTATCGCTAGTCCGGAAGTTTACGAATCGTCGTCGGTAGCACTGGCGCAGAACACGGGTGCGGTGGTTGTTTCGGTTGACTACCGGCTGGCACCGGAGAACAAGTTTCCGACGGCTCACGAAGATTCGTACGCTGCTTACAAGTGGGTGAAAGAAAACGCAGCATCCATCAGCGGCAATCCGGCTAAAGTAGCGGTTGCCGGTGAGAGTGCCGGTGGTAACATGGCTGTTACGGTGAGCATGATGGCCCGCGACCGGGGTTTGTCGTTGCCGGTTCACATTCTGTCGGTTTATCCGGTAGCCAACAACGACCTGACTACGGAGTCGTACAACAAGTACGCGAATGCGATGCCTTTGAGCCGCCCGCTTGTGGAATGGTTCGTTGACAAGTATTTCCGTAGCCCAGCGGACGGTGATACACCGTACATTTCGCTGGTAGACGTTGCTGATCTGCGCGGCTTACCCCCAACAACGATTATCGCGGCTGAAATCGATCCGCTACAAACGGAAGGAATGCAGCTACGCGACAAACTTGGTTCGCAAGGTGTTAAAGTCGATTACCGGCTTTACACAGGCGTAACGCACGAGTTTTTTGGTACGTATGCCATCGTGAAAAAGGCGGAAGAAGCTCAGGCGTTTGCTGCTATGCAGTTGCGTGATGCATTCAAATAACTTTCTGACGCCAGTGACGAATTGATTCACTTATTTACAAACACGAAAGCAACCCCGAGTGAGGTTGCTTTCGTGTTTATAGGCAATAACGAAGATTTACTTATCAGTCATTGGCTTGATTCGTTCAAATCACTGTCAAAATCAGCAGCAACCAAGCGAGATGCTTTATTGCTAGTCTTACTTCACTTCCGGAATATCGGCGGGGTCAATCAACAGAAAGCCCGGATTGATGCAGGCTCCGTGCCAACGCACGCCAAAGTGCAGATGAGGTCCGGTTACACGTCCGGTTTCACCAACGAGGCCAATTTTCTGTCCCTTGGTAACCGTTTGATTGGGTTTTACCTGATAGCTCTTTAAATGGAAGTATTCGCTGATCAGCCCGTTACCGTGGTCGATGTAAACTGAATTACCGCTGTAAAAATGATTCGCGGCCAACAGTACGCGGCCATTCCCAACGCTCAGTACAGGTTTACCAGCACTTACTGGATAGTCCTGTCCCGTGTGCCGGTCCCGAGGCTGCCCGTTAAAGGTTCGGCAGGCTCCGAAATTACCTTCACCTTTTGGCAAGGGTTCGGCAGGCTTACCAGCGGGCAGATCGAAAACCGCCGGACGCACCGTTTCTTTGTAACGAATCAGCGGATTAATAACCGTTGCTTCTTTGGCAGCGCGTGCCTGATTCTGGGCCGAGACATTGATATATTCTTTTTTGGGAAAGTTGGTGATGTCTTCCTGCTGGCATTCTTTCGGCGTAACGGTTAGCTGAGCCGATTCTAGTTTGCCACCCGTTGTCCGGCGCGAAACGGTATACTGGCCGGGCTTCATGTCCATGTCTACCGGATAATAACACGTACCGTTGACAGCCGCCCAGGCTCGTTTTTCAAAACTACAACGCAGGCAATTACCCGCCCAGCGAGCAACTTCGCCTTGAGCGACACTAACGGACTTAGACGGTTCGGCGGAAGCAGACTTTTTGCTTTGCGCGTGCGTCAGGCTAACAACAAGGCCCAGCACGACTGTTACGATTACGCTTTTCATGGATTGATAGGGGAATGTATGCCCGTTACAACCCGAGTAGGCCACCCTGTGTTTTAGTGACGTTCAGCCCAATACATCGATTATTCTATTGTTTTGACGGGAAAGTAACGAGCCATTGCCAGCATGAAGCAACCCATTAACAAAAATCCGGTGGCAACTCCCAACTGAAGCCCCCACCCGCCGGGCAGCGTTTTGACAGCCTTGATGATATCATCCATATTTTTGACCCAGTGCGGATCTTTGGCCAAAGCGCCTTTGATCAGATACCAGCCCGTTCCGGCCAATGTGCTACCCACTGTCAGGAATCCCACCAGACCGCAAAGCCACAGAAAGCCTTTCCCTATACGATTTACGCCTTCGAGCTGTAGTCCTTTATAAACACAACCCGACAAGCCCTTGTAGAACTGAATACCCGCCCAGGTAATGAAAATACTACCAACCAGTATGACCAGCCAATCTCCTCCTTCGATCTGCAATAGCTTGGCCACCCAGATCTGTTTCTGGTTATCGTCTCCGCTACCCTTGCCCAGCAATAGCTTTACCGCCGTGAAACCTAAACCGCCGTATGTAATGGCACTAAGGGTGTAATTGAGCCGGTAAAGCCACCCGCCTGGACCGTTTCCTTTTTTGTAAGGATCATTCCAGATTTCGAACAGTCGCCACAGGGTATGCCCTGCCAATGCCACCGCAATAAAGGCAATCAAAACCTTTCCGAAGGGGCTGATGGTCAATTGTTCCAGCACCTGTTTGCGACTCGGATCTGCATTACGCTCTCCAAAGGCAAACTTGGCGGTAAAGACGGCGATTGACCCATAGAATACGGCTTTCGCGATATAACTGGCTTTGGCTAGTCTTTCGATACCTTGTAAAGACCTTTGCTTGATTGTTTCTGTAGCGATCATGTACTCGTTCTGCTACCCTCCCACTTTGGGTCCGGTATACGTGTGTACGTCAATAACGGGCTAAACCGGTTTAGGTTATTCCAGCGGCTATTTCTTAGCCAAAGCCCTCCGGTTGGGTATCACCTTGCCTAGAAAAGCACAATCGGGCAAGCCCTGCATTCGTTTTATAGATCGACTATTAAATCAAAATTTATAAGCCGGTACCGCTAGTTTCTGCCGAATTTTTACAGAAATTTAGTACCATTTCCTTCCACAGAACAGCATGAAGAAACAACCCTCAAAAAAGGTTCTCTCAATCAACGAGTTGAGTCCGGATAAGGTGTTGGCCCGTTGGTTAGCCGAGGTTTCTACGCTCCAGCAACAGTACAGCCTATTGAACAACTACATCGCTGGTACTGGTGAACTGCCGCAAGATCCATCAGCAGCCGGGTACGTCGGGCAGTGCACCCTGCGGCAGTTAATGAGCTTATGTGAAAGACTGCACAGCGAACTGGCCGACTTACTTCAGGACATGAAAGAGCCGGATCAACTGTCGGCTCAGCAAAAGTTCAACAAACTAGCGATGCACACTTTACAACTGGAAGAATTGAATCAGCATACACAACTCATGCTTCATCTGGCCGAACTACCCGCTTCCTGACACGCTTCTGGTTTTTTAAGAGCCAGCGCCTTAGTTTATTATCCAGCTAATTCAACAAACGACGTGTTGCCTAATACACAATTATTTAATCAAATTCTCGAACAGTATTCGTTCAGCGTGGCTCACCATTGCATCAATTCAGTTAGTCCAGACACGCAATCGGAGCTTATTGCCTTCATCAACCATATCGATAACAATCCTGACACGACCGAACTGATCGGCATCAGCGCAACGTCGGAGCCTATTCAGGAAATAGCTAGTCCGTGGCAGGAGGTGTTAAACGAACCCGTTAACTGGCATTCCGTTCATACACAGTGGCTAGTGGGTGTTACGCGCCAGCGAACCAAGCGCCACCAACGCTACATAACCCATCTGGAAGAAACAATCCGAACTACCGAACACCGCATTAACGAACTAAAAGCATCGCTCGCAAGTGAAGACAGCCAATCGAATTTACTGCGCTGGTATGAGCAAAATCGGGACAACTACCATCGGTATTTGTTAGCGGCTCAACAGGTACATCAGGCCAGTTTACAGCAGTTGTCTTCTTTAGAGAACCATTAGTGGAGTTGATCAAATTCGTTGCCATACGTTTAAAGAAGCCGTGCGGTCAGGTTTGAGAATCTGACCGCACGGCTTCTGTTTCACCTCACTGGGTTGTAAAAAGACCCGGTTTGCGCACGGTTTTCAGGCCATAAAAAAGGTACAGGAATCGTTAATAGGATAAGTAACTTGTCTGAATAAGCGATCGTTTACCACTATCCAGGAGAGCCATGAGACTTTACTTTCTTCTACTTACGTTTACGCTGTTGGTATCCGGTTGCCATCGATCTACGGTAGATCCGTCACAACCAATTCCGGACGAGCAACTTCCTGAGCCTCCACTTGTCGAGGTAAAGACCCTGACCGACAGTTTATACATCAGCGCTCAGACTATCTACACCCGGACGGCCAACACCGATGTGCGTATTTCCTGTCGATTCGGACGGGCATACAGCTCTCTTCGTGCCAGCCAGATTCGCGAGGTTGGCTTTTGTCTGTCTTCGACTGATTCGGTTTTATCCGTCAAGAACCCGCAACACCTACGCCTTAAAGCGACGCTCGATACATCCCAATACCTGTTTACGGCGAACATTCAGAATCTATCCCCCGGTCAACGCTACTATCTGGAGCCATACATCATCTTCAAGAACGGGCGTGTGTATTATGGCCGCTACTTACCGACGCCCCGTTTGCAGACACCGAGCTGGTTGCCACGTCCTCCGATGAACGCCATTACCCGCTTTACGGCTCCCCAAACCGACAAATCAGCCTACAAACCTCTTACCGTACTGAACCGGGCGACGGTCCCATTCACCTCACTTCTTTACGACGATTATTTTTTCACCTGCAACGATAAGCTGTATGTGCTGGGACGAGAAGGAAGCTTATTTCAGTACGATGCCGATCAGGATAAATGGGTAGCCCGTCAGCGCCTGACTATTGAGCCTTCTGACCGCTTTAATGGCTCTCCTGCTATCGTGTTTAGCGTGAACAACAAAGGGTATGTCCTGTATAAAGATATACTGTCTCACAGCGCTACCTTTCAGTGGGAGTATAACCCGGAGTTGGATCAGTGGACCAAAATCAGCACGCCCGACACACCCGATATCACCGCTTACAAGTACGCGTATCAACAGAATAACCAGGTCTATCTGAGCGATATCTATCGCAAGCAGATACTCCGATTCGATGCGCAGCAGAAAAGCTTTCAGGCGGTTAACTCGACGAACGTGATTGACTACCTGACGAATTACAGGCCAATCGTCAACGTCGCCAGCACACCGTATGCTTATTTTTCCAGGTACGACGAAACTGGCAACGGGGAGCTATATGCATCTCGCTACGATCCCTTGACTGATCGCTTTGGTGAGGCAAAGCTCGTTTCCGACAGAAAAAGTGATTTACAACCTTCCTTTGCTGTTACGTCAACGGATGATTTGCTATTGGGGCTAGGCACGAGCACACGGCTGATTCCGGAATCCCGCATCATCACCCATAGCATGGTGATCAATGATGATTTGATTCGCTATTCCACTACGTCGGGTCAGGTCACGGCTCGCTACGATCTCTCGGTGTTAACGAACAGCGCTTACGACAGCCCGTTTAGCAGTTACAGAGCCCTTTTTGTGGGTGGCAGAATCTATGCCATCGATCAGTCAAACAGCCAGATGCGAGAATTGCGCTTTTAACCATTTTCGAGGAAATGACCATTTTCGGTAAACGGAGTGTTCTTCGGTTTTACCAGAAGGTCAAACAGCGTGGTATGATTACGCAAGAACTGATTCAACAACTGTGTCAGATATCCATTACGGACTACCTGGCGAGTAAGGGTATTCTGCCTGTTCTTAAGCGCGGACAGGAGTTTGCTTACCTGTCTCCCCTGCGGGATGAGAAAACACCTTCCTTCTTCGTGCATCCGGTCAAGAACGTATGGAATGACTTTGGGGGCGACCGGGGGAATCTGGTTCGTCTGGTTCGCCAACTTGAACAATGTGATTTCGTGACCGCGATTCAAACGCTACAACAATTTACCTACCAACCACCAGCAACTCTATTTTCCTTCGACGACCCAGTAGCCAACAAGACTCTGAACGAAAAGGAATCAATCATTGCCGTTAAGCTGCACGACAATCCGGCTTTAGTCCCCTACAGTGCTCAGCGTCGCATCAGCTACCCCATAGCCCGCAAATACCTGCGTGATGTCTATTATCAATCCATCTACAAACGCCTGTTTGCCGTGGGCTTTGAGAATGACAAAGGCGGCTTTGCGCTGCGCAACCAATGGACCGACAAAGACAAAAACGTTCGTGAAATCAAGCGTAATATTGGCCCCTCCTGGTTCACAACCATTGCGGGCAAACATCAGCGAGTGGTCAACGTGTTCGAAGGTTTTTTTGACTTCCTAACGGCGCTGGACTATTACCAGGTAAGCGAACCGAACTGCACGACGATTGTGCTCAACTCAACCAGTAATCTCGATGTCGCCCTACCCCTGCTTACTCAGTTCGCTCAAATCAACGCCTATCTCGACAATGACCAAGCCGGTAGCACGGCCTTAGCCAAGATCCAGGCATCAGGTGTATCGGTTGTAGACCGTTCAACGCTCTATCAAGGCTATAAAGACTTCAATGAGTTCTGGATAAACCGGGAAGTTCCTAAAATTTGAGGGTGCAGTGCCAGCACAGACAAAACGCGCTTAGTGGATGCCACGCTATATACATAGTGTGGCACTTTTGTTTATAGCAATTTAAAAAGTCGCACCCTTTAAAGACTTTGATCAGCCGTTTAGCATTCAAGCTATTATAGCGGTCGAGCCGTTACCGTGTCAGCTACCGAACAAAAACGCTGTGTTCAAGCGGCTAAAGCGATCGGCCTTGAGTTCGCTGGGGTGGACATCATACGGGAATAAGGCTCCTAACTTCTACATCACGGAGATTAATGGTAATCCGGGTACGGGCATCATTGATATAACGGGCTACAACTACTTTGTCGATCTGGTGCAGCACATTGAAACAAAAACCGGCAACACGGTCGGTAGTACCCCTAGCCCACCCACACCCCCGCCAGCTGCGGCCCCGGCTCCCCCACAGGAAGAAGCTTATGTCTATCCACCTGATTATGTCTCTTTGGTTATAATGGAGCAGAACAACCAACACTTGACACCTACTCAGCATGCGATGTTAGGCTTTTTTAAGCTACGCTATGGACGCATCAGAGTTTAAACACGCTGTATTAGTTTACTATAACCAATCAAGCCAATGGCAAACGAAAAAGAGTTAACCGGCATGCATCTCTTCAAGTCATTACAAGATCGGCAGAGCAAAGGTCAGTCGATGAGTCCTGAAGAACGGGAATGGTTTGAGGCCCAAAAGAAAGGGAGTCTAAAGCACCGAATCCGCATCGAAGGCGGTGGTTGCAATCGAGATCAAAACTATGGTTCGGAGCGATGAGAAAACGAGACAAAAATAAAGAGCCAGTTCATATATCGACAATTCTGGCGCAAATATTTCAGACAAAATCAAAGCTAAAAGGAAACCCGAAGTCTTTAAATGAATAATCTACGTTAAAGCTTAGCTGTAATATCATTCATACCGCCAAAGGAGATAGATATACATCGCTAAAAAATAAAGTCAAACTTACTTTTTAGCGATGTATATCTATTAATTATTTCTTATTTATTTCCTGCAACAAACTTGTAAATTCATCTAAACTATATATCTGTGTAATGATACCCTCACTTTCATAAACAGCTTTACTCTTCTTAGCTGTTTTTTTATCATTAGTTATAAATACATCACAATACGCAGCATAGTAGCAATGCAATGCATCATTGAACAAATTACTATACTTATTCTTGTCTGACAACTTATCAGAATTATAACCTAAAAAATCTAGTTGCATAAATTTATGGACTATTACATCTTGATAAGATTTCTTATAATATAAGTTACTTTGGTTGGATGATGCGAGTTCAGTAAAAGACGTATTCAATAAAGTATTTGGCAAAAATTCGTCTAACTTATCAACTATATTATTGAGTGCGCTTATATGAGGATCAATACCGATACTCTCTTTAACCATTTTCCTTAATTCATTGTATAAGCTAGGGTCATCAGATATAAGTTCCAAAATATTAAAAGTATCGTGTAGAACTGCATACACATTATTTTCCTGTTGAGATAACGGATATAGATTGGCTAGAGCTGGGTAATTTTTTATAATATAGCCAAAGTCAATGTCGTGGGGTATTGCTTTGAATACATCAAATACGCCTGTCTTTACTAATTCATCAATACCCGCAGTGAGCTGCGTAAAGTTTTTAGATTGTAAGTCATCTAAGCTGATTGTCGTCTCAAAAAACTCCTTTGGAGATCTTTTGTGCCACTTAGGAACATCTTCACCCCAATATTTAGCTATACATACATCCCAAGTAAGTAATGATAAGTAGTTGAGAGATTTTTCTACACGTTCTCTTTCTCCTTTCTTATAACTTTTTGACAAATCATTCATGTGAGCATTGGAATACGGTATAGCCACATCTTTTCCGCGAGTTTCAAACTTATCTTTTATATATAATAATTTTTTTTGTATATCTATATTATTTATATATGAGGGATCTGCAAGATTAGTTATTATGTTCCAATCTAAGTAAACTGTTATCATTATAATTATACGTTTATTTGAAGTGTAATGAACAATCTATTCTTACCTTAATTAACTATTCCGAACTTTTAAATTATAGCAAGTTATTTGTTTATTTATAAGTCTTTACAAGTATTCAAGTGATGTACCTATCATTTTTATTATATAAAAATCTTCCACAATTTTCCATTGTCCTTCTTTTTTAGTATTAACTATCAACTCTGTAGATTCTTTATTACAATACAACAACCTAAACTTGACAGTATATTCATTAGGCTGATTTAATTTATGAGATACATTAACTATAGTTTCAATATCAACTGTACACGAAGACACATCATTGATACTAATTATTTTAAAACTAATCAGATCTTTTTCTTTAAAAGTTTTATTTATTCTCCCAGCCATTTGCCCTTTAGTATAGTAATCTGATTTGTAAATACTTAAAGCCATACCACCGTAATTTTTTTTCTTCCACAATTCAATGAATTCTACTAGTGCTCTTTCTGGAGATCTCTCTACATAGTTATCAGCACTACCAGAATCAGGACAATCAACTCCTACTACTACTGGAGCTCTTTTAAAAACATCCATATTAATTACTTCTGATAGATCAGCAGTAATCTTATCCATATCATTTTGAATATCGTCTAAAGTCTTAGTTACTTCTTTACTATAGATTTCTTTTCTTGTTTCTTGATCTTTTTGTGCTGCTAGCACATCCCTCACTACAAATAATAATACCCAACATTTAGTTGCAACCTCTTGATTTGCAAAACCTAAATCTCTACCGTGTAATATTCCATTACGGTAAGGAAGAGAAATACGATTTTTATTAGTAGTACCTCTAGATTTATAATATATAGTTTTTAACGCTTGTAAACCACTATCGTGTCCAGCAATAGAGTCCCAGCTTACAACTTCTGACTTATCAGAAAAAAAACCTAAGTTATTACCTGAATCGGCAACAACTCCATCAATCATCATAAGTAATAAAGGAACACAAGAGTGATAACGTCCACAGATAAAGTCTGCATATGCAAGCTTAATAATATGTAGTCTATCTCTAAACGGTTCTGTTCCCCAAAGTCTAGTGATCCCTATTCTAATAGTATCTTCATTATAATAATCTATTAAATATTTTTCTGCTTGAGTTATACCTTTTTCTTTATGTAATCTCAATGCTTTTTCCATAACTGGCACACTAAGAGATTCATGTGAAACCCAGCCTTTATCAGTAAACACTCGATTAAAACGGTCAGAAATTGTACTTAAGGATAAAAATTTAGTTTTAAGTACATTAATCTGTTCTTTTTCTTCGTATGTAACAGCTCTGTTTTCTAATTCTAATAATCGCTTCTTGTAAAGATCAAAGCTAGGTATATCAGAAATATTCATTATATATATAATTATACTGTTTGATTTTAAGAATTTATATTATGCCAGTATTTATATATTATTCTTTAAGATCTTGTATAACGTTATACAGCTCAACACAATCATTACCAAAGTTCTCTTTTACATTTAAGGTTTCGTTTTCAGCATATTCATCTAATGAATCAATATCATCCTCTGTGTTCGATCCGAGTTTTTCTTGGAAAAACGAATCTTTAATTTTGTCTTGCTCAAAGGAAGCATACTGATACAACAAAGTACCGGGATCAGTCAGAGAAAGAATACGCTCTAAACCTTCAATATATTCACTTACTTTCTCTCTAAACTCTTCCAATATAATTTTACCATTTGGAAGGTTATATTCAAGATTTGGTTCAACATCGCCACCTTCCTTAGCAGCAGAGTATAGGTTTAGAACTTTAGATAGAAAACTATTCTCGAAATTTTCGAACTCAGAATTCATTTCTTTAAGATTTAGTGAAACGACTTATTTACAAAATATTATAGATACATTATAGGTGGCACATTTTAAAAAAACCCCGAAATCAGGCTGATTTCGGGGTTTTAGAACCTTTTTGTGGAGACGGAGAGATTCGAACTCTCGTCCAGTCAAGGAACCCGTCGTGCTTTCTACATGCTTAGGTACCCTTAGGATTGTCGGGAATCGGCCCGGTGTGTACCGAACCAAGCCTCATCCGTATGTGCTTGTTTCTTACTCGGCCGTTAACACCATAAACCGAGCCAGCGCTGCGAGTCGATGCCTCCTGATCCAGCCAGCAGCACGTAGGCCGGGGAGACAATGGCTATTGCTTAATCCTCCGGATTAGGCAGCCATGGCGTAGTTATACTCGCCAGTTATTGTTTTGACGATTTGTTCGGGTCGGGAACTATCGACAACTCCCGGCATGCTTACACGCGACCTCAGCAAGCTGTCAATTCCGGTCGTCCCCAATTGACCCCCAATGCGGGCGTGTAGCTGTATAACGCAACGACGCCTGATTTGGTTCGATCAATGGCCTTTCTTACGCCCTATCCTTTAGCCGAAAATTAATAAACTAATTTGCTTTTAGGCTGTTATGCCGCTACTGGCTACCATTATTTTTTCAGCATGGACACGTACGAATGACTGCCACTCCGTTTGAAACGAACCTGTATCAGCACTTGACCCCGTTTTTTGCGGAGCATGGCTATACACTGTTGCCCGAAAAGAAACAGTACCGCCGTAACGTAGCAATTGGGTTTCTGAATGTTATTCTGTCCTCCTCGTTTTATGGCGAAGAAACGGTGCTGGACGTGAACTTTGGGTGCCGCAACGACCAGATCGAGCAGATCGCCCAGCAATTTCTGAATACCTCGCCCGATGGTCGTCCCGACGCCAATACGCTGATTAGTTCGATTGGTAAGTTCAACGGCTTTCAGTATTTCCGTTACAAGATCAATTCCGACGAAGAGCTTGCTCATAGCTGCGAGCAGATCGAGCAGTTTTTCGATACGCAGGGATTTTCCTTTCTGGAAAGCGCCTGTACCCTTCCCTCCCTCGACCGGCTACTGAACGAACACCCCAATCAGCCCTGCCAGTACGTATACAATCAGGTACACCGTTGCTACAAGGGCTTAATTGCCGCCCGACTCAATCACAATCCGTACTTCGATGGTCTGATTGACAGCTACCGGCATTTGCTCACCCGGCAGACCCAAAATCCTTACGAGCAGCTGAATTTCGAGCGCCTGATTGCTTACTTGCAGCATTACTCCGCCAATTAGCGAATCGACGGCAAAACTCTTGGAGAGTTACTCGCTCTACCGCTTCACAAACTGAGCGATGGCCGTTGCCAGACCCGCCGTCAGGGGCAAGGCCGGATCGGTGTACGTCTTAAAATTTTCGGTGGTATCCGTTGGTGCGTTCTTAAGCACGTGGTTCATCTGATCGAACAGCAGCAAACGAGCGTCAGGCCGGGCCGCTTTTAGCATCTCCGCTTCGCTCGCAGCAACCTGGATATCCTGTTTCCCGTTAATAATCAATACGGGTCCTTTAATCCGTTTTAGTTCGTTGGCCGGATCGTATTTCATCCACGAAATCATGGCAGGCTGTAATAATGGATGTAAAACCATCAGCGCAACCAGAGCCGGTTTATGAACCGTTTGTCCCGACCGGAGCGAATCCAGATCCTGGTAGACCAGTTGTCGCTGTTCTTCCGGCAAACCCTTAAACTGTACTTTCAACACATCGGCAATATTCCGGCCCGCCCCCGCCAGGGATATAAAGCCACTGGCCTTTGTCTCAATAGTCGCTAACATCCCCACCAACGAGCCTTCGCTATGACCGGCAACCACGACTTTCGAAAACCGTTTGTCGGCCTGTAGCTGACGAATAAAGCCGACGGCATCACTGATGTAGTAGTCGAAGCGGTGGTCCTGCGGCTTCAGCACCTTCATGGTGGCAGCGATATTAGCCCCCGAACCCCGTTTGTCGTAGCGAGCCACGGCGATTCCCTGACGGACCAAACTATCGGCTAGCATTCGGTACGTACCGGCCTTGAGCGTTCCGAAGGTTGCAATGGGCGCGGGGCTATTGCCATCCCGGTCCGTAGAACCCGACCCCGCAATGATCAGCACGACAGGTACGGGTTTGGTCAGGTTGGCCGGAAGTGTCAACGTTCCGTCGAGGGTTAGGTCAACCTCTGCTGGTACCGTGATCTTGTAATGAATCGGCTCTTCGGACTGCGCAAAGGTTGTTAGCCCGGTAAGTAGGAACAAAAAAGTAGTAATCAGCCGATAACGCATGAGGCTATTTTCTTAATGATGACTAGTTCATACACGCGCTTTTCCACATGGAAAGCATGCATACGGATACAAAACACGATGATACTCACAACTAGGCCGGTCACCACACCTTTCGCCGTTTGGTGACCGACCTTCGCTGGTACTAAGGAAGCGCGAACGCTACGTACTGATTTCCTTTTTTGGCCCCCAGCTTGGCACCACCACAGGCAATGACAACGTATTGCTTGCCATTTACCTGATAGGTTGCGGGCGTGGCAAATCCGGCAGCGGGCAAATCGGTTTCCCAAAGTAGCTTACCCGTTTTCTTGTCAAACGCCCGGAATTTTTCGTCTTTCGTCGCGGCAATGAATAACAAGCCACTGGCCGTTATGACCGGGCCACCGTAGTTCTCCGTACCCGTATTTCGGATGCCTTTTGCCTTCAATTCTTTATCTTCACCCAAGGGTATCTTCCACAGGTATTCGCCCGTATTCAGGTTTATCGCGTTGAGCGTACCCCAGGGTGGCGCAATGGCCGGATAGCCCCGACTGTCCTGAAACTTGTTGTATCCGGTTACTTTATACGGCAGGTAAGGCTCCTTTATTTTCGCCATGGTAGCGGCACTACCCACCTCCTGTTTTTCTTCCCCAAACAGAAACGCGATCAGCGCCTGTTTATCGTCGGCTGACAAAGCAGTAAAACCAGGCATCATTCCTTTCCCGTTGCTGACAATCTGCATCACATACGGCCGGTCGCGTCGCTGTCCAATATCCACCAGCGATGGATAGCCACTTCGCGCGTTGCCTTTGCGTTCGGGACCGTGACAGCTAATGCAATTTTGGGTGTAAACGCGCTGTCCGGGGCTGAGATGCGCCAGTTCATCCGCTTTCGGCGCGTCGATCATCTTGAAAATCCACGGAACATCGTTGGCATTCACGTACAGAATACCGTCGGGGTCAGCAGCAGCGCCCCCCCACTCAGCTCCGCCATCGGTGCCGGGAAACATCAGACTGCCCTGTTTGCTGATCGGCTCGTAGAACCGCTTACCAACCGACCGAAGAACGGCTTTCAGCGAATCGCGATCACCCGAATGCGGGTTGATGTCGGCCTCGGTCATGCTCTGCCGCGCAAACGGCGCTGGCTTCTGCGGAACCGGTTGCGTGGGCCAGGTCATTTCACCGGGAATATCGGACTTCGGAACGGGTACCTCTTTGATTGGGAAGAGTGGTTTTCCCGTCACGCGGTCAAACACAAAAACGAAACCCGATTTGGTAACCTGCGCCACAGCGTCGATTTTTTTACCGTTCTGGGTTACGGTCACCAGATTGGGCGGAGCCGGAAAATCACGGTCCCAAAGGTCATGGTGCACTGCCTGAAAATGCCAGAGTCGCTTACCGGTTTTGGCGTCGAGGGCTAACAGGCAGTTGGCAAAGAGGTTCTGACCATGCCGGTTACCCCCGTAAAAATCGTAGGAAGGCGATCCGGTCGGTACATAGATAATTCCCCGGCGACGATCGACGGCCATGCCCGACCAGTTGTTGGCCGCGCCAATATCGGGGTTTCGGTACGCTTCCTTCGGCCAGGTGTTATAGCCGTATTCGTTGGGGTACGGAATCGTACGGAATGTCCAGGCCAGCTTGCCCGTACGCACATTGAACGCCCGAATGTAGCCCGGCGCTCCACCAACTTCTTCCGCCACCCGAACGGGCATCACGATCAAGTCGCCGAAAATGGTACCGGGTGTATTGGAGATGATAAATTTGTCTTTGGCCGCCTGCCCTAACCCAGCGTGAAGGTCGGCATGACCGTTTTCGCCAAAGCTTGGGATTGGCTTACCCGTTCGGGCATCCAGGGCGTACAGCAACGGCCCGACCGTATAAAGAATTCGTTTGTCTGGCTCACCGGGACCTTCGGACTGCCAGTACGTCACCCCGCGACACGTGCTGTACCACGCCTTGAGCGGATCACCGGCGGTCCAGATCTCTTTGCCGGTTTTGGCGTCGAGGGCAAAGACTTTCACGGTAGGCGACACACCGTATAATACGCCGTCAACAATAATCGGATTCGTTTGAATCTGTCCACTATCGGGAGTAGCGTAGGTCCAGGCTACTTTTAAATTGGTAACGTTATCAGGCGTGATCTGGCTTAAGGCTGAGTAATGATTTCGGTCGGGACCGCCGAGGTATTCGCTCCAGTTTGTGTTGTCGTTGGGTTTATCGTCGGTTAGGTTCTGCGTAAAATGAGACCAGCCGAACGTAAGCGCGGCCAGCGCTCCAAGGGGCAAAAGCAGTCGTTTCATTTGAGCTTAGGAGTAGTTAGACAAATCTACGCGAAAACTCAAACTTACCACATACGATCAAACCGCCGTTTTCCTTGCTTAGCCTTCGCTCAGCTTGTTCGATGCGGCTACGACAACCGAACGATTGTGCTGCGGTTGTTTGGGCAAGGCTCTGTCGACGCTTCGTTGCCTGACAGTCCCGCTCTTTTTCCTGCCCCGTCCCCACCAGATAAGAAAGCCCGTGATGGGTAAACTGGCGGTTATCAGCGCCACAATGAGCGCAATGATCTTGGTAGGCCAGCCAAGCATACTGCCCGTGTGAATCGGGAAAATAATCCTACGCGCTTTAAAGCCCCGGGTTTCGCCGTCGTACAACCGTTTTTTGATCAGATCGCCGGTTGCATTGTCAAAATACAGGAAGTCAACAATATTATCGATGGCTGCTTCTTCATTCCGTTTTGATACCGTTACGGCCAGACTGTCGGTTTCCGGAAACGCGAACGTAATGGCTCCGGAATGGGGTAAAAGTCTATTCGTTTCTGCGTACATTTCCTCCAGAAGATCCGCACTTTTCAACGAGACTGACGACTGATTTGCGGGGGCTTCCCGCTTAGTCTGCGGTTTACCGTCAAAGGCGTAGAAAAGCAGGTTGTTGACCCATTTGTAACTCCAGATCAACCCCGTCGACGCGATCAGAAAAACAAACGGGAGTACGTAGAAACCGAAAATGGCGTGCAAATCCCAATTGAGCCGTTTGAACGAAGCACCCCATTTTACCGTAAAGCGCTGTTTCGCGTTTTTGCGATTCGGCCACCAGAGCACTAAGCCGCTAATCATAATGATCAGGAACGAAACGCACGAAATACCGGTGATGATCTTTCCCGTGTCACCCAAACAGAGGTACCGGTGCAGCCGCAGCACAACCGAAAAAAAGGCGTCCTGCTCCTGCCTTGCCTCCACGACTTTACCCGTATACGGATCAAGGGCGACAGCCAGTATATCTTTTGCTTTTTTGCTTTGCTGAAGTTCAACCACAACGGTGCGGTCGGGGTGCGGCTCGATAACAACGCGGCTTAATTTTTTGCCGGGAAACTGGGTGGTTGCCGTTGTCACCAACTCGTCGAGGGGTACCCGTTGCGCATTATCGGGTGGCACGATGGTATGAAACCGGGCATCGATGATTGGCTCCAGCTCCTTTTCGAAAACGAGTAGCGACCCCGTAAGCGCCACGATAAAAACCACAAGGCCGGAGCCAAGCCCCAGCCATAAATGTAGTTTTGCTGCGATGTTTTTCCCTGTTGTTCTCACCGTCACCAGCTATAGAGTTGATCTGTTTTTAAGCCACTAGAATGTATAGGAAACAGTAGCCATAAAGTTACGGGGTGTACCCGGAAACAACCGCAAATAGTCGTATCCACCCACCCAGTAGGTCTTATTAGCCAGATTGTTTAGATTCACCTGAAACTGAAACTTATCGATCTTGTAATAAACAGCCGCGTTCAGAAGCGTATAGCCTGGAATGGTCTGTGTATTGTTCAGTGACAAGTTACGTTCTGTCACAAAATTACCGCCCAAACCAATACCCAATCCGTTCAGCCCAGCCGATACGAACGTGTATTTGGTCCATAAGCTGCCTTGCTCTTTGGGCGCATTCGGTTTCTGCATATTCACCAGAACCTGATCGGCCGCTCGCGAACCCGCATCCGTAATCTTGGCGTCATTGCGACTGTAGGTAGCGATCAGACTCCAGTTGGGAAGGATATTGCCCGTTACGTCAACCTCTACCCCTTTTGCCCGCTCCTGTCCAATCTGGATCATCAGGTTTGGGTTATCGGCGGCATTGGCCGAATAAAGCGTATTCGTTTGAGTTATGTCGTATACGGACAGGTTAGCGGTTAGTCGTCCGTCCAGCCATTCGCTTTTTAACCCAACTTCCTTCAACGTGCTTCGGATCGGGTCAAACGGACCGCCCGACAACGGATCGCTTTGCACCGTAGCATCCTGCGGGTTATAACCAGTCGTGTAGGTTCCGTACAGATTTACGTTTTTCGTTACGCTGTATACCGCCCCGATCCGTGGTAAAAAGGCGTGCTGCGTAACATTGCTTTCGGTGCTGGTGGTATAGCCTTTTTTGTCAATGTACGTGTCATAGCGAAGACCGAGCAGAATTTGCAACCGATCAATCTTTACCTGTTCCTGCAAATAAATACCGTGCAAGGAGTAGAAAACGGGCGTAGTTGACGCATTGGTCGTGACATTGTAGATGTACTTGGTAGGATCTTCCAGTTGGTTATTCTGAAGCGTCAGGTCGTAATGTGATACGTTTGGTTTCGGAATGCTCCGCGTAACGCCGTTGGCCGTATAGTTGTAAAACTGATACAGGTCCGGACGTTTTGCATTGTACGCTGCGGCTCCACCGGCCTTCAGCAAATATCCGTTGGCGGTTTGCTGCCCTGACCCTTTAGGCGTTGTCGACTGGATATAATCATAGCCAACAACAAATTTATGCTCCGCCCGACCCGTACGGAAGTTATGGTTCAGGAACAGCGAGACATTGTCCATGAATGATTTGGTCTGCCGCACAAAAACCTGCCGGGCTACCAGGTTGTCAATGGCTTTCCCCGCCGAATCGATGGCGTTGACGTTGCTGCTCCGGTGTTCCAGCAAATCTTCCGTGTAGCCCGTACGAAGATAAGCCATGTTGAACGACGTATTGGCACTAAATTGATGGTTCAGCGAGGTCGTGATCAGATAGGTTTCTTCGTTCAGGTAATCGTTGACGGCGTTGAGCGACGTAGCCGTTGAGCTGGAATACAAATCGTTTCCTTTTACAGACTGCCCCCGGTCAAGTCGGCTGTTCGACTTGTTGTAAACCAGGTCAAAGTTGATGCGGGTTTTGGTGGTCGGCAGGAATGACACCGAGGGCGCAATAATGATGTTTTTGTCGAACTGAAGATTTCGGAATGACTGCGCGTTCACGTAACCCAGATTCAGGCGGTACAAGAGCGTTTTGCTTTCGTTCATCGGACCGGTGAAGTCGGCCAGCACACGCATGGTGTTGAAGCTGCCCGTCGTGAACAGAAGCGATTTCTGCGGAGTCGTCAGCGGTTTTTTCGTGACCCGGTTGATCGTCCCCCCCGGCGACGAATTGCCGTACAGGGCCGAAGCAGCGCCTTTGACTACTTCGACACGCTCCAGGTAGTTGACGGGTGGCTGTTTCCAGAATCCCGAAAAGGTGCGGAGTCCGTTAAAGAGTTGGGTAGTGCTACCGCCGTTCATGCGAAAACCACGAATCGTCAGGTCGTCGTAGAACGTAAACTGGTTCACACCGCTCATATTTTTCACGGCATCGCCCATAGTGAAAGCGCCCTGATCGCGTAGCACTTCCTTGGTGACATAACTCACGGCCTGCGGTACGTCTTTCAATGGAGTAGCCGTTTTGCTGGCAATAAATGAGATGTCGTTCTTGTACGTCGTTTCGCGACGGCCCACAATTTCAACGGTTTGCAACTCCTGCATAGCTTCCTGAACGGTCAGGTTTAGCGTTACGGTTTGCTGTTCTGCCAGCGATATTGTACGGCCAAGCGTTTGGTAGCCAACGCCGGTCGCGACAAGTTGGTACGATCCTGCGGCTAAGCCTGAAAACGTAAATTCACCGGATGCGGATGTAGTTGTTCCTTTGCCTGTACCTTTTAAAATGATGTTAATTGCTTCAACTGGGTCACCGCTTTCATTAGAAACCCGGCCTTTTATCAGTCCTGTCTGCGCAAAACACAGACAACTGCTTAGGATAAGTAAACAAGTAAACGAGATTTTCATTAATTAGAATGATTGGTGGTATTCTGCAAGAGCCCAAAAGTAGTTTATTTAGATTAATTACAGATAGGGTGTCCAATTATTCTTGTTTATGTAGTATTTATACCTAAAAAAGGTATACATCGATTGCTGCTTCAGGCTGATACTGTGGCTCTCTGCCATTGTCTTAGCCAACTACTCTACTTAGACGAACGAGTATACTTACTTAGTCTAAAAACAAAACTAGCGACTCATAACGAGTCGCTAGTAAACAGGTAGCTTACTTGTAATCGATTAGTTTTGCTCAGAGCGGGAGTTCCCAAACCGACGGTTGTTGCCGCTTCTGCCACCCGTGTTCGGAGCGCTCTTGGTATCGCTCCTCCCCCGCCGGAACGAGTTGTTGTTCGATGGACCGTTCGGGCGGCTCTTACCGCCACCACCTCCTCGATTGGCATTCCCGTTTCGGCCTTGTGCCTGCCGGGGCTGGGCGGGCGTAACAGCCGCCGTTGCTACGTCGAGCACGTACGGATGATCTTCCACAACCGGTACGCGCTTACCGATCAGCTTATGAATATCTTTCAAAAAGTCCGTTTCCTCTTCATCGCAGAACGACAGCGCAATGCCATCATTTCCCGCGCGGCCCGTCCGACCAATGCGATGGACGTACGTTTCGGGAATATTCGGAAGTTCGTAATTAATAACGTGCGATAGTTCGTCTACATCGATACCACGAGCCGCAATATCGGTAGCCACCAGCACGCGTGTCTGACGACTTTTGAAATTTGTCAGGGCGCGCTGACGAGCGTTTTGTGACTTGTTGCCGTGAATGGCTTCGGCCTGAATACCAGCCTTGAGCAAGTCTTTGGCTACTTTGTCAGCTCCGTGCTTGGTACGGGCAAACACAAGCGCTGAAGCAATCCGGTTGTCGTTGAGCACGTGAACCAGCAGCTTGCGCTTGTTTTCCCGTCCCACGAAGTAAACGGCCTGCTGAATCGTATCCGCCGTTGACGAAACAGGCGTCACCTCAACTTTAGCCGGTTTGTTCAGAATGGTATCGGCTAATTTAGCCACATCGGGTGGCATCGTTGCCGAAAAAAACAGCGACTGCCGACGCTCCGGTAAACGAGCGATAACTTTTTTCACATCGTGGATAAAGCCCATATCCAGCATCCGGTCGGCTTCGTCGAGCACGAAAAACTGAACATCCCGCAGCGAGATAATGCCTTGATTCATCAAATCAAGGAGTCGGCCGGGCGTTGCGACTAGTACATCGATGCCATTTCGAATCGTGTTGACCTGACTATGTTGTGAGACGCCCCCGAAGATAACCGTATGCCGCAGATTCAGGTAACGCCCGTAGGCAGCAAAGCTCTCGTCAATCTGAATGGCTAGCTCACGCGTGGGTGTCAGCACAAGCGTTTTGATCCGCCGGGGGCCCGTCGGGTTCTTACTCCGTTCTTCGTTAAGCAGTTGTAAGATAGGAATCGCAAAAGCGGCCGTTTTACCCGTACCGGTCTGAGCACATCCCAATAAATCCCGGCGACTCAGTAAAACAGGAATAGCTTGCTGCTGAATAGGCGTTGGATTCGAGTATCCTTCTTCGGCGAGCGCCTTCAGGATGGGGTCAATTAAATTTAAATCGGAAAATTGCATGTATTGGCTGGACGTCGAATGCCGGATGTTTGAAGGTAAGCTGTTTTGGCTGAACCGACAGCCCCGCTTCCAACGGCCAACGTCTGAATGAAAGTTGTATTTTTATAACTGTTGTAACGCAAATAAAGTGCCATTGGGCAAAAAGCCGGAAGCGGAAACTGCAACAGGACCGTTACAGCTTCCGCTTCGTGATGATCGTTCAATTGGTTAGCCCATTTACGTAACGATCTGTAAAACTGGCTTCATTCTTTAGTCGTAGATGCTTCCGGCGGTTTTCTCGACAATACCTTTCGGCAACAACCAGGCCATCAGTTTACCAAGCTGGTTGAGTACCCCCGTAACCACTTCGGCCTTACCGGCTAGTGTAGCGTCCACGGCTTGAAGCGCTACCTCTTCGGGCGTCATGTTAACCCGTTGTGCGGCTTTCCGGCCTTTGTCTCCGATTTGCGCCCGGTCAACGAAACCGGTGTCGGTAGAGCCAGGGCAAACGCAGGTCACCGAAACCGACGAGGATTTCAATTCCTGCCGAAGTCCGCGGCTAAACTGAAGGACAAACGCTTTGGAAGCGGAATACAAACTCAGTTTGGGGATTGCCTGATAAGCAGCTGAACTACCGATATTCAGAATATAGGCTTTGGACTGCTGACGAAGTTGCGGCAGAAACAGGTAGGTCAACTCCACAAGCGTCATCATGTTTACCTGCATCATGTCGATATGCTCAGCCAGCGCGTGTTTCTCAAACGGTCCGCTTAATCCGTAGCCCGCATTGTTGACCAGAAACCGAACTGGGTAATTCTTCGTCTGGCACCAGTCTAATACTTGTTGAGCGGCTCCGGCTTGGGCCAGATCAGCGGCAAAAAAATCAGTCTTAATCCGGTGGGACGTTGCCAGCCGCTGCGCAATATCCTGCAAGAGCGATTTCGAACGGGCAACCAGTAGCAGATCATATTTACGACGAGCCAGTTCTTCGGCAATCGCCAGACCAATGCCTTTACTGGCTCCCGTAATGAGGGCGTAAGCCATAAATCCGTCTTTAACGATTAACGGTCCGGTGAGGGAGTCTTAGTCTTCAGTTTTAGCGCAAGTTGCCGCTAGGAGCAACTAAAAACTGGAGACTAACAATCGCTACACCAGACCGTTAAAGACTTAAATATTTACTTTGGAGATAAACCGGTGGTAAAATGGCGTTTTGCTGTGCTCATTTTTAGGCATGTATTTGCCCGTCACAACCGGTACGTACATAACACGACGACGACTCGCTTCACCAACGTGGGGCGACTGCTGCGCCCGGTGCCAGAGACGGCCATCATGGACGCTCAGATCACCAGCGTTTATGTCGAAGCCGATTTCCTGCTTGTCCGGTTCGTTGTCCACGAAGTACTTTTTGCGGAAGAGCATTTTAAGAATGCCCTGCTTGTGCGTACCTGGAATAACGCGTAACCCACCATTTTCGTAAGGTGTAGCGTTCAGGTGAATCCCTACGTTCAGCATCGGCATGATCCGCTGACCCAAGAAGATGTCGCGGGGGCTATCGGTATGCCAACCCATTTGCGAGAACTTACTGTTCGGCGTACGAACGTAGTGATTGAGGATAAGGCCGTCTTTTTCAATTTCGGCAATGCGGCCCTCGTAAGGCTGCAACAGATCCACGACGGCTTGCAGACGCGGGTCCTGCAAAAATTCGTGAAGCGCGGTGCTGTGCTGCGAGAGGAAGCACATCCGCTGAATCATCGAGTTACCGGCTTCATCCTGACCAAATTTCAACGGTACTCCGTTGACTTTGTCACGGCCTTCGGCCAGCCACTCCTTCTCGATGCGTTCAACTTCACTGATGAATAATTTGACCGTTTCAGGATGAATGAAATTACGAAAAACGATCACGCCATGCTTATTAAAAAACTGACGTTGTTCTGGGGTAATGGTTTCGCCCAGCGTAAAGGGCGGTAAATCGATTTTGCTCATATCGGTGGTTTACAAACTCGGAGTCTCCGTTTTAGGTTCCAACCGGTGGTCACGCACTGTCAGACAGACACAACCTTAATGGTTTATTAAAGCCCAAATCTACTAAATTTACAATTTTCCGATTACTTTGCCGGCATTTAATTAATCTGACTTTAATTAACGGTTCGTTCATTACCCGTGCCTGCATTTACTACTAGAATACCCATACTGCTGTTAGTCAGCATGTTGTCTGTTCATTCAGGTATTCTATTTGCTCAAACTGACAGCCTTTCTTTACCGGTTCAAGCACTAAAGGCAAAAGACGCAGAAACCCGCCATACCCTAATTTTACCATTAGTGGCCCGGTCAATCGAAACAAATTGGTCCGTTGGCATAGCCGGATCATTTACGTTTCGCTTCAATCGACTCGACACCGTCGCCCGAACCTCTAACACGCAGGCGCTGGTTTTATACTCACTGCGAAAACAATTTATCACGGCTGTTAACGGAACAACTTATTTTCCCGGTGAGCGGTACATTCTCAATCACCAATTGTCTTACAGTTACTTTCCCGACAAGTTCTGGGGATTAGGAAAAGTAGCGCCCGATCAGAACGAAGAGGCTTACACTTTCCGCCAGTACTACGTTTACCTGCACCTGCAACGAAAGCTGAAAGAACGTTTCTTTGGTGGTATCCTTTACGAGTATCAGCGCCTGCTGGCCGTTGATCATCAGCCCGGTGGGTTGTTCGATCAGTTGGACGTGGTCGGTCGCGATCCGTATTACATTTCCGGGGCTGGTCTCAGCCTAACGTACGACACGCGCAACAATGCCTTCGCGCCGGATCAGGGCTCGCTGATGCAGGTCTTCTTCAACCACTTTTCACCCTGGTTTGGTTCACAATTTCGGTATACGGCTTACGCCGTCGATCTGCGCCGGTTTGTGCGGCTGTATCGCCAACAGGTACTGGCCGTGCAGGCGTACGTGCAATTCAACGCGGGCAATGTTCCGCTCCGAAGTCTGGCCAGCTTTGGTGGCTCGAACAGCATGCGGGGTTTTTACGACGGTCGCTTTCGGAGCAAAAATCAACTTGTTCTACAGGCGGAATACCGCGTACCGATTGTAGGCCGAATTGGCGCCGTAGGCTTCCTTGGTCTCGGCAACGTCGGCGATCAGCTGCGCGATCTGAACTTGCAGGAGCTTAAGTATTCGTACGGAGGTGGTCTGCGCGTAGCCTTGAACCGTAAAGAGCGGCTCAACCTACGGGTTGACTATGGTTGGGGGTTTGGCGAAAGCACGTCTCACGGCCTTTATTTTCAACTGGGCGAAGCTTTCTGATCAACGGGATGCTCGACATTGTTCCAGCCGCTCAGGGCCATCCATTTGCCTACTCTGTAGAGCGGATACGTAAAGACAAAAGCGCCCAGTACGTCAATTGTATAATGCACATGCTGCACCAGCAATAAGGTACCCACAATCAGGGAACCAATCAACGCAAACAACCGGTCCCACTTTCGGCGCAGGCACAAAAACATCAGAAAAATACTGGACGTGTGCCCGGAATAAAACAGGTCTTTGGTGATGTATGTCTTGCCGTAAAACGCATTGCTCAGCGGGTCGATAAGCGGGATCAGGCCCACCGGCGGATCGAGCGGAACAAGCGTAATGCTTATCATTCTGGACAAGCTAATGATAAGATAGCCATACACATACATCATAAACACAGCCGGACTAAACCGTGCCCGGATCAGCAACAGTAACGCGGTCGCCCAGATGATCAGAAAGATCCACAGCGAGACATCATTGGGCGGAAGCTGGTTGAGCACCCAGTCGTGTAAAACGGGGCCCGTGTGCTTTTCGATTGTCTGAAAGAAGTAAGGGAATGCCAGCAGCAATACAGTGACGCAGCTCATTCCAATGAAAAACTTCCGGCGAAATATGGGTGATTTCCAGGCTGTCTGCCAGACTAGATCGCCGGTTGGATTAGGTGAAAGTATAGACATTCTTGCCGTAAAGGGGCGCGAAGCGACAAACGCGCCTTGTAGTATTCAATTCAGATTATAGGTTAACTAATTTATCGAGGGTTCAGTTACCCAAGCGGTATCTTATGTGTATTAGGCCATTTCGCCAGACAAATCCTGCTTGAATTGATCGGTGATCTTCGGCAGTCCTTGACTCGATTAACTCGAAATCGTCTAGACCATCAAAAGCCGCCAGATCCCTGAAATCAGTAACAGTATCAGGCCGATTGGCGTCAGGACTTTCCAGCACAAAAACATCATTTGATCGACGCGAACACGCGGAAATGTCCAACGTACCCACATTTGCAGCAGCACCGCCAGAAACACCTTTGACAGTAACCAGAAAACAGCGGTTACATTACCCCAGATCGTGCCGGGAGCGCCACTAGTCCAGTCGGCCAGCCGAACCGGTCCTATGTTGGGCAACGGAGTATTCCAGCTACCCAGAAACAGGACAGCGCCCAAAAACGACACCAGCAGCATCATGGCGTATTCGGACAGGTAAAGTAAGGCAAACCGCATTCCTGAATACTCGGTATGAAAACCACCTACGATTTCCGATTCACCTTCCGGCAAATCGAACGGTGCCCGATTCGACTCAGCCAGGGTACAGATAAAAAACACGACGTAAGCGACCAGCAAAAACGGGTTACGAACGATGTTCCAGGTAAAGATTCCTCCCCAGTTTGTTACATCGACGCCCAGGGGCTTGAGGCCAAAAAGATAGTTTGTTTCAGACGAAAAAATGCCTTGCTGAAAACTGATCTCCTGTAAGTTAAGCGTCTGACAGATCATCACGGCGCTGAGGATCGTTAGCCCCAGCGGAATTTCGTACGATATAATCTGAGCTAATGAGCGCATAGCCCCGAACAGCGAATATTTGTTGTTGGACCCCCACCCGGCCATCAGGATGCCGATCACGTCGAAGGAAACAATCGCCATCAGGTAAAACACGCCAACAACGGCACCAGAACCTTGCAAATCGGGGGTGAGCGGCAGTACGGCAAAGCCCGCAAAGACCGAAGCAAAAATTACCGCCGGAGCAAGCAGGAACAACCGCCGATCTGCCGCTGCCGGAACAATGTCTTCTTTCTGAAGCAGTTTCAACAAATCGGCAAACAGCTGTAGCAATCCCCACTTACCCGTCTCCATCGGGCCAAGTCGGTCCTGCATAAAGGCCGAAATCTTACGTTCGGTGTAAACGCCGACCACCACAAAGCCGGAAGCAACAGCGAGAAAAATGGGGAGAGCCAGCATACATTATCCTATGACGTCATCACGTGCATTTGTAGTCATTGACTGTACTGTTTGATGAATGACAATCAACGACTACAAATGACAAAGAATGACTAAAATTCGGCTGTTTTGGGCGCGCGGGGGAACGGTATTACATCACGAATGTTACCCATGCCGGTTACGAACAGAACCAGCCGCTCGAAACCGAGGCCAAAGCCAGCGTGGGGAGCCGAACCAAACCGGCGCGTATCCAGATACCACCACAACGCTTCGGGCTCGATGCCTACTTCCTGCATCCGGGCAACGAGCTTGTCGTAGTTATCTTCACGCTGCGAACCACCGATGATCTCGCCGATTCCGGGAAACAAAACGTCCATCGCCCGAACGGTTGGCCCCGGAGCCGCGTTCGACTCCTCGTCCTGTTTCATGTAAAACGCCTTGATCTCACGGGGATAGTTCGTCAGGATAACCGGCTTTTTGAAATGTTTCTCGACCAGGTACCGCTCGTGCTCCGACTGTAGATCGACACCCCAGCTAACCTCGTACTGGAATTGCCCTTTCTTGGCGGGTTTCGAGTTGACCAGAATATCAATAGCATCGGTGTACGTCAGCCGGACAAACTCGTTGCTGATAACGAACTGAAGTTTATCCAGCAGGCCCATGTCGCTCTGCTCTTCTTTCTTCTTGGTTTTCTCTTCTTCCTTGAGCCGGTTATCGAGAAACGCCAGATCGTCAGCGCAGTTTTGCAGGGCGTACCGGATTACCGTCTTGACAAAATCCTCGGCCAAGTTCATGTTGTCTTCCAGCTCGAAGAAAGCCATCTCCGGCTCAATCATCCAGAATTCAGCCAGGTGGCGGGTCGTATTCGAGTTTTCCGCGCGGAAAGTCGGTCCGAAGGTGTAGATTTTACCTAACGCCATAGCGCCCAGCTCGCCTTCCAGCTGCCCCGAAACGGTCAGGTTGGTTTCACGACCAAAAAAGTCCTGGCTGTAATCAACCTTGCCTTCTTCGTTGAGTGGTGGTTTGATGGCGTCGAGCGTCGTCACGCGAAACATTTCGCCCGCTCCTTCCGCATCGGATGCGGTGATGATCGGTGTGTTGAGGTAATAAAATCCGTTATCGTTGAAGTACTTATGCACCGCAAAGGCCAGCGCGTGACGGATACGCAAAACAGCGCTGAACGTATTCGTCCGTGGCCGCAGGTGAGCGATCTCGCGCAAAAATTCCAGCGAGTGACGCTTAGGCTGCAACGGGTATTTATCGGGGTCAGCTGGACCGTAAATCTGGATAGAAGCTATTTTGACTTCTACAGCCTGCCCGGCCCCCTGCGACTCAACCAGCAATCCGGTGACAGCCAAGCAGGCTCCGGTCGTGATCAGTTTCAGAGTGTCCTCAGGAAGCTGACCGGTCTCAGCAACGGCCTGAATCGTATGGATGGTTGACCCATCGTTAAGGGCAATAAATACCGCGTTTTTACTTTCCCGCTTGGTGCGGACCCAACCCTTGATGGTCACTTCAGTACCAACGGGTAATGTTTTTAATACGTGCTGAATGGGTAAATAACTCATGCTGAAACGGCAACCGGATAGTGTTCGGTCTGCAAAAATACGGATTGTCCTTCGAAATCGCCCACTTTAATCGCAATGTGAAGGTTCGTTCAACAAAACGCATCTTTGTGCGTATACAGGTTCTGAAACACATTTATGATCAAATACCCCATTTTGTATAAGTCTTTGGCGCAACTCTTACACAAATGTTTACCGCAATTATTATTTATTAAATAAAACCACTGAATATCAATTTGTTTATTGATCTTTGACGTATAATCACATCAGTTATTATTGGTTAGTCAATAGCTCGGTTAGCAAAAGCTGTTAGGAACGGTCATTGAAAAGTGATTCTGACAAGTTTTTGGGTCTCTTAATTTATTTAGGTACCCGGTTACGTCTGCTGATTTTATTTTTCACCCTGTTCCGATCATGTTTTACACGTCTAAATCGTCCTTCAATCTCGAAGTCATCAACTACGAGAGCCCACGAGGTGGCCCCACGCTGGAAGACAAAAATCTGCTGCTAACGTGCCTGCAACTGGTTGATAAAAACCGACGTTGGGAAACCATCGCGCCTATTCTTCACACCTGGGAAGTTAAGCACTTGATTGGCTGGCTGAGCGATATCCTCGGCAGTCGCGATGTCCCCAATAAGCTTAGCTTTTCGGAACCCTGTCTGGTCATTCAACTAACGGAATGCTCTCCGCAAAAGGACCGATTCTGCTTTCGTTTTTTACTGTCCTACGAAGCAACTCCGCCCTGGTGGGCTATGCCACTTGACGATCCTTACCCGCTCATCATTGAGTGTAATCGAACTTCCATTGCAGAAGCTATCGGTCATCTTTCCAGTCAGCTGGCACTTTTTCCAATTCGCAATTAGCGCTAAAGCCTGGTTCGGCTTCTGTTCACAAATACAGATTAGTCAGCCTTGTATCGATGCCTGTCGGTATCAGCCGTAGGATTCAACTACGCCCGAACATCCTGAGCAGATTTTATTCTATTGGCGCTTGGTACCAAATTTTTCTTCGGCAGTAGACAGAGTTTATCACTCTTTACTAACTTTCCGTGCTTGCAGCCGTTATAGCTCTACGCATACACGTATTTCCTAATGCCACTTACACTCTACATTGTTCGGCATGCCAAGGCCGAAGACCGATCTATTTTAATGACCGATCACAGTCGGGAGTTGACCCCCGACGGTATCGTAGCAGCGGCCCGTATCGGTCGTTATTTGCACGACAAAGCCGTAAATCCCAACGTTATTATTAGCAGTACCGCTTCCCGAGCCAAGGATACCGCTAAAGTTATCGCCGAACAACTGGGTTTTGACCCAGCCAACATTCAACTGGACGACGAGTTGTTTGACGGGGGCCCTAAAGCATACCTTGCTGCTGTCAACGCGTTACCTGCCAGCGCCCAATCCGTGATGATCGTAGGCCATAACCCGGACGTATCGTATTTTTCCGAATTTTTGACGCATCAAAGTGTTGGCTCCATGAGCAAAGGTGCCGTTGTAGCTGTTACCTTTGACGGTATTTCCTGGGCAGAGGTTTCCGGGCGAACAGGCAGCATTGCCTATGAGATTTCCCCTAAACAACTACCGCAGGATTCGTAACTTACGGTGTATGCAAGCGAAACAGTATGCTCGTACACCTAAAAACGTCTGTTCTCTGTGAACCGCAATCGTCGCATCTTCATCATCGTCTTTATTACGTTTACGGCTATCGTCATTTTTTTTGCCATCGACATGGCCAGCCGGACCACCGCCCCCTGGAACAAACGCCGGGAAGTCGAACGTGCTTTGCCTGTTGAACGGGATGGCACGGCAATCGACACGGCTGTGACAGACGACGATACCCTACTTAGCCGCTAGCCCTATGCTTCACTTAACCGCCGTTCATCACATTGCCATCATCGCTTCGGATTACACGGTGTCAAAGCGATTCTACACCGAAATTTTAGGACTGACGATAGTAAACGAAGTACACCGCGCAGAACGCCAGTCGTATAAGCTGGATCTGGCACTGAATGGTCAGTACATCATTGAGCTATTCTCATTTCCGAATCCGCCCAAACGCCCATCCCGACCGGAAGCGGCTGGTCTACGACATCTGGCTTTCGCCGTTCAGGACCTCGACGCTGCCGTTGCTCACCTAAACCAGCAAGGCGTGGCAACAGAACCGATCCGTATTGACGAGCACACGGGTCGGCGTTTCACGTTTTTTGCCGATCCGGATGATCTACCGTTGGAGTTTTACGAAGAGCCAGTCGTAGTGCATTAAGTGTACAGTCAGGAATCTTTCTGATTCCTGTTTCTTAAAGTACATTCGTCAATACGTCAACCAACGCATCAACGTCAGCCGGGGTGTTGTAAAGGTGCGGAGCGATACGTAGGGCACGGGCCCGCGCCGAAACAGCTACTTTCTGAGCCAATAGGGCTTGTTGAACCGCCATCGGGTCCGCATGTTCGGGAAGCCAGAGGCCAACCAAGTGGTGACTGCGTCCCTGACTGCCGTTTACGGGTTCGACATGGCAGCCAAGCTTCTCCAGCGCAGGCCACGCAGCTTGGGTTAGTTCGTTGGTATAGGTCTGAATGCGCTCCGGCTGCCAGTCAACCAACTGACTCAACGCAGCCTCCAACATCGGCATCTGGATAAAGTGAGATTGTTCGCCGACATTGTAGCGATACGCTTTTGGCCGATACGCTGGCTGATAATCCATCAGACGGTGAAACTGATTACTATCCAGTCGGTTCATCCACCCTTCTTCCAGCGGAACTCCGTCGTCGAAAGCAGGACCAAAGTATGCCAGTCCCAGCGAATACGGTCCCATCAGCCATTTATAACCCGCGCAGACAAGAACGTCGGGTTGAACGGCTGTCAGATCGAACGGTAAGGCTCCGACAGCCTGCGTACCATCTATCGCAAACCACGCGCCGACTTCCCGCGCTCGTTTACCCACCGCTTCCAGATCGAACCGAATACCATACATCCAGTGTACGGGCGGCACCATGACCAGTGCGGTATCCGGTCCGATTGCGTCGAGCAGTCGCTCATTCCAGGTCGGCCCTTTCGGAAATTCGTCGGGCATCGACACCGTTTTGATCGTCAGATTCAGTTCTTTGCTAATACGATCCCAGGCGTATACATCACTCGGAAATTCGCTTTCGACCAGAACAATGGTTTGTCCGGCGCGAATACCGGGCTTCTGAGGCAGGTTACGCGCCACTATTGCCATGCCATACGATACCGATGGCACAATAGCGATACGGTCCGGATCAGGATTGTTGATCAATTCGGAGAACAAGGACCGAACACGAGTGGCTCCGCTAAAAAAATCATCGGGCCGAAGACCAAACGGATTTGTATCCCGGCTAATCGCGTCGTGTCCGGCTTGCTCGGCCAGCTTACTCAACGGAGCCCGGGTCGCGCAGTTTAAGTAGTGAAGCCCTTCCGGCAAGCTAAACCGGTGTTTCTGTGTACTAAGTGGAGTATAGTCAACGTTCGGCATACTAATTGAAACAAATAACTCAATTTAAAACTTCGTTGGTCTATTTTGGCATAGGTTTTGTTTATTATTTTTACAATATTTAAACACCGTAACTTTCATGACGACTTTATTGGGAATCGGTTCCCGGATTAGCCACGCTGAGTTTGGCGATGGCGTCATCATTAATTTAAAAGCAAGCGGTTACACCATTACCTTTTTGAACCAGGGTGTGAAGGTACTCAAATTTGATACGCCCTTAACCGTCATTGAAGCCATTGAGCCCGATGATGATCTCATTAGCTTATTCGACGTGGAGCAGGCGCTAAACCGAGTTCTGAAGCGTTGGGCGACGGAGGCAGGGTCCGATCACACCGAGGTTGTTCCGCTGGGCGACAAGTGGAAAGGCGGCAAACTAATTTTAAAGCCGGGACGGACGGATCTGGTCCAAAAAGAAATGCCTATTGATGCGTTCTTTCATAAGATCGTCATGGTACGCGACCGGCTTCGTGTACTCGAACAACGGGTCAACGCCAGCAGACTTGACGATGAAGAAAAGATTAACATTCAACAGTATATCACGAAGATATACGGTAGTCTGACTTCGTTCAACCTGCTCTTCAAGAATCAGGAGCAACAATTCGTCGGCGACAAATCGCTCACCGAAGCATGATATTACAGTAAATTTTGGGTTAGTAGAATTGAGGCTCCCCGCTGTTGTTTCGACGGCGGGGACTTTTTTTGTCCGGGAAATATAATGCTGATACTGAACGTGCTATTCGTTTGGTCGGTCATCCTTTTCGGCGACCCGCTCTCGGGTGAAACTCGCGGAGTGTCTGTTGCAGATAATCACGGTCGAGGTGGGTGTAGATTTCCGTAGTCGTAATTGACTCGTGGCCCAACATTTGCTGAACCGCCCGCAGGTCAGCACCGCCTTCGATCAGGTGTGTGGCAAACGAGTGCCGGAACGTATGGGGACTGATGTTTTTTTTGACGCCTACTTCTGCTGCTAATTTTTTTATCGTCGTAAAAACCGAAATCCGGGACAGTTGCTTGCCGCGCAGATTAAGAAAAATAGTATCCTCGTCGCCTTTCTGAACAGCCAGTGTCGAGCGTACGTGGTCCACGTAGATACGTGTGTAATGCATCGCATCTTGGCCGATGGGCACCAGTCTCACCTTATCTCCTTTGCCCAGCACCCGGATAAATCCAGCGTCGAAGTAGCAGTTGGTCAGCCGTAAGTTGAGCAGTTCGGATACGCGCAGGCCCGAACTGTAGAGCACTTCGAGCATCGCCCGGTCGCGGGTTCCGCCGGGCGTCGACAAATCGATGACGGACAGCATCGCTTCGATTTCGGGGAAACTAAGCGTATCCGGCAGCTTCCGACCCAGCTTCGGCGCTTCCAGCAATTGCGTCGGATCGTGCTGAATCAGGTTTTCGAGCAATAAATACTTAAAAAACGATTTTAGTCCCGACAACATCCGCGCCTGGCTATGCGCCGACAATCCCAGTTCACCCAGGTATTTCAGAAAATTCATTAACTGCTTCTCCGTCACCTGCATGGGCGACAGGCTCGGGTCGGTCAGCAGGATGTATTCGTACAGTTTTTCGGCATCGTGCAGGTAAGCCTCCACGGAGTTTTCCGACAGCGACCGTTCGAGTTTAAGGTAGTTCTTGAATGCGTTTATATAACTTTGCCACATACAGGGAGCCAGAACGCTCACGTTCAGGTAAGCTTACATACTTCGTTTACTCTACTGTCGGACATTGCTATCCGGGTTATTTTATGAAACAGATCCTCATCATCAACGGTCCAAATCTGAACCTGCTGGGAAAACGAGAACCGGGCATTTACGGAAACCGCTCGTTTCTGGATTATCTGAGAACGCTGGAAGACCTGTTTCCTGATGTGCAACTTCGTTATTTCCAATCGAACCACGAGGGTGATCTGATCGATAAAATTCACGAATTAGGTTTCGACATCGACGGAATCGTTATCAACGCCGGGGCGTACACGCACACCTCCATCGCCATCGCCGACGCGCTTTCTGCCGTTACGGCTCCGGCCGTCGAAGTGCATATCTCCAACGTTCACGCCCGCGAATCGTTCCGGCACCACAGCTATTTGTCGGCCAAATGTAAAGGTATTATCGTTGGGCTGGGCCTCCAGGGCTACGAAATGGCGGTCCGCTATCTGATCAGCGAACCGATTGCCGCCAACAACAAGTAACGTTTTATCTACCTACTAAATCGAACGGCTGGCCCACAGCTGCTCACGGCCATGATTACGTTTTATCCCGGACCATCGAAAGTGTACCCGCAGGTAGCCGACTACGCGGTCGATGCCGTGCGCGAAGGCATTGTCAGTCTCAATCACCGCAGCCCCGGTTTCATGACGATCGTGCAGGAAGCGGTTCAACTACTGCACGAAAAACTCGCCATCCCCGCCGATTACCACATTGCTTTTGTATCATCAGCTACGGAATGCTGGGAAATTGTAGCGCAGTCGTTAACGGAACAGGCCAGTCTGCATCCTTATGGCGGTGCTTTCGGCAAAAAATGGGCGGAGTACGCGTACCGCATCAAGCCACCCGTCGCGCTTAATCAGGCTGATGTGTTGTGTCTGGTACAAAACGAAACGTCGAACGGTACGCAGATCAGCATGGAAACGCTCGCCCAGTTCCGGCGCGATTTTTCCGGCACAGAAGGGTCAGCCCTGATTGCGGTCGATGCCGTTTCGTCGATGGCGGGTATCTCATTCGACTGGACGCTGGCCGATGTGTGGTTTGCGTCGGTCCAGAAATGCTTCGGCCTACCCGCCGGACTGGCGGTGCTGATCTATTCACCGGCAGCGCTCCGGCGGGCACAGGAAATCGGCGAAAACGATCATTACAACAGCCTCCTATTTATCCACGAAAATTTTTCCAAGTTCCAGACGCCTTACACGCCTAACGGCCTCGGTATTTACCTGCTCATGCGGGTTTTGCAGCAAGTGCCGCCCATTGTGGAGGTCGATGCTATCACCAAAAAACGAGCTGCGGCCTGGTACGCTTTTTTTGAGCAGGAAATGACCGCATCACCGTTCCGATTGCTGGTTACCAACCCGGCTGAGCGTTCCGATACGGTGATCGCCGTTGAAGGCTCCGAAGCCGATATAAAAGCGGTCAAGCAAGCGGCTCAACAGGCGGGCATCATGCTCGGCAACGGCTACGGCGACTGGAAAACGACAACGTTTCGGATCGCCAACTTTCCGGCCATTACCGATGGCGAGATCGAAACCTTACAACAATTCCTTTTGTCATTTCGGGCATAAGCAAGTAGAATGACAGCATACGATTATGTTCAACCTGAAAGAAATTGCTTCGGTTACCCTTATTTTATTCTCGGTTATCGATGTCATTGGCTCCCTGCCCGTGATTATTGATCTGCGCAAAAAAGTCGGCAAGATTGAGTCGGAGCAGGCAACCGTGGTGTCGGGCGTGCTCATGATCTCATTTCTTTTCGTCGGCGAACGCATCCTCAAACTCTTCGGTGTCGATGTGGCTTCGTTCGCCGTAGCGGGCGCGCTGATTATTTTCCTGATTGGTCTGGAAATGATTCTGGGCCGAACGATTTTCAAACCAGACGAAGCCAGCACAGGCGGAGCAACGCACATCGTCCCGATCGCTTTCCCGCTGATTGCCGGAGCCGGTACGTTGACGACCATCATCTCGCTTCGCGCTGAGTATCAGACCATCAACATCATCATCGGTATCTTGTTGAATCTGATATTGATTTACGTCGTTCTAAAATCATCGGGCTGGCTTGAAACGCGTTTAGGATCGGGCGGGTTGGCCGTTATTCGTAAAATATTCGGTATTATCCTGCTAGCCATCGCTATCAAACTGTTTAAAACCAACCTGATCGCTGATTTCTAGACCACTACTTAGCTCGTCAGTTAGCGCTCGTATCGTTTCAAACGTGCTGTCAACGCATAATCCCACAATAAACTAATTTATTAATCATCGTTTGATGACATCCAATCCGTTCATCAACGTAATCACCGTTTAGAATGCACTCACCTGACTCACTTACCCAGGTTGCGGAATTTCACCGCACGTTTCATGCGCCCGTACTCGATACCCCACAGATCCCGTCCGAAGGCCGTTGTCAACTGCGCGTGGCATTGCTGGCCGAAGAACTCGACGAATTTCGGGATGCTATTGCCGCTAACGACATTGTGGCGGTAGCCGATGCGCTTTGTGATTTGCAATACGTACTGTCGGGGGCGGTTCTCGAATTTGGCCTGGGTGATAAATTCAAAGCCCTGTTCGATGAAGTACAACGATCCAACATGAGCAAAGCCTGCCTGACCGTCGAAGAAGCGGAAGCAACGGTAGCCCAGTATCAGGACAAGGGCGTTCCCTGCCACTTCATCGAGTCTGACGGAAAGTTTCTGGTGTACCGGGATGCCGACCACAAAACCCTTAAAAGCATCAACTACTCGCCCGCCGATTTAGAAACGGTGCTTAACAGCCAATCGTAATGCTTACCCCTGCTTCATCAACGCTCGAAACAACTGTTCGTCGGCGTATCGACTATAAAACCAAACCCCTCGGTGCTTTGGGACGTCTGGAAGAATTAGCGCTTCAGATTGCCCTGATCCAACAGACCGAAACGCCCGTATTGACCAATCCGCACCTGCTTGTTTTTGCGGGTGACCACGGCCTGGCGGCAGAAGGCGTTAGTGCCTACCCTGCCGATATCACCTACGGCATGGTTAAAAATTTTATTGCGGGCGGAGCAGCCATTAACGTCTTCTGTCGCCAGAACGGGCTGCAATTGCTCGTCTGTGATGTAGGCGTCAACGGCTCGTTCGAAGAGAATACCGAAAGCTTCGTCAAATACAAGATCCGGCCCGGCACGCGCAACATGCGCTACGAACCCGCCATGACCACCGACGAATGCGAGGCCGCCATTGACGCGGGGAAAACGCTGGTCAACGGGGTTCAGTACCGGGGTTGCAATGTGATTGGCTTCGGCGAAATGGGCATTGGCAATACCTCACCAGCCGCTTTGCTGATGCATCGCTTAACGGGGCTCCCGCTGGACCAGTGCGTCGGACGCGGCACGGGCCTTTCCGACGAAGGCTTGGCCCGCAAGCTCGCTATCTTGCAAGAAGTCGCCACCCAACACGCCGATCAGACGGAACCAATGGCTGTTTTAACGGCGATGGGCGGTCTGGAAATAGCGGCTATGGTCGGCGGGATGCTACGGGCGGCCGAAAACGGCATGGTCATTCTAATCGATGGGTTCATTGCCACAGCCGCTTTACTGGTCGCCAATGCACTGAATCCGTCGGTACGTCAGCACTGCATTTTCTGCCACCAGTCCGACGAGACGGGGCATAAACAAATGCTTTACTTCCTAGAAGCCAAACCCTTACTTTCGCTCGACCTGCGGCTGGGCGAAGGAACCGGCTGCGCGCTCGCTTACCCGATCGTTCAGGCCGCTGTTGCGATGCTCAACGACATGGCAACAATGGACATCCTGACCTAAATCCGGACCGAGAAAGCCTGCGAATCAGAAACGATAAATTCCCAAACAGCGTGCGACTCTTCTTTACCGCCCTTATGTTCTACACCCGGCTGCCGGTGCCAAAGTCCATCGATCACTCGGCGGAGGCACTCAATCGGGCAACGATGTTTCTCCCGCTTATCGGCTGGCTGGTGGGCGGTATTGGGGTCGGCGTGTACTGGCTCGGCACGGTGCTATTTCCACCGGCCTACCTACCCGTACTGTTCAGCATGATCGCAACGGTATGGGTAACAGGTGCTTTTCACGAAGATGGATTTGCGGACGTCTGCGACGGTTTCGGCGGTGGCTGGACAAAAGAAAAAATTCTGTCGATCATGAAAGACAGCCGCCTGGGAACGTACGGAACGATTGGCTTAGGCTTGTTGCTGGCGGTTAAATTCTTTGCGCTCCAATCGATGCTGAGCGTTGAACCGTTTGGCTGGACGGTTGTCCTGAAATACATATCAGCTCACAGCCTGAGCCGCCTGACAGCCACAACCGTGATTCGTGCGCTACCCTACGCCCGCGAAGACCTCGACGCGAAAGCGAAGCCCATTGCGCAGGGCATCACGATGGGTCAACTAGTGCTGGCTACGTTGTTTGGGCTCTTACCCTTGATGGCGCTCGTCCTCTACACGACCCTCTGGATTTATCTGCTGTTTCTGATTCCGCTGGTGCTCATACGCTGGCGGCTCGTGTGGTTTTTCAACAAGTGGCTTGGCGGCTACACAGGCGACTGTCTGGGCGCTACGCAGCAGCTTACGGAAGTGGTTGTTTATCTGTCGTTTGTATCGTTATTGTGGATTTCGGTTTAATCACTAGCCGACTCACCCAAAAAACCCTTTATCCCTTGTCCTCATGGATGTTTATCTGATTCGTCATACCGAAGTAGCCGTCGGGCGAAGTGTTGCCTATGGGCAGTCGGACGTTGAACTGGCCGATACGTACGAAGAACAGCGCGACCGCTTAATCAAGCACTTACCCGACGATCCGATGGCTATCTTTTCGTCGCCGTTGCGTCGTTGCCAGCAGCTCGCTACCGATCTGGCCGCGACGTTTGCGCACGGCAGCCAGATCGAAACCGCTCCCGGTCAGACCGCCGTGGTAGACGCACACCCGCCCCTGGTACAATTGGACGACCGACTAAAGGAGTTCTTTTTCGGCGATTGGGAAATGATTCCCTGGGCTGACATTGGCCGGGCCGCGCTCGATCCGTGGATGGCTGATTTCGTAAACATCAAAACCCCGAATGGCGAAAACTTCAACGATGTCTTCGAACGCGTGGGTGATTTCTGGCGCACTATGGTCCTGCCATTAGCGCAAACCCAACCCACACAGCCCGTATTTGTTGTTTCCCACGGCGGGGTGATTCGGGCTTTGCTTTGTCTGTTTCTGGATTTATCCCTTCAAAATGCTTACCGCATCAATCTGGACTACGGCGCGGTTACCAAACTGACCATCACCGAGTCATCGTACACGATTCAGTACATCAATCGCTAAGCGCTTATGATGTCGTCAGGTGCGTGGTGTCGTCAGGTGCGTGGTGTCGGCGGGGCCGCCCGCGCGGTTCTCAAAACCGACCCTTGGCGTCAGCAATCCGTGTCGGTTTCTCAAAACCGACTCCATGCGGGCTGCCCCGCCGATACCACGGAAAAATCGACACCACAAAAAGCTTCAGTAACAACTGAACAAGAGTTTCAAGCGGATCAGGGTACCCCGCCGTAACGACAAACAGCGTATCTTCGTCCTTAAACCGGAATTCCGGTAAGTAATTTCGCTGGGTAACCAGTCCATTCCCATTCGTACTTCATAATGATCCATCAGCGTTTTTTCCTTTGGGCAGTTGTTTTAGGGCTTTTCGTTCACCAGGCAACTGCTCAGACACCCGCTCCGTACGGTGCGGTTCCGTCGGCCCGTCAGCTGGCCTGGCACCGGATGAAATACTACGCCTTCGTCCATTTCAACATGAACACGTTCTCCAATGAAGAATGGGGACACGGCACCGAAAAACCAGCCATGTTCAACCCTACCCAGCTCGACTGTCGGCAGTGGGCGCGTGTGGCGAAGGAAGCGGGTATGGAAGGAATCATCATCACGGCCAAACACCACGATGGATTTTGCCTGTGGCCTTCGAAATACACCGAACATTCGGTTAAGAACAGCCCCTGGCGCGATGGTAAGGGCGACGTATTGAAAGATTTGTCGGCAGCCTGCAAGGAATATGGCCTTAAATTCGGCGTTTACCTTTCCCCCTGGGACCGCAACCACCCTGCCTACGGAACACCCGAATACAACGAGATCTTTAAAAAGACGCTTCAGGAAGTACTGACCCAATACGGCGACGTGTTTGAGGTATGGTTTGATGGGGCCAACGGCGAAGGTCCTAACGGCAAAAAGCAGGTTTACGACTGGCCGGGTTTTGTGGCTACCGTTCGTCAGTTCCAGCCCAACGCCGTTATTTTTAGCGACGCGGGCCCCGATATTCGCTGGGTGGGCAACGAAGATGGTTACGCAGGCGAAACCAACTGGGGCACGCTCAACCGCTCCAAAGTATATCCGGGTTATCCTAACTATTGGGAGTTGACACCGGGCCACGAAGATGGGACCGACTGGGTACCCACCGAAGTCAATTGCTCCATCCGTCCGGGCTGGTACTACCACGCTAATGAAGATGACAAGGTAAAGTCGCTGGAACATCTGGTCGATATTTATTACAGCTCCATTGGCCGCAACGGCAACTGGCTGCTCAACTTGCCCGTAGACCGACGGGGACTGGTTCACGAAAATGACACCAAACGGCTGATGGAGCTGAAGGCCTACACCGATAAAGCATCGAATAACCTGGCGGGTGGTAAGAAAATAACCGCCAGCAGCTTGTTCGGCAAAGCATCGACGTTTGCGGCCAGCAACGTGCTGGACAAAAGCCGGGATACCTACTGGGCCGCAGCGAACGGCACCACCCAGGCTACCCTCGACATCGATCTGGGCAAGCCGACCACGCTCAACCGACTGCTTATCGAAGAATACATTGCGCTGGGGCAGCGCGTGAAGAAATTCTCGGTGGCGGCCTGGCAGAATGGCAAGTATCAAACCATTGCGCAGGGAACGACTATCGGCAACCGGCGCATTCTACGATTCCCAGCCGTGACGACGAGTAAACTACAGATAAGTATTGACGAAGCGAAAGCGAATCCGCTGATCAGCAACGTCGAAGTATACAACGCTCCCGAACTGATTGTAACCCCCGTTATCAGCCGGAGCAAAGACGGAATGGTCACCATTGCCTGCCCCCGGACGACTGATCCGGTCATTACGTACACCACCGACGGATCGGAGCCTACCGCCCAGAGTCCGCGCTTTAGCCAGCCCTTTGCGATGCCCACGGGTGGTATCGTAAAAGCCCGCGCTTTCGTGGACAACATGAAACGAGCCAGCAGCCCCGTTACGACTGAGTTTGACATTAGTTCGGCGAAATGGAACGTTGTTTCAGCGGGTGGTTCAGCTTCTGGCAAAACAACGGATCGGCTAATCGATGGTAACCCCGCAAGTTTCTGGCAACAGCGTAAAACCGGTGAAACACCAGCTTCGGTGGTACTGGATCTTGGTGAGTCCCTGCCGTTGCGTGGGTTTACGTACGTACCCCGTCAGGATGGTAAAAAAGACGGCATTGTGTACCGCTACGCCGTTTCGGTCAGTCAGGACGGTCAGACGTGGTCGGCTCCGGTCAGCCAGGGCGCATTCAGCAACATTAATAACAATCCGGTCAAACAGACGATACGGTTTGATCAGCCGCAAACGGGCCGTTACCTGAGATTCGACGCGCTCGAAACGACGGGGGCCAACGATACCATGGTTTCTATTGCCGAACTGGGTGTTCTGACCCGGTAAAGTGCTCTTTTCTTCCATTATCTGTTCCAATGAATCGAATCTATTTGTCGGTATTGCTGAGCTTGCTCACACCGTTGCTGGTGTGGGCACAAACTCAGCAGCAACGTTACCCACTCATTCCCTACCCAACATCGCTTACCCCCGCGCAGGGTGAGTTTACGATCACCGCTCAAACCGCGCTGATCGTTCAGGATAGCCGGTTCCGTAACGAAGCGGACCAGCTCGGCCAACTCCTGCAACCGAGTCTGGGAAAATCGCTCAGCCCGCGCGGCAACGGTACCAAAATCATCCTTCAGCACGACCCGGCGATCACCCAGACCGAAGGCTATAGCCTGACCATTACCCCGCAGCAGGTAACCCTGAAAGCGGCTCAACCGGTTGGTATGTTTCGGGCCGTTCAGACCATCCGTCAATTATTGCCCATCAGCATCGAACAGAAGATGGCGAAACCCGTTCCGTCGCTGACGCTTCCGGCGGTACAGATTCAGGACCAGCCCGCTTACGCCTGGCGGGGTATGCACCTCGACGTTTCGCGGCATTTTTTCTCGATGGATTATCTACATAAATTCATTGACCGCCTGGCTCTTTACAAATTCAATAAGTTTCACCTCCACTTGACCGACGATCAGGGCTGGCGGATGGAAATCAAAGCCTACCCCAAGCTGACGAGCGAAGGGGCCTGGCGCACGTTTAACAACCAGGATTCGGTGGTTTTGAAACGGGCCGCTACCAATCCCGATTTCGATTTACCCAAGCAGTTTATCCGGCAGCAGAACGGCAAAACGCAGTACGGTGGTTTTTATACGCAGGACCAGATGCGTGAACTGATCAGGTACGCAGCCGCCCGGCATATCGAGATCATCCCCGAAATTGACATGCCCGGCCACCTGACCGCAGCGATTAAAGCGTACCCGTCTCTGAGCTGTACCGGACAGGAAGGCTGGGGTAAAACGTTTTCGGTTCCCATTTGCCCCTGCAACGAACCCACGTATGCATTTACGGAAGCCGTACTGAGCGAAATTATTGCCTTGTTCCCGAGCCAGTACGTGCACATCGGTGCCGACGAGGTAGAAAAAACGACTTGGGCGCAATCACCCGCCTGTCAGGAGTTGATGAAGCGGGAAGGCATCAAAAACGTCGAAGAACTGCAAAGCTACTTTGTCCACCGGATCGAAAAATTTGTCCAGTCGAAAGGCAAGAAACTCATGGTTTGGGACGACGCGCTCGAAGGCGGTCTCAAGCCGTCTACGGCGGTTATGTACTGGCGTAGCTGGGTGAAAGATGCCCCCCAGAAAGCCGCTCAGAATGGCAATACGGTTGTTATGACGCCTGTTAGTACGCTTTATTTCGACAATCCGCCGGGGATTCAATCCGTCGAGAACGTGTATAATCTGGCCATCGTCCCACAGGGCGTACCCGCCAATCAGGTGAACCAGTTTATCGGTGGACAAGCCAACATCTGGACCGAATACATCCCGACCGAAAACCGCGTTGATTACATGAGCATGCCCCGCATGACGGCGCTCTCGGAAGTGGTTTGGACTAATCACCCGGACTACGCATCGTACCAGCAACGGTTACTGTCGCACTTTCTACGGATGGAACAGATGGGTATCAAATACCGCCTGCCCGATCTGACCGGCTTTACCGAAGAAAACGTCTTCGTTGACAAGGCTACGCTGCGCATCAAAAAGCCGTTAGCAAGTTACGCGTTGCGCTACACGACGGATGGCAGTCAGCCCCAACGCAACTCCCCCGAGCTGCCGGCCAGCCTGGATATTACCCAGCCACAGACGGTCAAGGTAGCTGCGTTTACGCCATCAGGCGTGCAGGGTGACGTTTATTCACTGCGGTATCAGCAGCAGTCGTACGCTACGCCGGTTACAGCCGCGAATCCACAAGCGGGTTTGCAGGCCAGTTACTACAAAAAAGCGTTTCGCAATACGAAAGGCATAAACGGACAAACCACCGACAGCACGTTCATCATTCATAACCTTGTCGTGCCTAAATCGGTCAACGCACCGAGTTTTGGTATTCAGTTTCGCGGGTATTTGACGGTACCCCAAACAGGTGTCTACAGCTTTTTCTACACCTGCGACGACGGCGGTGTTCTGCGCATTGCCGACCGGCTGGTGGTTGACAACGACGGGAATCACGCACCTATCGAAAAAAGCGGTCAGGTCGCCTTACAACAGGGCGCTCATCCTTTCGCAGCGGATTTTATCGAAGGCGGTGGTGGCTTCACGCTCAAGCTCAAATACAGCCTGAACGGTAGCGAGCCTATGGACATTCCTGATAGCTGGTTTTCGCATTGATAACGTTCTTCGCTGTAAACGCAGCAGTTTAAGTAGCAGGCTGGCTCAACGGATTGGGCTAGCCTGTTTTGTTTTCCGACCGAATTAAATTGCTTTCTAAAACGTCATGACTGCCCCCGGTGTGACAAATGATGGACAAACAAAGACGCTTTTGGTCGTGGTGTCGGTTTCTCAAAACCGACTCTTGGCGTCAGCAATTTGTGTCGGTTTTGAGAAACCGACACCACGGACACGCCGATACCACGCGGGTGGCCCTCGCTACATCACAGCGATAAACTTTATAGACCGAGCAGGTCGTTGTCTTATCTGCTTTGCAATTTTTTTTAGATTGCGTCACTCGTTCTAGCTACCCTTGTGAAAAACACGCCCGTCACCATTAAGGACATTGCCCGATCGCTCAACATTTCGGTCTCGACCGTTTCTCGCGCCTTACGGGGAATGCCTGAGATTCATCCGAATACCCGGAGTGCGGTGATGCGTCTGGCCGAGGAACTGGACTATCAGCCGAATCAGTTGGCGAAAAATCTGGCGAAAAGCCGCACCCGGACCATCGGCGTTATCGTGCCGAACCTGAGCTATTATTTTTTTTCGGCCATGCTCAACAGCATCGAAGAATCGGCGTTGCAGGCGGGTTACAGCGTGTTGGTTTGCCAAACGAACGAATCGTATTTACGGGAGATTACCAACATTCAGAACCTGATGCGTAGTCAGGTCGAAGGCTTCATTATTTCCTTATCGCGCGATACCGACAACTACGAACATGTCGAACGGCTGGCCCGTAAACATATTCCGCTGGTGCTTTTCGACCGCCACGCCGAAAGCATCGACGCATCCAAAGTAATCGTTGATAACCAAGCTGCGGCCTTTAAAGCGACGGAGCATTTGATCGAAAACGGCTGTCGGCGTATCGGGTTTCTGGCGGGGCCTCCTCAGTTGCTGCTCAGCAATCAGCGGGTGGCTGGCTACCGGGAAGCGCTGGCCAAACACGGACTAAGCGTCGGCGATCAGTACGTTGTTCACTGCGATTACACGCACGAAAACACGATCATGCAAACATTGACGCTGATGAGCCTACCCCAGCCCCCCGATGGTGTCGTAATGATCAGTGACCGGGTCGCGTTTCCAGCCATGTACGCCATGAATCAGAAAGGACTGCGCATTCCGCAGGATGTGGCCGTTGTCAGCTTCAACAACGAGCCGGTCTCCGCTTTCTTTTCGCCCGCGCTCAGCAGCATCAGCCAGCCCATTCAGGAGATGGGTTCCGAAACGGTGCGTCTGCTGATTAACCAGTTAGATGCCTCGGACGATATGCCGGTGGTCAAAGAAACAAAAATTATGGAAACGCAATTGATTGTACGCGCATCGTCAATGCGCGGCTAATGCTTCACGTCTAAGGGATAAAATAGCCTAGATTGTGCTTGATTTCCTTTAAGACAAACGTACTGTTGAGCACACCGATATTTTCAATCTGCGACAGTTTGTACTTTACAAAATCGTGGTATTCGTTCAGGCTACCGACGTGGATTTTGAGCAAAAAGTCCACCTGTCCGGCCATGTGGTAGCACTCCTGTACCTCCTCCAGCTTCTGCACTTCCTCTTCAAATTTGTCAATGAACGCTTTGTCGTGGTAACGCATCGACACCTGACAGAACGTTGTTATGGGCTGACCCAACAGCCCTTTGTCCAGCACAGCGACGTACTGTTTGATAAAACCAAGCCCTTCCAGACGCTTGATTCGCTCGTAAACCGGCGACAAAGTAAGGCCCAGTTGCGCAGCCAATTCCTTTGTTGTCAGCTTCGCGTCCTTCTGTAATAGCCGTAGTAACTTCTTATCGGTTTCGTCGATTAATTCCATGCCGAAAATTTTTCTATTGAGTGTAATTGTCTCCTATCTGTACCCGTAAATATAACTGTCCCCGTCGTCACATACCATAATAATAACGGATTCTATAAAGATCTATCTATTTATTAACGGCAAATATAACTTTGCAGAAGAAATAGTTGCCTCATCAACGGACACTTCATCAACAACTATTTCGCTTGTTACATACGTTTCCTTAGCATTCATTGACGATGAAACGAGAAACTATTTTAGTAATTGGCGCAAACGGACAGATCGGCACGGCGTTACTGCCCCGGTTACAGGATTCGTTTGGTTTGAACAACGTTATTGCGGCTGATTTACGCAGACCGCAGTCTGAACACGGTCCCTTTGAATTACTCGACGCAACGAAGCCCGATGCGCTGACCGAAGTGGTTCGGCGGCACCGGGTAACGCAGATTTATCACCTGGCCGCTGTACTGTCGGCCAAAGGGGAAAGTGACCCGCTCTGGGCCTGGAATCTAAACATGCAGACCGCCCTCAACGTACTCGAAGTAGCGCGGCTGCATAAGGTAAAAAAGGTATTTATTCCGAGTTCGATAGCGGCTTTCGGCGACCACGCCCCTAAGTACGAAACCCCACAAAACGCTTTTCTGGACCCCTCGACGGTGTACGGTATCAGCAAAGTAGCCACTGAAAACTGGTCGCTTTATTATCACAACCGCTACGGTCTGGATGTTCGCTCGTTGCGTTATCCCGGCGTGATCAGCTACCAGTCTATGCCCGGCGGTGGCACCACCGATTATGCGGTATCTATTTTCCACGAAGCCGTTCAGGGACATTCGTTTGAGTGCTTTCTGGCCGACGATACGCGGTTGCCCATGATCTACATGGACGATGCGCTACGGGCAACGCTGGAACTGATGGAAGCTCCCCAGTCGCAAATCAGCGTTCGGACGTCGTACAATCTGGCGGGTATGAGCTTTACGCCCGCCGAGCTGACAGCTGCCATCCAGACGTACTTCCCGGATTTTGTTACGCGCTACAAGCCTGATTTCCGGCAAGCCATTGCCGACTCCTGGCCGAAAACCATCGACGATTCGGTGGCCCGGCAGGATTGGGGCTGGAAACCCGCCTTCGATCTGGCCCGCATGACGCACGACATGATTACCAACCTGACAGCCGTTTACCAACCGCTCGTCTCAATCCACTAAACAACATGTACGGAACGATCAAAGAACAACTTCAGCAGGAGCTGAATACCATCAAAGAAGCCGGTCTGTATAAATCAGAACGCATTATCGTCTCCCCTCAGTCGTCGGTGATCGCCATCCACGACGGTCGGGAAGTACTGAACTTCTGCGCCAACAACTACCTGGGCTTGTCTTCGCAACCCGACGTGGTGGCGGCTGCCCACGACACCCTCGACACGCACGGATTTGGTATGTCGTCGGTGCGATTTATCTGTGGAACACAGGATATTCATAAAGAGCTGGAACGCCGGACCGCTGAGTTCGTTGGAGCCGAAGATTGTATTCTGTACGCAGCGGCTTTTGATGCGAACGGGGGCGTATTCGAACCGTTGCTGAACGAAGAAGACGCCATTATCTCCGACGAGCTAAACCACGCGTCGATCATCGACGGTATCCGGTTGTGCAAAGCCAAGCGGTTCCGTTACAAGCACAACGACATGGCTGATCTGGAAGCGCAGCTAAAAGCAGCTTCGTCGGCCCGCCGGACGCTCATCGTAACCGACGGTGTCTTCTCAATGGACGGCACCATTGCTCAGCTGGACAAAATCTGTGATCTGGCCGATCAATACGGCGCGATGGTGATGGTTGACGAATGCCACGCCAGCGGTTTTATGGGCAAAACTGGTCGCGGAACGCCCGAATACCGGAACGTGCTGGGCCGCATCGACATCATTACCGGAACCTACGGCAAAGCCCTGGGTGGTGCGTCGGGTGGGTTCACAGCCGCGCGTAAGGAAATTGTCGAACTGCTTCGCCAGCGGTCACGTCCTTATCTGTTTTCCAACACATTAGCTCCAGCTATCGTCGGCGCATCGCTTAAAGTACTCGACATTCTGGAAGGTTCGACGGCCCTGCGCGATAAGCTGGAAGCCAACACGCGCTACTTCCGTGAAGCGATGACAGCCGCCGGATTTGATATTCTGCCCGGCGAACACCCTATTGTGCCGATCATGCTGTATGACGCACCACTCGCGCAGGAATTTGCGGCTCGGCTGTTGCAGGAAGGCATTTACGTCATTGGTTTCTTCTATCCGGTAGTCCCGAACGGCAAAGCGCGGATTCGCGTGCAGATTTCGGCGGGTCACGAACCGGAGCATCTCGAACGGGCGGTAGCTGCGTTTACGAAAGTAGGCCAGGAACTGGGCGTTCTTGCCGAAGCATAACCAACAATAATACCTACTACCTCCTCTATTTTAACGAACGAGCCACCCCGACAGTCGGGGTGGCTCACCTTTTTAGCGCAAAGCCGTGCCTGAAAACAAGTAGTAGTCACCCTAAAAAAGCTTTAACCGGATAGCCTCAACTTAGTCAATCATGTTTAGAATAGGTTATTCATCATTTCTCGTTTTGCTGGCTTCGGTTGGCTTCGTCTGTGCTCAATCCCGCAAGCCGCTCTACACCTTTCCCCTCGGCGTCGAATCGTACACCTACCGGGCGTATTTTCCTAAAAGTGTCACAGCTACGCTGGATACCATCAAAGCCCTGGGCTTTACCGAGCTGGAAGGGGGCGCTCCCAAAGGCGTAACCACCGAAGAATTCAAGAAAATGCTCGACGAACGGGGTATCAAGGTTCCGGCAACGGGCGCTGGCTATGAGCAGATCGTGAAAGATCCGGAAAGCGTTATCAAGAATGCCAAAATACTGGGCGCTTCGTACGTCATGGTCGCCTGGATACCGCACGAAAAAAACAACTTCACCATCGACAACGCAAAGAAGGCCGTCGAAGATTTTAACCGCGTGGGCAAAATCCTGAAAGACAATGGCCTGACGTTCTGCTACCACAACCACGGTTACGAATTCGGTCCTTATCAGAACGGTACCCTGTTCGATTACATCGTTCAGAACACCAAGCCAGAATACGTATCGTTTGAGATGGATATTCTCTGGGCTACCCACGGTGGAGCCGATCCGGTCAAGCTGCTGAACAAGTACGGTAGCCGCTGGAAACTAATGCACCTGAAAGACCTCAAAAAAGGTATCAAAGGCGATCTGAGTGGTGGTACCCCTCCCGAAAACGACGTAGTGCTAGGACAAGGCCAAATCGATATGCCAGCGGTATTGAAGGCCGCTAAGAAAGTTGGCATCAAGCATTATTTCATCGAAGACGAAAGCAACCACGAGGATACGCAGGTTCGGCAAAGTATTGCCTATCTGAAAGGTTTAACCGAATAGCATCCTGGATGTAGTACATTTCTCAACTTCCCGAAAGCACCTAACTTTCGGGAAGTTGCCTTTTTAGCCTGTAACCATGACCATTCGTTGTGTCCGTTATCTAACCGTTTTTATAAGCCTCTTTACGTGTCCGCTTTTTGGCCAACCCATTACCGGCAAAGGCGACCGCATTAGTGGCCTTAACTTCGCGACCCGCAGTCCGGTGCTGGGCAAGCATGGCATGGTGGCAACGAGTCATCCGCTTGCTACGCAGATCGGTCTGGATGTTTTGAAACAAGGCGGAACTGCCATCGACGCAGCGATTGCGGCCAACGCTGCGTTGGGCGTTATCGAACCGAACAACGGCGGCATTGGGGGCGATTTATTTGCCATTGTCTGGTCAGCTAAGGACCGGAAACTGTACGGCCTGAATGCAAGCGGACGTTCACCAAAAGGATTGTCGTACGAGACGTTGAAAGGGTTACTGGGCAAGCAGACGCAGATACCGCTCTACGGTCCCTTGTCGGTTTCGGTTCCCGGCGCGGTCGATGGCTGGTTTGAATTACACAAGCGTTTCGGAAAATTACCCGTTGCCAACTTACTCGCCCCGAGCATTCGCTACGCCCGCGAAGGCGTTCCAGTCCCTCAGGTGATTGCGTATTCCTGGCAGGTTGCCGCTCGTCGGTTAGCCGACAATCAGGCCGTCGTTTCTGAATTTGAGAATTTCCGTAAAACGTTTCTGATCGACGGAAAAGCGCCGATCGAAGGACAGTTATTTCGGAACCCAGACCTAGCCAATACCTACGAAAAAATTGCTGCTAACGGTCGGGATGGCTTTTACAAAGGAGCTGTGGCCGAAGCGATTGACCATTACGCCCGCCGAGCGGGATTATACCTGCGTAAAGACGATCTGGCTAATCACAAAAGCACCTGGATTGATCCGGTTTCGGTAAACTACCGGGGCTACGATGTCTACGAGCTACCGCCCAACGGTCAGGGGATTGCCGTGTTGCAGATGCTCACCATCCTGGAAGGCTTTGACCTGAAAAGCATGGGGCACAACAGCGCGGATTATCTGCATTTGTTGGTTGAAGCCAAGAAGTTAGCCTTCGAAGATCGGGCACGGTACTATGCCGATCCCGACTTTTCAAAGATTCCCGTAGCCGCTTTACTGAACAAAGACTACGCAGCTCGTCGACGCAAATTGATCGACCCCAAGAAAGCTGCCGAGCGCATCGATGCTAACGATCCGACCTTACGCGCGGGCGATACGGTGTATTTGACCGCAGCCGACGATCAGGGAAATATCGTCTCGCTGATTCAAAGCAACATGCTTGAGTTCGGGAGCGGCATGGTACCCGACGGGTTGGGCTTTGTCTTTCACAACCGGGGCACGAGCTTCAACATGCAGCCCGATCATGCCAACCACTACGCGCCGGGCAAGCGCCCGTTCAACACGATCATTCCGGGTTTCGTCACCAAAAATAAAGAACCGTTTTTAAGCTTTGGCGTCATGGGCGGTGCCATGCAACCTCAGGGACACGCCCAGGTGCTTTGCAACATTATTGATTTTGGCATGAACGTGCAGGAAGCCGGAGATGCCGCCCGGTTCAGTCATTCGGGTAGTAGCGAACCAATTGGAACGGTTATGAAAGACGGGGGCCGGCTAGCGCTCGAAAGCGGCATAGACAAGACCGTTCGGGATGAGTTGGAACGCCGGGGACACCGTCTGATCGACACCGATTTTTTTGGTGGCTATCAGGCTATTCAGTGGGATAGTCTGAACCGGATCTATTGGGGTGCCAGCGAAATGCGCAAAGATGGACAGGCCGCTGGCTATTAGCCGTTTATACGCAGTAGTTGTATCATCGCTTTGGTTCTTCTTTACGGTAAAAGCCAAGCTTCTCTTGTCTAACAGTCTTTTGCTGATAGCTCAGATACTTTAGAGTCTTCGCAATTCCATGCACGAACAACACCCGATGGTATCGTTCGTTCGATTGATCCAGTAGAATTTAGTAGGAGAAAATGAAGCTTTTTTTAGCCAAAAGTGTTGCCATAGATACAAGCGTGTTCGCCTGACCCATTAGATTACCGATTGCATGTCTGTTCCTCCTAGTTTCTCACCCGACGATGACCATGCGTTATGGCAGCAGTTTCGGGAAGGTAATACCGTTGCGTTGGGTCAGTTGGCAAAAAAGTATTACCAGACGCTTTTTAACTACGCCACGAAGTTTACCAAAGACACAACGTTAATCGAAGATTCGATTCAGGATATTTTCCTGAAGCTATGGGAACATCGCGCTCACCTGAACGACACGCTGTTTGTTAAATTCTACCTGCTAAAAACACTTCGGCATCACTTTATTAAACTCCACCAAAAGCACCTGCCCGTAAACGAAACGTTACAGGGTTGGCTCGACGTAAGTGACGACACGGGAGTTGAAAACCGAATTATCAGTGAAGAAAACTGGCAGCTAACCACGCAACAATTAAAGAACCGCGTAGCCGACCTGTCGAAACGCCAGCAGGAAGCCCTATACCTGCGTTACTACGAAAACCTGACGTACGAACAGATTGCCCAAACGATGGGCATCAATTCGCAGTCCGTTGCCAACCTGCTCCAGAACTCGCTCAAACGGCTCCGCGACCATTGGACCTACCTCCTGCTCCTGTATTATAGCCTGTTTATGTGAACGCTGTAATTGGTTCATCGAAAGGCCATTAGATTGTTTTTTGTCCTCCTGACGATAGGAAGGATCTTCGCGAATAGTCATTAAAGGTCATTCTTGAAGATCCTTCCTGTCGTCAGGAGGACAAAAACGATGTCGAACCAAGACCGTAGACAACCTCTTTAACAGCGGAAAAAATAATTTTACAAAAAAGTAAGTATAAAGCCACCGAAAAGGGATAATCCATTATGTAGAGGCACCTAACTGCCTTTTTCAATGAAAGATTATCAATTCTTCGAGTTTGACGATTTTTTAGAAGACGTTGCTTTCCGGCGTTGGGTTTTTAACCCGCTTCCGCAGGATGACATCTTTTGGGAACAGTGGCAAACGGATCATCCAGCCCAAAAAGCGACTATTCAACAGGCTCGTCAGCAGCTACTGACGATCAAGGGGAATCTACTGCTGCTTTCTGACGAGCATATTGATCAGAAGGTAGCGCAGTTGGTTCAGCGGGCGCAAGCTATGCCGGCGAGCGAAGAACCTACCGCACCGATTGTCCGGCGGATCAGCGCAACCTGGTATTACATGGCGGCTTCGGTAGCCTTGCTGCTTGGTTTGTTGTGGCTCTACCAGACTCAGTTAAAACCAGAATCGTCAACCACAAATTCCTATGCACACTTACTCGAAAGCGCTACTCAGCCGCTTGTGGAGGTAGAGAACAGTGGCTCGCAGCCCAAAAAGGTGACTCTCTCCGACGGAAGTACCATCGTCCTGTACAAAAACAGCCGTCTCAGCTACCCCAAGCAGTTCAATACCCAAACGCGTGAGGTGTACCTGACAGGCGAAGCTTTTTTCCAGATCCATAAAAATCCGGGAAAACCGTTTCTGGTCTACGCCAACGAGCTAGTCACCAAAGTATTAGGCACCAGCTTTTTTGTCAAAGCGTACGAGAAAGACCAGAACGTTTCGGTAACCGTCCGGACGGGTAAGGTTTCGGTTTTTGCCCAGGCGGATAAAGACGCGGGCATTCAGAAAACAAGCCGGGAGTTAGGCGGTATGATTCTGATGCCGAATCAGCAGGCAACGTGGATGCGGGTCGATAAGCGACTGGTTCGATCCTTGATAGCCCAACCGCTTCGGGTTGACAACCAAATCCTTACTACCGCTTTTGTCTTTAAACAAACACCCATTGCGGATGTATTTGCAGCACTGGAACGGGCCTACGGAGTCGATATCGTTTTTGACGAAGCGCTGATGGCCAACTGTACCCTGACTGCCCGGCTGGATGATGAATCGCTCTACAAAAAACTGGAATGGATCTGCGCCGGAACCGAATCCAGCTACGAGGTAGTAGACGGTCAGATTATCATCACGAGTCAGGGATGCCAGTGAGTTCATGGTTTGTAAGCGCCTATTCGCCAACCAGCGCTACAATCACTAACTAGATTCAAAAACCAACCAATAAAACCCAGAACCACCTATGACATAAATCGCCACAGCTTGATTACCACCCAATGATAAAGGCCGCCGGTGTTGCAGCACCGACGACCCCGTAGTGCATCCGTACAATGTCGCCAAACATTGGCCTCGCCGAGGCTAACGGAACTTTGTTGCCAATTCCAGAGAATTAACATTAAGCGTGAAAAAATATGAAAAATAAACGACAGTTGCGTGAGCAGGTCTCTAAAATCATGCAAATTGGTCTCTTTCAGTTCATTATAGCCGTCGTATTTGCGGGTATGTCCCTGGCGCACGATAGCAAGGGACAAGAACTACTTGATCGACGAATTAACATTACGTGCACCAACCAGAGCGTTGAAAGCGTGCTGGAACAGATAGAAAAAACTGCTCAGGTACGTTTTCTGTACAGCTCCGAGCTGATTCGGGCCGACCGACGGGTAAGCTTTTCGATGCGGAACCAAACGCTGGCTACGATCCTCGACAATCTGCTGAAACCCCTTCAGATCAATTACGAAGTATCGAGTCAACAAATTATTTTGAAGCGTGCGGTAGCCGCAACAACACCCGAGCAACGCCCAAACGTCGAACGGGCCGCCCTCTCCGTATCCGGGAAAGTAACCAGTGATGCGGGCGAAGCGCTGCCCGGTGTAAGCGTTGTTATCAAAGGAACTACGACCGGAACCGTTACCGATGTTAACGGCAACTTCACGCTGACGGTCCCCGACAACAACGCGGTGCTAGTTTTCAGCTTTGTCGGGTTCGTCGGGCAAGAGGTTCCGGTTAATAACCGAACCACGCTCAACGTAACGTTGGCAACAGATGTCAAATCGCTTTCTGAAGTGGTCGTAGTCGGTTACGGTACCCAGCGTCGGCAGGAGCTAACCACCGCCGTTACGTCGGTAAACAGCCAGTCCATCGAGCGGCAGCCCGTTGCGGGTTTCGATCAGGCGCTTCAGGGTCAGGCTCCCGGTATTCAGGTGACCTCCCCTACCGGTGCGCCGGGCGCGGGTATCAACGTCAGGATTCGGGGCAATAACTCCGTCAGTCTGACCAACTCGCCCCTGTACGTGATCGACGGCGTACCCGTTCTGCCAACCTACGACCGCGAGCTCGGTGTCGGCAACCAGCGCCCAAATCCGCTGAACACGATCAACCCAAGCGATATTGAGTCGATTGACGTGCTGAAAGACGGAGCCGCTGCGGCCATTTACGGGCTACGGGCGTCGAACGGGGTTGTCGTCATCACGACCAAGCGGGGTAAAACCGGCAAGGCGCAGGTCAATTTCAGCGCCTATTACGGTATCCAGCAGCTTCGCAAAAAATTGCCCATGCTGAACTCGCGTCAGTTTGCCGAGTATTATAACGATGCCCAAACCGCAGCCGGTCAGTCGCCTTCGTTTGCCAACCTGGATTCGCTGCCGTACAACACCGACTGGCAGGATGCAGTCTATCGGCAGGCGGCTATCCGCAACTACCAAATCAGCCTGAGTGGTGGTACCGACAAAACGAAATATTACGTATCGGGTGGTTACTTCAAACAGGACGGTATTGCCCAGAACTCCGGCTTCGACCGGTACAGCTTCAAACTGAACCTGGATCAGCAGATGAGTACGCGTTTCCGGTTAGGAACTAGCCTGAACCTGAGCCGCACGAACACCAACGGTAGCGTTCGTAGTGAATTAGGCGCTGGAAACTCCGGTACGGTCTTGGGCGCGCTGGCGCAGATACCGACCATTCCGATTCGCAACGCCGACGGCACCTACAGCATCAACCCGTTCCAGCAGTTCGACAACCCGGTGGGTAACCTGCTCGAAACGCGGAACAACGCGGTGATCTACCAGGTCATCGGCAACGCGTACGGCGAGTTCGACGTTTTGAAAAATCTGACATTCAGAAGCTCGCTGGGACTGGATTTCCGGTCGCAGATCGAAAACGAATTTATATCCCGCAACTATCCGGGTACGCAGAATGCCAGCCCGGCCACACGCGGTAGTGCCCGTACGGGAACCAACCAGCAGCTTATCTGGCTGTGGGAAAATACGCTGACCTACGACCCAAACATCGGCGACAAGCACAACCTGACCTTACTGGCGGGACAGTCGGTACAGGCGTCGGATCGGTTTACGTCGGGCGCTTCGGTGACCGGTTTCCCATCCAATGCCGTGCCGTATCTGTCGGCAGGAACGCAGTTTACGCGCCCATCAAGTTACCAGGACCAGTGGGGTTTGTTCAGCTTGTTTGCGCGGGCGATTTACAACTACGACGAACGGTATCTGGCTACGCTGAGCTTACGGGCCGATGGGTCGAGCCGGTTTGCGCCGAACAATCGCTTTGGCTATTTCCCGGCCTTGTCGCTGGGCTGGCGCTTATCGCGTGAGCCGTTCTTCCCGCAGGGCAAAGCCATCAATGACCTGAAAATTCGGGCTAGCTTCGGGGCTAACGGTAACCAGGAGATTGGTGCTTACGACCGGTTCAGCACTTATGGTTCAGGTTACAACTACGCCGGTACCAGCGGTATTTCGGGCGGTATTGCCCCTGATCGCATTGGCAACAACGCCCTGAGTTGGGAAACGACCTACCAGTACAACGCAGGGATCGACGCGGGTTTCTTTAAAGACCGGCTGACGGTTACGCTCGACGCGTATCTAAAACAAACCCGGAACCTGCTGACCAGCGTACCCCTGCCGTTCAATGCCGGTGCCCAAAATCCGCAGACCATTCAGAACATCGGTACCGTTCAGAACAAAGGGTTTGAAATTGGAATCAACAGCACCAACATCCAGAGCGAAGGCAATGGCTTTACCTGGTCGAGCAACCTGAACTTCTCGCTGAACCGCAACCAGGTAATCGACATCGGTACGCTCCGCAACGAGCAGGGCCAGGAAGTAGACCGGACTATCATCGGCGATTACACGATTACGCAGAAAGGGGCTCCGCTGGGTGCTTTCTTCGGCTACCAGGTGCAGAGTATTTTCCAGACGACGGACGAAATTGCGAGTGCCGCCACGCAGCCGGGTCAGCCAAAACCGGGGGATATTCGCTTTGCGGATCTGAACGGCGACGGACGCATTGACGCCAATGACCGGACCATCATCGGTAATCCGAACCCGGATTTCATCGCTGGTTTCACGAACAACTTCTCGTACAAAGGATTCGAACTAAGCTTATTCTTCCAGGGTAGTTTCGGCAACGACATCTACAACCAGAACCGGGTAACCATCGAAGGCATGTCGGACCCGCTCAACCAGACAACGGCGGTGCTGAATCGCTGGACGCCAACGAATACCAATACAACTATTCCGCGGGCGGTTCGGTACGACCCCAACCAGAACAACCGATTCTCGACCCGCTTCATAGAAGATGGCACCTACGTTCGGCTGAAAAACCTGACGGTTGCCTACAATCTGCCCAACAAGTTTCTGCAACGGGCCAAAATCAGTGGCGTTCGGTTGTACGTGACGGGTCAGAACCTACTCACGTTTACCAACTACAGTGGCTACGATCCAGAGGTGAGCGCCGACCCATTCTCGTCGGTTGGCTTCGGTCGGGACTTTGGTGTGTATCCGCAAGCGCGTACCTACACAGCTGGTCTTAATGTCACATTTTAATCCGTGACTGAGTGATTGGGCGACTGACCGACTACCCCGTTGGAACACCGTTCGCCCAATCACTCAGTCGCTTTCTCATTAGCTCTATGAAACGTCTTATCATATTTTGCATTCCTTTTCTGCTGCTGGCGAGCTGTAATGTGCTGGACAAACAACCTTTGCCCAGCATCACGCCCGAAAACTTTTTCACCAGTGCTGACGATGCCGAAGCGGCCCTGACAGCGGCCTACGATGCGCTGCAACAAGGCAGTCTTTACGGACAGGATCTAAACGTAGTGGGTGAAATGCCGTCGGACAACGTCACCAGCAACAACGGCGACGTAAACGCGCTGGAACGCCTGATCTGGACACCCCAGACGGGTCAGGTAAGCGGTGTATTTCAGAATTCGTACGTTGGTATCAACCGGGCCAACGCTGTGCTGCGGTATGTACCGAACATCCAGATGGATCAAACGCGCCGAAATCAGATTATTGGCGAAGCGTATTTTTTACGCGCGCTGCATTATTTCAATCTGGTACGCATGTACGGGGGTGTTCCGCTGCGGCTAGAACCCACCGAATCGGGTGAACCAGGCGTCGTTGCCCTTGCCCGCTCAACGGCTGAACAGGTGTACGCGCAGATCACGACCGATTTGCAACAGGCCGAGCAACTAACAGCGACATCGTTTGGGAGCCAGACGGCAAACCGGACGCGGATCATCAAAACTGCGGTCAACGCACTACAGACGCGCGTCTTCCTGACCCAGCGCCAATGGAACGATGCGGCTACCGCAGCCAATAAAGTGATCAACAGCGGTCTGTACCAGTTGTCGCCAAGCTTCAATGCGCTGTTCCCGCCCGATAACAATACCGAGTCGATTGTTGAAGTACAATTTGCGGGTAATGCCGACGGTGGATTCATCCTACCCGACCTGGTACTGCCTTCGCCCCCGGCTACGTATTCGTTTCCGAAGTTTAACATCCCCACGACGGAGTTGCTCCAATACGCGGATACCCTGAACGATCTCCGTTGGAAGTTTACGGGCGAAGTAACGCAAGCCGGTCGCAACCACGCCAGTTTTGTGATGGCCACCTCGGGCAACGCGAATGACAACGGTCCGTTTGTGTACAAGTGGCGGAGTAATCCAAACGCGTTCAACAGCCCCGACAATTACTACGTACTGCGACTGGCTGACGTGATGCTGATGTTTGCCGAAGCGTCGAACGAACAGAACGGGCCTAATCAGGAAGCGTTTACCCGCCTGAACGCGGTCCGGACTCGCGCGGGTCTGCCTGCTCTCACGCAGGCGGATCTTGCTACCAAACAAGCGTTCCGCGATGAAGTAGACCGCCAGCGTCGGTTGGAACTGGCTTTCGAGGGCGAACGCTGGTTTGATCTGTTGCGCTACGCCCGCCAGACGCAAGCCGATGCCGGCGCTACGCACAAAGTAACGGCACTGGACATCATCCAACAGATTCGCGGTGCACGGGATGTCAACTACTTATTGTTCCCGATTCCGCAAAGCGAGATCAACAACAATCCGTTGATCCAGCAAAACCCTGGCTATTAGTGTAGTTTGCCGCTTCACGGGTTCGTAGACTCATACGCCGTATCTCCAAGATACGGCGTATGAGTCTACGAACCCGTGAAGCGTAGCTTCCAATAAAATTATTCCCCATGCATACACGTCATAAACAAAAAATCGTTGCGTTGACTTTCCTGACCTTGTTTGGGATTGGAAGCAGTTGTCAGCGGGGTTCGCTCAATCATACGTCGTCGGCGGGTGTCCAGTTCTGGCTGACCAATCCGGACCGGTCGGCCTTGTTTGCCAGGCAGCCCGGAACGCTTTCGTTTTCCAGCGCAACAAACCAGAATCCAACCATTGCTATTGACGCATCGCAGACGTTTCAATCAATTGATGGGTTTGGCTACACGCTAACGGGCGGTAGTGCCATGCTGCTCAACCGCATGGACACAAAAGCCCGCGCGGCCTTGCTGAAAGAACTCTTCGCTACCGAAGGAAACAGCATCGGTGTGAGTTACCTACGCATCAGCATCGGCGCATCGGACCTGGACGACCGCGTTTTTTCGTACGACGATTTGCCCGAAGGTCAGACCGATGAGAAGCTGGAAAAGTTTTCACTGAACCCGGATCGGACCCATCTGATTCCAATCTTGAAAGAGATTCTGGCGATCAATCCCACCATCAAGATTCTGGGTTCGCCCTGGTCGCCACCAACCTGGATGAAAACCAATGCCAACTCAAAAGGGGGAAGTTTAAAGCCGGCGTATTACGATGCCTACGCGCAGTATTTCGTCAAATACATTCGGGGCATGAAGGAGGAAGGCATTCGCATCGATGCGATTACGATTCAGAACGAACCGCTGCATCCGGGCAATAACCCAAGTCTGTTGATGCTCCCACAGGACCAGGCGACGTTTATCAAGCAAAGTTTAGGACCTGCGTTTAAACAGGCGCGTATCGACACAAAAATCGTTCTGTACGATCACAACGCCGACCGACCTGATTACCCCATCTCGATTCTGAACGATCCGGACGCAAAGCAATACGTCGACGGCTCAGCTTTTCACCTCTACGCTGGACCCATCGACGCTCTGACGGACGTACACAAAGCGCATCCGGACAAAAACCTGTACTTCACCGAGCAATGGATCGGTGCGCCCGGCAACCTGAAAGGTGATCTGGCCTGGCACGTCAAGACGCTCATCATTGGAGCGACCCGCAACTGGAGCCGTACCGTGCTGGAATGGAACCTGGCCGCTGATCCGAAACAGGAACCTCATACGATTGGTGGATGCACCCAATGCCTGGGCGCTATCACGCTGGATGGCAATGCCGTGACACGAAATCCGGCCTACTACAACATAGCGGTAGCGTCAAAATTTGTCAGGCCCGGCTCGGTACGCATTCAGTCAAACACGTCAGACGCTTTACCAAATGTAGCCTTTAAAACGCCCGATGGCCGAAAAGTCCTGATCGTGCTTAATACAAAGGAGGTAACACAGGCGTTCAATGTCCGCGACAACGGCAAACTGGTTAGCACAGCACTGCCAGCAGGATCGGTTGGAACCTACGTTTGGTGATTTCGTAATTCGTTCGACCGACAAAAACCCATATTCAGCGGATGAAATCAGGCACTGGTCAACTTTAATTTCGACCAGCAACGAATGCGGGGCAATTTTGAGCTTGCAACAAAACACGCGATGCACGAGCCGTGTTTCCTAATCGAGTCAAGTACAGAAGCGTAAGGATCGACGCTCCGAAAACAATCGTTGATCCTTACGCTCAACGAGAATATAAACACGATGTTAACTACTAGAAAATATGCGATCCGGCTTTTAGTTGATGACAAACAGGTTCTGGTCAAATCAGTAGGTGGGAACCTGTTTCACTCTAAATACTGGGAATTCTGGGGCGAGTACGACGAGACAGGCCGGTTAATCGGGCATCCGGTTCGGTCGCTGGTACCGAACCACACAGCCGATGAGCAAACCGACGAAAAGATTTCTTTACCCATCAACGGGGTGGCCCTCGACGTAGCGGAAATTGTCAGTCAACAACTTAATAGTACGGCTTACGTCGAAGCGGCCATTCGAGAAAAGTTTGCCCGTGAGCAGAACATGGTTAACTAAGGAACACGCCTGCTTCGTTTTAGACAATACAAAGAAAAGTTTTTCGAAAAAGCTGCCTGAGCGCTAAAAGCTTGGGCAGCTTTTCTTTTTTTATTCTATTAGGCATCAATTATTACACAATAATTCAAATTGGCAGTAGAGTCTACTGTGTACTTTATGAAGAACTTTTGACAGACGAATAATTTATCAAATGTATGCTCGCATACTATCAACCGGGCAAACAATCGTATAAACGGCTCATTTTAAGCCCCGTTATCTATATTACTGGATAAAGAATCGGTTGTACAATTTACTTTTTTGCAGAAGAATCAGAGGCACTTTTTGAACTTTACCAATATTAACAAACTATTCAGGTGCATTGGTTAGTTATCTACCTGAACGAAGAATGCTCAACATTCTTTCGATTTATTAGTTGATTATTAAGAATTTATCCTGACTATGAACTCATCATACGCACTAAAACATAAAAGTACAGCAAAGGCTACGTGGATATCGATTTGTACTTTTTCTCGTTTATTCCTGTTAGGCTTTGTTCAGCATAATACCGCAGTTTTTGAGGGTTTGGCGCGCATGCTTACTCCCTTTGGTGGTAATCTGCTACCTTGCCCCCAACGAACGTTTTCATCCCGCAATTAATCGGCTAATTCTTTCTGATTTCTCAAGGCGATTTCTAATGACTAGTTGAGACATTTCTCGAATTGCTAGCCCGTTAGACGCCCGTAGCTTTCCACCTGTATGTCCCATTCGTATTGCTGACTAACTATACAGGTTTACTAATGGAAAGCATTCAGCGCTTATTGTACAACGCAAAACAAAATTGACTAGTTAGGAGACTTACGGCGACGTTCATAGTCTAATCTATAGCTAGTGCTTTTTGTTGTGCACTGATCCTATCATCATGAACCGATATTCTGTTCTATATCTGCTTGAAAAGCAGTACCATGCCTTTTACTGTTCTACACAGTCAGAAGCCATGTCTGCATTAGCACTTTTGTCCGATGAGGACGGCCATACGCCACTTGGCATCTACGACGCCAAAACGGAATTGTTTGACTGGGAACCAACCAGACAGAACCAGTACGCTCAGGCGAGTATTGAAGAACAGGGGAAACTGGGGAACCAGATAATCCAGATTGCTCAAGGACTGCGTCAGCAGGACGAAATGGGTCAAACGCAAACGAGCCCCATTCCGCAACTTGTCCATGCAAAAGCGGCCTAGCTGACACGTTTGGATAGGCTCTTGCGCATTTGTTACACTCATCAACCACGCTAAAATAGCTCTGATCATGTTTACACTACCTCAGCCCGTTCTGATGGAAGGCACGTCAGCTATCACCAGCTCTACTTATAATCCGACTCAACTAAGCGCCGGTATGGTGCATATCGGTGTCGGTACGATTATTCATAAACACCCGGCTTATTACACGGCTAAGTTTATGAATTTAGCCAACCAGTCCAACTGGGGAATTCGCGTTATCAGCCTGCTTCCCGCCGATAGGCTCGAAAAATTATCGATAATAAACGAAAGCGGATCCCTCATCGACGTTATAACGGCCAGTACTCAGCCGGAGGAAGCCCTTTCCTCTTTAGCCGATCCAGCAGTCAAAATCGTTGCCCTTTCACTAACGGAAGACGGAGAAAAGTGGGGTGTTCAGGGTATAGTCGATACTGACCAAACCTTGCTAGCTTTTGATTTTTTAACCAAAGCATTAGCCCGAAGACGCGAGCAGTTGGGCGATCCGTTGACTATTCTATCGTGCGACGATTTACCACGCAATGGTGATGCGACCCGAAAAGCGTTGCTGTCATTTGTCAACGACAAAGACGCAGATTTGGCCAGTTGGATTGAACGGCACGTCACGTTCCCTAATTCAGTAGCGGACTCAGTAACGTCTATTCCATCAACGGAAGACGATCTCAGCGACGAACGCACTGCCACGAGGGCCGAGTATTGGGAGGAATTGACCAGCTGGGTTATTGAAGACAAGTTCGGCTCAGGCCGACCGGACTGGGAAATCGCCGGAGTCACATTTGTCGACGACAGCAATCCCTACGAAGCTCTGCAACAACGCTTTCAAAACGCGTCCTACAGTTTGCTGGCTTATCCTGCTTTTCTGGCTGGCTACCGAACCGTTCACGAAGCCATGAGCGACAGCGTGTTCAGTAATTACGTCAACGTCTTTATCAACCGCCTTGTCAGCCCGCTGGTTACTGTACCCGGAAGCATTGATCTTACTGACTACAAGACTAAGTTACTCCGACGTTTATCTAGCGCGGCTGTGAACATTCCTTTATCGCGATTGTGCGCCGACGGAGCGTCTAAACTACCGGCGTTTATTCTGCCGACGCTCGCAGAATTGGTAAAACAGGAAAAACCGACGTACTGCCTTGCGTTTTTATTAGCTACTTACGGGCACTACCTTTCGGCAACAACCGACGACAAGGACGAAGAGTACGAAATCAATGAGATCTGTTTGAGCGAGGATGATTGGTACAAGATCGAGGACTCGGACGTTCTAGCCTTTCTGGACAGCTCACCTTTTGCTTCGGCTAACCTACGGACGATTCCACATTTTGCGGCAGCTTACAAATTATACCGCAAGCAGATAGCCATTTACGGTGTTGCGTTCACACTCCGCCAAACGATGTGTACGTTACTAGAACTACACTAAATTGTCACGTCTCGCCGATGTTCATAGTAAAGTAACGCTTTTTGTGAATATCGGCGGGAATAGGCAAACCCACCTACGACGTGTTGCATCGCTCATAAACCGTTCGGTTCAACGAAGTTGTGCTGCCAGCGTCCCGGAGTGGCATTGCCTTTGTTTCGCGGTGGGAGCCACTCCCGAGTTCCACCGTGCATTCTCCTATCCTCCCCGATCTCACTTTCCTTTTCCTGTTTTTAGGGACGCCTAAAGGTCATCTGATCGTTAGTCACCAGCGTCATAACTCTCCCTTATGAGCTTCGAATAATCAATGGAATTGAGTAACCTACTGCTGGATACTCAGACTTATCTCCACTCTACTATGCCCGAAAGCTCGGTGTACCGTTAAATCAAGAATTTGCCGACCAAAAAATAGGATAATTACAATATAAATTTAACAAAATCAAGCAGTTATCTGAAAAAATCAACTATTACTGCACAATTCTACTTACTCTACCACACAACATCACAAGCAAAAGCAAGTTTTATTTATATGAATTACTGTACGTATCACTCATAAAGTGGGCCACGTCTGTAATGCTAGTTTGTTTTATCTGTTCATCTTTTAAACCACTCAACTTATGTTTCAATTCATTCGCGCGGGCTTTCGACAGAGTTCGCTTCTGCTTTTACTCGCAGCTGGTCCCTTCTTTTTTAGCTGCACAAAAGAAACGCCTGCCCCAGCGCCCGGAACTGGCACCACAAATCCTGGATCAGGCACAGTTACGACGCCAGGCACCGGTACCGGTACCGCTACCACGCCGGGTACGGGTACGGCAACAACGCCAGGCACGGGCACCGCTACAACACCCGGAACAACCGTCGTTGCTTCTGTGACGTACATTGCGCAGAAAGACAATCTTAATCTGTTAGAAGCAGCTATTTTACGAGCTGGACTAACTTCTGAATTTAACAAGGAGAACGCTACCATTTTTGCGCCATCGGATGATGCCTTTAAGGCCGCCGGTTATGCCAACGAGGCCGCTATTCAGGCAGCACCAGCCGCTGATTTACAGCGTATCTTGCGGTATCACCTCGTAAACTCCCGTATTGACCAGTCCTCTATTCCAACCGGTGTTAATACCGTTTATCAGACCGCCCTTGCTGACAATACAATCTCCGTCTACAAAGTCAGCAACAGCGACATTAGCGTCAACCAGGCAAAAATTATTCAGGGTGACAATCCAACGGTTGGTAGCGTAGTACATATTATCAACCAGGTGCTTACACCAGCAACAGTCAATGTTGTTACGCTAGCAAAAAATAATGCGAATTTATCGTTCCTGGCAGCGGCCATTGATCGGGCGGGCGCCAGTGTGCAGGATGTTTTGAACAAAAATACCCAGAACGGTTATACGATTTTCGCGCCGACCAACGACGCATTCAAGGCAGCAGGTTACGCCGACGAAGCGGCTATTAAGGCAGCAGATCAGCAGAAACTGGCTAGTCTCTTACTGTATCACGTGCTGAACTACCGGGCTTATGCACAAACCTTCCAGAACGGTGCCGATATTGTCACCGCTCAGGGCGGTAGCGTTCGGGTTAACGTCAACAATGGCAAAGTTACGGTAACAGGAAAAGGCAATGGTAGTAATGCCGCTACGGTCACGCAGGCCGATCAGGTAGCATCTAACGGTATCATCGTGCATGTTATCGACCGCGTACTGTTGAGTCAGTAACCGACGAACCAATTACTAGTAACAAAAAACGCCGGGTGTCATGCCCGGCGTTTTTCATTTGTGATCATCCCGTTATACTCCTGGATACCCTGGGTTCTGCGGACGCAGGTTAGGATTGTTTAGCATCTCCTGAACACCAAGCGGCAGGAGCAGATGTTTCTGTTCCAGAACCTTGTTCGTATTTAAGTTGACGTGCCCAACAAAGTTGTCGAAACCTTTGGTCTTCTCGTTAAACACTTTCCGAGTTCGCACCATGTCGAACCAGGTAATCTGCTCGTAGCAGAATTCCCACCAGCGCTCCCGCCAAACGGCCTCCCGGAAGTTGGCCTGCGTGTACGTACCCAAAGCGGGCGTCGTCAGCTGTGCCCGGTCCCGAATGCGCTTTAGGGCATCGTAAGTGGCCTGCGTCGGTCCACCCACCTCATTCTGCGCTTCAGCAAAAATCAGCAGCGTTTCGGCGTAACGAATCAGGGGAACGTTCAGGTTATTTTGGCGCGTACCGGCCACGCCCTCCGTACCGTTTGACGTCCGGTTGAAATGCTTAAACACGTATGGACGGCCCAGGTCAAACCGGGCACCGGTACCATTGGTGAAATAGGTAGTGTAAAAATACCCTTCCTGGTCTTTGGTCCGTCGGTCGCCCGTCTCGAATGAATTATAAAAATCCAGCGTTGGAATTGAGCTGCCCGTACCCGTAGGACCGTTGAAGTTGATTGGTTTAAAGTTCCCATAGAAATTGTCCATCGGATTGGATCCCCCCGGGATATCTACTCCCGATACGTTTACTCCTGGCACGATTGTGTTGTACTGAATCATAAACAGGTGTTCCAGGCGGTTTTCGGTTTGTTCGCGGTGTACGTCCTCGTAGGTCGAAAACAGATTAATTTCTGCTGGTTTAGACGTAGCGTAGGTGATGACTTCCAAGGCTTTGTCGGCGGCTAATTTGTAGTGCGACGCACCTTTGCTCAGCGGAAAGCCAGCCATCGTCAAATACACCTTCGCCAGCTGCGTTTTCACAGCCGCCAGATTCACCCGTCCACTAACGTCCATCCAGGCCAGACCAGCCGATTCTGCCGCCTGTAAATCCTCAACGATCAGCTTGTAAACTTCCTCCTGGTTGTTACGTGCCGGCCGGAAATCTGAGGCTGTAGCATCGGCTTGTGGCTTCGTAATCAGAGGCACATCGCCCCAAAGCCGAACCAGTGTAAAGTACGCCCACGCCCGCAGAAACCGTGCTTCGCCCAGGATCTTCTTTTTCTGCGCTTCGGGCATCGGCGTAATGGCTGGCACCCGGTCGAGTACTAAATTAGCCTGCGCGATGACGCGGTACAAGCCGTTCCACCAGTTAACAACGTGAACCGTATTACCGTCGTGTGACAGGCTATACAGGTTGTTGAGGTCCGAGTTCTGGGCGGTTTCCGTCGTTGACGTGCCGGTCATAGCCTCCAGTAACTGCCAGTTAGATGAAAAAATACCGGCACCACCGCCGAAGAATCGGACCTCAGCGTACACGGAAGCCAACGCGGCTTCGGCGTGGTCAGGTATCGTGTAGAAACTCTCAGTAGTCAGGTTCGAAGGTGGCTGCTCGTCTAGGAAATCAGAGCAACCAACGGGACCAAGCAGAACGGTGCCGCACAGCAGGGCCTTGCTTATGTTTTTTACGATGGTAAATCGCATGATAAAATTCAGGAGTTTAGTGGTTTGTCACCCGATAGCCACGGTTCACCATGTAAATCGTGACTACTGGGTGACGAAAATTTACGTTACAGACCAATTTGTATACCCATCAGGTAGGTGGTGGGTTTTGGGTAATTGTGCCAGATCATGCCCTGCGAGAAGGAACTGTTGCCGTTGCCCTGATTGGTAGGCGTCACTTCCGGATCGCCAATGATAGGATCGTCGACCAGCAGGAAGAAGTTTTGCACCGTACCGTAGAATCGCACCCGGTTCAGTTTCAATCGGTTCGTTACCTGCGTCGGCAGGGTGTAGCCTAGCAAGACGTTCCGGCCCCGTAGGAACGAACCGTCTTTGATCCAATGGCTGTCCACATTCGTCACGTAACCCGCGCGGGTTTCCCGAATTTCGGCGATGGGGGTGTTTTGGTTCGTTGGCGTCCAAGCGTTCAGCACCGAGGTGTAGCTATTAGCCAGCGCCTGCCGGTCTTCACTGGCGTGCAGGTTCATGAGCATCACGTCGTTGCCGTACATGAACTGAAGATCAAGCGTGGCGTCGAAGTTTTTGAACCGGAAATTGTTGATCAACGAACCCCAGCCTTTCGGACTGCCGTTGCCAATAATGCTACGGTCGGCATCGGTGATGGCCTTATCACCGTTTACATCCAGGTATTTGATGTCACCGGGCAGCATCGTCAGGTTGTTCCTATAGCTGGTAAACTTAGCCGCTTCTTCGCGCTCGGCTTCGCTCCAGGTACCCAGCCGGGTCAGCCCCCAGAAGGCTCCGACCGGTTCACCCACGCGAATGACGTTGGTGGGATTGGTGAAGTTTGGACCACCCACGTTAAAGATGTCCGACGGCGTTGCTAAGGAAAGTACTTTGTTGCGGTTAAGCGAGATGTTGAACGTTGTGTTCCAGGTAAAGTCGCCCCGGCTGATGTTTATCGTGTTCAAACCAAATTCGAAGCCCTGGTTCTGCATCGATCCCACGTTCTGACGAATGGTGGCGTAGCCGCTGGTACGCGGAACCGGCGCATCCAACAGCATGTCGGTCGTTAGTCGGTAGTAGTAATCAGCTTCGAGGCTAACCCGACCTTTGAACAGGCCGATTTCTAACCCAACGTCGTACTGGGCGGTTTTCTCCCAGCGCAGGTCGGGGTTAGCTAATCGGTTAATACCCGTTCCGCCGACCCGTGCGTCGTTGTAGACGGTGCTGTAGACCGAACTTAGCGTAGCCAGCGACTGGTAGTTCGGAATTTCGGCATTACCGGTCAATCCGTAGCTGGTCCGCACCTTCAGGTTCGAGATGATCGGATTGGTTTTCAGGAAATCTTCTTCCGATACGCGCCAGGCCAAAGCCGCCGACGGGAAGAACGCAAACTTGTTGTTTTCCCCGAAGCGGGAGGAACCATCAGCCCGGCCCGTCAGAGTCAGGAGATATTTATTCTTAAAACCGTAATTAAACCGCCCGAAGTACGAGTTGAATGCGAACCGCGATGCATCCGATTCAACACGAGGATTTATAGAACCCGCACCTAAGTTATTAAAGCCGAAATAATCGGTGGCAAAGCCATTGACTAAAGCTGCCACTCTGAAAAATTGGTTCTCCTGCCACTCAATACCCAGCAAACCCGTAACCGAGTGGTCCTGACCAAACTGTCGGTTGTACGTCAGGGTGTTCGACAACGACCAGAACGTTTCTTTTTGATTTCGAGCTTCTCCCGTTCCGCTGCCCCCGATGTTCAGCAGTCGGCTCTCCGAATTGTTCTGTTCCTGAGTCACAATGTTGGCACCCAAAATCGACCGGAATTCTAAGCCTTTGGCTAAGGCGATGTTCGCGTACAAACTACCCTGCGTGGTCTGCGTGTTGAGGATGTACCGGCGGCCCATCAGGCGGGCGTACGAACTGAACGTTCCTTCAGCGCTTGGGTAGTCGCGGTTGCTGGCGTATGTACCGTTTTGGTACGTAACGGGCAGGAACGGAAAATCTTCCACAATTTGCCGCGCTACCGCATCATTCTGGTCTACGATGTTCTCGCTCTGGTTGTTATAGGCCAGCGTACCGCCCACTTTCAACCACTTCTTGACCTGATCGTCCACCGTAAACCGGCCCGAGTACCGCTTCATATACGACGTTTTGATCAAACCCTCATCGTTCCGGTAGCCCAGCGACAGTGAATACTGCGTCCGCTCGCTTCCACCACTAAAGCCCAGCTGATGGTTTTGCGACAGCTTGTTCTGCGTCGTTTCTTTAAACCAATCAGTATCGTAAAGCGGGTTCAGGTTAGCGTCAAAAACGCCCGGAAAGTTGGCACTGTATTGTTTCCGGCGGGCAATCGGGTCCAAATACGTGTACCGTCCGGCATTCCAGCCAACGGGATCGTACTTCTGAATGTTATTATAAGCCAGCTCCTCCGTAGCTAAATATTCGCGGGCGTTTAGCACCCGAGGTCGGTTAGGGCCAATCGTGTTTACGCTAAAATCAGCGTTGTAGGTTACGCTCCCTTCACCGGCTTTGCCTTTCTTGGTCGTTACCAGAATAACACCATTGGCACCCCGTGCGCCATAAATAGCCGTCGACGAGGCATCTTTCAATACTTCAACCGAGACAATGTCGTTGGGGTTGATGTAATCGATGGCGTTCGAAAACTGGTTCTGGTTGCCTTGCGGCAGAATGACGCCGTCGACCACGTACAGCGGGTTGTTCGATGTATTAATGGAGCTAAAGCCCCGAATCCTGACGGTGGTTCGACCACCCGGACGGCCCGAGTTGTTATTTACCTGCACACCAGGCATCCGGCCCTGGAGCGCTTGGTTGAGCGAAGGCGCAGGGCGCTCCTGCAATTCCGATTGTTTGACGGTCGCCACAGAACCGGTTAAGTCCGATTTTCTAGTCGTACCATACCCGATAACTACAATCTCATCGAGTACTTTGTTATCGGTCTTGAGCGATACATCGATAACGCCTTGGGCTCCTAGGCGTACTTCCTGGGGCAAATACCCCACGAATGAAAACACCAACGTCGCATCACCGTTCGGTACATCGAGTTTATACCGACCATCCGAATCTGTGACCGTACCGCGCTGACTTCCTTTTACAACGATACTGACCCCCGGTAACGACGCGTTCGTTTCGTCCGTTACCCGACCCGATATCGTTCTGTCGACGTAATTGGTTGCCAAATGAACCGTAAGATTGCCAGACAAGGTCTCCCAGCTTGGAGCCGGTGCAGCGTAGGCAAGCGAAGTCCCGAATAAAAAAAGGAAACTTTGTGTGGAGGACAGCCTCAACATCCTCACAAGCGGGGCCTGCGGGCGTAAAAGTTTTTGCATGAAGTTTCTGGGTCGCCGAGACGATCCGTTTAGGTTCAACAATAGAGGAAATAAAGAATTGTCAGACTCTGGCGTAAGAAATACTTAATGCGGCCGAACTACTCATCGATAATTAAAATTTTTTAATAAATTTTTAAGTACATTTTAATAAACCCAAAAATCTATAGATAATATATTGTATTACAGATATTTATCTTTTAATCCTATTTGTAGATCTTAGTAGCCCAAATTAGCTCTATCCAATTCGATCTACCCATATACTAATTATTAACAAACCCTACTCGCTACGAAGCGCATAGGCAGGAACGCTCGATTCCGAATAATGCCTACAACTAATTATTGCCGGAAGAACACCACTAGGATTAACCCTAGTAAGGCTTAGTCATGGGTATTGGTCGAACGGTTTTAGTACAAAGTCAGTGTTCAGTTAGTCAATAACCGATACGATTACGTAATTGTCGTGCCGGGTGATACCGTATAGAACCTGTTTTGACCTGATGCTCCGGTCAATCGCAAACGCCTGCCCTTCGCTGATGGTCGGTATTGTTTTTACGTATTGCAGGGTATGCCCACGCTCCGGTAGCTTGAGAACGTATAGTTCAGGTTTATCGTGGCCCGTGCAGTAGATGAATCCGCCTTTCCCCCACGCTCCGCCAGAGGTACTCTTTGGCGAAAATGCCTGCAATACAACAGGCGGAAACGTCCAGGCCTCCACCTGTTACCAGCTTTTGGTAAATTTCACCAGGGTAGTCCAGCGGTTGTCACGTCCTTCGGCAGAGGCTTTGTCCGAATAGTTGGCGAAAGCAACCCACCAGTGTCCCTGGTGAAAGTCGGCCCAGGTAACTGATCCGGGAAAAAGGCCAAAACTATGCGTACCGATATGCCGTAGCGTACGGGTGTCGAAAATTTCGAGCGAGCTTGCCATAGGCACGTCCGGATAATTGGAATGCGTACAATACAGCTTCTTCCCGATAACTACACCGCTGTTCATGTGCTTTAGCAGCCCCGTTGTATCTTGCCAGACGGCCACTTGCTTACCACCCGATTTGAGGTGTTTCGTCAGCGAATGGTTGTTGACGACGTAGAAATAAGACGCATCGACAGCAACGCCCTGCTGAACTTGGGCCAGCTGAAAACGCTGTAGCTCTTTTGCCCGCTGCCCATAAGAAGGCAGTCCATCCAGCAGGAGTAGCCCGAAAAAAATAGTCGTTATCGCTTGTACTAGCCGCATCGTTCTGTATTCTCTACTAGTTGTCAAAACGCACAATACATCTCCGTGAATCGCCGGATTGCAGATACCCGTTCGTTCAGATACCGTGGTCCGAAGAAGCTGTTGGACCAATCGTCAACGTTTTCGTACGCAAAGCCCAGGTAAAAAATCCAGAACATAATACCGAAGAACGGAACCGCAGCCAATTCTTCATCAGACAGTGTACGCACTTGCCGATAACCCTCGATAAATACCGCGAACTGCCGATCTCCTTCTTCCTTTGTTATTTTTCCGGTAATGGTATGAAAGAAAAAATGAACCAGGAACGACGCCAGATCATTAGCCAGATACCCCTTGCCAGCGAAATCGAAATCAAACAAAGTAAACGCATTACCATCAAAATGGAAGTTCTTTGGCAAGTAGTCGTAGTGGCAATAACCATAACCAAAGTTATCCGTATCGAACGATGCCATTTTTTCCCTGACCTGATCAGCCAGCGCTAACAGATATGTGTAGCCCTCCAGATTATCGGCAAAGGCTGGCTTAAGGAGTTCGAGCGGTCGTGTGAGCGTGGTATCCATGTCGTACGCTTTTCGCTCGTACGATAAGTCGATTCGGGCCGTAATGTTGTGGTTAAAGGCCATCTCTCTCCCTACTACCCGCAGTTGCTCGTCTGTTAGATCATAGACATTATATCCATGGGCAAACGTAAACAGGACACCATGCCGAGTTCCCTCCGCAGCGTTGAACACCTGAATCTGCTCACCCCGCATGTCTCGAATTGGATAAGCCACTTTTGCCCCTTGCTCCTTCAGAATGTTAAGCAGCTCTACTTCGCCCTTTATTTCGTTCAGGCTCCGGTGAGCATCCCGATATACCTTGAAGATGTACTTTTCGACGGGGCTTTCCAGCACATAGGTATCGCTGACTCCGTGCAGCAGAAACCGACAACGAAGCTCATCAAATCCGTAGCGTTCTGCAATACGATCTCGCAAAGCCAACGCGGACAAAGTCGAATATTGGGTAGGAAAGATAGTCATAGGTGAAGGCTTTATGGATGGTGATTACAACGCAAAAAGGGCTGTGCGAACACAGCCCTGAATAAACGATCTTCTCTCCGTTATAAAAGTACCGGCTGTCCCGTCCGCACGGACTCATCGCAGGCGAACGCAATTTGCAGGCTGTTGACAGCGTCCTGCATGTGGTCAGTCAGGTCAATGTTTTCCTGGATTGCTTTCAGGAAATAGCGCTGTTCACGGTTGCAAAGCTCCTGGTGGTCAGGTTCATCCTGCATATCAATCCAGGTATCTTCTTCCACAAACTGATCTGACGCATTGAGCGCGGCCCGGTGAACACGTAACGATTCGGTTTTTGTGTGCGAATCGACATTATCTGATTTACCAGCACTTCCAGCATTTTTGGCGACGATAGAAACGCAGCCGTTGGGTCCAATAACGTCTTTCACAAAAAACGCAGTTTCGCTCATCATCGGCCCCCAGCCTGCTTCGTACCAGCCCACAGAACCATCTTCAAAGCGGATCTGTAACTGGCCGTAATTGTAATTATCGGCGGGAATGTCATTCGTCAGACGAGCACCGATGGCGTTTACCTGAACCGGTTTCGACCGCGTCATCTGGCACATTACGTCTATGTAATGCACACCACAATCGACAATCGGGCTAAGACTTTTCATCAGATTGCGGTGCACGGTCCACATTGTGCCGTGGCTTTGCTGGTTCAGGTTCATCCGCATTACCAGCGGCTTACCCATTTCGCGGGCTACTTCCACAAATTTCTCCCAGGAAGGATGATGCCGCAGAATATAGCCGACTACAAGCTTCTTTCCGGCTTTTTCGGCGGCTGCAATTACCCGCTTAGCGCCCTCTACGGTGTCGGCAACCGGCTTTTCGATAAAGACGTGGCAGCCTTTTTCGAATGCCTGTATCGCAAACGCTTCGTGCGTATCAGGATAGGTTGAAATGCAGACGGCATCGGGTTGGGTTTCGGCCAGTGCTGTCGTATAATCATCGAATAAAGGATACCCTCCGCCCAGTCGTTCGTTAAGAACTACCTTACTATTTCCAGTCGATACGATTCCGCAGATATCGAAACCATCCAACGTTTTATAAGCAATCGCGTGCGACGAGCCCATGTTGCCGCAGCCGACCACAAGAACCCGCAGTGAATTTGTTGAAAGAGACATGAACGTGACGTTGAAGGGTAAGTTAATGTTAAGGACACCGAGCCTTTTCTTCGGCAAAGAAACGCAAAAGTTACCAGCCAAGCCGCAAAAATAATACTTCACCCGAGCGGACACCAGCCGTTTCGTACGACATAGCCATCTATCCCGTATTTTTGTCCATTATGGAGGTAAGTAACGTAGTACCTGATCCACGTCAGCCCTTGACATTGCTGTATCAGACCGTGGATTTGGTAGCGATCAATAAGCCACATGGACTACTGGTCCACCGATCCCCGATAGCTAGTGACGCCAGCGAATTTGCGGTTCAGCTTCTCCGCGACCAGCTAGGCCAGCGCGTATATCCCGTGCATCGTTTGGACCGCAAAACGGGCGGTGTACTGCTTTTTGCGCTGATAGAAGCCATGAATTCGGTTATGCAGCAGCAATTTGCTGAGGGAGCCGTTGACAAAACGTATCTGGCTATCGTGCGGGGTTATACCGATGATGAACAAGTTATTGACTATCCACTACGACGAGATGACGGTGTGGTTCAGGACGCGGTGACGGCACTGAAAACATTACAACGCGCAGAGATTCCGCTACCCTTCGGCAAGCACGCTACTTCGCGCTATTCGCTGGTCGAGCTTAAACCGACGACGGGACGTATGCATCAACTGCGTAAACACATGGCGCATATCCTCCATCCAATCATCGGCGACCGTCCCCACGGTTGCAACAAACAGAACAAACTTTTTCTGGATCAATTTGCCATGAACACCATGTTGCTACACGCTAGCCGTATCCAGTTTACGCATCCGCAAACAGGCGAACCGGTTGTCATTACGGCTCCCGTACAGGCCGAGTTTAGTCGAATGTTGACCACCTTATTCTCCGGATACGATTCATCTATTTTGCAGGTGTAAGCGCTACCGTTATCAGCAACCGAACGACGGTACTATGGGTTAACTGGCTTCGTCATAGGTTATTGCGGTTATTTCCATTTTGTTGATTCCTCGGATCGCGGGCAGCGAAACGGTGTCTCCCACGTGCTTTCCCAGCAATGCCCGCGCAATCGGTGCCGTAAAAGCGATCCTGCCTAGACTAGCGTTTGCTTCGTCAACGCCAACAATTGTCAACTGACGATCAGTATGAACGGGTGCGTCTGTTTGGCTATGTAGGCTGACGGTCGCCCCAAAACGAATTTCGTTTTCCGGATGGTCGCGCGTATCGACAACTTTTGCACTGGCAATGCGCTGGTTAAGGTTAGCAATCCGGCCATTGAGCAACGCCAGTTGCCGGGTTCGCTCCGTTTCATCACTCTCGTTCGACTGAACATGTGCCCGTTCACTTTCCAGCGTCTCCAGTTCGGTGCGTAACAAAGCCAAACCGCGTGGCGTAACGTAGTTGATGGTACCTATTGGCAGCGGTGCCCGTGCCGGAATAACAACGGGATCGTCTGCACTCTCGTTTTTTAGAAAAGCCCTGCTCATGTTGATTACTGCTTATCTCAACATAACAGCGATAAACAACCATTAGTTGTCATCACGTTAGATCCGCTCTACGTGGCTTCTTCTATCTTTTCTCTGCTTTCTTCTAAATCGTTCCCTTCGGGTTGCGGGATTTCCTCAATCACTTGTTCTTCTTCGGGTACGTAGGTTAGCGAAATAAACATCGGAAAGTGGTCAGATCCGCAGTTTGGCAGGCGCAGTATTTTCTGTAGCTGGAAATGATGCGACACAAACACATGATCCAAAGGCCAGCGTAGAAAGAAATACTTGGCGTGAAATGTATTGTATAACCCCCTACCGATTCGGGGATCCAGCAGACCGCTTATTCGCTGAAACAAGCGCGTTGTGTGCGACCAGGCCACGTCGTTCAAATCACCAGCCACAATAACAGGCCCTGTTTTTTCCCTGGCTTCCTTGCCAACCAGCAACAGTTCAGCATCTCGTTCGGTTGACCGATAATGTTCAGTTGGGCTGGGCGGCATGGGATGAACCCCATAAAAGTTGATCAGCTCTCCTGAGGGCAGCTCAAGCTGAGCGTATACCGATGGAATATCGTCCTGAATCAAAAAGCGTAGTTCGTGGTGACGAATGGGAAAGCGTGAATACAACAGCATACCATATGTATTCTCCAGCGGATGCATTATCCGGTGTGGAAAGTCAACCTCTATCGACGCTAATTCATCTTTCCATTTCTGATTCGCTTCCAGTATCAGCACAACATCAGGTTTATGCTTCTCGACCAACGTCCTGACTTTTGGTACTTGGGTGTTTTCCATGTAGACATTGGACACGAGCAGTCGAATCGTGTTGTCATCAAGTTCATCACCATCCTTTTTACCCACATAGCGTACTACCTGCTTCCGGTAGAGGGGCGTAAACGGATAAATAAGCCATCCGTGATAGAGTAGCGCCAGTAGCAATCCAATCGGAATTAACACCCGATACCCGTCCATCAGATGATCGAGCCACAACCAGCTTAACAAACCGGCAGCAGCCATGACGGTAAGCTGCAAATGCGGAAAATCCCACATCCGAATCCACCAGTAGTCGAGCCGTATAAGGTTAAGAAAGGAGGCTATTACAATAAAAATGGAGTAACCAAGCAGAACGTGGTCAACGGTAGACATAGTTAAATGTGAATGGCTTGTAAGAACGACAACCCTGAACGGCCATTCGAAGTTTGAGTTCCTTATTCTGTAACCGATCGAAGAGCACTCAGAAAGGTAAGTATTGGTTTAAGACCAACGAGAGCAACGTGTAACTCAAGAGCCCGCACCAACCAATAGCGACCTGTTAGACAAAGCGCTAAAACGAACCAAAACACAGCTCAAGCAGGATAACATACGCTTAAAAAGCTATTCCTGACAATTCATATTTTTCTCACTTTCTGCCGAGTAAAGCACCCGCTACTTTTGTCCGCAAGTGAACGAGAGTTGTCCAGTTGCGGACAAAAGTAGCGGACAGTTTAACAGTTAACTACTTGACTGTCAATCACGCTCTCGATTGGCACGAGCTTTGGCTTATACATAATGAACGAGTAAACAACGAAAGACAACGAATTAACTCCAGAACATTAAACAACTACTACTATGCTATCATTCATGAGTAATCTGGCTATTTCTCTCTTCATGAGCGCTGCAACCTTAGCCAATCCAACGACACCGAAAGCTTTGTCCTTTGATGCCAGTGCTTTTGTTACCGTTAGCAATCACATTCGCGTATCAGTTAATAAGACAGATGAGGTACCCGTTGTCGTGATGCTTCGTAATGCTGACAATCAGGTTATTTTCAACCAGAACATCAGCAAAAAAGAAACGAAGTATGCTGTAAAATTAAATGTCGAGCAACTGGCCGACGGTAAATACGAACTGGAGGTAAAATCAAGCGAGGGCAGCATCCGCAAGCAGTTAAACGTATCGACCCGCCCTACCGAAAAATCAAACCGAGTAATTGCTATGCAGTAACAACAATCATTCTGAACAAACAGAAAACCCGGCTAAGACCGGGTTTTCTGTTTGTAAACTATTCGAGTAATAAAACTACGATACGCCTTTAAATTCTTTGAACTCTTCCTGCTCAATGAATGGTTGGCTGCGCAACCGTTTGCCCGACGCTTTGTAGATGGCATTCGCGATGGCGGCTCCGGCGGGTGGTAACGATGGTTCGCCCAATCCCGTCGGTTCAATATCATTCTTTACAAAGTGCACGTCAATTTCCGGAATTTCATTGAGCCGGATAAGCCGGTACTCATTGAAGTTTTTTTGATCGGGGACACCCTCTTTAAAGGTCATATTGCCGTACATAGCGTGTCCAATACCATCAACAATGCAACCACGCACTTGCTGCTGCGATCCGCTTTGGTTGATAACAATGCCACAATCAGCAGCCGAGTAAACTTTTTGCAAAACGGGCTTGCCTTTCTGCATCACCACCTCACCGACCTGGGCAACATACGAACGGTGTGAGAAATACACACTGAAACCCTGCGCCACTGGTTTACCATCGGCTCCTTTCTTTTTGCCCCATCCCGACTTTTCAGCAGCTAGTTCGATAACGCCTTTCATGCGGTCGATGTCGTATTTGATTGCCCCAGCCGGCTTTTGCTTCGCTTTATCGAGCAGCTCCAGCCGGAACTGTACAGGGTCCTTTCCGGCAGCCTGCGCCACTTCATCCAGGAACGACTGCTCAGCAAAAGCCAGAAAGTTGGTAATTGGCGCGCGCCAGGGACCGGTCGTAATCGGCGATTTATGATCTACACTATCGATCAACAGGTTGTCAACGGCACCCGACGGAAAATTATCTTCGCGCGTTGCGTTCCCCGCGTTGATACTCGCTCCCCGCAATTTATAACCGATCATGTTGCCCTGCCCATCGAGAGCAGCCTCAAAACGGTATCGCACAGCAGGACGGTAACTTCCACCACTCATATCATCTTCACGGGTCCAGATAACTTTGACCGGCGCATTTACGAGCTTCGACACCTGAACCGCTTCAATTACGTAGTCGGCCTTCAGGCGACGGCCAAACCCACCACCCATCCGCGTTAACTGAACGCTTACTTTATCAGGCGAAATGCCAAGCAGCTTGGCCGTTTCGTTGCGAGCTAACTCCGGCGTTTGCGTAGGCCCGACCAGCTCAACACCATCCGGACGAACATGCGCGAAAAAATTCATTGGCTCCAACGGATTGTGGGGCAAAAACGGACATTGGTATTCGGCTTTGACAACCTTTGCCGCATTTTTGAATGCACTATCTACATCACCATCCTTCCGACGAACGGTTGCGTTTGAATCGTCCAGCATCTGTTTAAGAATACGATTATGATCCGTAGTACTTTCCAGTGCTTCCGCTTTTTCCCATTCTATTTTCAGCGCATCTTTCGCCTTCTTCACCTGCCAGGTTGATTTACCGACGACAGCGACGTTGTTATCGAACGTCACTACATCGACAATACCCGACATTGCCTTGGCGGCTTTCGCATCCAGTGATTTCAACTTATAACCAAAAGCGGGACGTTGCAGCATGGCAAACAACATACCCTCCTTATAAAAGTCTAAACCAAATAGCGGCTTACCAGTATTGATTTTCGGATTGTCGACGTTCTTGATGGTCGAACCAATGAGTTTGAAATCCTTGGTATCTTTCAGCTTAACATCAGCCGGAACCGTTTGCTGAGCGGCATCTGTAGCTAATTCACCGTAGCTCAGTCGACGATTACTAGCCGTATGGAGGACAAATCCGTTTTCGGTTGTGCATTCAGAGACGGGCACATTCCAGCGTTTGGAAGCGGCTTCCAGCAGCATTTGCCTGGCAGTCGCTCCCGCCTTGCGTAACCGCTGCCAGGAATGAGGAATAGAACCACTACCACCCGCTACCTGGCGTTCAAATTTTTTAGTGTCGAGAGGAGCTTGCTCTACAACCACTTTCTTCCAGTCAGCGTCCAATTCTTCGGCTACTACTATCGGGAAAGCCGTTTTAATCCCTTGTCCAACTTCGGGATTTGGCGAAAAAATAGTGATAACTCCCTGCGGGCTGATCGAAAGGTAGCTGTTAAACTCAACGCCTGAAACAGCAGTTGCTGTCGTATCGACAAGAGTAGATCCAGCAGCTTCGGACTCAGACCAGTTAAAGCCCAGCAACAAACCGCCACCAGCGGCTGTTGCGATCTTTAAAAAATTCCTACGACTTGGCTTTGAGAGGGTCTGCATGGCTATTTTGTTTTTGCAGGTTTAGGAGAGGAAGTCGAATCAGCTGCCAGCTTAACCGCTTCGCGGATACGATGATACGTACCACACCGGCAAAGGTTACCGGTCATCGTATCGTCAATTTGCGCCTGCGTTGGCTTTGGATTACGCTTTAATAACGCAGCTGCGGTCATGATCTGCCCCGCCTGACAATAACCACATTGCGGCACGTCAACTTCATCCCAGGCTTTCTGCACGGGGTGATCTCCTTTTACCGAAAGCCCTTCGATAGTCGTGACTTTTGCTTTGCCGACAGAAGATACAGGCAGTACACAAGAGCGGACTGCTTCACCGTCTAAATGCACAGTGCACGCACCACACTGCGCGATTCCGCATCCATATTTCGTTCCAACAAGGCCAAAAGAATCACGTAAGACCCACAACAGGGGCGTATCAGAATCGACATCAGCCTGATAGCTGCGGCCGTTTACTTGCAGTTTGAAGATTGCCATTTCTTTACAGGGTTGACTCAAAGAACTAAGTTAAGAAAAAGGCTAAACTACTCTACTGAGTCAGTATAAAAGGCATAAAAAAAGCGAGTGAATAGTCTCCTATTCACTCGCTTTATATCATAAGGTGGCACCTTCCTACTCTCCCGCTTGTGACAGCAGTACCATCGGCAGTACGGGGCTTAACGGCTCTGTTCGAAATGGAAGAGGTGTTCACCCGCCTTAACCGCACCAACCTGTTGAACTCGTCGAGCTTGCGCTCAAAGTCTTTATGTCTTTATGGCGTTGTCTTTGTCCCCACAGAAAGAAACAAACAATTCAATACACACATTTCCACACATTCCATTTGCAGCAACAACAATCACGCGTCCGGGCTCATTAGTACGACTCAGCTCTATGCATCTCTGCACCTACACCTGTCGCCTATCAACGTAGTCGTCTCCTACGACCCTTTATACCGGATGACTCATCTCGGGGCCAGTTTCGCACTTAGATGCCTTCAGCGCTTATCTGTTCCCAACGTAGCTACTCGGCCGTGCCTGCGGCCAAACAACCGATCCGCCAGCGGTTGGTCCATCCCGGTCCTCTCGTACTAAGGACAGACCCCCTCAGTCATCCAACGCCCACCACAGATAGGGACCGAACTGTCTCACGACGTTCTGAACCCAGCTCGCGTGCCACTTTAATCGGCGAACAGCCGAACCCTTGGAACCTTCTCCAGCCCCAGGATGTGACGAGCCGACATCGAGGTGCCAAACCTCCCCGTCGATGTGAGCTCTTGGGGGAGATCAGCCTGTTATCCCCGGCGTACCTTTTATCCTTTGAGCGATGGCCCTTCCATGCGGAACCACCGGATCACTATACCCGACTTTCGTCCCAGATCGGCCTGTTTGCCTCACTGTCAAGCTTGCTTTTGCTATTGCACTCCGCTGCCGATTACCGTCCGGCATGAGCAAACCTTGGGAAACCTCCGTTACCCTTTCGGAGGTGACCACCCCAGTCAAACTACCCACCAAACACGGTCCCTAAGTCTAGGTTAGACCGCC